>JBLXDP010000007.1:0-230657 GCA_048264005.1 Marinobacterium sp.
GCCAAATCGGCGTCGCTCCAACGCGAGCTCCCGGATCCGTTCGGCTAGCGCATCATTCTCGACGGAGCAGCAAGGCTCATAGCGCTGTGTGGCGCGGCATAACCCGACGAGTGAACAGGCCCTGCGTTCCGATATTGCGGTCTCAGATCGCATCGTGCGCACGGCCTCGCGCTTGTTCCCGACGGTTAATACTTTCGGTTCAGCGCCGCCTTCAAGGCCTCGGCATCGAGCATCGACTCCGCCAGAAGCTTCTTCAGTCGAGCATTCTCATCTTCTAGCGCCTTCAGCCGGCGGGCCTCCGAGACCTCCATGCCACCGTACTTTTTACGCCATGTATAAAACGTGGCATCGGAGATGCTGTACTTCCGACACAGCTCTTTGACTGGCAGGCCTGCTTCCGCTTCTTTCAGGATCGGAATGATCTGTTCTTCAGTGAATCGCTTCTTCATGTTCATCTTCCTTCTCTGTGATGAACATTACTAAGAGCTTACTGGATTAGAAAGTGGGGAGCAGGTCAAGATCTCAATCGAACTGGTTAATGCCTGTTTCTTTTGATATATTGTCATAAGTGTCATTTAAAGCGCTATTTGCATTATTGGCTTAAGTGCCTGATAAATAAAAAGATAGGAGTGCGTATGTACCTGGTTAAAGATCTGGTAGATGGGCGCATTGTGTATTACTGGGTGGATGAAGAGGGAGAAGCCCAGAGTCCTTTTCTGGCTTCGCTGCTGCTTGCTGAGGAGTGGTGGAAAGGATTCATGTTTAGGCAGTACCAGGGTACTGAGAGAAGGGCTTCTGTCATTGACCGTCGATCTCATACTGAGAAGCGGCTCAGAATGGACCAAAGTAATCGGTTTGCGTCTACTAATGGCCAAGGCCGCCGAGAGACTGACAGGCCGGTCAAGATTACGTTTGATCTGGTTCAGAAGCGGATTAACGAAATGACCGGTAATTAGTCTTTCTTGGTAGGTATTGCTGCAGTCGTTTCGACACTTTTTCGAAGCTTCGGGGAAGGGGTGATGCCCAGAAACGAAAAAAGCCTGTAAAAACAGGCTTTTAACTTTTGCAATTTGGTGGAGGTGGCGTCCCCCTCTGGGCTGTTTCAGTCTGTCGCAATCAATTATTTTTAGTCCTTTGTATTCAATGGTTTAGGCTGTATTCAGCCTGAATCCTGTCGCATGTTGTAGCAACGAATAGCGCCCAATGATACTCTTTTTTGTGGGAGTAGATGTGGGAGCGGTCGTGGCTGCTGGTGCCGGTGACTTGCTGCCGTTCAATTCGGTAGAGAAACAGGGATTCGAAATGCCAAGAAAAGCAAAGGAATTGAGCGCCACTGAGGTACGCCGATTGACTGAGCCGGGCCGGTATCCGGTTGGTGGTGTTGCTGGGCTGCAACTGCTGGTATCGCAAGCCGGTGGCCGGTCGTGGGTGTTGCGTACCCTTATCGGTAACAAGCGCCGGGACATAGGCTTAGGTGGCTTTCCTGATGTAACCCTTGCTGGCGCTCGCCAGAAGGCCCGCGAAATGAAAGATCAGATTGCCACGGGTGTTGATCCGGTGGCCGAGAAAAAAGCGCTTAGGGATGCGATCCGGGCCGCTCAAGCCAAAGGGCTGACATTCAAGGAAGCCGCCACCCGCTGCCATGCTGCCCGTAAGGATGAGTACAGCAACGCCAAGCACCGCCAAGACTGGATTAACTCATTAGAGCGCCATGCTTTCCCGGTTATCGGTGATCTGCCGGTTGATGCTATCGAGCTGCCCCACGTCCTCAAGGTTCTGGAGCCGATCTGGAAGACCAAAACGGAAACCGCCACCCGTGTACGCCAGCGCCTTGAATCGGTGTTGAGCTGGGCCACGGTATCCAAGCACCGCACCGGAGAGAATCCGGCTCGCTGGGCTGACAATCTGAGCGAGCTATTGCCCACTCCATCCAAGATCCGCAAGGTGAAACATCATAGGGCGCTGCCGTGGGAGGAGGTGCCCGGCTTTATGGTGGATCTGCGCCAGCGTGAAGGCATGGGTGCCCGTGCTTTGGAGTTCATCATTCTGACCGCTGCCCGTTCTGGTGAAGTGCGTTTTGCTACATGGGATGAGATCGACCTGAATGCAAAGGTTTGGACGGTTCCGGCTGAGCGCATGAAGGCCCGCAAGGATCACCGGGTGCCGCTGTCTGATGCGGTTATTGAGTTGCTGGGCCGGGTGCCGCGCATGGCAGGGAGCAATCTGCTATTCACTGCCCCCCGTGGCAATGCGCTGTCTGATATGAGCATTAGCGCCGTGTGCAAGCGTATGGAAGTGGACGCCACCCCCCACGGTTTCCGGTCGTGCTTCAAAGACTGGGCTAGGAGCCGCACGGCGTACCCTGATGAGGTTTCAGAGCTGGCGCTTGCCCATGTGAACAGTGACAGCACCCGCGCCGCCTATGCCCGTGATGAGCTGTTACCACAACGTACCCGCATGATGAGCGACTGGGCCAGGTTTTTGAATGAACCAGCGCCAGCCGGTGAGGTTGTGCCGATCAGGGAGGCGCAAGCATGAAGGATCTGTTTCCGTTCGATGTGGGAGCCTTTGAAGCCGTACAAGGTGCCCATACTGATGCTAAAACCGGAGGGGAGGCGCTGCGCCTTGCTGCTGACTATCTGCGCCGCCGGGAGCCACTGCCGCCGGTACTGGCTGACTATCTTGCTGATGCCTTTGAAGTCGCTGCGCTCAAGCCGGTAGAGAATCAGGCCGAAGCGCTGGCGCTGGAGCTGGGCCTAAAGGCCTTGAATCGCCGCCCGGTTGCCGTGCTGCCATGGGAAGTCGCCATGTTTGTTGATGATGCCGACAACGGGCCAACTGAGCGCCAGCGCATATTGAGTGCGGTTCAGCGATTCGATATTTCAGAAACCACCGTTCGCCGGTTGCTCAAGCTGGGCCGTGCTGAGGTGGCAGAAGAGGAGCGAGATCAGGCTGAATTTAACCTAATGATGCAGCACAAAAACAGCGACTAATCACCATCGTGATACCTGCGCCAAAAGCCTGATATTTTTAAGCGCATCCCGCCCGGTCATGCTGTCCCTATCACTAATTGCTACGGGGTAAGCATGATGGAAGCGACCACCTACCTGACTGATAAACAAGTTGCTGCCCGCTATGGTGTTGCCCGTTCAACGCCGTGGCGCTGGGCTGAGAAAAGCCGATTCCCTAAGCCGGTGAAGTTGTCCCCGGGCTGTACTCGCTGGCGCGTGTCTGATGTTGAGGCATGGGAAGCTGAGCGAGGGGGCAAGTATGAGTAAGGGAGCAGCGACCCGCACCACACGGGCCACCACCGCAAAGCAGATGGTCATTGTAGCACTGACCGGCTTGCCTATCGAAGCCGCGACCGTGCTTGTCGTCACCGCTATCCATTGGGGGGTGATTCGATGACCGCATTGCCTTCAACCTTCTGGAATACCAGTGACGGCCAGCCCGTTGAATCAACCGGCAGTTATGGCGATTTTTCGGCAGATCAGGTTGCGGGCTTGTTTGCTGATTATGTTGCCAGCCGGTTTACCAGCCCTGAGCAGATCCTGATGGAATACTTCGACAGTCTGCAAGCGGCTGCCCTGTCCATTGGGGCCAATATTGAAGATCCCTTAATACTGGATGGAGCGCCGCACTATCTACCAAACAGCAACGGCCAGCGCGACCAGAAACAAGGCTACTACGCTGAGTTTAAGCAATGCCGTGATGGGGTGATAACGCCGGTTGTTCGTCTTCATAGCTTCAAAGAAGGCGGGCATACATGGAACCCCCGCGACCTTGTTTGGCACGATTGGCAGGCCGATAAGGAGGCCGGGAATATTCGCACGGCAACGGCTGAGAGCATCGAGCAATACAACGCCCGCGCCAGCGAATTGAAAGTCGCCGCTGATGCGAAACGTGCTGTTCTGGAAGCTGAAGCAGAGCATGGCAGGCAAGCCGCTGCTGATGCTGCTCAAGCAGCATGGGACGCTGCTACAGTGGCCAAAGATCACCCGTACCTAATCACCAAAGGGGTGCAATCGCATGGCCTGAGAGTAGCAGCACAAGCGCATAAAGCCCGGTTGTGGAATCGACAGGCCGGAGAATGGCAGGAGGTTACAACGTGCCGCCCCGGTGATTTACTGATACCGCTGCACCATGATGGCCAACTGGTGAATATGCAACGGATCGACCAGCAAGGAGGCAAGCGGTTCATCATGGGCGGGCAGAAGAAAGGCGCGTCCTTTTCCATTGGGGCGAGTGATTCACCCGGATGGATTGCAGAGGGTTACGCTACCGCCGCCACCGTGCATGAAGTGACCGGGCAACTTGCTGTTGTGGCGTTTGATGCAGGTAATTTGCCGGTCGTGGCCGCTCAATTCCCCGATCAGGTGAGCAAGGTGGCGGCAGATAACGATGATGCAGGTATTAAAGCGGCTGAGGCTACCGGATTGCCTCATATCGCGCCGCCGGTCGTGGGGATGGACTGGAACGACTACGCCAACCAAGAAGGCCGCGATGCCGCCCTGATACTGTTGCAGCAAGAATTGAAGCCGGTAAGACAGCCGTTGTTGATTACCCCGGCTGAGGTGTTCACACCGCCGCCGCCTGCTGAGTGGGCGATTAAAGGCATTGTTGAGCATAGGGAAACCATGATGCTTTTCGGGCCTTCAAACGGTGGCAAGTCATTCATAGCGGTTAGCATGGCCTGCTGTATCGCCACCGGGCGCGATTGGTACGGGCGCAAGGTCAAACAAGGCCCGGTCGTGTACTGCAATGGTGAAGGCTTCGGCGGTTTGCAGCGCCGCATCATGGCATGGAGTTTGGAAGCTGGGGTACAGCCGGACATCTACCCTACCCGCAAAAGCGTGGCATGGGGTGAGGCTGACCAGTTGCAACGGCTATCTGATGAAATAGCAGCCATGCCACAACAACCGGCCTTAATTGTCGTGGATACGCTGGCGCGTGCTGCTGTTGGCCTTGAGGAGAACAGCCAAAAGGAAATGGGTATCTTTGTGGATGCCGTGGATAGGATGCGCCGCCGCCATGGATGCACGGTTCTGGTGGTTCACCATACTGGCCACGGTGAGCAGAGCCGGGCGCGTGGATCTTCGGCGCTTAGAGCGGCATGGGATGTTGAGATTGGCTTAGAGCCAGGCAAGGAGAAAACCGCCCCAATGGTGATACGCTGCACCAAGATGCGCGACCATGATTTTTTTGATCCTATGGTCTTTAAATTCAGGTCGGTGACGCTGCCGGATGGCTGGATAGATAGCGAGGGTGAACGGCTAACGTCTGCCGTGCTGGATCTGCAAGGCGACCCCATAGCAGATACCCCAGATCGTAAGACGCTATCAGAGCACGAACGCATAGCTTTGCATTGTCTGAAGGAGCTACAAGACAAACAGATTGCCGAATTAGCGAAATGCGGGAGTTATGAACCGGGCAACCCGCCCACTGTTTTGAAGGGTGATTGGTATTCAGTGATGCAGGAGCAACCGGCCTTTGCTGGAAAAGACACCCACCGGCAGTACCCGAGCAAGCTGGAGAAAGCCGGATATGTTGAAAAGCTAGGCACGAGATCATCCCCGGAATACCGGCCTATTTGAACATCCACTAAGCCACCCGCTGAGGTGGTTTTTTGGTTTACTTCTGGTCAATAAGTAACCGTATCAAGTTGATACGCTGTCCTTCCGTATCAAGCTGAAACGCTGCTGATACGATACAGCTACAGGCCAGTAATGGCGGGCGTATCGAGTTAATACGCAACCCTGATACGGGCGTATCGTATCAACCCCACCCCTAAGGGGTGATACGCTGATACGCTGGCCTTTGATACATGATGAAAACCCCGCCTTTTCCATTCAGGCCCACTGCTAACAATCACCACCCGCCCACCGTGACCCGCAAGGTTTTCTGTGGTCACAATGGGGCCATAAAGATGAGCAGCGCGACTCCCTACCCACCAACTAAAGAAGCCTGACTTATTCCGGTTGGCATAAACCTTGTATCTAAAGTAGAAATGAATAGATCCAGCGCCAGCACCAGCACCGCACCTGAGCCGATCTGAGTGGCTATCATGGCTAATACAAATCAGTATTAACAATCCAATCAATAAAAGCTATGTGTTCCCTATGTACCGCCTTTACCTGCTGGTTTTCGGAGCAGTACGCGCGCGGGAGTTTTCGGACACATTAGGCGATTGAGTTTTGAGACCCCCTAAAATGGGGTGAGTGGCTGTTGCAGGATGTGTTACACCTGATAAAGTAAATTGATGCAAGCCAAAACAGCACAGGTGGTGCGAATCATGACACCGGAAAGGATTTACCGGATTGCAACTGAATATGAACGTAGATATTTACCTGAATTTCACTCCACGCGGTGCCAAGAGAGGCGCATATATTTATCAGATCGGTTGAATCACGCCTGTTTCCTTAAGGTAGTCGCGTCATTGCGAAAGAGTGGTCATGACGTGCCAGCCGTGGCAATGATTAGGGGATGCGTTTAGAGCACTCAAGGAGGCGAGTTTATGAGGTGGTTAGAGCTAATAGGTACCTTGATGGTACTAGGTGGGATCGTTTCTGGAATGGCTGATTATGAACATGGTAATGCTGTCGCCGGGATCGGCTTGGTTATCTTTATTATTGGCCGCTTTCAGAAGTAGTCAGTATTAAAAAACTGGGCGATTAGTTTTGCCCAGTTACCTTGCCGTTTCGAAAATAAACATAATCTGCCTCGACACTATTCCGTTTTCGATATACCCATTGGGAATATGTGCCGTGTTCATTCATACCATCGTTTATTTTCGTTGGCTTGCCCCAAGAGTCCAGAACATCCTCTTTAGTCATTCCGACTACAATTTGATCGTTGAAAATAGCCCGGTCTATACGATGTTTTTCCGCTTCGGCTTGTTCTTTCTGTAACCTACTGTTGCGAGCTTCACGTGCTCGCTGATCAACAATACTATTTTTGCGTTGCTGCTCAACACTGCGCCGGTGTAAATATTCCTGTACATGGTCATTTGTGCCATGTTGCTGAGTACTTTTCGGGGCAGGCGGTACATACATCTCAACCGGCTTGTCTCCGGCTTTGCATGGCGTGCTTTGGTACACCTTTCGATCCCCAACGGTGCAAGTGTAAACCTGAGCAACTGCCTTATGAGCGGGTATAGCAAGCGTGCAAAGCGTGATGGTTACGGTGAATATCCTTTTCATCTCTGTTTCTCCATTGGCACCATTGAGATTATGGGTGTAAGTCCTGCGCCTTGCGCTAACCAATCGAATCGTAACAAATTGAGACAGTAAGCAGTAGAACTGCCCTTGTGGAGCTGTAAGTCTTTTCAGACTGGGTAGAGAGGTAATAGGTAGGTCTACACTAAAGTTCCAAAAGGAGTTAGTGACTACTAATAGTGTGCTGTTGGTTGCCGCTGTTACCCATCCGGTAAGACTTCACACCGATAACCAATAGCGGATAACGATATGGAAATCGATCTGAGTTTTGATGGGATCGACTTCACCATTGATGCCGATCTGAATCTGGATGAGCTGGCGATTAACTTCACACCCAAAAGGAAAAGCAGACGAAAAATGAAGCCAAAACCGCCCCGGAGGTGAGCAGCACCATTTTCCGGGATGTGGGAGCGGTTGTGGGAATTTCAAAATCAGCGCTTGTAAGTGACTGATTTTGTTAGGTGTATGGTGGAGGTGGCGGGTTTCGAACCCGCGTCCGCCAATCCTCTGCCTCAAGATCTACATGCTTAGGCATCTCTATTTAATTAACCCGTCACGACCCGAGAGCCAGGGTGTTATGGGCGAGCTCTTTTAGTTTTAACCGTTCAGCTTAGAGCAAAGCTTCCGGGCGATTCTGTCTCGAATGACACCGCAAAATCTCTGAGTTACAGACACCTTAGAGCGCGGCGCTAGCTGGCTTAAGCAGCTAGAGCGTAGTTATCGTCGTTTGCAACTATAACTGTGTGATGAGGGATTTACGAGAATCATCACGTTCTCGGCATGCACCTAAGGGTTCGTAATCAGCGTCGAAGCCAAGTCACCCCCAGATTTGAACGCGCAATTGTACCGACTTTATGGACAGTACGAAAGGGGTTCAGTTCATCGCGCGGCTACAGAGAGCTCACGCTGCTTCTGACGATTCCAGTCCTTTTCTTTTTCGTCAGCGCGTTTGTCGTGCAGTTTCTTACCTTTCACCAGTGCGATCTCACACTTCACCATACCATTCTTCCAGTATAGTGCCAGTGCAACACAGGTGTATCCCTTGGCTTCCACTGCGACGATGAGTTTGTCGAGTTCGCGACGATTGAGCAGCAGCTTACGGTCACGACGCGGGTCGGTAACGTAGTGCGTTGATGCCGAGATCAGTGGCGTGATATGCGCACCGACCAGCCAAGCTTCATCGTTTTTGAAAATGACGTAGGAGTCCACCAGCTGACCGCGGCCTTCGCGCAAGCTTTTCACTTCCCATCCCTGCAGGGACAGGCCAGCCTCGAAGCGGGTGTCGATGATGTATTCGTGCTTAGCACGTTTGTTCAGGCAGATGGTGTTTCCGCCTGGAGCCTTCTTTTTCTTTGCCATGGGCGGATTATATAGAGGGGCAAGATGCAAGAAAAGCGGCCCGAGTTGTGAAAATGGGCCGATCAGGGGCATAAATCCGCGAATAAGGTTGTAACGGCTGTCCTAAATATGAACAATTGCTGGTTTCCGAAAATTTGACTTGAGAGCACTATGGAATCTAAACAGTCTATTCACGGCTCCTGGGCGAACCGATGGATTTTCATCCTCGCCGCGACAGGGTCGGCTGTCGGACTGGGTAACATCTGGAAGTTCCCGTATATCACCGGTGAAAATGGCGGGGGCGCCTTTGTTCTGGTTTATCTGCTATGCATATTGTTGGTCGGTATTCCGATCATGATGGCAGAAATTCTGGTGGGGCGTCGTGCTCGGCAGAGTCCTATCAATGCAGTACGTGAAACCGCGGTTGAAGCCGGTCGTAGCAAACGCTGGGGGCTGATCGGCTGGCTGGGTGTTCTTTCTGGCTACATTATCTTCTCGTTCTACTCTGTCGTTGCTGGTTGGGTTCTGCACTATATCGCGGGCATGGGTACCGGTCAGTTTGTCGATATCGGCAGCGACCAGGCAGGTCAGCGCTTTACTGACCTGTTGGCGAGCCCTGACCAGATGCTGATGTGGCATACGGTGTTCGTGCTGATGGTTGTGGTCGTGGTCGCTGGGGGCGTGAATAAAGGCCTTGAGCGTGCGACCAAGGTCATGATGCCGGCCCTGTTCCTGTTGTTGCTGGTGCTGCTGGGTTACTCCGTCAATAGTGGCAGCTTTGCAGAGGGTTGGTCCTTCCTGTTCAGTTTCAACCCAGAAGCGCTGACCTGGGATGCGGTTCTGATCGCACTGGGGCATTCCTTCTTTACCCTGTCATTGGGCATGGGCGCGATCATGGCCTACGGTTCCTATATGGGTAAGAAAGACTCGATCGGCTCTACCGTGATCACCATCGGTGTACTGGATACGCTGGTCGCGCTGGTTGCAGGCTTGTGTATTTTCCCGATCGTATTTGCCAATCAGATGGACCCGGGCGCTGGCCCAGGCCTTCTGTTTATCACTTTGCCTGTGGCGTTTGGCCAGATGCCGGGTGGTCAGGTGTTTGGCTTCCTGTTCTTTACTCTGGTGGGCGTTGCCGCCTGGACATCCGCGATCTCTTTGCTGGAGCCCGCAACCGCTTGGGTTGTTGAGCGCTTCGGTATGCGTCGTCCTATGGCTGCGGTCGTGCTGGGCGTTGTGGTCTGGTTGATGGGTATCGCATCCTTGCTGTCGTTCAACCACTGGTCTGGTTTTACCATCTTCAGCATGGGTGTGTTCGACTTCCTCGACTTCTTGACGGCCAATATCATGCTGCCGCTGGGCGGGTTGCTGATTGCGTTGTATGCGGGCTGGGTTTTGACCAGTAACATGACACGTGATGAGCTGGCGCTTGGTTGCAACAAAGTCTACTCACTGTGGTTGTTTGTGATTCGCTTTATCGCGCCTGTCGCAGTAATGATCATCTTTGTGGTCAACTTGTACGATAAGCTGGCTGGATAAGGCTCAGTCCTAATAGGAAAGGTATGACGCAGGTTAAACGCAGCGCACTGGTATTGCATACGGCCGAGCAGATGTTCGACCTGGTTAACGATGTGCGTGAATACCCGCGATTCCTACCCTGGTGCTCGGCGACCCAGGTAGTCGCCGAGTCCGATCAGGTGCTGGAAGCGACGCTGTTTCTAGCCAAGGGTGGGCTGAAGTACAGCTTTACCACGCGTAATAAGCTGGATCGGCCTCGCCAGATGGATATTGCGTTGGTCGAAGGCCCGTTCTCCTCACTTCATGGTATATGGGTCTTTACGCCCCTGAGTGATGAAGCATGTAAGGTCGAGCTGACGATGGAGTTTGAATTCAAGGGCAAATTGACCGGTATGGCCATGTCCAAGGTATTCAGCTCGGTCGCAACTACACTGGTGGATGCTTTTGTAACGCGCGCAGATGAGGTCTACGGTTGAGGATGAGCATGATTAAGGTTGAAGTTGCATACGCATTGCCGCATGAACAGAAAATCATAGCGCTTCAGGTTGAAGAGGGCTCAACGGCCAGGCAGGCGGTAGTGCGTTCCTGTATTGCAGAGCAGTTTCCTGAAATTGACCCGGAAACAATTCCCATGGGGATCTTTGGTAAGGCGATTAAAGACCCTGCCGCGACAGTGCTGCGTGAAGGGGATCGTGTTGAGCTTTACCGACCGTTGATCGCTGACCCGAAAGAAGTTCGCGCCAAGCGTGCGGCAAAAATGAAGGCGCAGAAAGAAGCTGAGCAGGCTGAAGCCAACAAAAATACCTGAAACAGTTTAGAACTGATTCAGGCATTACTGGTCAGTTTTACTGGGCCTGTTCTGGGCTGGGCTTGAAGTCGCCACTCAGGCCGGACAATTTGCCGTCTTCGAAAAAGACTGTCAGGCGTTCACGGTAGCGTTCACCATCACCATTTTTAATGGTGTAAACATAGTCCCAACGGTTTTCGCTGAAGCTATCGTTAACCAGGGGCATACCGAGTACGTAGCGTACTTGAGAGGGGGTCATCCCAGGGCGAAGCTGGTCCACCATTTCCTGAGTGACGAGATTTCCCTGAGGAATATCAATCTTGTACACGCCGGGAAATTCCGTGCAGCCAGTAATGAGAACTGCAAGGATGGCGCTGATAAAAACCTTTTGCATCGGACAATGACTTCCGTTTTTCAGCCTAAACAAAGATAATGGAGTCTAACATTGCAAATCCCGAACAGCATAGTGATTGAGGCCTAATATGGCACTGGAAAATCAGGAACTGCGGAAGGCCGGATTGAAGGTCACACTGCCGCGGGTAAAAATTTATCAGATTCTGGAGCGCGCCGGTGAAGGCGACCACTTCAGTGCTGAGGACATTTACAAGCTGCTGATGGAGCAGGGTGAGGATGTGGGTCTGGCAACGGTTTACCGTGTATTGACTCAGTTTGAAGCCGCTGGTCTGGTATCACGTCATCATTTTGACGGTGGTCATTCAGTATTTGAGTTGGCGCGTGATGAGCACCACGACCACGTGGTTTGCGTGAAGTGTGGCCGAGTACGTGAATTCACCGAGCCCAAGGTGTCAGGCATTCTGGACAAAGTGGCCGATGAACTGGGCTTCAGCATCACCGACCGTACCTTGTACCTCTACGGCGTCTGCAAAGGCGGCTGTGAGGACGACAGCTCCAAATAAGGCGCTGTCGTATTGAGATGGGCTGTCGGTATCAGGCCGACAGCATCTCCTGCGCGTGTGTCAGGGTAGTGCGAGTAATATCGACCCCGCCCAGCATACGCGCCACTTCTTCCACTCGCTGCTTTTCACTCAGGCGACTGACACGGGTGTGTTTCCCGGTTGTTTGACCATTTTTGCTCACGAACAGATGCTGATCACCCTGAGCAGCAACCTGTGGCTGATGTGTAACGCACAGAATCTGCACACGTTTGCCCAGTGCGTGTAGCATACGGCCGACAACTTCTGCTATGCCGCCACCAATGCCGACATCCACTTCGTCAAAGACCAGAGTGGGCGTGCTGCTGCTTTGAGCGGTAATCACCTGAATCGCCAGGCTGATACGTGAAAGCTCACCACCTGAGGCGACTTTTGCCAAGGCGCGGGCGGGTTGCCCCTCGTTGGTGCTGACCAGGAACTCAACCTCTTCAAGGCCGTTGGCGTTATAGCGTTCTTCATCAAACGGAGTCAGGCAGGCACTGAAGTGTGCGGCCGGCATGCCGAGCGCATGCAGTTGCTCATCAACGCGTGCGCCAAGGGTTTCGGCGGCCTGTTGACGTGCGTGGCTGAGTTCGGCTGCGCTGCTGAGGTAGTCATCGCGGGCGGACATAACAGCAGCTTCAAGTTCAATCAGCGCTTCATCACTTTGAGTCAGGCCTGAGAGTTCCTGCTGCAAAGCCTCATGAAATGCAGGCAATTCTTCCGGCAGGATACGGTGCTTGCGCGCCACATCGTAAATGGCGCTCAGACGTTCCTCCACCTCCTGCTGGCGTTCGGGGTTCTGCTCTACACTGTCCACAAAATGACGTACTTCACGGCTGGCTTCTTCCACCTGAATCAGTGCGCTATTGAGCATTTCATCGGCCTGGCGCAGGCGTTCGTCCTGGGTGTCCAGTTGTCCCAGCAATTGCAGGCAATGATGCAGCATGGACAGGCAGTGGGTGTCGTCACCTTCACTGCTGATCTGCAACAGGCGGTGACCGTTAGACAGCAGGCTGTCGGCATTTTCCAGCCGTTGCTGTTCCTGCTCCAATGCTTCCAGTTCACTCGGCATAAGGGCCAGCTGATCCAGTTCTTCTACCTGATAGCTGAGTAGTTGAACACGTGCATTACGCTCATCAGATACTTCAGTTAACGCATGAAACTCAGAGTACAGGCGGCGCCATTTGTGGAAGTGGCGGCGAACCTGATCGGCGACTTCACCCTGGCCGCCGAAGGCATCCAGCAGCACTCGGTGATGGTCTTTCTTCAGCAAACGCTGGTGTTCGTGCTGGCCGTGGATGTCCACAAGAAACTGGCCAAATTCACGCATCAGTGTCAGAGGAACGGGGCGCCCGTTGATATAGCTGCGGCTGCGGCCTTCACGCGTGATTACACGACGCATAAGGCATTCTCGCGGGTCGCATTCCAGTTCATGTTCCTGTAGCCAGAGTTGGGCAGCCGCCAGTTCGCGGATATCGAAACTGGCAGTGAGCTCGGCGCGGTCCGCATCCTTGTACAGGCTGTCGCTGTCTGCCCGGTTGCCCAGACACAGGCCCAGAGCATCCAGCATGATGGACTTGCCTGCGCCGGTTTCACCGCTGATGACGGTCATACCGCTATCCAGTTCGACTTCCAAAGCATCGACAATCGCAAAGTTGCGGATCGTAATTTGCGTCAGCATGGTGAATACCTGCGGCTTGAGTATTGGGTTTATATACAGTGGTTATTTATACAGTATTTACTGTATAAGCCATTTTCCAAAAGGCTGCAATATTTGGTGGAAAAATATTCGACTCGGCGCTTGAAGCGGGCCAAACCAGCCCCATATAGATGAGCAACGAGGTGAAACCCGAGATTTCAGTTGGAGAGACCTGATGGCGAATGAGCAGCAGAACACCCAGGAACCTATGGATACAGTCCAGGACGCAGCGGATGCTGCGGTTGAGGTAGAGGCAGCTGAAGTGCTGACTGCCGATGAGGCTCAAGCGGATGTGCTGCAGCAGCTGGAAGAGTCCCGTGCCGAAATTGAGGCGCTGAAAAAGGAATTGGCCGAATTGCAGCCACGTGCTCAGGCCGAAATTCAGAACATCCGTCGCCGTGCCGAACAGGATGTAGAAAAGGCGCACAAGTTTGGTTTGGAAAAGTTCGCCAACGAGCTGCTGCCCGTTGTCGACAGCCTGGAGCGCGCCATTGAGGCAAGCCAGGGCGAAGATGAGCAAACCAAAGCGATCCGTGAAGGGGTCGAGATGACTCTGGGTCTGTTCCTGTCCAGCATGGAAAAATTCAGTGTTGAACAGGTAAACCCGGAAGGCCAGCCGTTCAATCCGGAACACCATCAGGCGATGTCTATGGTGCCGGCTGAAGGCGTGGCACCGAACACAGTCGTCGCTGTCGTGCAAAAAGGCTATCTGTTGAATGGTCGCCTGATGCGCCCTGCGATGGTGATGGTCGCTAAAAGCTGATCGGGGCGTTGAATTTCAGCAACGCGCACCCATATAAGTAGCAACCAATTTTTTAAGACTAGAATTCTCGCCCCGAGGGGCGACAGCAATATCGGAGCAGAACATGGGCAAAATTATCGGTATTGACCTGGGTACTACCAACTCTTGTGTGGCTATCCTGGACGGTGACAAGACTAAAGTAATCGAGAACGCTGAAGGCGACCGCACCACTCCTTCTATCATCGCTTATACCGATGATGGCGAAACACTGGTAGGTCAGCCGGCCAAGCGCCAGGCGGTTACTAACCCGAACAACACTCTGTTTGCGATCAAGCGACTGATCGGTCGTCGTTTCGAAGACAAGGTTGTACAGAAAGACATCAAAATGGTGCCTTACAAAATCTCGGCTGCCGACAATGGCGATGCCTGGGTTGATGTTAAGGGCCAGAAAATGGCACCGCCGCAGATCTCTGCTGAAGTGCTGAAAAAGATGAAGAAAACTGCCGAGGACTACCTGGGTGAGAAAGTAACCGAAGCGGTCATCACCGTACCGGCCTACTTTAACGACTCTCAGCGTCAGGCGACCAAAGATGCAGGCAAGATCGCCGGTCTGGAAGTTAAGCGTATCATCAACGAGCCGACAGCGGCTGCGCTGGCGTACGGCATGGACAAGTCCAAAGGTGACAAGACCGTTGCTGTATACGACCTGGGTGGTGGTACCTTCGATATCTCCATCATCGAAATCGCTGATGTAGACGGTGAGCACCAGTTTGAAGTACTGGCCACCAACGGTGACACTTTCCTGGGTGGTGAGGACTTTGACCTGGCGGTCATCAACTACCTGGCTGACGAGTTCAAGAAAGAAAGCGGTATTGACCTGCACAACGATCCGTTGGCACTGCAGCGTCTGAAAGAAGCTGGTGAGAAAGCAAAAGTTGAGCTGTCTTCCGCTCAGGCGACCGACGTTAACCTGCCGTACATCACGGCTGATGCGACCGGTCCTAAGCACCTGAACGTGAAGCTGTCTCGTGCCAAGCTGGAATCTCTGGTTGAAGAGCTGGTCGTACGTTCTATCGAGCCGTGCCGCATCGCGATCCAGGACTCTGGTGTATCCGTGTCCGAAATCGACGAAGTGATCCTGGTCGGTGGTCAGACTCGAATGCCGCTGGTACAGCAGAAAGTTGCTGAGTTCTTCGGTAAAGAGCCGCGTAAGGACGTTAACCCGGACGAAGCCGTTGCCATCGGTGCAGCTATTCAGGGTGCGGTACTGTCTGGTGACGTGAAAGACGTACTGCTGCTGGACGTTAGCCCGCTGACGCTGGGTATCGAAACCATGGGCGGTGTAGCGACTCCGCTGATCGAGAAGAACACCACTATCCCGACCAAGAAATCGCAGGTGTTCTCAACGGCTGATGACAACCAGACCGCTGTAACAATTCACGTGGTACAGGGTGAGCGTAAGCAGGCGGCTCAGAACAAGTCTCTGGGGCGTTTCGACCTGGCTGACATTCCACCGGCGCCGCGTGGCATGCCGCAGATCGAAGTAACCTTCGATATCGACGCCAACGGTATCCTGAACGTGTCTGCTAAGGACAAGGCGACCGGTAAAGAGCAGTCTATCGTGATCAAGGCCTCTTCAGGTCTGAACGATGACGAAATCGAACAGATGGTTCGCGACGCTGAAGCGCACGCTGAAGAAGACAAGAAGTTCGAAGAGCTGACCGGTGCCCGTAACCAGGGTGATGCCATGATCCACACCGCGCACAAAACGCTGAAGGATGCGGGTGACAAGGCGACCGAGGAAGAGAAAGGCAAGATCGAAGCCGCTATCAAGGACCTGGAAGAAGTGCTGAAAGGTTCTGATAAGGAAGCGATCGAAAGCAAGACTGAAGTGCTGACTGAAGCGCTGTCTGCTGTAGCGCAGAAAATGTACGCCGAAGCCGCTCAGGCTGAAGAAGCGGCTGGCGCTGACGCCGGTGCCAAGGATGCTGCGGACGATGTGGTAGACGCTGAGTTCGAAGAAGTGAAGGACGACAAGAAGTAAGCCTTCGCGTTTGTCGATCTTTGCAGTGTGACAGCGCGGGCCCCGGCCCGCGTTGTCATGTCCGGCTCATGTGAGCCAAACCCTGACGAGTCAGATTCGGATCATGTCAAAGCAGGACTACTACGAACTTTTGGATGTACCCCGTGATGCATCCGATCGCGATATCAAAAAAGCCTACCGCCGTTTGGCGATGAAGTACCATCCGGACCGCAATCCGGATAACAAAGAGGCTGAAGACAAATTCAAGGAGATCAGCGAAGCCTACGAGGTTTTGTCTGATTCCCAGAAAAAAGCGGCCTATGACCAGTTCGGTCATGCCGGTGTTGATGGCCAGGGCGGCGGCTTTGGTGGCGGCGGCTTCGAAGGTAACTTCTCCGATATTTTTGGTGATGTCTTCGGCGACATCTTCGGTGGTGGAGGCGGCGGTGGCCGTCGTCGTTCCAGTGTTCAGCGCGGCGCTGATCTGCGTTACAACCTGGAACTGAGCCTGGAAGAAGCGGTTCGTGGCTGCGAAAAAACACTGGAAATTCCGACGCTGGTCGGCTGTGAAACCTGTGACGGCAGCGGTGCCAAGCCGGGTACCAGTGCCAAGACCTGTGGTACCTGTGGCGGTGTTGGTCAGGTACGTATGCAGCAGGGCTTCTTCTCAGTGCAGCAGACCTGCCCGACCTGTCGTGGCGAAGGCAAGGTGATCTCCGATCCCTGTGATGATTGCCATGGCCAGGGCCGTGTCGAGAAAACCAAGACCCTGCAGGTCAAAATTCCGTCCGGTGTGGATACGGGCGATCGCATCCGTTTGGCGGGTGAGGGTGAAGCTGGAACGCATGGTGGCCCCGCGGGCGATCTGTATGTTCAGGTCCATGTGCGTGAACACCCGATCTTCCAGCGTGATGGCAAACACCTTTACTGCGAAGTGCCGATCAGTTTTGTTGATGCAGCGCTGGGTGGTGAACTGGATGTGCCGACTCTGGATGGTCGCGTGAAGCTGAAGATCCCGGCGGAAACTCAGACCGGCAAGCTGTTCCGTTTACGTGGCAAGGGTGTGACCCCTGTGCGTGGCGGCAGTATTGGTGATCTGATGGTTAAGGTGGCGGTGGAAACACCGATTAACCTGAACAGCCGTCAGAAAGAGTTGCTGCGTGAGTTTGCTGAGACTACGGAGGAGGGTAACAGCAAGCATAGCCCGAAAAAGCACGGTTTCTTTGACTCCGTGAAGAAGTTTTTTGAAGATATGACCTGAAGGCAGGCCCTGAGGGGCCTGCGCGGGCAGACGGAAACAGGAAAGCAGCATGATCAGAGTAGCGGTGACCGGCGCAGCCGGCCGTATGGGCAAAACCATTATTGAAGCGTTGCAGCAGAATGATGCGGTTACGCTGAGTGCAGCCATTGTGGAGCCGGACAGCTCCCTGATCGGCGCTGATGCCGGTGAACTGGCAGGTGTTGGCAAGCAGGGTGTTGCTTTGGCGGGTAGCCTGGCAGCCGTGGTTGATGATTTTGATCTCCTGATCGACTTCACTGCGCCTGAAGTCACCATGCAGAACGTGGCTTTCTGTGCCGAACACGGTAAAAAAGTCGTGATCGGAACTACCGGCCTGAACGATGGTCAGAAAGAAGAGCTGAAGCAGGCTGCGGAGAAAACCGCAATCGTGTTTGCGCCTAATATGAGTGTGGGTGTGAACCTCTGCTTCAAGCTGCTGGAAATTGCGGCCAAGGCTCTTGGTGATGACAGCGGCTATGATATTGAAGTGATTGAAGCACATCACCGTCATAAGGTGGATGCGCCTTCAGGTACCGCACTGCGTATGGGTGAAGTGGTTGCCGATGCACTGGGTCGTGATCTGAAAGAATGTGCTGTTTACGGCCGTGAAGGTATTACCGGCGCGCGCCCGGCCAAGCAGATCGGTTTTGAAACCATCCGTGCTGGTGATGTAGTTGGTGATCACACGGTATTGTTTGCCACTGAGGGTGAGCGTATTGAAATTACCCACAAGGCATCCAGCCGCATGACCTTTGCCAAGGGTGCGGTGCGTGCAGCAGGCTGGCTGGAAGGAATAACCAGCGGTTTGTATGACATGCAGGATGTTTTGGGTCTACACTGATTTTCAGGCTTAAACGCCAAACGTTTTCAACGTTGTTGTTGTTCCCTCTGCCCGCCTTGTGCGGGCTCTTTTATTTGTGCGCTGCGACAATATTTCTGTCACTTACTGCCTGCAAAGTATAAATGTGCTTGCTGCCCTTGGGTTAACAGGGCTATGGTTGTTTCTGACGCGATGCAAAATGGAGACGGCATGTACAAGTTGTGTTTCTTCGTGCCCGAAGCTGATGCGGAGCCCGTCAAGGCGGCCCTGTTTGATATCGGGGTCGGCAAAATCGGTGAATATGATCAGTGCTGCTGGCAAACGCTGGGTACAGGTCAATTTCGTCCACTGGCAGGGGCCAATCCTCATATTGGTCAACATAATCAGCTGGAACGGCTCGCCGAACTGAAGGTGGAAATGGTCTGCCACGACGAACTTATCCACAAGGCGGTGGCAACACTGAAGCAGGCGCATCCTTACGAGGAAGTCGCCTACGAGGTCTACAAGCTGGCAGACATCTAGGCTTGCTGGCAGCAAAGGGAGGTCGCTGTGACACAGCTGTTGGTGCGTTACTCACGAATTCTCGAAATTGTTGGTGATATCGTCAGGGTACATGTTCCTGCGCCCTCTGAGGGCGAGGTCAGTGCGATCGGTTTTGGCGATCTTGCCTTGATCGAAAATATCCTCGATCCGAATCAACCGCCCTATAGCGCTCAGGTCATTCAGCTGGATGACGACAGTGTGTCACTGCAGGTATTTTCCGGCACCAAGGGCCTGTCCACCAAGGCCGGTGTACGCTTTCTCGGTCATCCCATGCAGGTGACCTTCTCGCCTAATATTTTGGGCCGTGCCTTTTCCGGCTCGGGTCGTCCTATCGACGGTGGCCCGGCGTTGAGTGAAGAGGCCCGTATCGATATTGATGGTCCTACGGTAAACCCGGTACGCCGCATTCTGGCATCACGCATGATCCGCACCAATGTGCCGATGATCGATGTGTTCAATTCCCTGGTCGAGAGCCAGAAAATCCCCATTTTTTCTGTTGCCGGTGAACCCTACAACCGCCTGCTGGCGCAGATCGGTGCCAATGCGGATGCCGATGTGGTGGTGTTTGGCGGCATAGGTCTGATCTTTGATGACTACCACTTCTTCCGCCGTGCCTTTGAAGAGGCCGGCGTAAGTGCACGTACCGTGACCTTTGCTCACCTGGGGTCAGATCCGGTAGTGGAAGGTTTGCTGGTGCCGGATATGGCGCTGGCAGTGGCCGAGCGCTTTGCGGTAGAGGAAGGCAAGCGCGTACTGGTGCTTCTCACCGATATGACGGCCTATGCGGATGCGCTGAAAGAGGTCGGTATCTCCATGGAGCACGTACCGTCTAACCGAGGTTATATCGGCGATCTGTACTCTCAGCTGGCGCGCCGATACGAGAAAGCCTGTGACTACAAGGGCGCAGGCTCGGTCACCATTCTCTCCGTGACAACCATGCCGGGCGATGATGTAACCCACCCGGTGCCGGATAACACCGGCTATATCACCGAGGGACAGTTTTATCTGCACAACGGTGTGCTGGATCCCTTTGGCTCTCTCTCCCGTCTCAAGCAGCATGTGATTGGCAAGGTCACGCGGGAAGATCACGGCCAGATCATGAACACCATGGTGCGCTTCTATGCAGAAGCCCGTGATGCACAGCAGAAACAGGCGATGTCCTTCGATCTGACTGAATATGATGAGCGCTTGCTCCAGTTTGGCGATCGTTTCCGTGATCGTTTTATGGACATCAGTGTGTCCTTGTCTCTGGAGGATGCGCTGGATCTATGTTGGCAGACACTGGCGGAGTGTTTCCAGCCAGCAGAACTGTTGATGAAACAGCAGCTTGTGGACAAGTATTTCCCTCAGGTTCAGGCAGGATGATCGCTGATGGGCAAGCTGGCGCTCAACAAAAGCACCCTTAATCACGAACAGCAACGGCTCAAGTCTTTTCGCCAGTTCGTGCCCGCACTGGATCTGAAGCGTAAGCAGATTCTGGCTGCTCGTCTCAAGGCGCGGCAGGCTCAGCAAGAACTGCAACAACGCGTGGATGACATTGATGCTGCCGTGCAGGAGCAGCTGCCTATGTTGGCGGGGACTACGCTTGCGCTAGGTGATCTGGTCAAATTTAAGGGTGTGCAACGCCGGACCGAGAATCTGGTGGGTATCGAGTTGCCGATCATTGATGCGGTGGATATCGATCGTTCCGAATATTCCCGTTTGGCGCTGCCGCAGTGGGTGGATGTACTGGTGCATCATCTGGCGCAGGTAATGGAGCTCCGGCTGCAGCTGCAAAATGGACACACACGGCTTGAACGCCTGGAGGCGGGGCTGCAGAAAACGACTCAGCGTTTGAACCTGTTCGATAAGGTGTTGATTCCTCAAGCCGAACGCAATATCCGCCGAATTCGCATCGCTCTCTCCGATGCAGAACGAGCCGGGGTGGTGAGAGCCAAAATCGCCAAGAACAAGCGCGCAAGGATGTCGATGTCATGAGCATTCAGGCATTACAGAAAGCCACTCTGGTTGGATTGACGGCTGATAAGGAGCAGGTACTGGATCGACTTCAGGCATTAGGCCTGATGCATATCATTCCCCTGCGTGACTATCGGCCAATGGATCTGGATAACGAGAGTCAAAGCGAGGAAGCGGTGCCGCCGGATCAGCTACAGCAGGCGATCCGCTATCTTCTGAGTTGCCCGCAAAAGCGCCGTCAGGTGACGGCAGAGCGTCATTTCAATCTGCCGGATGTTGTCGCTGCGGTACTGAAAAATCGCCGCCAGAATCTGCAGCTGAGCGAGCACCGCGATTTTCTGCGTAAACGCATTCGTGATCTGGAGCCCTGGGGTAACTTCGAGCTCCCGGGCGAGTATGGGCTGTTGGGCTACCGTCTCTGGTTCTATCTGGTACCCAACTACCGTTTGCATGAATTAAACGACTCGGAACTGCCCTGGTCGCTGGTGCACCGTGACAACCGTCATGCCTATGTGGCCGTGATTGCCAAGGATGAACCGAGAACGAACCAGATGCCGGTGCCGCGCACGCATACCGGTTCGGTTCCGCTCGATCAGCTGAAGCGCGAGTTGGAAGATCTGGAAATCCAGATTGAAACTCTGGCTGCAGAGCGTGAAGCCCATACCCGCTGGCTCTACCTGCTTCAGCGCTCCATGGCGGGTAGTGAAGACCTGGCCGAGCGAGAGCAGGTATCACGCCAGACTCTGGATGATGAGCAGATTTTCGCGCTTCAGGGCTGGATTCCGCTCAGTCGCAGTAATGAGCTGCAGGCCTTTGCCGAGAGCGAAGGGCTGGTGTTGCTGCTGGAAGAGGTCGCGGATGATGAATTACCGCCGACCCTGTTGGATAACCCACGCCAATTAGGTGGCGGGGAAGAAGTGGTGCGTTTTTATCAGATGCCGGGCTACCGTGCCTGGGACCCTTCTCGTGTGGTGTTTTTCTCCTTTGCTGCCTTCTTTGCCCTGATTCTGTCCGATGCCGGTTACGCCCTGCTGTTGGGGCTGGTGCTGATGTTCTATTGGAACCGGATGGGGCGCAGTGAAACCGGCTGTCGCCTGCGCGTACTGGGCGCCACGCTGGCACTATTTTCCGCCGCCTGGGGTGTCATGGTGGGCAGCTATTTTGGTGCAGCGCCACCGGAGCCACTGGCTGCGCTCAAGCTGGTGGATATGAATGACTTCGACAGCATGATGCGCATTTCGGTCGTGATGGGCGCAAGTCATTTGATTCTGGCTAACCTGATTACCGCCTGGCGCTCGCGTCACCGTCTGAACGCTCTGGCCCCGGTTGGCTGGACACTGATTATCCTGGCGGGTTTGAGTGCCTGGCTGCGACAGCAAATGGGGCTGGAATGGGGCCTGATGGGGCTAGGGCTGTTGATGATATTGCTGTGCTCCAGCACACGGCCTATCGAGGGGGCTTCCTCTGTGGCCTGGCGTCTGGTGGATGGGCTTTTGGCATTGACCGGCATTTCCAAAATGTTTGGTGATGTGCTCAGTTATCTGCGTCTGTTTGCGCTTGGGCTGGCCAGTGCGTCTTTGGCGGTTACCTTTAACCAGCTGGCAACTGATGTGGCAGCGGCTGTGCCCGGCATAGGGTTGTTGTTCGAAGTTTTGATTTTGCTTGCGGGACATCTGCTCAATTTTGTATTGGCGGTGGTCAGTGGCGTGATCCACGGCCTGCGCCTGAATCTGATCGAGTTTTATAACTGGAGCCTTGCTGATGAAGGCTACGCTTTTCAACCGTTCACCAAGCGGGAGGTCGACCCTTGGATAACCTGATATTGGCACTGGGATGGGCGGGGCTTTACGGCCCCATGGCATTGGGCGCGATCGGCAGCATCATCGGCTGTGCGCTGGCGGGGCAGGCGGCTTGTGGCGCACTGCTGGAAACGGAAACAGGGCATGGGCGCTACGTTGGTATCGCTGCAATGCCGTCTTCACAGACCATTTACGGCATCGTGGTGATGTTCTCATTAAACCGAGCGGTAACCATCGATAATGCGCCGGGCTTGTTCGCGGTGGGGATTCTGGCCGGTTTGGCGCTGATGTTCAGTGCGATCCGTCAGGGGCAGTGCTGTGCCAGCGCGATCAACGTGTCCAAAATCAAGCCGGAAATTTTTGGTATGTCGGTGGCCCCTGCGGCGATCGTAGAGGGCTTTGCCGTATTCGCCTTTATCTTCGCTCTGGTGATTAGTGCCGGTATTCCGGCGTAAGGAGGCACCATGAGTGAGCAGCAACAACAGGCGGCTTCCGGTGTAGAAAAGCTGATTCAGCAACTGCGTGAGCAGGGCGTTGAGCAGGGGCAGCAGAAGGCGTCCGAGCTGGTGGAAGAGGCCGAGCGCCGCGCCAACTGGCTGGTCGAACAGGCACAGCAGGAAGCTGAACAGCTCCGCCGCAAGGCACGTGAAGATGCAGATCGTTTGCGCCGCGCCGGTGAGGATGCCCTGAAAATGGCAGCCCGTGACATGCAGCTGCAACTGCGTGAGCAGCTGGCGAGAACCTTCTCGGACCGTGTTCGCATGCAGATCAGCGAGCAGCTGGATAGTGACGCGTTTATTCGTGAGGTTATCCAGGAGGTCGTTGTTCAGGCCTGCCAGGATGTCAGCATCTGCAGCATGCCCAAGGTTGAGCTCCTGCTGCCTGCCGGTGTGGTGGGGCTGGAAGAGCTGAGGCGTAATCCACATGCCTATCGCGAGGGTAAACTGAGCCAGTTCGTGCAGGAGCAGTTGAATTTGCAGCTGCGTGAAGGCGTGACCCTGGATGTGCATGACGGGCGCGGCGTGCGCATTCGCTGTAATGGTGAAGATGCCGAGATTGATCTTAGCGACAGGGCGTTGGCTGAACTCTTGCTGCGTCACTTGCAGCCACGCTTCCGTGCCATTCTGGAAGGGGTGATTCGCTAGTGTCCCTCTACTACACCCTGGTTCCGGCCCTGCCGGCCTTGCCGCCGTCCATGAATCAGTTGAAAGAACTGCCGATATCGGTGCTTCAGCTGGAGCAGCGGCTGAGCATGCTGAGTGAAGATGACCGCGTGTTGATAGCCCGTGCGTTACGACTCTTTCAGCGTGAACGCAGTGGTGATGAAGGGTTTTCCGATCGCGATGAGGTGTTGCATTGGCAGCAGGAGCTGGAAGCGATTCCAGATAAGCCGCTCCGCCGAGTGCTTGAGGAGAATCTTGAGTGGCGCAGTCTGATAGCTGCTCAGCGTTATCGCCTGGCGGGGCAGGCGGAAGGTACGAGCTTTCAGGGCTATGGCCCAAGAACCTGGATTATCAAACGGGACTGGCAGCAGCCTGACTTCGGTTTGGGACGACGTTACCCCTGGCTGGTCGAGTCCCTCGCTCAGCTCAAGAATGGGCAATGCCTGGAACTGGAACAGCAGATTCTCGAACGGCTTTGGCGCAAATTGCGCCTGCTGGAACAAAGCCACCCCTTTACCTTGATGGCCATTGTGGCCTACCGGCTGCGCTGGTCACTGGCCGAGTATCGGCTGCGGTGGCAGGCGGATGCGGCCCAGACCCATTTTTCGCAACTGGTCGACCGAGCCCTGTCAGGGCTAATGCAGGATGAGCCGGTCGACACTGTGACAGAGGCAGGTTGATGAACATGAGCCAGACCCCCAGTGCACGGGTAGTAGGTGTCCATGATGACATCGTCAGGATCCGCATGCTGAAGGATGACGAGGGCGAATTTTTCCCTATTACCAAGAACGAAGTGGTATTGATCTGCCCGCAACGTCGCGATGGTGAGCGGGCCGAAAAGCTGCAGGCCGAAGTCTTGCGTGTCCGTCATGGCGAAGCCGATGTGCAGGTGTTTGAAACCACTCGCGGTGTATCGGTCGGCGACGGTGTCGAGCAAACCGGTCAGATGCTCTCGGTGTCTCTGGGGCCTGGTTTGCTCGGTCAGGTCTATGATGGTCTGCAGAACCCGCTTGAAGTGATTGCCGGTCAGCATGGTTTTTTCCTGCCACGCGGTCTGGAAGTCGACGGTATCGATCAGCAGCAGAAGTGGTCATTTCAGCCCAGTGTGAAAGTGGGTACCAGGGTGAAAGCCGGGGACCTGCTGGGTCGGGTGCCTGAAAGCCGCTTCAGTCATAAGATCATGGTGCCGTTCAATCTGCGTGGCGAGGCCGAAGTGACCTGGGTACAGGAAGGCAGTTTTACGGTATCGACACCGGTGGTCCGCTTGCGTCTGGATACGGGTGAAGAACGTGAAGTCAGTATGCAGCAGCGCTGGCCGGTGCGTGTGCCGGTGAATCGAGATCTGCTGCGCGAAGGTTACAACCAGCGTCTTTTCCCGCAGCAGCCGATGCTTACCAGTATTCGTCTGATCGATACCTTTTTCCCGGTCGCCCTGGGTGGAACGGCGTGTATTCCTGGACCTTTTGGTGCCGGCAAAACCGTATTGCAGGGGCTGATCTCGCGCTATTCGAATGTGGATATCGTGGTCATCGTGGCTTGTGGTGAGCGTGCCGGTGAGGTGGTGGAAACCATCACTGAGTTCCCCAATATGCCAGACCCCCGTGGCGGTACTCTGATGGACCGCACCGTCATTATCTGTAACACCTCTTCCATGCCGGTAGCGGCACGTGAGGCCTCTATTTACACCGGTATTACCATCAGCGAGTACTATCGTCAGATGGGCTACAACGTACTGTTGATTGCCGACTCGACCTCGCGCTGGGCGCAAGCCATGCGTGAAACCTCCGGTCGGTTGGAGGAGATTCCGGGTGAAGAGGCCTTCCCCGCATATCTGGACTCCGCAGTGCGTGCCCTCTATGAGCGTGCGGGGCTGGTAGAAACCAATGATCGTGAGCAGGGTAGCCTGACTCTGATCGGTACTGTCTCTCCTGCCGGGGGCAACTTCGAGGAGCCGGTTACCCAGTCAACGCTGAGAACCGTGAAAACCTTCCTGGGCCTGAGTGCTGAGCGTGCGTACAAGCGAGCCTATCCGGCGGTGGACCCATTGATCTCCTGGTCGCGCTATCTGGACCAGCTGGAAAACTGGTACAGCGATGAACTTTCGCCGCAGTGGGTGGCGCAGGTGAAGCGTATGCTGGGCCTCATCCGTGACGGTGAGCAGGTGCAGCAGATGATGCAGGTTACCGGTGAAGAAGGGGTTACGCTGAGCGATTATCTGATATGGCAGAAAGCGCAGTGTCTGGATCAGGTTTACCTGCAGCAGGATGCCTTTGATGATGTGGATGCCTCAACGCCGATCAGCCGTCAGCAGGAGCTGTTTGGCTTGCTGGTGGACTGTCTGGACAACCCGCCGAATATGACGGAAAAAGACGCAGTGCGGACCCATTTCGTCAAGTTGGCTGGCTTGTTCCGCAACCTGAACTACAGTCGCCACGATAGCCCGGACTACCGGCGCTATCTAACGGAAATCAAAGGTATGATTCGCCACGTGGAGGCCTGATATCAGGTCTCCAGCAGGACCTTATGTTGTCCCGGCTCAATGGCTAGATGGCGCAGAGGGTAGGACGGGTTAGTGCCTGCGCGATCGGCAAAGTAGTAGCGTAACGCATTGCTGATGGTGGGAAAGGCCAGTTGATCCCAGGGGATTTCATCTTCTCGGAACAGGCGGGTCTCCAGTGTTTCTTCACTGATGCCGAAGCGGGCTTCAGGCAAGTCGGCCAGATAGATCATCTGCACCTGATTCACATGCAAAATGGAGGTGAGGGTGTACAGCTTTCGCAGCACGACTTCTGCCTGGGCTTCCTCCCGGGTTTCCCGCAGTGCCGCTTCTTCGGTGGATTCTCCGTTTTCCATAAACCCGGCGGGCAGAGTCCAGAATCCGTAACGCGGCTCTATGGCTCTTTTGCACAGGAGCACCTGGTCGCCATGAACTGGCAGGCAGCCAGCAATAATTCTCGGGTTCTGGTAGTGAATCGCGCCACAGTGATCACACACATGGCGTTCCCGGTTATCGCCGGGTGGAACTTTCACGCTGACCGGGTGGCTGCACTGGCTGCAATACTTCATCTCAGACCTTTGGTTGCTGCTCTGCCAAGTTGAAATGCGATTGTGGCACGTTGTTCGGGGTCGCGACAGTCCAGTTACACAGGTATTATGTTTGTCCCTTTTTGAATCCTTACCTGCCTGCATGCTCGATCAATTACGCAAACGTTTGCACCATCATCGTCCCTGGCGGCTGAGAACCCGTGGTCGAGAGGCCGGGGTATTGGTGGCAATTACTGACTCTGATGACCCTGAGGTGATTCTTACCTTAAGGGCCGCAACCCTGTCGACACACAGCGGTGAGATCTCTTTCCCGGGCGGTAAACGTGATCCTGAGGATACGGATCTGCTGGCGACGGCGTTGCGTGAGGCGCATGAAGAAGTAGGGCTGCACAGCCGGGATGTGGATATCATCGGCTCGCTTGGACAGGTTGTATCCAAACATCATCTACAGGTTATGCCTTGGGTGGGAGTGGTAGCGGCGCACCAGCCGTTGAAAGCCAACCCCGGCGAGATTGATCGTATACTGAGGGTACCGCTGAGCTTCTTGCTGGCGCCTGAAAACCGGCGCATGGATAAGCTGGAGTTTGCTGGTCAAACCCGCTACGTACCGGCCTGGCATTGGGATGGTGAAGTTATTTGGGGCTTAACGGCCTATGTGCTGGCCGAGCTTTTGAATGTGGGCTTTGATGCCGAGATACCGATGAAACCAAGACCTGAACATCTGGAGACCGGACACTGATGAACAATGAAATTGATACTCGCCCGGTACCCAGTCCCTGTATTGGTGTGTGCGCATTGGGCGAAGGCGATATTTGCGTTGCCTGTCACCGCAGTGGCATGGAAATCAGCCACTGGGGACGTATGACAAACGAAGAAAAGCGGGCGGTGTGGGCGCTGGTGCGCCGTCGCGAACAGGGCGAGGCCTGTTGATCCGGCAGGCCCTTACCTTCAGAGGACTTCCCGTGCCCTGGCCGTTTTGCTGACGCGCACGGTTTTCACCAGGTTGTCGCAAATTTGCAGAGTTTCCATGCGATAGCCATTCACTTCAAGACACACATTGGCATCGGGAATGGACTCCAGGATCTCGGTGATCAAGCCATTCAGCGTCTTGGGGCCATCGGTGGGCAGTTGCCACTTCAGGGCCTTGTTGATCTCACGCACATAGGCGCTGCCGTCAATGAAGTAACTGCCGTCTTCCTGCGGATGAATATCCTGGTTGGTGTCATCCTTTTCGTTAGACAGCTCGCCTACGATCTCTTCCAGGATATCTTCCAGCGTGACTACGCCTTCGATATCACCGTATTCATCTACGACCACGGCAATGCGGCGACTGTGTTTCTGGAAGTTCAGCAGCTGGGTCTGTAGCGGCGTGCTTTCAGGAACGAAATAGGCTTCGTGTACGACCTGCATGATGGCAGGTTTGGTCACTTTTCCCTGCTGTATCAGCTGGGCAAGGTTACGCATGTGCAGGATACCGACGATGTTGTTGATATCGCCGCTGTAGACCGGCAGTCGGGTGTGGCGAGTCTTGGATAGCAGCTCCAGAATCTCGTCCATTTCCAGATCCAGGTCGATCCCTTCCACCTCGTTGCGCGGAATCATGATGTCATTCACGGTGACTTCATTGAGTTCCAGTACGCCCAGCAGCATGGACTGGTTACGGTGTGGCAGCAGAGAGCCCGCTTCATGCACGATGGTGCGCAGCTCTTCCGTACTCAGGTGTTCGTTGCCGGCATCGTTCACGTTGACGCCAAACAGACGCAGGAAGCCGTTGGTGATGCCGTTGATGATCCATACCAGCGGGTAAGCCAGCTTCAGCATGGGCTGCAGGATGTAGGAAGCCGGGAAGGCGATTTTTTCCGGGTGCAGGGCCGCCATGGTTTTGGGCGATACCTCGGCAAAAATCAGAATAACCAGGGTCAGGCCCGCGGTGGCGATAGCGATACCCGCATCACCCCAGAGTCGCACTGCGATCACGGTGGCGATGGCGGAGGCCAGGATATTGACGAAGTTATTGCCGATCAGAATCAGGCCGATCAGGCGGTCGGGACGCTCCAGCAGGCTGCTGGCTCTGCGCGCGGAGCGGTGTCCGCTTTTGACCAGATGGCGTAACCGGTAGCGGTTCAGCGACATCATGCCGGTTTCGGAACTGGAGAAAAAAGCTGAACAAAAAATCAGCACAACAAGAATAATCGTCAGTGTGCCTATCGACGCATCGTCCAAGGGACAAAACCTTATATAAATTCGGGGCGTTCATTTTCTGGTCAGGCCCCTCGGGTGTCAAGGCATCTGACTAGGTGTTTAGTAGCAATTCCAGCACCAGTTTGGAGCCGAAAAAGGCAAGCATCAACAGGATAAACCCGCCCAATGTCCAGCGAACCGCCGTGCGGCCACGCCAGCCCAGGAAATAGCGACCACCCAATAGGATGGCATAAACCACCCAGGCAATAATCGAGAGGGCTGTTTTGTGAGCCAGGTGCTGCGCAAAAAGATTTTCGACGAATACCACGCCGGAGATCAGCGAGGCAGTGAGCAGGATGAAGCCGGCCCAAAGGGTGTCGAACAGCAGGCGCTCCATCATCTGCAGCGGTGGCAGGGACGCGACCAGACCGCGGGTATGGTGGTGTTTGAGTGCGCTTTCCTGACGTGACAGCAGTACGGCCTGAACTGCGGCGATGGTGAACAGGCTGTACGCTAGCAGCGACAGCAATATGTGTGCGATCAGACCGCCGGCATATGGCTTAGCCTGGGTGTCTTCAAAGCCGACAATCGACAGCAGAGCCGTGATGGCAGCGAGCGGGAAAACGCCAATAAACAGGTTGTCGAGCTTCTGACGCAGGCTGCTGATCAATACCAGTCCAGCTACCACCCACGCAATCAATGATCCGACAGCGAAAAAGCCCAGATCGATTCCGCCCGGCTGATGCAGAACCTGATAAACGGAATATCCGTGCAGCACAAATGCCGCCGCGCCCAGCATGCGCAGGGTCGGGCCGCGGCCGTCGTTGAGGCTGGTGGACAGGCGTTGCCATTGAATCCAGGTCGCAAGGGCGTAACACAGTGCAGCGACTAGAGTTGTAACGATCAGCATTCCTATCCTCCTTAATGGCGGCTAAGTGTGGCACAAATGCAGGGAGGAGGAAATATGAGGTGCCGCAGTGGCGGGGGGTCCTGTATAATCTGTCGCCAAAGCTTTTAAGGCAGCGGTCCGAGCGACGGCTGCGGCCAGGATAGAGGTATTCGATGTTTGATAATCTGACAGAACGGTTAACGCAGACGCTGCGCAGTGTGACCGGTCAGGCGAAGCTGACCGAAGACAACATCAAGGGCACTCTGCGTGAGGTCCGGATGGCACTGCTGGAAGCCGATGTGGCACTGCCGGTGGTCAAGGAGTTCATCAATAGCGTCAAGGAACGTGCTGTTGGTCAGGAGGTCAGTAAGAGCCTCAGTCCCGGACAAGTGTTCGTCAAGATCGTCAATGAAGAGCTGATTAAGGTCATGGGCGAGGCGAATGCCGAGCTGGATCTGGCTACTCAGCCGCCTGCGGTTCTAATGATGGCTGGTTTGCAGGGTGCAGGTAAAACTACCTCTGTGGCCAAACTGTCGCGTTACCTCAAAGAACGCAAGAAGAAAAAAGTGCTGGTGGTATCTGCCGATGTGTATCGCCCCGCGGCGATTCGTCAGTTGGAAACCCTGGCCGGTGAAGTCGGCGTCGAGTTCTTCCCTTCTACTGCCGAGCAGGACCCGGTGGATATCGCTGAAGCGGCGATTCAACATGCCCGTATCAAGGCGTTTGATGTCCTGATCCTCGATACCGCAGGCCGTCTGCATGTCGATGGCGACATGATGGATGAGATCAAGCGTCTGCATGCGTCAGTGAAGCCGGTTGAAACCCTGTTCGTCGTTGACTCCATGACAGGTCAGGACGCCGCGAATACAGCCAAGGCGTTTAACGAAGTCCTGCCGCTGACCGGTGTCATTCTGACTAAGACCGACGGTGATGCCCGTGGCGGTGCCGCACTGTCCGTACGTCACATCACCGGCAAGCCGATCAAGTTCCTGGGGGTCGGTGAGAAAACCGATGCGCTTGAGCCCTTCCATCCGGATCGTGTGGCATCGCGTATCCTCGGCATGGGTGACGTGCTGTCACTGATCGAGGAAGCCGAACACAAGATCGACAAGGACAAGGCCGAGAAATTTGCCAAGAAGATTACCAAGGGCAAGGGCTTTGACCTGGAAGACTTCCGCGAGCAGATCCAGCAGATGCAGAACATGGGCGGCATGATGTCCATGCTGGAAAAGCTGCCGGGTATGGGCCAGATGGCGCAGGCCGCTCAAGCCGCTCAAGCGGAAAAGGGCATCCAGCAGATGTGCACCATTATCAATTCGATGACGCCGCATGAGCGCCGTAATCCGGATGTGATCAGTGGTTCACGCAAGCGTCGTATTGCCATGGGTTCCGGTACCCAGATCCAGGACGTCAACCGTCTGCTGAAGCAGCACAAGCAGATGGCAAAAATGATGAAGAAATTCGGTTCCAAATCCGGCATGGCCAAGCTCGCGCGTGGCATGAAAGGCATGATGCCGCCTGGTATGGGCGGAGGCGGTGGTTTTCCGCGCATGTAATGCCCTGCGGGGTGTTCAAAATCTGAGCTTTTTGCTTTCCAAGGGCGGTACTTTCCCGTAGAATTGCCGCCCTGTTTAATTTGGCCTTCGTTTACCTGGGCAGTCTAGCTGGGGAAGCGGAGAATTCTAATGATGGGCGATCTCAAAACCCATCCGGCGAAATAAAGGGGTCCAGCGCATGGTCACTATTCGTTTGTCTCGCGGTGGCGCTAAAAAGCGTCCTTTCTATCACATCTCAGTAGCTGATTCGCGTAATGCGCGTGACGGCCGCTTTATTGAGCGTGTTGGTTTCTTCAACCCGCTGGCTCGTGGTCAGGAAGAGCGCCTGCGCGTTGACCTGGAACGTGTTGAGTACTGGGTTGGCAAGGGTGCTCAGACTTCTGAGCGTGTTGCTCAGCTGCTCAAAGACGCACGCAAAGCAGCAGAGTAAGGTCGGATTCAGGCCGTGTCAGTAGCAAGTGATAACACTGAAGATCTGGTTGTACTGGGTCGTTTCACCGCTCCATATGGCGTTAAAGGGTGGATCAAGGTCTATTCTTTTACCGACCCGATGGAGAACATACTGAATTACAGCTCATGGCAGGTGGAGTGCGACGGGCGTCTGACGCCGGTCAAGCTGGAAGCTGGCAAACGCCATGGCAAAGGCCTGATCGCCAAATTGGCCGGTGTAAACACTCCGGAAGAGGCACGTCTCTGGAATGGGCGCGAAATCAAGGTTTCCGCTTCCGAGTTGCCGCAACTGGAGACCGGTGAGTATTACTGGAGCCAGCTGGAAAACCTGTTGGTATACACCGAATCCGGCGTATTGCTGGGACGGGTAAGCCATCTGATGGAAACCGGCGCCAATGATGTGCTGGTTGTTAAAGGCACCGCCGAGAGTATCGATCGTGAACAACGATTGATCCCCTGGTTGCCTGATCAGGTGGTTAAAGAAGTAGATCTGAACTCTGGAAGTATGCGGGTCGATTGGGACCCCGATTTCTGAGTCATGTGGTTCGGAATTGTCAGCCTGTTTCCCGAGATGTTTGAGGCGGTTACCCGCTACGGCGTCACTGGAAGGGCAGTTCGTAATGGCTTGATCAGTGTGGAGTGCTGGAATCCCCGCGACTTCACCCATGATCGCCATCGCACCGTGGATGATCGCCCTTATGGCGGTGGTCCCGGAATGCTGATGAAGGTACAGCCCTTACGTGATGCAATTCACGCTGCCAAAGCCGCTGCCGGCGAGGGCGCTCGGGTGATTTATCTGTCACCTCAGGGACGTCGTCTTGATCAGGCAGGGGTGTGTGAACTGGCTGCCAGCGACAAGCTGATACTCGTGGCCGGGCGCTATGAAGGTATTGATGAGCGCCTGATACAGAGTGAAGTGGATGAGGAGTGGTCCCTTGGTGACTTTGTCCTCAGCGGTGGCGAGCTGCCGGCGATGGTAATGGTGGATGCCGTGTCTCGCATGATCCCTGAAGTACTGGGGCATCAGGACTCGGCAGTCGAGGATTCCTTCTTCGAAGGATTGCTGGATTGCCCCCACTATACCCGCCCTGAAGAACTGGATGGCCAAACGGTGCCGCCGGTTTTACTCAGTGGCAACCATGCGGAAATACGCCGCTGGCGCCTGCAGCAGCAGTTGGGACGTACCTGGGAGCGCAGACCGGACCTGCTGGAAAAGATCGATTTGAACCCGGAACAGCAGACGTTGTTAAGCGAATATATCCGCGAGGCCCAAGGGGCCAGCGGGGGCAAAATTTAGGAGCAAGCAATGAGCAACAAAAGCGCTATTATTCAGCAGATCGAAGCTGAACAGATGAGCAAAGAAATCCCGGCGTTTGCACCGGGTGACACCGTTGTCGTACAGGTACGTGTTGTTGAGGGCTCTCGCAGCCGTCTGCAGGCGTTCGAAGGCGTTGTACTGGGCAAGCGTAACCGCGGCCTGAACTCTGCTTTCACCGTACGTAAAATCTCTCACGGTGTTGGCGTTGAGCGTACTTTCCAGACTTACAGCCCGACTGTAGAACAGATCGAAGTTAAGCGTCGCGGTGACGTGCGCCAGGCTAAGCTGTACTACCTGCGTGAGCGTAGCGGTAAGTCTGCGCGCATCAAGGAAAAACTGGGCTAAGCACATACTTGTATGTGTCAGCGAGAAAAAGGCAGCCTTCGGGCTGCCTTTTTTGTTGCCTGAAATTTGCATTCTTGTTGACCCTGGCCTCTCGCAATTAACATAAGCTGTATCTAGAATGAGATTTTTAGCAACTGAATGGAACGAGGTGTTGCATGCGCAGGATCGGCACACTGCTTCTGGTACTGGTGTTACTGGTTGGCGCCGCTTATGGCCTCTATTGGTACAAGGTGAAAACCAGTATCGATGAACTGGTCGAGCAGGTAGCTCCCTTTGCGCAGGTGAAGTATGGCGCCATCTATGCTCATCCTGATGGCACTGTAGGTGTCGATCAGCTTGAGGTCACGCCAATGGGAGGAGATGAGCCAGTCACGGCTGTTGCTGTTCGGGTCCGCCCCAATAGTCCCATGTACTGGCTGACCGGTGGTGAAGAGCCGCCAGAGGCCCTGAGTGTGCACCTGGAACAGCTCGAACAGGGCCTGGATGGTGGTCTGCTCAAGTCGATGCAACAGCAGATGGACCTTCAGCGTGAAGCCAACCCCTTGCATGTCAGTCCCTCGGCGCTGGGCTGTGGCGATGTGCGTCAATTGGATATCAATGCCCTGCGAGGCATGGGGTATCGGTCGCTGGTGATGGATCTTGATCTCCACTACAGCGGTGATCAGCAGACGCGCAAGCTGGCCTTCACCATTGATACCGATATCGATAATCTTGCCAAACTCAGCTTTGACATGCGTCTGAGTGCTGATCCGGATCAGCTGCGTAACCCCATGCAGGCCACAGGTACAGCGCGGTTGGAGAAGTTCGAGCTGAAATACACCGATAATGGCTACAATGCTCGTCTGTCCAATTATTGCTCCAAGGAAAGCGGTTTGCCGGCGCCTGAATATCGTGCCGAGCATATGCGTTTGTATGAAGCCTGGCTCAATGCCAATGGCATCGAGATTCCAGACAGCTGGTTGCAGGCCTATTCCGAATTGCAGAGCAGTGGCGCCCGCTTGACCCTTTCGCTGAACCCCATCGGGGGCTTCGGTGCCGGTGAAATGATGATGGCTCAGGATCCGGTTTATCTGATCGAGAAAGTGAACCCGGCCATCGAGGTTAACGGCAAGTCCCTGGCACTGGACGGTATTGATTGGATGCAGTTGATCAGTCAGGTGTCTCAGGCCGGCAGTGCTGCTGCCGTTGCTCGTAACGGCGCTGTGCAGGAGTCCGAGGCCACGCTTGATCCTGTGGAAGTTGAAGCAGGGGATATGACTTCTGCATCAGAAGTGGCTGATGAAAGCGTTGTCGCTACGACTGCCAGGCCGTCGCGAAACAAAGATAAGCCCATGGGCAAAAGCTTCAAGCAGACACCCAAGGATCAGCTGGGTGATCACCTGGGTGCCCAGGTACGCATCTTTACCTACTTCGGGCGCGATGTGTCCGGTCAGCTGGTAGCGGTCGACAGCGGTGGCATTCGCGTGTCTCAGCGTCTGACTCAAGGTGTGGCCGAGTATCCGCTCGAGTTCGAACGTATTGAGCAGGTTGAGGTTTATCGTTGAGTACTGACGGGCGCAGAACCCGTCAGCCACCCGCTGCCGCCGATCAGCAGTTGGTTGAGCTCTGGCTCAACAGTCTTTGGCTGGAAAAAGGCTTGAGTGATAACTCGCGTGCCTCCTACCAGCGTGATCTCTGGCAGTATGCGGTGTGGCTGAACGGTCGTAATACCGGTCTGCTTCAGGCCGGTCGCGCTGAGTTACAAGCCTACCTGCACTGGCGTCTGGAACAGCAGCTGAAAAGCAGCACCACGTCCCGGTTACTATCCTGTCTGCGTGGTTTTTACCGTTTCCTTTTGCGTGAGCGATATCTGGACCATGACCCGACCTTGAATCTGGATAACCCCCGTCTGGCGCGCCCGCTTCCCAAAACACTGAGTGAAAGTGATGTCGAGCAGTTGCTGGCGGCACCAGACTGCCAGGATGTGCTGGGATTGCGTGACCGGGCGATGTTGGAGATGCTCTATGCGTCCGGCCTGCGTATCAGTGAGCTGGTGGGGCTTCAGCTTGAGCAGGTGAACCAGCGACTGGGCGTTATTCGTGTAATTGGCAAAGGCAACAAGGAACGCCTGGTGCCGGTCGGTGATGAGGCTCTGCGCTGGCTGGAAAAGTATCTGCGCCACTCAAGGCCTGAGCTGCTGCGTGATGGGCGCGAGGAGGCGCTCTTCCTGAGCCAGCGAGGTCAGATGATGACGCGGCAGGCATTCTGGTACCGGGTCCACCGTTATGCATTGGAAAGTGGTATTGATAAGCCCTTGTCTCCTCATGTGCTCAGGCATGCCTTTGCAACACACTTAATTAACCATGGTGCGGACCTGCGTGTGGTACAAATGCTGCTGGGGCACAGTGATCTGTCGACGACACAGATCTACACCCATGTGGCTAACCACCGCCTGCAGAGCCTGCATCGTGAACATCATCCGCGTGGCTAGGAACTATCTGGGCGCGGCGTGATCCAATCAACACATTTATACGGAATACTAGAGGCATTCATGCGATCCCTTACTCTGACATCCGCGCTGATGCTGGCCATGACCGGTTCGGCCTGGGCGGTCGATACCGCTGAAGAAAAGATCAAACAGCAGCTGAGCCGTGTGGACAGTCGCCTCAAGGTTGAAAGTGTTGAGCCTGCCCCTCTGGCAGGTTTGTACGCGGTAACGCTGAACAGTGGAGAAACCCTGTACGCGGATGGTCAGGGGCAGTACCTGTTGGCAGGTCAGCTGTATCAGATCGGTGAACAGGGCATGGTCAACTTGACCGAGGAAAAACGGGCTGAGCAGCGGGTAGCGGCTATTAATGCTCTGGCCGAAGAAGACAAGGTCGTGTACAAGCCGGAAGGCGAAGTGAAGGCGACGATCCATGTGTTTACGGATGTGGATTGCACCTACTGCCGTAAGCTGCACCAGGAGGTTCCCGCCCTGAACAAGATGGGGATACAGGTGAATTACCTTGCCTTCCCGCGTGCGGGTCAGGGATCAAAAGCGTTCAATACCATGAACAGCATCTGGTGTGGCACGGCTGAAGAGCGTCGTGAGCGCATGGACATCGCGAAGAGCGGTGGTCGTGTTGATGCTGAGAGCTGTGAAACGCCAGTAATGGAACAATACACTTTGGGTCAGAAGTTGGGCGTGACCGGCACACCGGCTTTGGTGCTGGAAGACGGGCGTCTATTGCCAGGTTACCTCCCTGCCGAGCGCCTGAAACAGACGTTGCAGTTGAATTAAGCGCAAACCAGGCGTTATCCGAGGCGGGCATGCGTAGTGCATGACCCGCCTTTTCGCTATACTAGAGCCCATTTTTTAACCGCCAGCTGGCGGTGACACTCTCTGACCGAACATTCTGCGAGGTGTGGCTTGAAACCTGTAAAAGTAGGGATCTGTGGTTTGGGTACCGTCGGTGGCGGTACATTCAATGTCCTGACACGAAATGCTGAGGAAATTTCCCGTCGTGCTGGACGTCATATCGTGATTGAACAGATCGGTACGCGTCATGAAAACCCGGCCTGTGACACCACTGGTATGCAGATTACTGCTGATATTTTCGAGGTTGCCACCAATCCGGAAATTGATATCGTCATCGAACTGATCGGTGGCTACGACACCGCACGTGACCTGGTGATGACCGCGATCGAGAACGGCAAGCACGTCGTGACGGCCAACAAGGCGCTGATCGCTGTGCACGGCAACGAGATCTTCGAAGCCGCGCAGGAAAAGAACGTGATGGTTGCGTTTGAAGCATCTGTTGCAGGCGGTATCCCGATCATCAAGGCGATCCGTGAAGGTCTGGCTGCAAACCAGATCAACTGGCTGGCTGGCATCATCAACGGCACCGGCAACTTCATCATGACCGAAATGCGTGAGAAGGGTCGTGAGTTCGCCGACGTGCTGCAGGAAGCTCAGGCACTGGGCTACGCTGAAGCTGATCCGACCTTTGACGTTGAAGGTATCGATGCTGCTCACAAGCTGACCATTCTGTCTTCAATTGCATTTGGTATTCCGCTTCAGTTCAGCAAGGCCTATACCGAAGGCATCAGCAAAATCACACCGCATGATATCCAGTACGCTGAAGAACTGGGCTATCGCGTCAAGCACTTGGGTATCACCCGTCGTACCGATAAGGGTATTGAACTGCGCGTCCACCCGACTCTGATTCCGCGTGATGCGCTGCTGGCCAATGTAAACGGTGTTATGAATGCTGTTCTGGCTGATGGCGATGCTGTGGGCCAGACCATGTACTACGGCCCGGGTGCCGGTGCTGAAGCCACGGCTTCTGCCGTCGTTGCCGACGTGGTGGATGTGGTCCGTACCCTGACCGCTGATCGTGATAACCGTGTACCGCACCTGGCGTTCCAGCCGTCTGCGCTGTCTGATGCGCCGGTACTGCCGGTGGAAGAAACCACCAGTGCCTACTACCTGCGCCTGCAGGCTGTCGAGCGTCCGGGCGTACTGGCCCACGTAACCCGTATCCTGGGTGAGAAAGGCATCAACATCGAAGCGATCATCCAGAAGCAGACCACTGAAGCTCAGGTGCCGGTGATCATGCTGACCCAGCGTGTTGAAGAGCGCATGATGAACGAAGCGATCCGCGAAATCGAAGCGCTGCCGGATATCCTGGGCGAAATCGTCCGTATCCGTGTCGAGCTGCTGGCGGACTGAGACAGGTTTTAGGAAGACAAAAATGAACTATATCTCTACTCGTGGTCAGGCGCCGAAGCTCAAATTTGCTGACGTACTGCTGGCTGGTCTGGCCAGCGATGGTGGCCTCTACGTACCGGAAGAACTGCCCAAGTTCAGCCAGAACGAAATCGCCTCCTGGGTCGGTTTGTCCTACGCCGAACTGGCTTTCAAGGTCATCAAGCCTTTCGTTGACGACTGCATCAGTGATGCGGATCTCAAGCGCATGATTGATGAGACCTATGCCGGTTTCAATCACAGTGCTGTAGCGCCGCTGAAAGAGCTGGGCACCAACGAATGGGTACTGGAGCTGTTCCACGGCCCGACGCTGGCGTTCAAGGACTTTGCTCTGCAGCTGCTGGGCCGTCTGATGGATCATGTGCTGGCCGAGCGTGGCGAGCGTCTGGTGATCATGGGCGCGACTTCTGGTGATACCGGTTCTGCTGCCATCGAAGGCTGCCGTCATTCCGAGCACCTGGATATCTTCATCCTGCACCCTTATCAGCGCGTATCTGAAGTCCAGCGTCGCCAGATGACCAGCATCCTGGAAGACAATGTCTTCAACATCGCGCTGGAAGGCAACTTCGATGACTGTCAGGAGATGGTCAAGGACAGCTTCGCCAATCAGGACTTCCTGAAGGGCCTGAAACTGGGCGCGGTGAACTCGATCAACTGGGCACGCATCATGGCTCAGATCGTCTACTACTTCTCTGCTTCTCTGGCTGTAGGTGGTCCGCACCGTCCGGTGTCCTTCTCTGTACCGACCGGTAACTTCGGCGATATTTTCGCTGGTTACCTGGCCAAGCAGATGGGTCTGCCGATCCAGCAGCTGGTCGTTGCGACCAACCGTAACGACATCCTGCACCGCGTCATCAGCGGTAACGACATGTCCAAAGGTGACCTGGTACATACCCTGTCTCCGTCCATGGACATCATGGTCAGCTCCAACTTCGAGCGCCTGTTGTTCGATGTATACGACCGTGACGGCGCCGCTATCAATGACCTGATGGCACGCTTCAAGACCGGGTCTGTGCAGCTGAACCCGTCGCAGTGGGACAAGGTACGTGAACTGTTCGACAGTTACGCCGTTAACGATGACAGCACCTGTGAGGTGATCAAGGACGTACATGCCGAGACCGGCTACCTGCTGGATCCGCACACGGCGATCGGTGTTAAGGCGGCGCGTGAATGCTGGCGTGACAAATCTGTACCGATGATCACACTGGCGACAGCGCACCCGGTGAAATTCCCTGAGCCTGTTGTTAAGGCGGGCCTGGAATCTCCGCAGTTGCCTGCGCACATGGCGGATCTGTTCGAGCGCGAAGAGCGTTACGAAGTTCTGGCCAACGATCTGTCCAAGGTTCAGGCGTTCATCGCGAGTCACGTACACCGCGATTAATTTGCCTTGCCAAGACCTTCGCATGACCGGGTGTTCGCTTGGTCATGCAATGCCGGGCCCAGCGCCCGGTTTTTTCTTTCTGTAAGCCCCAGCTGCTGGACGTGTGTGCATGAGTGTATCCGATCCGATCATTGAACAGCGGCCGTTTCAGGTCGACCCCAGCCATCCCGGTTTGGCCGGACTGGACCCGGTACTGGCGCGAGTCTATGCCGCCCGAGGCATTGATGACCCGGCCCTGTTGGGGCGTCGATTGCAGGAGCTGCTGCCCGATAGTCAGATGAAAGGGGTACCGGCAGCGGTCGAGCGTTTGCTAAAAGCATTCGAGCAGCAGGAAAAGATTCTGATCGTCGGTGACTTTGACTGCGACGGTGCTACCAGTACCTCGGTTGGTGTACTGGGGTTACGCATGTTGGGCGCTGCGGAAGTGGGTTACCTGGTGCCCAACCGTTTTGAATACGGCTACGGGCTCAGTCCCGAGATTGTTGATGTTGCGGCTCAGAACCAGCCGGATTTGATCATCACCGTCGACAACGGCATTTCCAGCATCGAAGGCGTTGCGCGTGCCCAGTCACTGGGTATTGATGTCATTGTCACCGACCACCATCTGGCGGGCGCTGAACTGCCGGATGCCTGTGCCATCGTCAATCCGAATCAGCCCGGCTGTGATTTCATTGCCAAGTCCACCTGTGGTGTGGGGGTGATTTTCTATGTCCTGATCGCACTGCGTCGAGCACTGGATGAGCGTGGCTGGTTCAATGGACAGGCTCCCAATCTGGCCAGCCTGCTGGATCTGGTTGCACTGGGTACGGTAGCGGATGTGGTACCGCTTGAGCGAAACAACCGTGCGATGGTGTGGCAAGGCCTGCAGCGGATTCGTGCCGGTCAGGCTCGGCCGGGTCTGCTGGCGCTGATCGAAGTGGCAGGGCGAAATCGCAGTCGCCTGGTGGCCAGCGATCTGGGCTTTGCCATTGCACCGCGATTGAATGCCGCGGGCCGCCTGGAAGACATGTCGATCGGTATCGAATGTCTGTTGGAAGAAAACTATGATCGCGCCCTGACCATGGCACGCGAGCTGGATGAGCTGAATCGTGAGCGTCGTGGCATCGAGCAGGAGATGCAGCAGCAGGCACTGGAGCTGCTGGGCCAGCTCAGTCTCAATGATCAGGAGCTACCGTTTGGACTCTGCCTCTATGATGAGTATTGGCATCAGGGCGTCATCGGTATTCTGGCCTCCCGTATCAAGGAGCGGGTGCACCGTCCCGTGATCGCGTTTGCGCCTGGCGATGATGGCGAAATCAAGGGCTCGGCCCGCTCGATCAACGGCTTTCATATCCGTGATGGCCTGGATGCTGTTGCCGCCAAACATCCCGGCTTGCTGAAGAAATTCGGCGGTCACGCCATGGCGGCCGGCATGACCCTGGCTGCAGATGACCTGCCGGCTTTTCGTGACGCCTTTGATGCCGAAGTGCGCCGTCAGTTGAAAGCCGAGGATTTGACCCAGCGTATCCTGACCGACGGTGAGCTGGCCGAGGCCGAGTTCAGCATGGTTTTGGCCGAAGATCTGCGTAACGCCGGACCCTGGGGTCATCAGTTCCCTGAGCCTCTGTTTGAAGGCCGCTTCCATCTGCTGCAACAGCGTATTGTGGGACAGCGTCATCTGAAAATGGTGGTGATGCCTGAGGGTGGAACCCTGGCCATCGACGCCATCGCCTTTAACGTGGATACGCTGGTGTGGCCGGACGAATCCGTGCAGAAAGTGCGCCTGGTCTACCGTCTGGATGTGAACGAGTTCCGTGGCCAGCGGACACTCCAGTTGATGGTGGATTGGATAGGTCTGGACTAATATCCACAACTGACTTTAGGGTGTTGTTATCCGACCGCTTAGGCTAGGATACGCGCCCTGTTTTTGACCGATAACGACTTGCCAGGAATACTCCCATGCATGAACTGACACTGGATGAACTGACCGCGCTGTTGAACGTATTTAACCGTGCCGGTGCTACTCAGGATGCTGTTGAATCTGATCTGCTGACGCGCCTCAAGGAGCATCACGCCGAGAAGGAAGAGCTGGCGTCGATGGATTTTGATGACTGTCTGGGCGGTGCCTGCAAGCTGTAATCGAGCTTGGTCGGAGCGGCTATCGAATGGATGCCGCTCACGCCCGTTGAGGCCGTGCTGAAATTCTCCGTTTTTTAAAGCCATTCTGAAGTTCAGGAAAGTTGGATGTACTACATAGGTGCCCACGTCAGTGCTGCCGGAGGGGTGGAAAATGCCCCGCTGAATGCGGCCAAAATCGGGGCCAATGCCTTTGCCCTGTTTACCAAGAACCAGCGTCGCTGGGATGCCAAACCGCTTACCAGCAAGAGCATCAAGGCGTTCAAGGCCAACTGTGAGCGTCTGGGCTTTAGTGCCGATCAGATTTTGCCGCATGACAGCTATCTGATTAACCTGGGACATCCCGAAGCCGAGCCGCTGGAAAAATCCCGTACCGCTTTTCTGGATGAGATGCAGCGCTGTGAGCAGCTGGGCCTCAAACTGCTGAACTTCCATCCTGGTAGCCATCTGAAAAAAGTGGATGAAGCCACCTGTCTTAGCACCATTGCCGAGTCGATTAATCTGGCGTTGGCGCAGACGGAAGAAGTCGTTGCCGTAATCGAAAACACCGCTGGACAGGGTTCCAACCTGGGCTTTCGTTTTGAGCAGTTGGCAGCGATTATTGCCGGCGTCGAAGACAAATCCCGTGTAGGTGTCTGCCTGGATACCTGCCACACGTTCGCGGCAGGCTATGATCTGCGTACCCCTGAAGCCTGCGCGCATACCTTTGCCGAGTTTGAACGTATTGTCGGTTTTGAATACCTGCGAGGCATGCACCTGAATGACTCCAAGGGTGCACTGGAAAGCCGTATCGACCGTCACCACAGCCTGGGGCAGGGTGAAATTGGTTGGGCGCCGTTTGAGTTCATCATGCAGGACAGTCGCTTTGAAGGTATCCCGCTGGTGCTGGAAACCATTGAGCCCGAAATCTGGGCCGATGAAATCCAGCAATTGCGGGCACTGGCCGCGGCCTAAGTTCACGCGCCTGTCATAAAAAATCAATATTATGCCGCTCCTTGGTTCTTAAAGGTGGTGGCAGGCATGCAGTTAGCCCGTTCTCAACAGCTGGCGCGACAACAGGCCAAACAACAGGCCAAACAACAGGGTATGAAAGACTCACAGCTTCTGCTTGATGGAAGTTGCCTCAGATTGATTCATACCCAGTCCGCCATGTTGCGAGCGCGCATAGAGCGGGAAGAACTGGAACGTATCCTCTCGCAGGCACTGTTGCGCCCCCACTTTCAGCCGATCATGAATCTCCGTACGGGTGCACTGATCGGCTATGAAGCGCTCATTCGTGGTCCTGTGGATAGCCCCTTGCAGATGCCGTCGGAGTTGTTTCGTTGTGCCATTGAACAGGGGCGTCAGCATGAGCTTGAATTGCTCAGCCGGTCCTGCTCGTTAAGGGCATTTTCCCGCTTTAAGCCGGGCCGGAAACTGTTTTTGAATGTCACTGCCTCCCTGCTCGGGTCGCCCGAACATCAACAGGGGTTCACAGTTGAGCTTTTGCGTGAGCTGGGCATTCCTATCGAATCGATTGTTATTGAACTGTCCGAGCAGCATCCCTTTGACCAGCAGGGGCTGAGTCGAGCGGCGGTCGAGCACTATCGCAATATGGGATTCAGTATCGCCATCGACGATCTGGGCGCGGGTTATTCCGGACTCAAGCTCTGGTCCGAGTTACAACCCGAATACGTCAAGATCGACCAGCATTTCGTGCGCAGCCTGGACCAGGATCCGGTCAAGCGTGAGTTCGTTCATTCCATCTGTCGCATCGGTCGAAACCTGGGCTGTCAGGTGTTGGCGGAGGGAATAGAAGAACTGGCCGAAATGCGTACCTTGCAAACCCTGGGTGTTGAGTTGGGGCAGGGATATTTGTTGGGCCGCCCCGAGACAAACCCCCGCATACTCATGGACTCCGACAGGGTTCGTCCTCCATTCTTTGAGCGTTGTCAGCAACGCGTTCGCAGTCGCCTATACTCAATGCTTTCGGCTCGGGGACGCTTCGGTTTTTAGCCCTGAGGTTGTAATGGTATAGTCGCGTTTTCGATAACGCGACGTGAGTATCCCCATGTCTGAAAACTGGACACCAGCCTTTGACGAGCGTGATGTTCGGTTGGAGCAGGATGAACCTCTGTATCAGGGTTTTTTCCGCCTGCACCGGCTGACATTAAGCCATCCTCGTTTTGAGGGTGGGCGTGTGCGTATTCAGCGCGAAATTCTGGATCGCGGCGATGCAGTGTGCGTGCTGCTCTACGACCCGGTTGCTGATGCGGTGGTGATGGTGGAGCAGTTCCGTGCCGGGGCTCTGGGTAAAACAAACAGTCCCTGGTTGCTCGAGCTGGTCGCCGGTATCGTCGAGTCTGGCGAAACCGCTGAAGATGTAGCGCGTCGTGAAAGTGTGGAAGAGGCGGGTGTCGAGCTGGGCCCCATTTTTCCGATCACCGGTTATCTGCCAAGCCCGGGCGGCTGTGATGAGTGGATCGATCTGGTCTGTGCTCTGGTCGACTCGCGCGGCGTTGGCGGGGTTCATGGCCTTGAACATGAGGGTGAGGACATACGTGTGCATGTGATCAGCGCCACCGATGCTTTTACCCTGGTACGTGAAAACCGGCTTATGAATGCAGCGGCCATCATGGGCCTGCAATGGCTGGAACTCAACCATGGACGGCTGCAACAGATGCGGATGTCCGATGAAACGTAAGTATGTACCCGATCTCAAGCGCCAGATGGCGCAGGGTGAAGCCAACTATCTACGCCTGCTGAAACTGCTGCCGGATCTGGACAGCTGTGACCAGCGTGAATTTCTGGTCGAGCTGGACGGTCAGCGGATAAGGGTGCGACTGGAGATCGATGAGCGCTTTACCTACACCACCAGCGTGGTGGTATCTCAGCAGTATGAAAATGCTTCGGCCTGGCTGGAGTCGCCACGCCTGGTGGTGCGTCTCTACCATGATGCCCGCGTAGCCGAGGTGATTTGTACCCGTCAAAGACGCCAGTTGTCCGGTGTCTACGCCTATCCCAACCAGCAGATGCGTTACCCGGATGAAAAGGCACAACTGAACGTCTTTCTCGGTGAGTGGCTGAGCCACTGTCTGGCACACGGCCAGTTACTGGAAGAGGTGTTCGCCGAGTGAGTCAGCGCCTGCTGCAGCTGAGTGACTGCCATCTGCCTGAACAGCCGGGCAGGTTGTACCGAGGTCAGGATGCGGATCTCACTCTGGCTCTGCTGGTGCAACAACTGACCGAACTGCCTTCCTTTGATGCTGTTCTGCTCACCGGCGACCTGGTACACCACGCCGGCCCCGATGCCTACCAGCGCCTGTTACGGCTGGTTGAGCCCTTGCAAAGCCCCTGCCACTGGCTGCCGGGCAATCACGATGATCTTTCGGCCATGATGGCCGTAGAGTCTGATAGCCCGCTGGGACTCAAACGTATCGATCTAGGCCCCTGGACCTTGTTGATGTTGAACTCAACCTCCAACCCGGATGGGCAGGGCCGTGGTGATCTGTGTCAGGACGAACTGGCCTGGTTAGAGGCTACACTGGCCGATCTGAAAGACCGGTTCGTGCTCCTGGCGCTGCATCATAACCCCATGCCAACGGGCACGCCCTGGCAGGATAAGACCCGACTGGGCAATCCTGAGGCTCTGGAAGCCATTCTGGCTACAGCGCCTCAGGTACGTGGACTGATGTGCGGCCACCTGCATCAGGCCTGGGAACTGAGCTTTGCCGACCGGCCAACCTGGTCGGCGCCCTCCACGGTGGTTCAGTTTGTCTCGGGTGTCGACACTCTTGAAGTGGAAACCCGACCGGGGTTGTCCACACCGGGCTGCCGCTGGTATGAATTACAGGGTGATGGGCGTATCGAAGCCCATCTTGTTCGTTTATCCACAACCGAAGAGACGCTGACGCATGGCTGAGCCTCTGATTATTTATGCACATGGCTTTAACAGCTCGCCTCAGTCGGCCAAGGCGCGCCTGATGCAAGCGGTAATGCATGAGCAGGGACGTGAGCACCAATTGTGTGTTCCGGCGCTATCACACTGGCCTCGGGAAGCAATCGAGCAGCTACAGGACGAGATTGATGCCGCTGAAGGTCCGGTATTGCTGGTAGGCAGCTCCCTGGGCGGCTATTACAGCACCTGGCTGGTGGAGCATAATCCAGGTGTTCGTGCCGTACTCATCAACCCTGCTGTGCGTCCCTACGAGCTTCTGGAAGAGTGGTTGGGTACCAATACCAATCTCTATACCGATGATAATTATGAGCTGACGGAAACCCATCTGGAGCAACTCAAAGCCATCTACTGTCCAGAGTTGCAGGACCCGTCACGCTATCTGCTGCTGGTGCAGACAGCGGATGACACTATTGATTACCGCGAGTCGGTGGATAAGTTTGTTGGCAGCCACCAGTTTGTACAGCCCGGTGGCAGCCATGGATTTGAACAGTTCGAGGCACTGATTCCGGCCGTGCAGGCGTTTGCAGAGGGTAGAGTTGAACTGCCCGAACCCACGCCTCTGCCGGTAGTAGCCTCCCTCTGAACAGGAAGACGTGATGTCGAAGCAATATAACGCCGATGCGATAGAAGTTCTCAGTGGCCTGGACCCGGTGCGCCGTCGTCCTGGCATGTACACCGAGACCGATCGTCCCAACCACCTGGCGCAGGAAGTGATCGACAACTCGGTCGATGAAGCCCTGGCGGGTCATGCCAGTCAGATCGAGGTCACCCTGCACGATGATGGTTCCCTCAGTGTGGCGGATGATGGCCGAGGCATGCCGGTGGATATTCATCCCGAAGAGGGTGTCAGCGGGGTTGAGTTGATCCTGACCAAGCTGCATGCCGGCGGCAAATTCAACAACGACAACTACAACTACTCCGGTGGTTTGCACGGTGTCGGTGTGTCGGTGGTGAACGCACTGTCGAAGCTGTTGAATGTGGAGATCAAGCGTGGTGGTCAGGTCTACCGTATCGGTTTTGCCGATGGTGACAAGGTATCAGAACTGGAAGTAACCGGAACCTGTGGTCAGCGCAATACCGGCACCAGCCTGCGTTTTTTGCCGGACCCAAAGTACTTTGATACGCCCAAGTTCAACACCACACGCCTGAAGCATAACCTGCGTGCCAAGGCGGTCCTGTGTCCGGGCCTTAAAGTGATCTTTACGGATCTCACCGGTGGCAAGAAAGAGCAGGAAGAGTGGTACTACGAAGATGGGTTGGAAGCCTACCTGCGCGGTACGACTCAGGTATACGAAACCCTGCCTTCAGAGCCATTTACCGGCAGTCTGCAAGGTGAAGAAGATGCGGTTGAGTGGGCTGTTCAGTGGCTGGCCGATGGCGGTGAGGTAACGGCGGAAAGTTACGTCAACCTGATTCCGACGGCTCAGGGTGGTACCCATGTGAACGGCATGCGTACCGGCCTTTTGGAAGCGATGCGCGAGTTCTGTGAGTTCCGTAACCTGCTGCCCCGTGGTGTTAAGCTGAGCCCGGACGATATCTGGGATCGCTGCTGCTACATCCTGTCGGCCAAGATGCGTGATCCCCAGTTTGCCGGTCAGACCAAGGAGCGTCTGTCATCGCGTCAGGTGGCTGCCTTTATCTCGGGTGCCGTCAAAGATGCTTTTTCGCTGTGGCTTAACCGTCATGTGGAAGAGGGCGAGAAGCTGGCCGAGCTGGTGATTGCCAGTGCCCAGCGTCGCATGCGTGCCGGTCGTAAGGTGGTGCGCAAAAAGGTCACCCAGGGCCCTGCATTGCCGGGCAAACTGGCTGATTGCTCAGGTGCTGATGCCAGTCAGTCCGAACTCTTTCTGGTGGAAGGTGATTCGGCGGGTGGTTCTGCCAAGCAGGCCCGTAACCGTGAATTTCAGGCGATCATGCCGTTGCGCGGCAAGATTCTGAACTCCTGGGAAGTGGATCCGACCGAGGTGCTGGCGTCTCAGGAAATCCACGATATTTCTGTTGCCGTGGGTGTCGACCCAGGCTCCGACAAGCTGGATGGGCTGAGATACAACCGCGTCTGCATTCTGGCGGATGCGGACTCGGACGGCCTGCATATCGCGACTCTGCTGTGTGCATTGTTTGTACGCCACTTCAAACCGCTGGTATCGGCCGGCCATATCTATGTGGCCATGCCGCCGCTGTACCGGATCGACTTTGGCAAAGAGGTCTATTACGCCCTGGATGATGCCGAGAAGGATGGCATCATTGAGCGCATTCGTGCCGAGCGTAAAAATGCCAAGATTGGTGTGCAGCGCTTCAAGGGTCTGGGCGAGATGAACCCGTTGCAGCTGCGTGAGACCACCATGTCGCCGGATACCCGTCGTCTGGTTCAGCTGACGCTGGATGCCGGTGATGACACTCTGGAAATCATGGATATGCTGCTGGCCAAGAAGCGTTCTGGCGATCGCAAAAAATGGCTGGAGCAGAAGGGTAATCTGGCCGAAGTGATGTGATCACGAAGGACTGAACGAAAAACGCCGGGCAATGCCCGGCGTTTTTTTATGCCTGGTGCGCGGGATCAGGAACGCGGCACATAGTGGAACAGGCTTTCAGAGTCTTCGTCGCTGTAGAGGCAACGGAAACCCTGCTCCATCGGTACCAGTACACACTGGCTTGTGGTCAGCTTGTCCTGAGTCCACTCCTGGTCACAGCTATCACGTGACAGGGTTTCCTGTGCGGTCATGCTCAGCAGGTTACCTTCCTGGGTCCAGGTGTATTGGGTCTGATACAGGTCGCACTGGCCGTCCTTGTAACGGTATTCACCGGTACCATCCTGACGGATCTCTTCCTGGCCCATGGGCTCACCGCCCTGGCAATCGAAGGTCTGATCCAGGATATCGTAGCTACCCACAGGATTGACTGTTGCCAGTGCCTGCGGATCCATGCTGAATTGCATGTCGGTACTCAGGCCCTGGCTGTTGAAGTCCATGGTGTAACCAATATTGGCACCCTGAAGGCGCAGCATGTTGGACACTTGTGCCTGAGCGACACAGCCGCTGGCGGTGCCGGTATCCAGTTCGCCAGCAAACTGTGACGGGATGCTGTCGACCAGATCTGCCAGACGGCCGTAATCAGCGCTGAAACGGGTCAGACCGTTAGCGTCCAGAGTCTCATCCTTCAGGCTGGCAGCGGCTTTACCGGCCTGCTCACCGGTAAAGGCGACCAGGTGCTGTCCCTGCATACCCGCCTTGATGCTCAGGCCCGGAGCGACGAAGGACAGGTCCACATCGGTCAGGCTGCCATCGGTCGGAATCTGGATCTGGCGTCCCATCGGAGACATGGCCAGCAGGCCCAGCAGCGAGTTGGGATTTTCGGTTGCGACACTGAACAGAACATCCAGGTTGCCCGGCTGCAGGGTATTGGGGTCAATGTTGAGGTCATACAGCGAGAAGCCGAAGCCCTTGGTGCCCTGAACCATGCCGGTGAACATGCCCATCATTGCCGGGTTGGCTGCGCTCAACTGTTGCTGCGCCTGCTTCAGTTCGGCACATTCGGTTTGATAGCCCTGGAAACGCTGCATCAGGCTGGTGGCGGTGGGAATCAGGTTATCCACATTGAGACCAAAGCCCATGCCGAAAATCTGATCGGAGGTGCCTGTATGGCCCGGCAGGTGACCGCGCAGTCCCTGCAGGGAGCTTAGCACTTCCTGATTGGTCAGTTCCAAAACAGACAGGCTATCGATTTCCAGACTGTCACCGGTCGCGACGCGTGTATTACCCGCAACCAGACGTGGCATGCTGGCCGCCAGAGCTGTCAGGTCGGTACGGCAGGATGCATCCAGCTTGTCCGTCGGCATGGGCTCGCCTGCGGCATCCAGAAGGGCCTTCAGGTCCTGTCCCAGACCGTTGTTGCTTGGGTCGAGCATACCCTGGGCAAGGCGTTCAAAATGCACCAGAGCCAGCATGCTGCTGTCGAAGCTGTAGGTCTTCTGCAGTTTCTCCAGTTCACCGCTGTCAGCCAGTGATTGCTCAGGCGCCACCAGAGCAAGGCGCAGCAGTTGATCGGCTTCCTGATCCAGGAAGTGGAAGGCGGTCAGAGTTGCTACGCCATCACGTACATTGACGGCCAGATCAAGAGACTTGTCACCTTCTTTGGTCAGGCGCCACAGTTTAACGGTCGTGTCTTTAAGCGTGATCTCGCTTGGCTGCAGGCCACTGTCCTGAGAGGCGCGATCAAATACCTGCCAGAAGGTCTGCTCGTTCTTGACCCCAAAACGCAGTACCGGCACCAGACCGTCCATATAGACTGCCTGAGGCTTTGCCAGGTCGAGGCCGAAGTGGTCCATAAAGGCGCCGTAGGTAGAGGCATCGGTCAGGAATTCGCGCAGCAGGGAGACGGCAAAGCGTGCCTGTGGCGTTTCTTCACGGCCCCAGTTCTCCATCTCTTTGAGCAGCTGCTGTATCTGGAATTGGGACTGTGCCATCAGCGGCATCTGGCTCAGCTGTTCAATCTGTTTTGCCTCGGCCTGACCGCCCATGTACAGAACCGTATCGGCCGGTACAAAGTCAGTCAGTTGGCCTGCGCCTGCCGAGCTGCTGTCGAACCATCCCTGTTGCCATGCAAGTCCTGCCCCTGCGGCAGCAACAAGCACACCCGCCCCTATCCATTTATTCATGAGAAACTCCTTTACTTCGGGTTGTGTTGTGGAACGACGACGGCCTGAAAAGGGACCATCAAAACGTAGTGCGAGCATAGCATTATCGCGGAACAGGCTATAGTAAATAAGCCACGCCGAAGATGAGGAAGGCGATGAAAAGGACGCGGATTTTGACCCCGGTACTGTTGGCAGGCGGGCTCTTGCTGACAGCTCTGCCCACCCAGGCGGAAGTGCAATCCATGACTCTGCCGGGCATAGTGTTGCCTGCTCAAAACATCCCGCAGTTTCAAGACACTCGGATGCAGGCGTTTTATGACGCCATCGCCGGTCAAAGTGTCTGGTTTGATGCCGAAGGCGAGCCCTATCTGCTGCGCCAACAGCAACTGGAAGCCTGGATTACCCTGTCCTATGAGCAGGGGTTGAATCCCTTGGATTATGGTGTTGATCGGCTGGCACAGGGCCAGTTGGCTGCGCTGGGAGCACAGCGGGAGCATTGGCTCACCCGGCAATTTTTGCGTTTGGCTCAAGACCTTGCCGGGGCGGGTAAGGTCGCTGATACAGACAGGCAATGGTACTTTGCCAAACCCCAGTTCGATACCGGGTCGCTCGCCCGTCAATTGGCGCAGGGGGAATCGGTAACCCAGGTGCTGAATGCCTTGCTGCCGCAGTCGGCGGAATATGGCCGTTTACAGACCCTGTACCGTGATCTGCTGCGGCAGCAGGATACCTATGAACCTGAATTGGCCCTGCCGGACAGGCTGCTCCGGCCGGGTGACAGGCATGAGGTCATTCCCCAGCTGCGCCAGTGGCTGGAGTGGCAGCAGTGGCTGGCGCCATCCTCTGAGGTTGCGGATCCTAATCTGTATGCACAGGACCTGGTTGAAGCGGTGCGTCAGCTGCAGCAGCGGAATGGCTTAAAGCCTGATGCCATTCTGGGGCCGGATACTCGAGCGGCCATGCAGCGTTCCGTGCAGGATCGTTTGCTGCAGGTCAGAGCCAACCTGTTCCGTTGGCGTGCATTGCCACATGACTTGGGCGAGCGCTACCTGCTGGTGAGGACCGGGGTGTTCAATCTGGACCTGATTGAGAACGATGCTCTGGTACGGCGTCATCAGGTCATCACAGGCAGGCCTTCACGGCCCACGCCTTCTTTTGCGGCGCGAGTAGAGCGCCTGACCCTTAATCCCTACTGGACAGTCCCTTTCAGGATCGCCGTGCAGGATATCCTGCCCAAGCAACAAACGGATGGCAGCTACTTGTCCGAGCATCAGATCGATGTTCTAGAGCGGAGTGAGAGCGGCCAATGGCAGTCGGTGGAGGTGTCGACTATCGACTGGTCATCATTGTCGCGACGCAATTTCAATTACCTGCTGAAGCAGCGGCCGGGGCCGGGCAATAGTCTGGGCCGGATGCGGATGGATATGCCAAACCCCTATAGTATCTACCTGCATGATACCCCCCAGCAGCGTCTGTTTGAGGACTCTCCGCGTGCGTTCAGTTCGGGCTGTGTCCGGGTACAGGACATTGCTGAGCTGGGACAGCTGTTGGCCGGAGAGGAGAGAGTCGAGCAAGGACTGGCGCAGACGGGACGCAAGTTTCTGTCGCTTGAGGCTTCGGTACCTGTATATCTGGTGTATTTGACGGCCTGGGTCGATGAGGCAGGTGTGCCCTATTTTTACCCCGACCTCTATGGCCGGGATAACCAGCTGCAGCAGGCATTGGGGCCCATTCCGGCAGTTCCGGATACAGAGTTGGTTGAGTTGGCACGGAATGTGATTAAAAAGTAGTCAGATGGCTCGTGATTGGTTAAAATTCACTCAATTGTGTTTTTTCCAGCTGTACCGAGGTGACTGATGCTGTTGACCCCGCGCCGATTCCACGTGGACCCTGAAGCTCAACCGAACTGCCGTCAACGGCGAAGAATCTTGGGGACTGTCGCTGCAACCGCTGCCGCTTTGCATATCCCCGCTGCCCGGGCCAATATCCGCCCGCTACATGGACGTAATTTGAAATTCGATCACTTGCATACCGGTGAGCGGCTGGATACTACCTACTGGTCAGAAGGCAGCTATATCCAGCACAGCCTGGCCGATATCAACCACCTGTTGCGCGATTTCCGTACCGGTGAAGTGCACCCGATAGACCCGCGCCTGCTGGATTTGTTGCACCATCTGCAGCTGGAGACGGGGAACCCCAATCCGTTCCAGATTATTTCGGGCTACCGCTCACCCAAGACCAATGCTCAGCTGAGAACTTCCAGCAGCGGTGTCGCCAAGAAAAGCCTGCACATGCAGGGCAAGGCACTGGATATTCGGCTGCCCGGCACTTCGTTGAAAGCGCTGCATGAAATTGCCTGTGATGCCAAAGTGGGTGGAGTTGGCTTGTACACCAGCTCCAATTTTATCCACATCGATACCGGAAAGGTGCGTTACTGGGGCAGCTGATCTGACAGCAGTCGATTCAGCTTATCCTTGAGGCTGGCGGCGGATAGCTCACCCAGATGTGAGTCCCGCAGCTGACCCTGAGCGTCAATAAACAGGGTCGTGGGCAGTGCCCGTGAACCATAATGCTGGCCAATGGCGTTCTGCTGATCCAGCAGTACATTGTCCAGTTGCATATCCCACTCCATCAAAAATGCTTCAATACTGACCGCATTCTCTCCCAGGTTGGCAAACAGGAAATGGACCTCCGGAATCGCTTGCTGGGCGGCTTGTAGCACCGGCATTTCCCGCACACAGGGGGGGCACCAGGTGGCCCAGACATTGAGTACGATGGGTTTGCCGGCATAGTCCTGCAGATTCACCTGCTCGCCCTGTTGAGTCATCAGGGTCAGGTTGGGCAGGCTTTGCTGGTTGTTATGAATCATGCTCAGGGGCACGGCTGTTGTCCCCCAGACGATCCCGCCACTCAGCAGCGCAATACTCAATGAACGTCGAATGGCAGGCTGGCGCCAGACGTAGAAAAGGGTCGCCAAGGCTCCGGATACCAGACCGCTGACCCACCAGAAACCGCCATCACGAATATCGATGATTTGCACTGGGTCAGACAGATAGTCGCTGCTGTAGCGCACGACAAAGCCCAGCCGGGCACCGAGGAGTGCAACCAGTACAATCATCAGCAAAGCACTTTCGGGGTTTTTTCCGGTCTTGCGGCTGCTGACCCAGCCGGCAAAAAGGGCTATCAGCAGTGCAATCAACAGTAGCAGATGATCTACAGACAGGGCGAAGGGGCCGATGGCCAGCGATTGCATGAATATCTCCTTGGTCGAATCCGTCTTCCGGGAGGAGCACGGGTGAGTGCCACTGTGACCCCGTTGTTGGACTAGGGTTCAGCTAAGCTTCATGCAATGATGCCTTCAATGGCAAGCATATCAAGTTCGGAGGTAAGACGTGGGACGACAACTGCAGGTTTTGGGCGTGCTTTTGATGACGTTGGTCCTGGCAGGCTGCGCTGGTATACGACCAAACCAGGAAGCGCCAACCGTGGATGTGGTCGGTGTTCGTATCGATCCACAAAGCCAAGGGGCGGTTCCCCGGTTTTTGATCAGTTTGAGGGTGCTGAATCCCAATCGCCAAACGCTGGCGTTGGCGGGGATGAGCTATCACCTGTATCTGCAGGATCAGCGCATCCTCAGTGGTGTGAGTAACAATCTTCCTCAAATTCCCGGTTATGAGGAAGCAACCCTGGAAGTAGGGGCGACACCGGCTTTATTCGGCAGCGTACGTCTCTTGCAGGAAATGGCCAGTACGCCGGGGCTACAGGAGCTCAACTATCGGGTAGAAGTAAAACTCGACAGTGGAGGCATGAGCTGGCCGGTGAATGTTGAGCGTGAAGGCAAGCTATCGCTGCGTCCCTGATTCGGATGAGTGCCGGGCGGCCAGCTCGGCACAGTAGTCCCGCTCAGGGATGGCGTCGGTGAACAGCAGGTAATCGACCGGGATCAGGTTGCTCAGGCCTTCGGGAATGTAATCCTCGGGGTTCATTTTTCCATCCTCGACCGAAATCATCAGTACGCTGACCCTTGGGCTTTGCAGCCAGCGTGGAATGCCCAAATCCCGGCGCGCATGTATGCCGCCGGTGATCATGACGCCGGTGCGGTTGGCCGTTGTATTCTGGTCCAGTTGCTCCGCCATGGCCTGATCGCGGGCCAGTTGAACCTGACGCATGCCATCCAGGCCAGAGGTTGGCATCTGTCCACAATGGCTTTCATGCAGAAGGTCGCGCATGAAGTCGGCGTGTTCGGTTTCCAGCTCGCCCTGCGGAGCGCCTTCGCGATAGGCCTGACGCTGGGCGTCGCGGGTCAGATCGGCGGCGATAACCTGAGTCGATTCATCCAGCGCAGTCCGCACAACGTTTTCATAGAGACTCCAGTCCCAGCCCTGTTTCCATTGTATTTCCTCTGGCGTAATGGACGTGCCTTTGGCCATTGCATCATTCAGTGCGGTTTGCTGGCTCTGATCCGCCATCTCCAGTGCGACGGCACCCAGTTGCTGGCGCTGTGACAGCTGCTTCAGCCATTGTGCCTGAATCTCATGATGCTGAGGGTGGTCATGCTGTTCACCCAGCAGCAACCAGCCACCGGCAGGCAGCTGCTCGAACAGCATCTCGGCAGTGAGGAAACGCTGCTGTGAAATATCCCAGAGCTTGCCCTCCAGTGCTTCAGACCAAGCGTGTGGACTCAGCAGAATGAGGAGAAGCGCCAAGCCTCGCATCATGGGTGACGGCCGCTTTTTACATCGAGATAGTCGCGTGAAATCACGCTTTCAAGTGCATTCACGGCATCTACCAGCTCCTGGAAGGTTTCTCGGCGATGCTTCAGCGCTTTAATCGACTCGGGCGCTGGTGCTTCACCTTCGTTACCCTCGGCCAGGGCAAGCAGTGTTTTAATGTAATCGGCGCGAGCGTGAGCCACCATGGCGAGAACCGGCTTAAGGTCGGCCAGTGCCAGCTCGGGCAGCAGAGGGTTGATCACCTGGCGGTTGATATCACGCCGATGCTTTTCCAGTTCCAACAGCAGACGATTGTTATCGGTCGACATGAGGTTCTCCTTGGCATGAGGAGGCGCTGAACAACATCTTGGCATTGTTTACTCTTTTGGGAGCGCCTCTACCCTGAATCTAGCATACCCAAGGGGTCAGGGACGACTATCAAGCCATTCCTGTTCCGGTGAATGCAGCCAGGCCAGTTGTTCAGTACCGGCGTTGGCCAGTGGGGATGCCGCGTCCTGCTTCTGATCGCTGAGCATGAACATCAGCAGTGCCGCGAATACAATGAGAGACCAATGAAATTTCATGCACAGGCTCGCTCTGGTTTAAGGGTGGATTCTGCCAACTGGCGCCAATGGTCCTGTTCGGGTTTGCCGGGTTGGTGCGCACCAAAAAACTGTGCCGCCTTGTCGCCGTTATCGGTGTAAAGCTCCAACGAGGTAAGTGTGCCGTCTCTGGTGGGCTTGCGTACCAGCCAGGCATTGGCAATGCGCTCCATATCCAGATGCAGGTTGAACTCCGGGTCCAGTACGTTGAGCCAGTTGCCAACCGACTTCACCGTTTTGATCTCACCTGAGTGAATCTGGATATTGCCACTGCTGCCAACCTGGCAACTTAAGGGCACGGAGGTGCTGGCCGCCTGTTCCAGAAGCGGTTTGAGTCGGCCCGGTGCAACAGGCTCGGCCCAGGGAGCGCCAACCAGCCGGAACGCCTGTTGAGGACTGACACCGTGATCCCGCAGAAAACCGAAACAGCGACGTTCATCCGTCAGTGAACTCCAGTTGCGGGCCAGCGCGAGCGTATCAATCTGGTGATCAGCCATCTCGGCAACGGCTGGTTGCTGGGGCTCAAAGGCCAGAAACTTCTGTTGATTGGGTGCTCGGAAGCGTTCAAGCAGCTGGAAGTAGGCTTCGAAGTTGCTATCCGGTTGCAGGAATATTTTCTGCACCGATACGCCGTAGCGATCGAAGAACTGCAGGCTGTAGCGCATGCCACTAGTCAGCATTTCGGCCACTGCAAAACCCTGATGCCAGTGATTGAACAGTTGGCGCAAATCGATTTTGCGATCGCTGCCAATCACCAGTCCGACCGGGCGCTGAATATGCGCGCGGGGGAATCGCCCCTTGCGTTCATGTACGGCCGCTTCATTGCGGGTGAGACTTAAAACTGTACCTAGACGGTGCAACTCGCCCATCATTTGAGGGAAGTTGGTATCCAGACGCAGGCGTTTGCAGCCCAGCTGAGCATCGGTTAACTCCGCCTCGGTCAGATTGAGTTCGGCTGCCAGTTCACGCCTGCGCAGCCGGCGTCCGCTATCGACCAGCGTGGCGTAGGCGTGCTGGAGTTCGGCAAAGGGTGAGGTGTGATCAAACAATTGGTGCATACCTGTCGCTCTCCTTGCGTGGCATCAAAGCCGACGCCGAGGTGATGCTTTGGCTGGCAGTGCTGAACATGCTGGCTAGTCGCGGTCGGTTATTCTGGGTTTGGGGTCCGTGTTTTTGGACGGCGCTACTTGGTCAGAATGAGTTTTCCGTTTCGGGTCACCCGCAGCCGGTACAACTCTTCGTTGTGCAGGATGATCAATCCAGAGGGGCTCTTGACCAGTTCGTCACTGCGTATCCAGTTGTTGGGCAGGCTCGGCTTGGGCTGCGTTGACTCGTTGAGCATGAGGGCTGTCCTGATGAGTGAATCCATGTTTGCGAATGAGAATAATACTCATCTTTGGATTATGCAAATGATATTCAATATTATTCAGAATATGTCCAGATGCGCTCTTTGCACTGAGCTGGCATACTGCAGCGCTAATCACAATTGTTTGCCACGCCAGTCTGCGGGCACACCTGTGCAGGGATCAGTTGATGAGTGTAGAAACCACCTTTGACGGCGAAACGGAAACGCTGTCGCTGCGAGACTTTACCGAGAAAGCCTATCTCGATTATTCGATGTACGTAATTCTGGACCGCGCCTTGCCTCATCTGGGTGACGGCATGAAGCCGGTTCAGCGTCGCATCGTCTATGCTATGTCCGAACTGGGACTTAAGGCGACCGCCAAACACAAAAAATCCGCGCGTACGGTCGGTGATGTGTTGGGTAAATTCCATCCCCATGGTGATTCCGCCTGTTATGAAGCCATGGTGCTGATGGCGCAGTCGTTCAGCTATCGTTATCCGCTGATCGATGGTCAGGGCAACTGGGGGTCACCGGATGATCCCAAGTCCTTTGCTGCCATGCGTTATACCGAATCGCGACTGGCACCTTACGCCGAAGTGTTGTTGAAAGAGCTGGGGCAGGGAACGGTTGATTGGGTTCCCAACTTTGACGGCACGATGAATGAGCCTGAAGTTTTACCCGCTCGTTTGCCCAATGTGCTGCTCAATGGCGGCACGGGTATTGCCGTGGGTATGGCAACGGATATTCCGCCCCATAACCTGCGTGAAGTGGCCAAGGCCTGCTGTCACCTGCTGGATTATCCACAGGCATCGCTGGAAGATGTATGCGACCTGATTCCGGGGCCGGATATGCCGACCGAAGCCGAGATCATTACGCCGGCCAAAGATTTGCGTGAGATATACAGCAAGGGTCGTGGCAGCTTCCGTATGCGCGCCATCTGGGAAAAGGAAGATGGCGAAGTCGTGGTGACAGCCCTGCCGGCACAGGTTTCCGGTGCGAAGGTACTGGAGCAGATTGCAGCCCAGATGCAGCAGAAAAAGCTGCCGATGGTCAGTGACCTGCGTGACGAGTCCGACCATGAGAATCCGACGCGCCTGGTGATAGTACCGCGCTCCAATCGCATCGACTGCGATCAGTTGATGGCACACCTGTTTGCCACCACTGATCTGGAGCGCAGCTACCGCGTTAACCTGAACATGATTGGCATTGATGGCCGTCCTCAGGTGAAGGATCTTCGTCAGATTCTGGTGGAGTGGCTCAGCTGGCGGACCAGTGTAGTACGCCGCCGTCTGGAATATCGTCTGCAGAAAGTGCTGGATCGCCTGCATATCCTTGAAGGCTTGATGGTGGCCTACCTCAATATTGATGAGGTAATCGCCATTATCCGCGAAGAGGATAAGCCCAAAGACGAGCTGATGCGTCGTTTTGAGCTGACCGATATCCAGGCCGATGCGATTCTCGACTTGAAACTGCGCCACCTGGCCAAGCTGGAAGAGTTCAAAATCCGTGGTGAGCAGGATGAGCTGAACGAAGAGCGTAAATCGCTGCAGGAAACGCTGGGCTCCGACGAGTTGATGCGTAACCTGGTGCGTGAAGAGATCGAAGCCACCGCTGAAGAGTTTGGTGATGAGCGTCGCTCACCGCTGGCCGAGCGTGCAGAAGCTCAGGCCTTCAGTGAGAAAGATCTGCTCAGCGCCGATCCGGTGACCGTGGTGCTGTCCAAGCAGGGCTGGGTGCGTGCTGCCAAGGGGCATGATATCGATGCCGAAGGCTTGAGCTACAAGTCCGGCGATGGCTTCAAACTGGCCAGTCCGGGCCGTATGAATCAGCCCTGTGTGCTGCTGGATTCCACCGGTCGCAGTTATACGCTGGAGACCCATAAGTTGCCCTCTGCGCGAGGCCAGGGGGAGCCGGTCACCGGTCATATCAGTCTGCCCAAGGGCGCGGTGATCGATGGCCTGGTATGTGGCCGTGATTCGGATGCGCTGTTGCTGGCATCGGATGCCGGCTATGGTTTTGTTACCCGTATCGATCAGCTCACCAGTAAAACCAAGAACGGCAAGGCCGCACTGACACTGCCCAAAGGCGCCAAGGTGTTGCCCCCGGTGCTGGTGCCGAATCCGGATGCGTTGCTGGCTGCGGTCAGCACTGAAGGTCGACTGCTGGTGTTCCCGGTCAGCGAGCTGCCGGAGCTGGCGCGCGGCAAGGGTAACAAGGTTATCAACATCCCCAGTGCGCGAGCCGCCACGGGCGAAGAATTGATGAGCCAGATCACCCTGATGGGGCCTGAGGATACGCTGGTGGTCAATGCTGGTCGTCAGCACCTGAAACTCAAGGGTGCCGAGCTTGAGCGCTATCGCGGTGAGCGCGGCCGTCGAGGTGCTAAACTGCCGCGCGGTTATCAGCGCGTTGATAGCCTGGATGTGATCTCAAACGAATAAGCGTTCATTGTTACGCTCGTCAATACGAAAGGGGGCCCGTTACCGAGTAGCGGGCCCCCTTTCGTTAGGCAATGTTAATGGCGTCAGGCCGGATCTGCTTTTTGCCGTTCCGCCAACTTGCTGAGCAGGTGTCGAGCCTGTTTCTCCAGCAGGTTCTGGTAAGACGCATTGACGGCCAGGAGCAATACCTTGTCTTCATCTTCCCGACGGATATCCGCCTGGCTCAGCAGTGAGTCTTTCAGCAGCGGCGCTTCGGTCAGGGCGGTGTGGCTGATCAGTGCATTGCTCTGTGTAGTACGGCTGAGGAAGTGGGCTTCTTCCTGCATGCGTTCCACCTTGTCCAGCGCTCCACGTACCAGTGACATGTGCAGATTCATGACCGGCTGAAAGGCGCGAATCTGCTGCTGGTTGTATTGTTGATAGAGATAGGTGAACAGCATGGCGCAACAGATGGCATTCACGCCGTGGCTGTCCTTGTCATCGGATTGCGTGAACAGGATGCGCAGATTGCCATCCTTGAGTGCTTCCAGGCTGCCGCTGTAGATACGCGCAACCGAATTGGCCAGGGTGCGGTAGTTTTTCAGCAGGGCATCACGTTCAGGGCCGTCCAGATTTTCGGAATGGGCGCTGCGGGTATCGATCAGGAACAGGTAGCCGGCATTCTCGGGCGTCAGCAACATCTCCAGCTCCTGCTCGAAGGTGTACAGCCCCAGCTGCTCCTCATCACCCAGACGAAGAGGGTTATCACGTTCTTCACGTGCCTCTTCCGGTTCACTGCCTGCAGCATTATCGGTTTCCGTCAGCTCCATATCCGGCACCATCGCTTCGTCGCTGTCATCCTCCTCGTAGTAGTTGGAAGGCTTGGGCGTAAAGCGGGGCATGCGCGTTTCGGCCTGTTCGGGTCTCAGCAGGGATACCAGATCGTCGGTGTCAAACGAAGGCTCGCGGCGCTCCGGGCGCTCCTGAGCGGGTTTGGTTTCTTGAGCAGGCGGATGTGCCTGGACGGATTTGGGCTCAGGTTTGGGTTGCGGTTCAGGCCCAGGTGGCAGGAATTCGGGAATGGCATCCGAATCCGGAATGACATCTGAATCGGGAATGGAATCGGCATCAGGTGCCTGAAAGTGAGGCTCTGCCAGGTTTTCGGAAGCCGGGGGTATCTCGGGCTGGCGCTTGGGCGGCTCTTGGGCCGGCATCGCATCTCGCTCGACAGTTGTCTGTAGCGATGGTTGTTCCAGTTCTCTTTCCGGTACTTGTGCCGGTTCTAGCTGTGCCGTTTGTGCGCGTTCTTCAGGCAGCTCTTTCGGCTGTGCTTCAGCCCTTTGCACCGGCTGGGACTGTTCGTCAGGCTTGGCTGCAACGGCAGGTTCGGGGCTGGATGCCCTGGCAGCCATCAAGGGCTCGGGAATCCGGTCCGAATCCTGTACCGCTGGCTCAGGGGAGGTTGCTGTCAGCGCAGCAGATTTAGGGTGCGCTTCCTCTGCCGATGCTGGGGCCCGTTTTGCTGGGGCGGGCGCTGTCGTGGCTTGCTCAACCGGTCCTGCCGGTTGGCTGAAGTCGAACTCGGGAATGCTGTCGCGGCTGTCACGGCTTACTACCTGACGGGCGACTTCACCAAAGCTGGGTGCTTCGGGAGCATCAAGGCGTGCGCGTTGCTTAAGGCTGAAAGCGATTAGCAGGGCGGTAATACCTAGACTTGCGGCCAGCAGCAGAGCGATCTCCTGGAGCTGCCGCTGCAAGGACGCTGCAAAGGGCTGTGCATTACTCCACAGGGTCAGGTGACCAATGATCTCGTTACCCTGAGCCAATTCAAGTGTGTGGCCGCGTCCCTGAGGCTGTCCCGCCAGTGCGATCAGAGTCTGATCAGGGGCCGTAAGACGCAGGCCGTTGATCAGGGGCTGGGAGGCCAGCTCATTGAACAGGTAGTTCAGGCTGATACGGTCATCGGCCAGTACCAGAGGCTGAATCAGGATGGCACTGCTGCGACCAAACATCAGGCTGAGTTCCGAAGCCTGCTGAGTGGCATGATCCTTACTGCGCAGATATTCAAACGTGCCGCTCAGGGCAAGACTGAGCAACAAAATCAGGGCTGCTGAAAGCAGGGCGCGCAGAGACAGGGTCGAGGTGCTGTGCTGAGGGGTGTCCTTAGGCTCCATCCGGTAGGGGTCCGAGTCTGACTGATGACGGAATAGTCGCTTCGATGATAACAACATTCCCATGCAGGGCACAGTGCCTGACGGCGATGTTTCGGTGCCTAAATGCACGCTATCCGTGCCACAGGCGAAGACCTTTGCACCCTGCTCGGGTTATACTGTGCCGTTAAAGTGATCGCCGCGGATATATAAGATGAATGTTGCTGAATATATGACCGAACTGGGTGCTCAGGCCCGCGCCGCATCTCGCGAAATCGCGCGTGCCGACACCGGTGACAAAAACCGTGCCCTGCTGGCCATGGCGGAAGCCATTGATGCCAGTCGTGAGGCGCTGGTTGAAGCCAACCAAAAGGATATGCAGAACGGCCGTGACAAGGGGCTGGACGCTGCCATGCTGGATCGCCTGGAACTGACGCCAGCGCGTATCGACGGCATGATTGAAGGTCTGCGCCAGGTAGCTGCATTGCCAGACCCGGTAGGCGGCATCACTGATATGAACTATCGTCCATCCGGTATCCAGCTGGGCAAAATGCGTGTGCCTCTGGGTGTGATCGGCATCATCTATGAATCGCGTCCTAATGTGACCTGCGAAGCGGCCAGTCTGTGTCTGAAGTCTGGCAACGCCACCATCCTGCGGGGCGGCTCTGAAGCCATTCACTCCAACCAGGCGATTGCGGCGTGCATCCGTCAGGGGCTGGAAGTGGCGGGTCTGCCGCAAAGCGCCGTTCAGGTGGTTGTGACCACTGACCGTGAAGCGGTGGGTAAACTGATTACCATGCCTGACTATGTGGACGTGATTGTTCCGCGTGGCGGCAAGGGGCTGATCGAGCGCATTGCCAATGATGCCCGCGTACCCGTAATCAAGCACCTGGACGGTATCTGCCATGTCTACATCGATGTCGAAGCCGATAAGACCAAGGCACTGAACATCGCGATCAATGCCAAAACGCACCGCTATGGCACCTGCAACACCATGGAAACCCTGCTGGTTGATTCTGCAGTGGCCAAGGAAATGTTGCCGGAACTGGCCGACCACTATGCCCAACTGGGTGTAGAATTGCGTGGCTGTGCGCGCACGCTGGAAGTGCTGCCCGGAATCAATACCGCGACTGAAGAAGATTGGAGCACCGAATACCTGGCTCCGATTCTTGCGGTCAAGCTGGTTGATGGTATGGATGAAGCCATTGCGCACATCAATACCTACGGCTCTCACCATACCGATGCCATCGTCACGGAAAATTACACCAAGGCGCGGGCGTTCCTGCGTGAGGTGGATTCCAGTTCGGTGATGGTGAACGCGTCTACCCGCTTCGCGGATGGTTTTGAATACGGACTGGGTGCCGAGATCGGTATCTCCACGGACAAGATCCATGCCCGTGGTCCAGTAGGTCTGGAAGGGCTGACCTCACAGAAATACGTGGTTCTGGGCGATGGTCAGGTCCGCGTTTGATGCAACCTCTGGTTTTCATGGGCGGGACTTTCGACCCCGTCCACAACGGACATCTGCGAACCGCGCTGGAACTCAAACAATGGCTGGGTGTCGATCAGGTATGCCTGATCCCGTCTGGTGCGCCTGTGCATCGTGATGAGCCCGGTTGTACGCCGCGTCAGCGGCTGGAAATGGTGCAGCTGGCGGTGCAGGATGAGCCTGCACTGACGGCTGACGCCCGTGAAATAGAATCGGATGAGCCTTCCTACTCCCTGTTGACCTTGCAGGCCCTGCGGGCTGAGCGGGGAGAGGCTTGTCCGATTGTTATGACGATGGGTATGGATGCCTATCAAACCCTGCCCAGCTGGTATCAGTGGCAGTCCTTTCTGGACTATGCCCATATTCTGGTACTGGCGCGGCCGGGCTATGAAGGTCAGGACGCAACGGAGGAGCTGTTGAACTTCACCCGTTGCCATCAGGCATCGGCTGTGAGTGAACTGCTTGGCACGCCGTCTGGTCGGGTCTTCATTCAGGAACTGACCCCGTTGGGGATTTCGGCCACTCAGATTCGGCGCCTGATTGCTCAGGGGCATTCGCCGCGTTATCTGATGCCCGAGCCGGTATGGCACTATATTCAACAGAACTCTCTCTATGGTTATCACTAAAAAAGGTACTTTCTCGTAATGGAGATCGAACAGCTGCGTGAACTGGTGCACTCTGCACTGGAAGATATGAAAGCACGTGACATCACTGAACTGGACGTGCGTGGCAAGTCCAGCGTCACCGACTACATGGTGATCGCCAGTGGTACGTCCAAACGGCACGTGATGTCGGTAGCGCAGGATGTGCTGGAAAAGGTAAAAGAGGCTGGCATGTTGCCGGTCGGTACTGAAGGTCAGGGTGTTGGCGACTGGATTCTGGTCGATCTGGGTGACATCGTAGTGCATGTGATGATGCCGGATGCCCGCAGTTTCTACGACCTGGAGCGTCTGTGGCAGTTTGATGCTGAAGACGAAGCGGCCGCGGAGTAACAGCAGTTCATGCGTATCCGTTTGCTCGCGGTGGGAAACCGCATGCCGGATTGGGTAACGACCGGGTATGAGGAATATGCCCGTCGTTTGCCGTCCGACTTTCAACTGGAGCTGGTTGAACTGTCTCCCGGGCATCGCGGCAAGAATGCAGACCTTGCCCGAGCCATTCGCAGTGAAGGCGATGCCATGCTCGCGGCGATTGGCAAGGGTGACCGAGTGGTGGCGCTGGATGTGAAGGGTCGCCCCTGGTCAACTGAACAACTGGCGGAGCAGGCTGAACACTGGCGCATGGATGGGCGCAATATCAGTCTGCTGGTGGGTGGCCCTGATGGTCTGGACCCACGCTGCCTGGCGCTGGCCGATCAGAAATGGTCGCTGTCGGCGTTGACCCTGCCCCATCCGCTGGTGCGTGTGGTGCTGGCTGAACAGCTCTATCGCGCCTGGAGTATTCTCCAGGGCCATCCGTACCATAAATAGTGGGCAGGCATGGCACCTTTCGAACGCTTAAAGGATTACACCCGCGAAAGTATTACCTTCACCAACCGCGCCATTGTGGCCTTTGTGGTTGTGGTGCTGATGATGCTGGTGCTGATCTGGCGAATCTATTACCTGCAGGTAATAGAGCATGACCGCTATGCCGCAATTTCTGAAGAAAACCGGGTGCAGTTGCAGCCAGTGGCGCCACGACGTGGGTTGATCTACGACCGAAACGGGGTTCTGTTGGCCGATAATCGGCCTCATTTCAGCGTGACGCTGCTGAAGGAGGAGGTTAAAGACCTGGACCTGACGCTGTCGCGGCTGGGCGAGCTGATCGAACTGACGCCGCGCGATATCGAACGCTTCCACAAGCTGTTGAAGCAGCGTCGTCGCCCCTATGAAACCGTGCCTCTGCGTTTTCGTTTGACCGAAGACGAGATCGCGCGTATCTCCCTCAACTATCATCGCTTGCCCGGCGTTCAGGTTGAGGCCGACCTGATCCGTCACTACCCCCATGGTGCGTCTTTGGTTCATGCTCTGGGCTATGTGGGGCGCATCAACGAACGTGAACTGGGCCGCGTGGATGAGAAAAACTATGCCGCTACGCACTATATCGGCAAGTTGGGCATCGAAAAATTCTACGAGGATATTCTGCACGGCCAGGTGGGTTTCCAGAAGGTGGAGACCAATGCCCGTGGGCGTGTACTGCGCGTGCTTGAACGTCAGGACCCGGTGCCAGGACAGGACCTGCAGCTGAGTCTGGATCTGCGTCTGCAGACCTTTATCGAAACCCTGCTCAAGGGACAGCGTGCCTCAGTGGTAGCGCTGGATCCGAAAACCGGCGAAATTCTGGCGCTGGTCAGTAGTCCGACTTATGACCCCAACCTCTTCGTGACCGGTATTTCCAGCAAGGACTACAACGCCTTGCGCAACTCGCCGGACCTGCCGCTGTTCAACCGCTCCTTGCGTGGCAGTTACCCACCTGCATCGACGATCAAGCCGGTGATTGCATTGGCAGCCCTCGAAACCAATACGTTCACGGCCGAAGATCGTGTCTGGGATCCGGGGTTCTATCAGATTAACAAGAACGGCCGTCGTTATCGTGACTGGAGACGTTGGGGGCATGGTTGGGTTGATCTCGAAGCTGCAATAGCTGAATCCTGTGATGTCTGGTTCTACGAGGCCGGACACAAAATGGGTGTAGACCCGATGTCTGAAATGCTGGGTAAGTTTGGTGTGGGACAGGATACCAGCCTGGATCAACCCGAGGCACTGGCCAACTTCCTGCCATCCAAAGAGTGGAAGCAGGGCAGTCGAAGCCTGCCCTGGTATCCCGGTGACTCGATCAACCTGAGTATCGGACAGGGCTTTCTGGTTATGACGCCCTTGCAGATGGCAACAGCAACCGCCGTAATGGCCAATCGAGGCCGTTGGGTACAGCCCCGTATGTTGCAGGGGCTAGTGGATCACCCGGGTGCCGAGCCTCAACCTTATGCCCCCATGCTCAATCGTAAGGAAAAACTGGCGGATGTAGAGCTGAAAAACCCGCAACACTGGCAACAAGTTATTGATGGCATGGTATCTGTGATGCACGGCCCTAAGGGATCAGCTCGGCGCTCAGCAGTAGGTACGTCCTACACCATTGCAGGCAAAACCGGGACCGCACAGGTGGTGGGTATTGCCCAGGATGCCGAGTATGACGCTGAGTCACTGGCCGAGCGCCACCGTGACCACGCCCTGTTTGTGGCCTTTGCGCCGGTTGACGATCCCAAGATCGCGCTGGCCGTAGTGGTTGAAAACGGCGGTGAGCGCGGTGGCGGTGGCTCCAGTACTGCAGCGCCTGTGGCACGAGAGGTGCTCGATGCCTGGATATTGGGTGATTATGTGAACGATATGGAGCACAAATAATGGTGCCGCGCGATTTTCAACGCACCATGCCGGGCAGTAATGTCCACTTGCAGCGTCCCAATGGCCTCTGGTCCTATACCCACCTTGATGCCTGGTTGATGGTGCTGTTGCTGGCGCTGTGCAGTTTTGGCCTGTTCATTTTGTACAGCGCCTCTGGACAGGATATGGGCTATGTCATGCGTCAGGCTGTACGTATGGGGGCCGGATTTTTTGTGGTGATCGTGCTGGCACAACTGCAGCCAAGAACCTATCAACGCTTGGCGCCCTGGGGGTATGTCGCTGGTGTGGGGTTGCTGGTGGCGGTGTTGCTGGTGGGTGTCGGCGCCAAAGGGGCGCAGCGCTGGCTGGAACTGCCGGGGTTCCGTTTTCAGCCTTCGGAAATCATGAAGCTGGTACTGCCGATGATGGTCGCCGCCTGGCTGACACGGCAACAGTTGCCTCCTAGCTTCCGCCATCTGATTGTCGCGCTGGTGTTATTGGCGGTACCCACGGCGTTGATCATGAAACAGCCTGACTTGGGGACGTCCCTGTTAATCGCGGCGTCAGGTGTGTTTGTTATTCTGCTATCGGGTGTGTACTGGCGCTGGATTTTCGTGGCGCTTGGATTGGCAGGGGCTGCCTTGCCGGCACTCTGGTCAATCATGAAGGACTATCAGAAACAACGTGTACTGACGTTCCTGGACCCGGAAAGTGATCCTTTGGGGTCGGGCTGGAACATTATCCAGTCGAAAACCGCGATAGGATCGGGTGGGCTGTCTGGCAAGGGGTGGCTATCCGGTACCCAGTCCCAGCTGGATTTCTTGCCCGAGTCTCACACCGATTTCATCATCGCGGTGATCGGTGAAGAGCTGGGTATGACCGGGGTACTGATCCTGCTGGCGATCTACCTGATGATCATCGCACGCGGGCTGATCATTGCTGTTCAGGCCCAGGATAGTTTTTCTCGCCTGTTGGCGGGGAGTATTACGCTGACTTTCTTTGTCTACGTTTTCGTGAATATCGGTATGGTGTCCGGTTTGCTGCCGGTGGTAGGGGTTCCTCTGCCCATGGTGAGTTATGGCGGAACATCAATCGTGACACTTATGGCAGGATTCGGCATTCTGATGTCAATCCGCACTCACAGACAGATGCTGACCCGATAGGGAGATAACAATGCGCAACACACTGGGAGGCTGGCTGCTGGCTGGCACATTGCTGACGGGAGCAACCGGCGCCATGGCTGGCAGCGGTTACGAAGAGCACCCGCTGGCAGACGAGGTGGTCAGTACCCTTGAAGCAGAGGGCTTTGATGCCGCCGAGATTCGTAAGGTACTGGCTAAGGCGGAGCGCAAGGATTCCATTCTGGAAGCGATCTCGCGCCCGGCCGAACGCCGTCTGACCTGGGGCGAATATCGCAAGATTTTTATTGAGCCCAAGCGTATCAGCCAGGGTGTCGAGTTCTGGAACGAGCAGGCTGAAACCCTGGCTCGTGCTGAAGAAACTTACGGTGTTCCGGCGGAAATCATCGTCGCGATCATTGGGGTTGAGACACGCTATGGCCGTATCATGGGGCGCTACCGCGTGCTGGATGCCCTGGCGACGTTGGGCTTTGACTATCCCAAGCGAGCCGATTTCTTTCGTGGCCAGCTGATCGACTTTCTGCGCATGACGCGTGAGGAGTCACTGGACCCGATCGATCCTATCGGCTCCTATGCCGGTGCCATGGGGTATGGCCAGTTCATCCCCTCCAGCTTCCGCGATTTTGCAGTGGATTTCGATAACGACGGCAAGCGTAATATCTGGACCAACAAGGTCGACGCCATCGGCAGTGTGGCACATTACTTCCAGGCACATGGCTGGAAAGCGGGTGAGCCTGTACGCTCAAACGTGGTGATGAATAAAGCGGCGGATGAGTCCTGGTTCAACGCGGGTCTCAAGCCTGAAGTGAGTCTGGCAGAATGGGCAGAGCGTGGTATCGCCACCCGCAAGGACCTGGCGCTGGAACAGCCGGCCACACTGATGGAGCTGACCATGGAAGATGGTGAGCACTACTGGTTCGGACTGCACAATTTCTATGTCATCACCCGCTACAATCATAGCCGTCTCTATGCCATGGCTGTGTACGAACTGAGCCAGGAAATAAAGCAGGCTCGTGAGGCAAGTGTGGAGAAATGATGGCATGAAACGGCTTCTGCTTCCCTTTATCGTGTCTCTGCTCCTGCTGTCCGGCTGTGCTTCCAAGGAAAACAGCCGTTACAGCATCAAGCAGGATCGGGGCCCCGATCAGGCAGTAGACATGTCCAAGGTGCCGGATGCGGTACCCAGACATGAACCCCACAGCCGTTGGGGCAACAAGAGCCCCTATCAGGTACTGGGCAAACGCTACTATGTGCTGCCCAGTGCCGAAGGTTACCGTGAGCGTGGCATCGCATCCTGGTATGGCAAAAAGTTTCATGGCCATACGACCTCCAATGGAGAGGTCTATGACATGTACGAAATGAGTGCGGCACATAAGTCCTTGCCGTTGCCCACTTTCGTACGCGTGACCAACCTGGACAACAATCGCCAGGTGGTGGTCAGGGTCAACGACCGTGGCCCCTTCCATGACGAGCGCTTGATCGACCTGTCCTATGCTGCAGCCTATCGTTTGGGGGTGCTGCAGCATGGCACTGCACGTGTTGAAGTGGAAGCCATCGCCCCGGGCAGTGCAACGGATACCCGGTTACTGGCAACACAGAAACTGAGTGCGGTACCCAGCGATCAGGCGGCTATCACAGGACGTACCCTGCAAATTGCTGCCCTGTCGAATGAAGCCAATGCCAACCGTTTGGCGGCTGATCTGAGTGCGCAGCTTGAGGAGCCGGCCATGGTGGTCGCGGTTGAACGTGGCGACCGTACACTCTATCGAGTGCAACTGAGCCCGCTCACAGGCCGGCATACATTGAACTGGCTGCTGCTGCAGCTGTCACAGGCAGGGTACCCTGGTGCCCACCTGGTGGACTTGCCCTGATACGGCGGGTAGAGTCTAATTTTTTACCGTGCCGCGAGGCACTTCGTCACCCTAAACAGTCACCCAAAAAAGATGTAACTGACCGACTATGGCGCAACGACAAACACTCACTCACGTATTTCTCTACCTGGCTCTGATGCTCGCGTTGCTGGTATCAGCAACGGCACAGGCGAATTCTGCCCTGATACCGGCACCGCCCCAGGTTTCCGCTCGCGCCTATCTGGTCATGGATGCTGATACGGGTCACTTGATTGCTGCTGATCGTGAAGGCGAACGCTTTCCGCCAGCCAGTCTGACCAAAATGATGACCAGCTACATCGTTGAGTACGAGATTAGCAAGGGCAATATCTCCGAAGATGATCTGGTTCTTGTCAGTGAAAATGCCTGGCGTACGGGTGGTTCACGCATGTTCATCCAGGAAGGGACTCAGGTAAAAGTGGGTGACCTGCTGCGTGGTGTCATCATTCAGTCCGGTAACGATGCGTCAGTTGCGCTGGCGGAACATATTGCCGGCAGTGAACGTGCCTTTGCTGATTTGATGAATCAGCACGCAGGCCTGCTGGGTATGAACAACTCGCATTTCGTCAATGCGACCGGCCTGCCGGCGGATGACCACTACTCGTCTGCGGAAGATCTGGCCAAACTGGCCAAGGCGCTGATTACACGTTTCCCTGAGCATTACGCGATCTACGCGCAGAAATACTTTACCTACAACAATATCCGTCAGCCGAACCGTAACAAGCTGCTGTGGCGTGATGACAGTGTTGACGGCATCAAGACCGGCCACACTGACGAAGCCGGTTTCTGTCTGGTGTCGTCTGCCAAGCGTGATGGCATGCGTCTGATCTCGGTTGTAATGGGTACCGACAGTGAAGAAGCGCGTGCCCGTGAGAGCCAGAAACTGCTGTCTTACGGCTTCCGTTACTATCGTACCCATCAGCTGTATGAGGCAGGTCAGGTACTGAAGGACACCAAAGTTTGGGCAGGTGCCCGTGATCAGGTTCGTCTGGGTCTGACTGAAAGCCTGGCGGTAACTGTTCCGCGTGGTAAAACCGATCTGCTGGAAGCTACCCTGGAGCTGGATAAGGTGATCAAGGCGCCGGTTGAAGTGGGTCAGGAGTTGGGACGTGTTCGTGTCACCATGGATGGCGAAACTGTTACCAGCGTACCTCTGGTAGCACTTGAAGCCGTGCAGGAAGGTGGTCTGTTCAAGCGCATCTGGCATGCCATCATGCTGTTCTTCATCGGCCTGATCAGCTGATCGCGCAATTCCCTTGAAATCGTTATATGCTGCCCACATCTTAGGATGTGGGCAGTTGCATTTATGAATACTGATATTGTCTACCTGAACGGCCGTTACCTTCCCTCGAATGAAGCGCAGGTATCGGTGTTCGACCGCGGTTTTCTGTTTGCTGACAGCGTCTATGAAGTGATTCCCTACTATCAAGGGGTTGGCTTTCGCCTGCAGCAGCATCTGGAACGCTTGGCTTACAGCCTGCGTGCTATCCGAATCAAGGCTGATGAAGATTGGTGCGACATACTGGATACGCTGGTGCAGCGTAACGGTGGTGGCAACCTGTCGGTTTATCTGCAGGTCAGTCGTGGCAGTGCGGGCAGCCGTACCCATGCCTACGATCAGGATATGGCACCTACGGTGTTTGCCTGCTGCTCACCGATCAAGGATATCTATGCGCTGGGGGCCGATGAGGTCAAGGGCTATACTGTGATCGTGACGGCAGATCTGCGTTGGCACCGCTGCGATATCAAATCGACCGGCCTACTGCCCAATATTCTGGTGTTGCAGCAGGCCCGTGAGTCGGGTGCCGATGAGGCGCTCCTGGTCCGTGACGGACTGCTCAGTGAAGGGACTTCCTGCAACCTGTTTATTGTGCGTCAGGGTGTTATTTATACACCCAAGCGCAGCTCTGAAATTTTGGGTGGTACCACCCGTGAATTGATACTTGAATTGGCAGCCGAAGCCGGTATTCCCTTCCAGGAAGTGGATCTGCGCCCGGAAGAACTGGCCAATGCTGATGAGGTCTGGATCTCCAGCTCCACACGCGGTGTGATCCCCGTACTGGAGATTGATGGCATCCCGGTCGCTGATGGCCAGAAAGGGCCTCTGTGGCGCCAGATGTTTGACCTGTTTACCCGTTTTCAACACCGGCTAATGACCGGAGAGGCGTAATGAGTACTGAACCCGAAGCACCTAAAATCGAATTTCCGCATCCCGACTACCCGATCAAGGTAATCGGTGACAATCAGGATGACTTCAAGGGACTGGTTGTCGAAATCGTACAGATACATGCTCCTGACCTGGATGTGGAGCAGGTAATCGTGCAGGAAAGCGGCAAGGGCAACTACAGCTCGGTACGATTGAGAATTACTGCGACCAGCAAGGAACAGCTGGTTAATTTGCACGAGGACCTTAAGGCAACCGGCCGTGTAAAAATGGTTCTCTAATGGCCGTTGCTGATGCACTGATCGTTCGCCAGTTGCAGGAACTGCAGCCCTATGAGCCGGTATGGCAGGCGATGCAGACACTGACTGCTGAGCGTGACGAGCAGACTACCGACGAGATCTGGCTGTTACAGCATGAGCCCGTGTTTACTCAGGGGCAGGCGGGCAAGGCCGAGCACCTGTTGAGTACTGGTGATATTCCGGTCGTGCAGGTCGATCGTGGTGGTCAGGTGACCTATCACGGGCCCGGTCAATTGATTGTCTACCTGATGCTGGATTTGCGTCGACGCAAGCTGGGCGTGCGTGACCTGGTGGATATCATTGAGCAATCCATCGTTGATCTGCTGGCCGACTTCGACATTCAGGCGTACCCGAAGCCTGACGCGCCGGGTGTCTACGTCAAAGAGCAGAAAATCTGTTCGCTGGGTCTGAGAATCCGCCGGGGCTGTTCCTTCCATGGCCTGGCGTTGAATCTGGATATGGATCTGGAACCCTTCCTGCGCATCAACCCCTGCGGCTATGCCGGTCTACAGATGACGCAGCTTCGTACTCAGTCACCCCAGGCTGATCTGGCAGCTGTGCCAGATAACCTAGTAAAACACTTGGTTAAGAAGTTGGGGTATACTTCACTGACACGCACACATACATGGGATAACTGATTAAGTATGGCTGAATCCTCCTCCGAAAATAAATCTGGCCGAGTCGAGCAGGGCGTCAAACTGCGTGGTGCTGACAAGGTCGCCCGCATCCCGGTCAAGGTCATTCCCACGGAAAAGGACGAAATGCTGCGCAAGCCTGATTGGCTGCGTGTACGCATGGGCTCCAATGCGGAAGTGAAGCGGATTAAGGAAAAGCTGCGTAAACACAAACTGGCGTCTGTCTGCGAAGAAGCCAGCTGCCCCAACCTGGGTGAGTGCTTCAGTCACGGCACCGCCACTTTCATGATCATGGGGGACATTTGTACCCGCCGTTGTCCTTTCTGTGACGTTGCCCACGGCCGTCCCAATGCGCTGGCGGAAGACGAACCGCGTGAGCTGGCTGAAGCCATTGCCGATATGCAGCTGAAGTATGTGGTAATCACCTCGGTGGACCGTGATGACCTGCGTGACGGTGGTGCTCAGCATTTTGCCGAGTGTATTCGCGAGACCCGTGAGCGTATTCCGAGCATTCAGATCGAAACCCTGGTGCCTGATTTCCGTGGTCGTATGGATGTGGCGCTGGAAATTCTTAATCAGACCCCGCCCGATGTGTTCAACCACAACCTGGAAACGGTTCCCCGTCTGTACCGTAAAGTGCGTCCGGGGGCTGATTACCAGTGGTCGCTGGACCTGCTTAAGCGCTACAAGGCGTTGCAGCCGAATGTACGCACCAAGTCCGGCTTGATGGTAGGCTGTGGTGAAACCAATGAAGAGATCATTGAAGTGATGCGTGATTTGCGTGCGCATGATGTGGATATGATCACCATCGGTCAGTACCTCCAGCCCAGCCGTAACCATCTGGCACTGGATCGCTATGTGACGCCGGACGAGTTTGCCGAGTTTGAACGTATCGCCCATGAGCTGGGCTTTAGCCATGTGGCCAGTGGCCCGCTGGTACGTTCGTCTTACCATGCCGACCTCCAGGCCAAGGGTGAAAAGGTCAGTTGATAACGGTCAAACCGATCAGAAAAAGCGTCTTCGGACGCTTTTTTTGTGTCTGAAATTCTATTGCGCTGCAGCAAACGAACTCATAATATTAGACTTGTCTTAACTAATGCCGAGGGTGTGTCGATGAGTACGGATAAGCGCGTTGCGGTGCAAACGTCTATGGAAGAGGGCTTTCTGGTGAGTGCGGATATTCGCGGTCATCAGGTAAAAATCGACCAGCCAGAAGCGGCACGAGGTACTGATCAGGGCCCAACGCCACTGGAATACTTCCTGTTTTCACTCGGTGGCTGTATTTGCACGATCGGCCGAATTGCGGCCATGCAGCAGAAAATCAATTTGCGCAGTATGAAGGTGAGCGTCGAGGGTGATTACAACCCGGCAGGCCTGCTGGGTAAGCCCACCGACGATCCGGTGGGGTTCAAACAGATTTCAGTGGCTGCCGAGATCGATGCCGATATGACCGATGAGGAGAAGCAGGCGTTTCTGGATGCTGTGTGTGAGCGTTGTCCGCTGCATGCCAATATCAAGCTGGAGACGCAGGTGTTGCATCATCTGATGGAGCCCAGCTGCGTCGTCTAAGTGTTTTGCCTGGCCGGTTAAACTTCCAGCAGGAAGGTCACCGGCCCGTCGTTGAGCAGCTCGACTTTCATATCCGCGCCAAAGCGCCCGGTGCCAACCGGGTTGTGGATAAGCCGAGCCTGTTCGACAAAATAGTTATACAGGCGCTCGCCTTCTGCGGGTGTTGCACCGGATGAAAAGCTGGGCCGAAGCCCCTTGCGCGTATCCGCCACCAGGGTGAACTGAGAGACGACCAACAGACCACCACCGGTGTCGGTCAGGCTCAGGTTCATCTTGTCATCAGCGTCGCCGAAGATGCGGTAATTAAGCACTTTCTTCAGCAGCTTGTCAGCGCTGGCTTCGTCGTCCTCTTTTTCCACGCCCAGTAGCAACAGGATGCCATTATCGATGGCGCCGGTGATCTCACCATCTACCCTGACACTGGCGTGGCGTACCCGTTGAATCAGTCCTTTCATGCTCAGGCACTCCTTTGCGCAAAACGGTCGGTGGCTCGGATCAAGTTATCGATGATACCGGGCTCCATGGCGGAGTGTCCGGCTTCGCGTACGATATGAAGCTCGGCATGAGGGGCCGCCTGCTGCAGCGCCCAAGCCTGTTCCAGCGGGCAGACCACATCATAGCGGCCATGGACGATGGTAATTGGAATGTCGCTCAGCTGGTCGGCATCCTGAATAATTTGATCCGGCTGTAGAAAAGCCTTGTTGATAAAGTAGTGCGCCTCGATGCGCGCCATGGCCAGGGCAAAGTGTGGGTCGCCGAAATGATCGACCACACTGGGGTTGGGTGTCAGTGTGGAACAGCGACCCTCCCAAATCGACCAGGCTTTGGCCGCCTGCATCTGTGCCAGTTGATTATCCGACGTCAGGCGCTTGTAGTAAGCGTTGAGCAAGTTGTCCTGCTCTGGCACGGGGATCGGCTCCAGATACTCTTGCCAGTAATCCGGGAAGAGGGCACTGGCGCCCTGTTGATAGAACCAGCGCACATCAGCGTCACGGCACAGGAAAATACCGCGAAGAATCAAACCCAGAGTACGCTCAGGGTGGGCTTCGGCATAGACCAGGCTTAGCGTTGAGCCCCAGCTGCCACCAAACAGCAGCCATTGCTCAATGCTGAAAAACTCTCGGATACGCTCCATATCCGCCACCAGGTTTTGGGTGGTGTTGTCTTTCAGAGCTGCGTGGGGTGTAGAGCGGCCGCAGCCGCGCTGGTCGAACAGGATAATGCGGTACAGTTCCGGATTGAAAAAGCGTCGGTGCACCGGGCCACAGCCACCGCCGGGTCCGCCGTGAACAAACAGAACCGGAATGCCGTTGGGGTTGCCACACTCCTCTACGTACAGGGTATGGCCCTGACCTACCTCCAGAAAATATTCATGGTTATGGCCGATCTCCGGATAGAGTGTACGCATGCGGCTCTCCTGACGCTGGTTCAAACCGCCAGTATATCGGCACCCTTGGGGCAGGTGAACCGGTGTCCGCCGTGCATGCTAGAATCCGCCCATGAATATTGAGGAAGCTCAACTTGAGCTGCGCAGCTATCCCGGCGAAGTCCACGCGCACCAGCATGATCACTATCATCAGCTGGTGTTGCCCTGTGAGGGCATGCTGGAGATGCAGGTGGGGCAAAGTGAAGGGCGTGTGGGACCTGGTTGTCTTGCCGTCGTCGCGGCCGGTGAAACCCATGCCTTTGCCGCGCAAGGTCATAACTGCTTTCTGGTGGCTGATCTGCCTAGGGTGATGGCAGATGCCTGGACCCAGCTGCCAGCCTTTGTGCCTGTCTCCCAACCCTTGCGACAGTACATCGGCTTTCTGCAGAGCTGGCTGAGCGCCGGGCACTCGACGGCTGTTCCGGGCTGTGGGCAAGTGCTGGCCGAATTGCTGATAGAACCCAGGCGGCAGACGTTGACGGATAGCCGAATCGAGCATGTCAGGGACTGGATGGAGCAGCACTTTGCCGAGCCCGTAACGCTGGCCCAATTGGCCGCGTTGGCCTGCCTCAGTGTACGTCAATTCAGTACGCGCTTTCGTCAGGCAACAGGAGAGTCTCCACAGCAATACTTGATTCAATTGCGCCTTAAGCGAGCGCAGGCGCTGTTACAGCAGACCAATATGAGTCTGCAGCAGGTCAGTGATGCTGTGGGTTATGCCAGCGTGTCGGCGTTCAGCCATCGTTTTCGTGAGCAGCTGGAGATAAGTCCCGGCTATTACCGCCGGAACAAGCAGTAAAAACGCCTGACTGAGCAACTCGGGGTGCCCAGAATCGGGCAGACTGCAGGCCTTTATACTTTGGAGACCCAGCAGATGTCGGATACGCTCAAAGCAACCCTGATAGGCACCATCTCGATCTGGTTATGGGGCGCGTTGGCCCTGCTGACCCGACTGACCGAAGGGCGCATTCCTCCGTTTCAAATGTTGGCCATGACCTTTGGCCTGGCGTTTCTGTTGATGTGCCTGAAATGGTGGCGCCAGGGGCATCTTGGATTGAAGCACTTGCGTCAGCCGCCTCTGGCCTGGGTGTTAGGAGTAGGCGGATATTTCGGTTATCACTTCTGCTACTTTGAAGCCATGGCACAGGCGCCGGCGGTGGAGGTTAGCCTGCTGGCCTATCTTTGGCCTTTGCTGATCGTGATCTTTTCCACTTTTTTGCCGGGGCACCAATTGCGTGCCCGTCATCTGATGGGAGCCCTGCTGGCCCTATTGGGGTGCTGGTTGCTGATCGGGCAGGGCAGCAGCGGTTTTGCCTGGCAATATCGAGATGGCTATTTGCTGGCGCTGGCCTGTGCACTGATCTGGTCAACCTATTCCGTTGCCAGTCGTTTGGTCAGTCAGGTTCCGACCGACGCTGCAGGCTGGTTTTGTGGTGTCACGGCCGTTCTGGGGCTGTTGTGTCATTGGCAGTTTGAGCAAACGGTATGGCCTGATACGGCAGGGCAGTGGCTGGGTGTGCTGGGTCTTGGGCTCGGGCCGGTGGGAATCGCTTTTTTTACCTGGGATTACGGTATCAAGCGGGGTGACCTTCAGCTTCTGGGCGTGCTGGCCTACGCGGCACCGCTGATTTCGGTCATTCTGCTGGTAATGACGGGCTTGGCACAGTCCAGTCCAGAGCTCTGGTGGGCCAGTGCGGCAATAGTGTCAGGCTCGTTACTGGCAGGGTGGCAGAGCCGAAAGAAATCGGCCACTTGAGACAGCCAAGCTCGCAAGCCTTGGTTTACACGCCTATACTTCCCCATAATCTTCAGGGAGATTAGACGCTTTCAGACTTGGATCTTGAGTGCGCAACCGTCCGGTCACAGACTGCTGGTAGATCTGGCAGTAAGATGGGCGGTTTTGGTGCTTTTGGGTTTAATTTCTCAGGTTTGGTCGGAATAATTCAACAGGATGTAGCATGCAGGATGACAGGAAGTACAAGTCGCCAAACCCGCTCTTGAGCGAAAAAGGGCTCATCCTGTCATTGTTTGCGTTGTATATCCTCGCGACGTCCGTCCTGACGGTTATCAGCTTCAAAGCCAGTCAGGCTGAGCAGTTGTCGACCACTCGCTCCATGTTGCTAACCGCCGCCAGAGCGGGTGGACACATTGTTGGCAAATATTTCCACGATAACTATCGACCAGAACGCCCACCGGGTGAAGAGCATTATCGTCTACTGGTTGAGTCCCTGGATAGTCTGGTGGAGGACCTTCCGGGTGTGGAGTATGTCTACTCGATGGATATTATCGAGGGGGAGGCCTACTTCGTTATCAGTAATGAAACCGAAGAGGATTTGGAGCGGGGAACACCCAGCCGCTTCTACAACCCCTACCAGTCGGCTCCAGAGGAGCTGTTTGAAGCCTATCGCTTGCGGGAACCGGTTTTTACTCCGGTGTACAGCAATGAGTGGGGGACGTTTCGCTCGGCCTTTGTGCCCACCAAACGCTATGACGACAGCTATTACATCATGTCGGCCGACATCAAGCTGGATGCTCCGCATGAAATCTTCCTGCAAAGTCTGGGCACTGCCTCGCTGGTGACCCTGATTGCGTTGTTGCCAGTTTACCCACTATTCATTTTCTACCGCCGTTTGCAGCGTAAACAGGCACGGGACCTGGAGCGTCAGCTCTACTACAATGCACTGACGGGACTGCCCAATCCGGCCTGGCTCACCGCACATGAACCGGACCCGTTGAGTGACCGGGTGGGCGGCATCCTGATCAATCTGAACAACTTCCATGCAATCAACATGCTATTCGGGCAGGATGTGGGTGATCAGCTGATTCAGAGAATTGCTCAGCGCTTGGCGAGTCGACTGCCTGAAGGCACAACCCTGTTTCATGTACGCGTGGATGAGTTTTTTGTCTTAAGTGAAAGTGCAGATCTGGAACAACTGATTTGCCTGACCCGGCAGTTGCTGAATGTGATTTTTGAGCCGGGTGAGGGTAGCCTGAAAAATAGGCTTTCGGTCTCGGCCAGAGCGGGTGTCGCCACCAGCAGCGAGTCAGTGGAACGGGTAATGAGTCGTGCCCAGGAGGCTATGAAACAGGCGGTTAACCAGGGAGTACCCTACAGGGCGTATACGGATACAGCGCCGCCGGATGAGTATTATGAGCGTAACCTGCACTGGCTGAATGAAGTGGGCCTGGCGCTGGAAGAGGGGCGGTTAAAGCCCTGGGCTCAGCCCATTCAAAATATTCGCAGCGGAGAAACGAACCACTTTGAAGCACTTGCTCGGCTGGTGGGGCGTGATGGTGAGGTCTATCTGCCGGGCCAGTTCTTGCCGGCTATTCGTTGCAGTCATCTTTATCCACTGCTTACGCGGACAATCATCCAGCAAAGCCTGGCCTCTTTTCGGGATTTGGGGGCGATGGTGTCCATCAATATGACCAAGCATGACCTGCTCGATCAGCAGACCATGGAGTGTCTGTTCGAGGGAATTCGAAAGTACGAGATGCAAGGGCGCGTGCTGATTGAGGTGCTCGAGTCCGAGTCCATCGAATATCAGGACGATGTGGTTGATGTGTTGAACGGATGTCGTGAAGCGGGTGTGAAGATCGCGATCGATGATTTTGGCAGTGGCTATTCCAACTTTGACCAGATTCTCAAGATTGAGCCTGATTTCCTGAAAATTGATGGTTCACTGATTCGCTGCATCGACAGGGATGAAAAGGCTCACGCCCTGGTCAGTGCAATCTGCCAGTTTGCCGTAAGTCTGAATATTCCATTGGTTGCGGAATTTGTTGAATCTGAGCGGCTGGTGCCGCTGCTTGCCGAGATGGGGATTGAGTATGTGCAGGGGTTTGGCATAGGGCGACCGGCCCCGCTTGAATCTATTGCTGTGGAAGCACTTTCTGACGGTGACTGATTTGATGGTGTGTTAAACAACAGATGAAAAAAAACCGATGGCAATGCCATCGGTTTTTTTGTCCACAGGTCAGTGCTTACTTCTTGTAGCGCTTACGCTCGTTTTCTTTCAGCAGTTTCTTGCGGATACGGATGCTTTCCGGTGTTACTTCAACCAGCTCGTCATCTTCAATGAAGTCCAGCGCCTGTTCCAGAGAGAACTTGATCGGCGGAGTCAGTACGATGTTCTCGTCGGTGCCGGAAGCACGGACGTTGGTCAGCTGCTTGCCCTTGGTCGGGTTGATGACCAGATCGTTGTTACGGCTGTGGATACCCAGCACCATGCCTTCGTAGACTTCGATGTTCGGGTCGATGAACAGGCGGCCACGGTCCTGCAGGTTGAACAGGGCATAGCCCAGTGCCTTGCCGGTGACCATGGACACCAGAACGCCGTTGTGACGGGAGATCACTTCGCCCTGCTTGACCGGACCGTAGTGGTCGAAGATAGAAGTCATGATACCGGTGCCGGAGGTCATGGTCATGAACTGGCTGCGGAAGCCGATCAGGCCGCGGGACGGCATCATGAAGGTCAGACGTACGCGGCCCTTGCCGTCCACTTCCATGTTGGTCATGTCGGCACGGCGTTTGCCCAGTTCTTCAATAACAGAACCCTGGTGCTCTTCTTCCACGTCGATCATGACGATTTCGTACGGCTCGTGGATTTCGCCATCCACTTCCTTCTGGATTACTTCCGGACGGGAAACACCCAGCTCGTAGCCTTCGCGACGCATGGATTCGATCAGAACGGACAGGTGCAGCTCACCACGGCCGGAGACGCGGAATTTTTCAGGGGTCTCACCCGGCTCTACACGCAGGGCCACGTTGTGGATCAGTTCGCGATCCAGACGGTCCTTGATGTTACGGCTGGTGATGAACTTGCCTTCCTGGCCGGCGAACGGAGAGTCGTTTACCTGGAAGGTCATGGACACGGTCGGCTCGTCTACGGACAGGGCCGGCAGAGCTTCAACAACTTCCGGGTCACACAGAGTGTCGGAGATGTTCAGCTCGTCCAGACCGGTTACACAGATGATGTCGCCTGCCTGTGCAGACTCAACTTCGACACGCTCCAGACCGTGGTAACCCATGATCTTCAGAACACGGCCGTTACGCACTTTCGCATGGCTGTCGATGACTTTAACCTGAGTGTTGGTCTTGACGCTGCCGCGAGAAACACGGCCAACACCGATAACACCGGTATAGCTGTTGTAGTCCAGTGCAGAGATCTGCATCTGGAAAGGACCTTCGGTGTCGACGTGCGGTGCATCAACGTGCTTGATGATCGCTTCGAACAGCGGAGTCATGTCGTCCGCCATTTCTTCAGGGTCATTACCCGCGATACCGTTCAGGGCAGACGCATAAACGATCGGGAAGTCCAGCTGCTCATCAGTTGCGCCCAGATTGTCGAACAGATCGAACACCTGATCCATTACCCAGTCAGGACGTGCGCCAGGACGGTCGATTTTGTTGATAACAACGATCGGGCGCAGGCCACGGGCAAATGCCTTCTGAGTTACGAAACGGGTCTGCGGCATAGGACCGTCTTGAGCGTCAACCAGCAGCAGTACGCAGTCGACCATGGACAGTACTCGCTCAACCTCACCACCGAAGTCCGCGTGCCCTGGAGTATCTACGATGTTGATGCGGTAGTCGTTCCATTTGATGGCCGTGTTTTTGGCCAGAATGGTAATACCACGCTCACGCTCCTGATCATTGGAGTCCATGATGCGCTCAGCACCTTCATCGCGGCGGCCCAGTGTTCCTGACTGTTGCAGCAGCTTGTCGACCAGAGTGGTTTTACCGTGGTCAACGTGGGCGATAATGGCAATATTACGGAGGTTATCGATCACGCGAAGTACCTTGTGATGTTGTAAAACGCGCCATTATACGGAAGGGATGTTAAACATTCGATCATTTGCTGATCATTCTTGCAGAAAACCTTGCTGGTTGAGCTGCTGGCGATAGTTCTTGCTGGCTATACAGTACTTGTCGGTCAGGTTGCTGAAATGTTGATGCATGGCCTGATCGCTGCTTTCTTCAGTCAACGCCTGATAGCGATCACAACTTTCTTCCAGTCGCGTCAGAGCCTGGAGTCTGCACAGGGGGTACATGTGACTCTGGCGGGGATAGTTGTAGCAGATGGTATCCAGGCGAATCTGGCCATCATTCTCAAGCCATTGTGCCGGAAAGCGTTTGGCATAGTCTTCGGCTACAGCCGGGTCGGACATGCCGAATAGCGGTAAAAAAATTAACAGGGCGATACCGACTTGCGCTGTTTGAGTTGCCCTCATAGTCCTGAATCCTGTCTGGAGGAGGCGAACCCAGCATACGCGCAAACAGCTAGTCAATGAAGCGAAGGAGCGAGAGAAATTCTGCTGACGATGCACTATGATAGGTTCGCAGTGAAGGTGTGTTGCCACTGAATGGTGCGACGGTGCTCTTATTTGGTGCGATGGCATCTATTTATGCACTGTTATAGTGCTTTCCGGTAAGTGCTTTTGGTGCGCTAGACGTAAAATCAATGGTTTAGCTCGCCTTAAAAACTGGCACAGCCTTTGCTTTATTAAGCACAAACCGGTTTACCGGATCTTGTGTAAAGATGTTTTGCCTTGGCAAACTGATAACGAGTGGGGATAGCCAAATGTCAGAGAAGACTCTGAATCTGATCAAAGAAAGTGGCGCAAAGTGGATCGACATGCGCTTCACCGATTTCAAAGGTAAGGAACAGCACGTCACCATCCCGGTTACTGATATGGGTGATGACTTCTTTGAAGACGGTAAAATGTTCGATGGTTCTTCCATCGCAGGCTGGAAGGGTATTCAGGAATCAGACATGATCCTGCGCCCGGACGACAGTGCTTCTGTGCTGGACCCCTTTGCTGAAGATGCGACCGTTATCGTTCGTTGTGACATCATCGAGCCGGCTACTGGCCAGGGTTACGAGCGTGACCCGCGTTCTGTTGCCAAGCGCGCTGAAGAGTATCTGAAATCTACTGGTATCGCTGACTCTGCGATGCTGGGCCCGGAACCTGAATTCTTCGTATTTGACGGTGTTGAATGGCACGCTGACATCAGCGGTTGCGGTTACAGCATCCAGTCTGAAGAAGCTGCCTGGGCGTCCAACCACAAGATCGAAGGCGGCAACACTGGTCACCGTCCGCGCGTTAAAGGTGGTTACTTCCCGGTTCCGCCGATCGACTCCCTGCACGACCTGCGTGCTGCCATGTGTGATGCCATGGAAGCTATGGGTCTGACCATCGAAGTTCACCACCACGAAGTGGCAACTGCTGGTCAGTGTGAAATCGGTGTTCGCGGCAACAGCCTGGTAGCCAAGGCTGACGAAGTTCAGATCCTGAAGTACTGCGTACACAACGTTGCTCACGCGTACGGCAAAACTGCTACCTTCATGCCGAAGCCGCTGGTAGGCGACAACGGTTCTGGTATGCACGTTCACCTGTCCATGAGCAAAGATGGCCAGAACATCTTCGCGGGTGACGGCTACGGCGGCCTGAGCGACATCGCTCTGTACTACATCGGTGGTATCGTTAAGCACGCTAAAGCACTGAACGCGCTGTGCAACCCGTCTACCAACTCTTACAAGCGCTTGGTACCGGGCTTCGAAGCGCCTGTTATGCTGGCATACTCTGCTCGTAACCGTTCTGCTTCCCTGCGTATTCCTTACACCACCAGCCCGAAAGCTCGTCGTGTAGAAGCGCGCTTCCCGGATCCGGCTGCTAACCCTTACCTGTGCTTCGCGGCACTGCTGATGGCTGGCCTGGACGGCATCAAGAACAAGATCCACCCGGGCGACCCGGCTGACAAGGACTTGTACGACCTGCCGGCTGAAGAAGCTAAAGAGATCCCGACCGTTGTTAGCTCTCTGACTGAAGCTCTGGACGCTCTGGAAACTGACCGTGAGTTCCTGACTCAGGGTGGCGTATTCACCGACGACATGCTGGACGCTTACATCAAGCTGAAGCGTGAAGAAGTTGCGCGTGTGAACATGACCACTCACCCGGTCGAATTCGACCTGTACTACTCTGTTTAATTCAGAGTTGTGACTTGAAAAAAGGCTTCCCTCGGGAAGCCTTTTTTATTTCCGCCTCGCCCTGTTTTGGGGCGCAGATAACGCTATTGTTTCAAATGCACTATATTGGTGCGTATCGACTTGTGTTCGATACGAGCAGGCTTGGCACTGGGGCGCTAAAGAAATTTAAAAGTTGGCGTCTTTCTTGCTTGCACTGATATGACGCATGAATGGAATACCTATGGTCAACGCAAGTACTCACAAACAGATTCTGGAAAATCTAACCGGCGCCGTTTTGGTGCTGGATGACAATCTGTGTATTCAGTACATGAATCCTGCCGCCGAGATGCTTCTGGAAGCGTCCGTGCGCAGGCTCAAGGATCGTCCCATCGAAGATTGGCTGTCGTCCAGTGAGGATGAGCTTGCGGTACTGAGACAGTCGCTGTCCAGTGGGCACCCCTATAGCAAGCGTGAGGCGCGTCTGGTTACTCAGACGGGGCATGTGCTAACCGTGGACTATAGCGTAAACCCCGTACCCAAGGCCGGTATTCTGCTGGAGATTCAGGCCCGTGACCGCCTGATCCGTATTGAACGGGAAGAAGAGCTTCTGACCCGTCATGCCAGTGCCCGTGTGCTGGTAAGAGGCCTGGCGCATGAGATTAAAAATCCGCTGGGCGGTATTCGGGGCGCTGCCCAGTTGCTTGATCGTGAGCTGGATCGGGAAGAGTTGCATGAATACACCCAGATCATCATTGAAGAAGCGGATCGGTTACGTAACCTCGTCGACCGTTTACTGGGGCCGCACAAGTTGCCGGTGATCGAGCAGCTCAATATTCATGCCGTATTGGAGCATGTCTGCCGTTTGGTCACGGCAGAGACCGAAGGCCGTGTCGAAATTGTGCGTGACTACGACCCCAGTATTCCCGAGTTCGAAGGTGCCAAAGGCCAGCTGATCCAGGCAGTGTTGAACATCATTCGCAATGCTGTTCAGGCCATGGAAGAGGCGGCAACGCCTGTACCTAAAATCACATTGCGGACCCGAGCCCTGCGCCAGATAACGCTCGGGACCGAACGTCACCGCTTGGTCTGTGCCCTTGAGATTATTGATAACGGCCCCGGTATCCCGGAAGAACTGAGCGATACCCTGTTCTATCCGATGGTCAGCAGCCGTGCTCAAGGGTCGGGGCTGGGTCTGTCGATTGCCCAGTCCATTGTTAATCAACACCGAGGGCTGATTGAGTTCACCTCGGTACCGGGTGAGACCCGGTTCAACCTGTTTATACCGCTGGAGTCAGGTCATGACTGAAGTTGCTAATGTCTGGATCGTCGATGACGACCGTTCCATCCGTTGGGTTCTGGATAAGGCACTGACATCGGCTGGATTGAACACCCAGTGTTTCGATCGTGCTGATGCCTTGCTGGATAGGCTGGAGCATGAAGTTCCTGATGCGGTGCTGAGTGATGTGCGCATGCCGGGCATGGACGGTCTGCAGTTGCTGGATCGACTGCATGAAGAGCATCCGGATCTGCCGATCATTATCATGACGGCGCATTCCGACCTGGAGAGTGCTGTAGCCTCCTATCAGGGAGGTGCCTTTGAATATCTGCCCAAGCCTTTCGATGTGGATGAGGCGCTGGCGCTGGTTAAGCGTGCTGTTGAGCATGCCCGAGAGCAGCGTGAAGAGCGTGCCGAACCCGTACCTGAGCGTGCCACCGAAATCATTGGTGAGGCACCGGCGATGCAGGAAGTGTTTCGTGCCATCGGTCGCCTGGCTCACTCCAATATTACGGTACTGATTAACGGTGAATCCGGTACCGGTAAGGAATTGGTGGCGCATGCGCTGCACAAGCACAGTCCGCGCGCCAAAAGTCCGTTCATCCCGCTGAACATGGCGGCCATTCCCAAGGACCTGATTGAATCCGAGCTCTTCGGTCATGAAAAGGGTGCTTTTACCGGTGCTGCTGCCAGTCGCCGTGGACGCTTTGAGCAGGCGGATGGCGGTACGCTGTTTCTGGATGAGATCGGTGATATGCCGGCTGATACCCAGACCCGTTTGCTGCGCGTGTTGGCGGATGGGGAATTCTACCGTGTCGGCGGTCATACGCCCGTGCGTGTCGATGTGCGCATCATTGCGGCCACTCACCAGGATCTTGAACAGCTGGTGCAGGAAGGGCGTTTCCGTGAGGACTTGTTCCACCGCCTCAACGTTATTCGTATTCATATCCCGCGGCTGTCAGAGCGTCGCGAGGATATTCCGCGTCTGGCGCGTCACTTTCTGGCCAGTTCGGCCAAGGAATTGGCGGTTGAGCCAAAGGTCCTGAAGCCTGAAACCGCAGCTTTCATGTGTGACCTGCCCTGGCCGGGTAATGTGCGTCAGCTGGAAAACACCTGTCGCTGGTTGACGGTGATGGCGTCCGGACGGGAGGTGCTGATTTCCGATCTGCCGCCCGAGTTGTTGTCTCAGCCCGTTACGCCGGTTAACGGCAGTTGGCAGGATAGCCTCAAGGCATGGGCAGAGCAGCAGATCAGTTTTGGTGTTGAGGGTATTCTCAATGAAGCTGTACCGGCATTCGAGCGTGTGATGATCAGTGCTGCGTTGAAGGCGACGCATGGCCGCCGTCGTGATGCCGCCCAGCTGCTGGGCTGGGGGCGCAATACGCTCACTCGTAAAATCAAGGAGTTGCAGATGGATACCGCGACTCTGGCAGACGACGAAGGTGACGAATAAGCCAAGGCCGGTATAATAGCGGGCCTGTTTAATGGAGGCCTTGATGCTGGACCTGGTGCTTTATCAGCCTGAAATTCCGCCTAATACCGGCAATATCATTCGCCTGTGTGCCAACACCGGTTTTCGTCTGCATTTGATCGAACCGCTGGGGTTTGAGCTTGATGACAAGCGTTTGCGTCGTGCCGGGCTGGACTATCACGAGTGGGCGCGTGTAAGTCGCCATGCCGACCTGGATGCCTGTCTGGATGCGATACAGCCAAAGCGCGTTTGGGCGCTGACGACCAAGGCGCAGCGTGCGCACAGCGATGTGGACTTTCAGGTGGGCGACATGCTTCTGTTTGGTCCCGAGACCCGCGGTCTCCCGGCTGATGTGAGAGCGCGTTTTGACGGGCTGCGTCTGCCCATGTTGCCAGACAGTCGCAGTCTTAATCTGTCCAATGCCTGTGCTGTGGTGGTGTATGAAGCCTGGCGCCAGCTCGATTTTCAGGGGGCTGTTTGATGGCGGATTCGCCCTTGCGTATGACGCATGCCCTGATCCTGACCCGACTGAGCAGTCATGACAGTTTTGCCGGACTGACGTCAGAACTGATCGGAGTCACCAGTGAAGGCAAAAGCCTGCTGATACGCAGTGATGAGACGCAGCGCGTGAATGTGGCGTTGCTGCAGCACCAGCGTTTACCGCTGGTTATCCTGAGTGATCGTTTGCTGGATTCCAATGAAGCCGATTATGAGCTGCCGGCCCAGGCGCTGGTCAGTCCTATCCCTTTGCCTGCAACCGAAATTGAAGCCCTGATCCGGTCCGGTAAAGAGCAGGTATTGCTCGATCAGGTCCGCAACCAGCTGGTGTAAATTTCGACGGGTAGCTTACTGCCGAGGGCGGCGTGCGTGGATAAAACTGGCCACGGCGTCGGCCTGTTCATCGCTCAGCTGTGGAAAACTCGGCATCCCCTTATGTCCCAAATCGTAACCGTGCTTCACCATCAGCACGATTTCATAGATGGCGGGCGCGTCAGGCCCGGCCGGAAAGTTTTCCAGATAGGGGCCCATGCCTTTCTGTTCGTGACAGTCGCGGCAATAGTAGCCGTAGAGTTCGTCGCCTGCCTTCATCCGCTCCGGTGGCGTTTCGCCACATCCGCTAAGCAGGGGGAGCAGGGCAAAACCGGCTAGCAGATAACGAATGCTCATTAAGGGTCATCCATGAACGGGGCGTGGCAGATTCAGATGACAGCCGGACAGTTCCAGTGTCAGCACCGACAGTAACAGCCAGGGGTCACTCTTGAGCTGTCCCTTGATGGCTTGATCCACATCCTGACACAGGCTCAGTAGAGATTCCAATTGGCTGGCGCTGATCTGTTGGCTGGCCTTGCGCACCAGAGGTTTGCGTTTACCCCAGATTTTTTCCCGTTGGCACAGAGTGTCGAAGTTCACGCCACTGGCCAGGCCTCTCTGAACATTGAGCAGGGTGCGGATTTCGCGGCTGAGCGCCCAGAGTACCAGCGTTGCTTCAACGCCTTCCTGGTGCAGGACCAGCAGGATCTTCTGACAGCGTGCTGGGTCGCGCAGGAGTACCGCATCGGATAGGGCGAAGATATCAAAGCGGGAGCTGTCTGCCACCGCTTCAATCACTTGCTCGGCATCGATGGTCTGGTTGGCATACAGCAGGCTCAGTTTGTCCAGCTCCTGGCGTGCGGCCAGCAGGTTGCCCTCAATACGGCCGGTCAGCAACTGCACTGCATCGGGAGTCAGCTGTAGCCCCAGTCGCTTGGCGCGCTGGCTGACCCAGCCCGGCAGTTGGTCGATATCGATCGGCCAGATCTCAACGACAAGACCTGCTTTCTCGACCTCTTTGAACCAGGCGCTTTTCTTGGTGCCGGCATCCAGACGATCTGCCAGGATCAGCAGAACATTATCTGGCGCGGGGTTGTCGAGGTAGCGCTGCAGCAATCCGCTGGCTTTCTTGTCCAGCTTCTGACTGCCAAGTCGCAGTTCAATGATTTTGCGTTCAGCGAACAGGGACAGGGCATTGGCGCTTTCCAGCAGTGATTCCCAGCTGAACTGGGCATCCACGTGCATGACGTCTCGCTCAGTAAAGCCATCTTCGCGCAGGTAGCGCCGAATGCTGTCGCAGCTTTCGGCGTGCTGTAAGGGCTCGTCACCGGTGACCAGAAAAACGGGTGGGGGCGGCGAGAGCCGTTTCAGCTGGTTGGCCAGCTGATCGGCATTGGTTTTCATGCGTCAGGCCGGAGACTGGTGTAGAGGCGCAGGATCTGTTGTGCAAGTTCCTGCTGCATCTGCTCGCGGATCAGGTGTTCCTGAGAGTCGCTTGCCGTGATGTTGTCTGGATTGTTGGAGTACACCCGCTCGATCATGACCCTCTGTTCGGACAGCAGGGGGCGCATCTCGTCTTCACGGTCCAACACCTGGAACCAGGCTTCAGAGCGCAGCTCGTACTCGGCCACATCCGCGTTACCTGTGAGGGTAGCGGCGCGGCGGCTATGGCGCTCGCGCAGCAGCTCGATACGATAGCGGGCGTTGTCACCCAGCTGGATGCCGTTAATGATCAGAGTGTTTTGCAGGGCATCCTTAAGCTGGCTGGAGTTTGATTCAACCACCAGTTGCGCCTGACGCAGAGCGACCGGTACATCCTGGACACCACGCAGTTTAAAACCGCAGGCGGACAGCAGCAGGCTCATGCCCAGCAGGGCGATGGTCAACGTCAGGCGCTTGTGCATGGCTTTCTCCTTAGCCTACAACCAGATTGAGCAGCTTGTTCGGCACCAGGATCTTCTTGCGAACCGACTTGCCTTCCATGTGCTTCTGTACGTTTTCGTTGGCCAGAGCCGTGTGCAGTACCACATCTTCGTCAGCGTCTGCCGGCACGGTGATCTTGGCGCGCACCTTGCCGTTGACCTGTACCACCAGCTCAACACTGGCACGGGTCAGCGCGGCTTCGTCTACCTGAGGCCAGGCGGTGTGCAGCAGGTCATCGCTGTGACCCAGCTCAAGCCAGAGCTGATGAGTCATGTGCGGCACGATCGGTGCCAGCAGGCGAATGGCGGCTTCCAGTGCTTCGCGAGTTACCGCGCGGCCCTGATCGCTGACATCGACAAAGCGGCCGATAGCGTTGGACAGTTCCATCACTGCCGCGATGGCGGTGTTGAACGTCTGACGGCGCTCCATGTCGTCGCTGACCTTGGCGATGGTCTCGTGGACTTTGCGGCGCAGGTCACGCTGTTCGTCGTTCAGTGCATCTGCATCCAGCGCCGGGCAATCGGCACCGCTCTGCAGGTGGTCGTGAACCTGTTTCCACAGGCGGCGCATAAAGCGGTGTGCACCCTCAACACCTGAGTCCAGCCATTCCAGAGACTGTTCCGGCGGAGCGGCGAACATCATGAACAGACGCACGGTGTCAGCACCGTAGCGATCGATCATCACCTGAGGATCGATACCGTTGTTCTTGGACTTGGACATCTTCGACATGCCGTCGTGGTTCAGCTCACGACCTTCGGCGTCAGTAGCGCGAATAACACGTCCCTTGTCGTCCTTCTCGGTGTTTACGTCGGCCGGAGAGATCCAGACCTGACCGCCTTTTTCATCTTCGTAGTAGAAGCTGTCGGCCAGTACCATGCCCTGACACAGCAAGCGCTTGAACGGCTCGTCGGAGTCGACCAGACCTTCGTCACGCATCAGCTTGTGGAAGAAGCGAGAGTACAGCAGGTGCAGAATCGCGTGCTCGATACCACCGATGTACTGGTCAACCGGCAGCCAGTGGTTGGCCTGTTTCGGGTCCAGCATGGCGTTCGGGTTCATGCTGGCGTAACGGGCGTAGTACCAGCTTGATTCCATGAAGGTATCGAAGGTGTCGGTTTCACGCTCGGCCGCACCGCCACATTTCGGGCAGGTGGTGTCGATGAACTCACGCATTTTCTTGATCGGTGAGCCTGAACCGTCGAATTCAACATCGGTCGGCAGTACTACCGGCAGCTGGTCTTCCGGTACGGGTACTGCGCCACAGCTCTGGCAGTTGATCACCGGAATTGGGGCACCCCAGTAGCGCTGACGGGAAACACCCCAGTCACGCAGACGATAGTTAATGGTGGTGCGGCCCTTGTTCTTGGCTTCCAGCGCCTTGGCGATCGCCTTGAACGCGACGTCGAACTCAAGATCGTCGTAGTCGCCAGAGTTTACCAGGGTGCCTTTTTCAGTGAAGGCTTCCTGCTCAAGATCGACGACCAGGTCAGGGTTGGTCGGTGCGATGACCTGTTTGATCGGCAGGCTGTATTTGCGGGCAAACTCCCAGTCGCGCTGGTCGTGGCCCGGTACGGACATAACAGCGCCTGAGCCGTAGTCCATCAGTACAAAGTTGGCGGTCCAGACAGGTACGGTTTCACCGGTCAGCGGGTGTACCGCTTCGATACCCAGTGCCATACCTTTCTTTTCCATGGTCGCCATATCGGCTTCGGCAACCTTGGTGTGGCGGCATTCTTCGATGAAAGCGGCCAGTTCCGGGTTGTTCTCGGCAGCTTTCAGCGCCAGCGGGTGCTGTGCCGCCACGGCCACGTAGGTCACGCCCATCAGGGTATCCGGGCGGGTAGTGAACACTTCCAGTTCGCCGTAACCGTCGACATGGAAATTCAGCTCAACGCCTTCGGAGCGACCGATCCAGTTGCGCTGCATGGTTTTGACCTGCTCGGGCCAGCCATCCAGTTTGTCCAGATCGTCCAGCAGCTGATCGGCATAGTCAGTGATTTTCAGGAACCACTGAGGAATCTTCTTGCGCTCAACCAGGGCGCCAGAACGCCAGCCGCGTCCATCAATAACCTGCTCGTTGGCCAGTACCGTCTGGTCAACCGGGTCCCAGTTCACTTCGGCTTCTTTTTTGTAGACCAGGCCCTTTTCCATCAGGCGGGTAAAGAACCACTGCTCCCAGCGGTAGTATTCCGGATGGCAGGTCGCCAGTTCGCGATCCCAGTCATAACCAAAGCCCATCTGCTTGAGCTGGTTGCGCATGTAATCGATGTTTTCGTAGGTCCACTTGGCCGGCGGTACGTTGTTTTTCATGGCCGCGTTTTCAGCGGGCAGGCCGAACGCGTCCCAGCCCATGGGCTGAAGGACATTGCGGCCTTTCATACGCTGGTAGCGGGAAACCACATCACCAATGGTGTAGTTACGAACATGCCCCATGTGCAGGCGGCCGCTGGGGTAAGGGAACATGGATAGGCAGTAGAAAGGTTCGCCAGCGGCGCTCTCGTCTGCCTTGAAGCTGTCCTGATCTTCCCAATGTTTCTGTACCTGGGGCTCAATATCCTGAGGATTGTATTGTTCGTTCATTGTGGTTGGTTGCAACTCTTGGTAGCTGGATGTCGACGTAAAACTCCACGTTCGGGAGTGCGGTTTGGACCACGCCGTAAAATAAAGACGAATGGCGCATAGCATACAATATTCCCCCAGCTGTCAACAGGGCTAGCGGCGGCTTGTCTTAACGTCACAGTAATGCAATCTGAGGGCTTTATCCTGCGGCGACATCGAACCTGTCCGGAGTAGGAGGCAGGTGTCTGCTAAATCCGGCTCAGGGATAAGACCGAACGTGAATACCACTCTTTTTGACTTGTTGTGGCAGCTAAAGCACGAACTGGAGCGTCAAGGCGCCGACAAGATCGATATGCCTGCATTTATCGAGGATGTGGAGTATCGACGTCAGCTGCTTAAAGCTGCGAACGCCAAGGCACTGAACCCCGCCTTTCGCCAGATCTTGCCCGAACTGCTGTCGGGCAACCCGCTGGAAATTACCCGTCAGGTCGCTGCGGTACCGCGGACGCGGGAGCCCCAGGAGCCGCGCCAGATCCACAGTGTAGAAACCGGGCGTAAGGGGCCGGGATTGTTCAGTGGCGGTATTCTGGTACTGATTCTCCTGGCGTTGGCCGTGGCAGTGGTTGAGCTGACCAGCGACTCAATGGTGTCGGACTTGATTGCCAGTGCCGGCCTGAAGCCTGGCAACAATGCCCAGACCGAGGTTGTTGCACGTGAGTCTGAACAGAGCGCTGGCGTGTCTTCAGTGTCGACACAGCCTGCGTCTCAGGTTTCAGCTGAAACCCTTGCTCTGGCCGCGCCTGCTCAAGAGCAGTCTTCCGAAACCCTGTTCCGCCTGCATGGCTCCAACACCATCGGCGAAGCCTTGGCACCGGCATTGCTGAAAGCGTATTGGCTGCAGCAGGGGGCTGAAAGCATTCGTGTGGAGCAAAAAGCGTCTGAGGTGGAGCATGATGTGCTCTTCCATCTGCCGGGCGAGCAGGGATTGCAGCGTATTGAACTCAAGGCGCATGGCTCAAGTACCGGCTTCAAGGGACTGCATGCCCGTGAGGCGGATCTGGCGATGGCCTCTCGTCGGATCAAGGCCAAGGAGATTGAGCACTTGGCGCCCATTTATGGTGACCTGAGCAGTGTGCGTACCGAGCATATTGTGGGCATGGACGGTCTGGCGATTATCGTTAACCCGCGTAACCCGATCAGCAGTCTGAATACCGAGCAGCTGGCCAAACTGTTCTCAGGCGAAATCAGCAACTGGCAGCAACTGGGTGGGGAGGACCTTCCGGTCAGTATTTACAGTCGTGATGAAAACTCGGGTACCTGGGACTCCTTCCGCAGCATGGTGCTCAAAAAACATGGCGTGAAGCTGTCGCCCAGGGCGCGTCGCTATGAGTCCAGTATGGAACTGTCGGACCGTGTCAGTCAGGAGCCCGGCGCCATAGGTTTTATCGGCTTGCCCTATGTGCTGCGTGCCAAGGCTTTGGCGGTAGCCGATGAAGCCGGTGCGTTGCCGGTATTCCCGACCACGTTTACCATTTCCACCGAGGATTACCCGCTGACCCGCCGCTTGTACATGTATGAGCCGATGACGTTGGCGTTGAACAGTCCAGCGCATGACTTCGTGAACTTTGTGACCTCGGAAGAGGGCCAGGAGATTGTGCGCAAGACCGGTTTTATCTCGCAGAACATTCAGCGGATCCAGCCGGTGCTGAGTAATGAACTGCCATCTGAGTATCTTGAACTGGTTCAGGGAGGCAGCCGTTTGTCCCTGAACTTCCGTTTCAATAGCGGTACCTTTGAACTGGATAACAAGGCGCAGCGAGACCTTCAGCGCGTGATTCGCTTCTTTGAGCAGCACCCGGGACAACGCGCCTTCCTGATCGGTTTCTCTGATAGTACCGGTAATGACGCCCACAACCGCAGCCTGTCACTGAAGCGGGCGGAAGTTGTACGGGATCAGCTTCTGTCCCGGGGAATCAATGTGGCCGATGTCCATGGTTTGGGCTCGCTGGCGCCGGTGGCATCCAATGCCACGCCTGCCGGACGCGAGCGTAACCGCCGTGTTGAAGTCTGGATTCGGGACGCTGGCGCACGCGGCGTTGCGGCGGTTCAGTAAGACTGCCCTTGATCTGTACCCATTACTTTCCTGAAATCAGCGATATACTGAAGGCAAAGGCAGCGAAGTTGCGCTGCCGGTGCCAACAGGAGTTCGCCCATGACTAAGCAAGATCCGCAAACCCCGCAACACTCGCCCAAAGCGCCTGCGGCCTATGACCGGGTGTTGGAGCAACTGCGCAAGCGTCTGGATGACGCCGGTGAAGTCAGTTGGGATTTTCTGCAGCAGCAGATAGAGGAAGCGGCTGAGGTTGAGCTGGCGGCCGAAGAGATGACCCGCGATGAAGTGGAGTTGCTCAAGGCGTACCTGAGACGCGACCTCAAGCAGCTGGGGTATTACGCTCAGGGTACCAGTGAAGGGCTCGCGGCCTGGTTGCACTTCGACCTGGATTATCTGGAGCAGAAGGTTAAGCAAAGCCTGCTTGATCTGGCCGATAAAACCCGTATCCAGCACGAGCTGTTGAGAGAACAGCTGTCCCATGACGAGGATCAGTATCTGGCGGGTGAGGTCAGTGCGCCGGGTACGCTGCGTTGCCTGCAATGCGGGCATACCCAGCAGCTGCGTGCCACCGATCGTATCCAGCCTTGTGGCAACTGCTCAGCGGTCGTGTTTGAGCGCGTCTCTCTACCCTGGACGCCGAGCGGCGAATAGGCCCATCAAAACCAGCGCAATAGCGAGTGGCCAGACACCGAAACGTTGCCAGGGTGTCTGGCCGCTCATCATCTCGACCTGATGGCGCAGGCTGGTGCGCACATCCACCTCGGCGACTGATGCAAGACTGCCATCCGGACGGACAAATGCGGTCAGGCCGTTGTTCGTTGCACGAATCACCCAGCGACCGTTTTCCAGTGCCCGCATGCGGGCAATTTGCAGATGCTGGTCGGGTGCGATGGAACGACCAAACCAGGTATCGTTGGACAGGGTCAGAATCACGTCCGCCTCTCGTCCCAGTTCGGCAACCAGTTGTGGATACGCAATTTCATAGCAGATGGCAGGCGCAATCTGATACTCGCCCAGGTGCAGATTATCCGTGTCGCGCTCGGGTAGCGTGAAGCTGGACATGGGCAAGTCAAAAAAGGCGATCAGTCCTCTGAGCTGGTCTTCAAAGGGCACGTACTCACCAAAGGGCACCAGGCGCTGTTTGTGGTACAGGTCCTGACCCGCACCGAACAGTCCCAGACTGTTATTGAAACGAACCCCCTGAGGGCGCTCGGGGTCAGCTTCTACATAGGGGAAGCCACTGATCAGTGCTATGTCTTCCTGCTCCAGCAGGTTGAGGAACGGCGTCAGTATCTGGCTGGCACGGCTGAAGGTGGCGGGAATGGCTGTTTCCGGCCAGACAATCAAATCAGCGTCCGGGTACTCGAGACTTTGAAGAATCTGGCTGCGCAGAATGCCATCCAGCTGATCCGGCTGCCATTTGGCCAGTTGAGGGATATTGGGCTGAATCAGTACCACATCCAGGCTGGCATCCGGCTTGGGTTGAGCCCATTGCATGGGCAGCAGCCAGGCGGCTCCAGCCAGCACAGCGCCGGGGATCAATGTTGGAATATGACGATCCAACAGCAACCGCGCCAATCCCATCGACAGCAGCAAGCTCACTAGCGACAGGGCCCAGACGCCTCCAAGGGGTGCCCAGCTTTTGAGTGGCGTATCCAGCCAGGCATAGCCCAGATAAAGCCAGGGGAAGCCGGTCAGGAACCAGCTGCGCAGCCATTCAAATCCCAGCCAGACCAGGGTGAACATCAGCCAGCGATGGCGGGCGTTGGCAGCCATGCGTGCAAAGAGTGCACCCTGGACGGCAAACAGCAGGGCCAGGGCCGCAACAAACAGAAAGGTCAGGGTTCCGGCCAGCCAGGGTGGGGCGCCGCCATAGCGATCAATGCTGACGTAGACCCAGGATACGCCTGCACCCCAGAAACCGAGACCAAAGATCCAGCCGGTCCAAGCGGCCTTGCGGGGGCTTTGATGACGTTGCAACAGGTAGAGCAACGCGGGGCCCAGCAGGACCAGCGGCCAAACATTAAAGGGTGCCAGAGAGAGCGTGATACTGGCCCCGCTGGCGAGTGCCAGCAGGGCGCTAACGCCAACAGGAAGGCGTTTGGGTACGGTGTTCACGGCTTAGCGCCGAGTGACCTGCAGCAGGCGAAGGCGACGGTTATCGGCGGCCAGTACCTTGAAACTGAATCCATCGATATCGATCTGCTCGTCCTTGGCTGGCAGGTGGCCGAAGTGCTGGGTGACAATGCCGCCGATAGTGTCGAATTCCTCGTCGGAGAAACCCACGTCAAAGTAGGTATTGAAGTCTTCGATCGGGGTCAGCGCCTTAACCAGGAAACCGTTGTCGTCGAAGGGGCGTATGTTGCCATCGTCGTCGTCGGCATCATGCTCATCTTCGATCTCGCCGACGATCTGCTCCAGCACATCCTCGATGGTGATCAAGCCGGCGATACCGCCGTATTCGTCCACGACAATCGCCATATGGTTACGTGTACCACGGAATTCGTTCAGCAGTACGTTGAGGCGTTTGCTTTCCGGAATAAATGTGGCCTTGCGCAGGCATTGGCGAATGTCGAACTGGTCCAGCGTGCCTTCCAGCATGTAGGGCAGCAGGTCCTTGGCCAGCATAATGCCCAGCACTTCGTCCGGGTTTTCACCACAAACAGGGAAGCGGGAGTGGGCGCTGGAAATGATGACCGGCAGGAACTCACGCGGAGTCTGATGCACCTGCACCATGGTCATCTGCGAGCGGGGAATCATAACGTCACGCACCTGCATTTCCGTGACCTGCATGGCACCCTCGATGATGCTGTGCGCATCATTGTCCAGAATGCCTGAATCGCTGGCCTGATACAGAATTTCGCGTACGTCTTCAAGACTGCGGGGTTCGTCAGAAAAAGCCTGGGTTAATTTCTCAATCCAGCCCTTGGACGTGCCGCCCGATCGGTCTTCGCTCATAGTGTTCCTCTAAACGGAATAGGGATCGGCTATATTTAACCGAGCCAGGAGGGTGCGTTCCAGTGCCTCCATTTCCTCGGCGTCGTCGTCATTTATATGATCGAATCCGAGCAGATGCAAGGTCCCGTGTACCACCATATGGGTCCAATGGTCAGCTGTCGCTTTTTGCTGCTCTTCAGCTTCCCGGGCAACCACTTCGGCGCAGATCACCAGATCACCCAGCAGGGTGACCGGCACGCCCGGTGGTACCTCAAACGGGAAGGACAACACGTTGGTCGGCTTGTCCTTGCCGCGGTACTCCGAGTTGAGCGCCTGGCTTTCTTCGCTGTCCACAACGCGGATGCAGACTTCACCTTCAACTTTCCGGTCCTTGAGTACTGTCTCAACCCAGCGGGTGAAGTCGGCTTGTGTCGGCAGGTTAGGTGCTTCAACGGCGTATTGAACGTCGACGTCGATGCTCATCGTGATTCTCCCTCGGCTTGAGCCTCTTCGTGGCGCTCGTAGGCTTCAACGATATGCTGCACCAGTGGGTGGCGCACCACATCTTTGGAGCCGAAGTAGGTAAAACCGATCTCTTTCACGCCATCGAGAACTTCAATGGCGTGTACCAGACCGGATTTAACGCCCTTGGGCAGGTCGATCTGGGTCTTGTCGCCGGTAATCACTGCCGTCGAGCCAAAGCCGATACGGGTCAGAAACATTTTCATCTGCTCCCGCGTGGTGTTTTGGCTTTCGTCCAGAATGACGAAGGAGCCGTTGAGAGTGCGACCACGCATGTAAGCCAGCGGCGCAACTTCAATGACGTTGCGTTCGATCAGCTTGGCTACGCGTTCAAAGCCCATCATTTCATACAGGGCGTCGTATAGCGGGCGCAGGTAAGGGTCAACCTTCTGGCTCAGGTCGCCGGGCAGGAAGCCCAGTTTCTCGCCTGCTTCCACGGCCGGGCGCACCAGCAGAATACGGCTGACTTCTTCACGCTCCAGCGCTTCCACGGCGCAGGCAACGGCCAGATAGGTCTTGCCGGTGCCGGCAGGGCCAATGCCGAAGTTGATATCGTGGGTGCGGATCTGCTGCACATAGTCCTGCTGTTTGCCCGGGCGCGGTTTGATCATGAGCTTGCGGGTACGAATGCCGAAGCGCTTGTCGTCTTCGTTCTCCGCCTTGTCCTTGCGTTTGGCCGGCTGCTCGATGCCGGAGTCCTGCAACACCAGATGCAGCGCTTCAGGGGTAAGGTCTTCACCCTGCAGGGCCTGACGGTAAAGCTGCTCCAGCAGGCGGCCCATGGCGCGCGTAGCAGTATCCTGGCCCACCAGCTGAAAGCGGTTGCCGCGGTTGCGGATTTCGACGCCGGTACGCTCTTCCAGCAGTTTCAGGTGAGCGTCGAACTGGCCGCACAGATTAAGCAGTGCGGCCGGGTTGTTGGGTTCCAGCAGGATCGTGGTGGATTCTTGTGCGGTCAAAAAAGACTCTCCAGTGTAATCAGGCGTCAAGTTCGGAGCTGATCAGCTCGCCGAGCAGTGAGTTGGCATAGGCTTGCTCAATACGCACATCGGCAAAGTGGCCAATCAGGTCCGGATTATCGCAGCGGAAGTTGACGACTCGGTTATTCTCGGTACGACCGGACAGCTGGCCCGGGTCCTTCTTGGAGTAACCGTTAACCAGAATGCGCTGAGTGCTGCCCACCATGCGACGGCTGATCTGGAATGCCTGTGCGGTGATACGGTCCTGCAGAATTTTCAGGCGCTGCTTCTTGGTCTCTTCGTCCACGTTATCCGGCAGGTCTGCTGCAGGCGTGCCCGGGCGACGGCTGTAGATAAAGCTGAATGAAGCGTCGAAACCGATATCGGCGATCAGGTTCATGGTCGCTTCGAAGTCGGCATCGGTTTCATTCGGGAAGCCGATGATGAAGTCGGACGAGAAGCTGATGTCCGGACGCAGTTTCTTGATACGGCGCAGCTTGGACTTGTACTCCAGTGCGGTGTGGCCACGTTTCATCGCCATCAGGATGCGGTCGGAGCCGCTCTGTACCGGCAGGTGCAGGTGGCTGACCAGCTCAGGTACTTCGGCATACACATCGATCAGGCTGTCGCTGAACTCCACCGGGTGAGAGGTGGTGAAACGGATACGGTCGATGCCGTCGATGGCGGCTACACAGCGGATCAGCTCGGCCAGATCCGCATGGTCGCCATCATGGGTCGCGCCGCGGTAGGCGTTCACGTTCTGGCCCAGCAGGTTTACTTCGCGTACGCCCTGTTCGGCCAGCTCGACACACTCGGCCAGAACGTCGTCCAGCGGACGGCTGACTTCTTCGCCGCGGGTGTAGGGCACAACACAGAATGTGCAGTACTTGCTGCAACCTTCCATCACCGATACGAAGGCTTCCGCACCTTCTACCTTGGGTGCCGGCAGGTGGTCGAACTTCTCGATTTCCGGGAAGCTGACATCGACGATACCGACACTGCCGTTACGGCTTTCATTAATCATTTCCGGCAAACGGTGCAGGGTCTGAGGGCCAAAGATCATGTCCACGTAGGGTGCACGGTCGCGAATTGCTTCACCTTCCTGAGAGGCAACGCAGCCGCCAACACCGATCATCAGATCCGGTTTGCTCTCTTTCAGCTTGCGCCAGCGACCCAGCTGATGGAACACCTTCTCCTGAGCCTTCTCGCGAATGGAACAGGTGTTCAGCAGCAGGACATCCGCGTCGTCGGGATTATCCGTCAACTCCAGTGCGTGGCTTTCGCCCAGCAGATCCGCCATGCGGGAGGAGTCGTATTCGTTCATCTGACAGCCATGTGTCTTGATAAACAACTTTTTCGCCATGAATCACCTGTGTACTGAGGAGGTTTAAAGAGTGCGGAAATTTAAAAGGTGCAAAATTATACCCAAGCACTGAGGGTTAGGCCAGAAACTGGTTAAAAAGTGCCCAGTCTTGTTTTCCGAGGGAACTGCCCCCATATCGCCAGCAACAAGAGTTGTTGAAAGTGAGTCTGGCCATGGCGAATGACGAGCGCTTGTATCGCGTCAATTTTGTAAATCAGGACAAGGTATACGAAGTGTATGTCCGCCACGTGTACCAAAGTGACATGTGGGGCTTTATCCAGCTGGAGGAGTTTGTCTTCGGTAACCGCTCGGATCTGTTGGTCGATCCCGGTGAAGACAAGTTGAAGCAGGAGTTTGCGGACGTGAACACCTGCTATGTGCCCATGCAGGCGATCATCCGTATTGATGAGGTGAAGCGTGAGGGCGTAGCCAAAATCAGCGATGCCAAGGGAAATATCACGGCTTTCCCTATGACACCGCCAAGGAAGTAAATCTTACTGTGCGGCGGTGTTCAGGCCGTCGCCGCCACAGGCGCTATTGCGGAATGCGCTCTGGTTCAGCAGCGCCATACGCTCCACGCCATGATATTCCACACTCTGGTCTGCGAAGATCAGTTCAGCGCCTTCAATGCGGAAACAGCTCAGGTCGGGATGCTGCCAGACTTTTGGCCAGACCTTTTTGCCGACGACTTCGTTGGGTTTAAAAGGACCAGCCACGCGCAGCCAGGCATTGGGTCGGCCGCTTTTCTTTGAAGGCACCAGGTCGCCTTTACCGGTATAGGCGGTGGTCTTGAACATTACGTATTGCAGGGTTTTGTCGGTACCGTTGGTAAAGTTGATCTGAGCGGCGCTGTTGTCCTGAGGACCGTGAAAGCTGATCAACAGAACCGGCTTGGGCTTGGGTGGCTCGACGGGCTTTTCGGCAACGGGTTCAGGCTTGGGCTTGTTGGCACAGGCGGCCAGCAACAGGGTGGCGGCTATCAGTCCCCCCAGTTTGAGGAGGTTGCGAGAGAAGGGGGTCTGAGTATTCATGGAGCTCCTGATCCGTTACGTCTGGGTTGAATTCGGACCGTCAGACTGGTTCCACTAAGCTGAACCTGAGCTGACTTCAGTCCTCTGGCACAATCGGCAGTAACAACGTTTTTGATGGTCGACCCGGTATTTCGCGCGCAAGTCGCGGCACCAGGTAGCCTGGCAACTCGGCTTGCAAACGTCCGACCAGGCGACGAGCGGTGTCATCATCCACATCAAAATGTGCAGCTCCGGCCACAGCATCAAGGACAAATAGATAATAGGGCAGTATGCCTTCGCTGAACAGAGATTCGCTGAGTGATTTTTGTACACTCAGGTTGTCATTTACACCCTTTAAAAGCACTGCCTGGTTCAGCAGCGTCACGCCTGCCTGGCGCAAGGGGCGAAGTGCCACACGCACGGCTTCGTCCACTTCTTGAGGATGGTTAATATGCAGAACCAGCGTGCTGCTCAGGCGACTATTGCCCAGTGTTTCAGTCAGCTCCCGAGTTACCCGCTGGGGAATGACCACCGGCAGGCGTGAATGGATACGCAGGCGTTTCAGGTGCGGTATCTGCTCCAGGTCTGCCAGCATGCGCGTCAGTCGTGTATCCGGCGTAGCCAGGGGGTCGCCGCCAGAGAAAATGATTTCGCTGACCTGTGGGTGCTGGCGTATGTATTCCAGCGCTTCCTGCCAGGCATCGCGCCCCAGCTGGTTGTCGCCATAGGGAAAGTGACGGCGAAAACAGTAGCGGCAATTGATGGCACAGGCGCCGGACAGAACCAGCAGCACGCGATCCTTGTACTTGTGAATCACCCCGCTGGATTTATTGGCGGCGGCTTCGGCCAGAGGGTCGGGCCCAAAGCCGGGAACCTCCATCAGTTCCTGCTGCAGCGGCAATATCTGCTTCAACAGCGGATCGTCCGGGTCCGCCTTGCGAATACGGCTCAGATAGGGACGAGGTACGCGCAGGCTGAACTGACGTTCGGCGTTCAGTGCGCCTTCCAGCAGCTGCTCGGGCAACTCCAGCAGGCGAAGCAGCTCGGCCGGGTCGGTGATCAGATAGCGTAATTCGGTCTGCCAATCAACGTCGGCAGGGTGCAGCAGGTTCATCGGGACGGCGTGCTCGAGACAGGTTGTGCAGGATGGATTTGCCAGCATTCTCCTTTGCAGTAGAATGGCTGTCAATTTTCAGACCGCGCCCTTACTGCGGTCTCCTTCGAATTATAGATCGCGGAACCTTTATCTATGGCTAACTACTCCAGCAACCAGTTCAAAAACGGCATGAAAGTGATGATCGACGGCGACCCCTGCTCCATGGTCGACGTGGAATTCGTTAAGCCGGGTAAGGGTCAGGCATTTACCCGCGTACGTCTGCGTAACCTGCTGACCGGTCGTATCTGGGAGCGTACCTTCAAGTCCAACGAATCTGCTGAAAGTGCAGACGTTATGGATATTGATATGGAATACCTCTACAACGACGGTGAAATGTGGCACTTCATGGACCCGAATACCTTCGAACAGGTTGCCGCTGACAAGAACGCCGTAGGCGATGCCGAGAAGTGGCTGAAGGAGCAGGACAAGTCCATTATCACGCTGTGGAACGACAATCCGATCAGTGTTACGCCGCCGAACTTCGTGGAGCTGGAAGTCACTGAAACTGATCCGGGTCTGAAAGGCGATACTGCTCAGGGCGGCTCCAAGCCTGCAACGCTGAGCACTGGCGCTGTGGTACGTGTGCCTCTGTTCATCGAACAGGGTGAGACTCTGCGTATCGATACCCGTACCGGTGAATACGTCAGCCGCGCTAACAGCTAAGACGTCGAGAGGCATCTTGCCTCTCCCGGATAGACACTACGGCAGCTTCGGCTGCCGTTTTTTGTTTCGCAGCTGTCTTTTTTATCGGTGATGTCTCATGCAGCAAGAAGTCTGGCGTCCCAACGCCTCCATAGAAAACCTGCGTGCCCGTGCGCGTGTATTGGCGCAGATCCGTTCCTTCTTTGCCGAGCGCGAAGTGTTGGAAATGGAAACGCCGGTGTTGTCCAGGTGTGCCGTCAGTGATCCTTTTCTCGATAGCCTTGAAGTCAGTTTTGGCTTTCAGCCGGGGATCGAAGAGGAGCGGCTCTACCTGCAAACCTCACCCGAATATGCCATGAAAAGACTGCTGGCTGCTGGCAGTGGTGACATCTATTCCATGGCCAAGGTGTTTCGCAATGGTGAGTTTGGCCGTCGTCATAACCCCGAGTTCACCATGCTGGAGTGGTACCGCCTGGGCTTCGATGATCGCCAATTGATGGACGAAGTGGCTGCGCTGGTCAAGACAGTTGTGCCAGAACTGTCGGTGCAATACCTCAGCTATGCCGAGCTCTTCGAACGTGAGCTGGGGCTGGACCCGCACCATGCATCCCTGCAGCAGTTGCAACAGGTTTGTCGTGAGCATGTGGATGCTCCCTTCGAAGATGATGACCGTGACACCTGGCTCAATCTTTTAATGTCCCATGTGCTGGAGCCACGCCTGCAGGGCGCCGTATTTATTCACAGCTACCCGGCCTCCATGGCAGCACTGGCGCAGGTGCGTAATGACGAACAGGGGCGCAAGGTGGCAGCGCGCTTTGAACTCTTTGTTGACGGTGTCGAGTTGGCCAACGGCTACCATGAACTGACCGATGCGGCTGAACAGGCTCGCCGGCTGGAGGCCGATCAACAGCAGCGTGCGGCTTTGGGGCTGCCTCAACGTCCATTGGAGCAGCGACTGGTTCAGGCGCTGGAAGCCGGTCTGCCCGAGTGTGCCGGTGTCGCCTTAGGGGTCGACCGTCTGGTGATGCTGGCGTTGGGTGTGGATAGTTTGGATCAGGTGGTGTCGTTTATGCACGAGCGGGCCTGATCTTTCCGATCAGGTTGCGCCCAGTCTTCACAAGGCTGGGGCCGTATTGTTGTCAGCATTAGGCTCGTACTGTCGAGTCTAATGTTCATATTTGCCAGTATCAGATCTGTCCACTAGCTTGCAGTGATGAATGTATTGAAAGGAGCATTTTCTTTTCAGGATGGTTCGTTATCACAGCAAGGAGCGACAAGGTGTCTGCAGATATTTCCATTCCTTCCAAGATGGCTGCTGTTCAACTGGTTGGCCATGGTGGCCTGGATCAGCTGGTGTTTCGTACAGACGTACCCGTACCGAGGCCTCGTCAGGGCCAGGTGCTGGTTCAGGTAACCGCTACCGCCAAAAACAATACCGACCGGAAGGCACGCGAAGGGCTGTATCCCACCAAAGACAAAGGTGATGTCACTTCCTTCCAGATGGGCGGTGAGGCGACACTCACTTTTCCCCGTATTCAGGGTGCCGACATTGTCGGCTGTGTTGTCGCGGTAGGAGAGGGTGTCAGTGACTCCCGCATTGGAGAGCGAGGTCTGCTGGACTTCAATCTTTATCCCGACGATCGCCGCGACATTAACCTGACGCCTGACTATTACGGCCATGGCGCCGATGGTGGCTTTGCCGAATATGTAGCACTGCCATCGGATCAGTTCCACGCAGTTGATAATCCTGAACTGACAGATGCCGAACTGGCGTCCATGGGCATGTGCTCCTACCAAACGGCTTATCACATGCTGACCGTGGCGGGTGTGTCCGCAGGTGAGCGTGTATTGGTTAGCGGTGCCAGTGGTGGCGTGGGTACTGCGCTGATTCAGTTGTGCCGCATTATGGGCGCTATACCCTTTGCCCTGAGCCAACAGGATAAGGCCGAGGCCCTGCTGGCGCTGGGAGCCGAAGCGGTGCTGGACCGTTCGGATATGAGCCGGTTCACTGAACAGGTCAAAACGGCAACGGGTGGAAGACCGATAGATGCGGTGATGGATCTGGTGGGCGGCGAAATGACCGATGCTTTTATCGACACCATGATTTTCGATATGAATCAGCGGACGACCTATCCTCGTTTAAGCATCGCCGGGGCCAGTGGCGGCAACCTCTCGGAAATTATGTGGACCCGTATCTATCTGTATCAGGTTCAGGTGTTTGGAGTCTCCCACGGTACCCGTGAAGAAGCGGAGCAGCTGATTGCCTGGATTCGAGAGGGAGCGTTAAAGCCGGTGCTGCATGCTGCTTTCCCGTTGTCTCGTTTACGTGAGGCGGAAGAGTACTTTGTCCACAGAGGCCGGAACTATCTGGGTAAAATTGTCATCGTGCCCGATAGCCAATGGGAAACCCATGGCCAGGCATTTGCCCTGGTATGAAAGGTCCCGTCCTGAGATAACCTCAGTTACCGTTTGATCAACGGGAGGATGCCATGTCGCATCAGGTAAAACTGGAATTGATGGATACCCACGCCGGGGGAGATGTCAGCCGTATTGTTACCGGTGGCATTATGCGCCTGCCGGGCACTAGCGTGCGACAACAGATGGCGTTTTTACGCGATCAGGCCGACGGCCTGCGACGCTTGTTGCTTGAGGAGCCCTATGGCATTCCTGAAATGTCTGTGGACCTGATTGTTCCCGCCAGTCATCCGGAGGCTGACTGGGGATACATTATCATGGAGGTGATGGGATATCCCATCTACTCGGGTTCCAACACCATCTGTACCGCCACGGCCTTGCTGGAAAGCGGCTTGATCCAAAAGCAGGAAGGGCGGCAAACCTTTACGCTGGAAGCCCCCGCGGGTCTGGTGCAGATCGAAGCACAGATACAGGATGGTGTGGTGGAGGCCATAACCTGTGAGGGGTTGCCGAGCTATATCCACAGCTATAAAGCCAGTATTGAGGTGCCGGGCATTGGGTCTGTCACCTACAGCATCGCCTATAGCGGTGGCTTTTATGCTCTGGTTGAAGCGTCTGATCTTGGATTTGTATTGGAGGCTTGCGAAGAATCTGCTCTGGCCGAAGCTGGCCATGCGATCGTGGAGGCGATTAGAGCTGAGGCCGTATTCGAACACTATTCGCTAGGGGATGTAGGGCCTTTACCCTTCCTGCACTTTATGGGGCCGGTGTTGCAGCTCAGTGATACGGCCTACCGTTCTCGCTCTGCAACCTACGTACATCCCGGCGTCATCTGTCGTAGCACCACGGGCACAGGCACGTCTGCACGGCTGGCGCTGATGCAGTATGAAGGCCTGATTGACCCGGGTGACTCTCTTGAAACCGTTTCCTTGCGCAATACCCGCTTTGTCGGCACCTACACGGGGTTGGCCCAACAGGGTGGGCAGACGGTGGTTGAAAATCGCATTACCGGGCGTAGCTTTGTGCTCAGTCGTGCTGAGCTTATCGCCAATGAAGCGGATGTCATGCTCAGTGCAGAGGTGTTAGACAGCCTTAGAGTGTTGCAGGCAAGCATCGGCTAGTCTCTCGCTCCAGTGCCAGACCGCAGAAACCGGTATCGGTATCGAGAACCCATTCGCATTCCACAGGTGTGTGTCCTTCCTCGCCAACAATGATTACTGTGGTGTCGATCAACGCCAGTAAGCGTGGCAGCAGCTGGCTTGCCAGTGGGTGGGCTAGCAGCAGGGGATGATCAATGAGCACCAGTCCTGGGTTTGCCAGCAGGGCACGAGCCAGCATTATCCTGACTTGCCAGTGCTCGCTCAATCCTGTCCCCATCTCCATTACTTGAAGCTCTAGCTGCTCTTCAGGTATGGACAGAAACGTGCATATTCGCGACAGGCTTTCTTCGCTGACTCGTCCTTGTCCGTAAAGTATGCTGCGTCGCACCGTGCTTTTGAAAAATGCAAAGCTCGTATCCAGTGTCAGTGTTCGTTTGTATAGGTGCCTTGGGTTTAAATTGCTGACGCGCCGTTTGCCCATACAGGCATAACCAGCCAGTGGTCGTTGCTCATTCAGTAAAATACGAATTAACGCTGTCTTGTCATGGGTGCCTGTCAGCAGAATCTGTGCCCCGGCGGGGAAGCGTCCATTCAGCAATTTGCTGTAATGAGAAACCTGACAGTCTCTCAAGGCGATACTAATGGCCTCCTTGGGTTGAAGTCGTTTACCTGAGGCGGAGGTGTTCGCACGACAGCGAATCAACGCTAGACTAAGGCGCTTGTAAGCGACTTTGTAGATCAAAAATGCCTGCCATGAGCGGTGCATAAGCAGTATGCCCTGGACAAATAACGGAAGGTGTAAAAGCTCCATTATCTGTGTTGGCTGATCAAGGTAAGCCAAGATATAGATCAGTGTGACCAGGGAGGTGGCGGTCACGAGCGAGGTATGGAACAGCGTTGTCAGGGTTGTTAGCCGAACTAGCAGGTCAGCTAATACCCTTCCGTGCTGATAGCTTTTATCAGCTTCTGACTTTTGCCTGCGCATGCGTCTGACGGCTGTTTTTTGAACACTGCGTTCGCTTAAATGGCCGCTCAGGCGACCACGCTGGGAGCGAACCAGCGCCTCGGTATTGGTAATGCTCCTGTAGGAGAGCCCAGCATGTAGTGCCAAAAGTAGTAGCAGGGCAGCGCTGACAGGGATTAGCTGAGGTACCTCAAGCAAGAAAAACAGACAATAGAACCCTGTCAGCAAACTGCCTGCCAACAGGTGGGCAATCCCTGGGCCAGCCCACTGACGGAGACTGTTTGCATCAGTGATCAGGCGATTCATTGCGACACCCAACCGTTTGGGTTCCCTTGAGGGAGATGCAAACAGCATCGCCCTGAACAGGGCATCGCGGCAGCTAAGGACATGTTGCTGAGCGATTTTTTCAGCCAAACGCATGAATAGCACAACCAGCGCTAGCGTCAGGATCACGAGCAGGGCTTGTTGCATCAACAAGTCTCGGTCAGGTGAGACAAATAGAGCCTTGACGTTGCTGCTGTGTAGCAAGGAAAGGCTACACAGCAGCAAGGCGATCATTGTCAGCCCGACGAGTTGCCCACGCTTAGCTGTTTGCCAAACCGTTGGCAGTCGGTTTTTTTTCACGTTTAGCCGACTGATTGCAGAGGTTGGGACAGGGGAGGTGTGTATAGCAATCCGGGCGCTATTTCTGGGCAACTCAGAGTATCCAGATCGTACACCGGTAGTGATAAAACCTGCGCGGCTTCCCGTTGAGCCAGGGGAGATGCGCAAATCTGTCCACTGATTCCCAGTACCTGATAACCTTCCTGAAGCAGCCACTCTGCTCCACCACTGGCGCCCATGGCTTCTCGTGCGGCAAAGAGTACACCGTTAAAGCGTGTTTTAAAGCTGCTGTATTGCAAGATCTGCTGTGTTTCTTGCTGGTAGAGACCGTCTGCTATTTCAACTACGAGCGCATTGCAGCCCATGTTGATCAGGGCGTTTGAGAGAATTTCAAAAACCGAGACGACTTGATCAGCAGGTGCGTTGAACGTGGTTGGAAAGCCTGCGTCAGTAAAGTCGAGAACTTGGTGGGCGCCAGAGTCTTGCATCAGCCACAGGTCACCTCCTGCTCCGGTGCCGGTAATTTTCATCGCCCCCACCTTGTAGCCAGCTTTATTCAGTCCATGGATCAGGTGAGCGGCTGTGGTTGTTTTGCCTGCATTCATGGAGGTGCCCACGACTACGGTACAGGGAATATGGTCGGCTTCGGGCAGAGGTGTGACTGGCAGCTGCAAGGCATAGTCAGCGATGTTCAGAACCTTTCCGGCTGCATTTGTGATGAGGCCAATAGGTTCGATTTCTGTAGGGCCTGAAATACGCTTATGCCAGCACAAGGCTTCGCTGGCAATACCGCCTGCCGCTACCATATGACAAGGGCTCATGGAGTCAGGGACTTTGGACTCAAACTGGTCGGGTGCATAACGATCACCAAAGCACAAAATTACTTCATCACCAGGGTAGAGTCGCGCACGGCGGCCATCAATCCGTTCAATACGTTTATGATGGCCGAGCTCTGTTATGCGTGCCAAAACCAGATCACCACGTTTAGGTTTGGCACCCTCGTATAATAAACCATACATGTCATTTTCAGGCACTCGACGTGTAACAAAAGAACGCTTGGCTTTATTAAATCGGGCTGTTAACTTTATATTCATGATTAATCCTGTAAGGGCATTCGTTAAAATAAACTCATGGCCAGAATTCTAAAGGAATAACCCTTACGCATAGATTATGTTTTGTGTAAGCTTCAGGTAAGTTATCAAGCCTCTGTAATAAAAATGTAACATTTGCGATTTTATCCATGTGGTTTGTATGGACTTTGATTGTTTTTTATTTTAAATATCTTCTTTTAAATAAAAGACCTATGGAAGCATCGAAATAATAAGGATTAGTTGAAGCGTCTTTTAGTGCTTTTAGGGAAGTTTTAAGCGAAAGGAACGGCGTTTTGAAAGCGTTGATAATTGAAGCTAATAAAGATGAGTGTAATGGAATGGCGGGGATCTTCCGTCAAAATAATTTTGCTGTTGATATTTGTCATGATGGGCAGGATGCATGGTTTTTAGGTGATACTGAAAAATATGATGTTGTTGTCCTGAGCTTGAGTTTGCCCCGGCGCGATGGCTTCAGTGTTCTTTCGGACTGGCGTCTGGGGGGGAATGATACACCTGTGGTTATTGTGGATACACGTAACTGCTGGAGAGAGAAAGTTCGTTGTTTGAGAGCGGGAGCAGATGATGTATTAACCAGGCCGTTTGAGCTTGAAGAGCTGATGGCCCGTGCTGAAGTAGCACTGCGCCGTTCCCATGGCCATGCCAAATGTGTACTCAAGGCGGGAAGTCTTGAACTGGATACAGCTACCCAGCGACTCACGTTGAAGGGACAGCCGATAGTCCTGAGCGCACTTGAATACAGATTGATGGCAATACTCATGAACCGGAGTAACCAGGTAGTATCGAAAACTACACTAACGGAGTATTTATACCAAGCGGACTTTGAGTGTAATTCAAATGTTGTTGAGGTTTTAATTAATAGAGTTAGAAATAAAATAGGATTTGAATTTATTAAAACCCGCAGGGGACTAGGATATCAGATTGTGCCTGATTGAATGTCTTTTAAAATATACTTGAGGCTGTAGTTTTTTATTTTTTTTTGATTTTTCTATTTTAATAGGTTTATGGATAAGACTCGAACTTAAAGTGATGTATGATCCGTATACAGGTGGTTGGGCGTGTCCTGTATGGATGGCTGGACAGAAACCGGGAATTATTCCCGGTTTATTGAGGATTAAAGCCTGGTCGGTTTTATGGCTCAACAAGGTTTCTGTATTTCATGCTGGCAATTCTGTCAGTAATGCTCGGCGCATCCTTTCTACTGCCTGCTCTAATGTGGCGCGAGGGCAGCCAAAATTAAGTCGCATGAATCGGTCATCACCAAAGTCACGCCCCGGTGACATGCCCACGCCGGCTTTTTCAAAGAAGTGCGGCGGGTTTTCGAGGCAGGCAGCGGATACATCGATCCAGGCCAAATAGGTAGCTTCAATCGGGTCCAGTTTCAGGCCGGGCAAAGCGTTGATCGCTTCCACCAGGTAGTCGCGGTTGCCTCGAAGATAGTCGAGCTGGGCTTTATTCCATTCGTTACCATCACGGTAGGCCGCCAGCGCAGCGGTAAAGCCCAGCAGGTTCACATCCGGCACTATGCCCTTACGTACTTTCTGGAATCGCTGGCGCAGTTCCGGGTTCTGGATCACAGCGAAGGAGCAGCCCAGGCCTGCGATGTTATAGGTTTTGCTGGGTGCCATCAGGGTGATGGTGCGGGCAGCAATTTCCTCGCTCAGGGAGGCGATCGGTGTATGGGTCAGGCCGGCTTCCAGAATCAGATCGCAATGGATCTCATCGGAGCAAATGATCAGGTCATGACGAATGATGATATCAGCCAGGGCTTCCAACTCTTCACGGCGATAGAGCGTGCCGCCGGGGTTGTGGGGGTTGCAGAACAGCAGCAGTTTGGTTTCCGGCGTGATCGCTGCTTCAAGTGCATCAAGGTCCAGCAGAGTGCGTCCGTCATCGCCGCGCTTCAGCGGCACCTTGATCAGGCTGCGATCAGACAGTCTTGGGGCCGACACGAAGGGGGGATAGATGGTTGCAGGGCTGAGCACGGCTGAGCCACTTTCACCTACACTGCGGCAAGCCAGGTTCAGGCCGCACACCAGCCCCGGCAGCCACACCAGATCATTGGTCTCGATTGACCAGCCATACAGCGACTGCATGCGCTCGATCACCAGCTGGTTCAGTTCCGGCGGCGTGCAGGTATAGCCAAACACACCGTGGTCGATGCGCTGATGCAGGGCATCAATCACCGGTTGTGGCGCCATAAAATCAGTATCGGCAACCCACATGGGCAGGATCTCGCTGTCGGCGTACTTCTCCCATTTTTGGCTGGAGGTGGCGCGGCGGTCGATCTGTGCATCAAAGCGGGTCGCATTCATGTCCTTGCTCCTTAACGGCGATAGCGTGTTTGGCGTAGCTGCTTGATGATACAATAAGCCTATCTTCGACTGCCTTCCAATCGCTTCGTTCAAGGCAGCGCTAATTTCGCCGGACAGGCATCGTCCGCAGCTGACGGGAGTAGTGAGCATGAGCCGCACTGATGATCGCGTAATTATTTTCGATACCACCCTGCGTGACGGGGAACAGAGCCCCGGCGCGTCCATGACGCGTGACGAAAAATTGCGCATTGCCAAGCAGCTGGAAAAGCTGCGTGTTGATGTGATCGAGGCTGGCTTTGCCATCGCAAGCCCCGGTGATTTCGAGTCGGTAAAAGCCATTGCCGATACCATCAAGGACAGCACTATCTGTTCTCTGTCCCGTGCACTGGATGCGGATATTGACCGTGCCGGTGAAGCCCTGCGTGGTGCCAACTCAGGTCGTATTCACACTTTCATTGCTACCTCACCGATCCATATGCAGTACAAGCTGCAGATGGAACCGGATCAGGTGGTTGAAAACGCCGTGCGCGCCGTCAAGCGTGCCCGCAATCTGATCGACGATGTGGAATTCTCTCTGGAAGACGCCAGTCGCTCTGAACTGGACTTCATGTGCCGCATCATCGAGCAGGTAATTGATGCCGGTGCCCGTACCATCAACATCCCGGATACCGTGGGTTACGCGGTCCCTCAGGAGTACGGTAACACCATCGCTCAGCTGATCGAGCGTATCCCCAACGCGCACAAGGCGGTGTTCTCCGTTCACTGCCATAACGACCTGGGTCTTGCGGTTGCCAACTCCCTGGCCGCAGTCAGCGCGGGTGCACGTCAGGTGGAATGTACCATCAATGGTCTGGGCGAGCGTGCCGGTAACGCTTCGCTGGAAGAGATCGTAATGGCACTGCGTACGCGCAAGGATATGCTGGGTCTGGAAACCGGCATCGATACCACTCAGATCGTGCCGGCATCGCGTCTGGTCTCCAGCGTCACCGGTTTCCCGGTGCAGCCGAACAAGGCGATCGTCGGTGCCAACGCCTTTGCGCATGAGTCCGGTATTCACCAGGACGGTGTGCTCAAGCATCGTGAAACCTACGAAATCATGACCGCCGAAGATGTGGGCTGGAATACCAACCGTATGGTGCTGGGTAAACTGTCTGGCCGTAACGCCTTCCGTACCCGTATGGAAGAGCTGGGCACCACCTTCGCGTCCGATGCCGAGCTGAATACGGCGTTCTCCCGTTTCAAGGAACTGGCGGACAAGAAGAGCGAAATCTTTGATGACGATCTGGTGGCGCTGGTCAGCGATGCTCGCGCCTCGGCAGACCACGAAAAGTATCGCCTCAGCAGCCTGAATGTAACCTCTCAGACCGGTGAAATACCTGTTGCAAGCCTTGTAGTATCTGTCGATGGTGCCGAGCACGCTGTTGAAGCGTCCGGCAGTGGTCCTGTAGATGCCGCTTTCAAGGCGCTGGAGCAGCTGGCCAATTCCGGTGCCAACCTGCAGTTGTACTCGGTGAATGCGATCACCAGCGGTACCGACTCTCAGGGTGAAGTAACCGTGCGTCTGGAAAAAGCCGGTCGTATCGTCAATGGTCTGGGTGCGGATACCGATATCATCATCGCGTCTGCCAAGGCATACATTCATGCGTTGAACATGCTGGATGCCAACATCCAGAAAGCTCACCCGCAGGTATAAGAGGCTTTGATGTCGGTACAGGCTCAGGAGCAACTACGCCATCAGTGGTTGGAGGCGATCGGCATCGACAGCTGGTTGCCGCGTCAGCCCCTGCCTGGCGCTGCGCCACCCGCTGAGTGGGTTGCCGACTTCTGTTACCCGCAAGACGATACGGCGGCAGATTACGCCGAGTATGAAGCAAGTGGCGAGCAGATCGACGAGCCCAAGCCTCAACAGGCTGCGGGCACGGCTGCCCGCGCACCCCGTTCAGGCGGTATCGACTCCGAAGCCCTGTTGGGGGATCTCGATGCCAAAGGCAAGCCTAAGCCTGTACCCAAATCGGCTCCGGTGGCTGACGCCTCTAACTCAGCAGCAGTACCTGCAGCTGAGCAGAAGCCGGTTGAGCCGGCGCCGCACTTCAAACTGGCCTATCTGGTGCGAGGGGATCTGTTGATTGTGGACTCCTTGCCGCCGCATCACCGTGAAGGCTTCAGTCGCCAGCATAAGCGCCTTTTGTACGGTATCACCTCCGCATTGGGACTCACGGTTGAGCAGGAGCTTTCAGACCCGGCCATGTTGCCCTGGCCCATGCTGGCCAGTAAAACGCTGGATCAGGGACCAACCGAAGCGCGGCTGGCGGTAGAGCACAAGCTCAAGCGTACCCTTGAGTTCCGGCCCAGTATCACCCGCATTCTGTTATTGGGTGATGCTGCCATGCACTGGGTAACCGGTGAGCCGTTCAAGCAGGGCGAATTGCCGACCTTATCAGGCTGTCGCTGCGCGGCTTCGATCAGTTTGAGTGAACTTCTGCGCCTTCCCGAACGTAAAGCGGAACTTTGGCAGGATATTCAGCCCTTACGCGGAACCCACTAATGGATCTTCAGCCCCGGCTACTGGATGAACAGGATATAAAGGCTTTGGTCCAGTTGGATGAAAGCTGTTTTCCAGGAGAGCCCTTCGCCTCCAGTTGGTGGCTCAGGGCCGCTCAGCAACGCGGTGCCAATGCCTGGGTGTTAAGCCTGGAAGGACAGTTGATCGCATATTGCCTGTTCAGCCGTGTCCTCGATGAGGCAGAACTTTTACGTATTGCTGTTGTGCCGGAACAGCGTCAACAGGGCCTGGCGGCGCGTCTGCTACAGCACGCCGAGCAGGCTCTGCTGGCATCCGGTATCGTGCAGATGCATCTGGAAGTGCGTGAGTCCAATACAGCGGCTCAGGCGCTGTATCAGTCGCAAGGCTGGCAACCATCGGGGCGAAGGGCAGGCTACTATCCATTGGGAGCGGATCGCGAAGATGCGATTCTGTTCAGTTTGTGTCAGGGGCGTGTGGACTAGGCAATGAGTCTGACTCAAGGACTATTCAGCTCAGGCTGGCTATGGGGCACCGGCGTGTTGGCTGCGCTGGCGGTTCTGTTTGCCATGATTCGAGCACCCTGGGCTGTTCTGGCCGGAGAGCGCCGACTTCAGCATCTGTTATTCGGGGCGACCGTGATACTGATGCTGATGTGGACCATGCGCGCCGGACTGTCGCCAGGTCTGAGCATCCATTTTCTGGGTATGACCATTCTGACGCTGATGTTCGGCTGGGATCTGGCGATTCTGTCGGGGTGTCTGGCGTTGTTAGGCATGACCCTGATTGAGCAGGAAAGCTGGGATACTCTGAGTGTCAATATTCTCTGCTCGGTGGTCGTGCCAGTCATGGCGAGCTGGGGTGTGCTTCGATTGGTGGAAGCCAAACTGCCGCCCAACTTTTTTGTTTATCTCTTCTGTTGTGCCTTCTTTGGCGCCGGGATCTCGACCGCACTGGGCGGTATGGTGATGGCGCTGTTGCTCTGGATGGATGGCGTCTATCCCTGGATGAAAATCTATCTGGAGTATGTCCGCTTCCTGCCGTTGATCATGTTCCCGGAAGGCTTGCTCAATGGCATTTTGATGACCGGCATGATGGTGTTTCACCCGGACTGGATTCGTACCTTTGATGCCCGTCGCTATATCGACGAGCAGTAAACAGGACCTGAGGCTTCAGCGACGAACGGGATGTTTGGCCAGCTTGCGCTGCAGAGTGCGCCGATGCATGCCCAGCGCCCGCGCTGTAGCCGAGATATTCCCCTCATGTTCATGCAGTACTTTCTGAATATGCTCCCACTCCAGCCGGTTGACAGATAAGGGCGTATCCGGAATTTCACTCTCGACTGGCTCGTGTTCGGAATCCGTTTGCAGGGCTTTCAGAATCTGATCGGCATCCGCCGGCTTGGGCAGATAGTTGTCGGCCCCGGCCTTGATGGCATCGACCGTGGTGGCGATGCTGGCATAGCCGGTCAGCACCAACAGGCGAATATTGGGGTTCAGGGCTCGCAATTGGGGAATCAGCGCCAATCCTGAAGGTCCTTCCATCTTTAAATCCACACTGGCGTAATCCGGAATCTGCTGTTGGGCCAGCTCCAGTGCCTGTTTCACGTTTCGCGCAACCTGGGTTTCAAAGCCGCGTCGGGTCATGGCGCGGGACAGAACGCGGGTGAACGCCGGGTCATCATCAACAATCAAAAAGTGTTCAGCCATCTGCATGCTCCTGATCCAGCAGAGGTAAGCGTACTTCGGTTAGAGTGCCGCCTTTGGGGTGATTGTACAAACGGACTTCCCCCTGATGTTGCGACAGGGTGGTTGCGGTCAAAAACAGGCCTATACCCAGGCCTCGGCCCTTGGTGGTGACAAAGGGTTTGCCCAGCTGGTCGGCCTGTTCCAGCGGCAAACCAGGCCCCTGATCATGTATTTGCAGGATGAGCGTTTTGAGCTCACGGCTGGCGCTGATTTCGATACCCGAAGGCGAGGCATCAGCTGCATTGTTCAGCAGATTCAGCAGGGCTTGCTGCAGGGAAACAGAGGTCAGCAGGCGGACCTGTTCCAGTGCCGGAGGCAAGGGCGTCAGCTGAAATTCCACTTCTGGGCGCATCAGGCTCCACTCTTCCAACACCCGTGTTAACAGTTCCCCCAGTGCTTCGTCCTTGGGCTGATCATCCCGAACCTGATCAGCGAGCTGTTTCAAACGCTGGCTACAGCGCTCAACCTGTTCCTGCATCAGGGCGATATCTTCCTGAAGTTCAGGGTCATCCGGATGGGTGTGTGAGATTTCACTGAGAGTAATACGCAGGGTGGAAAGCGGTGTTCCCAGCTCGTGAGCAGTACCCGCCGCCATGGTTGCCAGTCCCAGTAGTTGCTGATCCTGAATACGCTTTTCCCGTTCTCGCTGCAGGTTGGTTTCACGCTGTTTTAATGCCTGCTGCATCTGGCTGAAGCTCCAGGTCACTAACGTGGCTGTAAAGACAAAATTGATCCACATACCGGTGACATGGAGATCAAGCAGATTAAGCACACTGTGCTGATGCGAGTTCTGTGGGGCCAGCAACGGCTGATACACCTGAAGCAAGGTGCTGTAGAGCAGAATGACGATCAATGCCATCAACACAACAAAGCGCCGTGACAGCGTTGCTGCAGCGCTGAGCAATGGGATCAGCAACAGAAAAATAAACGGGTTTGTGGCGCCGCCGGATTGGAACAGCAAAAAGCCGAAAATTACCGCGTCGGCACAGAGGTGACTGAACAGTTCTATTTCGGTGACGGGCCAGGGGGAGTGCAAGCGTGCGAAGGTGACCAGATTGAGCACGGTCAGGCCCGTCAGGGCAGACCCTATGAGCCAGACATTCAGTGGCAAGTAAAGTCCATAGACAGCGAACAGCAGTGCACAACTGAGCAAAAACAGCACCAGTGTTCGCACATAGGTCAGTTGTAACAGAGCAGAGTGAAAACCGTTCAGCTGAAGCCTCCAGCGCAGGATGTGAAGCGGTTAAAGAGTATACCTTGAGACGGTGTTTTAAGGGGTGCGACCAACTGTCGCAAGCATCCAGAAAAGTAGCCTTACAAAATTCGGGGTTGCGACCTAAGTCGCGGATTTTAGATACTAATAGAGGAGAAGACGACGCAAACACTGATTCAGTCGTCTAATCTTTATGCGTAATAAATGAATAACCTGAGGGAGACAGTCCGTAATGACTGATGCTAAAGATCCTATGATCCCCGATGGTGATGTCAATCCTATCGATACGGATTATCAGATCGGACAGGATAACATTGTTGTCAACGTGGGCCCGTTCGGGCTCGATATCCACAACCGCGTGTTTGCTATCTCCGGCCTTGCCGTTGTGGCGTTCGTAATTTTAACGCTGGCTTTTCAAACCCAAGTCGAGCCCCTTTTTACCGGGTTGCGTAACTGGTTGACCGGGAACCTTGACTGGTTCTTTATCGGGTCCGCGAATATCTTCGTCATCATCTGCCTGGTGCTTATTTTTACCCCCCTGGGGCGTGTGCGCTTGGGTGGTACCGAGGCTCAGCCTGATTACGGTTATCTGGGCTGGTTCTCCATGCTGTTTGCTGCCGGTATGGGCATCGGTCTGATGTTCTTTGGCGTGTCAGAGCCCATGTCACATACGTTGAGCTCTTTTGGCGGCACCAGCCTGGGTGAAAACGGTCTGCGTACCGACTGGGCACCTCTGGGTGCAGCCGGTGGTGATCAGGATGCTGCTCGTCAGCTGGGTATGGCGGCAACCATCTTCCACTGGGCACTGCATCCCTGGGCAATCTATGCCGTTATGGCACTGGGTCTGGCGTTGTTCTCCTTCAATAAGGGTCTGCCGCTGACCATCCGTTCCGTGTTTTACCCACTGCTGGGTGAGCGTGTATGGGGCTGGCCAGGTCATATCATCGATATTCTGGCGGTACTGGCGACGCTCTTTGGTCTGGCAACTTCACTGGGCTTTGGTGCTTCTCAGGCAGCGTCCGGTCTGAATTATCTGTTTGGTATTCCGCTGGGGGATACAACCCAGATTCTGCTGGTGATCGGGATTACGGCGATTGCGCTGGTTTCAGTGTTGGCGGGCCTGGACGCGGGTGTGAAGCGACTGTCCGAAATCAATATGATTCTGGCGGTGCTGCTGTTGCTGTTCGTGATACTGGTCGGGCCTACTCTGCTGATCTTTACCGGATTCTTCGAGAGTCTGTGGGCATATCTGACCAATCTGCCGGCCCTGTCCAATCCTGTCGGTCGTGAAGACAGTAACTTTGCCTCTGGCTGGACGGCCTTCTATTGGGCCTGGTGGATCTCCTGGAGCCCGTTCGTCGGCATGTTTATCGCCCGTGTCTCACGTGGCCGCAGTGTGCGCGAGTTTATCGTTGCGGTACTGCTGGTGCCGTCCACTGCCTGCGTGCTTTGGATGAGCGTATTCGGTGGTACAGCCATCGACCTTTACTTCTCCGAAGGCTACACCGCACTGAAAGAAGCAGCCTTGCCTCTGCAGCTGTTTACCATGCTGGATGCGCTGCCTCTGGCAGAGATCACCTCGTTTATTGCCATAATCCTGGTGGTGGTGTTCTTCGTGACCTCCTCGGATTCCGGCTCGCTGGTGATTGATGTCATTGCCGCTGGTGGCAAGGTGGATGCGCCCACGCCTCAACGTGTGTTCTGGTGCACCTTTGAGGGGCTGGTCGCCATTGCTCTTATTCTGGGTGGCGGTTTGGCCGCACTGCAGGCGATGGCGGTTTCGACCGGCTTGCCGTTTACACTGGTGCTATTGATGGCTGCCTTCTCCATGATTAAAGGTCTGGCCTCAGAGCCGCGAGGCTGAATCAGGAGATAACAGGCTAGCAAATTAACAGGTGGAGTCCGTGTTTCGCGGCTCCGCCTGTTTTCGTTTTCTGACCATGAGTATGTCGTCATGCATGCCGAACAGATAGAAGTAGTCGAGTTTTTTGCCCGTCATCAGCCGTTCAACCTCCTGCCGCAAGAACGGCTGGAAGAGCTGGCTGGCCAGGTGGATGTGTCCTACTTCAAGGCCGGTACCCAGATCTGGAATTTTGGTGATGAGATTCATGACTGGTACGTGATTCGCAGCGGTGCGGTGGAGGTTTATCGCCGCAACGGTGACCTTTACAACCGACTCAGTGAGGGCGGTTTCTTCGGTGAGTTCGGGTTGTTGCGCAATGGACGGGTGCGTTTTCCGGTAAAAGCACTGGAAGATACGCTGGTGTATTTGATTCCCGAAGAGGTGTTCAGTGACCTGTTCGAGAACAATGAAGCCTTTGCGGATATTGTCGAAGTGGAGGATCGTACTCGCCTGAGACAGGCGGTGGCGCGGCGCCGAGAAGATGCCAATGAACTGATGACGGCCAAGATCGAGACCCTTGTCGGACGTGAGGCCGTTACGCTGCCGCCGACGGCCAGTGCGCGTGATGCCGCCATTCGCATGAGTGAGGAGGGAGTTTCTTCCTTGCTGGTGATGGATGAACAGGCCGATGAGCACCCGGTTGTGGGTATCATCACCGACCGTGACTTGCGTAACCGGTTGATCACGCCGGGTCTCGGTTTCGATACCCCGGTCAGCGAGATCATGACCTCCGAGCTGATCTCGGTAGAGCACGGTCAGTTCGTGTTTGAAGCGATGCTCTTGATGCTGAGGCACAACGTGCATCATTTGCCGGTCATCAAGCGACAGCGCCCTCTGGGTGTAGTGGCGATCTCCGATATCATTCGCTACGAATCACAGAACAGCCTGTTTGTCGTCAGCAGTATCTTCAGGGCACAAAGCCTGGAAGAGTTGACGGCCTTGAAAGCCGATGTGAGTGCCTGCTTCCTGCGAATGGTGCATGAGGATGCCAACTCGCAGATGATCGGTACGGCCATGTCGGTCATTGGGCGCAGCTTCAAGCAACGCTTGCTGGAGCTGGGTGAAGAAAAGCTTGGCCCGCCTCCGGTGCCTTACTGCTTTTTGGCGCTTGGCTCCATGGCACGAGAGGAGCAGTTGATCGTTACGGACCAGGATAATGCCATGATTCTGGATAACCGTTACGAACCGGCGCTGCACGATGAATATTTCAAGGCACTGGCTCAGTTTGTCTGTGATGGCCTGGACGCCTGCGGGTACTCCTACTGCAATGGCGATGTCATGGCGACCAACTCGCGTTGGCGTCAGCCGCTTAAAGTCTGGGAGCAGTACTTTACGGATTGGATCGAAAAGCCAACCCCCGAGTTTTTGCTTAACAGCTCAATCTTCTTTGATATTGAAGGTGTCTGGGGGGAAACCGGCTGGGCGGTCATGCTCAATGACCTTATTCTGCGCAAGGCACGCAGGAACCCGCGTTTTCTGGCCTGTATGGCGCGTAACGCGCTGCAGCGCACACCGCCACTGGGGTTCTTCAAGGACTTTGTCATGGAGACCGATGGTCGCCATACCAATTCGATCAATATGAAGCGTCGGGGTACTGCGCCTCTGGCAGATCTGGTCAGGGTGCATGCCTTGGCCATCGGCTCGCGGGAGCACAATACCTTTGATCGTCTCAAGGATATTATCGACACGGATCTGATGCCACCGGGCCGGGGTCCGGATCTGCGTGATGCGCTGGAGTTGATCTCCATGGTCCGCATCCGTCACCAGGCACTGGATGTAGAAGCGGGTAACGAGCCGGACAACAATATTGAGCCGGAAAATCTGTCCGATTTTGAGCGTAAAAACCTCAAGGATGCGTTCCAGATTCTGTCCAATGCGCAGAAATTTTTGAAGTTCCGCTATCAGCCGGGACGGGTCGGCTAATGTTGTATTTGAACAAGGAAAAGCTGCAGGACGAGCCCTCAATGGCTGTGCAGGATGTGGCGGTATCAGATTGGCGTGCGCGTTTTGATGCCCTGTCGAAGACCGCTGTTTATCCTGCTCTTAAGGCCTACTATGCGGCTGGGATGGTGGCAGCTGATACTCCGCTGGAGCAAGTGCCTTTGGTGGCACTGGATTTTGAAACCACCAGCCTGAGTCCACAGCAGGGCGGTATTGTCAGTATCGGTCTGGTACCGATGGACATCCGCCGTATCCGAACCTCTAAGGCAAGGCACTGGGTACTCAAACCGAGGGCGCGTCTGAGTAGTGAGTCGGTGGTGGTGCATGGGATTACCCATTCCGAGATAGCTGCTGCCCCTGACCTCATTCGCATACTCGATGAGCTGCTGGCGCAGCTCAGTGGCAAGGTCGTGGTCGTGCATCACCGGGGTATAGAACGAGCTTTCCTGAATGCAGCGCTCAAGGTACGTATTGGTGAGGGCATAGAGTTTCCTGTAATCGACACCATGGATCTCGAAGCGCGCCTTCACCGCACCAAACGTCCAGGTTTTTGGGCGAGACTTTGGGGACACAAGCCGGTATCCATTCGGTTGGCACAAAGCCGCGATCGATACCATTTGCCGTTTTATCGCCCGCATCATGCGTTAACCGATGCGGTTGCCTGTGGTGAGTTGTTACTGGCCCAGGTGGCCGACAGGTTTGGCCCACAGACACCGGTGTCTGAACTTTGGCGTTAATGGCTGGAAAGCAGGTCTCTGAGAATAGAGAGCAGAGAGCAGAGAGCAGAGAGCAGCGGGATAAAAGCCAGTCGAACCTGAAGAAGCAGGTTCGACTGGCCCGGGAGCGCTTAAACCTTAAACCGTCCAGCCTGCTGCTGCAGTGACTGGGCATAGCCATCCAGAGAGCGGCTGATGTTGCCAATTTCCTGAGAGCGTTGCGCGCCTTGAGCGGCCAGGTCATTAATTTCGGTGATGTTACGGTTGATCTCATCGACCACCTGAGTCTGCTCTTCGGTTGCGGAGGCGACGGTCGTGTTGACATCACTGATATGCCCCAGACCCTGCAAAATAGCCTGCAGCTCGCTATCAGCCTGTTCTGCAAGCGTTTCCGTCTCATTAGCCTGTTTGCTGCCGGTTTCCATCAAGCCGACTACGCTGCCCACTCCTGACTGCAGGGAGGAGATCATTTTCTGAATGTTCTCGGTGGACTCCTGGGTTCTGCGTGCGAGCGTACGGACTTCGTCGGCAACCACGGCAAACCCTCGGCCCTGTTCGCCGGCGCGGGCCGCTTCAATGGCGGCGTTCAGGGCCAGCAGGTTGGTCTGATCCGCAATATCACGAATCACATCCAGGACGGTCGAAATATTGTCCGAGTCCTTGGCCAGTACTCGAATAGCCTCCACTGCCTGACCGGTCTGGTCTGCCAGCAGTCGAACCTGACTGGAGGAGTTGTGAATGATTTCAGCGCCTCGTTGCCCGGTTTCATTGGCATCATGCGTCAGTTGTGCCGCTCGGGTCGCATTGCCGGCTACCTCTTCAATGGCGCTGTGCATTTCATTGATGGCCGTTGCAACCATCGCAATGGCATCGCTCTGGCGGCTGACGCCCTGGTCATTTTCATGCGCTGCGCGTGCCAGATGACTGGACTCATGGCTCAGATCGGTACTCAGCTTCTGCACACTGGAAATCATCTGTTGAAGGTTGGCCAGTACCTGGTTAAAGCTGTTAGCCAGGCGGCCAAGGTCATCCTGAGATTCCACCGGGATACGTTGACTCAGATCACCTTCGCCCTGAGCGATGTTATCCAGTTGCTCGCGCAGTTGATCAATGGATTGAATGATCAGGCGCATAAAGAAAATGAACAGTGTAAGGCTTAAGACAATGGCCAAGGCGGTTATGGTCGTGGAGATGATCGTAGTGCGTGTGCCTTCTACTGCAGCCTGAGCGGCCCGTTCACTGGCGATGGTTTCCAGTTCAGAGCCAACCACATCGAATTGATCGCGCAGCTGGCCAAACAGTGTTGCCGTATCGGTGCTGGATATCGCCAGGGCTTCTCCAGGTTGTCCGCTTTGTGCCAGTTGCAGTGCCTTGCGTGCAGATACCAGCCAAGGGTCGAACGCCTGTCTGAAGGCCTGCAAGGCACTGGCTTTTTTCTCTGCGGTCAACTGCTCAGCAGCCAGCAAAAAACGGTCATGGGCCTGCTGCTGGTTTTCTTCGAAGTCATCCATGAAGGATTTGGCATCTTCGCCGCGGAAACTGGCATCAATGTATGCAGTCTGGGCAACCAGTGCCTGATAGAGGTCCCTGTCACCATTGAGAATGGCACTGACGGCTGGCAAATAATTATCAGCCAAGTGTTTGCTGTCATTGATCAGGCTGCGCTCAGTCAAAGCATTGATGACACCCGTCACAATCAATGCAATCGCAGTGATCAGGAAGGGGAGTGCAACCTTGGTTCGAAAACCCAATTTTTTGAACATGGGACAGGCCTCTAGTTGATACTTCTACTTAGAGTAAATCGTTATTTTAAGGTCATTATGGCATGGGACCATTGATTTGGCGCCAATAGATAACTGTTTGTGAGATCTTGTGCGTTCCTTGCTTGGGCTGATTCCCAAGCTGTGCCAGTATGTATGCAAGAGTTTTAATAAACACGGCCACCGGCATCGGGAAGGATGCGGGTACCTGAATTGGCTTGGAAGCGTTTAGCCTCATCCCGTCTGATTCTAAAGGGGACGTGAATTGATCGGCATCTTAGCGTCTTTCCGCTCTGCAGTGCGCAGCCTTGACCGGCAAGCTGAACAGCTATCGAGCCGTCCAACGCTCAGAGCGATCCGTGATGGCCTTTTGGGCGTGGTGCCTTGCCTGATCTTGTCGGCAACTCTGTTGCTGATTTCAGTGTGCTTGCAAATGGCCGGTGCTGATGCGGGACTGGTCGATGTTTTCAATCAGCTTCACACCCGTATTACCTCAGTTATTCCCTATCTTGTGACCGCTTCGATCGCTTATATGATTGCGATACAGTTGCATCTGCCGCGACTGCCGGTCCTGTTTTTGAATGTGACCTATCTGATTTGTGTCGGCCAGTTGATGGAGCATTTCAATGGCGCGGCACGGATGGTCTTTCTGCTGAGCGCCGTGTTGATTCCCATCTGGGCGACCAAAGCCCTGGCCAGCATGCATGCGTTGCCCTGGTGTCAGCTGACACGTGCCGAAGGTGCGGGCAGCCAGGTCCGGGATGCCTTGAACTTCATCATCCCCGGTATTCTGGTGGCGGGTCTGGTGATGATGGTCATGATGGCTGTCATCATGGTTTTGCCTGATCCCAAACTGATCAACTATTACCTGTTCCTGGATGCTGCCAACGACCCTTATGAAGTAGGCCTCACCTACAGTATTCTGAATTCCCTGCTCTGGTTCTTTGGTGTACATGGCTATCACGCGCTGTTGCCCGTACTTGAGGGCTTGAACCAAACGCTGTTGCTGAATCACTCCACGGTAATGGCCGGAGGTTCGGGGCTGGAATACCCCATGAATACCTCCTTTTTGGGAGCTTTCGTGTTTATTGGTGGCAGTGGCTCAACGCTGGGTTTGGCATTGGCCCTGTTGCTATCCACCCGTGTTAAACCCCTGAGGGTGCTTGCTCTGGCCAGCTTGCCGTTTGCGGCTATGAACGTGAATGAATTGCTGCTGTTCGGGTTGCCGATTATTTTCAATCCTCGACTGCTCATACCTTTTGTATTGGCTCCGGCTGCCAATGTGCTATTGGGCTTGGCTGTGGTGAACGCGGGTTGGGTGCAGGCACCTTTTATGGATGTGCCTTTCAATAGCCCCATCATCCTGAATGCGTACCTGGCAACGGGTGGCGATAGCGGGGCTGTTTTGCTGCAACTGGCCAATATTCTGCTTTGCCTTATGATCTATCGTCCTTTCGTTAAAGGGTTGGAAGCGCGCTTTGAGGAAGGGCAGGACACGGTTATGCGTTCGATAGAAACCCTCTTCTCACGTCGTTTTGAAGAAGCCCAGTACCATTCACAGGACCCGGTCACTGAAGGCATTCGTGAACGTCAGAGCAAGCTCCAGTTGCAGCGGGACCTGGGCGAACTGGGGGATTATGAGTTTCTGCTCGAGTATCAGCCTCAAGTTGACCCCGTCACTGGTCGTGTAACAGGGGTCGAGGCCCTGGTGCGGGCAGAAAACTCCGAGGGCAGGGTGCTGTCTCCGGCTCAGTTCTTGCCGCATCTGGAAAAAGGTGGGGTGATCAAAACGCTGGATATTTGGGTTGCTGAAGAGGCCTGTCGTCAGGCCGATGAGTGGGCGGATATGGGCTATAACTTCCAGGTAAGTATTAACCTCTCAGCTGAAGGCATGAGCTCGCCCGAAGTGATCGATACCCTGACCAATAGACTGGCCGAGTGTCATGGTCATGTAGCCATAGAGATCACGGAGGAGTCCCTGTCTGCCAGTCCTGAAATTGTGCGTCAGCATATCGATCGTATTCGCAGTCTGGATGTGCCGGTGCATATTGATGACTTTGGCACCGGTTTTTCATCTCTGGGCTATTTGAGCCAATATCCGATTGATGTCATCAAGATCGATCGTTGCTTTGTCAGTGCACTGGACTCGGATAAGGGGCGCAAGGTTTTCAATGGCATTCTGAGCTTTGCCGAAGCGCTGGAGCTGGGCGTGATCGTTGAAGGTGTGGAAACTGGCCAGCAGCTGGAACATGTACTGCAGGCAGAGCAGGCTTCGGTACAGGGCTGGTTTTACAGCAAGTCCCTGCGCAGTGCCGATATCCCTGAATTTGTGGATAACCATGCGGCTCGCATCCTGCCGCAAGTGGCTTCTGCCTGAAAGTTATCGGCAAGGGCGTTGTTTAAGTGGTCCTGATCGGCGAAAATATCGCCCAATTTACGACTAACCGCACACAGGGGGCTTGAGCCCCTGTCCCTGTTCAGAGCATAAGACCCGAATTCATGTCCATAGCCCAGGAAGTATCCAAACGCCGCACGTTTGCCATCATATCTCACCCGGACGCCGGTAAAACGACGATTACCGAAAAGCTGTTGCTGCTTGGTCAGTTGATTCAGGTAGCCGGTACCGTCAAGGGTCGTGGCAGTGATCGTCATGCTACGTCTGACTGGATGAGCATGGAGCAGGAGCGTGGTATCTCCATCACCTCTTCCGTGATGCAGTTCCCCTATAACGAACGCACCGTTAACCTGCTGGATACCCCGGGACACGAGGACTTCTCTGAAGATACCTACCGTACCCTGACGGCTGTAGACTCCGCATTGATGGTGGTAGACGGCGCCAAGGGTGTCGAGGAACGTACCATCAAACTGATGGACGTTTGTCGTCTGCGTGACACCCCGATCTTTTCCTTCGTCAACAAGCTGGACCGCGATATTCGTGACCCGATTGAGCTACTGGACGAGATTGAAGAAGTATTGAAGATCCAGGCGGCACCGATCAACTGGCCGATCGGTTCAGGCAAGTGGTTCAAGGGCGTGTATAACCTCTATAACGATACCATTCACCTGTTTACCCCGGGACAGGGGCATGCTCTGCCGGAAGACAAGCGCATTCAGGGTCTGGACTCTGATGAGGCGCGCGCGCTGCTGGAAGACGAATACGATGACTTCGTAGACGAAATCGAGCTGGTGAAAGGTGCTTGTCATGAATGGAATCAGGAAGACTACCTGGCCGGTAAAATGACACCGGTATTCTTTGGCACCGCTCTGGGCAACTTTGGCGTTAAGGAGATGCTGGACGACTTCGTTGAATGGGCACCGGCGCCCCCAGCGCGTGTGACCGAAACCCGTGAAGTTGATTCGAATGAAGAAGCCTTCAGCGGCTTCGTGTTCAAGATTCAGGCGAACATGGATCCGAAACACCGTGACCGTATCGCCTTCATGCGTATCTGCTCCGGCTCTTACACCCGCGGCATGAAAATGAAGCATGTGCGCATCGGCAAGGATGTACGTATCGCCGATGCGGTGACGTTCATTGCGGGCGACCGTGAAAACGTGGAAGAGGCCTGGTCCGGTGACATTATCGGTCTGCATAACCACGGCACCATCCAGATTGGTGATACCTTCACGGCGGGTGAAACCCTCAAGTTCACCGGTATTCCTCACTTTGCACCCGAGATGTTCCGTCGCGTACGTCCCACCGACCCGCTGAAAATGAAGCAGTTGCAGAAAGGTCTGCAGCAGTTGTCGGAAGAGGGCGCGGTACAGCTGTTCCAGCCGGTGAAGAACAACGACCTGATCCTGGGTGCTGTTGGTCAGCTGCAGTTTGATGTGGTTGTGTTCCGTCTGAAGGACGAATACAAGGTTGACTGTATTTATGAGCCGATCAGTGTTCAGACAGCGCGTTGGGTTGAGTGCGACGACAACAAAATGCTGGGTGACTTCGAGCGCAAGGCCTACGAGAACCTGGCGTACGATGGCGCAGGCCTGCTGACGTACCTGGCTCCGACCCGTGTCAATCTGTCGCTGACCGAAGAGCGCTGGCCGGATGTTCGTTTCCGCGCCACTCGTGAGCACTAAGTAACGCTGCCCTGGTCAGCGGTCGACAGCATGATGTCTGTCCGCTGACCATCTGGAGCCATGGATGGCTCCTGTGAGGCCCGCTTTATCAGGCGCTGTGCCATACTCCCTGCATGCTGATTGATACCCACTGTCATCTCGATTTCTCGGACTTTGCTGCTGATCGCAACGAAGTTTTCAGTCGTGCCCAGTCAGCCGGGGTCGAACAGATCGTTGTGCCGGCTATTACTGTGGATAACTTTGAGGCGGTGCTGGACCTGTGCAACAGCTCCGCTGCGCTGTTCCCTGCCCTGGGTCTTCACCCCTGCTTTCAGCATGATCCAGCGCCTGCTTTGGAGTATCTGTCTGTTATGCTTGCGAGCCACTTGGTTGTGGCGGTTGGTGAAATCGGATTGGATTACCGGCCGGGGCAGTCAGCCGCTGAAGTGCAGTTGGACTTGTTCGAACAGCAGTTAAGGCTGGCGGATGATCATGGGCTGCCGGTGTTACTGCATGTGGTGAAAGCTCATGATGAGGTACTCAAGCTGCTGAGGCAGTATCGGTTAGCCAGAGGCGGCATTGTCCATGCTTTCTCCGGCAGTGAGCAGCAGGCGCGTGAATACGCAAAGCTGGGGTTCAAGCTGGGCTTCGGCGGCGCTTTTACGCATCAGCGGGCATGTAAGCTGCAACGGCTGGCGACAGAGCTACCGCTGGAGTGGTTGGTACTTGAGACGGATGCGCCGGACATGCCTCTGGAAGGTTATCAGGGACAGAGAAATGAGCCTGCCTGTGTGGCGACTGTTGCACAGAAATTAGCGCAACTGAGGGGGTTGAGTCTGGCGCAGGTTGCTCAGCAGACCTGCACCAATGCCCGAGCGATACTGAAGTTATAAAGAGGATTTATAAAGCAGGTTTATAACGTGGACTAGTATCGCGGTGTGGCTTAATTGCTCCGAGAAGATGTATCAGTGATACATCTCGGTGGTTTCCTTCTTCAACAACGTCCACACCCAGTTGGTCTGTTTGTTGATCGGCAAGCGACGGTAGCGCCCCTCTTCATCCAGACGCTGAGTAGTGTACGACTGGTTGGGTGGGCTGATCATCATTTGTGTGAGGCTCAGCGGGTAGTTGGGTCCCTGCAGATTTGCGCCGTAAAGCTCTTCCATCGGCCCCAGCTGTTCTTGCATGGAGGCGATGTAGGTCAGCTTGACACAATCCTTGCTGGTGCCTCTGCACAGACGGAAGTCACGCGTGTCCAGAGAGTAGAATTCATGGGCCGTCTCTCGCGGAGACCCGCCGCTCATGCTTGTGCAGCCGCCCAGCAAAACTACGGCGATCAGCAAACTCAAACGCTTCATGGCAACATCCTGTTTAATCAGTGTATAGCATGCGAGTGTAACAGAACTCTTCGGGGCTCAAACCAGGCTTGAACCCCGGACGTCCGGATTAGCAGAAATCCTTGTAGGGATTGTTCACCTTAAGTGAGATCGGCTTGGCATAACCCGGCAGGCGAATCTCGTCGGCACTGATCTGCAGATCTTCACCGGTGAGTACGTTGTAATCGTAACGGTAGATGGGGCGTGCCAGACCGTTTACAGCATCCTGGTTATAGGCTTCAGCCTGTTCACGAACCTGTTCGCGACGTTGGCGCCAGGCGTTCATGGCGGTTTCACCATGACGGCGAGTGAGCATCTGCTCGACCACGTGCGGTGCCAGTACGGCTGCACTGGCGTTGTTGCCGCCGAACCCCTTGGCGTTGATCAATACGGAGTCCATGCCCTCTGCACCCACTTCCTGATGCTGAAGTGGCAACTTGAGGTTGGATGTGTGAACGTCATCCGCGATCTCCGGCGTCGTGACCAGGCCAGGCAGAATACCGTACTTCCAGACACCCAGTGATGCGAACAGCTGGTCGCCACCGGCAGTACCCTGGGAATGGCCCAGATACGCTTTAACTGCGCTGGTGGTCCAGGCCGGAATATCGAACGCCTTGGCAGTTTCGTTGATCACGTGTGACTCAGTGACACGGTTCTGCGGTGTGCTGGTACCGTGTGCCTGCACAAAGCTGCGCTGGCGCAGGGACTCTTCGCCCAGCAGGGTGCTGACCAGAGACGCAGCTTTACCCAGCGTCATATAGTTGCCGATGCCCGGAGCTGAAATGGATTTCTTGTGGCCATCTGCGTGTACGAAAACATCGGCAACAGCGCCATGAATATCGGCACCCATTTCCAGTGCAAGGGTGTCACTCATCAGTACCAGGAACTGGCTGGATTCGCCGATAGTGAAGCCACAGTTATTGCCGAATGGACGACATGCCTGGCGGTAATGCTCTTCCGCCAGCTCTGCCAGGTTGTCCAGTGCAGCCAGTTGCTTGTCTTCGGCCAAAGCGCCCATGGCGCGGAAGCCTTCTATAATTTCAGGTGTGACCGGTGCGTCGCTGCCGCCCACCAGTACCAGCTGGCACTGGCCGCTGCGAATGGCTTCAACACCGTTTTTCAGGTTATACAGGAACGTTGCACAGGCACCCAAAGCACCGCCGGTGGTACCGACATTACCGAGCAGGTAGGCGTTGATGAAATCGGCTGGCATCTGGGCGTAACCCAGCGGCATCTGCTTGGAAGAGGTACGCTTGCCCAGTGCTGGGAATTTGGTCAGTCCACCAAAGCCCAGGTCATCCAGCTGGCCAATGGAGTTGCTGGCGAAAACTCCAATCTGGTCCGGCGAGAGTCGGTTTACCAGAGTGTCGTAATCGATACCGGTGGAACGCAGAGCATCGGATGCCGCGTATACCGCCATCTGCAAACCACGGGGATGGTTGCGGGACTGGTACAATTTACCGGGTTCAAAGCCTGTTGGCAGCATGCCTGCACTTTGCACCAAAGCGGTTTTGGAGTCCGGGAAGATCAGGTCACAATCGCCATCGATGGTCACTTCCGATTGGCCGGAACCCAGGTCCTGAACCTGCCAATTGGAGGGGATCACCTGAGGAAGCTGGCGGTTGCGCAAGCGGAACGTCAGCGCCTGAGCGGCGGGCTTAACAGTCGCGGGACGGTTGAACAGTACGTCGTTCACATCAAACCAGTCCGGGTGAATGCGTCGGATCAGGGTCTGGTTGCAGACCTGCTGTTCAACAGCAGCAGCCAAGGCGTCTTTTTCCAGCAGCGCGTCGCCCAGCAGAAAACGGCCGCTCTCGTCACGGCTGGCGGCGCCGGTCAGTGTGGCCAGGTCGACCAGTGTTTCCTGGCGACTGGCGGAATCAAGCCGGTCCAGAACCAGACGACGGTAACCTTGATGAGACGATGTACGACCAGCGGGGCTGATACCACCAAAACCGACAATGACAGGCAGTTGTGACAAAAGAAACTCCTCGGAGTGGTGACGCAATGACTGAAAGAATAACAGCGTATTTTATCGCCTGAGGTCATCAGTGGCCAGTATTGCGGGCGGAGTTAGCGACATAAATCTGTTCGTATTTTAATACTCGATTCAGCTATGCTGGGGTACACAGTCGGGCATGAGGCTCCGGCGGCTGGAGCACCCAAAGGATTTAGGAGTTCACATGAAAAAGCTTATTCTCGCAACGGCGATGGCTACCCTGGCACTGGGCGGCTGCACTACACTCGATCCCTATACCCAGCAGTCCAAAACGTCCAATGCGACTACCGGGGCAGGTATAGGTGCGTTGGCGGGTGCGGTACTCGGGGCTGCAGCAAACGATGATGACCGTGGCCGTGGCGCTCTGGCGGGTGCCGCTATCGGTGGTGCTGTGGGCGGTGGTATCGGCTACTACATGGATCAGCAGGAAATGTTGCTGCGACAAGAGTTGGAGGGAACGGGCGTGCGTGTCGAGCGTACGGGAGACAGCATCCGTCTGATCATGCCGGGCAATATTACGTTCGCTACTGACAGTGATCGTGTAGACACAGGCTTTTATCCAGTTCTGGATTCGGTCGGCAAGGTGTTGATGAAGTTCGATCAGACCCAGATCGCGGTGGAGGGCTTTACGGATTCAACCGGCTCGTTTGAACATAACCAGGCGTTGTCTGAGCGTCGTGCGAACAGCGTGGCGCGTTACATCAACTCGGTGGGCGTGAATGGTCTTCGACTTGAAGTACGTGGGTATGGCGAGCGTTATCCGATCGCCAGCAACGAGACTCAGGCTGGGCGAGCACAGAACCGTCGTGTAGAGATCAAGATTCGCGGCAGCCGCTCCTGATCCAAAGGGGCTAAGTCTTTCCAGCAGGGGCACCAGCGCAAGCGGGTGCCCTTTTGCCATTAAAGGTCGGCGCTGTCCTGAAGGCGGTCGAACTTGCCCAGCATACGTTTCAGCTGTTGTTCGGTTTGTGACTGTTCGTCTTCCAGGGTGGTTTTGGTCTGACGCAGTTCACTGACTTCCAGTCGCAGCAGTTCGATCTCTTCGATCAGTCCTTCAATTTTCCCTTCCAGTTCCTTAAAGAGTTCGCTCTGCATGATCTACTCAATGCTCCTTTGGTATTGAACAAAAGGGCAAGCCTAAGCGGCCTAATGAGCAATTACAATATCGTCACGCTGAATGTTGAGTCCGGCAGCGGGGATTTCCAGCAGACCCTGAGCCAGGTGAGGCTGAAGTGTCTCCAGAGTCAGGCTGTAGCCGGTATTTTCAAGCTCGTAGCCTGTCTCGCCATCCAGACCATAGTGGGTAAAGCGGCGGTACACGCTCAGGCGATCACCTGACTGAAGTCCATCCAGTCGACCGGCATTGATCCACACCTGGCGGTCACGGGTTTGGGTGATGCGGGCCTTGAACGGCTCGCAGGTCAGCTGCAGTTGAATGTCATTACTTAGGGTACGAATAAGCGAACGCACCTGCTGCCCGAACGGCTGATTCCAGAATTCAGGGGTATCGAAACCGACCTTGGTGTGGCTGTCCGATGTCCAGTCAGCCGTCAGGTGGTAACGCTGCTGATGCTGCAGGGCCCCGGTAAAGGCATCATGAATGAACAGATCCAGCACCAGGTCGCGCTGCTGGTAGCCTTCATCGTAGTAATCCACGCGGCGGTAAAGGTCGGTTAGCACGTTGGGCGAGCGCGGCCCGCTGTCATAATGAGGCGCCAGGCTACGAATCACACCGCTTACCAGATATTGCACATTAAACTGCTCGGAGCGGTTGAGCAGGGTCGTGAGGGTGCCTTCGGGCAACAGGCGCACCGGTGCCTGTTGCGGATCGCCGATGATGTTCAGTTCGCCAACATCCAGAGCGTTGAAGGTGCTGTTGTTGCGCAAGTCAAATGATAATAGTGTGGCCAGCCCCTGCTGAATGCCCTGCAAATTACCGTTTCTGGCATCCTGGGGACGCTCCAAAGGAAAATGTGAGATGGCCAGAGACTTGCTGTAAGCCGTTGCGGCACGATTGTCACTGCAGCCCTGGGCAATATCGACATCCGCAACAATGGTGACACTGATCTGATCGTCATCGACCCGCTCATGGATCACGCGTACATTGTTGACTTGGCCCTGACTGCGAATGCGAATGTTATCGACCTGAAGTACGCCATCACGTGCCTGTCGGGTGGAGCTGAGCCAAGAGGAGGCCTGCATGGACGCTTGCTCCATAGCGCGCTGCAGGGCCTGTTGTCGCGACATCCCAGGATCTGTTTTGGAATAGGGGGCCTGGCCAGTAGCTTCGATGGTGACTGCGCTTGCCAATCCGGGGATCAGCAGGATGAAAAACAACAGATTGTAGGACAGAGCCTTGATTGACAGGGTCATGCGATAGCGCTCGTCGAAAACAGTGGTTTGCCTGATTGTAGCGAGGAAGGCAGGGTAGTAACAGGTATGGAGAGGCTTGGTTGAAATGCTGACATCTTGGCGCCACTTGCTGTGTTGGAGTCTGTTGTTCTGGTCGAGCTTGCTGTTGGCTTCAGCAGAAGAACGACTGCGAGCACAGATCAATACCCTCGGCAGTCAGGTATCAGCTGCTGACTTTGAGCAGATCTGGCGTCAGGTTCAGGCATTGCCCAGTACTGAACTCATTCGGCTGAGTCGAGCTGAGGATAATAATTACTTTGAGCAGGGCTGGTTTGAGCTGGCTCAACGGTACCGTCTGGCAGAGCCGCGAGAGCAGAGCCAAAGTCTGGCGGCATGGAAGGCAGACTGGTTTCATCACCCGGCTGTTGCCTGGCTGGATCGATTGAACACACCTGCATCAACACAACAGCCGGTGGCATACCAGGTTCAACGTATGGGGGTGCTTCTACCCTTAAGCGGGCGCTTTGAGGTACAGGGGCGTGAGGTTTTGAAGGGCATTAAAACCGCTATCAGCTGGGACCTTCAGCGAGGCTTTCCAGTCCCTGAGCTGCAGGTGTTTGATAGCAATGATTTGAGCGATCCCGGCGCATTTATCGAGCAGGTGGGCCAGGGGCTGGATCTGGTATTGGGGCCTTTGCAGCTGGAGCAGACGACTCAATTGGATAAAAAGTTGGGAGTGCCCGTACTGGCATTGAACAGAACCGGTGGCGCCGGATTTAATGGCTATCAACTGGATTTGGCTTCCGATCAGGAGTTACGTCAATTGGTACAGCTGATGCAGCGGGAAGGCCGAAAGAGAGTGCTGGTGTTGGCACCTGCGGACGAGAGCTGGGTTGAGCCAATGATGCTTTGGCTGGAGCAACAGATGCGTCTGGCAGGTCTTAAAACCCAAGGGATTCTGCGCTATGGGCGAAAGATATCTCAGCTGGAGCAGCAGCTCGGTCAGTGGCTGGGGGTTGCTGCCAGTCAGCAACGGGCAGTGCGGTTGGCCAATTTGCTGGGACAGGAAGCATCGTTTTCACCTCGCAGGCGTCAGGACCTGGATGCCATTTTGTTAATTGCACGCCCTGAACAGGCGCGGTTGATTAAGCCGGTGATTGACTATCAGCAGGCATCAGATTTGCCGATTTACGCAAGCTCGCACCTCTATAGTGGAACCCCGGATGCAAAGCTTGATGCAGACCTGAACAGCGTGCGTTTCTGTGACATGCCCTGGCGCTTACGGCTAAGGGATGGGCCTGAGTCTCCGAGCATGTTTTTTGCCTTGGGGATGGATGCCGGTTCGGTGCATAGGGCTTTGCCGCAGATGCGGGCAGGGGTGTCAGGCTACTTCGAGGGAGAAACCGGCCATCTTCGTTTACCCAAAGGGCACAGAATGGAGAGAACCCTGCTGTGCGCGCGTTTTGAACGTGGGGTTCCTCGGCCCTATGTGTGGGGCGATGGCAGTCTTGTTGAATAAGGTGGATTGTTGAATGCGGTTGATTGCTGGGTGAGGTTGATTGTTGAGTAAGGTGAGCTGCTCAGTGTAGTTGAGCGTTCAGTGAAGCCGGTCGCCTATGGCGGGGACGCGATGCGCGCTGAGTACCAATGCAATGCTGGCTGAAGCGCTTGTATCCACAATCATGACCCAGCCCGTTTTCTGGCCTGGGTATTCCATCGCCGTGCCTCTGGCTTCAACCGGGTTACGCTGATGCAGACGTAGCAGGTGTCCAGGTTGTAAGCCATTGGAAGAACCTTTATCCAGCATGAGTACAAAGCCCTCGGGCTGTTCATACAGCGCTTTGGTAATGCGTGCATTGGCATCATGGGCTGGAATGCTGGGGCTGAATTTCAGCTTTCGGTTTTCATGCGGTAGCAGCAGAGCGGTTTCAAGAGGACGTTCCTGGCTGGCAATGATGCGAAAGCCTGCCAGCCCGTCACCCTGCATGGCCAGTTGAGCCTGGCCGATATGCATTAGCTCGACAGCGCCGGAATTGGCAGATTCGGCACTGGGCTGATAAACATCAAACAGGTTGTTTTGCAGGACTCGACTCCCCAAGGGGGTTGAGTAGACGTACACGCCATCCTGTTCAGAGCGAACGGCATGCACACCGATGGCCGAATTATTGGTGTCCAGTACCCTGAAGCGTGCGCGGACGCTGTTGGCTTTTCCGCTGGCGATAATTTCTTCAGCCAGCAACTGTTCTGCTCTGGGGGTATCAGACATTTCGCGTTGCGCAGTGGGAGCCAACTCTGCTGGCGCCCCTGCTCTTACCTGTTCACCCATCTCGGGAATTCTCAGCCGCATACCCACATTCAGCTGCTCAGGTTTGCGGATTTCGGGATTCAGTGCCCAGATTTCACGCCAGCGGCTGGCGGCGCCCAGTTGAGTTGCCGCAATGGAGGTCAGGCTGTCGCCACGACGTACCTCGTAGGAAGAGGCCGCAGCACTCTGCCAGGCAAAACCTGACAGAAGCAACGTGATCAAAGCAGAGCGAAACTTGGGCATACCGATTCCTTGGGAGTTGATCCGCCGAGATCAGTAACGAGGTGCAAATGCGCTTGGCTGGCTGTAGGCCCCGCCTTGGGGCAGGCTGTCGCCACGGGCCTTGCGATAACGTTCTTCTTCCAGCATGCGACGCATTTCGCTGCGGCTGATTTTCAAGGACATGGTGGTAACCGCCATGCCATCGGCTTCGAATTCCTGATCGGTAATGGTCGCACCCTGAACAAAGCTGTTCAGGTAGGTACGCAGGCGATCACGGTCAGCAATAAAGTCATCGGTGCGTGTATCGCCAATGATCTGCAGGCCAGCGATCTGTTCGGCAATCTTACGATAGGCATCGACTTCTGAAGCACGCAGTGCCATCAGGCGACGCTGTGCCAGGTTGTCAAACGTGCTTTTAGGGGCGCCGTAACCGGTGACATTGATCACCTGAATGTCGCTGAGTTGGACATCTGAATAAGATGAAGGGCCGGACTGGTAGTTATGTGGGGCGCAGCCACTGATCAGCAGGGCAGCGCCTGCCGCGATGGAGAATTTCAAGAGATTATTCATAAGCCACACTTTCCTTATCGACATCTTAGACAGCCATGCCCGCGAAGGCCCTAGGGTCTTATCGGTCATTGGCGGCGGAACTTTAGCAAAAAAGCCCGCCGTTTGTTGGATCAATGAATATGCTGGTCCAGCTGCTGACAAATCGCTTGCTGTAATTGACGGCACAGGTCTGGATCACTGATCGGCTGGTTATTGGCATCGGTGATGAAGAAAAAGTCTTCAACGCGCTCGCCAATACTGGAGATCTTGGCCTTGCGCACGGAAATGCCGAACTCGACAAAAATACGACCGATACGGGCCAGCAGTCCCGGGCGGTCAGGCGTGATGACTTCCAGAACGGTCTGTTGAGCAATAGGGTCATTGCTGATCGTCATGCGCGTCGGTGTGGTGAATAGCTTCAGTTGGCGCGGCACGCGGCGCTGAATGATATCAGGGTAGTCTTCAGGGTCGTCCAGTTCTTCGGTCAGATGCTGCTGGATGTGGGCCAAGTATTCAGGGTTCTCCGACAGCGGCAGGTTGTCATCGGTCAGTACCGTATAGGTATTCAGGGTACGGCCGTGGTCGGTCAGGATGATACGCGCATCCTGAATGTTCAGGTTGAGCTGATCCATCGCGGCTACGGTTGCCGGGAACAAGGTTGGCAGATCTTCGCTGTAGATAAAGATCTCGGTAGCACCTTCAAACACGCGATATGAGGTTTTACGAATCAATACCAGCGGCAGCGGGTTGTCACCATGTTCGATGATGGCGCGGGTGTGCCAGGCGATGTTGTGTGCATCTTCGCGCAGGAAGTAGTCATCACCGAGCAGCTTCCAATAGTCCAGCACTTCCTGCTCGGGAACGCCCTTGCGTGACAGGTGCAGCATGGCTTCATGCTGGACCTGCTCGATACGGTCTTCCTTGTTGACCGGGTTTTCCAGACCGCGGCGCAGGGCGCGTTTGGTATCCATGTACAGCTGACGTAACAGGGTGGCGCGCCAGTTGTTCCAAAGCGTGTTGTTGGTGGCGTTGATGTCGGCCACGGTCAGCACATAGAGATAATCGAGGTGCACCAGGTCGCATACATCCATGGCAAAATCATGGATGACTTCAGGATCCGAAATATCGCGACGCTGAGCGGTCATGGACATTTTCAGGTGGTTGCGGACCAGCCAGGACACCAGATGGGTATCCCACTTGCCCAGGTGATGGCGACGGCAGAAGCTGACCACATCTTCTGCGCCCAGCTCCGAATGGTCACCACCTCGGCCCTTGGCGATGTCGTGATACAGACCGGCGATATACAGCAGCTCGATCTTGGGCAGCTGATTGACGATGCGGTGGGCAATCGAGAATTGCTCACGGTATTCGCGGTGGCGGAACTGGCGCATCTTCTGAATCACCTTCATGGTGTGCGCATCCACCGTGTAGATGTGGAACAGATCGTGCTGCATCTGGCCGACAATTTTGCCGAACTCTGGCAAGTAGCGGCCCAGTATGCCGTAGCGTGTCATCCGCTTCAGCTCCGTGGAGACGCCTTCCGGTGAGCGCAGCAGCTCCATGAACAGGGAGGTGTTACGAATGTCGGTACGGAAGTCGTCATCGATCAGGTGGCGATGGTCACGCACCAGGCGGATGGTTGAGGCACGTACACCCTTGATTTCAGGGTGCTGAGCCATCAGCACGAACAGCTCCATGATGGCGAACGGATGGTGCTCGAACACCTTATCGTAGACGGCTTCAAGAAAATCGTTGCGCACTTGAAAGCGGTTGTTCAGCGGCCGAATGCTCTGCTCGTCATCGATGCGCAAAATCGCTTCGTCGAAGTGCTGCAGCAGCATATCGTTGAACTCGGACATGGCCATGGCCACGCGATAGTACTTGCTCATGAACTGTTCAACGGCCAGCGAGCCTTCCTGGTCTTCGTAGCCGAAGTAGGCGGCAAGGGTACGCTGGTGGTCAAACAGCAGGCGGTCTTCGCGGCGTCCGCACAGCATGTGCATGGCGTAACGGACGGTCCAGAGGTAAAGCTCCCCCTTATTAAGGGTGTCCAGCTCTGACTCGGTTACAAAGCCGTGATCGACCAGGTCGCGAATATAGGTTGCGCCAAAATGCCGCTTGGCGACCCAGCCAACGGTCTGGATATCTCTCAGGCCACCGGGCGAGGTCTTGAGGTTGGGTTCCAGGTTGTATTCGGTGTTGTTGGTTTTCTCGTGGCGTTCCTTCTGCTCGGCCAGTTTGGCCTTGAAGAACTCCTTGTCGGTCCAGGCGCCTTCGGAGGTTACGCGCTCGTACATTTCAGCCTGAAGTGCCGGGTCACCGGCCAGGGTGCGGGATTCGATCAGGTTGGTGGCAATGGTAATGTCATTGCGGGCTTCATCGTAACACTCGGTCAGGGTGCGTACGCTTGAGCCCAGATCCAGATTGATGTCCCACAAAAGGGTAAGGAAGCCACTGATGCTATCGTGCCAGTCCTGAGGGTCGACCTCATTGAACAGCAGCAGAATATCCACATCCGAGAATGGGTGCAGCTCACCGCGGCCATAGCCACCGACGGCAACCAGAGCCGCTTGATGCTCTGCGGGCCAATCGAACTCGTTCCAGGCGAGGTTCAAGATGCAGTCGAGCACCCAGGCGCGACCGTATACCAGGGCGCGGATGTCTTCGCCGGTCTTGAATGCCTCGTCCAGGCGATCCTGTGCATCCTGCAATGATTGCTTGAGTATCTGAATGACCGGTTGCTCACCGGACTTGAGCCGGATTTCCAGTTGTCCGGGGTCGAACATTTCGGGTATGGCGACAAGCGGCTGAGCAGGACGGGTCATTGTATAAATACTCGCAGGAATCAGGCGGTTTTTTCTTCGTTACGCAGGGTCAGGATCTCGTAGCCATCAGCCGTAACCAGGACTTCGTGTTCCCACTGGGCTGACAGGCGTCGGTCGGCGGTATCCACGGTCCAGCCGTCGCGCTTGTTCAGTTTTACCTGGCGTTTACCGGCGTTGACCATCGGTTCGATAGTGAAAATCATGCCTTCCTTGAGCTCTTCACCTGTGCCGGCCTTGCCGTAGTGAAGGACCTGAGGGTCTTCGTGGAACTCGGCGCCGATGCCGTGGCCGCAGTACTCGCGTACAACGGAATAATGATGGCTTTCGGCATGCTGCTGAATGACAGCACCGATGTCACCAAGACGGGCACCCGGACGCACCTGCTCGATGCCCTTGAACATGCACTCACGAGTCACTTCGCACAGGCGCTTGGCGTGGGGTGCAACATCGCCGACGTAAAACATCTTGCTGGTGTCGCCGTGGTAGCCGTCCTTGATTACAGTGATATCGATGTTGATGATATCGCCGTTCTTCAGCTTCTTGTCATTGGGGATGCCATGACACACGGTGTGGTTGACCGAGGTGCAGATCGATTTGGGGAAGCCGTGGTAATTCAGAGGTGCCGGGATACAGCCCTGCTCGTTGACAATATAGTCATGGCAAATCTGATTGAGCTCGTTGGTGGTGACACCCGGTTGTACGTGAGGCTCGATCATTTCCAGAACTTCGGCGGCCAAGCGGCCGGCGATGCGCATTTTTTCGATCTCTTCGGGGGTCTTGATCTTGATAGTCATAACGTCTCGCGTGTTGGCAGAGAATTGGGTACTCAGCCGGACAGGGCCAGCTTTTTCGTGATATTGGCCAACATTGTACCCAAACCCTGGGCGTTGCGCCAAAGAGTACTTCAAATGCAGGGCCGTCTATGCTATAAATCGCGCTCCCGAAAGAGGTGCTCCGGCGTCTCTGAATTTTAATCAACACAACACACACATATCGACACATCCGTCCTGGGTGCCGCTTTGCGGTGGGGCGATGGGGTATGTGGAGGTTATAACCCGTCAGAGGATTTACCACAATGGCAAAAGTATCTATGCGCGACCTGCTGAAGGCAGGTGTTCACTTCGGTCACCAGACTCGCTACTGGAACCCGAAAATGTCCAAGTTCATCTTCGGTGCGCGTAACAAGATTCATATCATCAACCTGGAGCACACTCTGCCTGCGCTGAACAACGCGCTGGATGTTATCCAGGGTATGGCTGGCAACAAGAACAAGATCCTGTTTGTTGGTACCAAGCGTGCAGCAAGCAAAGTGATCAAAGAGGAAGCCTCTCGTGCAGGCATGCCTTACGTTAACCACCGCTGGTTGGGTGGTATGCTGACCAACTACAAGACTATCCGTCAGTCTATCCGTCGTCTGCGTGACCTGGAAGCCCAGGCTCAGGACGGTACTTTCGAGAAGCTGACCAAGAAAGAAGCCCTGATGCGCACTCGCGAAATGGAAAAGCTTGAGCTGTCCATCGGTGGTATCAAGGAAATGGGTGGTCTGCCTGACGCTCTGTTCGTTATCGACGTTGAGCACGAGCGCATCGCAATCAACGAAGCCAACAAGCTGGGTATCCCGGTTATCGGTGTTGTTGATACCAACAGCAACCCTGATGGCGTTGACTACGTAATCCCGGGTAACGACGACGCTCTGCGTGCTATCCAGATCTACGTCAAGTCTGTTGCTGATGCCTGTGCTGAAGGCGCGTCTGCTAATGCTGGCGAAAAAGGCGAGTTCGTCGAAGTCGATACTGAAGAAGCTGCTCAGTAATCGAGCTGACAACTTGAGTCGCTAGTGTGACTGGATATTGAAAGGGGAGCCCTCGCTCCCCTTTTTTGGATTTAAATACAAGCGAATTTTAGAGAGGAATGCGACATGGCAAATATCTCTGCATCGATGGTTAAGGAACTGCGTGAGCGTACCGGCCTGGGCATGATGGAGTGCAAAAAAGCACTGGTTGAAGCCGAAGGTGACATCGAAAAAGCGATCGACGACCTGCGTAAGTCGTCTGGTATGAAGGCTGCGAAAAAAGCTGGCCGTACTGCTGCTGACGGTGTTGTTGCCGTTAAAGTGGCTGACGACAACAGCTACGCAGTAGCCGTTGAAGTTAACTCTGAAACCGACTTCGTAGCACGTGATGATAACTTCCTGGGCTTTGTTAACGCTGTCCTGGAAAAAGCGTTCGCTGAAAAGCAGGAAGATGTTGCTGCCCTGATGGCGGGTGAACTGGAATCAGCGCGTGAAGCTCTGGTGCAGAAAATCGGCGAGAACATCGGCGTACGTCGTATCATGCTGGTAGAAGCTGCTGTTGTTGACGCGTACGTTCACAGCAACAACCGTATTGCTGCGCTGGTTGCTCTGACTGGTGGTGAGTCTGAAGTAGCGCGTGATGTGGCTATGCACGTAACAGCGGTTAACCCGCGTGTTGCGCGTCCGGAAGATATGCCGGAAGAAGAGCTGCAGCGCGAGAAAGAAATCATCATGTCTCAGCCGGACATGGAAGGTAAGCCGCAGGAAATCAAAGAGAAGATGGCTGGCGGCCGTATCAAGAAATTCCTGGCTGAAAACAGCCTGGTTGAGCAGGCGTTCGTTAAGAACCCTGAGCAGACCGTTGGTCAGCTGGTTAAGGGTGCTGGCGCCGAGCTGGTTTCCTTCATCCGTGTAGAAGTGGGTGAAGGTATCGAAGTTGAAGTTAAAGACTTCGCTGCTGAAGTTGCTGAACAGCTGAAAGGCTAATCAGTAATCTCCCTTCGGCCGGGCGTTCCTGCGTCTGGCCGTTTGCTTTCCTGCTACACTTTTGCCATTTCATCCGCGCGGAGACTTGAACATGCCTGCCACAGATAAACAATCCTCCAGATACAAACGTCTACTGCTGAAATTGAGCGGTGAAGCGCTCATGGGTGATGAAAACTTCGGGATTGATCCCAAGATGCTCAACCGTATGGCGCTCGAAATCGGGCAGCTGGTGGGTATTGGGGTGCAGGTGGGTATGGTGATCGGAGGAGGTAATCTCTTCCGTGGTGCGGCTCTGAGTGCAGCTGGTCTTGATCGTGTCACAGGCGACCATATGGGTATGCTTGCAACCGTGATGAATGCATTGGCCATGCGTGACGCACTGGAACGCTGTAATATTGCGACTCGTGTCATGTCGGCCATTCCCATGAGTGGAGTGGTTGATCAGTATGACCGCCGCAACGCACTGCGTTATCTTGGACAGGGCGATGTGGTAATTTTTTCTGCCGGAACCGGTAATCCATTCTTCACAACAGACTCTGCTGCCTGTTTGCGCGGCATCGAGATTGAAGCGGATGTGGTTCTAAAGGCAACCAAGGTGGATGGTGTCTACACGGCTGATCCGATGAAGGACCCTGAAGCCAAGCGTTATTCGCGCCTGAGCTTTGATGAAGTGCTTGAAAAGCAGCTTGGCGTGATGGATATGACGGCCATCTGTCTGACCCGTGACCACGATATGCCGGTGCGTGTGTTCAACATGAACAAGCCTGGTGCGTTGGTCAATCTGGTGATGGGTGGAGATGAAGGAACACTGATTGATAGCGGCTCGACTGCTGGAGAAACCGATGATTAATGAGATTGCGAGTGATGCGGGCAGCCGCATGCAGAAAAGTATCGAATCCCTGGTAGAGCATTTCAAAAAGATCCGTACCGGACGTGCTCACCCGAGTCTGCTGGATTCCATCACCGTATCCTATTACGGTTCTGATGTGCCGATTCAGCAGGTTGCCAACGTGACAGTTGAAGATGCACGTACCCTGACGATTATTCCTTGGGAAAAGCCGATTGTCAGCGTTGTCGAAAAGGCAATCATGAAGTCTGATCTGGGTTTGAACCCAAGCTCAAACGGTGATGTTATTCGTGTGCCCATGCCGCCGCTGACAGAAGAGACACGTAAGGGTTATATCCGTCAGGCACGTAACGACGCTGAGAATGCGCGTGTTGCGATCCGTAATATCCGTCGTGATGCCAACGGTGACATCAAGGATCTTTTGAAAGAAAAAGAGATCACTGAAGATGATAGTCGTCGTGGTGAAGATCAGGTCCAGAAGTTGACCGATAAGTATGTTGCCGAGGTGGACAACCTGCTGGCGCAGAAAGAAAAGGACCTGATGGAAATCTAAACGGACAGGCGGGGCGCTGCCCCGCTACGGAATTGCATGGCTTCTGAACAGCAATTGACCATACCGCCGGGGCGCAGTATGCCCCGTCATATCGCCATTATTATGGATGGCAACAACCGTTGGGCCAAAGCGCAGCGCTTGCCGGGTCTGGCGGGACACAAGGCGGGCGTGGACAGTGTGCGTGCTGTCATCGAGTGCTGTGTTGAACAGGGCGTAGAAGCTCTCACGTTGTTTGCTTTCAGTAGTGAAAACTGGAAGCGACCGGCGCTGGAAGTGAAAGGGCTGATGCAGCTGTTTATGCGTGCCTTGAGTCACGAAGTGCGCAAATTGGCACGGCACAATATACGTCTGCGTATTATTGGCGATATTTCTCGTTTCAGTTCCGATCTTCAGGCCAAAATCCGTGAGGCGGAGGCGTTGACCGCTGCCAATACGGGCCTGACGCTCAATATAGCTGCCAACTATGGTGGTCGCTGGGATATCACCCAGGCCAGTCGTTATCTGGCGCAGCGCTGTCTGGACGGTGAGCTGACGCCGGAGCAGATCGATGAAGAGTTGCTGGGCAGTTGCATGGCGTTGGCCGACTTGTCGGCACCGGATCTGTGTATCCGTACCGGTGGCGAGCAGCGTATCAGCAATTTCCTGATCTGGCAGATGGCCTATACCGAATTCTACTTTACTGACTGCTTCTGGCCTGAGTTCGGCAAGCAGGAAATGGTAAAAGCGTTGCAGTCATTCCTGACGCGGGAGCGCCGATTTGGCCGTACCAGCGAACAGCTGGAGGCCGATAAGTCGTGTTGAAACAGCGTATTCTGACTGCACTCGTGCTGGCGCCGCTTGCTCTGTTGGCGCTCTTTGTACTGCCGCAGACCTGGTTTACCTGGGTTCTGGCGGCAGTTTTCATATATGGCGGCCTTGAGTGGGCTAACCTCTGTCGTCTTTCTGTTGCTGGAACGGCTCTGTTGTTGGCTGCAATTGCCGGGCTGATGTGGGGGTTGAGTGTTATCCCTCAACTGGCGCAATTGTCTGTGTGGCTCGCGGTCGTCTTCTGGTGCGTTGCGCTGGTGATGGTGCTTGGCTATCCCAAAACGGCTACCTGGTGTCAAAATCCTCAGCGAATTCTGTTCGGTTTTCTGGTGTTGGTTCCGGCATGGTACGCCATGCTGGCGATCCGTTCTGATGATGCCGGGCTGGTTATGTTGCTGATGCTGCTGATGCTGGTTTGGGGCGCAGATATAGGTGCCTATGCTGCCGGCAAAAGCTTTGGCCGTAACAAGCTTCTACCAGCGGTGAGTCCCGGTAAAACCCGAGAGGGTCTCTGGGGCGGGCTGCTGACCTGTGCGCTCATTGGGGCAGGCTTTTCGTTTTGGTTGGAACTCTCCCTGTCCAGTGGTATCAAACTGACCGTGCTGGCGCTGTTGACTGGTATGGCTTCTGTGCTGGGTGACTTGCTGGAAAGCATGCTTAAGCGCGAACGAGGTATCAAGGATAGCGGTCGCCTGCTGCCGGGTCATGGTGGTGTGCTTGATCGCATCGATAGCCTGACGGCCGCTGCACCGGTTTTTGCGTTGGGTCTGACACTGGTTTGAGGTTAGTGACACACTGATGGATTTGCTGCAGACGTTACTGGCGACGCTAGTCGCACTGGGTGTTCTGGTTACCATTCATGAGTGGGGCCACTTCTGGGTGGCTCGCCGCTGTGGAGTGAAGGTCCTGCGCTTCTCGGTAGGCTTTGGTCGCCCATTGTGGATGCGCAAGGGGCGTGATGGTACCGAGTATGCGATCGCTGCCATTCCCTTGGGTGGTTATGTGCGCATGCTGGACGAGCGCGAAGGTGATGTGCCTGAAGCGCTGCGTGAGCAGGCGTTCAATAACAAATCCGTGTATCAGCGTATAGCGATTGTCGTGGCGGGTCCGCTGGTCAATCTGATCTTCGCCGTTCTGGCGTATGCCTTCCTGTTTCTCTCCGGTATCAGTGTTGTTGTACCTGTCATTGGTGAAATCACTCCGGGTTCCCCGGCAGCGCGTGCTTCAGTACCTGTGGAGCAGGAAGTGCTGGCGGTGGATGGGCGTGAGGTTCAGTCCTGGAACGAGGTTAATCTGAGCCTGGCGTCTCGGGTGGGCGAAAGCGGCACCATTGAGCTTACTGTGGGAGAGCCGGCCCGCGGACTGGCGCGCACCTATAACTTGCCGATTGACCAGTGGGATGTGGATCTGGAGCGTGAATCTCCGCTGACAGCAGTGGGTATAACTCCCTGGCGCCCGGAAATTCCGCCAGTTATCGGTCAGTTGTTACCTGAGGGGGCGGGGAGTGCAGCCGGTCTTCAGAGTGGTGACCTGATATTGGAAGTCAACGGTGTGGATGTCCATGACTGGGTTGCATTGGTGAAAATCATCCAGGCTTCGCCAGAGCGTGAACTCTCCGTTCTGGTTGAGCGTCAAGGAGGCGAGCAGCGCCTGACATTGGTGCCTGCGCGTCGTCAATTAGAGGACGGAGCTGTCCAGGGTTATATAGGTGCGGGCGTTGCGCCTTTCGAATTTCCTGCCGAGATGCAGCGTGTGCTGAGCTATGGTCCATTGGATGCTCTGGTGGCAGGCGTTGAAAAGACCGGGCAGATGATAAGTCTGACGCTTGAATCCATTGGCAAAATGATCGCCGGTGTGATCTCGGTAAAAAACTTGAGCGGCCCGATAACCATTGCTAAAGTGGCGGGGACTTCGGCTGCCTCGGGGCTGGAGTCGTTTGTCAGTTTTCTGGCCTATCTCAGCGTAAGTCTCGGCGTGCTGAACCTGCTGCCGATTCCAATGCTGGATGGAGGTCACCTGTTGTATTACGTAGTTGAGCTGGTGCGGGGTCGCCCGGTCAGTGAACAGGTGCAGATGCTGGGGTTGAGAATTGGTATGGCGTTGTTGTTCAGCCTGATGGCACTTGCCATCGTCAATGATCTGGCCCGGTTATTCTGAGTAAGCCAGTTTTCCCATCAGTTAGTCATAAAAGTAAGAAGTACAGCATGAATCGCAAGCTGGGTCTGTTTTTTGTATCAATGCTATGGATGGCGCAGGCGCAAGCTGCGACACCCTTGTTTGAAGTCAGTGATATCAAGCTGGAAGGCTTGCAGCGGGTTGAGCCCGGGGTTGTGTTCCGGCACTTCCCTGTGACGGCAGGCGACCAGCTGAATCGTGACCAGTTGTCTGATGCCATCCGTCAATTGTTCAGATCCGGTTACTTCGCCGATATTCAGGCTGAGCGGGACGGTGAGGTTCTGCTGCTAAAGCTTAAGGAGCGCCCCTCGGTTGCGCTGATTAATCTTGAGGGTAACGATGTCATCAAGGATGAAGATCTGAAGCGTGGCCTGGAGCAGTCAGGTGTTCAGGAAGGTGATGTTTTCCGCCGTGCTGCACTTGATCAGATCCGTCTGGACTTGCTGCGAGTTTACACCTCTCAGGGACGTTACGGCGCCGATATCGCGACTGAGGTCGAGCAGCTGTCAGGCAACCGTGTGCAGTTGAATATCAACATTGATGAAGGCGAAGAGTCTTCTATTCAGCACATCAACATTGTGGGCAACACGGTGTTCTCTGATGAAAAGCTGAAAGAACTGTTTACGCTGGATCTGCCCGATTTCTGGTCGTTCTACACTCAGGACGGCCGCTATGCGCGTGAAAAAATGACCGGTGACCTTGAGCGTCTGCGCTCCTGGTACTTCGATCACGGTTATGCCAACTTCAACATCGACTCGGCTCAGGTCTCCATCACACCGGATAAAAAGCATATCTACATCTCCATCGCTGTTACCGAAGGTGAGCAGTACCGTGTGCGTGATGTCACCGTTGCCGGTGAAATGGTATTGCCGCAGGATGTGATGAATGCGGCCGTTACCTTGTCGCCGGATGAAGTCTTCTCTCGTGAAAAAATGACCATCAGCCAGGAGCGTCTGGTGCGCCTGCTGGGTGATGAAGGCTACATGTTTGCCAACGTCAGCCCTGTACCTGAACTGCAGGATGACAACACCGTTTCCATTCGCTTCTTTGTCGAACCAGGCAAACGGACCTATGTTCGCCGTATCGCCATCAAGGGCAATACACGTACAGCAGATGAAGTTATTCGTCGTGAGCTGGAACAGATGGAAGCAGGTCTGGCTTCAACCAAGGATATTGAGCGCTCGAAGAGTCGTCTGGATAAAACAGGCTACTTCAGAAGCGTAAACGTGGAGACCCGTGCTGTTCCCGGCACCGATGACCAAATCGATTTGGAGTACTCCGTTGAGGAACAGCAGTCTGGTCAGTTTACTGCCAGCGTCGGCTTCTCCCAGAACGACGGCATTATTCTTGATCTGGGTGTGCAGCAGGACAACTTCCTGGGTAGCGGCAGCAAGGTGGGCTTCAATATCACCAACAGCTCCACGAATACAGAATACAGTTTCAACTACCTGGATCCCTTCCACACTGTGGATGGCGTCAGCCGTGGCTTTAATGTCTTCTATCGTGAACGTGACTACGAAGAAGATGACATCAGTTCCTACACCGCTGACGAAGCCGGTGCGGGTGTGACGTTCGGCTACCCGATCGATGATTACCAGCGTCTGAACTTCGGTGCCGATTTCGAATATATCCGCCTTAACACCTATGACGAAACGGCTGATGAGGTGTTTCAGTTCATCGCAGATGAAGGCGAAGAGTTCTATAACTGGAAGCTCTCCGGTGGCTGGAGCGACAACCGCCTGAACAAGGGCCTGTTCCCGACCCGTGGTTATGCACAAAGCGCTACCCTGGAGTTTGCGGTTCCAGGCAGTGATCTGGCTTACATGCGTGCCAACTACCGTAACAAGTGGTATCGACCGCTGAATACCGATGAAACCTGGGTAATGGGGCTGCGTGGCCGCATCGGTTATGGTGACAGCTTTGGTGATAATGCTTACCCCTTCTTCAAGCACTTCTATGCGGGTGGCTTGAAAACGGTTCGAGGTTTCTCGAACAACTCATTGGGCCCGCAGGACTCGAATGGCGATCCCTTTGGTGGCAACCTGATGATCACCGGTTCAGCAGAGCTTGTGTTCCCGATGCCGTTTATGGAAGACAAAAGTGCCTGGCGTAGCCTGTTTTTCCTGGATGCGGGTAACGTCTATACCACCAACTGCCTGAGCAGCCAGGTGGATTGCTCAGAAGATATTGATCTGTCCGAGCTGCGCTATTCCGCAGGCCTGGGTCTCAGCTGGTTGACGCCGATTGGTCCTCTCTCCATGTCGCTGGGTATGCCGCTCAACGACAAGGATGGTGACGATACAGAAGTGTTCCAGTTTGCACTGGGTCAGACGTTTTAAGGAGATTGTATGAAATTTGTAGTTCGAATTGCCGCCCTGGTCATGGTGATGTTTAGCGCCCAGGTAATGGCCGAGAAAGTGGCAGTTCTGGGGGTTGAGGAAGCACTGCTCAACTCCAATGCAGCAAAGTCCTTCCGTGAAGAACTCAAAACAGAGTTTGAAGACGAAGAGAAACAACTGGTTGCACTGGAAAAGCAGGCGCGTGAGCTGCGTGACAAGCTACAGAAAAACGCTGGTTTGGCTTCTGAAGAAGACCTGAAACAGATGCGGATGCAGTTCCAGAAAGCCTTTGGCGAATACCAGCGTCGTGGTCAGGCGATGCAGCAGCAGCGTGCAGAGCGTGAACAGGCCTTTATCGCTGAGATGCGTCCGCGTCTGGATAAAGCCATTCGTGAACTGTTGGATGCAGACGGCTATGACATCATCCTGTCCAAGCAGGCCACCGTCTATGCTAACAAGACTTCTGACCTGACCCCGCGTGTCATTGAACTGCTGAACAAGCAGTAATCATGGCCGCGCAAAAATCATTTCTGCTGTCAGAGTTGGCCACCCGCTTGGGTGGCTCTCTGGCGGGCAACCCCGATACGCGAATTACCCACCTTGGCACCCTGCAATCGGCTGACGCTGAAGCCCTGTCGTTTTTTGCCAATACGCGCTATCTGAATCAACTTAAAAGCACTCAAGCCGGCGCAGTATTGATTACGCCGTCAATGAAAGATGAGTGCCCGGTTGATGCGATACTGGTTGAAAACCCCTATCTTGCCTTTGCACAGGTCAGCCAGCTGTTTGATTGGCGCCTGGAAGCCAGTGCCGGTATTCATGCCAGTGCGGTCATTGCCGAGGGGGCGCAAATTGATTCGACTGCAGAAGTGGGGCCTCAGGCCGTAGTGGAAGCAGGGGCAGTCATCGCGGCCGGTGCCGTCATCGGCGCAGGCTCCATTGTTGGGCGTGACTGCAAAGTCGGTGAGAATACCCGTCTGGAAGCACGTGTAACCCTTTATCCCAATGTACGTATTGGGCGTGATTCACTGATCCACAGTGGTGCTGTAATCGGTGCCGACGGCTTCGGCTTTGCGCCTACCTCACAGGGATGGGAGAAAATCTGCCAGTTGGGCGGCGTGCGCATCGGGGATGATGTCGAGATTGGCGCCTGTGCCACCATAGACCGTGGTGCGCTTGATGATACGGTCATTGAAGATGGCGTGAAGCTGGACGATCAGGTTTTGATTGCTCACAACGTGGTGGTTGGGCGTTTCACTGCCATTGCGGGCTGTACCGCAGTGGCCGGAAGCACTAAAATTGGCGAACGCTGCACAATTGCAGGGCATGCTGGCATTACCGGGCACCTGCAGATCGCGGATGGTACACATGTGACGGCCATGTCTCTGGTCAGTCGATCCATTACCAAGCCTGGTGTGTACTCATCCGGAACCGGGATGGAGCCCCATCGTCAATGGAAGCGCAACGTTGTGCGTTTTCGTCAACTGGATGAGTTGGCTCGCCGGATCCGAAAATTGGAACAGGCTCAAGAACAGTATTCTACTGAAGGTCAAACACATGATGGATGTTAAAGAGATCCGCAAATACCTGCCTCATCGTTATCCTTTTTTGCTGGTGGATCGGGTCTTGGCTCTGGAACCGGGTGAGTCGATCACCGCGATTAAAAATGTGACTGTGAACGAGCCTTTCTTTAACGGCCACTTTCCTGACCATCCGGTAATGCCGGGTGTGCTCATTGTTGAAGCCATGGCGCAGGCAGCGGGCGTTCTGGGTTTCAAAACCATGAACAAGGGGCCTGAAGACGGCTCAATCTACTATTTCGTCGGTGCGGATAACCTGCGCTTCAAGCGTCCGGTTGTGCCGGGAGATCAATTGATGCTGGAAGCCAAGGTGATCTCCGAGCGTCGTGGTATCTGGAAATTTGATGTACGTGCCAGCGTGGAAGGTGACACCGTAAGCAGTGCAACCATCCTCTGTGCAGATAGAAAGGTGTGACATTGATTCACCCGCAAGCAATTGTTGACCCCTCGGCGCGTATTGCCGAGGGCGTTGAAATCGGGCCCTGGAGTCTGATTGGTCCTGATGTCGAGATTGGAGCCGGTACCCGTATCGAGTCCCATGTCGTCATCAAGGGGCCAACTCGCATTGGCGAAGGCAACCGAATTTTTCAGTTCGCGACAATCGGTGAAGAGTGTCAGGACAAGAAATATGCCGGCGAGCCTACACGTCTGGAAATCGGCGATAACAATGTTATCCGCGAAGGCTGCACCATTCATCGTGGCACGGTTCAGGATGAAGGACTGACCAGTATTGGCAGTAATAATCTGCTGATGGCGTATGCCCATGTGGCGCATGATTGCCGGGTGGGTAACAACATTATCCTGGCCAATAATGCTGCGTTGGCTGGTCATGTCCATGTGGGTGATAACGCCATTCTGGGCGGTTTCACTGCGGTGCACCAGTTCTGCCGTATAGGGGCGCACGTTATGTGTGGTGCCGGTACGGTTGTGCTCAAGGATATTCCTGCTTACGTGATGGCAAGTGGTAACAGCGCCAAGCCTCATGGCATCAACCTCGAAGGTTTGAAGCGTCGTGGCTTTGAAACGGATGCGCTGAATACTTTGCGTCAGGCCTACAAGCTGATTTATCGCAAGGGGTTGACCGTTGAGCAGGCGCTGGAAGCATTGGCTGACTTGCTGCCTGGCTGTCCCGAAGTTGGGCTTCTGATCGACTCTCTGGAATCTTCGACCCGTGGCATCATCCGCTGAGGCTGTTATGCGGCCTCTGCGAATCGGTATAGTGGCGGGTGAGGCATCGGGGGATATTCTCGGTGCCGGTCTAATCCGCGCCCTGCGCAAACGTTATCCACAGGCCCGTTTTGAAGGTATCGGCGGTGAGCTGATGCTGGAGCAAGGCTGTGAATCTTTGTATCCGCTTGAACGCCTGTCAGTAATGGGGTTGGTCGAAGTATTGGGGCGCTTGCCCGAGTTACTGCGTGAACGCCGTCGTCTGGTACGTTACTTCATCGACAACCCTCCCGACCTGTTTATCGGCATCGATGCGCCTGATTTCACGCTTGGAATGGAGCGCAAGCTGAAAGCGGCCGGTATTCCAACGGTGCATTACGTAAGTCCCTCTGTCTGGGCGTGGAAGCGCAAGCGTATCTACAAAATCAATCAGAGTACCGATCTGCTGTTGTCGCTGTTTCCGTTTGAAGCCGAAATCTATCAGCCGACTCAACAAAACCTCAGGTTTGTGGGGCATCCACTGGCGGATGAAATACCTGCCGCGATTGATCTGGATGCAGCGCGAGCACGTTATCGGATGCCGGCAGGTGAAGAGCGCCCCTTGGTAGCTCTCTTGCCGGGCAGCCGTGGCAGCGAGATCAAGTATCTGGCACGCCCTTTCCTTGAGACCGCCCGCTGGTTGCAGGCGCAACGTCCGGAGCTGCACTTTGTGCTGCCGGCAGCAAACCAGTATCGCTATGAGCAGCTGGAAAGTCTGATACAAGACGAGTTTTCGGACCTGAATCTGGCGCTGGTTTTACAGGGCTCTCGCGATGTGATGGCGGTATCGGATGCCATTCTGATCGCGTCGGGCACCGCGACGCTGGAAGCCTGTTTGCTGCAAAAACCGATGGTTGTCGCGTATCGGATGGCGGGTCTGACCTACCGTATCTACTCGCGTTTGATCAAAAGCCCCTGGGTATCTCTGCCTAATGTTTTGGCAGGCGAAGAGATGGTGCCAGAGGTCCTGCAAGACGGGGTTGAGCCTGAAGTGTTGGGGCCGCTGGTACTGCGTGCACTGGAAGACGAGCCCTACCGTCGCAGGCTGGAACGTGTTTTCGGGGTGATAGGCGAACAGCTGCGCCAGGATGCCAGCGAACGAGCGGCTGATGCCGTGATTGAATTGTTGGAGAGTCGTCGTGCAGAGCGCTGAATTTGATTTTCGTCCACAAGGCCATACGGCTGGTGTGGATGAAGTAGGTCGCGGCCCCTTAGTGGGTGATGTGGTAGCCGCTGCTGTAATACTTGATCCGGCTAATCCTATCGAAGGTCTTGCCGACTCCAAGGCACTCAGCGAGAAAAAGCGTGAGCGCCTGTACCAAGAGATCAAGGAAAAGGCTTTGGCCTGGTGTGTCGCGGCGGCCAGTCCGGCTGAGATTGATGAATTGAATATCCTCCATGCCAGTATGTTGGCGATGCAACGAGCAGTGGAAGGGCTGTCAATTGCACCCGATTACGCCCTGATTGATGGCAACCGTTGTCCTGCGCTGGCCTGTCCTTCTGAGCCTGTAATCAAAGGTGATGCCAAGGTCGCTGAAATCAGTGCTGCCTCGATTCTGGCAAAGGTGGATCGTGATCGTCAGATGCTGGCGTTGCATCAGCAATACCCCGATTACGGTTTTGATCGCCATAAGGGATATCCCACCCCGCAACATCTGGAAGCACTGGAGCGGTTAGGCGCCTTGCCTGAACACCGTCGCAGCTTCCGTCCGGTCCGTTTACGTCTGGAGCAGTCATCTGATGTCTGAACCTGCATTTGTTCACCTGCGTGTCCATTCCGAATATTCCCTGTTTGACGGCCTGGTCCGCATCAAACCGCTGGTCAGCACTGCAGCCGCACAGAATATGCCGGCCGTGGCGATCACAGATCAGACCAACCTGTTTGCCTTGGTCAAGTTTTACAAAGCGGCGTTAGGTGCAGGTGTTAAACCGATCTGTGGTGTGGATCTCTGGGTTGTAAACCCCGATGAGCCTGAGGGTGAGCCTTTCCGTATCACACTGATCGTGCGTACGGGGCAAGGCTACCGCAACCTGATGGAATTGGTGTCTCGTGCCTATGCCGAAGGCCAGAATATCGTGCCCGAGCGTGCGTTGGTGCGTAAGGAATGGATTGCCGAGAAAGCTGAAGGCCTGATTGCTCTGTCTGGTGCGCGCCTGGGTGATGTAGGGCAGGCACTGCTGTCCGGTAATTATGATCAGGCCGAGTCACTGTTGGCCGAGTGGCAGACGATTTTCCCGGATAATTACTATCTGGAGATCCAGCGCACCGGTCGTTCTGGTGATGAGTCCCTGGTGCATACCAGTGTGGAACTGGCAGCACGTAAAGGCTGTCCGCTGGTGGCCACGAACGAGGTGATGTTCCTCAAGCAGGAAGACTACGAGGCCCATGAAGCCCGCGTATGCATCAACCTTGGCCGAACCCTGGAAGATCCTCAGCGTCCGCGCAACTATTCGGATCAGCAATATTTCCGGACCGCCGAGGAAATGTCAGAGCTGTTCAGCGATATTCCCAGCGCTCTCGAGAATACAGTTGAGATAGCCAAACGCTGCAATATTGAAATCGAGCTGGGTACCTACTACCTGCCGCGCTTCCCGGTTCCCGAAGGTATGCTGATGGATGATTTCTTCCGTCAGGTATCCTGGGAAGGTCTTGAGGAACGTCTGGAATTCTTGCTCGACAAGGATGCGCCGGACTATCAGGAAAAACGTAAGCCCTACGAAGAACGTCTGGAGTTCGAGCTGGATATCATCATCCAGATGGGTTTCCCAGGCTACTTCCTGATCGTAATGGACTTCATCAAGTGGGGTAAGGAAAACGGTATCCCTGTAGGCCCGGGGCGAGGCTCGGGTGCCGGTTCACTGGTGGCCTACGTACTCAAGATCACGGACCTTGATCCACTGGAATACGACCTGCTGTTCGAACGATTCCTGAACCCTGAACGTGTATCCATGCCTGACTTCGATATCGACTTCTGCATGGAAAACCGTGACCAGGTCATCGATTACGTGGCCCGCACCTACGGCCGCGATGCGGTTTCGCAGATTATTACCTACGGCACTATGGCCGCCAAGGCGGTGGTGCGTGATGTGGCGCGAGTGCAGGGTAAGGCATTCGGTTTGGCCGATCGCCTGTCCAAGCTGATCCCGTTCGAAGTGGGCATGACACTGAGCAAGGCCTGGGAACAGGAAGATGCACTGCGTGATTTCGTCAACGGCAATGAAGAAGCCGAAGAAATCATGGAGATGGCCTACAAGCTTGAAGGCGTGACTCGAAACGTCGGTAAGCATGCCGGTGGTGTGGTCATCGCCCCCACCAAGCTGACTGACTTCGCGGCGACCTACTGTGACGAAGAAGGTCATGGCTTGGTTACCCAGTTCGACAAGAACGATGTTGAAGAAGCCGGCCTGGTTAAGTTCGACTTCCTGGGTCTGAGGACCCTGACCATCATCGACTGGGCGTTGAAAACCATCAACCGCAAGCGAGAGCTGCAGAACGAAGAGCCGCTGCAGATCGAGTCGATCAGTCTGGAAGACGAGCCAACCTTCAAGCTGCTGCAAAGCGCGCAGACTACCGCGGTATTCCAGCTGGAATCCAGCGGCATGAAAGACCTGATCCGGCGTCTGTTGCCTAACCGCTTCGAGGATATCGTCGCACTGGTAGCCCTGTTCCGACCGGGTCCGCTGCAATCGGGCATGGTGGACGACTTCATCAACCGTAAGCACGGACGTGCACCACTGGCCTGGCCGCACCCTGATTACCAGCTTGATAGTCTGCAGCCGGTATTGGAGCCCACCTACGGCATCATCCTGTACCAGGAACAGGTTATGCAGATCGCTCAGGTGATGGCGGGCTATACACTGGGCGGCGCGGACATGCTGCGTCGCGCCATGGGTAAGAAAAAACCCGAAGAAATGGCCAAGCAGCGCGCGATCTTCCTTGACGGCTGCGCGGGGCAGGGAATCGACAAGGATCTGGCGGGCAACATCTTCGACCTGGTAGAGAAGTTTGCGGGCTACGGCTTCAACAAGTCTCACTCGGCCGCCTATGCGCTGGTGTCTTACCAGACTGCCTGGCTGAAACAGCATTACCCGGCGGCCTTTATGGCCGCGGTACTGTCGTCGGACATGCAGAACACCGATAAGGTAGTGATCTTCATTGAGGAGTGCCGTCAGATTGGTTTGACCGTGCGCCTGCCCAACGTCAATGACAGTGACTACATGTTTACCGTCAATGATGCAGACGAGGTGGTCTACGGCCTGGGTGCGGTCAAGGGCGTGGGTGAAGGTCCTGTCGGTGCGATCATGCAGGCGCGTCAGGACGGCGGTCCGTTCAAGGATCTGTTCGATTTCTGTGAGCGTGTGGGCTCGGGCCGCCTTAACAAGCGCGTGCTTGAAGCCTTGGTACGCTGTGGTTCACTGGACGGTCTGGGTCCATCACGTGCCATCCTGTGGGACGCTATCCCTTCGGCACTGAAGGCAGCTGATCAGAGCGCCCGTAACGCCGACGCCGGCATGATGGACATGTTCGGTGAAGTGGAGGCGGAAAGTCCCGGCGACCCCTATGCCGAGTTCGGCAAGGCCCGCGACTGGACCGACAAGGAGCGACTCCAGGGCGAGAAAGATACCCTGGGTCTCTACGTGACCGGTCATCCCATCGATGAATATGAGTCAGAGCTCAAGCGTCTGGTCAGTCGCAAGCTGGTCGAGTTGCAACCCAACCGAGGGGCTACTCAAAAAATGGCCGGGCTTGTGGTGGACATGCGCCTGAAGAAAACCAAGAAGGGCGATACGCTGTGCTTCCTGACGCTTGATGATCGCAGTGCACGTATGGATATCACCCTGTTCGGTGATGTCTTCGATACAGCGCGCTCTTTGCTCAACAAGGACGCGGTGCTGGTGGTTGAAGGCGAAGTCGCTCAGGATGACTACAATGGTGGTCTGAAAGTGCGAGCCAGCAAAGTGATGAGCATGGCACAGGTGCGTGCCGGCGCTGCACGTTGTGTGGAAATCCGCTGTGATCGCAATCAGTTGGGCCGTCAGCAGATGAAGCAGCTGGGCGATACCCTGAAACAGCATCGCAGTGTGTTGCTTAAATTGCCGGTGGCGTTGAATTATGAGCGAGAGGACGCCGCGGCGCGGCTTTGGCTGGACGAAAGCTGGGCGGTTGACCCCGGTGACGATCTCCTTTTGCAGCTGAAGTCTCAGTTTGGCAACGACAATGTGAGTCTTTGTTATGACTGACAGGGTGGAGATCAAACCGCTCAGCCGTTAGAATTGATTGATTAATCCGTGCCCTGTTTACCGGGCCCCAAGTTACTGAGTAGAAGCAGACACGCATGAATCCGAACTATCTGGATTTTGAACAGCCGATTGCCGAGCTGGAAGCCAAAATCAGTGAGCTGCGCCATGTCAACGAGGACACGGCGGGGCTTAACCTGAGCGATGAACTGGAAAAGTTGCAGGAAAAAAGCCGCACTTTGACCGAGTCGATCTTCAAGGACCTGTCTGCCTGGCAGATCTCCCAGATCGCACGTCATCCTCAGCGTCCTTATACCCTGGACTACGTCAAACACATCTTTGATGACTTTGATGAAATTCACGGCGATCGTCATTTCTCCGACGATCAGGCGATTGTAGGTGGCCTGGCCCGTCTGGATGGCCGTCCGGTGATGGTTATTGGCCATCAGAAAGGCCGTGAAGTGAAGGAAAAGGTGCGTCGTAACTTCGGCATGCCGCGTCCTGAAGGCTACCGCAAAGCACTGCGCATGATGGAAATGGCCGAGCGTTTTAAAATGCCGGTGCTGACCTTCATCGACACGCCAGGGGCTTACCCGGGTATTGATGCTGAAGAACGTGGCCAGTCGGAAGCGATCGCGTTTAACCTGGCCAAGATGTCTCAGCTGAACACGCCGATCATCTCCACCGTTATCGGTGAGGGTGGCTCCGGTGGCGCGCTGGCAATTGGTGTCTGCGATGAGCTGTTGATGCTTCAGTACGGTACCTACTCGGTCATTTCCCCGGAAGGCTGTGCTTCTATCCTGTGGAAAAGTGCCGAGCGTGCTTCTGATGCAGCGAAGGCGATGGGCATTACCTCCGAGCGTCTGCATGAGTTGGGCCTGGTGGATCAGGTTGTCAGCGAGCCTCTGGGTGGAGCACACCGTAATGTAGAACTGATGGCGGCTAACCTGAAGAAACATCTGGTTGAAACTCTGGACCGTCTCAGCGAGTTCGAATCTGAAGAGCTGCTGGAGCGTCGCTACGAGCGCTTGATGTCTTACGGTGTATTCGAAGACTGATCCTGCTCAGGCAGCCTCGGTGCTGCCTGCTCTACTTGAGGCAGTGGCGACCAAACTGGTCGCCGAGCCTGATGTCCGTCGCTGGGTTGTTGCCTTGAGCGGCGGGCTCGACTCCTCCCTTTTGCTTGAACTCTGCGCACGGCTGAATCCGTCTCAGCCCTTGCATGCCATCTATATTGACCACCAGATACAAGCACCCTCAGCCGACTGGGGCGAACACTGCCGTCGTCACTGCGAACGGCTGAACGTTTCCTTCGATATTCTTCGCGTAAATCCGGAATCCAGCTCTGAAGCCAGTGCGCGTGCGGCGCGTTACCAGGCGTTTGAATCGGTGTTAATGCCAGGTGATTGTCTGTTGCTGGCGCAGCATGCGGATGATCAGACCGAAACCCTGCTATTGCGTCTGCTGCGAGGGGCTGGAGTTGCTGGTTTGGCAGCAATGCCTCAGCGACGTTCTTTGGGTAAGGCATGTTTGCTGCGTCCCCTGCTTGAGCGGTCTCGTGAGGAGTTGGAACAGGCGGCCGCCGAGCTGGGGCTGTCACATATCGAAGATCCGACCAACCAGCAGGATCACTACGATCGAAACTGGCTGAGACTGAATATTGTGCCGAAGCTGAAACAGCGCTGGCCGGATCTGCTTCGGCGGGCGCGTGAAACTTCGGCATTGATGAGTGATACCGAACAGCTGTTGCGTGAATGTGCCGAGGACGATTTGCGGCCGGTCGAACAGGTTCAGGGTCGTTTGAATATCAGCACTCTGCGCCAGTTGTCTGAAACACGCCAACGAAACCTGCTGCATCACTGGATTACCCAGCGGACGGGGCTGAGGTTAAGCCGTCAGCGCTTGCTGAGCCTGCAGCACGCGATGCTGGTTGAACGTGAAGATGCCGAGCCTCAGGAACATTTAGCGAACTTTCAGCTGCGTCGCTATCGTGACCAGCTGTTTCTGTTGCCATACCCCTTACCGGCTGCGGATCAGGGTACGGACGTGTTTATAACCGTGGGGCAAAGTATTGACCTGCCCTCCGGGCAGTTGCGCTGGGTCTGCGCTGAAAAAGGGTTTCCGGCCGGTCTTGTGCTGCGTTTGGGATTCCGACAGGGCGGTGAACGTTTGCGCCCTGCTGGAAGAGGGGGCTCTGTAAGCTTGAAACAGTTGCTTCAGGAGGCTGGATTACCGCCCTGGATGCGTTCGATTCAGCCAATTCTCTGGGCCGATGGTGAGATTCTGGCGCTGCCCGGAATCTGCCTGTGTGAATTTCCGCTGGTTGAAAATGGATTGCTGCCTCAATGGGACGCTTTTGGTTTGTCCTGAGGGGCGCTTTTTGCTATCCTGCAACCCCATCTTGAGTACGTTTTCTCCTCCCACTTCTACGATCTGACAGGTTCCGCATGACGCGTTATATTTTCGTCACAGGCGGTGTTGTGTCCTCATTGGGCAAAGGCATCGCATCAGCTTCTTTGGCGGCTATTCTAGAGGCCCGTGGCCTCAAGGTAACAATGCTGAAGCTGGACCCGTATATAAACGTGGATCCGGGCACTATGAGCCCCTTCCAGCACGGCGAAGTTTTCGTCACCGATGACGGTGCCGAGACGGACCTGGACCTGGGCCACTACGAGCGCTTCATTCGCACCACCATGAGCAAGCGCAACAACTTCACCACTGGTCGTGTGTACCAGCACGTACTGAGCAAGGAGCGCCGCGGCGACTACCTGGGCGGTACTGTGCAGGTAATCCCGCACATCACGAACGAGATCAAGCGTCGCGTGATCGAAGGTGCCGGTGATGCAGATGTTGCACTGGTCGAGATCGGTGGCACCGTGGGTGATATTGAATCCCTGCCGTTCCTGGAAGCAGTGCGTCAGCTGAAGGTGGAAGTGGGTGCGTCCCGTGCCATGTTCATGCACCTGACACTGGTTCCCTACATCGCAACTGCGGGCGAGACCAAAACCAAGCCGACCCAGCACTCGGTGAAAGAGCTGCGCTCCATCGGTATCCAGCCGGATATCCTGGTATGCCGCTCCGAGCAGCCGCTGGATGAGTCTTCCCGTCGTAAGGTGGCCATGTTCACCAACGTGGAAGAGCGTGCGGTTATCTCCCTGCCCGATGCGAATACCATCTACAACATCCCGGCCATGCTGTGGGAGCAGCACCTGGATGAGATCGTCACCGAGCGTTTCCGCATCAACTGCAAACCGGCAGACCTGAGTGAGTGGAGCCGTGTGGCGGATGCTTTCCTGCACCCGGAAGGCGAAGTAACTATCGCCATGGTTGGCAAGTACATGGAACTGCTGGATGCCTACAAGTCGCTGATCGAAGCGATCACGCATGCAGGTATCGCACTGCGCAAGAAAGTACGCATCGAGTACATCGACTCCGAACGCGTTGAGCGTGAAGGCAGCAAAATCCTGGAAGGCTTCAGTGCCATTCTGGTACCGGGCGGCTTCGGCGAGCGCGGTGTGGAAGGCAAGATCCAGGCAGTGCGCTTTGCGCGTGAAAACAAGGTGCCTTACCTGGGTATCTGTTTGGGCATGCAGGTTGCCGTAATCGAGTATGCGCGTCACGTGGCCAATCTTGAAGGTGCCAACTCTACTGAGTTCGATCAGCAGTCCAAACATCCTGTAATCGGCCTGATTACCGAGTGGACTGACCGTAGCGGTGAAGTGGAAGTGCGTGGTGAAAACTCTGACCTGGGTGGCACCATGCGTCTGGGCGCACAGACCTGTCACCTGGCCGCGGGTTCCAAAGTTGCTGAAGCTTACGGCAACACCGAAGTACGCGAGCGTCACCGTCACCGTTTCGAAGTGAACAACAACTACGTGCCGTTGTTGGAAGAAGCAGGCCTGAAAATTACTGGCCGCTCTGTAGATGGCGAACTGGTTGAAGTGGTAGAAGCGCCGGATCACCCGTGGTTCGTAGCTTGTCAGTTCCACCCGGAATTCACTTCTACCCCGCGTGACGGGCACGGCCTGTTTACCGGATTTATCAAGGCCGCGCTGGAACGTCAGGCGCAGCAGTAACCTTTTTACGAGTTAACTGGAGACACAGATACAATGGCTCAGATTGCGAATATCAAGGCACGCGAAGTCCTGGATTCCCGTGGTAACCCTACTGTAGAAGCAGACGTTATTCTGGCTTCTGGTGTGATGGGTACTGCCTGTGCGCCTTCAGGCGCTTCTACCGGTTCCCGCGAAGCACTGGAGCTGCGTGATGGCGACAAGTCTCGTTACCTGGGCAAGGGCGTGCAGAAAGCCGTAGCGGCAATCAACGGCGCTATTCGCGAAGCTCTGGTTGGCATGGACGTTACCGATCAGCGCGCGCTGGACGACAAAATGCTGGCGCTGGACGGTACTGAAAACAAGTCCAACCTGGGTGCCAACGCGATCCTGGCCGTTTCTCTGGCAGCAGCAAAAGCAGCAGCAACCGAGAAAGGTATCCCGCTGTACGCACACATCGCTGACATCAACGGTACTGCGGGTCAGTACTCCATGCCGGTTCCGATGATGAACATCCTGAACGGTGGTGAGCATGCCGACAACAACGTCGACATCCAGGAATTCATGGTTCAGCCGGTCAGCTTCGACAACTTCCAGGACGCGCTGCGTTGTGGTGCCGAAATCTTCCATGCACTGAAATCCGTACTGAAGGCTCGTGGCCTGAACACGGCAGTAGGTGACGAAGGTGGTTTCGCGCCGAACCTGGGTTCTAACGAAGAAGCGCTGGTTGTTATCCAGGAAGCGATCGACAACGCTGGCTACAAGCTGGGCACCGACGTGACTCTGGCACTGGACTGTGCCTCTTCCGAGTTCTACAAAGACGGCAAGTACGACCTGGCGGGTGAAGGCAAAGTCTTCGACGCTGAAGGTTTCGGTGACTACCTGGCGCAGCTGTGCGAAAACTACCCGATCGTATCTATCGAAGACGGTATGGACGAGTCCGATTGGGATGGTTGGGCCAGCCTGACACGCAAGATCGGTGACAAGGTACAGCTGGTCGGTGACGATCTGTTCGTAACCAACACCAAGATCCTGAAGGAAGGTATCGACAAGTCTATCGGTAACTCTATCCTGATCAAGTTCAACCAGATCGGCTCTCTGTCCGAAACTCTGGATGCGATCAAAATGGCGAAAGACGCCGGTTACACCGTTGTTATCTCTCACCGCTCTGGTGAAACCGAAGATACAACTATCGCTGACCTGGCAGTGGGTACTGCTGCAGGCCAGATCAAGACCGGTTCTCTGTGCCGTTCTGACCGTGTTGCCAAGTACAACCGTCTGCTGCGCATTGCTGAAGAGCTGGGTGCCGGTGCGGTCTACAACGGTCTGAAAGAGATCAAAGGTCAGGCTTGATCTGAGGATGCCTTGAAAGCCTTATGTGCAGCCTGATCAATGAGTTGTGCAGTAGTTTTCGAGGTGTCTCTGAAAATATGATAAAAAGGGGGCTCTAGGCCCCCTTTTTTTGACCCTGGGACCTGCAGGCAAGAGGATAGTGCGTGTATCGCTGGTTGTTGTTGATATTGCTGGTGATGTTGCTCGGGTTGCAGTATCGACTCTGGTTTGGCGAAGCCAACCTGCGTCAGGTATGGCAGCTTGAACAAAAGATTCTGGAACAGCGGGATGTCAATCAGCAGCTGGCCGAGCGTAACAAGCGCCTTGAAGCCGAAGTGCAGGATCTCAAACAGGGATTAACTGCCCTGGAGGAACGTGCCCGCAGTGAAATGGGTATGGTCCGTAAGGGGGAAACCTTTTTTCAGCTCATTGAGCCCGAGCCGGAGAACCCGCGACGTTGAACCTTTCACTCGCCACTGAATGGCTGTATGGCGAACCCACATCCCAGGCCCTGCTGCGATCCCAGCCCGATGATTTTCAGGTATTTGAACGCCTGCCGTTTACCCCTGACGGGGAAGGGGAGCATGTCTTCCTGTATATTCGCAAAACCGGCGAGAACACCGATTGGGTTGCACGTCAGCTAGCGAACTTCTGTCAGATCAGTCCTCGTGATGTCGGTTATGCCGGCAAGAAGGATCGTCATGCGGTAACGGAGCAGTGGTTCAGTGTGCGTTTGCCGATCGGCCGTACGCTCACCTGGTCTTTGTTTGGCGGTGACAGTATCGAAGTGCTTGAGGCCGTACGGCACAGCCGTAAACTGCGTCTGGGTGCTCTAGAGGGCAATCGCTTTGTCTTGCGTCTGCGTGGTGTGACGGATGAGCAGGCTTTTGCCGAGCGAGTGGAGCAGGTACGTGCGGGTGTGCCCAACTACTTCGGTGAACAGCGTTTCGGTATCGAAGGCGGTAACCTGGAAAAGGGTATTGCCATGCTGGAAGGGCGCCTGCGTGAGCGCCAGCGTCACAAAAAGGGGCTGTATATTTCTGCCCTCAGATCCTGGCTGTTTAATCAGGTTGTCAGTCAGCGTATCCAGCAGGGTTACTGGGATCAGATTCTGCCGGGTGATGTGCTGATGTTGAACGGCTCCCAGAGCTGTTTTAGAGCCGAGGCGGACGCCGAAGATCTGGAGCAGCGTTTGGCTGATGCGGATGTGCATCTGACGGCCCCTATGTGGGGGCGTGGTGAGTTGATGACACTGGACGCGGCACGTGACTTCGAACAGCAGGCGCTGGAGTCTTGGCAATCACTCTGTTCCGGCCTGGAAGGTCTCGGGTTGAACCAGGAGCGCCGCAGCATGCGGTTGATACCGTTGGGTCTTAAAGCCGAGCAAGAACAGGAACAGCAATGGCGACTGGAGTTTGAACTGCCCTCCGGTGCCTTTGCCACCAGTGTTCTGCGTGAACTCTGTCAGTGGCGTAACGCAACTTTGCAGCAGGAGTAATCGGGAAAAAATGCTGACCTTGATTTCCAATGATGATGGTGTGTACGCTCCGGGGCTGGCAGCTTTGGCTGAACGTCTGGCTCAGGATGTGGAAACGTTTGTAGTGGCGCCGGACCGCAACCGCAGTGGTGCCAGTAACTCCCTGACATTGGACCGCCCTCTGGAAGCGCATCATCACTCCAGTGGCTATTACGGTATCAATGGTACCCCCACCGATTGCGTACACCTGGGTATTTCAGGCCTGTTCACTGATGAACGCCGGCCTGACATCGTAGTATCCGGTATCAATGCCGGTGCCAACCTGGGTGATGACGTGCTCTATTCCGGCACAGTAGCGGCTGCTACCGAAGGTCGGCATTGTCGGTTACCGCCTATTGCGGTTTCGATGCACAGTTTCCACCCCAAGCATTATGAAACCGGTGCCGAGATCGTGGCCGCTCTGGTTAAACGACTGGAGTCACTGGTAGTGGCTCCGCGTACAGTGTTGAACGTGAATGTGCCTGACCTGCCGTTGGATCAGATCAAGGGTGTTCATGTAACCCGTCTGGGGCATCGTCACTGTGCTGAGCCACCGGTTGCAATGGAAGACCCACGGGGCCGTACTCGCTACTGGATTGCGGGTGCTGGCGCGGCGGCGGACTCAGAGCCCGGTACTGATTTTTATGCGGTTGAAAACGGCTTCGTTTCCATCACACCTCTGCAGATCGACATGACGCACTATTCCGGCATGGATAACCTGGGTGAGTGGTTGGAGGGCTTGATGTGATCGACCGCGATCTCCAGGGTATTGGAATGACCTCCAGGCGCACGCGTGAGCGTCTGGTGCAGCGTTTGCGTGATCAGGGTATTGCCGATGAGCGTGTTTTAAATGCCGTTCTGGATACACCACGTCATATTTTTATCGATGAAGCCTTGTCGCATCGTGCCTATGAAGACACCGCTTTACCGATCAGTTACAACCAGACCATCTCTCAGCCTTATATCGTGGCGCGCATGACTGAGCTGCTGCTGGAAGCAGGGCCTCGTGACAGAGTGTTGGAGGTAGGTACGGGATCGGGATATCAGACTGCCATTCTGGGTGAACTGGTGGACCAGGTTTTCAGCGTGGAGCGCATCCGTCCGTTACAGGAAAAAGCACGCCAGCGCCTGCAGCGGCTGAAACTGATCAATGTGATGCTGCGTCATACGGATGGTGGCATGGGCTGGCCTGACAAAGCCCCTTTTGACGGCATCCTGGTGACGGCTGCACCTCGAGAGGTACCCAAGGAGTTGCTGTCACAGTTGGCGATTGGCGGTTGTCTGGTGATTCCGGTGGGTGATGAAGAGCAGACACTGAAACGTATTACGCGTACGGCGGAAGACGCATACACAACGGAAGTGATGGAAAAAGTTCGTTTCGTGCCCCTTTTGAGCGGCACGGTACGCTAACAACAGGAGTGAGTGTGCGTAACATACGCGATTATCTGGTGCTGTCCGCCAAGGGCATGATGATGGGCATTGCTGATGCCGTACCCGGGGTATCGGGCGGTACCATTGCCTTTATCACCGGTATCTATGAAGAACTGATCGATACGCTGAAAAGCTTCAATATTGAAGCCTTGCGCCTGCTGTTTTCAGATGGCATTGGTGCCTGCTGGCGTCATGTGAACGGCAACTTTTTGCTGGCACTGATGGTCGGTATTGTATGCAGTCTGGTCAGTGTTGCGCATTTGACGCTATTCCTGCTTGAGCATCATCCGATTCTGATATGGGCGTTTTTCTTTGGCCTCATATTGGCGTCCACCTGGAGTGTCGTGCGTCACATCAAGGGTTGGAGTACGAACCTTTTCTCTATTTTCATACTGGGTGGTGTGCTGGCCTATTTTATTACCACGCGGACTCCGACCCTGTTGGAACCCTCAGTCCTGATGACCTTTGTGGCCGGTATGATCGCTATCTGTGCCATGATTTTGCCGGGTATTTCAGGCAGTTTCATTCTGCTGCTGATGGGGATGTATACCCCGGTTATGGAAGCGGTTAAAGGCCTGGAATGGAGCATGCTGAGTGTATTTGTTGGCGGTTGTGTTGTGGGGCTGCTCAGTTTCTCTCGTGTGCTGAGCTGGGCTTTTCATCATCATCGCATGTCCACGTTAGCACTGCTGGGCGGGTTCATGTTGGGGTCGTTGAATAAGGTTTGGCCCTGGAAATACACTCTGGCTTACAGCATCGATGAAAAGGGAGGGGAAGTGCCTCTTATGCAGGACAATGTCTTACCCGACAGTTTTCAAATGCTGACCGGACTCGATGCCCAACTCTGGCCTGCACTTGCCTTGATTATTCTGGGTGCGCTGCTGGGGCTTGTGATGGATCGGCAGCAGGGCTGAGGAGGCTGGAGTGCCCTGGCGGCTGGTTTTGACAGGATGGTTGATTGTGCTGCTGGGAGGTTGCTCAACCGGCTATGCACCGGTCACGGATCAGTCACTGGGTGCGACGTCTGCGCGCAAGGGACCGGCTCCTGCCAGCTATCGGGTGCAGAAAGGAGATACCCTCTACTCAATCTCCTTTCGCTATGGACTCGACTATCGCCAGGTCGCGCGCTGGAACGGCATCAGTAGTCGAGACTTTATCTATCCGGGCCAGCGCCTGCGCTTAACACCCTCTGTAACCACTGTTTCTTCTTCGGGGAGCAAAAAACCCCCTGCGCCTTCATCGACGGCTGCGACAAGCCAGAAGTCAACTTCATCGAGTGCCGTTACCCGCACGAGCCCGCCGAAAAAAACGATCCCATCAGAGCCTGCTTCCAGTGGTCCTATCAAATGGCAATGGCCGCATAATGGCCGCATATTGTCCGGCTTTGGTGGCGGGCAGCCCGCCAATAAAGGGATAGATATCATTGGCAACGAGGGTGACCCCGTAAAGGCGGCCGCCGCAGGCGTAGTAGTGTATTCAGGTAATGGACTGCTTGGATATGGGAATATGGTTATTCTGAATCATAACAGCCAATACCTCAGTGCCTATGCGCATAACAGTCGCATTTTTGTACGAGAGGGTGATAAGGTTAAAGCAGGCGAGAAAATAGCCGAAATAGGTAATACAGGTGCGGCACGCATGATGCTGCACTTTGAGATCCGAAGGGATGGTAATCCCGTAAACCCTATGCGCTACTTGCCTAAGCGCTGACAATAAAAATAACAACAACAGGGGAGCCTCGAAAGCGTGAAAAGTGACTCGAAGGCAAGGCCACGAGCAGACAAAAGCCAAGCAGGCTGATCTGTTCGCAGTGCCAGTACCATGCAACACAGCCGAAGATTCGCTTTGTCGTTTTAGAGGTACCCACATATAGATGGCACAGACCATCGTCCAATCTGGGGGTAACACATGGTGAGCGTGGATAAGGAACACGGGGCCAAGGTTCCGGTTGGTGACAGTGACTACGATCAGGATGTCGAGACACTGGAGCGTGAGGAGGATGAAACGGTTGATGACGCCGACTTCGAAAGCGAAGAGGAAGAGCTTCCGGCCTTCATGAACAGTGGGCGTGGGCGTGGCTCCATGGCGCACAAAGATCTGGTGAACGCCCGTTCGTTGGATGCAACTCAGCTTTATCTCAATGAAATCGGCTTTTCGCCTCTGCTGACGGCAGAAGAAGAGGTCTATTTCTCTCGCCGTGCACTCAAAGGGGATGAGGCTTCCCGCAAGCGCATGATCGAAAGCAACCTGCGTCTTGTCGTGAAAATTGCCCGTCGCTATATCAACCGGGGTTTGACTCTGCTCGATCTGATCGAAGAGGGAAACCTGGGCTTGATTCGTGCGGTGGAAAAATTTGATCCCGAGCGTGGTTTCCGTTTTTCAACCTATGCCACTTGGTGGATTCGCCAGACCATCGAGCGCGCCATCATGAACCAGACGCGAACCATTCGTCTGCCGATTCATGTGGTCAAGGAGCTCAATGTCTATCTGCGCGCTTCCCGCGAGCTGGCTCAGAAGCTGGATCATGAGCCAACCGCCGAAGAGATCGCATCACTGGTGGACAAGCCGGTTGCCAATGTAGAGCGCATGCTGGGACTGAATGAGCGCGTCAGTTCCGTCGATGTACCTGCAGGGCAAGGGGCTGACAAGCCGCTGCTGGAAACCATCGCTGATCATGATGCGATGGATCCGGAAACCCTGCTGCAGAGCAACAACATCAGCGGTAACCTGAATCGCTGGCTGGATATGCTTCCGGAAAAGCACGCTGATGTGTTGTCACGACGCTTTGGTCTGCGTGGTCACGAGATGAGCACGTTGGAGCAGGTGGGTAAGGAGATTGGTCTGACCCGCGAGCGCGTACGACAAATTCAGGTGGAAGCACTGCGCAAGCTGCGTGAAATCGTAGAGAAGAACGGCCTTAGCGGCGAAGACCTGCTGCAATAGCAGCGGGTCTCTCAACATGGAAATTGTGTCTATGTAATGCCTAGCGCTCCAGATACTTGAGTTTATCTGGGGTGCCGTTCCATTTTTCAGCCTCTTCCATAGGCGGTTTGCGCTCGCTGATGTTGGGCCACACTTCCGCAAGCTCGGCATTAAGCTGGTAGAACTGGTCTTGTTCCGGACTCAAGTCATCTTCGTGCAGAATCGCTTCAGCCGGGCATTCGGGTTCGCACAGACCGCAATCGATACATTCGTCCGGATGTATCACCAGAAAGTTGGGGCCTTCGTAGAAACAGTCTACGGGGCAGACCTCAACGCAATCGGTGTATTTGCAGCGGATACAGTTCTCGGTGACGATATAGGTCATCTTCCAGCGCTCCTTGGCTCAGGTCTGACTGCAGTATAGTGCGCCCCGGCATTCAAGCCAGCGGCGCCTGTTCCTTGTATTGGCGGAATTGACTAACCAATCAACTCTTTAAGCGCATACAGCTGATCAAGGGCCTGACGCGGGGTCAGTTCGTCAAGGTCCATTTGTTTCAGTTGACGCTCCACCGCTGACGGCTGGCTGACAAAGAGATCTGCCTGCATGGGCGCTTCGCTGACCTGGACTGAGGCCGGTTCAGGATTACGCTGCACGGTTTCTGTCGGGCTACGGCTGTCCTGTTCCAGAATGATCAGTTTATCCCGAGCATTACGAATAACCCGGTCGGGAATGCCTGCCAGTTGGGCAACCTGCAGGCCGTAGCTCTGGCTAGCAGGACCTTCCTGAACTTCATGCATAAAGACAATGTGGTCGTTGTGCTCAACGGCTGTCAGGTGCACATTCACAACGCCGCTTTCCCGTTCAGGCAGGCTGGTCAGTTCAAAATAATGGGTCGCGAAAAGGGTGAAGGCTTTGACTTCACGTGCGAGGAATTCGGCACAGGACCAGGCGAGTGAGAGGCCATCGAACGTGCTGGTACCACGGCCCACTTCGTCCATGAGTACAAGGCTGTGTTCACTGGCATTGTGCAGGATATTAGCGGTCTCGGTCATTTCTACCATGAACGTCGAGCGCCCACCTGCCAGGTCATCCGAGGACCCCATGCGGGTAAAGATACGATCGACAATACCGATGCTGGCGCTTTGCGCCGGAACATAGCTGCCGATATGGGCCAGCAGAGTGATCAATGCAGCCTGACGCATGTAGGTGGATTTACCGCCCATGTTCGGACCGGTGATCACCAGCATATGGCGTTGGTCATCAAGGCGCAGATCATTGGCTACAAAAGGTATTTCCAGCACGGCTTCCACTACCGGGTGGCGGCCCCCCTCTATCTGCAGGCAGCGTTCATCCAGTAATTGAGGACGCTGATAATCGAGGCTGATGGCGCGCTCGGCCAGATTGCACAGAACATCCAGTTCCGACAGGCCGGCTGCACTTTCCTGTAAAGGTGCGAGCTGCGCTGCCAGTTGTTCAAGCAGCTCGTCGTAGAGGTGCTTTTCACGGGCCAGTGCCTTGCTCTTGGCACTTAATGCCTTGTCTTCAAACTCTTTAAGCTCAGGGGTGATGAAACGCTCGGCGTTTTTCAGCGTTTGGCGACGGATGTATTCGGCCGGCATATCGACGGCCTGTGCTTTACTGACCTCGATGTAATAGCCGTGCACTCGGTTGTAGCCAACCTTCAGTGTGGCTATATCAGTGCGGGCGCGCTCACGTGCTTCCAGCTGCAGCAGGAATTCACCTGCATTTTCACTCAGCCCGCGCAGTTCATCGAGCTCACTGTCGTAGCCGGTTGCGATCACACCACCGTCACGGATCACGACTGGAGGTCCGTCGATGATGGCGCGAGCCAGCAGGTCCGCTTCCGTCGGGAAGCTGGCAACCTGTTGCGCCAGCGCCTTGATGCGAGACGAGTCGGTTTTTCCGAGCGCATTTTGAAGTTCCGGCAATGCTGCCAGAGCATTTCGCAGACGTTCAAGGTCGCGCGGGCGTGCAGAGCGCAGGGCTACGCGGGACAGAATGCGTTCCATATCGCCAATGGGCTTCAACTGCTCGGCGATGTTGTCGCTGCAATCAGGGCGCATCAGCCAACGAATGGCATCCTGGCGTGCTTCCAGCGTGGCACGGTCGCGAAGCGGTCGGTGTAACCAGCGGCGTAGCAGTCGGCTACCCATAGGGGTGCAACATTTATCCAATACCGAGGCCAGGGTATTGCTGCGACCGCCGGACAGGTTGATATCCAGCTCCAGATTACGGCGTGTAGATGCGTCCAGAATCACTGCTTCATCATGTTGCTCCACCTGCAGACGGCGGATATGGGGCAGGCTGCTGCGCTGAGTATCTCGAGCATATTGCAACAGGCAGCCCGCCGCGCAGATGGCAAGGCTCAAGTGATCGCAGCCAAAACCGCTCAGGTCACGGGTTTTGAACTGATCGCACAGCAGGCGGCGGGCGGTATCGTCTTCAAACTCCCAGGGCGGGCGGGCATGGGAGCCAGGACGTTTACTGACAGCCGCAGGGACTTCAACATCGTCCGGATAAAGCAGCTCTGCGGGACGCAGTCGCTCCAACTCAGCCAGTAATGCCCCCTCATTTTCGACTTCGAACAGGCTGAAACGACCCGAGCTGATATCGATCAGTGCCACGCCAAAGCGGTCCTGATGACGGGCAATTCCCATCAACAGGTTATCCTGATGCTCATCCAGCAGCGCTTCGTCACTCAGTGTCCCCGGGGTGACGATGCGAGCAACCTCGCGTGCAACCGGCCCTTTGCTGGTAGCCGGGTCACCGACCTGCTCACAGATCACCACGGATTCGCCCGCTTTGACGATGCGCGCGATATAACCTTCGGCAGCATGGTAGGGGATCCCCGCCATGGGAATGGGTTCACCGGCGGACTTACCGCGTGCCGTTAGCGAGATATCCAGCAGTGCAGCCGCTTTCTTGGCATCGTCGTAGAACAGCTCATAGAAATCACCCATGCGGTAAAACAGCAGTTGATCCGGATGCTGCGCCTTGATCCGCAGGTACTGCTGCATCATGGGGGTGTGCTGGGTGCTCTTGCTTGCTGAAGACATAGTTGGGGCTGTCATCCTGTTGCGGGGATTGAATCGGATTTGGCTCGGGGTTTTAATGGGAAGGAATTGTACGTTAAACACGGCAGTCTGCGTAGTCGCGGCTTGGGAGTAGCACAATGAAAAACCTGGCACATAAAGTAGGACAGGTGCTGTTGGAAAAGGGATTGAAAATGGCCACGGCGGAGTCCTGTACCGGCGGTTGGGTGGCTCAGGCCGTTACGGCGGTGCCGGGCAGTTCAGGCTGGTTTGACTGTGGTTTTGTGTCCTATTCCAATACCGCCAAGCAAAAAATGCTCGGTGTGGATGCTGAAGTGCTTGAGAGCAGTGGTGCTGTCAGCGAGAAAGTTGTTGCTCAAATGGCTGAAGGTGCTCTGCGTAACAGCGATGCCAACATTGCCGTTGCTATAAGCGGTATTGCTGGCCCTGATGGTGGCACTGAAGACAAACCTGTTGGCACTGTATGGCTGGCCTGGGCGATTGAGGGGCATCCGACAGTCAGTTGCCTGAGTTTCTTCAATGGCGACCGTGATGACATTCGTCAGCAGGCGGTTGAGCAGGCGTTGGAAGGTATCATGGCCTACCTGCCTCAGTGATTCAGATATGGTTGCAATCTGATCAGGTTGTGGAATAATACTGTTCAGACATACAGTATTTAACCACTCGGCTAATGAAAGGTTTCCCGATGGACGCAAACAGAAAGAAAGCACTTGATGCCGCCCTGTCACAGATTGAGCGCCAGTTCGGCAAAGGCGCTGTCATGCGCATGGGGGATCAGCCCCGCGAAGCCATTCCGTCTGTATCCACCGGTTCTCTGGGTCTGGATATCGCGCTGGGTATTGGCGGTCTGCCTTTTGGTCGAGTGGTCGAAATCTATGGCCCTGAGTCTTCTGGTAAAACGACGCTGACGCTTCAGGTTATCGCGCAGGCGCAGAAGCAGGGTAAAACCTGTGCTTTTGTCGATGCTGAGCATGCACTTGATCCAGTCTACGCCGAAAAGCTGGGCGTTGATGTCGATGCACTGCTGGTATCCCAGCCGGATACAGGTGAGCAGGCATTGGAAATCACCGATATGCTGACGCGCTCAGGTGCGGTTGATGTGATCATCGTCGACTCAGTAGCCGCGCTCGTGCCCAAGGCTGAGATCGAAGGTGAAATGGGTGATTCACACGTTGGTTTGCAGGCGCGTCTGATGTCTCAGGCATTGCGTAAGCTGACCGGTAGCGTGAAACAGTCCAACTGCCTGTTGGTATTCATCAACCAGATCCGTATGAAGATCGGTGTAATGTTCGGTAACCCGGAAACCACGACCGGCGGTAACGCACTGAAGTTCTACGCCTCTGTGCGTCTGGATATTCGTCGTACTGGTGCGGTGAAGCAGGGTGACGAGGTTGTCGGTAACGAAACCCGTGTGAAAGTGGTTAAGAACAAGGTATCGCCGCCATTCCGTCAGGCTGAGTTCCAGATTCTGTACGGCCAGGGTATCTACCACATGGGTGAAGTGGTGGACCTGGGGGTTCAGCAAGGTCTGGTTGACAAGTCTGGTGCCTGGTATGCCTACAAGGGTGACAAGATCGGCCAGGGCAAGGCAAATGCTGCCAAGTTCCTGGAAGAGCATCCTGAAGTCGCTGAAGAGATCGAAAACGAAATTCGTGCCCAGTTGTTGAATGTGCCCAAGCCGAAAGAAAAGTCGGAACAGGCAGAGGAAGCGGGTCAGCTTGATCTCTAATTAAAGCGTCATGTAAGACATTGAACAGGGGCCTGAGCCCCTGTTTTCGTTTTCAGGGCGTATTGCCTGCTGAGATCAGGCGGTGCTCTGCTTTAACTGTTGTTGGTCCATCATCTGCAATAGTGAAAGCATCGCCTGTTCGACTTTGTCAGTGAGCCCCTCTGCGTAATTCAGGCGCATACAGTTGCGGTACTTGCCGGATGCCGAAAACAGAGGGCCGGCAGCTATGCAAAACGGGAGGTCTTCCAGGCTTCTGTTCAACTCAACGCAGTCTATCTCTTCAGGTAGCTCCAGCCAGAAAATATAGCCACCGGTTGGATGGCTTATACGTGTTCCTGCCGGGAAATGGCGTTCCAGCCAGGGGAGCATCTGATCTCGATGGCGCTGGTACTGGCCGCGCATTTTACGCAGATGTCGCTCATAGCCCCCCTGTGCAATAAATTCAGCAACGGCTTGCTGCGGCAGGGTGCTTGAGGCTGCGGTCGCCACAAACTTGTGGTGCATTACCGCATTGCGATAGCGGCCGGGTGCAATCCAGCCCAGGCGAAGACCGGGTGCGAGTGTTTTGGAAAACGAGCTGCATAAAATGACGCGGTTGTCGGTGTCCAGTGACTTGATGGTGGCTGGTCGAGGCCAAGTGTAGGAGAGGTCACCGTAGATATCGTCTTCAATAATGGCAATATCAAATGTTTGTGCCAATCGATATAACCCCTTTTTGCGCTCCTCACTGGCGGTATAACCCAGTGGGTTATTGCAGGTGGGTGTGACCAGAATGGCCTTGATGGGCCACTGCTCGAGGGCAAGTTCCAGCGCCTCCAGGCTAATACCTTCTTCGGCGTGGGTGGGGATTTCCATCACCTTCAGGCCGTTTGCCTTAATGGCTTGCATGGCGCCGTAAAAGCAGGGTGAATCAACTGCAACCACATCACCAGGCTCCGTGGTTGCTTTAAGGGCACAAAACAAGGCCTCTTGGCAGCCGGTTGTGATCACAATGTCATCTGCATCCAGCTCAGCGCCGCCATGCTCGGCAAGGCGTGCAACTTGTTCGCGCAGCTCCTGATTGCCGCGCAGGCTGTCATATTCAAGCAGGCGAGTGTCTCCCCGACGGGCAATTTTTGCCCATAGCTTGAGGAGTGGGCTTAGGCTCTCGCTGGTCAGGTCAGGCATGGCGTGGCCCAGTGAAAACACGGGGGCGCTCTTGTCCGCTCCCAGCATTTGCAGAAGACCTTCCCACGGCGAAATTTCGAGCGGGCGTTTGGCGGCTCGCCCCGTTGTTGGCAAGGCGTGGGTTCGTGCACGCCCGCGCACAAAATAGCCGGACTTGGGTCGTGCTTCGACCAGACCAAGCAGTTCAAGCTGGCGGTAAGCCTGTTGAGCGGTGGTAACGCTGACACTGTGTTCTTGAGTAAGGGTACGAATCGAGGGTAGACGATCACCCGGTGCAAATAATCCCTGGTTGATCTGTCCACGCAGTTTCTCGGTCAAAGCCTCATACAATTTCACAGCAAATCACCAGTAAAAAGAAGTACAGATTGAATTTAATAAAGCATTACAGATACAAAGCATTAAATCTGTATATGTAAATTTATATTTTTCTGAATCTGTAATCAATTATGGCCTGTACGTATTCTGGTCCCTCAAGAAAAAGACAGGGGGACGTCATGAAACCATTTAAGTCGTTGAAGCAGTTGTTGAAACTCTATCGGCAGAACCAGTCGCGCAAGGAGTTACTCACTATGAGCCGTGAGCAGCTGAAAGATATAGGGCTAACGCGCTGCGAAGCCTTGCAGGAGGGCGAAAAGTGGTTCTGGCAAAAATAGCCCCAGCCCGGAAAAAGGACGTGCAGATGAGGCATCGAAGATTGGTTGTGTCCACGTTACTATAGTGTCTTCAACAACGGAAAGGGCGTATGTGTTTCGATGGCGAAGGCGCTGGAATCCGAAGCGGATATCCGGGCGGCAGCAATTAATTTGCTGGCCCGGCGTGAATACAGTCGGGCTGAAATATGGCGCAAACTGAGTCCGCGAGTGGAGGAGTCCTCGCTGCTTGAACGTGCGCTGGATTCACTCCAGGAGGCGGGCTATCAAAGTGATGAACGCTTTGCTGAGGTCTTCACGCGCAGCCGCTTAGGCTCGGGCTATGGAGCCATGCGCGTGCGCCAGGAGCTGCGCCAGAAAGGTATCGCATCAGAGTTGGTTGAACAGGCTTTGGAGGTTGAAGAGGCTGACGGTTATACACAGGCGCTGGATGCGTGCCGTCGGCGTTTTGGTGAAGCGCCACCGGATAACCCCAAGGAATATGCCCGTCGAATGCGGTTTCTGGTTAATCGCGGCTTTGGCTTTGACGAGGCGAAAAAAGCTATCAATACGCCTGCCGAAGACTGAATTCTCGGTCTTCGCTGAACGCCAGACTATCGTACATTTTTTACCCGCGTTATATACTATCCCGCTAATTTTTTGCGTACAGATCGCCGCTGCCCAGTCGGGGTATGCGGGACAGTCGTGCCAATCAGTACAGACGCAACGGACCTGATATGAAATACATGACAAGCGCGGAAATCCGCCAGGCATTCCTCGAATACTTTAACCAGCAGGGGCATGAAATTGTTGCCTCCAGCCCGTTGATTCCGGGTAATGACCCGACGCTCCTGTTTACCAACGCAGGCATGGTGCAGTTCAAGGATGTATTCCTGGGATCAGACAAGCGCGCGTATAACCGTGCGACAACTTCTCAGCGTTGCGTACGTGCCGGTGGCAAGCATAACGACCTGGAGAACGTGGGTTATACCGCACGTCACCATACCTTTTTTGAAATGCTGGGTAACTTCAGCTTTGGTGATTACTTCAAGCGCGAAGCGATCAAGTTTGCCTGGGAATTCCTGACCAAACGTATGGGGTTGCCGGAAGAGCGTCTGTGGGTAACGGTTCATTACACCGACGACGAAGCGGAAAAAATCTGGAAAGAAGAGATGGGTGTAAACCCGGATCGCTTCTCCAAGCTGGATGAAGACAACTTCTGGGCAATGGGTGATACCGGTCCTTGCGGTCCCTGTACTGAAATTTTCTTCGATCATGGTCCTGATGTGGCGGGCGGCCCTCCCGGAAGTCCGGATGAAGATGGCGACCGCTACATCGAGATCTGGAACCTGGTATTCATGCAGTACAACCGCTCGGCCGACGGCACCATGGAACCGCTGGCACGTCCCAGTATCGATACCGGTATGGGCCTTGAGCGTGTCGCTGCAGTGCTGCAGGGCGTTCACAGCAACTATGAAATCGACCTGTTCCAGAACCTGCTGAAAGCGACTGCAGCCATACTGGGTCTGGATAACATCGACAGCAAGTCACTGCGAGTAATTGCCGACCATATCCGTTCCTGTTCCTTCCTGATTACCGATGGTGTTATGCCGTCCAATGAAGGTCGTGGTTACGTTCTGCGTCGCATCATGCGTCGTGCCATCCGTCACGGTAACAAGCTGGGTGCCAACGAGCCGTTCTTCCACAAGCTGGTTGCACCGCTGGTCAAAGAGATGGGTGAAGCCTACCCTGAACTGGCCAAGATGCAGGAGCAGGTCGAGCGTATTCTGCTGAAAGAAGAGCAGCAGTTTGCCAAAACACTGGATAACGGCATGCAGCTGCTGGAACAGGCGATTGCGGATCTGGACGGCAAGGTGATTCCGGGCGAAACCGTGTTCCGTCTGTACGATACCTATGGCTTCCCGGTCGATCTGACCGCTGATGTGGCTCGTGAGCATGAGCTGAGCCTGGATATGGAAGGCTTTGAGTCTTGCATGGAGGCGCAGCGTCAGCGTGCGCGTGCCTCTGGCCAGTTCAGTGTGGATTACAACGACCAGATTAAACTGGAAGGCAGCACGGCGTTTAACGGCTACGACAGCCTGGAAGACCGCTCTGAAGTGGTTGCGCTGTTCCGTGACGGTGAAGAAGTTAACCAGTTGTCTGCGGGTGAAACCGGTGTAGTGGTACTGAAGAACACTGCCTTCTATGCTGAATCCGGTGGCCAGGTTGGTGACCAGGGTGTGCTGCGTTGGGATCGTGGTCAGTTTGATGTCAGCGATTGCACCAAGGAAAGTGGTCATCACCTGCATCATGGCAGCCTGAATGAAGGCGTGCTGAAAGTGGGTGATCAGGTTGTCACCGAGGTCAATATGGCCAAGCGTCAGGCAACGGCGCTGAACCACTCAGCGACTCACTTGTTGCACGCAGCCCTGCGCACGGTGCTGGGTGATCACGTACAGCAGAAAGGCTCTCTGGTTGATTCTGAGCGCCTGCGTTTCGACTTTGCCCATTTCGAAGCCATGAGCGCTGATGAGCTGGCTCAGGTTGAGCGTATGGTGAATGATGAGATTCGTGCCAACTCTGCGGTCGAAACTGAACTGATGCAGCTGGATGCCGCCAAAGAGAAGGGCGCCATGGCGCTGTTCGGTGAGAAGTATGACGATGAAGTACGCGTCCTGAGCATGGGCGGTGACTTCTCCGTTGAGCTGTGTGGTGGTACTCACGCCAAGCGTACCGGTGATATCGGTCTGCTGAAAATTGTTGCTGAAAGCGGTATCGCGGCCGGCGTACGCCGTATCGAAGCGGTGACTGGTATGCAGGCGCTGCAGTGGATCAGCAGTGGCGAGCAGGTGCTGAACGAAATCGCTGCACTGGTTAAAGGCAATCGTGACACGACGCTGGAAAAAGTGCGTGGACTGAACGAGCGTAGCCGTCAGCTGGAAAAAGAGATCGAGCGCCTGAGTGCCAAGCTGGCCAGTGCCCAGAGCGGTGACCTGCTCAGTCAGGTACAGGAAGTGGGTGGACTTAAGGTTCTGGCGGCTCAGTTGGACGGTGTCGATCCCAAGTCTCTTCGCGATATGCTGGACCAGCTCAAGAACAAGCTGGGCAGCGGTATTGTAGTGTTGATGACCGCCCAGGATGACAAGGTCAGCGTTGTTGCCGGTGTCACCAAGGACCTGACTGGTCAAGTCAAGGCGGGTGATCTGGTACGTGAGCTGGCTGCACGCCTGGGTGGTAAAGGGGGCGGTCGCCCGGATATGGCACAGGGTGGTGGTACCGATGTAGGTGCCATGCCGGCTGCGCTGAGCGCGGTGCCTGAACTGGTAGCGGCAAGCCTGTAATGACAGGCGCTGCCGGAGCAGACTCTGTGTCGGCAGTCGAATGGAAGCTGTGAAATGGCATTATATGTGCAGAAATTTGGCGGTACGTCTGTTGGCTCTGTAGAGCGTATTCAGGCGGTCGCTGAAAAAGTGAAAGGCTTTCGTGAGCAAGGGCACGACGTCGTGGTAGTGGTCTCGGCCATGAGTGGCGAGACCAACCGGCTGATAGCCCTGGCCAATGAAATGCAGACCCGTCCCGATCCACGTGAAATGGATGCCCTGATTTCAACCGGAGAGCAGGTCACCATTGCGCTGTTAAGCATGGCGCTCAAGGCCAAAGGCGTTGATGCCTGTTCCTATACCGGCGCACAGGTGCGTATCCTGACGGATCGCGTGCATACCAAAGCGCGTATCCAGGACATTGAAACCAGCCGTATGCGGGCTGATCTTGATCGTGGCCGTGTGGTGGTGGTTGCCGGGTTCCAGGGGGTTGATGACGACGGCAATATCACGACCCTGGGGCGTGGTGGCTCTGATACAACGGGTGTGGCGCTGGCGGCGGCTCTTAAGGCTGATGAGTGTCAGATCTATACTGATGTGGACGGCGTGTATACGACCGATCCGCGTGTTGTAGAAGGGGCTCGACGGCTGGAAAAAATTACCTTTGAAGAAATGCTGGAAATGGCCAGTTTGGGCTCAAAGGTTTTGCAGATTCGTGCCGTTGAATTTGCCGGAAAGTACAAGGTTCCGCTACGGGTGCTGTCCAGTTTCGAGGATGGTCCGGGCACACTGATTACGATAGAGGATGATGCCGCTGTGGAAAAACCGATTATCTCGGGAATCGCGTTCAACCGTGATGAAGCCAAACTGACCGTGCAGGGCGTGCCGGATATTCCTGGTGTTGCTTCCCGCATTCTGGGGCCGATCAGCCAGGCGAACATTGAAGTCGATATGATTGTGCAGAATATTGCTGCCGACAAAACCACCGACTTTACTTTCACAGTCCATAGAAACGACTATGATAAAGCTGAGCAGGTTCTACAGCAGGTCAAACAGGAACTGGGTGCTCGCGAAGTCGTTGGAAACAATAAGATCGCTAAAGTGTCCATTGTAGGTGTGGGTATGCGCTCACATGCAGGGGTCGCCAGCAAAATGTTCGATGCCTTGGCAACTGAAAATATCAACATTCAGATGATCTCAACATCTGAAATCAAGGTATCAGTTGTGATTGCCGAGAAATATCTGGAGCTGGCCGTTCGCGGACTACATTCCGCGTTTGACCTGGATGAATCTGATACAGTCCGTGAATAACGACGGTATCAGATGACGGGGGTATGCAAGTATTCTATCATTGCTGGTATGCCCCCACGATCGGCTTGAGACGGTCGCCGCTGTACTGCTTGTATGGTCGAAGGACGATAGGAGAAAGTGCGACCGCTTTCAAAAAGAGAACTCAGCGCCCCAGGACAAATTAAGGAGAGCCACAAATGCTGATTCTAACCCGCCGTGTCGGCGAAACTCTGATGGTCGGTGACGACGTTACTGTTACAGTGCTCGGTGTTAAGGGCAACCAAGTCCGCATCGGTGTGAATGCGCCCAAGGATGTATCTGTTCATCGTGAAGAGATCTACCAGCGTATTCAGCGCGAAAAGCAGCAAGACGAAGATCAGGAATAATTTTTTTCAAATTTCCCTTTTCTTTTTAAAATCAATCTTGTACTATTTGCGCCGTTGTTGACGAGGTGAGTTGGCCGAGTGGCTGAAGGCGCGCCCCTGCTAAGGGCGTATACCGCAAGGTATCGAGGGTTCGAATCCCTCACTCACCGCCATTGTGCGCCCGTAGCTCAGCTGGATAGAGTACCTGGCTACGAACCAGGCGGTCAGAGGTTCGAATCCTCTCGGGCGCGCCATTACTCAACAATGCTTTAGAAAAACATGTGTGCGCCCGTAGCTCAGCTGGATAGAGTACCTGGCTACGAACCAGGCGGTCAGAGGTTCGAATCCTCTCGGGCGCGCCATCTTTTCTTCCCCATCGGTATGCGCCCGTAGCTCAGCTGGATAGAGTACCTGGCTACGAACCAGGCGGTCAGAGGTTCGAATCCTCTCGGGCGCGCCATCCCCTCTTGTATTAAGCTTTATCCTTCCAGGCCTGATGCCTGATCCGAACGCTTTATTCCGGAACGATCATGAAATTTATTGCCAAGCTGTTTCCCGAAATTACGATCAAAAGTCGTCCTGTTCGTCGTCGCCTGATTCAGCGCCTGCAAGGTAACCTGCAGATCGTGCTCAAGCGTCTGGATCAAGATATCAGGGTCAGTGGCTTCTGGGATAAGGTCGAAGTGAACTACAAAGGCCAGGATGAGTCTCTTGGCGAGAAGATCATTGATGCCATGTCGCGTGTGCCGGGCATTCAGAGCTTTCTGGAAGTTAAAGAATACCCCCTGGGTGACTTTGATAGCGTGTACGAACTCACCCGTGAGGCTTACGCAGAGCGTCTGAAGGGCAAAACCTTCAAGGTCAGGGTCAAGCGCAGTGGCAAGCATGACTTCACCTCTGTAGAGCTGGAGCGCTACGTCGGTGGTGGCCTGCGTCAGCATACCGAGGCTGCTGGTGTTGATGTGCGCAAGCCGGAGGTTTGGGTGGATCTGGAAGTGAAGGACAACAAGCTGTTTGTTGTCACCGCCATTCATGAAGGCTTGGGCGGTTATCCGCTGGGCACTCAGGAAGATGTGTTGTCTTTGATCTCCGGCGGATTTGACTCGGTTGTAGCCTCCTACATGACCATGCGTCGTGGCAGCAAAACACACTTCCTGTTTTTCAACCTGGGCGGCCATGCCCATGAGATTGGTGTAAAGCAGGTCGCGCTTTACCTGTGGAACCGTTATGGCTCCTCTGCACGTGTGAAATTCATCACCGTACCGTTTGAAGAAGTAGTGGGTGAAATTCTGCAATCCGTGCATCACTCGCATATGGGCGTAGTGCTCAAGCGAATGATGATGCGTGCGGCTGACAAGGTGGCCGATCGCATGCAGCTTAATGCACTGGTAACCGGTGAAAGCGTGGCTCAGGTGTCCAGCCAGACCCTGCCTAACCTGCGCCTGATTGATGAAAGCTGTGACCACCTGGTTCTGCGTCCGCTGATTACTATGGATAAGCCGGACATCATCGAAATCTCCCGTAAGATTGGTGCGTTTGAGTTTGCCAGCGCCATGCCGGAGTTCTGTGGTGTGATCTCTGACAAACCGACTACACATGCGCGTCGCGAGCGCGTCGAAGAGGAAGAGAGTAATTTCGATTTCGAGGTGCTTGAACGTGCACTTGAGCAGACCGAAATGATCCGTATTGATGACATAGTGGAAAATCAGAATATCAATTCTGAGATTGAAGCCATGACCAAGGTTGCGGATAACCAGACATTGATCGACATTCGTCCGCCGCGTGAACAGGAGCGCAAGCCACTGAACATGCCAGGTTGCGACGTGCGTGTGATTCCTTTTTACCAGCTGGAAGCCGATTTCTCCGCTTTGCCGCAGGAGCGTGAATACCTGCTCTATTGCGACAAAGGCGTGATGTCACAGATGCATGCGCAACATTTGCATGAACTTGGCTTCAATAATGTGAAAGTTTTCCGTCCAGCCACTCAATGAGTGGCTTTTTTGTATCCCTTCCTTGTAAATTAGCCGAAAGGCTAATGTCTAATTGTTGTTTAAAACGGCATTACTAGCAGTTGTATATCGAGTATTGTCGCAGTTCCTGAAAATGCAGTCGTTTTCTGTAAAAAAATTACAGATTGTCGACAATCTTGCATTAGGCCCCTGAGTTTGCGTTAGAATAGATTGGATCGATTATGTAAGCCTGACTGATAGTATCTTCGGTCGGCTTGGCAAAGGTCAGAACATCTGCCTGTTGTCCGTCTCTGAAATGCAGAGGAGGCGAGTGCGGCCAAAAGCCGTCGGCAGGCCAAAGGGTTTCGAACTAAACAGGAGCACCCACAGATGGATAATCTGTTCTCGGAAGGCCTCACACTCATGGTCTTCGGCATGGGTTTTGTCTTCGTCTTCTTGACGTTGCTGGTGTTTGCAACTGGCATCATGTCGCGATTGGCTGTCCGGTACCTGCCAGAACCGGTCAAGGCTCCCAAGCCGCGCCCACAGCCAGCTGCTGCTGGTGGCGCTACAGCCAGTAACAACGATGAAGTTGTTGCCGCGATTACGGCGGCGGTGCACAAGTACCGTTCCAAGTAATCCCGCTGAATAACAAGAACATTTTTGCTAGATAAAGGCTAACTCATGTCCGACGTAAAAAAACCGCTAGGCATTACCGACGTCGTCCTGCGTGATGCGCATCAGTCTCTGTTTGCCACACGTCTGCGACTCGATGACATGCTTCCGATCGCCGAGAAGCTGGATAAAGTAGGTTACTGGTCCCTGGAGAGTTGGGGCGGTGCTACTTTTGATTCATGCATTCGCTATCTGGGTGAAGATCCCTGGACTCGTATCCGCGAACTGAAAGCCGTGATGCCGAACACCAAGCAGCAGATGTTGCTGCGTGGTCAGAACCTGCTGGGTTACCGTCATTATGCCGATGACGTTGTCGACAAGTTCGTAGAGCGTGCGGCCACCAATGGTGTCGATGTTTTCCGTATTTTCGATGCGATGAATGACCCGCGTAACCTGGATCGTGCCATCAAGGCGGTTAAGAACTGTGGTAAGCATGCTCAGGGCACTATCTCGTACACCACAAGCCCGGTGCATACGATCGAAACATGGGTTGATTATGCCAAGACGCTGGAAGATCTGGGTGCAGATTCCATTGCGATCAAGGACATGTCCGGCATCCTGACCCCGTACAACGCCTTTGACCTGATCTCTCGCCTGAAGGCGCAGACTGGCCTGGAAGTTCAGTTCCACGCCCATGCCACTGCAGGCCTGTCCGACATGACGATCCTGAAAGCGGTTGAAGCCGGTGTGGATCGTGTCGACACTGCCATCTCCTCCATGTCCATGACCTACGGTCACACGGCGACCGAGTCTGTTGTAGCGGCTCTGGCTGGCACTGATCGTGACACCGGCCTGGACCTGTTGGCACTGGAAGAAATTGCGGCTTACTTCCGTGAAGTGCGTAAGAAGTACGCCAAATTTGAAGGTTCCCTGCGCGGTACCGACTCCCGCATCCTGGTTGCTCAGGTGCCGGGTGGCATGCTGACCAACATGGAAAGCCAGCTGAAAGAGCAGGGCGCAGCCGACAAGTTTGATGAAGTACTGGCGGAGATCCCGCGTGTACGTGAAGACCTGGGCTACATCCCGCTGGTAACGCCGACCTCACAGATTGTGGGTACTCAGGCCGTCATCAACGTGCTGATGGGCGAGCGTTACAAAACCATTTCAAAAGAAGTTCAGGGCATTCTCAAGGGTGAGTACGGTGCTGCACCGGCGCCTTACAATGCTGAACTCCAGGCGCGTGTACTGGATGGCCAGCAGCCGCTGACATGTCGTCCGGCTGATCAGCTGACACCGGAAGTTGAGAAACTGACTGCTGAACTGAAGCAGATCGCCAGTGAAAAAGGCATCAAGCTGGAACAGAGTGACAAAGAGATCGATGACGTTCTCACTTACGCACTTTTCCCGCAGATTGGCCTGAAATTCCTGGAAAACCGCGGTAACCCTGACGCCTTTGAACCTGTACCGACTCTTGAGGACGCAAAAACCATGGCAGCCCCGAAAAACAACGGACCGGAAGTCTACACCATCAATGTTAACGGCCAGAACTACGTCGTTCAGGTAACCGAAGGTGGTGATATCTCTGCAATCCAGTCTGCACCGGCTGCCGCTGCACCGGCTGCTGCTCCGGCTGCCGGTTCTGGTGAGCCTGTACCGGCACCGCTGGCAGGTAACATCTGGAAAGTGCAGGTTGCTGCGGGTCAGGCGGTTCAGGAAGGCGACGTACTGGTCATTCTGGAAGCAATGAAGATGGAAACCGAAGTGCGTGCGGCACGTGCCGGCACGATCGTATCGGTTGACGTGAAAGAAGGTGACGCCGTACAGGTCGGTGATTCCCTGGTGACCCTGGCCTAAGGTAAAGCTACATGGAAAAGCTACTTAATCTTTGGATGGCCTCGGGGATTTACAATATCACCTTTGGCCAGCTGACCATGATGGTGATTGGTCTGGTGCTGCTCTATCTTGCTATTCGCAAGAACTTTGAGCCGCTCCTGCTGGTTCCGATCGGTTTCGGCGGTATTCTGGCGAATATCCCGGAAGCAGGTCTGGCCATGTCCGCGGTGGAAAATGCAATCCATTTTGCCAAGCCGGAAGTATTGCAGGCTCTGGCAGGTGTGCTGGGTGTGAACGGTACGGATGTGCATGAATTGACGCACGTGTACCACAGCTCCAATGCCAGTACTCATGCTGCTGCTAGTCTGGTTGCTCAGGATGCCGGATACAGCAATGGTATGTTGTATAACTTCTACACCATCGCGATTGCTTCGGGCGCTGCTCCGTTGTTGATCTTCATGGGTGTAGGCGCGATGACGGACTTCGGTCCTCTGCTGGCGAACCCCAAGACTCTGTTCCTGGGGGCTGCTGCGCAGTTCGGTATCTTTGCGACCGTACTGGGTGCGGTTGCTCTGAGCAGCTTTGGTATTCTGGACTTCAGCATTCAGGATGCGGCAGCCATCGGTATCATCGGTGGTGCGGATGGTCCGACTGCGATCTATGTTGCCAGCATGCTGGCGCCGCATCTGCTGGGTGCGATTGCCGTAGCAGCCTACTCCTACATGGCACTGGTACCGCTGATTCAGCCGCCGATCATGCGTGCGTTGACCACTGAGTCCGAGCGCAAGATCGCCATGACTCAGCTGCGTCATGTGTCCAAGGTTGAAAAGATCATGTTCCCGATCCTGCTGTTGATCCTGGTAGCACTGCTGCTGCCGGATGCGGCACCGCTGCTGGGTATGTTCTGTTTCGGTAACCTGATGCGTGAGTGTGGTGTGGTTGACCGTCTGAGCGATACGGCTCAGAACGCGCTGATCAACATCGTAACCATCTTCCTGGGCCTGTCAGTCGGTTCCAAGCTGTCTGCTGACAAGTTCCTGGACGTTCAGACACTGGGTATTCTGGTGCTGGGTATCGTTGCCTTCGGTATCGGTACCGCGGCAGGTGTCCTGATGGCCAAGCTGCTGAACAAGCTGCAGGGTGGTAATGCGATCAACCCGCTGATCGGTTCAGCTGGTGTATCTGCGGTCCCCATGGCAGCGCGTGTATCCAACAAGCTGGGTCTGGAAGCTAACCCGCAGAACTTCCTGCTGATGCATGCAATGGGCCCGAACGTGGCCGGTGTAATCGGCTCGGCAGTGGCTGCGGGTGTAATGATCAAGTTTGTGGGCTGATAGAGCGCTCGCAAGTGAAATAGAAAACGGAGCCATCAGGCTCCGTTTTTTTATGTCTGCTTCCCGGCAATCTCTGGGGGCTGGAACCCGTTACTAAAAACCGGCCAGTACTTCCAGGTGTGCCTGCACACTGAATGCCAGTGCGACTGGGTTATAGCCACCCTCAAGTACTGAGACTATACGCCCCTGACAGTGGCGCTCTGCAACCTGCTTAATGACCTGAGTCACCTGGCGATAATCCTCTTCGGTCAGGTTAAGATCCGCCATGGGGTCTTCTTTATGGGCATCGAAACCGGCCGAGATGAAAATCATGTCCGGTTTGTGTGCATCCAGCGCCGGTAGCCAGTGCTCTTCCACTGCGCGGTGGAAAATATGCGGCTCAGTATGAGCAGCAATCGGGCAGTTAATAATATTGGGGCGCTCGATCTGGTGGTAGCGTTCCGGGTAATAGGGGTGCTGGAAGGTGGAGCAAACCAGTACCTCCGGGCGATCCTTGAAGATATCCACAGTGCCGTTGCAGTGATGAACATCGAAATCGAGGATGGCGACGCGCTTGATTTCAGGGTGCTGCAGGGCATGTGCCGCACCGATCGCAACATTGTTCAGCAGGCAGAAACCCATTGCGATGTTGTATTCCGCATGGTGGCCGGGTGGGCGTACCGCACAAAAGGCATTTTCGGCCTTACCACTGAGCACCCGGTTTACCGCCATTACAACACCACCGGCTGCCAGTCGGGCAGCATTCATGCTGTCGGGGCACATGGCTGTATCGTCATCGGTGTAGACAATGCCAGAGCTGGGCTGCTGTGTGTCGAGACGCTTGCTGTGCAACTGGTGATGCGCCAGCGAAATCTGCTCTTCTGTCACGGGTACCGCGGTGATCTGATCGAGTTGATCGATCAGCCCGGTTCGCTCCAGAACCTTATGGATCGCTGCCAGGCGGATTGGGCTGTCCGGATGTTCCGGGCCCAGATTATGCAGCTGGCAGTCCTTATGTGAAATCAAGGCCGTAGTCATTGTGTTTATTCTTCTCCTCGTATTGTCGACATTTTAGAGGAAAACGGCGTCTGCGCGTGTTAGGCGTTGGTATTAATTGATGAGGGTCATGTGCTGGCCGCACAAAAATTGACCGTCATCATAAAGTCCTGGTCTCTAAGTCTCTATAGTGGACCCACAGCATAGAACTGTCTTTGATACCGAGCATGTTAATCCGTGCTCGGTGTTTTTTTGTTTGAAGGAGCTCCAGTCTTCTTCCACCCCACCTGCCTCTGTATACTGTCACAGACCTGCCCACGAGGGCTCCAAGCGTTTGTTAATAGGTAAACAGCCACAGTGGCGTCCAGATCTGTCGACTATTCCGATAAAAGCGTACTTTTGATCGATAGCAGCGGTAACCTGCGATCGACCATTTACTATATGCTGCGCCAACTGGGGGTTAAGAACCTGCTGGCGACGACTGTTAACGACAAAGTGCTGAACCTGATCCAGGAGTCCTCCTACGACATCATTTTGTTAGGACATAACAGCAGCGATGCCGTAACTGGTATGCAGCTACTGGAAGAGGCGCGTTATCGTGGTTATATCCGCCCGACTGCTGGCTGGATCTTCATGACCAGTGATGCCTCTCAGGAAGTTGTGCTGCATGCAATCGATAGCCGTCCTGATGATCTTTTGACACGTCCCTTTACGATTGATGAGCTTAAGAATCGACTCGATCAGCTGGTCCTGCGCAAGCAGGTTCTGCGTCCGGTAGAGCAGGCCATAGAAGTGGGTGACCTGGAAGGTGGTGTCATTGCCTGTGATGATATCCCGCGTCAGGATAGCAACTATGAATATGCGTGCCGCTTGAAAGCCAGCCTCCTGATTGAGCTGAAACGCCCTGACGAAGCCTACGAAGTCTTGGAACCATTGTTCTGGCAGACACAGGACAAGGACATCGGCTTGGTGATGGCTGAGTCCCTGACCGCCATGCACCGTCTTAACGATGCGCGCGAACTGCTTAACAGCCTGATCGAACACTACCCGTTGCTGATTTCTGCGTATGACCTGCTTGCCCGAGTGCATGAAAAAAACGGTGACTTGCACGAGGCACGGGAGACGCTGAAGCAGGCTACTGCCAAAGCTCCTCTGGGCATTCCTCGGCAGATGGAGCTGGGGCGTGTTGCTACCCAGACTCGCGTCCTCGATATGGCTGAAGGTGCTTACCGCCGATCGATTCAGCTGGGTAAGCGCAGTTGCTATCGTTCACCCGAACCTTATTTGCGTCTGGCCAACATCAGACGCCTGGAAATGCAGGACGCAGATCCTCGGCGCCAGATTGAACTGCGCAATGATTTTGACACCGTGCTGAATAATGCGGAATTTGCGTTCCCCAAGGATAACCGCCTCAAGGTTAAATCCAGCCTGCTCAAGGCCAAAATGTGTGAAGACCTTGGCGAAATCCAGCAGGCCCAGCAGTTCCGTTCCGTTGCTGACGAGCGAAACCGTGCTTTGGACGAGCCGATGCAGTTGGAGCGGGAACAGTTGATTCTGGCCGGCGACAAGGTGCCCATGCTGGAGCCTGAAGCTGTGCAGGAAAACCGGAACAAGGGTGGTGTGCGTCGAGATCCGGCCATGAGTGACAAGGTTAACCGCCTTGGTGTTAAACACTATCTGGCTGGCAAGGTCTCTCAGGCCATTCGCTATTTTGGTCTGGCCATCGAGTATGATCCGGGCAACGTACCGGCTCTGCTGAATCTTGCCCAGCTATTTCTGGAAGCGGCGCGTGACAACCGTGCCAAGCGTGAAGAGCGCTACCGTATGGTGGATCGCTACCTGCGCTTGACCGACCGTCTACCGTTGGAGCCTGCGGAAAAAGTCCGTCAGCACCAGTTGCTGCAGTATCGCCAGCAGTCGCTGGATACACTGCCCCCCGGTTCGTTGGGCAGCCTGCTGCGTTGAGTCAGTCCAGTTGCTGAAGAAATATCCGGGCACTTTCGTGAATAGCTGACTGCGCTTCGGGGGACATTTTGTCCAGATTTCGGTAGGCCAAACCCAGACGAGGGTTCTGCTCCAGTTTTGTGCGGTTGCGGCTCAGGAAGTCCCAGTACAGGTAATTGAAGGGACAGGCCTTGGGGCCTGTTTTCAGTTTCACATCATACCGACACTCGCGGCAGTAATCGGACATTCGGTTGATGTAGGCGCCGCTGGCCGCATAAGGTTTACTTGCCATTAAACCTGCATCTGCAAACAGAATCATTCCTTGCACATTGGGCATTTCGACCCATTCATAAGCATCGGCATACACCAGCAGATACCACTCATTCACTTCGCCGGGTTTGGCTCCGATCAGTAAGGCAAAGTTACCCAGCACCATCAGGCGTTGAATATGATGTGCATAGGCATGACGCCGTGTGTCTTCAACGCACTGCCTCAGGCAGTTCATCTGAGTGGGCTCTCCCCAGTACAGTTTCGGAAGGGGACGCTCAGCATTCAGGTGATTGGTTTCGCCATAGCCTGGCATCTGCATCCAGTAAAGTCCTCGCACATATTCACGCCAACCCAGAATCTGGCGGATAAATCCTTCAGCTGCATTCAGTGGTACCTTGGCTTGATGAAAGGCCTTTTCGGCAGCGGCAATGACCTCCATAGGGTCCAGTAATCCCAGGTTGATGTAGAAGCTCAGGTGTGAATGAAACAACCAGGGGTCCTGCTGGCGCATGGCATCCTGAAAATCGCCGAAAAGGGGCAGGCGTTCCTCTATAAACTGGTGCAACACCTCCAGAGCCTGTTCGCGTGTGACGGCATAATGGAAGCCATCAAGGTCGCCAAAATGATCGGAATATCGCGCCTGTACCAGGTCCATAACCGCCTGGGTAATCGTGTCGGGTGTAAATCGCGTGGGGAGCGGAGGCTGTATCTCTTCCGGTAACGACTTGCGGTTGGACTGGTCAAAGTTCCATTGCCCACCGATGGGTTTCCCGTCCTTCATCAATATGTTGTGGCGCTTACGCAGGCTGCGATAAAAGTACTCCAGCCGCAGCTGGCGCTTGCCACTGGCCCAGTGTTGAAACTCCTCGGGTGAAGCTAGAAAGCGATCATCCTCACGTAACTCAATATGTACTTCGGCTGTCTGTTGCCACTGCTGGAACTCCGACAACAACCGATATTCGGCGGGCTTGGTGATCACGCAGTGTTTGCAACCGGAGGCTTGAAGTATCTGCTCGATCTCCGCAATAAAACTGCTTTCGCGATCCGTATCTTCAAGGCGCCGATAACATACGCGGTAGCCCAGGGCTTTAAGCGTTTTGGCAAAGTGACGCATGGCCGACAGCACCAGCACCAGTTTCTTTTTGTGATGCGCCACATAGGTCGCTTCAGCGTTCAGTTCACACATCAGGATCAGGTCCTGATGCGGATCCAAATCTCTCAGACTGGCGATGTTAAGGCTGAGTTGGTCACCAAGAATTAATCGAAGGGCTGGGGTCGACAAGGGTTAACTCCGCAGGTTTGACAGGATCTTTACGGCGTTGATGTCGGATTGGATTGGGATGAAGGCAGGGTAAAAAAATGCCCACTGGCAGGACCAGTGGGCATCAAACAACAAACAACAGATAAGGAATCAACACCATGAAGTGAAGATCGTGCGTTACGCCTGCTTGGCGTGACGCGGTGCGCCAATACGATAACCGTAAACACCGACTTCCGCTTTCCAACGCATCCACGTCAGCAGCTCGGTCAGCTGGTTGAACATCTTGGCAACAGCACCAGGTGTACGAGATGCATCGGCATCGGTGTAACCCATGGCCACCAGTTCCTGGTGGATACGACGATCTTCATTGGCAAGACCGGTGTAGTGCTTCATTTGCATAACAACACTCCCCAAAATGTGTGTTAGACCTTAGTAGTATACTGTGAGTCCTGTTGCGGATCAATTGCTTAATTAATAAACAGCAGTGATTTTTGCTGAAAGTGTGCCAAATCAGCTATTAAGTGTTCAGGAACACCTATAGTGTGTAGGGAGTACAACCGGATAGGAAATGGATGCGACTACGCCAACTCTTCCTGATCAATATGATCGTCATTCTGCTTTGCACGCTGATGGTTGGTTTTTCATGGCTCATCAACAGAAATGCGTTGGAAGGCACCGCTGTTTCTGTGTTTCAGGCACAGGGAAGGGCTGCCTTTGCTGTGATTCGCGCTGCACGTCATTGGAATGCAGCCACTGATGGCGTTTACGTACCTGTAACGCCTGATATTCAACCGAATCCCTATCTTGATGTGCCCCATCGTGAAATTACCGATAACCTCGGGCGAGAGCTCACGCGTATTAATCCGGCCTATATGACGCGGCAAATATCCGAAGTCTTGGCAGGCAGCGATGTGGGTATGCGCATTACCAGCCTTAAGCCACTGAATCCCAAAAACACACCGGATGAGTGGGAGCATGAGGCTCTGCTTTCGATGGAGCAAACAGGTGAGCTGGAACGTGTTGAGCGCGTTGGAGACCGCTATCGATATATGGCGGGCCTGAATATTGTCCACAGTTGCTTACCCTGTCATGAGCAGTACGGATACAAGGTTGGGGATTTGCGTGGAGGCATCAGTTTCAGCCGCGATAATGAGCATATGGAGCGATTGATTGCACCCATGCTGAAGCGGGTGGATCAAATGCACTTTTGGGTTTGGGTGGTACTGGTTCTGAGTGCCTGTACTCTGGCCAGTCTGGCATTGCGTTTCTGGGTGCGGCTGCTGGGCAGCCAGTCCATTCAACAGCGGCTGAAGACGTTGGTGGATACGGATTATCTGACCGGCGTGCTAAGCCGGCGCGAGCTGATGCGCCGGTTAAATCAGGAAGTGGATCGTCTGCAGCGTTTTGGCACTCCCCTGGCTGTCCTGATGATCGACATCGATCATTTCAAACAGGTGAATGATCAATACGGCCACGCCCAGGGTGACAAAGTGTTAGTGGATATTGCCCAGGCACTGAAGCTGGAACTGCGCAAGGTGGACAGCATCGGCCGTTATGGTGGTGAAGAATTTACTGTGATCCTGCCGAATACACACCCCGCCGATGCTGAAAGGTTGGCGGAGCGACTGCTGGACAAGGTGCGTACCTTGCCGATCAAAATTGAGCCGGATCAAAGTATACGTGTGACCGTCAGTATCGGTCTGGCGAACACTGGTGATATGGCACAGCCGGTACAGGTGGAGTCTTTGTTAGCCGCCTCGGATCTGGCGCTATACAGCGCTAAAAGTTCGGGACGTGATCGACTGGGCGTACATGGACGTACCCCTAATGGCTGATGTATCAATGAGTTAGTCATCCCCTCCAGTTAATAGGGTTTTCCTATCAAGCATATTGGCAATGTCACTTGGGCTAATCTCCGCTATGGGTCTAGTCTTGAGACTACAAACCAGCAGCCATGTGGCCCTCATCAAGCAGTAACGGAACTGTCGCATGCTCCAAGGGCTGGCTGATCAAGCTGACTAAGTGCTGCAATACAAAAACCAGAGCAGAAGGACAACGGATATGAGCCAGAACAATACCTCAGGTAAATGCCCTTTCATGCATGGCGCCAACACTGCCAGTAGCAGTGACGTCATGGAATGGTGGCCGAATACCCTCAATCTGGACATCTTGCACCAGCACGATACCAAGACTAATCCGCTGGGTGAGGATTTCGATTACGCGGAAGAATTCAAAAAGCTGGACCTGGAAGCGGTTAAAAACGACCTCAAGGCCCTGATGACCGATAGCCAGGACTGGTGGCCAGCGGACTGGGGTCACTACGGTGGCTTGATGATCCGTATGGCCTGGCATGCAGCGGGTTCCTACCGTGTGGCTGATGGTCGTGGTGGTGCGGGTACCGGCAACCAGCGCTTTGCACCGCTGAACAGCTGGCCGGATAACGGCAACCTGGATAAGGCCCGTCGTCTGCTTTGGCCGATCAAGAAAAAATACGGCAACAAACTGTCCTGGGCCGACCTGATCATCCTGGCCGGTAACATGGCGTATGAATCCATGGGCTTCAAAACCTTCGGCTTTGCCGGTGGTCGTCCGGATATCTGGCACCCGGAAAAAGATACGTACTGGGGTTCCGAGAAAGAGTGGCTGGCACCGACCGGCAGCGAAGGTTCCCGTTACTCGGGTCAGCGTGATCTTGAAAACCCGCTGGCAGCCGTAATGATGGGTCTGATCTACGTAAACCCAGAAGGTGTTGATGGCAATCCTGATCCGCTGAAAACCGCTGCAGACATGCGTGTCACCTTTGAGCGCATGGCGATGAATGATGAAGAAACCGTGGCCCTGACTGCAGGTGGTCATACCGTAGGTAAGGCGCACGGTAACGGCAATGCGGATGATCTGGGTCCTGAGCCTGAAGCGGCCGGTATCGAAGAGCAGGGTTTGGGCTGGAACAACAAGGTAGGTCGCGGTATCGGCCGTAACACTGTCACCAGTGGCGTTGAAGGTGCCTGGACCAGCGAGCCGACCAAATGGGACTACGGCTACTTCGACATGCTGCTCAACCATGAGTGGGAATTGACCAAGAGCCCGGCGGGTGCCAATCAGTGGAAACCTGTGGACATCAAGGAAGAGGACATGCCGGTCGACGTGGAAGACCCGTCTATCCGCTGCATGCCGATGATGACCGATGCCGATATGGCATTGAAGGTTGACCCTGAGTACCGCAAGATCTCCGAGCGTTTCCATGCGGATCCGGCGTACTTTGATGATGTCTTTGCCCGTGCCTGGTTCAAGCTGACTCACCGTGATATGGGACCGAGAGCCCGTTATCTGGGTGCCGATGTGCCTAGCGAAGACCTGATCTGGCAGGACCCGATTCCGGCCGTGAGCTACACCCTGAGTGACGCTGAAGTCGACGATATCAAGGCCAAGATTCTGGCGACAGGCCTGAGTGTGGGTGAACTGGTTGCGACCGCCTGGGACAGTGCCCGTACGTTCCGCGGCTCTGACTTCCGCGGTGGTGCCAACGGTGGCCGTATCCGTCTTGCGCCGCAGAAAGACTGGGAAGGTAACGAGCCTGCTCGTCTGGCCAAGGTGCTTACAGCGCTGGAAACTGTGCAGTCTGGCCTCAGCAAACCGGTCAGCATGGCCGACCTGATTGTACTGGGTGGTACGGCAGCGGTGGAAAAAGCGGCCAAGGATGCGGGTGTCAGCATCAAGGTGCCTTTCGCGCCGGGTCGTGGTGATGCCACAGACGAAATGACCGACGCCGATTCCTTCCAGTATCTGGAGCCGCTGCACGATGGCTTCCGTAACTGGGTGAAAGGTGACTACGTGGTTAGCCCAGAAGAGATGATGCTGGATCGTACCCAGTTGATGGGTTTGACTGCACCGGAAATGACCGTATTGGTCGGTGGCATGCGTGTTCTGGGTACCAACCACGGTGGCAGCAAGCAGGGTGTATTTACCGATCAGGAAGGCGTGCTGAGCAATGACTTCTTCGTCAACCTGACCGATATGCAGTACACCTGGAAACCGACCGGCAAAAATTCCTACGACATCGTTGACCGTGACAGCGGTGCGGTGAAGTGGACTGCATCCCGTGCCGACCTGGTGTTTGGTTCCAACTCAATCCTGCGTGCCTACGCTGAGGTCTACGCTCAGGACGACAACAAAGAGAAGTTTGTGAAAGACTTTGTTGCGGCCTGGACCAAGGTGATGAATGCGGATCGCTTTGATCTGAAATAAGGTCCTGAAATTCTCGATAGAGAAAAGCAAAACGCCGGTCCGGAGGGGCCGGCGTTTTTATTGGAATTCTGTGAGCCCGGCTTTATTCCTGAGGCAGCAGGAAGCGGTTCAGCGTTGCAATGATCTCAGCGGAAAGAGGCTGAGACTTACGTGTGACTTCATTCATCTGCACGATAACCGTATCGGCTTTAGCCACACACTTTCCATTTTGGTACAGCTGCTGGAAGAGGTTGACGGAACTGTTACCGACCTTGAGGACAGCGGTACCTATATCCACTTGTCCCGGCCAAAGCACTTCGCCCAAAAGTTGGATATCCAGTTTGGCGACCACATAGACAGCACCTTCATCCACCAAAGGGGATTGGGCGTCATACAGCATCTCTGCACGACCCGTTTCCAAAAAGGTGGAAAACACCGCACTGTTTACATGCCCCTGACTGTCGGTATCGGCAAAACGCAGCTTGTCATAGGCCTGCAGGGGAAAGTCCTTGAATGTAAGTGTCATAGCGTTGTCCTTAAGAATCAGCGGGTACGAATTCAATCAGGCTAGAGAATCGCACAGCTTGAGGCTTAGGGGCTTATCTTTATGCGACAGTCAGGAGGCAACTCGTTTAAAGCGTCAGGCCGTAGGTGGGCATATCGCGATCCAGCTGGCACATCAGCTCACTGATCACCTGTCTGACTTTGACCATCTCGGGGCGTTCTTCAAGATCTGCGCGAGACCAGAGCGCCAGATCACGCCGAGGCCCGGGTTCGCCTTCAACCTGAACCAACTGTTCCGGCGATACATCCCCGGTCATCAGGGTCAGTCGTGCTGGAAGGCGCACCAACAGATCGGTCGTGTCCAATAAGTGAAGCACAGAACGGATGCTGCCGGTTAAGGCCATACGGGCAGCCTGAGGGGAGGTCAGTGCTTTCTGAGCATCCAGAAAACCGGCGCTGGCGCCAGCGACCATCCAATCATGCTGTTCCAGTATATCTGAGGTAACTGGTGTGCGAGTACTTACAAGTTTACTCTTGCGGCCAGCAAATACACCGGTGCGATCGCGGAACAGGATTTCACGATTCAAAGCGCTCTGGGCCACCGAAAGGTGGGCGTGGGAGATGAGGAAGTCCAATTCACCGGCCTGCAGCAATTGGATCTGGGTAGCAGCCGACGCGGTTCTCAGGTGAAACACATAGCGCTTTTCGCGCAACAGCGCCGCTGTCATTTCGCGTACTGCCGCGAACTCCCAAAGCGGGTCGATCCCGATCACGAATTCATGGTGGTAACCGCTGTGCCATTGCCGAATCACTTCATCACCGTGCTCGGACTCGGCCAGAATACGCTCCCCGATTTGAGCCAGCCGTGCACCGATCTCGGTAGGTTCCACACCATAGCGGGAGCGGGTGAGTAAGGGAGCGCCCACTTTCGCTTCCAGCTGCTTAATGCTGCGGGTTAGCGTTGGCTGAGTGACATAAAGTTGTTCACAGGCACGACTGATCGATCCCTGCTTCACTACAATCGCCAGCTGTTTCAACAGGTTGGGATTCATGTATGCAAATTCTTTATATCTGGATATAAAAACCTATTTTTACTGATATCTAAAGCTGTTTAAAGTCTTTCCCATAATAACGAGAGGAGAGCACCCCATGCAGTTTCATGTCGATGGCTTTTACCCCGGTGACCCGCGTTTTTCCGATCCTCAGGATCGTGTTGTCCCCCCGCCCATCAAACGCCCTTTGCCTGAAAACGTTGATGTCCTGATCGTAGGCTGTGGCCCGGCCGGTTTGAACCTGGCAGCACAGTTGACCAAGTTCGCCGGTATTCAGGTCGCGATTATCGACCAGAAGGATGATCGTTTGCTGGTCGGGCAAGCGGATGGTATCGCCTGTCGGACGATGGAAATGTTCCAGGCATACGGCTTTGCGGATCAGATCATTCAGGAAGCCTACCAGGTGAATGAAGCGGCGTTCTGGAAGCCCGATGCTGAACACTCTGGTCATATCATGCGCAGCAGCAAGGTGCAGGATGTAGCGGATGATATGTCTGAAATGCCGCACCTGATCATCAACCAGGCCCGTGTGCATGACATGTTTCTGGATGTGATGCGCCAAAACCCGGGCAAGGTAGAGCCTCATTACCAGCGCAAACTGCTAGGTTTGGAGGTCGATCCTGATGCAGCCGATTATCCGGTAACGGCACGCATCGAGCGGCTGGTGAATTACTCTCAGTATTCGCAGGAGATCGAGACTGTTAAAGCCCGCTATGTGGTGGGTTGTGATGGCGCGCGCTCCAATGTGCGTACCGCCATAGGCAAGGAGCTGGTGGGTGACGCACTGAATCAGGCCTGGGGTGTGATGGATGTGCTGCTCAATACTGACTTCCCGGACATTCGCCTGAAATCGCTTATTCACTCCAGTCACGAAGGCAACATGCTGATCATTCCGCGTGAAGGCGGGTACATGGTGCGTATCTACATCGAGCTGGACAAGCTGAAAGCGGGGGAGCGCGTGGCCCGTGATCAGATGACCCCCGAGGTACTGATCGCAGCTGCCAACCGTATCCTCCAGCCCTACAGCATTGATGTGAAAGAGGTAGCCTGGTGGAGTGTATACGAGATTGGTCAGCGCATCACAACGGCCTTTGATGACTCCACCGATACCCGTGCCGCTCGCGTATTCCTGGCAGGCGATGCCTGTCATACCCACAGCCCCAAAGCCGGTCAGGGACTGAATACGTCGGTGATGGATACCTGGAATCTGGGTTGGAAGCTGGCGCATGTGCTGACCGGGCGGGCCGATGAATCCATCCTGAAAACCTACTCCGATGAACGCCGAGAATACGGTCAGGCACTGATCGATTTCGATCGCGAATTCTCGCGGATGTTCAGTGCCAAACCCAAGTCGGCCGAAAATCCGGACGGTGTGGACCCGGAAGAGTTTCAGCACTATTTCCAGTTGTTTGGCGAATACACCGCCGGTGTATCCATTCAGTACCGTCCCTCCATTATGGTGGGAGAAGGGCAGCATCAGCCGTTGGCCGAAGGATTAACGGTTGGTAAGCGCTTCCATTCAGCACCGGTTGTGCGGCTTGCTGATGCCAAGCCGGTTCAACTGGGCCATTGCCATCTGGCTGATGGTGCCTATCGCCTCTATGCCTTTGCCGGTAACGCCGAACCCATGTCAGAGAACTGTGGTGTGAAAGCGCTCTGTGAGTTTCTGGACAGGGATGAACGTTCACCGCTGAAGAAACACACGCCCGCGAATGCCGAACAGGATGCGGTGATCGATGTACGGGCTATTTTCCAGCAGCATCATCAGGCTATTGAAACCGGCAGTCTGCATCCCGTGCTAACTCCAGAGAAAGGCAAGTACGGGCTGCGAGACCATGAAAAGGTGTTCGCTGTGGATAACCGTCCGCTGTCTTCCGGTGGCGGCAAGAACATTTATACGATGCGCGGTATCGACAAGGAAAAAGGTTGCATCGTGATCGTGCGACCCGATCAGTATGTGGCCGAGGTTCTGCCGCTGGATGACCATGCAGGGGTGGCGTCATTTTTCAGCAAGGTGCTGCTAGAAGCCTGATTTTCTCTGCGAGCCAACAACGCAAAAGGCCGGAGCGTATCGCATCCGGCCTTTTGCTATTTGAGCAGTGGCCTTTTAGGAAGGCATCAGTACTCTTTCAGCGCCTCATAGGGCAGACCTACATACTGCTCGGCGATCACTTTGCGGCCGTTCTCTGAGTTCAGGTAGTAATCGATTTCGGAGGTCATAAAACGGCCGAACATCTGACCTTCGAGTCCGTTGTTACTCACCTCGGTGCCGAAGTCGTGCATCATGTTGGTCATCCACCAACTGAAGCGCTCACCGTTCCAGACGCGGCGCAGGGCGATGTCGGAGTATTGCTCGATATAACGACGATCACCGGTTTCGTATACACGGGTCAGAATTTTGTACAGCGTTGCTACGTCCGAGGCGGCCAGGTTCAGACCTTTGGCACCAGTGGGCGGTACGATATGCGCGGCATCGCCGACCAGAAACAGGTTGCCGTACTGCATCGGCTCGCAGACAAAGGAACGCAGCGGAGCGATGCTTTTTTCAAGACTTGGGCCGGTGACAACTTTAGCCGCAATTTCATCGGGCAAACGTTTCTTCAGCTCATCCCAGAACGCCTCGTCTGACCAGTCTTCTACCTTGTCGGTCAGTGGCACCTGCAGGTAGTAACGTGAACGGGTTGTGGAGCGCTGGCTAGCCAGAGCAAAGCCGCGTTCGCTTTTGGCGTAAATCAGTTCGTCATGACAGGGCGGGGTATCCGCCAACAGGCCCAGCCAGCCGAAGGGGTAGACACGTTCAAACTCGGTACGCACATCTTCCGGGATGGTCTGACGAGAGACGCCGTGAAAACCGTCACAGCCGGCAATAAAGTCACAGTCCAGACGGTACTCTTCGCCACTGTGCTCAAAGGTGACAAATGGCTTATCGCTTTTGACGTCATGGGGCTGAACGTTGGCAGTTTCGTAATAGGTGTCCAGCCCGGCTGCCTGACGTGCTTCCATCAGATCGCGAGTGATCTCCACCTGACCGTAGCAGACCACCACGTCGCCGCCGGTTAGTTCTTTCAGGTCGATGCGGGTGCGCGTGCCGTCCACTACCAGCTCTACCCCTTCATGGACATGACCCTCGGCGTCCATGCGCTCGGCGACACCGGCTTCGCGGACCAGGTCGGCAAACCCCTGCTCCAGAATGCCGGCACGGATACGGCCCAGCACATAATCACCGGTCACGCGTTCCAGGATGATATTGCTGATGCCCTTGCGTGCCAGCAGCTGGCCCAACAGCAGGCCTGATGGGCCTGCACCAATGATGGCAACCTGAGTCTGAATGGTTTTCATGGCGTTCTCTTATTCTGTGTTGAGTTATTAATCACCGCTGACAGTCATCATCCGAGATCAGGCGGGCTCAATGAATGGAATAAAAAGACGCTGACCGGTACTTTTGTAACACCCTGAAAAGCGTGACAGGCGAGGGGACATAAATGAAAAAGCCCCGTGGCAGCAGTGCCGACGGGGCTTGGTTACGCGGTATCAGCCGGGTGTTACTGAGCGAAGTAGTCCAGTGCCAACACGTAGCCCAGAGTGCCCAGGCCCGCGATCACGCCTTCAGCACGGCTGGATACATAGGAGTGGTGACGGAAGGCTTCACGCTTATGGATGTTGGAGATGTGCACTTCAACCACCGGACCTTCAAAGGTGTTCAACGCATCCAGAATGGCCACCGAGGTGTGGCTGTAGGCCGCCGGGTTGATCACGATGCCAGCGGCCTGCTCACGCGCCTGGTGAATAATGTCCACCAGCTCGCCTTCGTGGTTGCTCTGGAAAAACGCAATTTCCAGGCCCAGGGTTGCGGCCTTGGTTTCCATGCGTGCCTGCACGTCGGCCAGAGTTTCATGGCCGTAGATCTCCGGCTGGCGCTTGCCCAGCAGGTTCAGGTTCGGGCCGTTCAACACATAAATCAGCTTGCTCAAAATCCGATCTCCAAATTAGTAACCAAACAGGCGTGGCAGGAAGGTTACGGTGTCCGGGATGAAGGTGACTATTGCCAGAACGGCCAATTCAACCAGGAACAACGGCATGATCTTCCTTGATATGGCACCCACCCCCACGTTGGCGATGGAGTTCGAGACGAACAGACATATCCCCATGGGTGGCGTTACCAGGCCAATCATCAGGTTGAAGATTACCACGATACCGAAGTGAACCGGGTCCAATCCCAGCTGCATGGCGATGGGATGCAGAATCGGCAACAGTATCAGCATGGCCGCAATCCCTTCCAGGAACAGGCCGATCACCAGCAAAATCATGTTTACGGCCAGCAGGAACATCCAGGGGCTGGAGATCTGCTCCAGTACCAATGCACTGACTTTCTGCGGCACCTGGGAGAAGGTCAGCAGCCAGTTGGCCACGGAGATCACCGCAATGATGATCAGAATGACCGAGGAGTCACGCATGGCGCGGACAAAAATGCTGGGCAGCTGGTTCAGGTGCAGACTTTTCAGAATAAACATGCCCGCGAACAGGGCGTAGCCTGCTGCCAGCGCAGCCGCTTCCGTCGGTGTCACGATACCGGTCAGGATGGAGCCGACGATGAAGATCGGCATAAACAGCGGAATCCAGGCGTCCTTAAGTGCGATCAAACGCTCTTTGAACGGCATTCTCGGATGCTGAGGCGCGTAGTGAGCAGCCTTGATACGGACATAGATGGAAAGACCGACAGCCAACAGCAGACCGGGTACTACACCGGCCAGGAACAGTGCGGGCACGGATACCCCGGAGGTGATCAGTGCATAGATGATGACCGGAATACTGGGTGGAATCATGGGCCCGATAACGGATGACGCAGCGGTGAGGGCCGCGGCAAAATCACGCGGATAACCCTCTTTCTCCATCTCGGGGATGAAGATACGGCCCAGTGCCGAAGTATCCGCAACAGCGGAGCCGGACAGGCCCGCGAAGATGACCGAGGCCCAGATGTTCACCTGAGCCAGGCCCGCTTTCATATGGCCGACACAGGCATTGGCAAACTTGATGATACGACCGGTGATACCGCTCTCGTTCATCAGCTCGCCCGCCAGTACAAACAGCGGAATAGCCAGGATGGCAAAAGAGTCCAGACCCGAGAACAGGCGCTGACTGATCAGACTGATCGGAAAGGGGGTTTGGGTCAGGTAGCCGGCAACTGCCAGCAGAATGGCAAAGGCGATGGGGCTGCCGATCAGCAGCAACACCAGGAGAATCAGAAAACCAGTCATATCAATCTTCGCTCTGTGCTTGCTGGGATCGCAGGTGGTCGGGCAGTTTGAGCAGTGCGGCAATGGTCAGACCAGCACCGGCCACGATCATGGCGGATTGAAACAGGCTCATGGGGAGACCTGTCCCGGGTGCATCGATACCACCGCGTTTGAGCACAAACAGATAGCCAGACCAGGCGATGATGAGACCGGTGCCCAGAGCAATCAGATCAGAGACCAGGTGCAACAGGCGTTTCATAATGGGCGGAACGCTGTGCTCCAGAAAACCGAATTTGATATGCAGGTCCTGCATGTAACACAAAATCGTGCCGAACATGGCGCCATATATCATGGCGTATCGAGCAACTTCTTCACTCCATTGAATCGGATAGTTGAACAGGTAGCGTGTCAGGCTACTGCACAGGACGACGGCGAAGACGACGAACAGAGAACCCCCCGTCAGCCACGCCAGCAGCTTGGAATATAGACGTTTCATCGGACTATCCAACATGTATTGAGGCGTCAAAAACACTGGGAAAGAAGGGAGTCCTTTCCCAGTGTTAATTGAGTGTTCTAGTAGTTCTAGCTAGAAGCTTAGTTGGATTCTGCGGCTTTGACGGCGTTTTGAGCCTGATCGATCCAGCTGCTGTCGATTTCGCCTTTCAGCCATTCAACCACGGCGGGCTGAGCTGCCTGACGGAATTGAGCCATCTGGTCGGCGGTCAGAGACGTGATCTCCATGCCTTCAGCGGCCAGTTTGGACAGGCCTTCAGCAGAGTTGAACTGCTGAATAGCGCGGCCAACGGTGCCGGCAATTTTGGAGGCGCGGTCGACGATGGCGCGGTCAGCTTCGGACAGGCCCTGGTAGATATCGTCGTTGATCACCAGAAAGTCTGTACCGTATACGTGGCCGTCCAGTGTCAGGTAGTCCTGCATTTCATAAAACTTGGCATTGTAGATAACGCCGACGGGGTTTTCCTGACCATCAACAACGCCGGTTGTCAGCGCTGATGGCACTTCAGGCCAGGCGATCGGGGTCGGCTCACCGCCCATGGCTTTGACCATTTCCACGTACAAAGGCGTGGTCATTACACGGATCTTCAGACCGTTCAGGTCAGCCGGGGTTTTAATCGGGCGCTTGGAGTTGGTGAAGTTACGGAAGCCGGTTTCACCGTACGCCAGGGTGCGAAGACCCGTTTTGGTCTGGCAATGCTGGCTCAGGCTTTTACCAAATTCACCGTCCAGTACTTCCCAGGCAATGGGCGCAGACGGGAACAGATAGGGAATTTCCAATACCGCTGCTTCCGGGCACAGCTTGGAGAAGGCACCGGATACCATCGCCATGCTCAACGTACCGTCCTGCGCGGACTGCAGCAATTCGGTTTCGCCACCCAGCTGACCGGCCGGGTAAACATTCACTTCAATGCGGCCACCGCTTTCAGCTTCAACCAGATTCTTGAATACCTGTGCAGCAGCGCCTTTCTTGGAAGAGGTCCATTCCTGCGGGTCCACATGACCCAGAGTTAGGGTGAGATCGGCAGCCTGTGCCTGGAAGGAGATAGCAGCGACCGCAGCGGCGAGTCCCAGTTTTATTTTTGTTGTGGAAATTTTCATGCTTCGTTCCATCTCTGTTTGTTAGGCAGGTGAACCTGCAGTTTGTCGTTATTGTGGGTCGATCATCTGTCCAAACCGATGATTGGAGGCTAGCAACAGGATCGGGTGAGGTCAAGAATATTGGATTATAATAAAAATACCCTATACTTTTTAGTTGTTGCTTAGTCTTGATTAAGTATTCATAGAACAAAAATCGTGAATTTTTCAGACAAAACACGACTTTATGCCCTGTTTTTTGCACGAAAATGAAGTTTCTCTGATACCTGATGCGAAAAATTCGGTTGTCAGACACTTAAAAAGTATAGGATGATTTATTAAATATCCTATTTAATGATGGATACCCATTCGGTCAGGGGCTGAATCGATATCCAATACAGAATAAGAATTCGACAGCACTCTTAGTCAGGGGTGACTGCCGCAAGCCTGTTGATGGAGAAGTACAATGTTAAAGCTGGGTCTTATCGGGCAGTCGATTGCCAAGTCGCGGGCGCCCGCCCTGCACATGATGTTGGGTGAATTGCATGGCCTGGATGTGAATTACAGTCTTCATGAACCCAAGGATGCCAGCCCGGAGGCTTTCGCCATCACCTTGCAGGCGTTACAGCAAGAGGGCTATCGCGGTTGTAACGTGACTTTTCCCTATAAGCAGATTGCCGTTTCCCATGCACAGGAGATGAACCTGGCGGTGCAGCGGGTCGGGTCAACCAATACTCTGGCCTTTGGAGGGCGCCTGTTTGCAGGCAATACGGATTACACCGGCTTCATTCGTGGCTATCAGACTCGCATGGGCGATGCTGCTGCGGGCCGTGTGCTTATTTTGGGGGCGGGTGGCGTAGGCCGTGCCGTCGCCTTTGCTTTGCTTGAGCTGGGCGCGACTGAAATTGCGGTCTATGATCTCAACGAAGCGGGTGCCCAGTCACTTGCCAACAGTCTGAGCGAAACGGGTGTTAACGCACGGGTTGTGGGACAGGACGAGCTGGAGCAGGCGGCGTTACAGGCTGATGGTCTGGTGAACTGTACCCCGATCGGCCATTACAAAACACCCGGTATCCCATTGCCAGCCGAGTACATCAAAGGCCAGCGTTGGGCGTTTGATGCGGTTTATACCCCTCTGGATACACCTTTTCTGATTGCGGCCAAAGCGGCTGGATTACAGCTGGTTACGGGCTTCGATTTGTTCTTCTTCCAGGGGCTGGATGCGTTTGAAATTTTTGCCGATATGCAGGTTGACCCGGCCCGTGTATTGGAGCCCTTCAAGGCGCGTTTTGATATCAAAAGCGAGCTGATTGACTGAGGTTTTATCAGCGTCGCCAAGCTGTCCTGACCAACGTGACTTGGTTGCTATGTTGGTTACTTGGGGTGTTTTAGACACCCCTTTTTTATCTCGGCAGGTATTGTGTACTGTCAAAGATGACGCTCCGCCAGACGGGATGTAGTACCATACGGCGGTTTAGTTACATTCATTTTGCAGGGCAGAGTATGAACAGCGATCTGGATCGCAAACTTGTAGGGCAGTCAGCGTACGAACAGCTGCGCAATGACATTATGAGCGGGAGCCTGATGCCGGGTGAAAAGCTCAAGCTGAATGCTCTTAAGTCGCGCTACAGTGTGAGCGTGAATACTCTGCGTGAAACGCTGATGCGCCTGGTATCCGATGGTTTCGTTGTGGTCGAAGAGCAGAAGGGTTTCAAGGTGAAGCCGGTGTCTGTCAGTGACCTGGAGGAGCTGATCGAACTGCGCGTAGTACTGGAAACCCTGGGACTGCGTAAGTCTTTTGCCAATACCCAAGGTGGCAGTCCGGTGGAGTGGAAAGCCCGCCTGATCAGTGCCCATTACCGTCTCAGCTGCATGGAAAAGCTGATGATGGAAGATGAATCGGTGAATGTCAGCGAGTGGGAAAAGGTTGACCGTGAGTTCCATATGGCGATCGTTTCCAACTGCGGTTCCGAGCAGCTGATCCGCTATCACGCCTCTGTACTTGAGCAGTTTATGCGTTACCAGTTGTTGGCACTTAAGAAGCGCCCCTTCCGTGGTCAGGAAGTGGCCGATGAGCACCGCAGCCTGCTCGATTATCTGGTCAACGATGAAATTGATGCAGCGCTGGATGCGTTGGAAGCCCATATCCGCAAGGGCAATCAGACACCTGTCTGACATCTATCCAAACGCACTGCTTTACCGCTTTTGACTCAGCCGTCCTTCCAGGGCGGCTTTGTGTATCTGGGCGTTGTCCAACACCCAGTAATCCTCCTGGCCTCCTTATTTCAGTCACGGCTCTTTGCAGTCTTGACTCCCTGTTCCTTGCTTGATGTCGACTATCTTTATTCCGAACGTACACACCCGATTCAATTTAGCGGATATTGTTTTCCGTATCCTATGATTTATAAAAATATAGGTTATTATTGGTTTTGTCAGATAATTAAAACAGCATGCCTGCGGCTGGATCATGGATGGCAAGCCGGATGAGCATTTGCACAATCGGGGTAGCAAACAATGAAAACTGCATTGGCGACAGTAACCCTGTCCGGTTCCTTGCCTGCCAAGCTGGAAGCGGCTGCGGCAGCCGGGTTTCAGGGCGTCGAAATTTTTGAGAATGATCTGCTGCAGTACGAGGGTTCGCCGGCTGACGTACGACGTATGGCCGAAAGCCTGGGGCTGGAGATCATTGCCCTGCAGCCGTTCCGGGATATGGAAGGCATGCCGGAGCCCTATCGCAGTCAGAAGTTCAGCTACCTGCAACGCAAATTTGACTTGGCCCATGAGCTGGGTACCAAGCGCCTGCTGATGTGCAGCAATGTCTCACCGCATGCCAGTGGAGATCGCAACCTGTGTGCGGCTGACCTCCATGCCCTGGCTGAAATGGCCCGAGCTGAAGGCCTGACGCTGGGCTATGAAGCACTGGCCTGGGGGCGCTTCATTGCCGACTACGAAGATGCCTGGGATCTGGTGAAGCGTGCTGACCACCCCAATCTGGGTATTAATCTGGATACCTTTCACATGTTTGCCCGAGGCAATACGCTGGATTGCCTGCGCGACGAAATCCCTGTGGATAAGATTGCGCTGGTGCAGATCGCCGATGCGCCGATCATGCAGATGGATGTACTGCAGTACAGTCGTCACTTCCGCTGCTTCCCCGGACAGGGTGATCTGCCGGTGGTGGATTTTGTGCGCTGTCTGCAGGACAAGGGATTTGACGATTACCTGTCGCACGAGATCTTCAATGATGAGTTTCGCTCCTCCTCTGCCAAAGAGAAGGCGATTGATGGCATGCGCTCGATGATCTGGTTGCAGGAGCAGTCGATCGAAAAAGAGCCGGAGCAGAACACAGAAATCACCGACATCGAGTTCGTCGAATTTGCCGTGGAAGGCGACAGCGGTGAAGACCTGATCAGTCTGCTGCACCAACTGGGCTTTCGCGAGACCCACCAGCATCGCTCTAAAAATGTCAGCCTGATGCGTCAGGGTGATATCAACCTGATTCTCAACCGTGAACCGCAGAGCCAGGCCCATGAGCATTTCCAGCGTCATGGCGTATCGGTGTGTGCCCTGGCCTTTGCCAGCAGCAACTTGAAGTCCACCTTGGCCCGTGCCAATCGTTACCACCTGCAACGCTTTGAGCACCAGGCGGGACCGGGTGAACTGAATATCCCGGCCATTCGAGGTGTGGGTGATAGCCTGGTTTATTTCGTTGAGCGCAATGGCAACTACCGTTTCTTCGATATCGACTTTGTACCTGTCGAAGGTAAGCCCGAAGGGCTTGGACTGGAACGGATCGACCATATGGGCCAGTCGGTGGCCAAGACCGACTTCCTGTCCGCGTCCTTCTTCTACAAATCCCTGTTCGGTTTCGATATCGAACCCAGCCAGGATTTGCCGGATATCTTCGGTTTGGTCGTCAGCCGTACCGCCAAGAGCGCCGATGGTCGCGTACGCATCCCGATTAATATGACTGATGCCCGTGAAGCGTCTCCACAGCGTTTTATCCAGCGCTCCAAGGGCTCAGGCTTTCAGCAGGTCGCGTTCGAGTGTGAGGATATCTTCAAGGCCGCCTCAGGTGCCGGCCCCGAAAACCTGCTGCCGATTCCGGCCAACTATTATGGTGATATTGAAGCCAAGTTTGCGCTGGAACCTGACTTCGTGGCGACCCTGAGGGCACACAATATTTTGTATGATCGCAGTGAGGAGGGAGGCGAGCTGTTCCACTTTTACACCAAGGAAACCCACGGTGTCTTCTTCGAGGTGTTGCAGCGTAGAGGTGGTTACAGCCGTTATGGCGAGGCCAATGCTCATATCCGTCTGGCGGCTCAATCGCGCCAGTATGAGCTGGCGCAGGATAGCCAGATCTGAACATGGCTAAAACCCAAACCGCCCTCGAGTGAGGGCGGCTGTCTGATCCTTTCTATTATCTTACCCACAGATTCAGGTCAGCAGGCCGATCATCACCGTCAGCGTAAAGAAAGACATCAAGGTGGTAATGATCAAAATGCTGGCGCTGGTCTGTCCCATGCCATAGTTACCCGCCACGATCGGAAATACGCTGAACATCGGCATGGACGCGAGCAGCAGCATCGACAGGCGCAGCTCCGGATCCATGCCGGGTACCAGCATCAGCAGCAAGAACACCAACAAAGGGTGCAGCAGCAGCTTGCCTGCGACGACCGCCGGAATGGCTGACAGGTTGCCGCGAATCGAGGTACCGACCAACACCCCGCCGATACTGAACAGGGCGACTGCTGCGGAGGTTTGCGCCAGCATGCTCAGGGTTTTGTCGATCATGGCGGGCATCTCCAGTTTCAGCAGCGATACCAGCATGCCGGCAGCAATCGCCAAAACCAGCGGGTTGCGCAGTACGCGGCCAAAAACGGTGCGGTAGTGCTGCCAATGGCTGGTTTCCGCCTGACGTCCCCCGGATTCTATGATGATCAGGGCCAGCGGAATAATAAGCAGGTTCTCGACCATCAACGACATGGCGAAGGCCTGTGCCGGAGGTTCGCCAAATACCTGCAGCAAAACCGGGTAGCCGATAAAGGCGCTGTTGGAGACCGCCATCCCCATGCCCTTTACGCCACTGACGGATAACGTATCGCCTACCAGTTTGCGATGCAGTGTCACGCCAATGAGCAGAGCCAGCAGTGATGCAGTGGCATACACCAACAGGTAGCTGGGCTCGATGACTTCGCTGAACTCCATACGCGATAGGGTGCCAAAAATCAGTGCCGGCAAACTGAAATAGAGCACGAAACGGCCCATGCCCGGAGCGGCAGCGGCCGGAAGGATGCCGCTTTTGACGGCCAGGTAACCCAGTCCGATCAGGATGAAAATGGGGGCCGTTATCGATAGCACGCTGAGCATGCGGACTCCTTGTGGAACAGGTCATGAAGGAAAACGTGTAGCAGAACTCGCTTACGCCCGAGTGACAGGAAGGTCGTCAGGCCTGTTCGCGGTGTTCTCGAAAGATGCTGGGTGTTGTGCCCACACGCCGTTTGAAGAAACGGGCAAAGTAGGCTGGATCAGCAAATCCCAATTCATAGGCGATCAATGATACCGGGGCGGACGAGTATATCAGCATGCGCTGTGCTTCCAGTGCCAGCCGGTCCTGCAGCAGGTCGCCGAGGCTCTTGCCACTGATCGCCTTGCAGGCGCGGTTCAAGCCGATCGGCGTTGTGCACAGGGCATCGGCATAAAACTGACTGGGCAGGTGCTCACGGTAGTGCAGCTCAATCAATTCGGTCAGTTGCTGGTAGCGGGTATCGTAATAGCTTTCGTGGCGCAGGCGATGGTGTGCATGCAGATGGCGCCCCAGCTTGATCAGCATGGCAAACAGCAGGCACTCAAACAGTTGCTGTTTGCCGGGCTCATTGTTGTTGTACTCGTGCTCCAGCTGGGTGATCGATTGTTCGATAAAGCGTTGGTCATCAGGTTGGTGCCTGAGATCAATCACCTGTGCCGAGCGCATCAGTCCATCATGTACCGCCGAGTTCAGGCTCAAACGATCATCGCTCAGTAATACTTGAGACAGGGTGATGACATAGCCCAGCGTCAGATCACGTTCAAACTCAAAACCATGGGCCACCGAGGGTGGCAAGGTGAACAGGCAGGGGCCTTCGCCATTGTACTCCTGACCATCCAGATGGGCTTTGACTCGGCCGCTGCTGACATACACCAGCTGATACATGCGGGGGTGCTGGTGAATACCAATATTCCAGTTGAACAGGCGGGCGCGGGACTTTATATCCTCGATATGGAAAAACTCGGGGTCCTGCTGTGAAGGTGCCTCGCGATAGAGTGCGTACGTCGAAATGCTTGTGTTGTTGTTTTTGTTCAGCGCGGACGCAGGCATGAAACTAGCCTCCTGTGAAAGCCGCTGGCCCCGAGCGTTCGGGGCCAGCAACGTTTTATAGCAGCCCCAGTGCCAGCACCGGGAAGCTAATCAACAGTGCCAGACGAACCAGATCGGAGATCACGAAGGGCATCACACCCTTGTAGATGGTGCCGATGGACACATCCTTGGCGAACGCCTTTATCACGAACACGTTCATGCCGACGGGAGGTGTGATCAAGCCCAGCTCCACCGTGATGACGGCGACGATACCGAACCAGATGGGATCAAAGCCGGCCGCTTCAATCAGCGGATAGACCACCGGTACGGTCAACAGCAGCATGGCAATACTGTCCATGACACAGCCCAGCAGCATGAACAGGATCAGCACGCAAATCAGGATCATGAACGGGGTCAGGTGCAGGCTGTCGACGTAATTGACCAGTTCGAAGGAGATACGAGACACGCTGAGGAAGTAACCAAAGATTTCCGCACCGATGATCATGAAGAAGATCATCGCCGAGGTGGTCAGTGTTTCCTGGATGGCACTGCGGAAACCTTCGAAATCCATGCCACGAATCACGGCCATGACCAGGGTGGCGAAAGCACCGATGGCAGCGGCTTCTGTCGGGGTGAAAATACCCAGATAGATACCGCCAATGATGATGGCGAACACCGCCGAGAAGGGCAGCAGACCTTTAAGCCCCAATATTTTTTGCTTAACCGTGGTGGCCTCACCGGGTGTGGCAAGCTCAGGCTTGAGTTTGACCAGAACACTGATGGTGACGCAGTAGAGCACCAGTCCCAGAATACCGGGGATCAGACCTGCAATGAACATGTCGCCAACGGACTGCTCGGTAATCAGTGCGTACAGCAGCAGTGCGATGGAGGGCGGAATCATGATACCCAGGGTACCGCCTGCGGCCAAAGTGCCGGTGGCCAGTGAGTCGGCATAACCATGCTTGCGCATTTCCGGCAGGGCAACGCGTGACATGCTGGCCGCGGTGGCCACTGAGGAGCCGGAGATGGCGGAGAAAATACCGCAGGATAAAATGGCCGCCAGCGAAATACCGCCACGCCAGGCACCAAACAGGGAGCGCGCACCGCTGAATAGCTGGTCCGACATCTTGGCGCGGGAGGCAAACACACCCATCATGATGAACATGGGAATGGGGCTGAAACTGTAGTTGGACAGGGTCTCGAAGGGACCACCTTCCAGAATGGCCATGGCGGGATCAAAGGCGATAATCCAGGCAAAGCCGACAAAACCGATGGACGCCATTGCCAACGCGATGGGTGCGCGCAGGGCCATCATAACCAGCATCAGTACGATGCAGGTCAAACCGATCATGGCAGAACTCATGCGTTAAACCCCATAGCAGTGCAGAAGCGACGTTGGGCCGACAGCAGGGCGCGAATGGCCAGCATGGCGGTACCAAATACGGTGCCAGCATAGATATAGCTCATGGGCACCAGCAGATCCTGAGTTGTCTCGCCAGTCATGTTGGCGGCATGAATGGCTTCGAAAAAACGAATGGTCATGCCCAGTGCCAGCAAGGTGTAGCCGATAAAATAAACCCCTTCCAGCAGGGCTTTTTTGCGTTCGCTGAGACGCTCTGTAAACAGGTCGACAACAACCTGAGAGCGGTCAACACAGTAGGGCAGCGAGTACAGGATCGTGAACAGCAGGCCGAACTTGATGATCTCGATCCCGCCAATAAAGGTGAGATCGAGTCCACCGTCGGTCACACCGAACAGGAAGCGAGAGGTGACGTCCAAAAGGACTGTCACCATCATCGTCACGATCACCACACCGCTCAGTTGCATCATCCAGAAGGCGATAGCATCTATTAGCTGTGCGATCTTTTTCATGTGTAGCTCCAGCCTGAGTGCTTACTGACAGCTTGTGGCCAGTTCAAGCGCACGGGCATACACCTTGCGAGCAGGCAGGCCCTTAGCTTCGAGTTCGGACAGGTAGTTCTCGGTCGCGGCCGTTACTACCGGTTTCCAGGCCGGATTTTCCACACCACCTTCGATGGTCAGGATTTCATGTCCGGCATCAACGGCGTCCTTACGGCCCGCTTCATCCTGCTGGTCAAACACCTTGCCGGCGTTTTGAGCCCAGAGCATGCCTGAGTTGTCGTCGATCACTTTCTTCAGGTCATCCGGCATGGAGTTGTACACACGCTTGTTCATGGTGACCACGAACGACAGACTGTAGAGACCCACTTCGGTGTGTTTGGTCGCCAGTTCGTTCAGGCGGAATGATTTCTGCCCTTCCCAGGGCAGCGATACACCGTCAATGACGCCACGCTGCATGGACTGGTAGGACTCAGGTGCCGGCATGCCGACCGGCTGAGCGTCCACTTCTTCCAGAATCTTGGCCACTACCGCGGTGGGGCGACGAATGCGCAGGCCAGCCAGGTCGGATGGCTGAGTGATCAGCTTGTCCTTGGTGTGGATATGGCCCTGACCATGCGTAAACATGAACAGTGGCTGGGTTTCCTTGTACTCATCTGCAACCAGTCCTTCGTTATAGAGTGACTGGATCACACAGGAGCCCTGCTGAGCATCGGTGACGATTCCCGGCAGTTCGACAATCTGGGTCAGCGGGAAGCGGTTGGCGGTGTAGCCCTGTACGGTGGCACTGATATCGGCAATGCCGTTGGCAGCCGCATCATAAAGCGCGGGCGGTTTAGCCAGGGTAGATGACGGGTAGAGTTCGACCTCGATACGACCGTTGGAGTCGGCTTTCACTTTTTCAGCCCAGGCGACAAACACTTCCTTATGCGGCGCAGCCACCGGCGGGAAGAAATGCGCAAAGCGAAGAGTGTAATCAGCCGCCATCGCGGTGGGTGCAGTCACAGTTGCTGTGGCAGCCAGAGCAGCCGAGAACGCAGCGGTCTTGAGCATCTTTTTCATGGTTGGTTGCCTCGGTTTTTATTGTGTTTCTTGTAGTTAGTGTCGTTTTTTATATCGAGCGTGCGGTATCACGTGAGCGTCGAGCGGTTTACAGGGCAGAGCCTTAGTTGAATGAGCGGTTCGCCTGGATTCAGGCGAACTCTTCGGTATCAATTTCAGCTTGCTGAGGCGCGCTGTAGCGCGGCCCCTGTACTGTCTGCCGGTTGATCAGTGCATCCAGTCGGGTCACAACATCGCTGTTCAGGTTGACCTGATCGGCCAGCAGGTTTTCCTGCATGTGATCAACGGAACGGGTCCCTGGAATGGGCACGATGTGATCGCCTCTGGATTTGACCCAGGCCAGTGCCAGTTGAGCCGGAGTGCAGCCGACCTCTGCCGCAATGGCGACATAGGCGTCCAGCAGTTTCAGGTTCTGTGGATAGTTATCCTTGTTGAAGCGTGGCATGCTGCGGCGAATATCCTTCTCAACCAGAGTATTCACATCCTGCAGGGTGTTGGTCAGAAAACCGCGTGCCAGCGGGCTGAAGGCTACGAAAGCGGTGCCGCTCTCACGGCAGGCTTCCAGCACAGCGATTTCGGCGTTGCGGGACCAAAGAGAATATTCGGTCTGAAGCGCGGCAATCGGGTGCACTGACTGAGCGCGTTTAAGCGTGTCTGCCGAGACTTCCGACAGGCCGATGGCGCCGATTTTGCCTTCCTGTACCAGCTCTGCCAGCGCACCCACCGTGTCCTCAATGGGTGTGTTGAAGTCACGACGGTGCAGGTAGTACAGATCGATATGGTCGGTCTGCAAGCGGCGCAGGCTGGCCTCACACTGGGCCTTGATCGTTTCAGGACGACCATTGATCTCCTTGACGCCACTTTCCTGACCGATTGCCATGCCGCATTTGCTGGCCAGGAACAGCGATTGACGCTGCTCCTTCAAAGCCTTGCCGACCAGGGTTTCATTTCGACCGCCGCCATACAGGGTCGCGGTATCGAAATGGCGATAGCCCATATCAAACGCCTGCTGCAGGGCACGCACGCCTTCTTCCTCGGAAACAGGTGTACCGTAGGCGTGGGACAGGTTCATACAGCCCAGGCCGATACCGGGATGGTTGAAGTCTTGGCTCAGCAGGTTGCTCATCTGATTCTTCCTGATTCGATCAATAGGGTTTGGGCCGACTTAACGGTCTGCTTCCAGGCATTGTTCCAGCTGGTGCAGAGTTTCCATCGCAGGCAGACATTGGGCCACACTGGAGTTGGGCTCACGACCTTCCTGAATGGCGGCGATAAACTCGCGGTCCTGCAGTTCGATACCGTTGTTGGAGACCGCAACGCCGGTCAGGTCGATCTTGTTGTCGTTGCCGTCGTAGAGGTCATCGTAACGGGCGATGTAGGTGCCGTTATCGCAGATATAACGGAAGAAGGTGCCGAAGGGGCCATCGTTGTTGAATGACAGAGACAGGGTGCAGAGTGCGCCGCTGCCGGTTTTCATGCCGATGCTCATGTCCATGGCGATACCCAGATCCGGATGGTGCGGGCCTTCCAGTGCCTGTACCTTGGTAGCGGCTTCACCGGCCTGGTACTGGAACAGGTCGACGGTGTGGCAGGCGTGGTGCCACAGCAGGTGATCGGTCCAGGAACGTGCCTGACCCTTGGCGTTGGTGTTGGTACGGCGGAAGAAGTAGGTCTGCACATCCATCTGCTGGATTTTTAGCTCACCGGCCTGGATCTTGTTGTGGATCCACTGGTGGCTGGGATTGAAGCGGCGAGTATGGCCGGCCATGGCAACCAGGCCGGTCTTCTGCTGCACTTTGACCAGCTTGCGCGAATCTTCGATGTTATCGGCCATGGGGATTTCGACCATCACATGCTTGCCAGCTTCCAGGCACTGAATTGCCTGGGAGGCATGCATCTGGGTCGGCGTCGCCAGAATGACCGCATCAACATCGTCTCGGGCCAGGGCTTCAGCCAGGTCGGTGGTGTAGTGAGGCACGCCGCGCTCTTCGGCGAACTCACGAATGGCATCAATCCTGGTACCGACCACGGAGGTAACAGTCGCGCCGTCGATCGCATCGATAGCGTCCATATGTTTCATGCCAAAAGCGCCGCTTGCGCCCGCAACACAGAGTCTCATCTGCTTCTCTCCTGCTGAATTCTGTTATCTGATGGCAGTCTTGTTCTGCTGTCAGACGTTAGATTAGTACAGGAAATCTAACACCGACCTCGGCAAGTGAGTAATTGAATAACCTCTTCAGGTATTCATTTTTTGCAAAGCCTAGGTGTTTTGTTAAATGTCAGAGTAGCGAATAGCAGCATCCCTGAGCATCTCAAGAAAGTGGCTTTGGGTCGGAGTAGGCTGCCAGTCACGACGTACCGTAATGCCGATAGGGCGGCGTGTGTGGCTCAGCGAGAAGGGAATAACACCGAGGATGCCCTGACGTAATTCATGCTCCACCTGGTGGGTGGAAATCAGGGTCAGACGGTCACTGCCTCTTAATAATTCTCGAATAAGTATTTGTGAACTGGTTTCGACCAGGCGCTTGGGCGAAGCGATACCACGATCAGTGAAGAGGGTATCGAAAAATGCACGTGTGGGGGTTCCGCTACGGGGCACGACCCAGCTGCACTGAGCCAGTTGCTCCAGCTTCAAGGGGCCTGAATTACGCAGAGGATGGTCCTTGCGCGCCACAATGGCCAAGGGCGGTGCCAGCAGTTCTTCCTGAATGATGTCATCGGTCGGTGGCGGGAAGCGCAGGGCACCTATCAGCAGATCCAGGTCACCGCTGCGCAGGTGCAGCAGCAGGTCATCATAGGGTGCGTCGACCACGTTGAGGCCGATATCCGGATGGGCTTCACTGAAGCGGTTGATTACATCGGGCAGAATCGAGGTACGGGCCAGCGGCATGCTGCCCATGACGATCTTGCCCACCTCGCGAAATTGCAGCGCACTGATCTCGTAAAAGCCCTGCTCAATCTCGGAAAACCCAAGCTTGGCCGCACGGGACAGAATCTCCGCGGCGCGAGTTGGCAGTATGCCGTTGCGAGTCTTTTCGAATAATGTGATACCCAGCAGGCTTTCCAGTTCACGTCCTGCCCGGTGCAGCGATGACTGGGACAGCTCCAGCTTGCGGCTGGCCACACTGAAACTGTGGCTCTCGGTTACGGCGATCAGCGCCCTTAGCTGGGTGGTGGTCAACAGCGGCAGCAGTTGTGCCGGAGCAGAGCTCTGGGCCTGGCTGCTTTTCAACGCAGCGCGAATGCCACGCTCCAGATAATCCATGCAACGCACCACACGATTGCGCCACACCTCGCCCGAAGGGGTGGGGAACATGCCATTGGAATGACGCTCGAAGAGATCGGTTTCCAGCAGAGATTCCAGTTTTCCTATCGCCTGGGTGATGGCGGGCTGAGACAGGAAAACTTCGGGTGCAGCCTTGCTGATACTGCGGTATTTGGCGACTTCCATGAATACGCGCAGGTGTCTCAGGTTGGGCATTGCAAACTGCATGGCGCCTCCGGATAAGCTGTTTAAACGACGGTGCGTTCTCAAAAATCAATAGTATTGCGGTCAAATTGAAATGGCCAGTCTGCATTTCAGTGCCAATACTAGGGGGCATTGGGAAACGCTGCGTTCATTTACGTGATTCAGTCGTGTGATTCAGTTAAAACAATTCTATTGAAGGTTGCCTGAGATGATTATCGATTGTCATGGTCACTACACCACCACGCCGCCGCAGGTGGGTGAATACCGAGAAAAACAAAAAGAAGCGGTAGCCAAAGACCCCGACTTCATCGGTGAAAAAGGTCAGATCATCATCAGTGATGATGAAATTCGCGAGACCATCGAAAAGAACCAGCTGCGTCTGCAGCAGGAGCGAGGCACCGACCTGACCATCTTCTCCCCGCGCGCGAGCTGGATGGGCCACCATATTGGTAATGAACACACCAGCCAGTTCTGGACCGAACACCAGAATGACCTGATCCGTCGCGTGTGCGATCTGTTCCCGAAAAATTTTGCCCCTGTGGCCCAGTTGCCGCAATCACCGGGTGTTGATCCGGCTAAATCCGTTCCGGAAATTGTGCGTACCGTTGAGCAGATGGGCTTTATCGGCATCAACCTGAACCCGGACCCCAGTGGCGGTCACTGGAATGGTTCCTCTTTGGCTGATCGTTCTTTCTACCCGATCTACGAAAAGATGGTCGAGTATGACATTCCGGCCATGGTGCATGTGAGTGCGGCCTGCAACAGCTGCTTCCATACCACCGGTTCTCACTATCTGGGTGCTGATACCACCGGCTTCCAGCAGCTGATGATGTCTGATGTGTTCAAGGACTTCCCGGAACTGAAGATCATCATCCCGCACGGCGGCGGTGCTGTTCCCTATCACTGGGGCCGTTTCCGTGGCATGGCGCTGGACCAGGGCTTTGAACTGGAAGAGCGCGTACTGAACAATATCTACTTTGATACCTGTGTCTATCATCAGCGCGGCATCGACCTGCTGCTGGATATCGTTCCGACCAAGAACATCCTGTTTGCCTCCGAAATGATCGGCGCGGTGCGCGGGGTCGACCCGGAGACCGGTCATTTCTTTGATGACACCAAGCGCTATATCGATGGCAATACTGCACTGACCGCTGAGCAGAAGCAGGCGATCTTCGAGCACAACAGCCGTCGCGTATTCAGCCGCCTGCAAATTCCGGCCTGAGGGAGGAGTCGAGCATGAGAGAGAATATTGTCGTACAAAATATTGAACGCGCCGAGCAGAGCGTGATCGATGGTCTGGCCGAATGTGGCGTGGCCACCATTCATGAAGCCCAGGGCCGTGTCGGTTTGCTGGCGCATTATATGCGTCCGATCCAGCAGGATGTGGCGGTCGCCGGTTCTGCCGTGACCATCTCCGGTGCAGCCGGTGACAACTGGATGATGCATGTAGCCATCGAGCAGTGTCAGCCCGGTGACATGATGGTGTTTGCGCCCACATCTCCTTCGGTTCATGGTTTCTTCGGTGACCTGCTGGCGACTTCGGCACAGTCCCGTGGCGTTGTTGGCCTGATCATCGATGGCGGCGTGCGTGATACCCGCGACCTGCGCCAGATGAACTTCCCGGTCTGGTCCAAGGCGATCTTCGCCGAAGGCACCATCAAGGAGACACTGGGCTCGGTGAATATACCAATGGTATGTGCCGATGCGCTGATCCATCCCGGTGATGTGATCGTGGCCGATGATGATGGTGTCGTGGTTGTTCGCTGCGAGAAAGCCGCCGAAGTGCTGGAGCTGGCGCGCAAGCGTATGGCGCTGGAAGAGTCCAAGCGCGTGCGCATGGCTAACGGCGAGCTGGGTCTGGATATCTATGACATGCGCCCGCGTCTGAAAGAGAAGGGCCTGAAGTATGTCTAAGGGCATACGCTGCATGTGGATGCGCGGCGGCACCTCCAAGGGAGGCTACTTCCTCGCATCGGATCTGCCCTCTGATGTGGCCGCGCGTGATGTCTTTCTGCTGGGCATGATGGGCTCGCCAGACCCGCGCCAGATTGATGGCATGGGGGGGGCTGACCCGCTCACTTCCAAAGTGGCGGTGGTGAAAGCGTCCGAGCGAGATGATGCCGATGTGGATTACCTGTTCCTGCAGGTGTTTGTGGATCAGGCTATCGTCACCGATGCGCAGAACTGCGGCAACATCCTCGCTGGCGTGGGCCCCTTCGCGATTGAACGTGGCCTGGTTAGCGCAGCAGATGGCGAGACCGAAGTGCGTATTTATATGGAAAATACTGGCCAGATCGCAGGTGCCCGTGTCAGTACGCCCAATGGTCAGGTGAATTACTCCGGCGATGCCCGCATCGACGGTGTGCCGGGCAGTTCCGCTGCCTTGCCGATCACCTTTGAAGACACCGCCGGCTCCAGTTGTGGTGCTCTGCTGCCGACCGGCAATCCGGTGGATGTAATTGACGGTGTTGAGGTTACGCTGATCGACAATGGCATGCCTGTTGTGGTGATGCGTGCTGAAGATATGGGTATCTCCGGTACTGAGTCTCGCGAAGAGCTGGAAGCCAATACCGCTCTACGCCAGAAGCTGGAATCTATTCGGCTGCAGGCCGGCCCAATGATGAATCTGGGCGATGTGAGCGAGAAATCAGTCCCCAAGATGAGCATGGTCAGCCAGGCGACCAATGGCGGTGCCCTTTCTACGCGTACCTTTATTCCGCACCGCTGCCATGCCTCCATCGGTGTGCTGGGCGCGGTGAGTGTGGCCACGGCGGCCGTTCTGCCTGGTTCACCTGCTGCTGCGGTGGCTGAGATTCCAGAGGGAGCCCGTAAAACCCTGTCGGTGGAACATCCGATCGGCGAAATGAGCGTGATTCTGGACATGGACAGCACTGGCCAGGTCACTTCTGCCGCCATCCTGCGCACGGCGCGCAAGCTGTTTGATGGCGACGTATTTGCCCATAATAATTAACTGAGAACCAGGTGTAGCAAGATGATGGATCCTGATTACCTTCCGTTCCATGCCAACCCGAGCAAGCCTGCGTTCAAGGCGCCCGAAGGTGCCGTGGATGCCCATTGCCACGTGTTTGGCCCGGCGGACAAGTTTCCCTACCACCCCAAGCGCAAGTACACGCCCTGTGATGCGTCCAAGGAAAAACTGTTTGAACTGCGTGACTACCTGGGTTTCTCCCGCAATGTGATCGTGCAGGCCTCCTGCCATGGCACCGATAATGCCGCGCTGATCGATGCGCTGGAAAGTGCCGGTGAGTTGGCCCGTGGTGTGGCGGTGGTTGATCCGGCCATCACTGAAGACGAACTCAAGGCGATGGATGCAGCCGGTGTACGTGCCGTGCGCTTCAACTTCGTTAAGCGTCTGGTAGACACCACACCCAAAGAGGTGTTCCTGTCGATTGCCGAGAAGATCAAGCCACTGGGCTGGCATATCGTGGTGTACTTCGAAGCACCGGACCTGGAAGAGCTGACGCCGTTTCTGAATGAGTTGAACACCACTATCGTGGTTGATCACATGGGCCGCCCCGATGTGACCAAGGGTGTGGACCACCCGGATTTTCAGCGCTTTATCGACCTGATGAAGAACAACGACAAAATCTGGACCAAGGTGTCCTGCCCCGAGCGTCTGACCCAGACCCCGCCGGACTATTCCGATGTGGTGCCGTTTGCCAAAACACTGGTGGAAACCTTCCCGGACCGTGTGCTCTGGGGCACAGACTGGCCGCACCCGAATATGAAATCCCATACACCGGATGATGGTCAGCTGGTAGACGTGATTCCGCAGATCGCCCCCACGGCCGAGTTGCAGCAGAAGCTGCTGATCGATAACCCCATGCGACTCTACTGGTCGTAACACAGGAGAGATCACCATGAGTTCCAAACATCGTGAGATTCCGGGCACCATCTTTTTTGATGGCGCCATGGCCACCAAAGGCTATGCGTTGAACAAGATGTGCTTTTCGTTCAACAACGCCGAAGGCCGTGAAGCGTTCAAACAGGACGAAGCGGCGTATTGCGACAAGTTCGGTCTGAGCGAGATTCAGAAGGAAGCCGTGCTCAAGCGTGACATCATGACACTGGAGCGAGAGGGCGGCAGCATCTACTACCTGGCCAAATTTGCCGGTGTACTCGGCCTCAATGTGCAGGATGTGGGCGGTATTCAAACCGGTCGTACGACAGAAGAATTCAAAGCCTATCTGGAGAGTCAGGGCAGGGGGAAAAACAATGGCTAAGGTTATCGGTGGCATCACCACTTCCCACATTCCGGCGATTGGCATCGCCATGGATAAGGGCATTGAAGACACCCCTTACTGGAAGGATTTCTTTGCCGGCTACCCGCCCATTCGCGAGTGGCTGAACCAGGAACAGCCGGATATCGCCATCGTGTTCTACAACGATCACGGGTTGGAAATGTTCCTCGACAAGAAGCCGACTTTCGCGATCGGTTGTGCACCCCAGTATGAAAATGCCGACGAAGGCTGGGGTATCGCCACTATTCCACCGGTGACCGGTGAAACTGAACTGTCCTGGCACATCATCAACGAGCTGGTGGAAAACGACTTTGACCCGACCGTGTGTCAGGACATCAAGGTGGATCATGGTTTGACCGTGCCGCTGTCGATCATGTACCCCGGTCGCAACTACCAGCACATGAAAGTGATCCCGGTGTGCATCAATTGCGAACGTCATCCCATGCCCAAGCCCTCACGCTGCTTCGCACTGGGTCAGGCGATTGGCCGTGCGGTAGAGTCCTTTGAAGGCGATCAGAAGGTTGTTGTCTTTGGTACCGGTGGCCTGTCCCATCAGCTGGACGGTGAGCGTGCCGGCATCATCAATGCCGACTTTGATCTGGAGTGTATGGATAAGCTGGTCAGCGATCCTGAAGCCCTGACCCAATACAGCATCGACGACCTGGTCGAAATTGCTGGTGCTCAAGGCGTAGAGCTGAACATGTGGATCGCCATGCGCGGCTGCATGCTGGGTGATGTGGAAGAAGTTCACCGCAACTACGTCGCACCGATTTCCAATACCGGTGCCGGTACTCAGCTGTTGCTGAACAAGTAACCGCTGCCCCGAAATCATCGCTCAACGCCCCGCCTGCTGCGGGGCGTTTTTTTGCGTATTACTCTCTTACTACCGGCCTCCTAAGATAAGAGCGGCCATTTAAATAGCCTTCTAATTTATTTTTTAGAGAGAAGGGCAGTAACCATCTAATGACGATGTGAATTGTCCCCAGCTTGGTACTAAGCGAGCCTCACGTGCCATATCCAAGCAGTCACTGTAGCTGGGCTTGGAATCGTTTAAGCAGGCACGTGTTTGCATAGCGTCTGATTTAAACAGCTCGCTATTAAGTACGTGTCTTACAAAACCTACATAAATCGAGTTGAGGTTAGATTCTTTGTTCTCTGCAAGCACCTGAAAGGACAAAACGAATGAAAGCCTCAAGTGGCTGAATTTATCCTTAGGGTAATTATGTGGATAGATGAAACTGTTCATGACACCTGCAGTAATATCAATAAGCGCATCAGGATCCTTTGATTTAACCAAAGGCCAGGCAGTACACCAGGCCAGTTGTATGTCACCACTATTGATTTTACTTAAGACAATGTCTTGAATATCACGCCATTTTTCCTTTTCGCCACCATAGGAAAATGCTGAAAAAAATAACAACGAACTTACTATGAAATGTTTCATATTATTTTATAAATGGGATTACTGATTTATATATTTCAATATCAGGCCAGCCATCACCTCTGAATCCATGCATGAGGTAATAATAATCACGATTTATTTGTGCCTGCCGCTCTATGTCAAAGCTATTTAAACCTGCATAAAGGTTTGGTGGCAAGTCGGGGGCAATAGAAGAAGTTCACCGCAACTACGTCGCACCGATTTCCAATACCGGTGCCGGTACTCAGCTGTTGCTGAACAAGTAACAGCTGCCCCGAAATCATCGCTCAACGCCCCGCCTGCTGTGGGGCGTTTTCTTTTCTGTTCTTGCACCTATCTGGTGCTGAAGTTGTTTATTTCTCATCTACTTTCGCAGGAACCTGAGACCGGCTACTAGCCAAAAGCTCTAACCACCTGAAACCTATCTCTTTCATCAATAACCGTTGCCCTCTGATTACACTGGCTATGAGTAAGGTCTTTGCTAGCCTCCTTCTGTTGGCTGTTTCCTGTCATCAGGGAAGCATTAGACAGGCTCCGAGGGGCCTCAAACCGATTAGTGATGCGGGTATTAGGGAGAGAGCGATGGCTAAGAAGAAAGATAATAATGCATCAGACGTGATTGAAGGCACCAATGACGTTGATGTTATCCATGGCGGCAATGGCAATGATGAAATCTATGGTCGCCAGGGCAAAGACGAACTCTATGGTGAGAATGGCCAGGATGTTATTCGTGGCAACTTTGGCGCAGATAAAATTTGGGGTGGTAATGGCAAGGATCTCCTGATTGGCGGTCGCCATGCTGATGAAATTTACGGTGGCAACGGCAGTGACGAAATACAGGGAGGTTTGGGCAAGGATGTGCTCTTCGGTGAGAACGGTGATGACCTCATCATGGGTGGGGATGGCGACGACCAGATAGATGGTGGGCGTGGTGATGATGTGATTTATGCAGGACTTGGTGAGGATATGCTCACAGGCGGTAAGGGTTCTGATCTGTTTGTTTTCGATGAGGTAGATGATTCCCCACCTCAAGGTTTTGACCTTGATGCCTTGGAAAACCTGGGGGCGGCAGGTCTTGCTGCTCTGCTAGTCGCTCTTGCTCTGGAAAGCAGTGAAGAAGAGGGGGCTCAAGTCAAAACCATCACCGATTTTACTTCCGATGTAGACTCGGGCGACAAAATCGATGTGTCGGCATTCTATGAAAGCTTCGATGATGTAATGTGGGAATACAACGAGGAAGCTGGCGGCGTTTTCATACAACTTGATATGGATGAATACGTGTTGCTGACCGGTGTAATGGAACTGGCTGAGACTGATTTTATCTTTATTTGATGAACAGCAAAGCAAACAAAATGTGAGCCGGCTGTCTGCCGGCTCTTTATTATGCCGAACTGTTTACGACTGCTTATCCAGCTCTTTCGCCCGATTTCCACCGGCAACTGAATATTGCATGGATACCTTGCGGCTCTTCTGGAAGGTTTCCAGATCTTCACCGCGCATGCTGGCGTAGACGTGCGGGTTGGAAACACCGACGACCGCCGCCATTTTCTCCAGACCAAAGAAGATGGCGCCGTAATGGATCATCTCAATCCATTTGCGTTCTCGCAGCATGGTTTGCTCTTCTTCGGTCAGTCCAAATTCGTCTGCCAGGGCGACGAAGTCGTTGAGGAAGCGCTCTCGATGGGTGGGCTCGATCAAGCGACGCAGGAAGTCATTCAGCCGGTAGGCCCGGTGACTGGTTTCCAGTGTGAACGGGTGGGTGCCTTCCAGGGCTTCCGCACCGGCCAGTTCAGAGTTGATATGGGCACGATAGGCGTTGATTTCCTCGTCAGAGGGCACTTCGCCTGAGTCTTCAAAGATCAGGGTGGCGATATTGGTCATGGAGGGGGCATAGGTGGTGCGGTGTACGCATTTCACCTGGTCAGAGAGGGCACCACGCATAATCAGCCACATGATCACCTCGGCGCCTTCCATGCCACCCAACTTGGCGTATTCGGCCAGGCGCAGCTCGGTCAGCTTCTCCGGATTGGTTTCCAGCAGGTCCATGAACTCTTCGTCCCAGGCTTCGTTGAGGAAGCCGCAGCGCTCGCCATGGACCTGATGGGACAGGCCGCCAGTTGCAACAATGGCGACGTTTAAATCTTCCGGGAAGCTTTGGATCGCCTTGCGCAGGGATTTACCCAGCTTGTAGCAGCGCTTGGCGTTGGGAATCGGCAGCTGTAGCACGCCGACCTGCAGGGGAACCACAGTGCCTGGCCAGCATTCGGGATCGGGCGAGATCATGGACAGGGGAGAAAAGAAGCCGTGATCCAGCGGTTTCTTTTGAAAGAAGGACATGTCGAACTCATCCGCCACCAATGCCTGGCCGATATGTCGGGACAATTCGGCGTGGCCTTGGGCCGGTGGATAATCTCGTGCACCACCGCCCTCGTCTGCGGTGTGATATTCAGAATCGGTGCCCAGGACGAAAGATGAGTAATGATCGAAAAAAAACGAGGTGATGTGATCATTGAAGATCAGAAAGAGCACGTCGACTTCTTTCTCCTTAACCCAGTTCTGAACCGCACCAAAGCCTTCAAAAATGGGAGCCCAGGCAGGGTCGGTTGCCTTATCGGTGTCTTTAGCGAAGGCAATGGTCGGTGAGTGGGAGGCACCGATGCCACCAACGATTCTGGCCATATCATCTTCCTCTTTTTATTGGGATGGCGAATATACAGCCAGTTTAAATGTCGTAAATTCGTAAACAATTGCCATAATGTTTACGCTTTGTTTCCAAATAAAAACGATTGCTGGAACCGCTTATGCAGTGGAGTATCGATGATGTGCCAGCCTTTGTGGCTGTATGTGAGCAACTGAGTGTGACGGCCGCTGCTGCAGAGCTGCAACTATCCAAGTCGACCGTGAGCAAGGCGCTGACCCGCCTGGAGGAAGGTCTGGGTGTGCGCCTGCTGGAGCGCAACTCCCGTAATCTGAGGATCACCCATGAGGGCGAGATTTTTCTGCAGCATGCCCAGCGCATTCTTGAGCAGGTGAGGGAAGCAGACGCAACCATGTCGGGGCTAACCTCCGAGCCTCAGGGGCGTCTGGTCGTTGCTTTGCCGATGGCCTTTGCCCGTGAATTTGTTGCGCCCAATCTGGCCCACTTTCGGCAGCGTTATCCACAGGTCGATCTGGATGTGGTGGTTTCCAGTCATGCCGTGGATGTGATTCGTGACCAGATTGATCTGGCGGTAACCGTCGGCGCGCTAAATGATTCAGGTGTAGTGGCACGCACGCTGTACGAGAGCCAGCTGGTGTGGGTAACCAGTCCCGAGTATGCGGACCAGCATTCGCTGGATGGAAATGAACTGGAGTTACGCAGTCATATCCAGTTATGCGAAAAGCGCTATGGTCTGACGAAGTTTCCGGTTCGTGTGCAGGGCAGTCGTCGCTTCCTGCAGCTTGATCGTGGTGTGATGCACCTGAATGATCCTGTAAGTGTCCGTGAAGCCGTGCTTAACGGCTGTGGGATCTCATTGTTGCCGGATCAGTATTGCAAGCAGCACCTGAGCGATGGACGACTGGTGGCTGTCTATCAGCAGGTACGATTCGAGCAGGAGGCTGCACGCCTGTCGGTGGTCTATCCTGGGCGTCGGCTACTCTCAAATAAGGCCAGAGCCTTTATCGACTTCCTGTTTGGCATCTGTGCGGATATGTGAGTGTTGGCGTGATCAGGCACTGGTGGAAGGGGAGAGCAGCAGCGCCTGAACATGCTTCAGGAAGGCCGTCAGTCGTCGTGATTGACTGCCTTACGGAATGAACTCAGTGCGCTGCCCAAGTCGGTTCCGGCCGAGCGCAGTTTGTGAGTGCCGAACAGCAGCAGGATGATTGCGAATACAATCAGCAACTGCCACATACTGATACCTGCGAGCATAGTGTTCACCTTGTTTGTCGCGTGTAACGAGAGGGCTTAAGCCCTCTCATCCGCGGTTACGCCTTAACCAGTGTCGGGTTGGTCTGAGTCAGCTTGGACGCCTGCTCATAGGCATGCGCGATCTTCAGCACTTTGAGGTCTTCCTTGTTGCGACCGATCATCTGAATACCCATCGGGCGGCCCTGGTTATCAAACCCGGCAGGTACGTTCACCACGGGGCAGCCGCTCAGGGTGCCGGGTGTCACCACTTCCATCCAGCGGTGGTAGGTATCCATGGTGCGTCCGTTGATCTCTTTCGGCCAATGGGTATCGGCGGAGAAGGGGAATATCTGTGCTGAAGGCAGCGCGACCACATCATAGGTGTCGAACAGCTTGTCCAGGGCGTGGTACCAGCTGGTGCGATCCTTGGAGGCCTTATACACATCAACTGCTGACAGGTTCATACCGCCTTCAATTTCCCAGATTGCTTCCGGCTTCATCTGCGCGCGGGTGTTTTCGTTCGCATATAGGCCGCCGGCGATACCGGCAATGAGGAAGTGACGAAGGGTCAGCCAGGTCTGCCAAACCTCTTCCATCGGGTATTTCATATCGACCGCTTCAACGCTGCCGCCGATGGTTTCGAACGTCTTCAGAGCGTTTTCACACAGGCTGAGGACACCCGGCTCGGTCGCCAGATAGCCATTGAAGTCGCCCAGCCAGGCCACCTTCAGACCCTTGGTGTCGGTTTCCAGAGAACCAGCAAATGCGCTTGGGTTCGACTTCTGGGAAAGAGGCACGCGGGAGTCATATCCGGCCATGGTGGAGAGCAGCATGGCTGTGTCCTGCACGGTGCGCCCCATGGGGCCTTCGTAGCCCAGCTGCTGGTAAAACACTTCTTTGGTTGGACCGAAGGGCACCAAACCCTGAGACGGACGGAAACCGATGATGTTGTTGTAACCGGCCGGGTTACGCAGTGAGCCCATCATGTCACTGCCATCGGCCACGGGCACCATACCGGTAGCGATGGCAACGGCTGCACCGCCGCTGCTGCCACCGGCGCAGAGATCCGGGTTGTAGGCATTGCGGGTGACACCGAATACGGTGTTGTAGGTCTGTGAGCCCAAACCAAACTCGGGAGTGTTGGTTTTACCGATGATGATGGCACCGGCTTCACGCAGGCGTTCAACAAAAATAGCGTCATGTTTGGGAACATTATCTTTCAGAATAGGTGATCCCAGCGTGGTTTTCAGCCCTTTAGTGGCGGCCAAATCCTTTACTGCATGGGGGAAACCATGCATCCAGCCACGGTAGCGACCTGCCTTGAGTTCGGCGTCGGCCTTGGTCGCTTCAGCCAGCAATGCTTCCCGGTCACGCAATGAAACGATGGCGTTGTAGGTCGGGTTGTAGGCTGCGATCTGGTCCATGTAGCTGTTCATCACTTCGACACAGCTTACCTGACCCTTGCGGATGGCATCGGACAACTGCACGGCCGACAGGGACATCAGTTGTTCGGGCGAGTTGACGCTGATTTTGGTCGAACTGCCGGCTGCCCATGAGGGTGTGATATGTGCGGCTGCGGCCAGGAGGCCCAGGCTGCCACCGGCTTTGAGCAGGCTACGACGGGATAGTTTATTGGAAGAATCCATGGGAGCACCTCGCATTAGAATTTGACGGTGTAGTTCAGATAAAGCCGATCCGCGTGATGCGTGATAATGCCGGCAGGGGAGAAGGTCAGACCGGTACGGCGTACGCCATCCGGCGTGCCTTCGGTATCGTGTTCAACATGCAACCAGGCGAGGTGCAGTCCCTTGAGCGCTCCGTCAAAACGGTACTGCACTACACTTTGTAGTTCAGTGCGCTCAAAGTCGTCAAAGCCAGCGGCTTCGTCAGACCAGGCATAGTGTGCATCCCAGCGCAGTTGAGGAATGCCGAGCTCCGCGAAGCTCATGCCCCCGCTGATTTTGAGCATCTGTTCGTCTTCAAGGCCGAACCAGTAGAAGTTCTTCGCTGAGCTGTTCCAGTGGCCGTAGTCTTCGGCAAAGAAAACCCGGTCGTAGTCATCACCACGGGTTTTGGTCAGATTCGCGCCAAGGTAGTAAGGGCCATGGGAGTATTTGGCACCCACTTCGTAGAAAGAAGCATCGTGCTTGTCTTCTGCGGCGTAGGGACCTGCACCGGCATATTCAAACAGATCACCGGCATCCTGCTGGTTACCGTATTTTAAAGACAGGGATATTTTATCTTTTTCACTGAGTGCGTAAGTGCGTGATAAATCGACATAAGTCGATTTTAAATAATCTTTTGATTCAGCATATTCCATTCCCATTTTAAAACTCATGGGAAGGTTTAATTTAGCGCCGAGTATTCTCAGGTTATCAATTTTTTCGCCGTTGAAATTAGTCAGCGTATTTGAAAAGGATGATGTATTACGCGGGCTGAAACCTTCGATCTGGGTGAAATATACAGAGCCCTGGTCAAAGGAAAAATCGAGATCAAGACCTGTAGTGCTGGCAGGCAGGATTCGGGTGGTGTTATCGGCATACTGAGTTCGAGACCTGACTTTCTTGCCGATACCCAGTTTAAGCCCCGGATTGTCGGCTCCCAGAGGCTGGAAGCGCAGGTAGGCTTCAGTCAGTTTGCCGATTCCGTGAGGGTCCTGAATACTGGTGTTCGGGCTCAAATTGGTCAGACTGTTGGCCTCGCCGCCTACATTCAGGTCCCCGGCCAAAGCGGCACTCAGGTCCAGGCCGACTCGGTCTGCGAAGTTGCCGGATTTGAAGGTCGCTTGAATGGCATGTACCCACTCATCACGGGTAGGGCCGAATCCTTTATCAGGGTCTTCATCCCAATAATATTGGGCATACCGAATGGATGTTTCGGACTGATCTATAAAATCGCTTGCGCTTGCAAGCACAGGAGCCGCCAGTGCCAGAGCGCCCCAATATAAATAATTTTTCTTATTCATGTGTCTGCTTTTTAGTTTTAGGGTCGAATCAAAGGGGGCGTATATCGATCCTATGGAAAAAGTCAGCAGAGTAAACAAAGCATGGTTCCATAATATGGAACAAGAAAACTAATTAACAAAAAGGATAAAAACGTTACATTATAAAACCACCAGTTACATGCCGTTACATACGAGGTGCTATACTGCGGTAATGTCTAAAAGAGCATCTGGTGATGACAGGCAAAGCGACAGAAAAAGCCAAAGCACTGATTGAGCTGCTTTCGACCTCCGATCTGGATTCGGCGGGGCTCGAAACTCTGCATATTTTATCCGGCTACCCCAAGCCCACGATTACACGCATCATGGATGATCTGCAGACTCTGGGAATTGTGTACAGGCGGTTGGGAGATAAGCGCTATGTCGTGCTCAGTGTCGACAGTGACAATTATGACCCCCTTTACCTACTGGCGCGAGATATAGCACCTGTCTTACGTCAGTTGCATCAGAGCACCGGGTTACTATCCGACTTTGTCATATCCAGAAACGGCACTCCGGAAATTATCGAAAGTAACTTCAGTCTGTCCAATATTCGCACAGCGGCGGGGACCGTGATTGGTGCCAGACCATCTCCTCTGGTGTCGGCTGCCGGACGAGCATTGTATGCAGAACGGCAGGATATCTGTGTTCAGGCAGCAGCAGAGAATCAGGATTGCTTGTCTTCACTGGATCGTGAAAAGCAGCAAGGCCTGTATGTTCGCATCGACAATACCTGGGAATACAACTTCGCCCAACCCTTCGTAATTGCTGCCCGAGCGGTTCCGGTCCGTTATGAGGGGCAAACGCTGGCCGCCCTGAGTCTTTATGCGGATGCTCAAGGCCTGAGAGTTGCCGAACAAAAGTGCGATCTGGAAGGTATGCTGCAGCAGGCCAGTGCCAGTATTGAGCACCTTTTAATTGAACGCAGTCGGCTTTATAAACGGGCAGCGTTGGCATTGAATTAATAGCTTTGCCCTTTGTATGATTTCTGTCGGCTTCAATCGTCCTGCTTTATACCCTGCATCCTCCCGTATCACTTTTCAGCGCCCTGTAGAGCCCGCCATGTAGGCCTGAACTACACTTACCAGCACGACTTGTCAGTTGCCAAAATTTGCTGGCAAGCGGTCAGTAGTACCCGAGAAATAAAAGCAGGGTAGTAAAATGAAAACGTTGATAGGCAAATGGCTGGTTATGGCAGGACTGGCCGCAGTCACTGTGTCAGCGCAGGCCGAGGATCACGGCGCTTTGATAGAGCTGGCACGCTCTGCAGCACCTTCGATGGTGAGTGCAGATGCAACGGTCATGTATAGAGGTGAAGTGCTGGCAGAAGGCAGCAATGGCTGGGTGTGTTTGCCCGAAACAATGCCTGATGATGGCTCACCCATGTGTAACGACGCTGTATGGATGGAGATGATGCGGGCGGTAGGGACTAAAGCGCCCTATGAAGCCAGCCAAGTTGGATTCTCCTATATGCTACAAGGGGATGGTGAGAATGGCGGTGTCAGTAACTCCGACCCTTACCATGCCGATCATATGAATGCGGATGATTTCATCAGGGAAGGCCCTCACCTGATGATCATCATGCCGGGTGACCTGGCCAAGGACATAACGGATGACCCCCATGCTGGCGGGCCCTATGTGATGTGGAAGGGGACACCTTATGCGCACATCATGGTGCCCATTGGGGACAGGCAATAATCGTTGTATAACCGGGTAGAGAGACTAGGGGAGACCCTGTTGCAGGGCTCCCCTTATATAGTCTCAGCACTTGGCGTCTTGCCAGTAATGATAAAGTCCTTCGATATTCGCTGAACACAGCAAGGGCATAGCGCCTTTGAGTCTGTCCATCGGCCAGTCCCACCACTGTATCTCCAGCAGCAATGCGATCTGCTCATCAGAAAAGCGCTTCTTGATTACCTTAGCGGGATTGCCGCCGACGATAGTGTAGGGCGCAACGTCCTTGGTGATCAGGGCGCGGCTGCCGATAACGGCGCCGTGACCAACCTTGATACCGGGCATGATCATCGCTTCGGCTCCGATCCAGACATCATTCCCGATAACCGTGTCACCTGCCGGCTCATATGCATTGCTGGCATCAGCAAAGGCGGGTTCTTCATCCATGAAGAAGAACGGAAAGGAGGTAATCCAGTCATGACGGTGGCCCTGATTGCCTGCCATCACGAAGGAGGCGCCGGTGCCGATGGAGCAGAAACTGCCGATAATGAGTTTGTCCACATCACCGCGATCCGGCATCAGGTAGCGTGCGCAGTCATCAAAGGAATGGCCGTGATAGTAGCCTGAGTAGTAACTGTAGCGGCCAACCTTGATATTCGGGTTAGTGACCTGTTCGGTCAACGGGATGCCCTTGAAAGGGCTATCGAAAAAATTGTTCATCTATTCCTCGTGGGGGCTCCGGGCATTTGCCCAGTGGTATCAGAGGCTATTGCGTTCCATAACGTCGGGCAGCCAGATAAGGTCCGTTACGCCGCAATCCTGTCCGGCCTGGCTTAGCAGGGTGGTGAGCTGGCCGCGATGGTGGGTCTGGTGGTTAAAGAAGTGTGCGACCGCCAGCCACATTTCATAGCGACGCGGCTGAGGGTTAACCACACTTGTATATTCCAAAGTGCCCTGCAGGGATTCGTCTGTTAAGGCGTTGGCCCAGTCTGTAATCCTGCGATCGGTGGCTTCACGATCTGCAAGCAGGGAATCGAAATCGGCATGCAGTTCCTGGTCCAGGCCGGTGATACCGAAAGGCGTATTAGTGAAGCGGCCCAGCCAGATTTTATCGCCCACCAGCAGGTGGTTCAGCGTGCCATGGATGGAGCCGAAAAAGGCACCTCGGTCCTGCTTGCGCTGCTCATCTGAAAGTTGTGCACAGGCTGCGTACACACGTTCATTCATCCAGCGATTGTAGGCGGCCATATCCCGCGCCTGAGCTGCGATCATCGTATGATTCCTTCTGGAGGTTAGGTTAGCCGGTGACTTTGATAAACCACTTCGGCTTGATGCGGCCGAAATCCTTTCGGGTATTGGATTTAAGTGCCTGTTTGGAGTCCAGTACTCTGGCCACGCCGTTTTTCCTAACGAATACCACCCAGTGCCAGAACGGGGTGCCTTGCTCCAGGTGCCACTTGATTGCCAGCAGGGCGCGATCAGGCAGAGCATCCCAGGATGTGAAGGGGGTTTCTGAAGCGGATGTTGATATATCGAAGGCCGCCAGCAGTCTGCGTACATACTGGGTATCGGACCAGAGCGCCTTATCGGCGGCTCGGATAGCCAGAGTGCCGGCAAGCTGTTTGGCTTCCTTGTAGCTGACGCCGGCAAGCGCTGCGCAGGCGGCAATGCCGCAGCCGGTGGTTTCTTCCTGAATAACGGGCTTCATCTTGTAAGTCCTTTCGCCTGGAACCGCTCCTTGGCGGCAGACCCCTCAGAATGCCGCTGTTTCAGCGACTTTTCAACAGGGCCTGACCAGGCGAAAAAGGCGTTCAGACTTTGGCAAATACACGGGAATTGCGGTCGTTTCGGAAGGTAATGGGCGCATCTGCAGGCGTGTGCTCAGCCGCCGCTCGGGCGTCAAGGATCTTCTGGTGATGCGGTGACTTGCTGCACACCGGATCGGCGGCGTTCATGTCACCGGCCAGCATGTAGGCCTGACAGCGACAGCCGCCCAGATCATTTTCCTTTTCGTCACAGGAGCGGCAAGGCTCCTGCATCCAGTCATCACCGCGGAAGTGGTTGAAGCCGAACGACTCGTGCCAGATATGCTGCAGGCTGTGATCCTTCACATTGGGAAATTCGATCGGCAGCATGCGAGCACTGTGGCATGGCAAGGCGGTGCCATCCGGCGTCACGGTGAGGAAGATCTCGCCCCAGCCGTTCATGCACTTCTTCGGCCGCTCTTCGTAGTAATCGGGTGTGACGAAGATCAGCTTGATCGGGTTA
>JBLXDP010000008.1:0-210975 GCA_048264005.1 Marinobacterium sp.
CTCAAGCGAGGAGGCGCATTCTACAGACCTGACAGGGAGCGTCAACACCTTTCTGTAAAAAAGTTTCAAAACGGTGAAATAAGTGGATTAATGACAGTACCCAGCAGCACTCAACATTCGATGGCGTTCACCGCCAGGCCACCGCGCGAGGTCTCTTTATACTTGTCCTGCATATCACGCCCTGTATCACGCATGGTACGGATAACCTTATCCAGTGATATGAAGTGCTCCCCATCACCACGCAGTGCCATTTGCGTGGCATTAATGGCTTTCATTGCAGCAATAGCATTTCGCTCTATGCATGGTACCTGGACAAGCCCAGCAACTGGATCACAGGTAAGTCCCAGATTATGTTCAAGTGCAATTTCCGCCGCATTTTCAACTTGTTCAGGTGAACCACCCAACACTTCAGTCAATCCTGCGGCCGCCATGGCACAGGCAGAGCCAACTTCTCCCTGGCACCCAACTTCTGCACCCGATATCGATGCATTCTTTTTACACAAAACGCCTACAGCCGCTGCTGCCAACAAAAAGCGCTTCACATCGCCTTCATCCGTCTGATCATGAAAGCGCATGTAAAACATCAATACTGCGGGCACAATACCAGCAGCACCATTCGTTGGCGCCGTTACTACGCGGCCACCGCCTGCGTTTTCCTCGTTTACAGCAAGTGCGTAGAGGTTGACCCAATCCATGCCGCTCAGCGTTGTACTAATTACATTCGCATTTGAAGACAGTTGTAGTGATTGATACAAAGCCGGTGCTCGTCGACGCACATTCAACCCACCCGGCAGCACCCCTTCGTTTTTTAGCCCGTTTGCAATGCATTCCTGCATGACTTTCCATATGCAGTTAATACCCGTATCGATTTCAGAGTCAGTGCGCCAACTGCGCTCATTTTCCAGCATAAGCTCGCTGACCTTTAGACCCCGACTGCGGCACAAGGAGACCAACTCAACCGCACTATTGAAATCATAGGGTAGTTCACCCCCTGTCTCTTGGTGATCACCCAGCTTCGCCTCGCTTTCATCGAGCACAAAGCCTCCACCGATCGAGTAATAGGTGTTTTGGAACAGCTCATCGACATCTCCAAAAGCTGTCAGCCGCATTGCATTCGGATGGAATGGCAGCACATCATCCACAAACAAGATGTCGCGCACCTTGCTGAATTTGATACTTTCACCGCCTTCAAATGACAGGCGCTCGCTTTCAAGTACAGTTTTGACTAAAGGCTCGATCTCACTGGGATTGACACTTTCAGGCGACGCCCCCATCAGCCCCATCAAGATCGCCTTATCGGTTCCATGCCCAACGCCTGTAGCACTCAGCGAACCAAAAAGCTCCACCTGCACTCTTCGTACCCTTGCCAGCATTTTTTGTTCCCGCAGCTGTCGAGCAAAGGCCAAAGCTGCACGCATGGGCCCAACGGTATGTGAACTCGAAGGGCCGATCCCAACCTTAAACAGATCAAATACACTTATACCCATGACGCCTCCGACAAACCGGGCTGTAATCAGGAAAGTCCTTTATTCCCCGACTTCGGCGATGCACAGCTCTTTCTGCTGATCGCGACACCGGTGCAGTAAGCAGGCCGAGGTAATACAATAATCTGTGATATGCGTTACTTCAGTTTAGTCGCCACCCGGCCTCATGCTAAACGTCCGCCAGATGAATGCAGTTAGCTATGCGCCTAAGCGGGATGAGACTATGGATGTAGAAGTTCTGCGTGTGATTGGAGCCAATACAGGCTTACTTCTGACTGCTGCCTTTTTGTTGCGGTTCTCAGCCCGAGGAGGGATGTTATTAGCCCCTATATACTCGGATTAGGAGGAGCCTTTGATTGTTACTATGCCCGCACCTCTATCAACCAGGAGTCTGACAGGCATTTTGCTTCTACTGAAGTAAATACATTCCATCAAAGATTCGGTGATTTTGTGGCGCCCGCTAAGCACTATAGAGAAACACCTCCAGACCTGCTCGCTCACCACGCCTGACCCAGAAACACCAGCAAAAGACTCCGAAGAACAGAGAAGAAATTTGCAAACGGTCACCCAGTGATAACCAGAACAGCCACAAACCCCAGAAACGAAAAAATCGCCATAAGGCGATTCATGTAACTCTTTGACTTAAATGGTCGGGACGGCAGGATTTGAACCTGCTACCCCTTGCACCCCATGCGGTTAAAAGTAGAATTCACTGGATACCAGTAGACACCAAAATATCATTACAACCCTAGTTAAAATAATAAGTTACGGCTATATTCAATCCACTAGCGTCCATTTACTTACACGTAGAGCCAGCCGAATCGGTGGGGCAAAAAGTGGGGCAAAAATGGACTATTTATATATGACCGTGGATGAACGATATGGCCAAACTGACTGCCCGGCAGCTGGAGTCTCTTACTGAAGCTGACAATGGAAAGACGCTGCGTGAGGATGGCGGAATTGTTGGAAAGGTTCGCGCAGGAGTCCGCGGCATCACAGTTCTGTTCCGCTATGAGTTCAAACTGGATGGCCGTAAGCATGATCACCGGTTAGGATCCTGGCCGAAAAAGTCTCTGGCCGAGCTGAGAGCTGAGCGTGATGTGGCCAAGACTACGGTGGCCAAAGGCATCAACCCTACCCAAGCTAACAAAGCCGCAAAAATCGAAGCACAAGCCGCCATTGCCGCAACCATTGCCGAGGCTGAGCGCCAAGCCACAGAAAACCTGACTGTATCGGATCTGTTTACTGAATGGGTTGAAGATGGTGTCGCACGCCAAGATGGTAACGCCGAACTAAAACGTTCCTTTCACAAAGATGTATTGCCACACATAGGCACGAAGAAAATCCGGGAACTTTCTGAGAAAGACCTGCTTTGCGTCTTACGCTCAGTTCGGGAACGCGGCCTGAATCGAACCGTGGTGATTCTAAACAATGATATGGGCCAGATGCTGCGCTGGGCAGAGAAACGTAAACCGTGGCGCGGTCTTATGGTAGATGGCAATCCAGCAGATTTGGTAGACGTAGAAAAGCTGTTGGACACAGACTATCAGGAGGAGCGCGACCGAATTTTGTCTACTGATGAAATACGAGAGCTTCGTGATATTTTTCAAAAACTTGAATCAGATTATTCAGATTTACCTCCAGGCGAGAAGTATTCCGGGGTGCGCCCAGTTACCACTAGAGTTCAATGTGCTGTATGGCTCTGTCTGGGAACCCTTTGCCGCATTGGAGAGCTTCTAAAAGCCGAGTGGAAACATATTGATCTAGACGCCGGTACTTGGCTGATTCCTGCCGAGAACACCAAAGGAAAACGTGGCAAGCGCCAGGATCACCACGTTTTTCTGTCCAGCTTCGCAATAACCCAGTTCAAAACTCTCCATGCAGAAACCGGAGATACTCCGTTCTGTTTTCCGTCGAAATCAAAAACCAGTCATGTGTGCGTCAAAACGGTCAGCAAACAAATAGGTGACCGACAATGTAAGTTTAAGAACCGTGCAAAGCCGCTTTCTGGGCGCCAGCATAACGACACCCTCGTACTGGCTGGCGGGGATAATGGTGAATGGACACCCCACGATTTACGCCGCACCGGAGCCACCCTGATGCAAAGCCTTGGAGTAGCTCTGGATATTATCGACCGCTGCCAGAATCACGTAATGAAGGGTAAGGTGCGACGACATTATCTTCACCATGATTACGCCCAGGAAAAAACTGAGGCATGGCGACTATTAGGGGAAAGGATCGAAGCGATCCTGACAGCAGATAACGTTGTGCCAGGACAGTTCAGGAGAGCTTGAAGCACACATACGGTTTATTTGATGACTTCTTTTCAGTGAGAGTGTCATCAGACGTCCAGAAAGAAGAGATCGAATGGGACATTACAAAAGAGATCAAGGATTTCCTGATTGGTACCGCCTTGAGAAGTACTCAGCAACCCAGCAATTCAAAGCCTCTGATTGGTTAGCCGCTCTTCGTATTCGCAAGAATATCTTGGACGTGATCAAGGGGTTCGAGACAGCTGGGCTCGCACTCAGCTATGTGTATCAAATTATGCCCGATATACAAATAGAACTGGCCGCACTAAGAAAATCCCCTCTGGATAATTCAGTCTGCCCCAGTTGGGCCGATATCGCTGGTGATTTTTCTGATAACAGCTTGTTGCTACCGATCCGTGAAATGAGGCTTTCCGATATTGTCCGGTTCCAGCAGGAAGCTGTTACGAGTGTTGAAAATGGTCAACGAGAATTTAACCCCTGGGAGGAGTTGGAGAAATGGCCAAACCTTCCTGAAGAGGTCCGAGAAGCCTCATTGGCGAATCAAGAGCAACATATCGAGCCGCTTTTAGTCGATATGAGGGCAACCAATTCCGTTTTAATCAAGGCATTTGAGACTTGGCTCAAAAAATCGAGAGCTCAGCGCAAGGGAAGTAGCAAACAGAAGAAGCCTAGTTACACCTTCTGGGCGCGATATGGGCTGCTTCCTTATCTTGATCTTTTGATTTGGCGCCTGGAAGAGCGAGTCAGAAGATCGAGCGATGAAATGGCCGATGCCGTTGGTTACAGCAAAAGCAACGAGAACTTTCAAAAAACTGTTGTAGCGCTGGGCAGGCGTTTGATGAAAGACCTAGGAGAGCTTGAAGCTTTAGCCGCTGAGGAGGAGCACTTTAGCTGACCGTTTCGAGGGTAATTATTTTTACTAAAAATCATGGCCTAATTTTGCCGCGCTCCGATCTAAATAATGCATAGCGAAATCCATCAAGCGCCAAGGTGCGCAAAGGAGATTTAGCTATGTATAACCCTGATGCCCCCCGCCATGTCATGCGTCTACCTGATGTCAAAGTCGCCACAGGTTTTTGTCGAGCACATATCTACAACCTGATGAAGAAAGGCCTCTTCCCCAAAGCTCGTAAAATTGGTACCCGCGCCGTGGGCTGGGATAGTGAAGAAGTTCATGCGTGGGTAGCCGCCAAGCTGGATGAGGAGGCTTGATATGAAAAAGGCGACCCATTCCAAAGAACAAAGCCGCCCGCGCAAGGCAAATCATAGCACTAAACCGCTCAGTAAGGCTGCGAGGGTGTTGTCAGCGTTTATGACAGGAGCCAGTCTAAATCGCTTTGAAGCTGAAAGGATTGGTGATCACTGTTTACATAGCACTGTCTCGGTTTTTAAAAACAAGTACTGCCTCAACTTTGAGCGCAAAAATGAGCGAGTACCGAACCATTGGGGCAAGCCTTGCACAGTGGTTCGGTACCGCCTCCCCGAGTCTGAACGCCAGAAAGGCCTGGCCGTGATGAGACTGCTCTGTCGCAAAAATGATGTCTGCGATGGAGGTAACCATGAATAAGAACCCCCTAGCCCGGAGCATACTTCTCAAAGCAGCTCTGTGGCTGCAAAGCCATCCACCAATTGTTGACTTAGCGACCGTTATAGCTGTTGCGACACTCATTCTAGTTGGAGGTTATCTGTGAGCGCTGATATCACCATGTTTGCCAAGGTACTCCAAGAAACGTTTGGACAGCTTGGCTGGATGCCAATTGCAGATGGGAGAATTCACCGGTTCTATGTGCCTGGGGATAGTCGTGGAACCAGAAATGGATGGTATCGCCTATTCCTTGATGGCATTCCAACCGCTGTTTATGGAACGTGGAAGAATGGAGAAACGCGGAAATGGTGTGCCCGGCAACCGCTAGATCGTGCTGAAGCGAGGCAGATTGCAGAACACACTCGCCAAATGGCTATTCAACATCAAGCAGCAAGAGACAAGGAGAAAAGGCTTGCGGCGGAACGCGCCAGTCGGCTTTGGCATGGAGCGCAACCTGCAAACCCTGCTCATTTCTACCTTCGGGAAAAGCGAATTCAGCCATACCAGCTACGTCAAATTGGTAGCACTTTATTGGTGCCACTATACGTCGATGGCTGCCTGGTAAACATTCAACAGATCGCCCTCAATGGCATAAAGCGATTTTTGAAAGGAGGCCGCATAAAGGACTGTTACTCCCCCCTTGGACACCCGACACCTGGAAAGCCAATATACATCTGCGAGGGCTTCGCCACTGGAGCGACCATATTTGAGGAGACCGGCGCTGGGGTAGCATGCGCTATGACAGCACATAACTTGCTTGGTGTAGGGCGATATTTACAACGTCGTTACCCAGACTGCTCACTGATTGTGGCTGGTGATAATGACCGCAAAAAAGAGTTAGAAGCGAAGGAAAATGCTGGTGTTAAATACGCCACCAATGCAGCCCTAGAGCTTGGATGCGCGATGGTTTTTCCTGACTTTCCGCCGGAGGCCCCATTGGAACTATCGGACTTTAATGATCTGGCCGTATGGAGGGTAGCAAAGTGAGTGCAATGGCTATGCAACCGCTGATACCAATGCCCACCTACCCACAGCAGGAATCTCCGTTTAGCTTTGTATCAGCCGCTAAAATGCCCGTAAACCCAATTGCTTGGTTGGTTGATGGCTATATCGAAGAGGATGCGATCGCTGTCATGTATGGCGCGCCCGGTAAAGGAAAGTCTTTCCTGGCTTTAGATGTTTCGTGCTGTATTGCCAGTAAAACCCTGTTCCATGGGCGCCAGGTCAAACCCGGTGCGGTTTTCTATATTGCTGGTGAGGGTCACAACGGCCTGGCACGCCGGCTGAGAGCTTGGGCCCACCTCAACCAGCAGGATATGCCAGAGCTACTGTTCATTTCTGAGGCGGCGGCTGAGCTTTCGAGCAGCATCAGTGCAACGCACGTGGCAGAAGCCGTACAGCAGCTGGCAGACGCAACGGGTGAAACCCCGGTGCTCATTGTTATTGATACGCTAGCCCGGAATTTTGGTGGGGATGAAAACAGTGCCACGGATATGGGTCAATTCGTTCGTAACGCAGATACCCTTCGACGCCGTTGGAACGCTACAGTGCTCATCGTTCATCACAGCGGGAAAGACGGTGACAGAGGCGCCAGAGGGTCATCTGCCTTGAAAGGCGCAGCGGATGCCGAATATGAGGTTAATCGCGGTAATGATGACCAACTGATTCGTCTTGTTCCTCGAAAGATGAAAGATGCGGAGGAACCAGAGCCGCTTGCATTCGAATTGGTAGGCGTACCAATTCTTGATGACACAGGAAACCCCATCATGGGTGCGGCTTTGAGACCTTCCGAATACACCTCACCAGAGCCTGACAGCGCTAAGCTCGGTAAACAGCAGCGAGCCGCCTTGGATGTTCTACAACGACTACATAATGAGATAGCTGAAACTCTTGCCAGCCAAGGCCGTGAAGAACAGCCGGTCAACGTTACTACTAGCCAATGGAAGCGCGCCTGTGAAGAGAGTGGTGTACCCCGGCAACGATTCCACGACGCTAAAAATAGTCTTGTTGAAAGAAACAAAATCCGGATTGATGGGCCGCATGTCTACCTTGTCCGTCCGGATCGGAACCTATAAGGAGAGCGGAACGGACGGACAGAGGTGAAATTTCAAAAAACGGACAACCCGGACAGTAATCGGACAAACTCCGGACAGCCTGTTCAGCAAGATAAGCAGGCGTTTCAGGGGTGCCCCGGTTGCTGGCTTCCGGCTGCTGGGAGCAACTCACTCACTAGACTAGCCTCTAGTCGATATACTCAACTACTCAACGCCCGGCTCCAACTTCACAGTTCAATATCATGTCGCTTTCCGACTTCAGAAACCCTCCCCTTTGAGCTACCCTAAGCCTCGGTAAGAAGCCTATTGATCAGGCCGTCAGCAACAGGATGCGGGATATTCGACATGGACAAGAAGACGCTCACGGAACGGGACATTTGCACCAAGTTCATCAATCCCGCACTGGAGCAGGCAGGCTGGGACTTACAGGCCCAGGTCAGAGAAGAGGTTTCCTTTACCGCTGGCCGCATCATCGTGCGCGGTCGCCTTCATACCCGTGGCACCCGCCGCCGCGCCGATTATGTGCTCAGCTACAAGAAGAACATCCCCATCGCCATCATCGAGGCCAAGGACAACAAGCACAGCCTGGGCGATGGTATGCAACAGGCACTCGCCTACAGCGATGCTTTGGATGCGCCCTTCGTGTTCAGCAGCAATGGCGATGGCTTTCTGTTCCATGACCGCACCGGCCTGTTTGGTAAAACCGAGTCCACACTTGCCCTGAATGAATTCCCCTCGCCTGGCACCCTCTGGGCGCTCTACTGTCGGTACAAAGGCATTGAGCAGGCAGATGCTCGTCAAACTGTCGAGCAGCCCTACTACGATGACGGCAGCGTCCGCTCGCCGCGTTACTACCAGACGGTAGCGATCAACCGTACCGTCGAGGCCGTGGCACGTGGGCAGAATCGCATCCTGCTGGTGATGGCCACCGGCACGGGTAAGACCTTTACCGCCTTCCAGATCATCTGGCGGCTGTGGAAGTCGAAAAAGAAGAAGCGCATCCTGTTCCTGGCCGACCGTAACATTCTGGTCGATCAGACCAAGAACAACGACTTCAAACCCTTCGGCCAGGCGATGACCAAGGTCAGTAACCGCACCGTCGATCCCTCCTATGAGATCTATCTGTCGCTGTATCAGGCGGTGACCGGCAGCGACGAAGCGCAGAACATCTACAAGCAGTTCTCGCCCGACTTCTTCGATCTGGTGGTGATTGACGAGTGCCACCGTGGCAGCGCCGCCGTGGACTCCGCCTGGCGCCAGATTCTCGATTACTTCTCCGCCGCCACCCATATCGGTCTGACCGCTACGCCGAAGGAAACCAAAGAAGTCTCCAACATCGACTACTTCGGCGAGCCAGTCTACACCTACTCGCTCAAGCAGGGCATCGAAGACGGCTTCCTCGCCCCTTACAAGGTGGTGCGTGTCGATCTCGACCGCGACCTTCAGGGCTGGCGCCCCAGCAAGGGCCAGACCGACAAGAACGGCGAAGTGATTGAAGACCGCATCTACAACCAGAAGGACTTCGACCGCAATTTGGTGCTGGAGAAGCGCACCGAGCTGGTGGCGCGTAAAATCACCGAGTTCATGACGCAGACCGATCCCTATCAGAAAACCATCGTGTTCTGCGAAGACATCGACCATGCCGAGCGGATGCGTCAGGCGCTGGTCAACCTGAACCCGCAGCGGGTGAAGGAAAATCGCAAGTACATCATGCGCATCACTGGCGACGAGCAGGAAGGCAAGGCCGAGCTGGACAACTTCATCAACCCGGAAGAACGCTATCCGGTGATTGCCACCACCAGCAAGTTGATGACCACCGGCGTGGATGCCCAGACCTGTAAACTGATTGTGTTGGATCAGCGCATCCAGTCCATGACCGAGTTCAAGCAGATCATCGGCCGTGGCACCCGCATCAATGATGACTTCAACAAACACTGGTTCACCATCATCGACTTCAAGAAGGCGACCGAGCTGTTCGCCGATCCTGATTTCGATGGCGATCCGGTCAAGGTGTACGCGCCCAAAGGCGATGCCCCCATCAATCCGGACGATGAACAGGCGGCTGAAGACGAACAGTCGGATGACATGCTCGGTGAAGACGATGGCGCCTACGAGGTCGATCCGGATGAGGAGTGGATCTCGGACGACCCGCGAGCCAACGATTGGGACGATACCGGCGAAGACTCGCCCAAGCGCATCAAATACGTGGTCGGCAACGTCGAAGTCAACGTGATCGCCGAGCGTGTGCAATACCTGGGGCCGGACGGCAAGCTGATTACCGAGAGCCTGAAAGACTTTACCCGCCAGCAGGTAAAAGAAAGATACGCCACCCTCAGCGACTTCCTGCGCCGCTGGAACGAAGCCGACCGCAAGCAGGTGATCATCCATGAGCTGGCCGAACAGGGCGTGATCTGGGACGACCTGATCAAAGAGGTCAGCAAAAAGCTGGGTGCCGAGCCGGATCCCTTCGATGTAATCTGCCATATCGTTTACGATCAGCCACCGCTGAGCCGCAAGGATCGGGCCGAGCAGGTACGCAAGCAGAACTACTTCAACAAGTACGAAGGCGCCAGCAAGCAGGTGCTGAACGCCCTACTGGACAAGTACACCGATGCCGGTATCGAGCCGATCGAAGATGTGAAAGTCCTTACTCTGGCCCCTTTCAGCCAGATAGGTGCGCCGATGGAGCTGCTGCAAGCCTTTGGCGGCAAGCCCGGCTACACCCAGGCAGTGAAGCAGCTGGAAGATGAGCTCTACCAGCAGACTTCGTAAGCCGAACCAAACCCTTTATCTCTTTTTCTGAACTCCCGGGAACAGACACCTTATGTCGATCAACACCACCATCAAATCCATTCAGGACATCATGCGCAAGGACGTAGGCGTAGACGGTGACGCTCAGCGCATTGGCCAGCTGGTCTGGATGCTGTTTCTGAAGATTTTTGATGACCGCGAGCTGGAATGGGAGATGTTCAACGATGATTACCGCTCCCCCATCCCGACGCACCTGCGCTGGCGCAACTGGGCCGCTGACCCGGAAGGGATGACCGGCGACGAGCTGAAAGACTTCGTGGACAACACCCTGTTCCCCGGCCTGCAAAATCTGCAACCGGCCGGTGACGACTACCGTGGCGTGGTGATCCGCAACGTTTTCGAGGATGCCTACAACTACATGAAATCCGGCCAGCTGATGCGCCAGGTGATCAACAAGTTGCAGGACGGTATCGACTTCAACAAGTCAGCCGAGCGTCATGCGCTGGGCGATATGTACGAACAGATCCTCAAAGATCTGCAAAACGCCGGTAATGCCGGTGAGTTCTACACGCCCCGTGCCGTGACCGAATTCATGGTGAACCGTGTCGATCCCAAGCTGGACGAAAAGGTGATGGACCCGGCCTGCGGCACCGGCGGCTTCCTCACCTGCGCCATCGAACACAAGCGCCAGCACTATGTCGGCACCCCGCAGGACGAGCAGACGCTACAGCGCACCATTCTCGGCGTGGAGAAGAAGCCGCTGCCGCACCTGCTGGCCACCACCAACATGATTTTGCACGGCATCGAGGTGCCGGACCAGATCAAGCACGACAACACCCTGGGCCGTCCGCTGATCAGCTGGGGGCCAAAAGAGCGCGTGGATGTGATCGTCGCCAACCCGCCGTTCGGTGGTATGGAGGAGGACGGCATCGAAACCAACTTCCCGGCCGCCTTCCGTACCCGGGAAACCGCCGATCTGTTCATGACGCTGTCCATCCACCTGCTGCGTGATGGTGGCCGTGCCGCCGTGGTGCTGCCGGATGGCTTCCTGTTCGGCGAAGGCATGAAGACCCGCCTCAAGGAAAAGCTGCTGGACGAATGCAACCTTCACACCATCGTGCGCCTGCCCAACGGCGTGTTTAACCCCTACACCAGTATCAAGACCAACCTGTTGTTCTTCACCAAGGGCAAGCCCACGGACGCCGTGTGGTACTACGAACATCCCTATCCGGAAGGCTACAAGAGCTACAGCAAGACCAAGCCCATGCGCTTTGCCGAGTTCCAGACCGAGATCGACTGGTGGGGCGATGAGTCCGATGGCTTCGCCAGCCGGGTCGAAAACGAGCAGGCGTGGAAGGTGTCCATTGATGAGATCAAGGCCCGCAACTACAACCTGGACATCAAGAACCCGCACCAGGGCGAGCAGGTCAACCACGACCCGGACGAACTGCTGGCGCAGTACGAGCAGCAGCAGGCCGAGATTCAGGAGATCCGCCACCAGCTGCGCGACATCCTCGCCGATGCGCTTGCGCACAATGCCAGTGAGAACAGCGACGGAGGTGCGGCGTGAGTGCACAGGAGCTGATTACCGACCATCTGGACCTGTGGACCGGAGCGATCACCAAGAAGTCCAACAGCGGCCGTGGCAGTAACGGCAAGATTGAGCTGACCGGGATTAAGAAGCTGCGGGAGTTGATCTTGGAATTGGCCGTGAGTGGACGGCTAGTATCGCAATCTCCCGAAGATACTTTGTTCAAGGAACTCCTTCTACGGCTTCGGCGAAAACATGCTCCTATCAAAGCACGAGGTCGAAAAACGGTATCAGGTGATGTGTCAGGAGATGAGCAGCCTTTCGATATACCAAGAACTTGGACATGGACAAGGCTCGGGGAAATAGTTGAAATACTAGATAGTCAACGTAAGCCTATAACAAAGGCAGCACGCAAATCAGGCCCTTATCCCTATTATGGCGCCTCTGGAGTCGTTGACTATGTTGACGGCTACCTATTCGACGAACCACTGGTATTAGTCGGCGAGGACGGTGCCAAGTGGGACAAAGGCGAAGCAACATCCTTTTCGATTTCAGGCAAGTCCTGGGTGAACAACCATGCCCATGTTTTACGGCCACGAAGGGAGGCAGTGACTGATGAGTATCTGGCGTACTACCTAACTGCCGCCGACTTAAATCCGTATATAACGGGGATGACTGTCCCGAAACTTAATCAAGCGCGACTGGCCTCTATACCTGTTGCTACGCCGTGCCTTGAGGAACAACACCGCATCGCCCAAAAAGTCGATGAGCTTATGGCGCTTTGCGACCGACTGGAACAGCAGACCAGCGACCAGCTCGACGCCCACGAAACCCTCGTGGACACCCTGCTCGGCACCCTTACCCAGTCCGAGAATGCAAACGAGTTGGCCGACAACTGGGCCCGCCTCGCCGCTCACTTCGACACCCTGTTCACGACCGAACAGAGCATCGACAAGCTCAAGCAGACCATACTGCAACTGGCGGTGATGGGGCGATTGGTGGAGCAGGATGCGGGGGATGAGCCGGTAACAAAATTACTGGAAAGAATCTCTGAACAGAAGGATCAGCTAACTGTTTCAGGTAGGAAAAAGGCAACTTTACTTGTAGATGATAATGAAAAACCATTCCAGCAGCCCTTTGGATGGCAATTCAAAAGGCTGGGGGATTTAGCTTATGTATTTGCCGGCAACTCCTTCAAAAGTCAGGATTTTAACAGTCTATCGGGTAGTCGTGTCATTAAAATTACAAACGTCGGTGTTGGCGAGCTAGTGGAAACTCAGGACTATCTACCGCCAGGATTTGAAGATGAATACGAGAAATATCAAGTTCGGACTGGTGACTTAATTTTAGCCTTGACGCGTCCATATATATCGACAGGACTCAAAGTTGCAATTTGCCCTGATTCCTATAATCAGGCCTTGATCAATCAACGTGTTGCTGCCATCCGCCCATTTATGGATCGGTCATTTATATACATATATATGCAAAGTAAATATGTTTTAGGGCTATACCAAGCTCGATTTGGAGGCAGCGGGCTTCAGCCAAATCTAAAAATGGATGATGTTACTAACCTAATCATCCCTGTTCCTCCTCTTGAAGAACAACAGCGCATCGTCCAAAAAGTCGATGAACTTATGGCTCTCTGCGATCAGCTCAAGGAACGCCTGAACCAGGCCAGCGAAACCCGCTGCCAGTTGGCCGAGGCTGTCGTGGAAGGAGCGCTAAGCTAATGGCATACAGTAGGCCATGGAAGTCCCTCCCAGAGCAATTGGAGCTGCTCAAGTCACGGGGCATGGTGGTCACCGACGAGGCCGCTGCCCTGGATTACCTTCAGCGTGTGGGCTACTACCGCCTCAGCGCCTACTGGTACCCGTTTCGCACGTTCGAAGTAGTACAGGATAGCAAAACTGGAAAACTGTCGACCAAGGCAAAGGATGAGTTTCACCCGGATACTCAACTCGTGGACGCGGTACACCTGTACCTGTTCGACAAGCAGCTTCGCTTGTACTTGGCCGATGCGCTGGAGCGTATCGAAATATCCCTGCGAGTAGACCTGTCCCACTTGCTGGGCGAGCGGAGCCCGTTCGCGCATATAGAAAATACCAAAGCACACTTCCACCCAGGCTTTGCCAACAAGCCTTTCCGAAAAGGTATGTCTCAATCATGCTTTGACGCCTGGGTGGACAAATATCGTGGATTGGTCAAACGCTCGAAAGAGGATTTCGTCCGGCACTATCACGCCAATCACGGTGATAAGCTGCCGATATGGGTTGCAGTAGAGGTATTGGACTTCGGTGCCATTTCTCAGCTGTTCAGCATGCTAAACGTGAAAGACCAGGCGGCCATCGCCAGTCGTTACGGCGTAAACAATTGGAAGGTGTTCAAAAGCTGGCTATTCAGCCTGAGCTACCTGCGTAACCTGGTGGCGCACCATAGCCGCCTATGGAACCGCAACATCACCTCCAAGCCAATGTTACCGAAACAGGGCGAGATTGCCTGGTGTGATGCGTTTATCAATGACGTAGACACCCACTTTAAGCCCTTCCTGCTGTTTGCCATTACTCGCATGCTGGTGAAGTCGATATGCCCTAATACCGAGTGGCACAACCGGCTGGCCGAGCATCTGAGGCAGTTTCCAGAACAGCACTCGTCCAAGAAGCTGAGTTTGAGCGGTATGGGAGTTACGGACGACTGGAAGGATTGGTGGTGACCAGAAAATAAAAACCCCAGCGTAGGTTGCAAGCAACCAAGAGGCCGGGGTCGTGTTGACCTGAATACTATGCCGACCGTAGTAGATTTGCAACCACACGAGAGCTTACAACTGGAAAAACATCCCTATCTAATAGGCGGCTGAGGCACTGCCACGACCCAAGGCCTTGGGTAAAGAGCCCCCCCTCAGCAGCATCACCGCAAAACGGATCCACTGATCGGTGGCCGTGTTGCTAACCTGAACGCAAGGAGCGCATGATGAAAAACGCCAAGATCTACCTCGTCCGCAGCCCCGCCAAACTGATTGACAATAACCTTGCCGGTTATGGCTGGTCGCAGGTTAACTTTTCAGAGGCCGAAGATACCAAAGGCCTCATGTCACTGTTTGCCAAGAAAGGGATCAACCCTGGCCGCCACCGTAATCAAATCAAGCGTTTCTTCTCGATCAGGTCAGGCGATATTGTAGTTGTCCCTCTTCACCGTGCGGTCGCGTTCGGGATTGCTACCGGCAAGCGGTCTTATGCTACAGGTATTAGCTACGGCGAGAACCGCACCAACGTCGAATACCTGCGTCACGATGATGGTTCTGTTATTCGGATACCGCGAGTGGAGCTGCCGGAAGCACTGTCCACTCGATTGCGAATTCGTATGTCTGTTGTGTCATTGGATGAGTTCAAGGATGACATCATCCGCATCATCGACCAGATCAAAACCAGTGGCGGTGCCAGCTTCAACTCCCATATTCAGCAATTGGAAGCCGAAGCACTGATCAACTTGCGTGGACAGCTGCTGGGCAACATCCGTTCTGGCAAAACCAACCTGGCCAGCGGCGGAATAGGCCTGGAAAAGCTGGTTACAGAGCTTTTGCATACGGAAGGCTACGCCGCCAAGGTGTTAGCCAAAACAGCTTTTGAAGGAAAAGCAGACGCCGATATTGAAGCCTTTCGTGAAGACCGCTTTTCATCAACCAAGCTGTTAATTCAGGTTAAACACCATAACGGCCACACCGGAAACCATGCTCTGCGCCAGCTCCAGCAGCTGGATACTGACGACGATGTTCAGAAGTGGCTCATCACTACCGGGGATGTTCAGCCAGCACTGGTCGATGAAGCAGGAAGTGAAGGAATCGAAATTATGGATGGCGAGCGCTTTGTTGAGTGGGTCGTGGAGCGCGCAGATCAGCTTTCGCCCGCCACCCTTAACCGACTTGGCCTGTCAGTCGCACCTTCACTGCTGATCTAAATACTGAATCACAGGGAGCCTAGGTTAAATTACGATAACACCTTCTATTGAACCCGACTGAACTAGCTGATCGGCCAGCATTTTCAGAACAGCTCATACAACGGTATCAGCGAAAGATCATGAGCACACCAGAAAAGAAGCAACCAAACAGCCTTTGGCTGCGTTTCATAGCAAAACTGAAGCCAAGCAGCCAGAACACCAACCACGACGCACAGAAACCAGTATCAACCACCCAGCCGATCATGGATACCTTCGACCCCGACACTTGCCGAATGATGGAAATTAGGTACACCCGCAAGGACAACGAATGAAGGTCGAATGCTGATGCCCTGTTACCCGCCTAAACCTATCTGAGATGGCACCTGGAGCCATTGTCAAAAATAGACTATAGGCAGCGAGCTACCTGAAAAAACTTGTAATGGCTGGCGCTGGATTACTTCTGAAATTTCAGTTCTAAAGCCTGCTGAAGCGATACCGGCACCCCAGCAACACACCTATCAACATGCTGCAAGCCAGTAACGGTATAGCTTAGAGCATAGCTTCAACACACCTTCTAACACAGCAGCAACACGCCCGCCGCAAAACCAAACAACTCGCTGAAGACCAAGTATTTACAGTGCCGGTAGCGGAGCAGCTGCCCCAAGACAAAGCAGTAATGGGTAAAGTACGCAGAGAGGTACGCAGGGTTTAGCAGGCCAAAAGAACGGAATGCGTACTTTTGAAAGGGGCGCAGTGAAAAGCCGAAGTTAACAGCCTCATGCGTACGAATGGAAATGCGACTTCCTTTGAAGGATAACCCCCTGCCACCAAGGCTGTCGGTATCCACGGAAACAAGGACATTACGTAACGCCGTCGCACTCAAACTCAACAGGGCCACTTGGGTAAATAGACAGTTCGCACGCCTAACACCGAACAGCTATCCTGTCAGAGCAGTTAAGGCTGCCAGCTTGGTACGGCCACGGCGGAATACGATACCGCGCCAGTGCTTGTGCCAAGCTGCCTCCTGTTAGCATTTGTTAGTCTGCGTTATTGCTTGTTATGGTTTTGTCCTGCTAACACGCGGCTTCAGACTCCAGCGGTTATTCCACCAACAAACGAGAAGCCAGCAACGACAACTGTCGGTCTGCAATCAAGGCCTTCCACGCCAAAGGATCTTCAGCTAAGGATTGGCATTAGTGATCGAGAGATGCTTTGGTATGAATACCTTCGAGCAACTGCTGATGCTCATTGCAATGACGCGCGCTTCTCGCAGTGCGTTACGTTCCAGAATTATTTATAAGGCAGGTTTTGAATCGGTGGGGCAAAAAGTGGGGCAAAAAATTTCTATAGATGTTTTCTTCAAAATTCAGTTTTTCGATATTGCCGTAACTAACTGAATTATATGAAAAATAATGGTCGGGACGGCAGGATTTGAACCTGCGACCCCTTGCACCCCATGCAAGTGCGCTACCAGACTGCGCTACGCCCCGACTAGGCGGGAACCGAGTGATCAGTTCCGAAGAGGCTGCAAATACTACCCCAAGCTTTTGATAAATGGAAGCTTTTAAAAAGCTGTTTTTTATTAGGATGTCTTAAGAGTTATTTAAGTTTTCAAACCCACACTGGGTAGCTATGAAGAGGAGCTACCCTATGAGCATCAACCCTCCACGGGCTGAACAGCCGGTTACCCTGAGCCTTCATATCGAAGGCTCACCCAAACGCCGACAGGTTGAACGCTTTATCCATGAGCGCTTCACTCAGGTGCATGGAGCCGATGTACGCGGCTTCCTGCCGACCCTTGTCAGCACCAGCAACACCGACGGTCAATTCATGGCAGCTGCTGGCTTTAAGCTGGCCAATGAAGGCCCATTGTTTCTGGAAGCCTATCTGGATCAGCCGATTGAAGACTGCCTGACACCCGTACAGGGCTCCAGCCCGCTAAGAGAACAAATTGTCGAGGTGGGCAACCTTGCCACATCTAAACCCGGCCGCACTCGCCAGTTGATCATTGCTCTGGCAGCCTGGTTTGACCGTCGCCAACTTCAGTGGGCCGTGTTGACACTAACGCCCACACTGATCAACAGCTTTCGCCGCCTTGGCCTGGAAGTACATGCACTGGCCCCTGCCCTTCGGGAGCGTCTATCCCACTCTCAAAGCGACTGGGGACAGTACTACTCTCTAAAGCCTCAAGTCGTCGCCGTGTCCGTGCCTGCCAGTGCCGCCTTACTTCGGGACGGCTCGTTGACGCTCGCCTTGCCTCGGCAAAAGCGATCCACGCAGCAATTCGGAGTTGAGCATCATGCCTGAACTGCTGTTTACACGGCTTACACGCTGGGCTAATGAACACCCTCATGCCGTTGCCCTTAAGGATGATCATATTTCTCTGAAATGGAGCGAACTGATCATAGAAGTTGATCGTCTGACTGAGCGCCTGAAACAGGAAGCCGGCAAACGCATCGCCCTGCTGGCCGACAATAGCTGTGACTGGGTATTGGCGGACCTGGCTGCCATGAAGGCACAACGGGTTCTGGTACCTGTACCCTTGTTCTTCAGTGAAGAACAACGCTCCAGCCTGTTCGCCCGTGCCGGTATCGATACTCTGATTACACAACAGCTGGACGGCTTGAACATCCAACGCCTCAGCGCCCTGCCAAACAAGCTGCATTCGGGAACAGCCAAAATCACCTTCACTTCTGGCACAACAGGTTCACCCAAGGGCGTCTGCCTGAGTACCGAACAGCAAATACGTGTTGCACAGAGCGTAGCCGATGAACTCTGTGAACTTGGTATTCGTCGCCACCTTTGCCTGTTGCCACTGGCAACACTACTGGAAAACGTGGCTGGCGTTTATGCTGCACTACTGATGGGTGCCAGCATCCATTTGCCATCACTTAGCAGTCTGGGCTGGAAGGGCTCCAGCGACCTGGATATCGAACAGCTCATTCAGTCACTCAATGATCATCAACCCGATTCACTGATCACCTTGCCACAAGTTTTATCAGGTCTGACGACTGCATCTGAACAAGGTCGAAGCCTTCCACCCCTAAAGTTCATGGCGGTTGGAGGCGCGCGAGTGGGCTCCTCATTGATGGTTAGAGCCCGCGCACAAAAACTCGCTGCATATGAAGGTTATGGCCTGTCCGAGTGTGCATCAGTCGTCAGCCTGAACACCCCACGTAATAACAGACTCGGCAGCGCTGGCTTGCCCCTTTCGCACAACACATTGAGCGTTAGTGACGAAGGTGAGTTGCTGATCAAGGGTAATGTAATGCTGGGCTACCTTGGCGAACCGGCACACAAAGCCCCTTATGCCACCGGCGACCTGGTACGAATCGACAGCCAAGGTTATCTGCACGTCGATGGACGCCGCCGCAACGTCATCATCAACAGCTATGGCCGTAATCTCAGCCCCGAGTGGGTGGAGTCTGGTTTGCTGGCTATTCCCGGTGTTCAGGAAGCCGTCCTGTTTGGCGATGACCGCCCATATAACTGTGCGTTACTACATGCTCCCCAACAAAGCGATGCGCAACTTGAGCTGCACATCCACAGCCTGAATACCGAATTGCCTGACTATGCACGCATTGGTCGCTGGGCACGCCTGCCAGAACCTCTACGGCATTCGGAAGCACTCTACACCCGCAATGGCCGACCACGCCGAAGCGCCATTGCCGAGCAGTTTGCCAACACATTAAACGCACTCTACGCCACAGAATATTGAAAAAGGATCACACCATGTCTTTCTATCAACGCCTGCAACTGGAAACGACTGAAGCCCGCGAGTACCTGCTGACCTCCCCTATTCTGATCGCCTGTCAGCGCGGAGAGATCAGCCTCAATCAATACACCGCCTTTCTAACTCAGGCCTATCATCATGTGAAACACACGCTGCCACTGTTGATGGCCTGCGGCAGCCGCTTACCTGAACGTTACGAGTGGTTACGCGAAGCAGTAGCGGAATACATCGAAGAAGAGACCGGACATCAGGAGTGGATACTGAATGACCTCGCAGCCTGCGACGTCAAAAAGGAGCTGGTACGCCATGGTCGACCCGCCGTCGAAACCGAACTGATGGTTGCCTATGCCTACGACCTGATCAACCGTATCAACCCGGTTGGCTTCTTCGGTATGGTTCAGGTGCTTGAGGGCACCAGCGTCAACCTGGCTACACCACTGGCACACATCATCCAGAATCAACTGGGACTGCCTGACTCGGCATTCAGCTATTTGCGCTCCCACGGCTCTCTGGATCAGGATCACATCAAATTCTTCGAAGGATTGATGGATCGCATCGAAGATCCTCAAGAACAGACGCTCATCATTCACAGTGCACGTGTGTTCTATCGCTTGTATGCCGATATTTTTCGCAGCCTGCCCGCTGCCTGAGAGGTTGCCATGCAATTTGACCGACGCCACATCCTCATAACCGGTGCCAGTGGTGGCATAGGTGCCGCCCTTGCCCGCCAACTTGCCGGAGAGCGAGCCAGTCTTCTGTTACATGGACGCAATGTAGAGGCGCTGAAAGCACTCTCCGATCAATGCTATGAACAGGGCGCCCCCAAGGTGCTGACCTGTACAGCGGACCTGAGTGCATCAGAAGGTCGCCAACGCTTGGCAGACTGCGTTCAAAGTGAGTTTCCACAGCTGGATACACTGATCAATAACGCCGGTATCAGTTGCTTCCAACTGTTTGACCAGCAGACGCCAGAGCAAATTGAACAGCTGATCAGCACCAACATCAGCGCTCCCATTCTGCTTACCCGCGCCTTGATCAAGCCGCTACTCCAGAATCAGACCCCGGTCATCCTGAACATCGGCTCGGCTTTTGGTGCCATCGGCTTCCCCGGGTACAGCACGTACTGCGCCAGCAAAGGTGCCTTGCGCCTGTTCAGTGAAGCGCTGGCGCGTGAGTACGCCGATACGCAGCTACGCGTGCAATATCTCGCTCCCAGAGCGACACGCACCAGTATTAACTCTGCCCAGGCCGATGCCATGACCGCAGCGACCGGCAGCAGTACTGACAGCCCGGAAGTGGTCGCGCAAGCCGTCTTGAAACTGCTGCAGTCAGGTCGCGCCCAGGCTGCCATCGGCTGGCCGGAAAAACTGCTGGTACGCCTGAATGGACTTCGCCCCGAATTGATCAGCCATGTACTGGGCAAACAGCTTGGAAAAATCAAAGGCTTTGCCAATCAACCACACACTGGAGCCTAACCATGAAAACGCCAAACCTGACCGTCTTGCTTCAGACCAGCCTGCTGACCCTTGGTCTTGGATGTGCCACTATGACTCAAGCTGCCAGCCCCGACCAGCTACTGCCGTTTCAACAACGCTGGGCACAGATTCAGTACAACCTGAGCGATGAGGATGTCAAAGTGAAAGCCTTTGCCGAGCTGGCAAATGATCTTGCGCAGACCCTTGTTGAAAGCCCCAATGATCCCGATCTAATGATCTGGCAAGGCATTACGCTAAGCTCGGAAGCTGGTGCAAAAGGCGGGCTGGGTGCGCTTAAGCTGGTCAAGCAGGCAAGAAACCTGTTCGAACAGGCAATAGGACTGTACCCCGAAGCACTCAACGGTTCCGCCCTGACCAGCCTGGCGACGCTCTATCATCAGGTACCCGGCTGGCCGATTGGCTTCGGTGATGATGAAAAAGCAGGCACACTGTTCCAGCAAGCACTGCAGATCAATCCGAACGGGATCGACACTAACTATTTTTACGGCGCCTATCTGGCAGACCGGGGTGACAAAGCCAACGCCCGCGAACACCTTCTACACGCGCTTCAGGCAACACCGCGTCCAGGGCGCGAGCAGGCAGACGCAGGACGGCGAAGCGAAGTCGAAGCGCTGCTACAACAACTGAACCAGGGAGATGTCGATGCGAATACTGGTGGTTGAGGATGACCAACTGTTAGGTGACGGTATTACCCGTGCCCTGACCCGCGCAGGGGAAGCCGCCGATTGGCTCACCAATGCTGAAGACGCTCTGCATAGTCTGCAGATTGAGCACTTTGATTGCCTGATACTTGATTTGGGCCTGCCGGGCATGGATGGTCTTTCACTGCTGCGCCAACTGCGCAAAAGCGGCAGCACCCTTCCGGTGCTCATTTTGACTGCACGCGATGCCATTGAGGATCGTATTGCAGGCCTTGATGCCGGGGCCGATGACTATCTGCTCAAACCCTTTGATCTGGCTGAACTGCGTGCTCGCCTGCGAGCAATTACACGACGTTCCAAGGGCTACACGGATACACTGCTACAACTGGGTGATCTGGAGATCGATACCCAGGCTCAATCAGCCCGCTATAAGGGAGAGGTGGTCGTACTGTCGCGGCGTGAATTCGGCCTCTTGCTGGCTCTGGCTGAGAATGCCGGCAAGGTACTGAGCCGTACGCGTTTGGAAGAGACACTCTATGGCTGGGGCAACGAAGTGGAAAGCAACTCACTGGAAGTCCACATTCACCACCTGCGCAAGAAACTCGACACTTCGGTAATTCGAACCGTCCGTGGGGTCGGCTACATGATGGACAAACCCACAGCATGACTTCAATACGCCGCGCCCTCAGTATTCGGCTGATCAGCATCGGCCTCTGCGCAGGGTTGGTGACCGCTGCGCTATCCTTTTGGGCTGCAACGGACGAAGCCGAAGAACTGTTCGATGCACAGATGGCGCAGATGGCTCGCCTCATGAGCCAATTGGTACCAACCCGTTTTAGTGAGCCCTCAACAGCCTTATCTGCCAACACCACGGGCTCATCAGCATGGGCGCCTGCCCACCCCTATGAAAAACAGCTGTCCTATCGCGTACTGAACCCTAGCGGTCAGACATTGATCCTATCACCCAGTTTTCCTGCCGATATCGATACACCGGATAGCAGAAACACAACCCAGCCCGGATACCAGGATCTGGAATTGAACTCGACGCACTGGCGACTGTTTACCTTAGCGACACCGGACCGTCGCTATTACATTCAGGTGATTCAGGATGGGCATATCCGTCGGGAACTGGCGCTCAAGATCGCACTGACCAACACCCTGCCGATCTTTATCTTTCTTCCACTGCTCGGCCTCACCATCTGGTGGCTGATTGGTCGCAGCCTCCGTCCATTGCTAACCATTGGCCAGCAGGTCGCTACGCGCAGCTCAGACAATCTCGAACCTCTTGCACTCGAACAGATACCCGACGAAATTGATGACCTTGTCTCAGCACTCAATGAACTGCTGGAGCGACTGCAACAAAGCTTTCAGCGCGAACGACGCTTTACCGCAGACGCCGCCCATGAATTGAGAACCCCGCTGGCGGCGTTGCAGGTTCACTGTGAAAACCTGTTTCAACAACTGCAAGACCCGGTCGCACGCAGCGACTGCGACCTGATCAAAAAAGGCCTTGCTTGCATGAACCGCATGGTTGAACAGCTGTTGCAACTCAGCCGCCTGGACCCTCAGGAGCATTTGCCTGATATCGAAGCCATTAATCTGAGCAATCTCTGTCGTGACATGATCGGCGATCAGATCATTTTTGCCATTGAAAGAGAAATTGATCTGGGATTGGACGCACCGGAGGAAGACATTTTTATTCAAGGCAACGCCTTCTATCTGGGCCTGATGCTGAGAAACCTGATTGATAATGCGCTCAGATATACCCCCGCTGGCGGAGAGGTCACACTGAAGCTGGAGGAACATGACAATCGCGTACAACTGTGCGTGATCGACACAGGTACAGGACTGGATTCAACAGCCAAGGACAGGGTGTTCGAACGTTTCTACCGGCAGAACCAGGACACAACAGGGAGCGGCCTCGGGTTATCTATCGTGAAATTGATTAGCGATTTACACAATGCAGATATTGCCTTGAAGGACAGAGCCTCAGGCAAAGAAGGATTGGTGGTACAGGTCGATTTCAAACAGGAATAAGGCAGATGCTTCTATCAGGACTGCTTCAACATCGAGCGTATTTCTTCCAGCTCGCTGATGGTCTGACGTAAAAGCTGACGATAGCGTGCAGCATCATCGCTTGCAGTTTCGCCAGACAACCACTGGCGGGCGCCAGCAATTGTATAACCCTGCTCGTGCAGCAAACTGCGAATCTGACGCAGTAGCAACAGGTCTTTATGTTGATAGTAGCGGCGGTTGTTACGCTTGACCGGTTTGATCTGATCAAACTCCTGCTCCCAGTACCTGAGCACATGAGGCTTTAGCTGACACAGATCGGCGGCCTCGCCGATGGTGAAGTAGCGCTTGGAGGGAAGCGGCTCCAGTTCAGACGCCGTCTGGCTGGTTTCCGGCATGAATCTCCACACGCTCCTTGAGTTTCTGACCTGGCCGGAAAGTTACAACGCGGCGGGCAGAAATGGGGACCTCCTCTCCGGTCTTCGGATTTCGACCTGGACGTTCACGCTTGTCGCGCAGGTCGAAATTACCAAACCCGGAGAGTTTCACTTGCTCGTTGTGCGCCAAACTGGCTCGGATCTCTTCAAAGAAGGAATCCACCATCTCTTTGGCTTCACGTTTGTTCAGGCCAAGCTCTTCATAGAGTCGCTCGGCCATGTCCGCTTTGGTCAACGAGCTCATGTTGGTCACCCCATCCTGTGATTACTCTCGTAACGTTGCACCACAACGTTCGCGGAGTGCAGATACAACGGCACTCACCGCACTGTTGATCTCTTCTTCATTAAGAGTGCGCGAAGGGTGCTGCCAGGTCAAGCCCAGAGCCAGACTTTTTCGTCCCGGTTCAATACCTTGGCCCTGATAGACGTCAAACAGAGTAACCTGTTTGAGGAATTCGCCAGCCTCCGCTTCGACCACCTGACGGATAGCATCGAAACCGGTTGCCTGATCAGCCACAACAGCCAGGTCACGGCGAGACTCAGGGAACTTGGACAGCGAACTGAAGCGCGGCAGCTTGCCACCGGTCACCGCATCCAGGCTCACTTCAAACAGGTATACCGGACCATTGAGATCCAGCTGCTTCACCAATGAAGGATGCAGGGCACCGATGTAACCAACGGTTTCACCGTTCTGCTCAATGCGAGCCGCCTGGCCCGGGTGCAGTGCTACATGACGATCAGCCACGAAGCTGAACTGATTACCACGGCCACCCAGCGCCAGCAGAGACTCCAGGTCGCCCTTGGCATCGAAGAAATCCAGTTTTTCTTTACCCGCAGTCCAGCCTTCAGCATCACGGTTGCCAGCCAGAATACCGGCAATCACATTTTCCTGAACCAGCTCATCAGCCTTGGGCAGGAAGCGCTGACCCGTTTCGAACAGACGCACACGTGCCTGCTGACGGTGCTGGTTATACTGCAGCGCCTTCGCCAGACCCGGCCACAACGTGGTGCGCATCACGGCCATTTCGGCAGAAATCGGATTGGCCAGTGCGATGGCTTCGTGCTGATCATCAAACGATTTCTGCAGCTCGGTCTCAATGAAGCTGTAGGTGATCGCTTCCTGGTAACCACGTGCCACCAAGTGACGACGCAGAGACTGCAGGGTCAAGCGCGCTTCTGCGATCGGCGGGATCGGCAGTTTGGCCGTCGGCGTGTGTACCGGCAGATTGTTGTAACCGTAAACACGGGCGATCTCTTCGATCAGGTCTACTTCAATGCTGATGTCGAAACGGTAGCTAGGTACCTGAACCTGCCATCCGCCATCAACTGCAGTCAGCTGCATACCCAAACGCGTCAGGATCTCTTCGATCTCTGCAGTCGGAATTTCCAGCGCCAACAGCGCAGTTACCTTGGCATGACGCAGTTCGACCTGTTGTGCCGGCGGCAACTCGGATTCGTTTACAGCTTCGATAACCGGACCGGCTTCACCACCCACGATGTCCAGCAGCAATGCGGTGGCACGCTCAATCGCCTTACGCTGCAGCTGCCAATCCACGCCACGCTCAAAGCGGTGTGAAGAGTCGGTGTGCAGACCATGGTTACGGGCACGGCCGGCAATCGTCAGCGGGTTGAAGAAGGCACTTTCCAGGAAGATGTCACGGGTTGCATCGGTAACCGAGGTCGGCTCACCGCCCATGATACCCGCCATGGCAACCGGCCCCTTGGCATCAGCAATCACCAGAGTGTCGGCATTCAGTTCAACTTCCTGACCATCCAGCAGTACCAGCTTTTCACCCTGCTCGGCTTTACGAACACGGATACCGCTGTCGAGCTTATTCAGATCGAAAGCATGCATCGGCTGACCCAGTTCCAGCAGCACGTAGTTGGTCACATCAACCACCGGATCGATACTGCGAACACCGGAACGGCGCAGCTTTTCCTGCATCCACAGTGGTGTTGTCACGCCCGGATTGATGTTGCGGATAACACGACCCAGGTAGCGCGGGCAGCCATTGGCATCAACCAGTTCTACATCGAAACGGTCATCGATGACCGGTGCAACCGCAGGCGCTTCGACTTCGGTTACAGCCGCCTTGTTGAGCACACCCACTTCACGGGCCATGCCAGCGATGCTCAGACAGTCGCCGCGGTTCGGCGTCAGGTCTACATCGATGATTTTGTCGTTCAGGTTAAGGAACTCACGAATATCCTGGCCCACCGGTGCATCGGCTACCAGCTCCATGATACCGCCATGGTCGTCTGACAGACCCAGTTCATCTTCGGCACACAGCATGCCGAAGGACTCAACCTGACGCAGTTTGGCTTTCTTGATTTTGAAATCGCCCGGCAGAACCGCACCCACACGGGCAAAGGCAGTTTTCAGACCGGCACGGGCGTTGGGCGCACCACAGACCACCTGAACGGTCTGCTCGCCATCATTAACCTGACATACCTGAAGCTTGTCGGCATTGGGGTGCTGTTCGGCCGTCAGAATCTCGCCAACAACAACACCGGAAAATTCGCCGGCAACGCCTTCAACATCATCTACTTCTAGGCCGGACAGACTCAGCTGATCCGCCAGTTCCTGTGTTCCGATCTGCGGCTGAACCAGCTCGCGCAACCACTGTTCACTGAATTTCATGCTGCTTTCCTGAAAAATCTGTTTATGTGCGTTGTCGTCTTATTTGAACTGGCCAAGGAAGCGCAGATCATTTTCGAAGAACAGACGCAGATCGTCTACGCCATAGCGGAGCATCGCCAGACGCTCAACACCCATGCCGAAGGCAAAACCGGTGTATTCCTCCGGATTGATACCGGAGTACTCAAAGACTTTCGGGTGCACCATGCCACAGCCCAATACCTCGAGCCATTTGCCATCGCCACGGTCGATATCGACTTCGATGGAGGGTTCGGTGAACGGGAAGTAGGACGGACGGAAACGGACCTTCACATCTTCTTCAAAGAACTCACGCAGGAACTGCTCCAGCGTGCCCTTGAGATCGGCAAAGGTGATATTGCGATCGACCAGCAGACCTTCCACCTGGTGGAACATCGGCGAGTGAGTCTGGTCATAGTCGCAACGGTATACACGACCCGGACAGATGATGCGGATCGGCGGTTCTTGAGACTCCATGGTACGCACCTGCACCGGCGAGGTGTGGGTACGCAGCAGGCGGTGGGCATCAAAGTAGAAGGTATCATGCATCGCCCGCGCCGGATGGTGAGCCGGAATATTCAGCGCTTCGAAGTTATGATAATCATCTTCAATCTCGGGACCTTCGGCAACACTGTAGCCAATGCTGCCAAAAAAGGCTTCGATACGTTCCAGGGTGCGCGTGACAGGGTGCAAGCCACCAACCGGCTGACCACGACCCGGCAAGCTCACGTCAACAGTCTCGGCCGCCAGCTTCGCTTCCAGCGCAGCACTTTCCAGCCCGTCACGACGCGCGGTGATATCCGCCTGCAGTGCTTCTTTGGCTTCATTGATTAGAGCCCCCGCAGCGGGACGCTCTTCAGCAGACAGCTTACCCAGCCCTTTCAGCAGAGAGGTCAGTTCGCCTTTTTTACCCAGATACTGCACACGGATTTCGTCCAGTGCAGCCAACGTATCACTTTCAGCAACCGCCTGTTTGCCTTGCGCCAACAGGGTCTCAAGATTTTCCATTTCCGGCTCCAAACAAAAACAGGGGAAGAGTTCGCACCCTTCCCCTGTTTGATTCGATCATATGTGGACAACAGCGCTCGTACATGTGTACTTCATCGATGTCGTCCATCCCTACCAATCGGTGGGGTTATGCCAGTGCAGCTTTAGCCTTTTCGACAACCGCAGCAAAAGCAGCCTGCTCGTATACAGCCAGGTCAGCCAGGACTTTACGGTCGATTTCGATCTGAGCTTTTTTCAGGCCAGCAATGAAGCGGCTGTAAGACAGACCGTTGATGCGTGCAGCAGCGTTGATACGTGCAATCCACAGAGCGCGGAACTGACGCTTACGCTGACGACGGTCACGGTACGCATACTGACCAGCTTTGATGACAGCCTGTTTGGCAACTCGGAATACACGGCTACGAGCGCCGTAGTAACCTTTGGCCTGTTTCAGAATCTTCTTGTGACGGGCGCGAGCCTGTACACCACGTTTTACGCGAGGCATAGCATTTCCTTCCTAATAAAAACTAAATAATGACCGAATGATAACTTAAAGATACGGCAGCATACGCTTGACCAGAGCCTGGTCAGCAGCGTGAACCTGCAGCATCGGGCGCAGCTGACGCTTACGCTTGGTAGTTTTCTTGGTCAGAATGTGGCTTTTGTAGGCCTGCTTGTGCTTGACGCCATTAGCAGTCTTTTTGAAACGCTTTGCCGCACCGCGGACAGTTTTGATCTTAGGCATTAACTTTCTCCACGCATTCGTTTGTTAGTTAGCCTGCACCAGACAAACAACAAAACCCGGCGCCTGCTTCAGTAAAGAACGGCGTCGGGCTGTGCAGTCGGGCGACTATTTCTTTTTCGGGGCCAGTACCATGACCATTTGACGACCTTCCATTTTCGGACGCTGTTCAACAGTACTGATTTCAACCAGATCTTTTTCGATCCGCTCCATCAGCTGCATGCCCAGCTCCTGGTGAGCCATCTCACGACCACGGAAGCGCAAGGTAACCTTGCCCTTGTCCCCGGCTTCAAGGAAACGTATCAGGTTGCGCAGTTTTACCTGATAATCCCCTTCTTCCGTACCCGGACGGAATTTCACTTCTTTGACCTGCATCTGAGACTGCTTTTTCTTAGCCTCATTTGCTTTCTTCTTCAGTTCGTACTGATGCTTACCATAGTCCATGATTTTGCAGACAATGGGATCAGAATCAGAGATCTGAACCAGGTCAAGTTCGGCTTCCTGAGCGTGCTCAAGAGCCTCTGAAATCGAAACAACACCAACCTGATTACCATCGGCCCCGATAAGACGACACTCGGTTGCACGGATGTTTTCATTAATCGGCGGCAGTGGCGCACGGCCACCGCGTCTGTTATCACGCCTGATAGCTTTATCTCCTGACGGTTTTTATTCCTGGCGGCCTTTGCGCGTCACATCTTGAACCATGAGGTCCACCAGCGCGTCGACCGACATAGTGCCCAAGTCTTCACCGGAGCGCGTACGCACTGCAACGGATCCAGACTCAACTTCTTTGTCACCCACTACGAGCAGGTAAGGCACCTTCTGTAAAGTACGCTCGCGGATTTTAAAGCCGATCTTCTCGTTTCTCAAGTCCGCAGTGGCTCTCAAACCCACTTTTTCGAGTTTTTCTGCCAGATCGCGGCAATAATCGGCCTGATTGTCGGTGATGTTCATCACCACCGCCTGCAGCGGAGACAGCCAGGTCGGCAACGCACCGGCGTAGTGCTCGATCAAAATACCAATGAAACGCTCGAAGGAACCCAGGATCGCGCGGTGCAGCATGACCGGTGTTTCACGATCGCCCTGCTCGTTGATGAACTGCGCACCCAGGCGGCCCGGCATGGAGAAGTCCACCTGAATGGTGCCGCACTGCCATACACGGCCCAGACAGTCACGCAGGGAGAATTCGATCTTGGGACCATAGAAGGCGCCTTCACCCGGCAGCTCTTCCCATTCCAGATCCGCAGTATCCAGCGCATCAGCCAACGCCTTCTCGGCCTTGTCCCAGCTTTCATCAGAGCCTACGCGCTCTTCCGGACGGGTCGACAGCTTGTAGATGATGTCGGAGAAACCGAAGTCGGCATAAACCTCGTGCAGGAAGTCGATGAACGACGCCACTTCAGCCTGAATTGAGTTTTCAGCACAGAAGATGTGCGCATCGTCCTGAACAAAACCGCGCACACGCATGATGCCGTGCAGGGAGCCAGACGGCTCGTTACGGTGGCAGGAACCAAACTCGGCCAGACGCAGCGGCAGATCACGGTAAGAACGCAGGCCCTGGTTGAACACCTGTACGTGACACGGGCAGTTCATCGGCTTGATGGCGAAGTCACGGCTCTCGGAGTGCGTGGTGAACATCTGGTCCTGGAACTTGCCCCAATGACCGGATTTTTCCCACAGAGTACGTTCAACCACCTGAGGTGTTTTGATTTCCTGGTAGCCATGGTTACGCTGTTTAGTACGCATGTACTGTTCGATCTGCTGGTACAGAGTCCAGCCATGCGGATGCCAGAACACCATACCCGGCGCTTCTTCCTGCATGTGGAACAGGTTCAGCTGTTTACCCAGTTTACGGTGATCGCGTTTCTCGGCTTCTTCCAGGCGGTGCAGGTAAGCTTTGAGCTCCTTCTTGTCACCCCAGGCGGTGCCGTAGATACGCTGCAGCATTTCGTTTTTGGAATCGCCACGCCAGTAGGCACCGGCAACCTTCATCACTTTGAAAGCCTTGATGTGACCGGTAGAGGGTACGTGCGGGCCACGACAAAGATCGATGAAATCGCCCTGTTTGTAGAACGACAGCGGCTCTTCACCCGGGATGGAATCGATGATCTCGACCTTGTACTTCTCGCCCATCTCTTCAAACAGCTTGATGGCGTCAGGACGTTCCATAACAGAGCGAGATACAGACAGGTTTTCTTTAGCCAGCTGACCCATACGCGCTTCAATCTTCTCAAGATCTTCAGGCGTAAACGGGCGCTCGTAAGCGAAGTCGTAATAGAAGCCATCATCGATCACCGGACCGATGGTGACCTGAGCACCGGGGAACAGATCCTGCACAGCCATGGCCATCAGATGAGCACTGGAGTGACGGATCACTTCCAGGCCTTCTTCATCACGCGCGGTGATAATGGCCAGATTTACGTCCTCTTCGATCAGGTAACTGGTGTCAACCAGCTCACCATTGACCTTGCCGGCCAGTGCGGCCTTGGCCAGACCGGTGCCGATATCGGCGGCGACATCATGGACAGTAACGGATTCATTGAACGTGCGAGTGCTCGCATCTGGAAGCGTAATGACAGGCATAGTGCTGTTCCCTGGTTAGCGGATAAGCCCATACGAGAGGCGATATCCCGAGTAATACAGAAATAATGGATGGGCCTGTGGCATCGGCAGGTACGAAGAGCCGGCCAGCCCAAGGGCACATTATAGCCTTGCCCTCCTCATTGTGCGATGCGGTAAGCCAAAATTCATCGACACTGAAGCAGTAGATCTCGGGTATAGAGAATATGGGCGCGTGCATGTTCTCGAGCCGCACTGGCATCACGCTCCTGCAGGGCACGATTGATAGCCGCATGTTGACGTGCGATGCCATCGGGATAGCGCCCCAAGCGACTCAGAGTGCGTGAAAGCACACTGTAAATGGCATTGAAATATCGGCTATAGAAGAGCTGGCTAAACGAGCACACGATCATGTGATGACTGGACTCGGCAATCAGCATATGGAATTGCAGATCCGCCTTGGCCTTTTCCAGGGTGCTGTCCGCCCGCCCGCTCTTCGTCTGGCTGCGTGCACGCATCTGATCAAACTCCTGCCCTAAGCGCACCAGCTCTTCATCCGTGGCCCGCTGAGCAGCAAACCAGGCAGCCTCACCTTCCAGTACCGCTCTGGCTTCCATGATCTGCAACTGGAACTCGATGTCTTCTCCGCGCCCGTGTAAGGGAAGTTCCAGATGCTGCTCCAGCAGATTATTACAGCGACTGCGTCCGCCTTGCTGTGTCTGGATCACGCCCGTTTCCCTCAGCCCTGCCAACGCCTCACGCACACTGCCACGTGACACCGAAAAACGCTCCATCAGGGCACGCTCAGACGGCAATGGCTGCCCCGGCACCCAATCGCCATCCAGTAACAGACGTTCCAGTTCAAATTGCAGCTTCATATCTAACGCCAGCGCCTTGGTAAGACCAGTTGTCAGTATAGCATTCACGCTCACTGACTCTTGACCTATCTTGAGACCAAGCTGTCACTTGAACACAACTATAAAATCGAGGTTGCCGACTCATGTCCGACACCCACCCTGCTGCTTCCATTCAGGTAGGTCTGTTCGTTACCTGCCTGGCCGACATGTTCCGCCCTGAAGTCGCTTTTGCAACGGTCAAACTGCTTGAGCAGGCCGGTTGCCAGGTAGACGTACCCAAAGCCCAGACGTGCTGCGGCCAGCCTGCATTCAACTCAGGCGATAACGAGAACACCCGCAAAATTGCCCGTCAGACCATTGAAGCTTTTGATGGCTACCGTTACGTGGTTGGCCCCTCCGGTTCCTGCATCGGTATGTTGCACCATTATCCAGAACTCTTTGCGGACGACGATCCCTGGAAAGCCCGAGCAGAAGATCTCAAGGCCCGTGCCTTTGAAATCACATCCTTTCTGGTGGACGTGGTCAATTTCAGCGGTATTCAGAGCGACTTCAAAGGCCGTATCACCTATCACGATTCCTGCTCGGGTCTACGTGAATTGGGCATCAAACAGCAACCTAGACAGCTGTTAGGTGAAATAGAAGGTGTTGAACTGAACGAAATGCAGGAGGCGGAAACCTGCTGCGGCTTCGGCGGTACGTTCTGTGTCAAATACCCGGATATTTCCAACCGCATGGTAAGCAACAAGACCGGCTTTGCGGCTGACAGTGGTGCCGACACTCTGGTCGGGGGTGATCTGGGCTGCCTGCTCAATATGGCCGGCAAGCTCAAGCGAGAAGGCCGTGAGCTGGAGGTACGACATGTGGTTGAACTGCTGGCCGGCATGACCGACAACGGCGCCATTGGCGATGCGAATTACGACCTGGCCCAGGAACTCTGACGGAGCACTCTCATGGAAATCAAAAGCCCTGAATTCAAACAAAGTGCCCGTATCGCTCTGCAGGATGCCAACCTGCAGAAAGCCCTGGGCAACCTGAAAGCCGGCTTCCCCGGCAAACGTGCTGCAGCCGTGGCACGCATGCCCGAGTTTGACGAACTGCGGGATCAGGCTCGCGACCTGAAAAATCATATCCTCGAACATCTGGACCTGTATCTGGAGGAGTTCGAAGCCCGCGTGGTCGAAAACGGTGGCCAGGTGCACTGGTGCCGTACGTCAGAAGATGCGCGTCAAACCATCCTGCAAATTTGCCGTGAGCAAAATGCCAAGACGGTCACCAAGGGCAAGTCCATGGTGACCGAAGAGATCAACCTCAACGAGTACCTTGAGGAAAACGGCATTCGACCGGTTGAAACCGATCTGGGTGAATACATTCTGCAGCTGCGCGGTGACCACCCCAGTCACATCATTGCCCCGGCCATTCACCTCAACCTGGAAGATGTCTCCGAGGCTTTTCACGAACATCACAAGCGCCCCAAGTCGAATGACCCGGCGGAGCTGATGGCCGAGGCTCGTGAGATGCTGCGCAAGCAGTTCGTTGCTGCAGACGTGGGAATCACTGGTGCCAACTTTCTGGTAGCCGAAACAGGCTCGACCCTGATCGTAACCAACGAGGGCAATGGTGACCTGACCCAAACGCTGCCCAAGACTCACATCGTGGTCTCATCCATCGAGAAGGTGGTGCCCACACTGGAAGATATGAGCCTGTTCCTGCGCCTGCTGGCCCGCTCGGCTACCGGCCAGGAGTTTTCGGTCTACAACACCCTGTCCTCGGGCAATCGCCGCCCTGACGACCAGGATGGACCGGAAAACTTCCACGTCGTACTGGTGGATAACGGACGCAGCGACATGGTTGGCACCGAGTTCCAGGAAATGCTGCGCTGTATCCGCTGCTCCGCTTGTATGAACCATTGCCCTGTGTATGGCTCTGTCGGTGGCCACAGCTATGGCTGGGTCTATCCCGGCCCCATGGGTTCGGTACTGACACCGCAGATGATCGGCATCGAAAAAGCCGGCTTGTTGCCCAATGCTTCCACCTTCTGTGGCAAGTGTGAAGAGGTTTGCCCGGTTCGCATACCGCTGCCCAAGTTGATGCGCCACTGGCGTGAAAAAGAGTTTGAAAAACACCTGAGCCCGAAAGCAGTACGCTGGGGCTTGGGTAGCTGGGCCTTCTTTGCGACGCGTCCCAAGCTGTACCGCCTGTTCTCCTCCAGTGCCTCCAGGGTGATGCGTTTAATGGGCGGAAGCAAAGGCAGTATTTCCAAACTGCCACTCGCTTCGGGTTGGACCGACCATCGCGATATGCCAACCCCCAGTGGAAAAACCTTCATGCAGCAGTGGGATGAGCGTCAGAAAAAAGGAGAACAAGAATGAGCCGTGCCGAGATTTTTGCCAATATTCGCCGCGGCCTGCGCCGCACCCAGGCAACAGAGGCGCAGCAGGAAGCAGTACGCCAACGCCTGAAGCAACACCCGCGTAACCGCGTACCCGCTCGCAGCCTGCATGACCATGAAGCTCAAATCGAGCTGTTCATCCGCATGGCACAAGAAGCGGCTGCCGAGGTGATCGAGATGGATGGCATCGAGCAAGTGCCTGCTGCTGTAGCCTCCACTTTGGAAGCCAAGGGGCAGGATGAATTGGTGCTGGCCAGTGATCCTGAACTCACCGCGCTGGGCTGGGCGGAAGTGCACGAGCGCATTGAATGCCATCAACGGGTGGCTCAGGTGGGTGATCAGGCGAGCCTGACGCTGGCGTTTGCCGGCATTGCTGAAACCGGTACGCTGATGCTGTATTCACGTGAAGAAAGCCCCACCACGCTGAATTTCCTGCCGGACACGCATCTGGTTGTACTCAGCAAAGCCGCTATTGTCGGCCCCTATGAGGACGCCTGGGACCGTCTGCGTGAAGCCTGCCCTGGCCGTTTGCCACGCACCGTTAACATGATTACAGGTCCTTCCCGCAGCGCGGATATCGAACAGAAACTGCAGATGGGCGCTCACGGGCCCCGTCAGCTGGTGATCTTTCTGATTCCCTGACAACACCACAGGCGCGAGGAACGTTCTTCTCGCGCCACCGCTTAGCCCATTCCCTTCTAGCCCCAGCCCTACCAGCCCATTCCAAACAAGTCCCTTCCCTGCGCAGCCCCCGGATACTCAAACAGCCAATCACCCTCTCTCGGTCGAGTACCCGCTATGGAAAAGCGCAAATACATATTGTTATGATATAACAAAACTATATCAGTAAGACCTTATCATGAACTCCATTCTCAAAGCGTCACCCCAACTCCACGCTTTGCCTGAGCGCGAAGCTCGGTTGAGCCCCTCTGCCGACATACTGACCGATATCTATGATGAACGATGCAATCTGGCGGTCTGGCAGCGACAGCTGAGCCCCGAAATCGAAAACTATCTGAAGCAACTCCTTGGCACTGAACGACGGATCAACCTGAAAACTCTTTTCACCTGCCAACCGAGCATGGAGCAGACCGTCCGTGAGAGTCTGATGCAGACCTTTCCCGAAGGAACCGGGCGGGATGCGCTGATTACAGACATTCTGCAACTGATGGAGATGTATGAATGCCTGTTTGAGCCGCGCATGATTGGTGTGCGCCTGGCCAGCTTACAGCAGGCGATGTGCCCGAAGTTTCATGTGGATTACTTGCCAGCGCGATTGGTTACTGCCTATCAGGGCAGCGGGACGCAATGGATTCAGGACAGGCAATGTGAAGGCTCCAGGATTCCAGCCGAGGAGCCAGAAACCTATGAGCAGCTCAACACCGGTGATGTTGCTCTGCTTAAAGGGGACGGTTGGTTCGACAACGAAGGCCTTGGCATCGTGCATCGTTCACCACCCGTAACAGCCGGTACCCAGCGACTGTTCCTGTCGCTGGATTGGGCAGACTAGAATTCAACGCTGGAACGGATACACCGACCCCAGTTGCAGAATCTGGCTCAGTTCATCCAGTGCGGTGAAGGACTCATTCATCAACTGGGGATCAGCCAGATCTGATGGCAGCAGCCGGTCTCGATAATGCCGCTCAACCCACTCCACCAGACGGGGATAAAGCGTATCGCTCATCCGCGTGGACTGGTTGAATGCCGCCTGCTCGGCTTCGTTCATCACCACACGCAAGCGCAGACAGGCAGGACCGCCACCGTTGTGCATGCTCTGACGCAAGTCGAACACCTTCAACTCGTCGATAATGGGTGACGAGGCCAGCAGCGACTGCAGATACTGCCACACAGGCGCAACCTGTTCGCACTCACCCGGTACAACCAGTACCGTGCGGCCATCGGGCATGCGCAACAACTGGCTGTTGAACAGATAGCTCCTAACAGCATCCTTGAGGCTCACATCAGACTCGGCCACCTGAATCAGCTTGAGCCCACCCTGAAGCTGGTGATTCAACTGATCCAGTACGCCAGCCTGATCATGAAACGCCAGCTCATGACAAAACAGGGTGTCCAGATTGCCCACCGCGATCACATCATTGTGGAATACACCCTGATCGATCGCATTGGGGTTCTGCTGTGCGAATACCACCCGATCCGGGTTCAGCTGATGCTGACGGGCAACGGCACGGGACGCCTCCAGCGTCTGACGGCCTGGATAGCGCTGAGGCTCAGGACCAGGGCCACCACTGCCGTAGACAAAGAACCCCACGCCCGGCTCATCGTAGCCATGACCAAAACGGGTATGGTTGGCTGCACCCTCATCACCCAAGGCTGCTACCGTTGGCAGCGCGGGATGGTGAGCAAAATAACGCTCATCATTGAAGGTTGCCTGCAGAATGCGAGCCGTGTGCTCGGTTTCCAGCGAACGGTGCAGCTGGCTGGCCAGATTGGCCGGTGTGAACTGGATCCGCTGATCCGCCGCATCGGCACTGGGGGTCACCGTAGCGGCATTCGCCACCCACATGCTGGAGGCCGAACAACAGGCCGCCAGCAAACGGGGCGATGCCTTGGCCGCAGCTGCCAGTACATCGGCATCACTGCCGCTGAAGCCAAGACAACGCAAGGCGTGCAGATCCGGACGCGACAAGGGAGCAAGTACCCCCTGTACCAAACCCAGATCATGCAATGCCTTCATCTTGGCCAGCCCTTGCAAGGCCGCTTCGCGCGGATTGGAGGCCTGAGCCTGATGACTTTGCGAGGCCAGATTGCCAACCGCCAGACCCGCATAGTTATGCGTTGGGCCGACCAGACCATCAAAATTCGCTTCAGTTGCCAGCATCAGAACCTCCTGCAGAGCTTATTTAAGTGTCAGACCCGGAGACAGCGTTTCCGGTACAACCAGCTGATCCGCTTCTATACCCGCAACCGGGTAAGAGCAGTAATCCGCCGCATAGTAGGCGCTGGCACGGTGGTTACCACTGGCGCCAATACCGCCAAAAGGTGCCGCGCTGGATGCGCCGGTCAACTGCTTGTTCCAGTTTACGATACCTGCACGGATGCGATCGTAAAAGTAGTTGAACTGATCTGCGGAATCACTGAACAGACCGGCTGATAGACCGAACTCAGTGTTATTCGCTTCAGCGATAGCCGCATCAAAGTTATCCACACGGATCACCTGCAGCAGCGGGCCAAAGATCTCTTCATCTTCACGCTCGGCCACGGCGGTCACATCGATCAGTCCCGGCGAGATCAGACCTGTACCCGGCTTCAGCTTTTCGCTGCGCACGATTGAAGTCGCACCCTGCGCCAGCAGTGCATCCTGTGCTTTCAGAACACCATCAGCGGCCACTTCAGAGATCAGGCTGCCCATGAAAGGTGCCGGTTCTGCAAAGGCATCACCTACCTGAATGGCACGTACGGCTTCAGCCAGCTCGGCCAGGAAACGATCACCCCACTCACCAACAGGAACAATCAGGCGACGCGCACAGGTGCAACGCTGACCCGCCGTGATAAACGAAGACTGGATAGTTTCATGCACGGCAGCGCGCAGGTCAGCCACTTCATCCACGATCAACGGGTTGTTGCCGCCCATTTCCAGTGCCAGAATTTTGCCTGGATGACCGGAGAACTGCTTGTGCAGGATATGACCGGTATTGGAGCTGCCGGTGAAGAACAGACCATCGATATCGGCATGGGACGCCAGCGCAATACCGGTTTCCTTTTCACCCTGCACCAGGTTCAGTACACCTGCAGGCAAGCCAGCTTCCAGCCACAGCTTAACCATTTCACCCGCCACTGCAGGGGTCAGTTCGCTGGGCTTGAGCACAACGGTGTTACCGGCAATCAATGCCGGCACGATGTGACCGTTCGGCAGGTGACCGGGGAAGTTATAGGGGCCAAATACTGCGACCACACCATGTGGTTTGTGACGCAGTACAGCGCGAGCACCTGCCATGTCGCTTTCGCGTTCACCGGTACGCTCGTTGTAGGCCTTGACCGAAATTTCGACCTTACCGATCATTGCGCCCACTTCGGTACGCGCTTCCCACAAGGGCTTGCCGGTCTCGGTCGCAATCGCAACCGCCAGCGCTTCCTTGTTTTCACCCAATAGCTCGGCGTAACGGCGAGCGATGGCTACACGGGCTTCGAAACCCGCCAGCGCCCAGTCGGCAGACGCGGCACGCGCCGCCTTGACCGCCGCATCCACCTGCTCGGCCGAGGTGGACTGGCCCTGCCAGTACACTTCACCTTTGGCGGGGTTCAGTGAGCTGAATGCACTCCCCTGTCCGTCCAGCCATTCGCCATTGATCATTACGGATGCAGTCATGTCAGATTCTCCTGCCTGATGAAAGGGGCACCACTCGTACAGTGCTGCCTTCAGTGATCTTGAGTGCGTCGGCCACCTCCTGCGGCAGGCCAACAACATGCTTGCCGACACCGCTCAGCGGCGTCATGCAGCAGCGAAAGTCGTTGAAGCTGGTCGAGCTGACCAGATACAACTCACCCTCGGGCTTATCCTGGGTGATATGCGCGCGCGAGTAGCAGCTATCGTTGATGGCACGGATATCATCCATTCGCGCCACCAGCGTCGGGCCGCCATCAAAAATATCGATGTAACCGTTAAAACGCAGACCCTCGGCTTCCAACAGCTTACGTGCCGGTGTGGTCGCCGGATGAGTCTGAGCAATCGCTGCCTGCGCATCTTCCGGCAGCAGATTGATGTAGATCGGGTTCTTTGGCATCAGCTCGGCGATGAACACCTTATCCATCGAGGACAGCTTGTCCGCTTCGGCAAAGTCCAGCGAAAAGAAGTGACGGCCCACACCTTCCCAAAACGGCGGCACACCATTTTCATCAGAATAGCCACGCATCTCTGCCAGCATGTATTCGTTGAAGCGCTGCGGAAACTCGGCCATGAACATGAAACGGGATTTGGACAGCAGAGAGCCGTTTTTGCTGTGGCGTGCATCCGGTGACAGGAACAGTGTGCACAGTTCGGAGTAGCCGGTGTGATCGTTGCTCAACGTCAGAGTGTTGATCAGGTTACGTACACCCAGTTCACGTGATGCGTGCAGCAGCGTACCCATGTGGTAGTTGTACCAGGGCTCACTCAAACCGACGGCCGCTTCGATACCACTGATGCCCACAACTTCACCGGTGGTGGTATCTTCCATCACGAACAGATACAAGGCTTCTTCCGGAATGCCGTCGGCGCTCCAGGCAGCCAGCGCGGTTTCCAACTTGCGCGCAACCTGTTCGTCATTGTCCTGCAGAGAGGTAAATCCCTGACCGGTTTTACGGGCCAATTCCCGCAGTGCTTCATGGTCGGCGGCCGTAATCGGGCGAACTACCATCATGATCGGTACCCCAGTAGTAAACGTCACTGAATCCCCCAGCGCCCTTCAGGGCACCGGGTTACACATTAAAAAGTTAAAGTTTTGAAAATGAGCCCGCCTAATGGCGGTGCAATTCGGTTTGCTGCGCTAGAGCCAGGCCAGCTGAACGCTGTCGCCGCTGCTCACATTCAGCGCTTCGGCCTGCGCCGGTGTCAGCTCCGGTTGCTCAGGGTCAACTTCGGCCAGCAAACAACGGAAGTCCTGTAACTGCCCCTTGGCAACCAGTGCCAGAGCCTTGTCACTCTCTTCGTCATCCGCCGTGACTGACACTTCAACCTGACGACAGCCCAACAGCGTACTCAAGCGGTCGGTCTGGGCTTCCAGCGTCGGCCCCGCATCAAAAATGTCGACATAGCCGTGGTAGGCAAAACCTTCACCTTCCAGTAACTCCTTAACCCGAGCGGCGTCGGTGCGCGGCTGACCCAGCGCATTTCGCGCCGCTTCACTGAGCAACGGCAGATACACCGGATGGTGCGGCAACAGCTCGGCGATAAAGCCCTTGGAGTCGATGCCGGTGAGGTAGTTGGCCTTGGCAAAGTCCATATTGAAGAAATGACGACCCAGACTTTCCCAGAACGGTGACTGGCCGTTGTCGTCCTGAACGCCCTGCAATTCGGCAATAATGCGGCTATCGAATCGCTCGCGATGGGCGGCAATGAACAGCAAACGCGCCCGCGACAGCAAATGCAGATTACTGCGCTGACGGTGCTCACCATCCAGGAACAGGGTGTACAGACGCGAAGCGCCGGTAAAGTCCTGGCACAGATGCAGTGCCGGAATACGGTTATGAATCTGCAGCTCGCTGGAAGCGTGAATCACTTCATTGATGCGATAGCTATAAAAGGGTGAATCCATGCCTACGGCCGCTTCGATGCCCGACACCCCGACAATCTCACCGCTCTGGCTATCTTCCAGCACGAAGTGATAGCTTTCCTGCTCAGGACGGCTGACCGCTTTTCGCAATGACGTCAGCGTCGAGTTGATCAGCTCGCTGAGGTGATCACGATTGGCCGGCAGCGTTGTCAGACTGCCACCGGATACCACCGCCAGCCGCTCCAGCCCTTGAAGATCGCGAAATTCAACCGGTCGCAGTATCAGCATCCGTTCACTCCCAGCCAGCTTCGATCATCGCTGGTCGCCAGTTTCATCAGAATCAGCGCACTCAGTTTGGCCCTTTCGGTCAGGCTGCTGACATGCATGTATTCCTCGGCGGAGTGAATCTTGCCACCGCGCACACCGAGGGTATCAATATTGGGGATGCCTGCGGCGGCCAGGTTATTGCCATCACAGCAACCACCTGTGGGCAACCAGCTGATACTCATGCCCAGCTCGGCACCACAGTCACGCGCCAGCTCAAACAGTTTCTGGTTGGCACCGCTGAGCTTTTTCGGTTTGCGACCAAAGCCGCCGTGCAGCTCGACACTGATGCCATCACGGCCGTTGATCTCTGCCAACAGGCGATCCAGATGCTGCTGACACCAGGCTTCGTCGTCCACCTGTTCCAGGCGGATGTTGAAACGGGAGATGCACAGGTCCGGTACGATATTGACGGCACCACCACCTTCGATGAAGCCGGGATTAATGGTCACGCCTTCACGCTGGCCATTAAGGTCATCCAGTGCGGCGATGAAATCGGCCATGGCACGGATCGCATTGCGGCCCAGATGGTGCTCACGACCGGCATGAGCAGCCTTGCCGCGTACCACCACACTGAAGTTACCACTGCCCTTACGCTCACCGGCCAGATTGCCGTCCGGGAAGCTGGGCTCATAAATCATGCCCAAATGCACCTCTTTGGCGGCTTCAGCAATCAGCGCAGCCGAAGAGGGAGAACCGATCTCTTCATCCGGGTTAAACAGAATTTGCCAGCCGATCTGATCGGCCCAGGGTGTACGCTCCAGCGCCATCAGTGCATTGATCATCACCATCAGACCGCCCTTTAGGTCGGCCACACCGGGACCATTGAGGGTATCGTCGTCGAGCCATTTCAACTGCTGGAACGGATGATCAATCGCGAAAACGGTATCCATATGTCCGCAGAGGAACACCTGCAGGGGTGCTTCGGGACGTTTGCGGATACGGATGGCATCGCCCAGCGGGAAGGCTTCCAGTTCGCCCTTGCTGTTCAGGTGCTTGTAAGGTTCAACAGGAATGACGTCGACTTCCGCGTTCAGCGGCTGACACAGACGGATCAAGGCTTCACCCACACGGTTTACGCCAGCATGGTTCAACGTACCCGAATTGATCTCGGCCAGCGCCTGAGTACCTTCGAGCATGCTGTCATGCCGTTCGTCCAGCCAAGCCAGCCAGGGAGTAAAATCGTGTGTCATGCCTGCGTCCTGATAGTGGATGTCATACCATTATGGCCCCTGCAGGCAAGCAGGTCTGTTGAAAATGCGACCCCTTTTTTAATTCAGGGGTCGCCAGGGGGCCGGAGAAAGCCCATCGGAGAAAGGGGTTGGCTTAAGCGCTCAGCAGCTGAGCAATCGCCTGTTCCAGTTTGGCCATGCCTTCACGGATATCTTCATCAGGGATGATCAGTGAAGGTGCAAAACGCAGTACATTCGGACCAGCCATCAAAATCATCAGACCCTGTTCACGCGCAGCGGCGAGGAATTTACCGGCTTCGCCTGCCCATTCATCAACCAGCTCAGCACCGATCAGCAGACCCTTGCCACGGATATCCTTGAAGATATTGTGCTTGGCATTGATCGCTTCCAGCGCCTCAACGAAGAGTGCATTCTTCTGATTCACGCCTTCCAGTACTTCCGGACGGTTGACCTGACGCAACACTTCACCGGCTACGGCACATGCCAGCGGGTTACCGCCGTAAGTAGTACCGTGAGTGCCCACATTGAAGCTCGGCGCGATCTTGTCAGTGGTCAGCATGGCACCCACCGGGAAACCGCCGCCCAGGCCCTTGGCCGAGGTCAGGATATCCGGAGTCACATCGGTGTCCATGTATGCGTACAGGCTACCGGTACGACCCATGCCGGTCTGAACTTCATCAAAAATCAGCAGCGCGTTGAACTGGTCGCACAGCTCACGTACGCCACGTACAAACTCAGGATCAGCCGGAATGATGCCGCCTTCGCCCTGTACCGGCTCCATCACGATGGCGCAGGTGTTGTCGGATACCAGCTCTTTCAGCGCAGCCAGATCGTTGAACGGCGCATGGTGGATGCCACCCGGAACCGGTTTGAAGCCCTGGCAGTACTTGGGCTGACCACCAACAGTGACGGTGAACAGGGTACGGCCGTGGAAAGACTGCACGAAGGAGATGATCTCGTTCTTCTCTTCGCTGAAATTGTCGCTGGCATACTTACGCGCCAGTTTGAATGCGGCTTCGTTCGCTTCAGCACCGGAGTTGCAGAAGAATACCTTGTCAGCGAAAGTCGCGCTGGTCAGGTCCTGCGCCAGACGCAGAGCCGGTTCGTTGGTGTAGACGTTACTCAGGTGCCACACCTTCTCTGCCTGCTCCTTGAGCACTTTAACCAGTGCCGGATGGCAATGACCCAGACTGGTTACCGCGATACCGCTGGTCAGGTCGATGTATTCGTTTTCGTCCTGATCCCATACACGGCTACCCTGGCCTCGGACCGGTACCATCTGCTGGGGGTTGTAGTTGGGGACCATGACCTCATCGAAAAGCGCACGGGTAACCTGTGAAGTGCTCATGTTGCTGCCTTACCTCTTATCGTCGCCTGGTCAAAACCAAACGCACTGGCTGTCTCTATCCAACACTGCCTTACCACTGACAGCGGTGCCGGAACCCTTTAATCATTATCAGGAAAACCACTGAGAGATAACAGCCACCAAGTTTACCTGGCGCGACCTCCAGTTGCGCTATATTGACATTATTCGCGGCCAGGACTGAACAGGGACGGGTAAAAAGATTACTCTCTGCGAACTCTGAAGGTTCACCTTAAACTGAGCGATCATTGCGTTGTCCGAACAGACCCCCACATCCGTGCGCATCGGCTTTTTGTTAATGCCAAATTTTTCCTTGATTGCGTTTTCATCCGCAATCGAGCCATTGCGCATGGCCAACTGGGTATCGGGACAGGATCACTACGAAACCCTGCTGATCAGTCAGGATGGTCAAGCTGTTCCCAGTAGCGCTGGTGTCCTGACTCAAGTGGATCACAGCATCGACGAGATCCCGTCGCTGGATACGCTGTTTGTGTGTGGCGCCAGCCCTATCGCCCGCACCGGCAACGAAGAGATCGTTGCCTGGTTGCGCCGCCAGCGCAACGGCCGCATGGCGCTGGGTGGGATAGGTACAGGTTCCTACCTGCTCGCCTGTGCAGGACTACTGAATGACTGCCGTGCCACCATTCACTGGTGGGATCTGGACAGCCTGCGTGAAGAGTTTCCTCAAACCCAGATGACCAACAATCTGTTTGAGCTGGATAACAAGCGCTACACCTGTAGCGGTGGCACCGCCGCCATGGACATGATGCTGTCGCTGATTGGCCAGTTACATGGCATGGAACTGGCCGCCTCCATCTCGGAGCAGTTCGTGCACGAGCGTATCCGCTCCAGCGAAGACCCCCAACGCGTTCCCCTGCGCACCCGCCTGGGCATCAGCCAGCCCAAGCTGGTGGAAGCCGTGCAGCTGATCGAGGCCAATATCGAAGAGCCACTTAGCACCGATGACCTGGCGCACCATGTGGGCATTTCACGCCGCCATCTGGAGCGACTGTTCAAACGTCACCTGAACACCATGCCATCCAAGTATTATCTTGAGATACGCTTGGAGAAAGCGCGCCAGCTGCTGCGACGCAGTGACAAGCCGATTCTTCAGGTGGGACTCGATTGCGGCTTTGCCAGCGCGTCCTATTTCAGCACCGCCTACCGCAACCACTACGGACTGACGCCGCGTGAAGAGCGCAAGCGCCTGACCGAGATGCGACAGGAACTTCCCGCCGACTCAGGCTTAAGTCGCTCGGTACTGATGCCAACCAACTAACGCGCTTCGCACAGTAGATACGTATCATCAACAGGCACATCCTCAGACCTGCCTGCTGATGATTTTGACCGCTGCTACTGCGTTTTGACCTTGGCCACATAGGGCGAGGTCATCGCCTGCAGCAACACCGGATAGTTAACCCCAAACGCCAGAATATCACCGATCTTCACGCCGGCACCTTCCACGTCCAGAATCATGTGATCACTGCTGCCCCCCAAAATCCGCACACCTGAATCCAGCGGAACCAGTTCATCAATCGGCACATCCTGCTTGCCGATCGCCAGGATCGCACGGGTATGATCACCAATATCCTCGAACTCCGGCACCTTGCCAAAGGCATCCATGCCCCGCTCGCCCTCAGGCACCGAGCCTTTCACCTGCACTTCGATTACTTCAGCCTCCAGCCTGAACAGGTCGCCATGCATCCCTTCGACCGGGGCGCCCTTGGCGGTTTCACGCCCCAACAGCAAAGACTCACCCAAACGCAAATGACTGATACCCGCCGGCATTTGACCGGTCAGCAACAGTGACAGCGAACTTGAGTTACCACCGGAGACAATACTCAGCTCATGCCCCAATTCACGCGCGATGCTTTGTTTGATCGCGAGCAACTGATGCATTTTTTCCGGCGTTGGCAAAATACCGCCGTAACAGGTGAGATTAGTGCCAATGCCACACCAGTCGATGCAGTCCTGCTGCAGGATGAAACGCCCAAGTTGAAGCACTGATTCGGGCAATAACCCTTCGCGCAGATCACCCAGCTCAACCATCAAGATGATGCGATGACGCACACCCGCAGCCCTGGCCGCCTCCGCCAGTTTGGCGATCGTCACCTGCTCAGACACCAGACTGGTATCTGCATACCGGATCACCTCATCAACCTCATGCAGACCGGGCAGGCGCAGCAGCAGGGTTTTACACTCAGGCGACAGTGCCTTGATCTGCTTGAGATTCTCAATACGCGAGTCCGCCACCTCCTGTACACCTTCATCGAGCAGTACCTGCACTATTTCAGGCTGAGCACAGACCGCCTTACTGACCGGCGTCCAGTGAATGGACGCCGCATTGGCCGCGAACACGGCATTCAGAAAGCGCGCATTGTCTCTGAGCTTAGATGCACTCCAGAGTAGTCGAGGATATTTGGCCACTATTGAATTCCTGCATATGGGGGAAACAGAAAGAAGGCACAAAAAAGCCTGCCTCCGACGCGAGCCGGAGGCAGGCTGGAAGTGTCAACTCAGAATCAGAACGGGGACTGAGGCTTCAGCTCCGCATTTTCATCGGCAACGAAGCCATCGTCTTCTTCACCCGGCTCAAGCTTCACGATGGTGAAACCTGTCAGCGCGTAAAGAATCGAGATAATCGGTACGACAAAGTTCAGAATCGCGTAAGGCGCGTATTCCCAGGCACCCACGCCCAACGTAGCGAGGATAAACACACCACAGGTGTTCCAGGGAATAAACACGGAGGTCAGCGTACCGCCGTCTTCCAACGCACGTGACAGGTTCTTGGAGTGCAAGCCGCGCTCGCGATACACCTTGGAGAACATGCGCGCCGGCACCACAACAGAGATGTACTGTTCGGAGCAGGTTGCGTTGGTCAGGAAGCAGGAGCCGATAGTCGTCGGTACCAAGGCACGGGCAGATTTGGTCAGGCCTTTCATCTTGTTCACGATCGCCTGCAGCATACCGGTGTTCTCCAGAACACCACCGAAGGTCATCGCAACGATGGTCATGGACACGGTGTACATCATGGAGTCGATGCCGCCACGATTGAACAGGGAGTCGATCACTTCGTTACCGGATTCGATCACATAACCGTTCTGCAGCGCACTCATCGCGGTAGCGACATCATCGCCCTGCACAAAGATCTGACACAGGAAGCCCAGTACCACACCGACAACCAGTGCAGGCAGAGCCGGAACCTTTTTAGCCACCAGACCAATAACCGTCAGCGGCACCAGCAGCAACCAGGGAGAAATCAGGAAGCTGTCCTGCAACACAGCCAGCGTTGTATCGATTCGCTCAAGCTCGGCAGCACCGGCAGTAAAACCGGTACTGATGTACCAGTAAACACCCAGCGCAATCAGCAGGCCGGGAATCGTGGTGAACAACATGTGCTGGATGTGTACGAACAGATCCGTGCCGGTCAGACCGGATGCCAGGTTAGTGGTATCGGATAGTGGCGACATCTTGTCACCAAAGTAAGCACCTGTAATAACAGCGCCGGCCACCATAGGTGCCGGAATGCCCATACTGATGCCGATGCCCATACCGGCAATACCGATGGTTCCCATCGTGGACCAGGAGCTGCCGATAGCAATGGATACAACAGCACACATAAGCGCGATGGAGACCAGGAACATTTCCGGACTCATCAGCTTAAGACCGTAGTACACCATGGTGGCGACAACACCGCCGCCCATCCAGGAGCCGATCGCCAGTCCCACCAGAATAATGATGACGACGGCCGGCAACGCCAGACGAATCCCTTTGTAGATACTGTCTTCAATATCTTTCCAGCTAAATCCCTGCTTGGCAGCCACCAGCGCGGCTACAACGGTACCAAATGCCAACGGAATATGAGGAGCCCCCTCAAACACAACAATGGTAACCAGCATCGCTGCTACCATCAGAACAATCGGCGTGATTGCCAACAAAAATGGCATAGGTCGGTTGTTTTGAATCATGGGTTTTCAACCTGTTTATTGTGATAATTTCCTGAAAATTCGCATATACACGTGCATTACAGAAGCTTGACAGGCTCAGCTTGTCGCAACTACGAAAAAGCAGGTCGCATACGAGAAACCAAATCGGCCGCGGATTTTATATTGGACCTGTCTAAAATGCCTGCCTAAATACAGATCTCTTCAAAAAAACGCCCGATTAGCCTTCTGAACACTTCTCCTCATTAGATCAGCGTGCCTCTGCAGCGACACCTTCAGGGTTTTCACAAATAACACCGTCTTTTTTTCAAAAAATTGCGTCGTATTTAGACAATATTTTGCAAGGCTCCTAACCTAGAGTAAGCCTGTCCCGAAAACATGTTCGGGGCTTTTTATATCGTTGCCTAACGGGAGTCGCGCATTACCATGAACGCCGGTCTGAATACAGGTATACATCAGGCTCTGTCACCGCTGGCCGAGCACCTCAACAGCACCTTCCCCGCTGCTGAAGCTGAAGCCATCCAGCACTTTGCCCAGTACTTTTTCCAGGTATCCTCAGCTGAAGACCTGAGCCAACACAGCACCGACGACCTGCTCGGGCCGCTGCTATCCAGCTGGGACTTTGTACAACAATACGACCGCAGCGCTCCCAAAGTACGCTTGTTCAACCCCGACCTTGAGCAACATGGCTGGCACAACAGCCACACCGTGATCCAGCTCCTGTTCACGGATATGCCCTTCCTGGTGGACTCAGTGCGCATGGCACTGAACAATGAGCAGATCGGCATTCACAACATTTTTAACAGTGTGCTGCCCAGCCTGCGCTCAGACGGCGACTTGCAGCAGCTGTCTGCCGACGGTGAAGCCGAATCCTTCATCTATCTGGAAGTGGACCGTCAGACCGACCCCGAACGTCTGCGCCAGCTGCGCCACACCCTGAGCGAACTGCATACTCTGGTTGCTGCAGCCGTCAACGACTACGACGCCATGCGCAATCGTGCCGCCGAGTTGGCTGCCCAGCTGCGTACGCGCAAGGATACAGATGCCGACGAAGCCGCCGATTACCTCGACTGGCTGCAGGCGGACAATTTCACCTTCATCGCCTGCGATCAGCTCAATTTCAGCAGCGAAGAGGGTCAGTTTGTAGCCCAGCGTCAGGAAGGTCAGGAACTGGGCACCCTGCGTCTGGACACTCAGGAAGAACGCAGCCGCCGCTTCGATAAACTGAGCGAAGATGAAGCGGATGCCATGCAGGACAGCACACCGCTGCAACTGGCACGTTACAGCCGTCGTTCCCGTATCCATCGCCCGGCATATCTGGACCTGGTCGTCGTCAAAGTGTTCGATGAGCAGGGCAACGTATGCGGTGAGCACCGTTTCTTCGGTCTCTACACCCTGCCGGTGTACCGCGAACGCCTGGACCGTATCCCGGTGCTACGCCGCAAGCTTTCCAACCTGATCACCAGCAGCGGCTTCAACCCGCGCAGTCACAGTGGCAAAACGCTGGTGCAGATCCTGCACGAACTGCCCCGTGACGAAGTGATGCAGGCATCCGATGAAGAGCTCATGAGCCTTGCTCGTGGTGTGTTTGGTTTGCAGGAACGCCGTTGCACCCGTCTGCTGATGCGCCGGGACCGCTGCGGCAAATTCGCAACTTTCCTCTACTTCGTTCCCCGCGAAAGTTTCAATACTCAGCTGCGTATGCAGATTCAGAAGCTGTTGGCACGTGCACTGAACACCAACGAAATCGACTTCACCACCTACTACAGTGAATCGGTTCTGGCCCGTGTTCACTTTGTCGCCCGTATTCACCCGGAAGCACTGAACGAGCTGGACTTTGCCGACATTGAACACGAAGTCATCGCCATCTCCCGCTCCTGGAGTGACGATCTGCACCAGGCACTGGTGGATGAATACGGTGAAGCGCGCGGTAACCATCTGTCCAACCGCTTCCGCTCCGCCTGCCCACCGGCTTATCGCCAGCATTTCAGCCCTGCCAAGGCCGTATTCGACCTGAGTCATCTGGAAAAGCTGAGCGAAGAACGCAGTATCGGCATGAGCTTCTACCGTCAGCTGGAGCAAAGCCGCGATGAGCTGCGCTTCAAGCTGTTCGTGAAGGACACCCCGCTGGTTCTGTCGGATGCCATCCCGGTACTGGAAAACCTGGGCATGTGCGTCCTTGGCGAGCACCCCTATCGACTGGACGCTGCTGATGGCAGTCGTTACTGGATCCATGACTTCACCCTGAGCAATGCTCAGGCCGGCAATGTGGATCTGGATGAAGTCCGTGACATCTTCCAGGATGCGTTTGCCGCCATCTGGGCCGGCAAGGCCGAGAATGATGCCTTCAACCACCTGGTGATCAGTGCCGGACTCAACTGGCGCGAAGTCGCCATGCTGCGTGCCTACTCGCGCTATAACCAACAGACACGTTTTGGCTTCAGCCAGAGCTATATGGCGGCAACACTGGTACGCCATTCACACCTGGCCCGCCTGCTGGTCGCGTTCTTCCGTGCCCGCTTCGAACCCGGTCGCCAAAACAACGAACGCTCCAGCGCCGTAGCAGACCGTGTACAGCAGAGCATTCTGGATGGACTGGAGCAGATCGAGAACCTGAGTGATGACCAGATTCTGCGTCGCTACCTGGAGATGATGCAGGCGACCCTGCGTACCAACTACTTCCAGCTGGGCGAAGGTTGCCAGCCGCGTGACTACATGGCGTTCAAACTGAGCCCTGCGGCTATCGCCAACATGCCCAAACCGCGCCCGGCCTTTGAAGTGTTTGTCTACTCGCCGCGCGTTGAAGGCGTGCACCTGCGTGGCGGCAAGGTTGCCCGTGGTGGCCTGCGCTGGTCCGATCGTCTGGAAGACTACCGCACTGAGGTGCTGGGTCTGGTTAAGGCACAGCAGGTGAAGAACGCCGTGATCGTGCCGCTGGGTGCCAAGGGTGGCTTCGTGGCCAAGCAGCTGCCTGAAAACGGTAGCCGTGAAGAGATTCAGGCGGAAGGCATCGCCTGCTACAAGATCTTTATCAGCGCTCTGCTGGATATCACCGACAACCTGGAAGCTGGCAGTCTGGTACCGCCGACCGATGTGGTCCGTCACGATGACGATGACCCCTACCTGGTGGTTGCCGCCGACAAGGGCACAGCAACCTTCTCCGACATCGCCAACGGCATTGCCGCTGAGCGTAACTTCTGGCTGGGCGACGCCTTTGCTTCCGGCGGCTCTCAGGGCTATGACCACAAGGGCATGGGCATTACCGCTCGCGGTGCCTGGGAATCGGTCAAACTGCACTTCAGTGAGCAGGGACTGGATACCCAGAATGAAGACTTTACCGTAATCGGTATCGGCGACATGGCCGGTGACGTATTCGGCAACGGTATGCTGCTGTCTGAGCACATCCGTCTGGTCGCTGCGTTCAACCACATGCATATTTTCCTGGACCCGAACCCGGATGCGGCCAGCAGCTTTGCCGAGCGTCAGCGCATGTTCAATCTGCCCCGCTCCAGCTGGGAAGATTACAACAAGGAACTGATCTCCAGCGGCGGGGGTGTGTTCTCCCGCGCTGCCAAATGGATTCCGATCAGCCCCGAACTGCGTGAGCGCCTGCAGATCGATGCCGAGCGTTTGTCCCCCAACGAACTGATCCGTGCCCTGCTCAAGGCGCCAGTGGACCTGATCTGGAACGGTGGTATCGGTACCTACATCAAGGCCAGCCACGAAAGCCACGCCGATGCCGGTGACAAGGCCAGCGATCCTCTGCGCGTGGATGGTCAGGAACTGCGCTGCCGCGTCTTCGGTGAAGGCGGTAACCTGGGTGCGACCCAGCTCGGACGTGTGGAATTCTGCCGTCAGGGTGGTCGTGCCAACACCGACTTTATCGACAACGCCGGTGGTGTGGACTGCTCCGACCACGAGGTCAACATCAAGATTCTGCTCAACGAAGTGGTATCGGCCGGTGACTTGACCCTGAAGCAGCGTAACAACCTGCTCAAGGAGATGACCGATGAAGTGGCGGAACTGGTGCTGCAAAACAACCGCGATCAAGCATTGGCCATCAGCAACGCTGAACATCACAGTCACCAGGCACCGGACGCCTACATTCGTCTGATCCGTACTCTGGAACAGAGTGGTCGTCTGGACCGTGCGCTGGAATTCCTGCCCGACGATGCCGAGCTGGAAGCACGTAAGGCACAGGGCATGCTGCTGACCCGTCCGGAACTGTCGGTGCTAATCTCCTACAGCAAGTCGCGTCTGAAGGAAGCACTGATCGACTCAGCCCTGATCGAAGATGATCACATCCGTGCCACTTTGCTGACGGCCTTCCCGGCCAAGCTGCATGCGACCTACCCCGAGGCGCTGCATGCACACCGCCTGCGCCGCGAAATTCTGGCGACACAGCTGGCTAATGCCCTGGTCAACCAGATGGGCATCACCTTTGTTGATGAACTCCAGCAGAGCACCGGCGCCAGCGCCGAGGAGATCGTGCGTGCCTGGATCTGTGCCCGTGACAGCCTGGGCATCCCGGCACTCTGGCAGCAGATTCGCGAACTGGATAACCGTGTCACGCCGGAACTGCAGCAGCAGATGCGTGCCAGCACCGTTCAACTGATGCGCCGTGCGACACGCTGGTTCCTGCGTCAGAACAGCAACGAGTGCAGCACCCATGAACTGGTTGCTGAATACAGCAGCCGCATGAGCAGCCTGCTGGAGATGTTACCGACCCTGAGAGATATCCTCCCGGGACTGGACAACAACCAGCAGCTGGAACAACTGCAGCAATCCGGCATTGACGAAAACCTGTCGCTGCAGCTGGCAATCATTGACCTGCGTGATCAGCTATTGGGCGTGGTCGTTGTGGCAGGCCAGAGCAACCAGAGTCTGGAAGTGGCAGCGCGTGTGTACTTTGACCTGACACGCCTGCTGGAACTGCCGGAGTTTGCCTCAACGCTTTCCGAGTTCAAGGCGACCACCCATTGGCAGACCTTGGCAGTTGAAGGGTTGGAAGACCTGTTGGCCAGCAGCCCGCTGAGCATCAGCCGCCAGTTGCTGAGCAGCAGTGACAGCATCGACGCAGCGACTCTGGGCGACTGGCAGAACCGCAACAGCCATGTGTTGGAACGCTGGCAGCAGCTGTGCACGGAAGCACGTGGCCAGGAAGGTGATATTGCCCTGTTCAGTGTCGCCGCCAGCGAGCTGAAGGAACTGTCGACCTGCAGCTGATACTGATCACGACTAACGAGCCGCGGCATTCAATGCCGCGGCCTCAACTTACTCAAAACGCATAGATTTTTTTAAAGAGATTCACGATGACCGTTTACAACAACCACGTACATGCCAACTACCTGCTGTCTCTGAAACAGGTAAGTGAAAACAGCTGGTGGATCCTGCGTACCGACATGCCCCAGCACGGCACACGCAGCAGTACTCCCCGCGTTGTTTTCTTCGGCAACACCGAAGCTCAGGCTAGAAAGTGGCTCGAAGAGCGCAACGAACCTTTCTTCCTGCAGCAGTAACAGCCCGACTGCCAGCTGGTTCCACTTCAGAATCAGCTGGCGGGGATTCTCAATGTAAGCTGTCCATCCCGCTGAATCAGTTCCAGGTGCTGCATGAAGCTCATCCCCAGCAGAACCGTATCTTCAGGCATAAATGGATTGATGCTCGCCTGAACATTACGCAGCTCTATGTTCCCCAATCGCACGCTGTTGAGCCGGGTAGCATAGACACTGATGACACCATTGGCGGTCATGGACCTCTGCTCACGGCCTCGCTCAAGGCCCAAACGCCCGGCAAGGGACTCCGGTACACTGACATGTGTCGCGCCTGTATCGACCAGAAAGGTGACGGGCTGACCGTTGATTTGCCCCGGTGCTACGTAATGGCCACTGCGATTTCGGTCGAGCACGACCTCCCCACCCGCCGTTGACGTCAGTCTCAGGTCACGGTTGGGGTTATTCTGGCCATCTTCGTAGTCGTTGAAAAAGACCGCCAGCATCGCCAACAGCACAATCCAGGTCATATAGTGCATGCCCTTGGCTAACTTGCGTCTGCTGTGATCCGGGTCCTGATTATCAGTCATGGTATTTCCTGTGCTCTTTTTCCCTGAGACCACCTCAAAGGCGGTTTTACTCCCTTAAACAGCCTTAAACCCTCAGAAAAGGTCGATTTGCGGTGCGACCAGTTTGGCGAAGGACTCACCAATAAACGGCAGGATAGTATCCGCGACTGGCAGCAGCTGTTTGTCCACATAATGCTGATAGTCAATGGGAGAGCGCAAGAGTTCTTGCGGCTCGGGACCATTTACTGTCATCAGATAGGCGACACTGTCACCTACCGAATAATAAGGTGGCAGCCCCTGCTCCCGTCGCAGATTTTCCAGTTGCTGCGCCGCACGTACGTGAGGTGGCCGGTTTCGAGTATAGGCATCCAGCGGTTGACGAATACGACGCCGATACACCAGATCTTCATCACAGTCTCCGGCGAAAACGGCCTGCACTCGCTGTTTCAGCAGCGTTTTCCAGGGCTGGTCATGGAAGATCAACGCGTAAAGCTCCTGCTGGAACTGACGCGCCAACGGGGTCCAGTCGGTACGCACGGACTCCAGACCACGGAACACCAGTTCTTCGCCTTCCTGCTGGCGTTTAAGGCCCGCGTAACGCTTCTTGCTGCCCTTTTCGGAATGGCGCATACGTGGCATCAGAAAACGGCTGTAATGGGCCTCGTACTGCAGCTCCAGGGCAGACTCCAGATCAAACCGAGTACGCAGCTGATCTTGCCACCATCGATTCAGCTCAGAGGCCAAACGCTCACCGTGGGCATCGGTATCCTGATCAGGCCAGTCGTCACCGAGCCAGACAAAAACGGAGTCGGTATCTCCGTAAATCACCGTATGGCCATAGACGGATTCGATATGCTCGGCGGTTTGCTGCAGGATCTGATGCCCGCGCAAGGTAATGGAACCGGACAGGCGCTGATCAAAGAAACGGCAGACCTTCGACCCCAACACACCATAGCAGGCATTCATCTGGATCTTGATCGCCTGTGACAGCGCCGAGTTACCTTCCTGCTTGGCCTGATCACGGGCCTGCCACAGCCGCTCGATAATACGAGGCAAGAGCGCATGGTGACGGTCAAAAATAGCATGATGAAAACCGGGCACCAGCGCGTCTTCCGGGGCGTCACCCCGCGTCCCCAGCGCCAGTCCCAGGGGATCGATCTGAAAGCTGCGGATGATACTGGGATACAGACTTTTGAAATCCAGCACCAGAACATGGCGATACAGTCCCGGCCGTGAATCCATCACAAAGCCGCCGGGCACATCCAGATCGCCCTGCCCCGATGCGTATTCAGGCGCGACAAAACCGGCACGATGCAGCCGTGGCAGATACAGGTTGTCAAACGCCTGTGAAGAGCCTCCCACCTTGTCCAGTGCCAGTCCGGTCAGGCGTGCGCGCTGCAACAGGTAAGGCACCAGCTCGGCCTTGTGGAAAATATCGGTGACCAGACGGCAGTCTTCCAGGTTATAACGCGCCAGCGCCAGCGGCTCTTCTTTGTAAAGACGTTGAATTTCTTCGCCACGGTCACTGGGGTCGTGGATCAGTTTGCCGCGCCCGAGCAGTTCACGCGCCACAAACTCCAGACCGTAACGCTCAAAATGCCAGGTGGCGCCTTTGAGGGTATCGATACCATCCAACACCACTCGCCCATTGAGTCGTGCAAACCATCGGCCGGTTTGGGACTGCTCGACTCTCAAGGGCTGATCATCCCGCCCCAGACACAGGCGCATTCCCAGCGCCCGCGCACGCTGCTCCAGTACCCGCATATCGAAGCCGATCACATTCCAGCCGATGAGCAGGTCCGGGTCCAATCGCCGCACCTGTTCCATCAGCGCCACCAGCAAGGCCCTCTCACCGGGGCAGGGTATCAACGTTGCCGAGGCTGGCACATCGCCGTTGAACAGCACGACCTCATGATCATCCGATTGCAGTGCTATGGATAGAATGCGGTCGGCCCTGAGCGTGGTCTCGATATCCAGCGACAGCATACGCAGGTTGGGGATAAAGTTATCCCGCACCAGCGCGGCTTGAGTGGCATTGTGAGTATCCGAGTTGTGCACAGACTGCTTATGCACAGCCTCTTTATTCACAACAGGCTTACTCACCACCCGGGCACCGGCAAAGATGCCACGCTCGATCAGATAGCGATCGACCGCACGCACATCCTCTTCCATCAGAGCAATTCCGGCTTGCTGCAGGCGATCAAGCGCCTCATGCCAATCCGAAAGATTATCGGCATACAGGCCAGAAACCGGTTCGTGCTTCAGAGAATGAAGAGAAAGCGGCCGCAGAGAGCAGCCACGAAGATCCGTAATCAGTGGCTGTGCCGCCTCGGTGTCCACTGTCCGAAGAAACGCGACCGCCTGCTCACCGTCGATCAGGACTTCTTCCGCCCCTTCTGTCGTGCGCAACCAATAGCTGAGTTGCAGGCGGCCACCCACATCCCGCTGACGGCGGGTCAGCGGCAGGCCGACCAGATCAGGCATCAGTTACCGAAAGGCTCGACGGTTTCCAGGTTCGGGAAGTGCAACAAGAGCTCATCGCGGTCCTGCTTCTGGAACAGCAGCTTCAGGTTAGGGCCCGCATCCATGGTGAAGTACACCTGCATGCCCTGAGTGCGCAGCTGCCACACCTTCTGCATCGCTGCTACCGATTCAGGCTGCCAATAGAGCAACGGCGGCCAGGAAGCGATCATGGTGGCGTGCATGGATAATGCGTTCTGTTCTGCAGTCTGGCCCAGCAACTCAAAGTTCTGTTCAGCAATGGCTTGCTGCAGCTTGCTCAAGTCCGCTGCAGCCTGCAGTGGCCAGCTCTGGTAGAGGTGCGCGGTTTCAACGGTGCGCTGCATGCCAGAGCGTGAATCCACAGCCTTCTCGCCCGCATCAACTTCTACCAGGCCGATACAGAAACCGGGCCAGGTCTGTTCCAATTGAACGCCGTGGCTGTCCAGACCGTCTTCACGCACACCCATTTCCCACTCAACAAAGCCGGTAAACAGGGAACGGCAGGCACTGCCACTGCCCATGCGTGCCAGCACCGAAAGCTGCTCAGGTGGCAGGTCCAGCGCCAGCGCATCATTGAGCGCCAGTGTCAGCGCCGCAAAGCCGGAGGCCGATGACGCCAAGCCTGCCGCTGTCGGGATGTTATTGCGCGTATCGATTTTGAAATGCAGATCCTGATCTCGGCGAAACAGGTCGATAAAAGCACTCACCTTTTGACCAAAACGACTGCCGGGGAGCAGCTGATGGCCGTTGAGCCAGACTTCATCGATACCGTTTTCGATCGGCTCTACTCGGGTAAAGCTGCCCAGATAGTCCAGAGAAATGGAGAGAGAGGCGTTGATCGGCAGGTTCAGTTCCTGGTCCCGCTTGCCCCAGTATTTACACAGGGCAATGTTGCTCGGGGCAAAATGTTCGACAGAGGCCGAAGCGTCCTTAACCTTGGGCAGCAGGCGCTCAATTACGTCAGTTTTTTTCATAACGGATCTCCACCCCTGTTGCAGCCACCTGGACCGGGATCGACTGCCAGGGCAGATCGGCATTGACCTGCCCAAGCGCCAGTACACAGTCACCCAAACCGGAACCGGAAATTTTTGCACCCTGCACACCGGCTTCGGCACGCAGACGGTAAATCATGTCAGCCAGGGTGCCATCACAAACCCCCAGCGCATCCATCAGCCCCTGATAGATATTCATCAGCTCGCCCAGCGACTGCCAGTCCCAGTTATCCACAGCACGCTCCGCCGCCAGGCAGGTTTGCCCCATCAGACTATACAGCTCGGCATAGAGTGCAGGCTGATGCGCGGCCTTCTGTTCCACCAGAGCCAGCACGTCCGGAGTTTTCATCTTGTAACCACAATAGTAGAGCGAAATGGTCGGCAAGCCAGCCAAGGGGCGTACTTGACGTGGCTTTAATCGGTAGGCAATCACTCCACCATGGATACTGGCTGCCAGATCGGTACCGGAGCCACGCCCATTCTGTACCTTATGCACAGCAGCAAGTGCCGTTTCAAAAAGATCAGAAGGCAAGGTGCTTTGGCCCGCGTATGCAGCCAAAGCTGCGGTGGTGGCGGCCGTTACCGCAGCGGATGAGCCCAGCCCTACCGTGTGTGAAAAGCCGGAGCGAATACTCAGCTCGAAACCATCTGCCAGATAGGGTTGGTAGTGTTCGACCACCGCCAGCACAAAGGCCAGCTCCGGCATGGGTTCGAGCCGGTCCAGCGAGCCCGAATACTGTCCCAGCTCACTGTCGATTTTGACCAGACGATCATTACGAGGGCTAAGACTGACGCTCAAGCGCGCATCCACCGCGCAGGCCAATGCCAACTCACCAAACAACACCGCATGCTCGCCCATCAACATCAGGCTGCCGGGTGCACTCACCTCAATCTTCGAGTATGCGGACACCTTGTAGATCCTCTTTCAACACACCCCAGTGCCATTCAGACTGTAACGACAGCTGCGCCGGCGTCATCCCCTGCGGCAGCAACAAAAGCATCAGGCCGCCCTGATCACCGGACACGGCACCGGCACCACAGACTTTGGCAGCACCACCTGCCTGTTCTACCTGCTCCGCCAGCCGTTGCAAGGGAGCAGGCACCACACCGATACGCGTCAACAAGCGATGATTCTGACGTACAGGTTCTACCAGGCTTTCGCCGCTCATCAGGGCCGCCTCAAATGCTTGCGTCGTGGCAGTGAACTCATCCCAGATAGGGGAACCGGTAAAGTTACGGCGCACCTGATCCACACAGGCACCAGTACTGGAGGCCGGCGTGCCGGTGAACAGCCAGTAAAAGCCGCCACCGAGGCCTTGTTCAGGTAACGTCAGGGCTTCGACCTGATCATTTTCGACGCGGACCAGCCCACCGGTGCAGACGGTTGCGGCATCAATAATACTGCCACGGCCATGCTGCAAACGTTCACAGTGGCGTACCTGACGAATCAGCTCGTCGCGATCATCAATATGGCCAAACAGCTTGAGTAGCGCGGCGATCAAAGCCGCTGAAGAGCCCATGCCGGCGCCAATGGGAATATCCGAGTCAATGCTCAGGCTGCCCTGAGGGCGCACGTCCAGTCCTGAGAGCACCCGCGCCATATCCACAGCATAAAAAGCCAATTCAGCCGGCTTCTGCAAAATACGGGTAATGGGCAACTCGCCTCTCAGATAACGCTCGAAGTGGCTATCCAAACGGCGACGCAGGTTGGCAAGTTTATCCAGTCCCAGTACATGGGTCCGTTCCTGCGCGTGCCAGCTCAGGCGAGGCAGGCGATCAGGGCGGTAGTGAATCCGCATATGACGGTCCACCGCCAGCGCCAGTGCCGGTGAACCGTGTACTACCGAGTGTTCACCGCTGAGGATAATCTTCCCCGGCGCACAGGCGGTGGGCATCAGCGTGGCACGTATTCACGTTTGTGATGGCTGATTCCAGCCAGACGGAAGTGGCCCGTAGTCCCTTCGGTAAAGCGGTGTTCACCACCGTCCACCGGGACCTGATGACGATAGAGCTGTAGGTATTCATCGTGACTGATCTCCTGACGTGCGGCCAGCATGTCACGATGGCGCTGCAGATGCAGAGAGTCACGATAACCGGGCACAACCGTGCCGGAGAAGAACTCACCCACACAGCCGGAACCGTAACTGAAGAAGCCGATGCGTGTACCGGACAGGTCAGCCTCTGTATTTTCCAGCAGCGAGGTCAGGCCAATATACATGGAAGCGGTATAGCTGTTACCGATAGTACGGTTATACAGCAGTGTGTTGTTGATCTGGGCTTCCAGTTCATCCGCACTCAGCCCTGCCTTGGTGTGACGCACCAGCTGCTGGTGTGCCTTCAACGCCATACGGCTGAACGGCAGGTGGTAGCAGAAATGACCGAAATCGCCAAACTGCAGGGAGCTTTGCTCGCCAAAATGATCCCAGGCTTTCTTCAGCGCCTTCAGATAAATTTTGGTGGAGTATTTGCCGTCAACCAAAGCAGTAGAACGGTAGTTCGGACGCCAGAAGTCCATCACGTCTTCGGTGTAGTTGCCCACTTCGGGGTCGATGCTGACCAAACGCGGGTTGGCACTGACCACCATCGCCACGGCACCACAGCCCTGGGTCGCTTCACCAGGCGTATCGAGATCGTAACGGGCAATATCGGAGGCAATCACCAGTACCTTGGAATCGGGCTTGCGTGCTACCAGCGCACAGGCCATCTGCAGTGCAGCTGTCGCGCTGTAGCAGGCCTGCTTCAACTCGACCACGCGGCAGTTGTCACTCAGGCCCAGCAGGCGATGCACATAGATACCCGCAGCCTTGGACTGATCGATGCCGGTCTCGGTGGCAAACATCAACGTGCTGATCTGGTCACGTGCGGCACCCTCTATCAGGGGCAGGGCTGCATTGGCAGCCATGGTCACCACATCTTCATCCGGTGCCGCCATACCCATTTTCTCTTGACCGATACCGGTGTAGTACTTGTCGGGGTCTGTTCCCTGAACCTGGGCAAGCGTTTTCAGATCGAGAAAATAGTTGGAGGTGTAAAAGCTGATTTCGTCAATACCAACGGACATAGGTGACCTGGGTCCTCAACGCTCTTCCACAATAAGCGCAGTGTTTCGGAATAACGCCGATACGTCCGGCGTACCGAGCAGAAACATCGCAGTAATAAATTCACGTCGCAGTCGTTCAATAACCGCAACCACCGCTTCGGCCGACACCATTGCCGGCTGCAGCAGCGGCGCTGCCATGCCGCAAAGCGAGGCGCCGAGTATAACAGACTTGGCCATATCAATCCCATCTCTGAGACCACCACTGGCAATCAGCGTGGCACGGTCAAGGAAGGGCTGAGCCTGTTTCAGGGCAAGCGGTGTAGGCAGGCCCCAGTCCTGAAAACGCACGCCGATATCACTGCCATCATCTCGGCGATGATGTTCGATACGACTCCAGGAAGTACCGCCAGTTCCGGCCAGATCAAAATGGGTTACGCCCTGCTCCAGGCCAAGTGCAATATCGGCGGCTGAAAGCCCGGCACCGACCTCTTTCAGCAGCACAGGTACATCCAGCGACTTGCGAATGGCACCGATCTTGTCTGCGACACCACGAAAATCGGTGTCGCCTTCAGGCTGAACCGCTTCCTGCAGCGGGTTAAGGTGAAAGTAGAGCGCATCCGCTCCCAACACTTCAACCGCGCGGCGGCATTTATCAAGGTCGAAACCGTAGTTCAGCTGAACACCCCCCACGTTACCGATCAGCACGGTAGTCGGTGCATGCTCACGCAGCGCAAAACTGGCCTCGGCCGCCGGATGGGTAAACATCACACGCTGAGAGCCTACCGCCATGGCCACACCACACTGCTCTGCCGCCTTGGCCAGATTGGTATTGATGGTACGCACCAGCTCGTGATCACCGCCGGTCATGGAGGAGATCAGCAACGGGAAGCTCAGACGTTTGCCGAGAAACTCAACACTGGGGTCGATTTCATCCAGCGCCAGCTCCGGCAAGGCCCGATTGGTGAGCAGGATACGGTCGAACCAGCGGCCATCGCGATCCGTCAGCGGATCACGCTCGATGGCACGAATGTGTTCAATCTTGCGCTCGTTGGTTGGATCGCTCATGAGCGCTCCAGCTTGATGTGCGCTTCCATCAACTCGCCCGGATTGGTCTGGGCTGCCAACAGGGAAAGCTCACCACAGAGTACAGTCGCGGCACAGATTGCCGCCAGACGGCGCGCATTTTCACCCGGTTCACGCTCTTCACGACAGCCCAACTGTTTCAGGTTCTCTTCGACAAAGTCGATCCCCTTGCCGTTACCTACCGACCCCATGATCAGGTTGGGCAGGGTACAGGAGAAGTAGAGATCGCCATCACGGACCTCAGCATGAACCACACCCTGAGAACCTTCGATGATGTTGGCCGCGTCCTGACCCGTCGCCAGATAGAAAGCCAGCAGCATATTGGCATAATGCGCATTGGCACTGCGCAGGCCACCCGCCATCAGAGTACCGATAAGGTTCTTCTTGATGTTCAGGTCCACCACCTTTTCCGGTGTGGTCTTGAGACGACGTTCACAGATATCGCGCGGAATCAGAATTTCGCTGACCACATATTTGCCACGACCCAGAATACCGTTCACGGCGGTGGCTTTTTTATCGGAGCAGTAGTTGGCCGAGATGGAGCTGTATTTCAGCTGCGGATATTCAGTCAGAATCCAGGGAATCAGCTTGTCGGCCGCATTGGTCACCATGTTGTGACCAGAAGCATCACCGGTGGTGAACTCAAGGCGCAGATAGATCAGATTACCCACTATCTGGCTGTGCATATCGATCAGCTTGGCGAAGCGACTGCTGGTCGCGACGACCTGATTGAGATCGTCCTTGCGCGCCTTGATTGACTGCAGCGCCTGATGGGCCGCCAGTGCATCGTCGGCTTCCAGCAGTATGGAGCGCGTCATCCGCTCATCCACCACCGTAGTAACAATGCCTTTCTCGGTCAGGGTAGAGACACGCGCACCACGTCCTACTGATGGCCAAAGCGGCGTCTCGTAGGTTGCCAAAGGCACGCTCAGTTTTTCATCTACCAAGTGGCCACTGATCTTGATCGGACCAACCCAACGCATCGGGATCGGCGCTTGCAGTATTTTGTGTGATTTCATGCCCGGCGCGTCCTGTGAATAAAAAAGGGCTGCCCGACGGCAACCCTTTAAAGGCTTTAGATGGCGCAGGATTTTAAGCTACCCGCGCCAAGGGATGCAATTACTGAGCGGAATCGGCTACCGCCATTTCCGCTTCATCCATGATCATCGGCTCTTCGATTTCCGGCACCATGATCTCCATCGCTTCCAGTAATTCGCCGGTACCGGTCAGGATACGCAGCTTGGCAATTTCAGCATCGATACGTGCTTCAGCCAGCTGGTTCTTGGCCGAGAACACTTCGTTTTCGGTATCCAGCAAGTCAAGCAATGAACGCTGACCGATATCGAACTGTTTCTGGTAAGAGTTGCGGGTGTCTTCACTGGAGATCACGTGACGCTCCAGGTACTCAAGCTGACGCTGCAGCGTGTCGTAGGCGTTCCAGGACAGTTCAACACTTTCACGGATCTGACGCTGGGCATCGCGCTGAATCGCCTGTGCTTCGCCGATCTGATACTCGGTCTGACGGATACGTGCCTTATCGCCACCACCGTTGTAGAGGTTATAGCGCAAACGCAGCATGGCGGTCAGGTCTTCATCGGAACCTTCAACGCCATCCACATCCTCGTCCCAGCGACGTTCCACTTCCAGATCCAGACGCGGATACATACGGCTCTTGGCCGCTTCACGCTGAGCCATGGCCGCTTCAACATCCGCCTGCGCCAGCGCAGCGACCGGCTGCATGGCCAAACCCTTGCTGACCGCATCTTCCACGGTTTCCGGCAACATCATGGCACTGCTGTCAAATGCTTCAAGGCTTTCAGGAGTCGGCTGGCCGACCACACGCATGTAACTTGCCTTGGCGTCTCTCAGGTTGTTCTCCGCCACCAGCATGTTGACTTCTGCCAGCGCCAAACGGCCTTCTGCCTGCTGAATCGAAGCCAGAGTGCCCATGCCTGATTCAGAGCGACGCTTGATCTGGTCGTAGATCTTAACGTGGTTATACAGACTTTCCTTCGCCAGCGTCAGCAGCTGTTCGCGGCGCAGTACTTCAAGGTAGGCACGGCTGGAACCCAGCACGTACTGTTGTGCCTGGTCCTTCAGTGCACTGGCACGAGAAGCCGAAATCGCCTGCTGACGATCAACTTCACTGCTGGTTGCAAAACCGTCAAAGATCATCTGGTTAAGGTTGAGTCGGGCTTCGCGGCGGTTCAGCTCCACATCCTGAACACCGTTTTCCTTGTCGGTCCACTCATAGCCATAGCCCAGTGTGGCATCAATGGTAGGGTAGTAACCGGCCTTGGCCTGGCGAATCCCCTGTAAGGTCGCCGCATAATTATGCAGCGCTTCCTGAATTTGCGGGTTCTGCTCGATATTTTCGGCGACAACTTCCTGCAAGCTGGCCGCAGCGGCCCAACCTGAGAATCCCATTCCCAAGGCCAGCCACAAAACGGAATGCTTAACGTTCATATCCCTGCTCCTGTTCGCTCTTACGTTTGCGGTTAGGCACCGCGTAGTTTCAAAATTAGTTCAACACGGTCATGAACGCCCACTTTTTCCAGAATTGAGCTCACATGAGCCTTGACCGTTCGCTCCGTAATATCGAGATCACGCGCAATTAACTTGTTGCTTTTGCCCTGTGATAACTCGGCGAGTACTTCCTGCTCTCGCTGACTCAAACCCCAGTCATCCATATCGGTTGGCAGCGTTGATTGACTGACCAGCCGTTTGAGCAGCCGCTGTGTCAGATCAGGCCAGACCCAAAGGTCTCCCCGTGCTACCGTGCGGATGACCTCAGGTAAAAGATCCACTTGAATAAAGGTATTGGCATAGCCAAAAGCCCCTTGCGCCAGCAGCGCTTCCCCCTCATCCAGCTGGGGGTGGTCCACCAACAGGACCAGTCGACTATGTTTAGCACAACTCAGTAAAGCCTGGCGTCCAGACTGATCCAGGGCGTTCCAGTGGACCAACACCAAATCACCCTCCTCTGGCTGAGTGCCACAGGCTGCGCAGGCTATATCAATTCCCATGGGAGCCAGAGCACCTTGCCAGCGCCGCTGTAAATCATCCCGTTCTGCTTGAATCAACAGTCTCATGCTATCGCTCCGTGAGAGCCCGTTCCTTGGCACGGTTGATCGGCTTCAACAGATAATGCATAACGGTCTTCTTGCCCGTGAGAATATCCGCACTTACCGTCATCCCGGCCATCAAAGGCAAGGGTGAATCCTCTGTCCCCAGGTAGGGACGCTCCGTTTCCAGACGGACCAGGTAGTACGGCACCTTGGCTTCCTGATCCATGATTGTTCCGGGTGAAATGAACACCACTTTGGCGCCCAGGCCACCATAGATGGCAAAATCGTAGGCACTGATTTTTACTACCGCCGGTTGATCCAGACGAATGTTGGCAATGTCCGAGGGTTTGATTCGAGCCTCGACCAACAGCTTGTCACCACGGGGCACAATGCTCAGCAACGGATCACCGGGCTTGACCACACCGCCGATGGTATTGATCATCAGCTGTTTGACGGTACCTTTAATCGGCGCCCGTACTTCGGTACGGCTGATACGGTCCTGCATCCCCGTCAGCGCCTGCTCCATACGCACCTGCTCCGGCACCACTTCATTCAACTCGGTACGGGCACGGTTACGGAACTGCAACTCCATCTCTTCCATACGCTGGTTGATTTCACCGATGGAGGACTCGATACGCGGCACACTCAACTCGATGGACGACATTTCGCCTCGAAGGTCGTTTACCTGACGCCGCAAGCGCAGATGCTCAACCTCGGAGATAACCCCTTCTTTCACCAGCGGCTCACTGATCCGTACCTCGCGCAGCAACAGTCCCAAACTGCGTCGTAGCTGCTCAATTTTGCTGCGCGCTTCAACCAGCTCCTGCTCACGCTGGTCACGCTGCTGTTCCAGTACAGACAGGTTAGTCTTCAATTCACTCTGGCGCGCCTGAAACAGTCGCTGTTCTTGATCCAGCAGGCTTGAATACTCGGGAGGAAAATCCTCCAGCATAATGAATTCGGCATTACCGGCTTCCGCCGTCAAGCGAGCCGAACGCGCCTTAAGCTCCCAGCGGCGGACCTGATTTTCTTTGAAAGAGCTGGCAAAGCGCTTGTCCTCGATGCGCATGAGGATGTCATCTTTCTCGACCAGCTCCCCTTCCCGCACCAGAATCTCGGCGATAATGCCCCCCTCCAGGTTCTGCACAATCTGCAGCTGATGCGAGGGAATGATTTCACCTTCACCACGGGCAATTTCATCCAACGTGGCCCAGTTTGCCCAGGCAATTGCCAGGCCCAGAAACAGTGCACCGGCCCAGAGCAGAAGACTGGCGCCGCGAGGTACCTGCTCCAGCATGGCTTCGCTGATACTGGAGGCGTAACGAATATCTTCGGTATGTTTGAGAGTGCGTTTACCCATACTGATCTCAGCGCCTCACCTGCAAACGGCCCTGCTTGAGCGCTTCCAGCACACTGTCCTTGGGACCATCAGCCAGAATGCGACCGGCATCCACCACAATCAGGCGGTCTGCCAGATCCAGCAACGACATTTTGTGCGTCACCATCAGCAACGTTTTGTTACCCATAAAGCTTTTCAGCTGGCGTCTCAGCGCGTCCTCAGAGGCGTTATCCATGGAGTTGCTGGGCTCGTCGAGCACCAGAATGGAGGGGTCATGCAACAGTGCTCGGGCCAGGGCAACCGACTGGCGCTGACCACCGGAAAGTGCACTGCCACGCTCACCCACAGGCATATCAAAGCCCAGCGGATGCTTGTTCACGAAGTGATCCACGCCCGCCAGGTGTGCTGCCTGCAGGATCTGCTCATCACTGGCATGGGGTAAACCGATGGTGATGTTGTCGCGCACGGTTCCAGCGAACAGCATCACATCCTGGGGCACATAACCGATACTGCGGCGCAGATCTGAAGGGGCTATCTGCTGCATATCGATACCATCGATCTCAATGGCACCGTTAGAGGGCTGATAAAGACCGAGCAGCAACTTCTGAATGCTGGTTTTACCCGAGCCTATACGACCGATCAGGGCAACTTTTTCGCCTGCCTTCAGTTTGAACGAGAGCTTGTGCAACGCACCGTATTCGGTACCGGGATAGGTAAAATCCACTTCCTGAAAGTCGATGGCACCCTTGAGTTCCGGACGGTGGATATAACGACGCTCACCGTCGTATTCATCCGGCAGCGCCATGATGTCATCGAGAGTCTTCAGGGCCTTGAGGGATTGCTCATAGTTGGCAATCAGGCTGGCGACCTGTGCCAAAGGTGCGATGGCACGACCACTCAGAATGACGCAGGCGATCAGCCCACCCATGGACAACGTCTGGTCCATGATCATGTAGACACCCAACACCACCAGCATGACCGAGGCCAACTGTTGCACAAAACTGGCCACGTTCACCACCGAAGCGGACAGCATGCGAGACTTAAGACCCCAGCGTGCAATGTAACCGACCGCTTCTTCCCAGCGGGCCTGCATGGGACTGGCAGCACGCTGAGTCTTGAGGGTTTCCATCGCAGTCAGGGACTCAACCAGCGTACCGTTTTTCTGCGCGGTGGAGCTGAAGGTTTTCTCAATTGAGCGGCGCAGAGACGGCCGGACCATCAGCGCATAGATCAGGATGATGGGAATTGCCGCCGCTGGCACAACAACCAGAGGGCCACCAATCCAGCTGATCACGATCAGGAACAGCACCATGAAAGGAATATCGATCAGCACCGTATTGGTAGTGGAGCTGAGGAAGTTACGAATGCTGTCAAACTCACGCAGGTTGCTGGCAAAAGCCCCGACAGAGCTGGGCATGGAGTCGTAGCGCGTGCCCATCACTTTCTCGAACAGTCGAGCAGACAGGATCACATCCGACTTTTTGCCGGCCACCTCAATGAAGTAGGCTCGCAACAACTTCAATCCGAAATCGAACAGATAGACGACCAGCACCCCCACCGCCAGCACCCAAAGCGTTTCTTCGGCATGGTTAGGCACCACTCGGTCATAGACGTTCATGACAAACAGGGGGTTGGCGAGTACAAAGAGGTTGATCAGGAGCGAGGCAAGGATGACATCGCGATAGATACGTGCTGAACGCCAGATCGTGCTCCAGAACCAATGGCCGTCGCGATCATCATATTCACGGCGAGAACGATCCCCCAGCTTGAACTCTGGCCGCACAAAGAACACCTTGCCGGTATAGGACTCCTTGAGCTTGTCCAGGGACAGTCGAACCTGCCCACCGCTTTCAGGCTCAATGATCTCGGCTTCCTTGGCATCCAGATCGATGGATTGAAGGATACAGGCCCGCTCGTCCTCAAGCAGAAGCACGACCGGTAACAAGAGGTCAGAGATGTGTTCCAGGCGTCGTTCAGACAGTTTCGCCGCAAAGCCGCCTCGGGCCGCCGCGTTAATGAAAAGCTTGGGCGTGAGACGTCCGTCCACCAATGGCAAACCGTCGGTCAAAACCTGAGCCGAGACCGGTCGACGATTCTGTTGTGTCAGCAGTACAAGACAGCTAAGCAGCGGGTCCGTTCCAACATCCATGCCGTACATCCAAATAAAAACAACACTCTAACAACTGTTTGAAATCAATCAAAGATCTTTATACGGTTACTTTCTTAAAGTCTCTGACTAAACTTCTCTCAACATCAGCTTAGACCAGGTTCTTATATGCTATATGCACTTAAAGACGACGACGGGAAAATTACCGCTCTGACTGACCGTAACATTCCGGGGGCTAAAGCCGTATCGGCATCCGATCCGGAAGTTTTAGGCTTTTTGTCGTTGGACGCATCCTCCATGGCCAGTGCCACAGACTTTCTGGAGGACTCGGATCTATCCACCATCCGTATCCTTGAAGACCTGATCGATACGCTGACGGAGTTGCAGGTGATCCGCTTCACCGACCTGCCCCCTGCAGCACAGCGCAAACTGCTGAGTCGTAAGGTCGCACGTACGCTGGCCGGTGGCGACGAAGAACGCGAAATGGACGAAGTAATGGAAGGAAACAACCTGTTCCTGCGCGAGGATGATCAGCTGTTTTGAGACTTGAACAGGTGTTGAACCTGGCTGGTAAGGCGATCAGCAAGACCCTGGTAGCGCTGCTGCTGGCGTGGCGATAGTGCGGCATACTGGATACTGTAAAGCGCATCGTCACACAGGCGCAGTGAGGATGCCGCATCCTCTGACTGTTCACGCTTTAACAACTCAAGCTCAGCCTGCACCAGATTCAGCCCGACGCTGGTGTTATCCAGCTGCATCCGCCTGGCTTCAATGAAATCCTGCCGGGCCTTTAGCACCTCCCCTTTGCGGAAGTGCATCATGCCGGACAGGTTGCGACGCGCCCAGTCGATTTCGACCATTTGGCGGGTCAGGTTTTGCCGCAGCGATACGACTGCCTCCGCCATGTCTGATTGCTCCAGACCATCGCTGAGCTGGTCAACCCACAGCGCTTGCTCATCCAGCGTCAATGCTTCAAAGCGCGACAGCGCATCACGTGCAGCCTGCTCTGCCCGCCGGGTCTGCCGCCCTCTTTTAAGGATGTCATGCTGCAACAAGCGCGAGCGAAACAGGGTCACTGGATCACGCTGAAAATCATTCACTGCCTGCTCCAGTGCCAGCAGGGCTTCGCCTTCGGTATCCTGTGCAAAGCTGCCCTGCTGCCCGCCCATGTGCTCGCACAAACACCTGGCCAGGGCGAAATAGTAATCAGGGTTCTGGAACGCCGAATAGCGACCAAAGCGGACGGCTGCACGAAAGGCATCGACCGCAAGACGCCAATCCTGCAAGCGCGCAGCCACATTACCCAAGTCGCCCTGAAGCACCGCCACCGAAGGCTGCAACATCACAGACTTGCGCAACAGGGACATGGACATGCCCCAGTCGCCCTGCAGTCGATACAATCGCGCCATCCAGTTGAACGCATCCAGGCTTAACTGGTTCTGGTTAATCACCGCATTCAGGCTTTGCTCTGCCAGCTCAAACTCACCCTGACGGTAAGCCGCCAACCCCAGCCCTACGCGCATCCAGTGCTGATCACGCATCCCCAGCAGGCCATTGAACAACTCTACCGCATCCCTGTACCGCTCCTGACGCAATAGAAGAATGCCCTTGAGCCGCATCAGGAATATTTTCAATGCCGGATAAAGCTCCAGATTGCGATCGCATAAGCCCTGAGCCTCTGCCCACTTTTGCTCATCCATCAGTTCATTCAGTGGCTGAATCGAGCGTTTGAGGCGCAGCAGTTTTTCGAGACTTAGACGAATACGTGCCGAGTCGTAGGGTTTACTGATACACAGATCAGGGGAGTGCTCCAGGGAGCCAAATAAAAAGTCCGATGTTTCGGCAGGCGAGACCAGAATATAGCTGGTTGTAAAACGATGGATACCCTCGGCCTGAGCTTCATGCAGCACTTGCAGGCCGTTCTTCTCGCCCTTACCCAGATCATAGACCATAAAGCACAGGTCCACGGGCTGGGCACGCAGGAAGGACAGCGCCATATTCACTGAAGAGGCCACCATGATCTCTTCTACACCCAAACCAGACAGAATGGTGCGCAGACGCTGGAGATCATCCAGGTGGTTGTCGAGGATCAAGGCCGACTTGCCAGAAAAAAGAGTATCCATAGGCCCACAATAACCGGTGTAACCGGAACATAGCACGAGCATTCAAGCCGAGGCAAAAGCCTCCGCGCAACAGCAGCTTAGCTCAGGCAGGCAAGAAAAAGGCCATGCCGACTTCGCCGGCATGGCCTCTGGAAGATCAATACTGGTCAGTATCAGTCTTCTAGCAGGTTACGACCCTTGCTGGCAGCAATGCGCATACGCAGAGCATTCAGCTTGATGAAGCCTTCAGCGTCTTTCTGATCGTAGGAGCCTGCATCGTCTTCAAAGGTTGCAATGCTTTCGTCAAACAGGCTGTCTTCAGAACGACGACCAACAGCAGACACGCTGCCTTTGTACAGTTTCACGCGCACATCACCGTTCACGTTACGCTGGCTGAAATCGATCATCTGCTGAAGCATCTTGCGCTCTTCAGACCACCAGAAGCCGTTGTAGATCACTTTAGCGTAACGCGGCATCAGTTCGTCTTTCAGGTGCGCTGCTTCACGGTCCAGAGTGATGGACTCGATTGCACGGTGCGCCTTCAGCATGATGGTGCCCCCCGGAGTTTCGTAGCAACCACGGGACTTCATGCCCACGAAGCGGTTTTCCACGATATCCAGACGACCTACACCGTTGGCGCCGCCAACCTTGTTCAGGTACTCAAGCACGGTAGCCGGAGACATTTCCTGCCCGTCGATGGCAACGATATCGCCCTTGCGGTAGGTCAGGGTCAGATAGGTTGCTTCGTCCGGAGCCTGCTCCGGGCTAACGCTCCAACGCCACATGTCTTCTTCGGCTTCCGCCCAAGGATCTTCCAGAATGCCGCCTTCGTAAGAGATGTGCAGCAGGTTGGCATCCATGGAGTACGGAGATTTTTTCTTGCTGGAGCTGAAATCAACCGGGATGTCACGCTCTTCGCAGTATTTCATCAGCGTTTCGCGGGACGTCAGGTCCCACTCACGCCAGGGCGCGATCACTTTTACGCCCGGCTTCAGTGCGTAGGCACCCAGCTCGAAACGGACCTGGTCGTTACCTTTACCGGTAGCACCATGAGAGATGGCGTCTGCGCCGGTCTCGTTAGCGATCTCGATCAAACGCTTGGCGATCAACGGACGCGCAATGGAAGTACCGAGCAGGTATTCACCTTCGTAGATGGTGTTGGCACGGAACATCGGGAATACGAAGTCGCGGACAAACTCTTCACGCAGGTCTTCGATGTAGATTTCCTTAACACCCAGGGCTTCAGCCTTGGCACGTGCAGGTTCTACTTCTTCACCCTGGCCCAGATCGGCTGTGAAGGTCACCACTTCGCAGTTGTAGGTGTCCTGCAACCAGCGCACGATTACAGAAGTATCCAGACCGCCTGAGTACGCCAGAACGACCTTTTTAATATCGGACATGTTGCTGCTCCAGAAACAAAGCGCCGGATGAGAGGACTCTCACCCGGTCAGGAAAATTCACTCGGCACAATTGCGGCATACTATAACAGAAAGCAAGCCAGCACTGAACTTTGCTAGTCACGCTCCAAACGGATGGCAACGCGACGGTTACGGGCCCGGTTTTCAGCCGAAGTATTAGGCACGACCGGATAGCGTTCGCCATGATAACGCGTCGTAATCATATCTTCAGGGAGCCCCTGACTGACCAGATAACGCGTTACTTCTTCGGCACGCTTCTTCGACAAGTCACGGTTCAGCAGGCGACGGCCGTAGTTATCAGAGTGACCATCGACAAAAATGGACTTCACGCTGTCATCGGTTTTCACATACAGCGCGATCAGATCCAGGCGTTCACGGGTAGCATCCGACAAACGCCAGGCCGCCGAAGGAAAGAGCACTGCCGTACGCGCCACCTGACGATAATTAACCGGCAACAGCGTGGTCAGACAGCCCAGATAATCATCGTAGGCAGACTGAAAATTAGCTGCCGAGATGCCGACCTCTACCGGCTCACGCGTATCAAACCACTTATCACTGGAAAAAGTTGGCGTCATTCCCTTGTGAAGAGCCACCAGCATGGCATTAGCCAGTTCACTGCCCAGACTGAAACCACCACTCTCGGGACTGATTTTGACCCGGCCCAAGTCGACCGGTTTAATACCAGGCTGCCAGGGCGACGCGCGGGCAATCAAACGCGCCTCACCATCCAGCTGGTACTTTTGCGTCGGCACCAACTCAAAACGCAGGCGCTCACCTGCCTCATGCTCAAACACGGCACGTCCAAAAGCAGGCACAGCCTGGCTTAAACGACAGAAAAAGCGCGAGGTTTCCATCTCCCATACGGATTCATCGATGGAGGCACGAAATACCACGGCCTGAGCCGACACCGGCAACAGCATCAAAAGCATCAGCAGTGCGGAACAGCGCAGAATCAAGGATCACGTCTCCAGATCGTATGGACTATAAAATGTAACGACTTCATGAAAGCATGAACGGGACCATCAACCAACAGAACTATTGGCCAGAGTATCCGTTCTTCAAAGATCTATCGGCCAAAGAGCACTCTCCTTTACCGCGCTGTTTTGACCCCCGAAGTCAGGCTGTTAGAATGCCTGCGGTTATTTACAACTTGCAAGTAAGGATTTTCGTGGCCCATCATCATGCCTCTCCCAACTCCATGGCTGAACGCTTTCGTGGCTTTCTGCCGGTAGTTGTTGACGTTGAAACCGCAGGGTTCAACGCCCGCACCGACGCTTTGCTCGAAATTGCGGCGGTTACTCTGACCATGGACGAGAACGGCTATCTGATGATTGATCAGAGCTACGATGCCAACGTAGAGCCGTTCCCCGGAGCCAACCTTGAGCCTTCGGCGCTGGCCTTTACCGGTATAGACCCTGAAGATCCAGCTCGAAATGCCGTCAGCGAAAAAGAAGCGCTGGAGTCAATTTTCAAGCCAATCCGAAAATCGATCAAGTCTCATGGCTGCAAGCGCGCAATCCTGGTTGGGCACAATGCCAATTTCGACCTCGGCTTCGTCAACAGCGCGGCTGAACGTTGCGACACCAAGCGCAACCCCTTCCATCCGTTCTCAACCTTCGACACCGTATCCTTGGCGGGCCTTGCCTACGGTCAGACCGTGCTGGCCAAAGCCTGTGACATCGCCGGTATCGACTTTGACAACGAAAAGGCACATTCGGCTCTGTATGACACAGTAAAAACAGCCGAGCTGTTCTGCTCTATCGTCAACCGCTGGAAAGATATGGGCGGCTGGGACATGGTGCTCGACACCCGCGACTGACGTTGCAGCCGGTTGGACCAGACACAAAAAAACGCGCCAAACGGGCGCGTTTTTTTATATCAGGAGAGCAACACACTCAGGCGTTTTCATCATCCTTGGAAGCTGCATTGATCATTTCCTGCAGTTCGCCGTTAGCGGCCATTTCACAGATAATGTCACAACCACCCACCAGCTCGCCGTTGATCCACAGCTGAGGGAAGGTCGGCCAGTTGGCATACTTGGGCAGTTCGGCACGGATTTCCGGATTCTCCAGAATGTTGACGAAAGCAAAACGTTCGCCACAAGACATCACGGCTTCAACCGCGCGGGAGGAAAAACCACACTGCGGGAAACGGGGTGTGCCTTTCATATACAGCAGGATCGCGTTGTTCTCGATCTGCTCTTTGATGTTTTCAACTACACTCATGGATACACCTTTTAATTCAATCTTCGGTCCGAGCCAGCGGGCATTCTAACATATACCCCAGCATTCCACTCAACTTAACTGAAAGTCTATGGCTGTTGTTAAATATTGGGGCCAGGTCTTGATTTTTCAATAAAAGTGTCACCTACCTGACCCAGATTGGGGTCTATTCAATTGCCAAACTGATCCGCGCCCCATAGAATGGTTTCTTTATCGGCAGCCAAGGCTGCCTTTTTGCGTTGTAGGGAGAGCCCCATGGCAACCCAGCCATTGATGAACGTTTTTAACCGTCTATCAGTCGCCTTTGAGCGTGGTGAAGGATCCTGGCTGTACGATACCGACGGCAACCGCTACCTTGATGCACTCTGTGGCATTGCCGTAACGGGACTGGGCCACGCCCACCCGGCGGTAACCCGAGCCATCAGCGAGCAGGCCGCAAAACTGGTGCACTGCTCCAACCTGTATACGATTCCGCTGCAGGAAGAGCTGGCCGAGCGCCTGACCCGCATCTCCGGTATGGAGAACGCGTTTTTTGCCAACTCCGGTGCCGAAGCCAACGAAGCCGCCATCAAATTGGCCCGTCGCCATGGTCACGCACGGGGCATCGACAACCCGTCCATCATTGTCATGGAACAGTCGTTCCACGGCCGTACCCTGGCAACCCTCAGCGCAACCGGTAATCGTGCCGTACAGCAGGGGTTTGAACCTCTGGTCAGCGGTTTTGTTCGCGTACCTTTTGACGACGCCGAAGCCGTACGTCAGGTCGCCAGCAACAATCCCAATGTGGTCGCCGTTTTGGTTGAGCCAATTCAGGGTGAAGGCGGCGTACATATTCCCGCCGATGATTACCTGCCCCAGCTGCGCACCATCTGTGACGAACACGATCTGCTGCTGATGCTGGATGAAGTCCAGACCGGCAATGGCCGAACCGGTCAGTATTTTGCCTATCAACATACTGATATCCTGCCGGACGTGGTCACCACCGCCAAAGGCCTGGGCAACGGCTTCCCGATCGGCGCCTGCCTGGCGCGCGGCCTGGCTGCAGAGGTCTTTACACCCGGCGCCCACGGTACTACCTACGGCGGCAACCCGCTTGCCTGTGCGGCAGGTATAGCCGTGGTTGATACGATCGTGCAGGATGGCCTTTGCGCCCGTGCCGATGAGCTGGGTCAGCGCATCTGCGACGGTTTCCGCGCCGAGTTGGGCGGTGCCCCCTTTATTCGCGAGATCCGTAACAAAGGCTTGATGATCGGCATCGAAATGGCCGAGGCTGGCACCGAACTGGCCGTATTGGCGAAGGTCAAAGGTGTATTGCTGAACATTACCGGTGGCGGCCACGTGATCCGCATGCTGCCACCGCTGACCATGACCAACCAGGAAGCCGACCTGCTGGTCAGCACTGTATCCCAATTGGTCCGTGTATATGCAGGCGAAGAACTCGACACTGCTACGGACCGTTAATTTTGAACCCAGACGGGAGCCGGCGATCTGAACGATCGCCGACCAAACCACTTTATGAGTACAAGACACTTTTTAACCCTGATGGATATGACCCCGGACGAACTGCAACAGATCGTCCAGCGCGCCATCATCCTCAAACAGATGCGTAATGCCGGCGAGACCTATGAGCCGCTGAAGAACAAGGTCATGTCCATGATCTTCGAGAAAGCATCGACCCGTACCCGTGTTTCCTTTGAAGCCGGCATGGCCCAGTTCGGCGGCCACGCCATGTTCCTGTCACCCCGTGACACCCAGCTGGGCCGCGGTGAGCCGGTTGAAGACAGCGCCCGCGTCATCTCCAGCATGGTCGACGTGGTGATGATTCGTACCTTCAGCCATGAGCTGGTCGAAACCTTTGCCCGCTATTCCAAAGTACCGGTCATTAACGCGCTGACCGACGACTTCCACCCTTGCCAGCTGCTGGCCGATATGCAGACCTTTATCGAGCACCGTGGCTCCATCAAGGGCAAGACCGTAGCCTGGGTTGGCGATGGCAACAACATGTGCAATTCCTACATCAACGCAGCACGCCAGTTTGACTTCAAACTGAATGTGGCCTGCCCGGAAGGTTTTGAACCCAATGAAGACCTGGTCAATCGCAACAGCGACCGGGTGAGCATCTTTGAAAGCCCTGAAGAGGCTGTCAAAGGCGCTCACCTGGTAGTGACCGATGTCTGGGCTTCCATGGGCCAGGAAGATGAACAGCGCGAGCGTGTTCGCGAGTTCCGTGGCTACCAGGTCAGCCCAGAGCTGATGGACCAGGCTGAAGAAGACGCTATCTTCATGCACTGTCTGCCTGCACACCGTGGTGAAGAAGTCAGCGAAGACATGCTGGACGACCCTCGCTCAGTGGTGTTCGACGAAGCAGAAAACCGCCTGCACGCGCAGAAAGCGCTGCTGGAATTCCTGCTCGTTAAATCCTGAGTCGTTGCCGGGCAGGCTTTCATGCCTGTCCGGCAAAGTTCGCAACACCCTGCAAATCGATACTATACTGGCAACAATTTCGGGACCAGGACCCTGGCATGATAGAGATTCGTCACCTGAAAACGCTTGCCGCCCTGCGCGATGCCGGTAGCCTGGTAGAAGCCGCCGAGCGTATCCATCTGACCCAGTCCGCACTTTCGCATCAGATCAAGGACCTTGAGGAGCGTCTGGACTGCTCACTGTTCATTCGTAAAACCCGTCCTATCTACTTTACCAGCGCAGGTCAGCGCCTATTGGCTTTGGCCGATGAGCTTCTGCCCATGGTGCGAAACGCCGAGCGGGATATTTCACGCCTGGCCGGAGGCGAAGCCGGACGTCTGAATATCTGTATCGAATGCCACAGCTGCTTCGACTGGCTGATGCCCACTATCGACCATTTCCGCCAGCACTGGCCCGAAGTGGAACTGGACCTGTCTACAGGTTTCAGCTTCCAGCCCTTGCCAGCCTTGAGCCGTGGCGACCTGGATCTGGTCATCACCTCAGACCCGGAACCGCGTAACGGCATCCATTATGTTCCGCTGTTCAGCTATGAATCTGTTCTGGTGATGAGTCGCCAGCATCGGTTTATCAATCAGCGTTTTGTTTCGCCACAGGATATGGCGGAAGAGACCCTGATCATGTACCCGGTGGAGCAGGATCGACTGGATGTGTTTACCCGCTTCCTGGATCCGGCTGATGTTGAGCCGCAAGAGATTCGCACCTCCGAGCTGACCGTGATGATCATGCAGCTGGTCGCCAGTGGCCGTGGTGTAGCCGCCCTGCCAAACTGGGCAGCCTACGAGTACCTGCAGCGCAACTACATCGCCTCACGCCCTCTGGGTGAAAAAGGGCTCTGGTGTACGCTCTATGCCGCAATGCGCGAGGACCAGAAAGAAGCCGACTTCATGGTCGATTTCCTGAATACGGCCCGTGATGTGACTTTCCGCAATCTGAACGGCATTCGCAGCGCCTGAGCACGGCGCTGCACTCATATCCAAACGTCAATATCGCAAACGCGTACGCACAACCTGCCCTTCCGGCAAGCGGCTTTCAAACAGTTCGACCAGATCATCCAGCGATTCATACCCTTCAAGCCGCAGCTGCTGCCCTGTCTCGCTCACAAGCGTCAACGCCAACACACGTCCCAGCCCGACCTGAACACGCATGCTAATCAACGAGGCCTGCATCAGCACCAGCTTTCCCTCGGGCTGAATCAGACTCAGACTTTCCTGCCCGTCATCCCAGGTCACATCCGGATAGGCCGCTTTGCCGAGCTTAAGCTGAAGACCCAGCTTCACGGCATAGGCAGAACAGGCCAACACGCCCACTACGGGCACCAGATAGTCCGCAACCCCGGCATCTCCTCCCAGCATTTGACCGAGGTAATACAGGCTGAAAACTACCAAGCCAAGCATGGCCAAAAGCCAGCCCAGTTGTTTGGCCTGCTGACGGCGCATGTAGGATGCTGATACGTGAAACACACGGGTTGCCATTCTGTCTCCGAGTAAGATGCGGGTAAAAAAAGCAGTATACCGGCTCAGTGGCCAATACACAGACCTGCCTCATTGATGAAAATGCATACTTAGGGCCAGTTTAAGCCCCCACACCCCGCCCACAGGCTGTCGCTGACACCATTTTGCGGTACCATCGGGGGTTCCCTATTGTAAACAAGCAGTGAGTAGCAAAGATGGAAAACTGGACTCCCGACAGCTGGCGCAGCAAGCCGATCAAACAGCACCCCAACTACCCGGATCAGGACGCCCTGCTTCAGGTAGAAAAAGTGCTCGGTGAGTATCCGCCGCTAGTCTTTGCCGGTGAAATCCGCTCCCTCACTGACGATTTGGCTCAGGTTGCCGAAGGCAAAGCCTTCCTGTTGCAGGGTGGTGACTGTGCCGAGAGCTTTGCCGAGTTCAACGCCAACAAGATCCGCGATACCTTCAAGGTGATGCTGCAGATGGCGGTTGTGATGACCTTTGCCGGCAGCTGCCCCGTAGTCAAAATCGGTCGTATGGCCGGTCAGTTCGCCAAACCGCGCTCAGCCGATACCGAAACCATCGACGGCATCGAACTGCCGAGCTACCGCGGCGATATCATCAACGCCATCGACTTTACCGCCGAAGCCCGCACACCTGATCCCCAGCGCCTGTTGTCGGCTTACCACCAGTCTTCAGCGACGCTGAACCTGTTGCGCGCCTTTGCAACCGGCGGTTTCGCCGACCTGCACAAGGTCCACCAGTGGACTCAGGGCTTCGTACAGCAGAGCCCTCAGGGTGAAAAGTACCAGCACCTGGCGCAGCAGATCGACCAGACCATGGCATTCATTGAAGCCTGTGGCATCAGCTCATCCAACACGCCGCAGCTGAAAGAAACCAACCTGTACACCTCGCATGAAGCACTGCTGCTGGGTTACGAACAGGCCCTGACCCGCCAGGACAGCCTGACCGGTAACTGGTACGACTGCTCCGCACACATGCTGTGGATCGGCGACCGTACCCGCCAGCCGGATCACGCCCATGTTGAGTTCCTGCGTGGCGTGCGCAACCCGGTTGGCATCAAGGTTGGCCCCAGCACTCAGGTCGATGATCTGCTGCGTCTGCTGGACATCCTGAACCCGGCGCAGATTCCAGGCCGCATCACCCTGATTGCACGTATGGGTGCTGACAAGATCACTGAACTTCTGCCGCCTCTGGTACGCGCAGTGAAAGCCAGCGGTCATCATGTGGTCTGGAGCTCCGACCCCATGCACGGCAACACCATCAAAGCCTCCAGCGGTTACAAGACACGCAGTGTTGATGCCATCCTGGCCGAGATGAAGGGCTTCTTCGAAGTGCACAACGCCGAAGGCACTCACGCCGGTGGTGTACACTTTGAGATGACCGGTAATGATGTTACCGAGTGCATCGGTGGCGCTTACCGCATCACCGAAGAAGGCCTGGCAGATCGCTACCATACCCAATGTGACCCGCGCTTGAATGCGGACCAGTCACTGGAGTTGGCCTTCCTGATCGCCGATACTCTGAAAGCCGCTCGCAAGGAGTCCTGATGTCACGCGCTCACGAAGTCAGCCAGATTCTGGTCGAGATTCGTATCGAAATGCAGGCGATTGATCTCTGGGCGGCACTGCCGCCCAGCGACGAAGCCCTGTCCAGCAGCCAACCGTTTTGCGTCGATACGATGGAGTTCAGCCAGTGGGTTCAGTGGCTACTGATCCCGCGTCTGGAGCAGATGATCGCGCGCGAAATGCCATTGCCGCAAAACAGCCAGATTCATCCCATGGCCGAAGAAGTGTTCAAGCAGCTTGAGGAAGATACCGATCGCCTGCTGGGACTACTGGAACAGCTGGACAGTCTGCTAAGTACCACCCGCCACTGAGCCTGGAGTCGCCGCAATGAGCTACGAAGGACACCATTCTCTGCTGTTCCGGCTCGGGTTCGGCGGCGTCCATCCACAGGAAAACGCACGGGCCAGGCGCTGGAGCAAGCGTATGGAATGGCCCATGCTGTTTCTTGCCATGTGGATCCTGATCGATTGGTACCTGCGCACGGACGGCATGGTTTCCGTGGTATTCCACGAGCTTACCGACTGGGTCATCTGGGCCGGATTCGCCACTGAACTGGGCTTGATGTTGTATGCGGTCGATGACCGAGTGCGCTATCTGAAATCCAATTGGATGAGCCCGTTAATCATTATCGCGGGCCTGCCTGCGCTCTGGGGGGCCTACGGCTTTTACGCGGGTGCCATCCGCTCGCTCCGACTGCTGGTGATGCTGGGGATACTGTTCAAGGTGTCTCGCGACCTGCGCTCAATCCTCGCCCGCCACAATCTGGGCACCACCCTGATCGTCTGCCTGGTGTTCCTGATCATTTCAGGCTTCCTGATAGCGGCACTGGACCCGGCCTTCAATGGTCCTCTGGATGGCATCTGGTGGGCCTGGGTCACCATGACGACCGTAGGCTATGGCGATATCGTCCCCAGTACCAATGAAGGCCGCCTGTTCGGCTCCCTGCTGATTCTGGTCGGGATCTGCATGTTCTCGCTGCTTACCGCCAGCTTCTCGGTATTCTTTATCGAAAAGGATGAGGGTGAAATCGCTGATCGGGAACGCCAGAACCTGAACCGTATTACACGACTTGAAAACCGGCTGGAAAACATTGAACACCAGCTGGAGTACATGCTGGTATTACTTGAGAAAAAGCAGGTGGAGAAAAAGCAGGACACTCAAGCAAAAGAGGCAGAGAACACCGAGAGCCCGCCTGAACAGCCAGCCCCCGGACAGAAGAAAAGCTGAGCAGAGGGTCAGACCGACCCTTGCTCGCGTTTCTGTGCAGCGGTAAAGATGTGCTCGGCCAGACCCACACCGGTCTCGGCCATGGTCTGATAGGTGTGATCTGCACCCGCTTTGGTGATAGCGTCAGCGTGATCCGCGAACATGCTGTGCGCCACAATCACCCCATCAAACCCTGCCAGACGTAACTGACGTGCAGCTGTCACCTTGGCTTCCACATCACTGGCCGCCAGAATCACATGCTTAAGCTTGGGCGCCTTGAGATTTTTCCACAGCTGAACGTCTTCGGCATCGGCAAAGACCACATTACGGCCAGCCTGAGCATGAGCTTCAACCTTGGCCGGGTCGGAATCCACCGCCACCATGGGAATATCACGCGGCACCAGGTGGTCATAAGCCGCCGTGCCGGTACGCCCCATACCGATCACCAGTATCTCCGCATCGCCCAGAGACAGCGGCTGCTCGTCCGGATGGAAACCCTCGCTTTCAAAGCGCGCCAGGAAGTTCCCCAAGCGATCATAGAGCGGGTGGGCAGCACGGTACAAGGGCGCCGATACCAGGAAAGATACGGAGACGGCTATCGCCAACGGAATGAGCCATTCAGGCAGTACGATACTGGCGACGATAAGCCCAAACTCACTGTAGTTTGTCAGGCTCAGACCGGTCAGGAAGGCACTGCGAGAGCGCAGTTTGAACAGCAACAGCAGGAAAAAGAACAAGACGCCCTTGAGCGGCAGTACCAACCCCATTACCACGGCAAAAATCAGCGCATCCATATCCGGCAAGCCGCCCATGCCAATCTGCAGGAAAAACCCCACCAGGAACACCTCTTTGATGCTCCACAGGGATGATGAAAGCTCGCCGGCGCGACGATGGTTCGCCAACAAGGCACCGAACGCCAGAGCGCCAAGCTCAGAACTCAGCCCGACCAGCTCAAAGCCCTTGCCGCCGACGACCAGCGCCAACAACAGACCCAGCAGTACCAGCAACTCTTCGTGACCGCTGACATCCAGCAGCTTATAAATCAGCGGGCGCAGCAACGGAATTGCAAACACCAGCAAAGCCCAGACAGAGGGCGTTTTACCACTGGCCAGCGCCATAACCAACAGTGCCAGCAGGTCCTGTACGATCAGGATACCGATCGCGACACGACCATGGAAAGCACGCAGCTCACGTTTGGATTCCAATACCTTGGCGGCCAATACCGTACTGGAGAAGGACAACGCGATGCCCAGCATCAGAGCTGTCATCCATTCCAGTCCCATAATCCAGTGAATGGCCGGGGTGAACAGAAGAATGGAGATACCAAAGTGCAATACGCCGCCCCCGATCACCTCGGGTTTGACCAGGTTACGCACCTTAAGCTTGAGACCTACCGTGAATAGAAGCAGCAACACGCCCAGATGGGCAATATGATTCAGCGCTTCGGTGCCCTGCACCTCGATTCCAGCCAGATCACCTGCAGCAACAATGGCAAAGCCCGCCGCCAGGTAACCGATCAGTGGAGGCAGCCCCACCAGCTTGACTCCCATCCCCAGGCTGAAAGCAAAAATTATCCAGACCGCTTCTATCAACGCACCACTCCCTTATCCACACGGTTTATGCGGCCGCATTAAACCATTTAACATTGCAACTGTCAGTTCGAGGCATCAGAACTTTAGACCTACTCGAGTAACCTGACCATTCTCGACCGACTTCACCACCAGCTTGATAGTGCCCAGCTGCACCCGGTCGCCTTCAACAGGCGGCGCCTTCAGACACGACTGAATATAGGCATCCAGACTTAGCTGACTGAGCTCTGAGTCAATTTGAACGCCAAAGTTCTGACCCAAGGCCGCCAGTTCTACACTGCCATTCAGCTCAAAGGCACCGAAGAAAGTACTTTCCTTAAGCGCCGGGATCGAAGTCACCGAACTGAACAGTTTGGCCAGCTTAACCTCTGACTCTTCATCCCCGATAACCGCCAATCGGTCACCGGTTTTCAACTCCAGATCCGCCTCGTAAGGCACCAGAACTTCTTCACGTAACACCGCCGTCAGCACCACATCTTCTGGCAATCGCACGCCTTTGAGCGTTCGAGGGGGCGTCCAGTGTTCCCCGTCCAGTTCAAACACCATCAAGCGGTGATTATGCTGGTTCGACCACTCAAGGCTGGTACGCTGAAGTGCCGCAGGTTCTGCCGGCAGCTCCAGCTTCAACCAGCGGGCGGCCCGCGCCAGCGTAGTCCCTTGTAGCAGCAGTGAGATCACCACCACAATAAAAGCGATCATGGGAAACATGGCCGCGTTCTCCACATCAGCCATCAGAGGGAACAGCGCCAATACAATTGGCACCGCGCCTCTAAGGCCAACCCAGGCGATAAACAGCATTTCACGCCAGCGGAACTTGAACGGCCAAAGACACAGCCAGACGGCAAGTGGACGCGCCAGCACGATCAGCACCGCACCCAGTGCCAGCCCCTGCGGCAACAGGGTCAAGGGCTCATGGGGTGACAGCAACAACCCCAGCATCAGGAACAGACTGAGCTGCGCCAGCCATGCCAGGCCATCATGTACCTGCAGAATGTCATCCATCTTGCGCAACCCGCGGTTGCCGACCCAGATACCCATCAGATAGATCGCCAGGAAACCACTGCCTTCCAGCAGGGTGACAGCTGCAAAGACACTCAGACCCGTTGCCGTGACCAACAGCGGATAGAACGCCGCCTGAAGCTCCAGCTGACTGACCAGACGTGAAAGCACCCAGCCACCGACAAGGCCACCCAAACCACCTAAAGCCAGCTGGGTAATCAGCAAGCCCACCGCCTCGGGCAGGCCCGGTGGTGTTTCCCGGGTAATCAGTTCCAGCAGAATAATGGTCAGGAAGATCGCCATCGGATCGTTACTGCCCGACTCGATCTCAAGGGTCGCACTGACACGCTGGTTAAGGCGCAGGCCGTGATTCTGCAGCAAGGCGAACACTGCTGCCGCGTCAGTGGAAGAGATAATTGTGCCGATCAGCAAGGCATGCAGAATTGGCAGTTCCAACAGCCAATAGGCTGCCATACCCGCCATTGAAGCGGTAATCAGCACACCCAGTGTCGCCAGGGTCAATGCGGGCTTCAGACCAACACGGAAGGTCTCGATACGCGTGCGCATGCCGCCATCAAGCAGGATGACGGCCAACGCCAGGTTGCCGACCAGAAAGGTACTGGATACATCCGCCGAAACCAGTAGCCCCAGCTCTGATTGGCCTGCCACCAGGCCCACCACCAGAAACAGCAAAAGGACAGGCATGCCGATGCGGTTTGAGAGGGGGCTCAACACGATGCTGATTAACAGCATGGCGCTGGCAAATAACAACGTCAGTATCATTCTGATTACATCCTTTTACTGGAACAGCACAACTAATTTACCACAGCCTCCCCCCCGGAAGTCCCATGCTGCCAGGGAACAAAGATGTTAAAATTTCGCTTCTGTTAACAAGCTCTCATCCGGAATCCTATGTCTGCCGAAACTGCTATGCCTCAATCCCTGACTGAACTGCTGCGCTCAACAGGAGCCGCACTGCGCGTCTTCGATATGGGACGTCGTATCAGCAAGCTTTCACTGGAACAGTTTCAGCGCATCGAAGATTCCCGACTGCCCTACCCCACACCATTTCAGCACCTGGCCTGGATGGCGGTACTAATCTGGAACCCCAAACAGAAACAGGAAAACGCTGTATGGTTCCTGCGCCTGCCATTGGATGAACAGGGACTGGTTGCGCCCGCCGCACGTGACGACTTGCTGAAGCGCCTGATCCAGAATGTGGTCAACAGCAAGAATGGTCAGTTGGATGAGGATGCGCTCAAAGACAATCCCTATTCCTTCACACCGGACCAGGGCCGCATGGCGGCCTTCCATGCCTTGGCATCCAAGGAAATGAAGACGGCGGCCTCTGCGCATTACGAGCGTGCCCAGGCCTGGCTGCATGACCAGCTGCCCGCAGACGACTGGCCCACCCTCGCCTATCAGGGGCTGGCCGATGTCAGCATGCGCCTGGATCAGGACAACAACAGCGCGGCACTGGCGAACAAGTTGCCCAGCATGCCTGCGCCGGTTCTGGAAAGCCTCTGCCCACTGCTGGAGAACACTCAACCGGAGCCCGCGGTGCAGCAGGAACTGCTAAAGCTTCTGCAGGCAGCATTGACAGGCGATGACAGCAACCGTGTGGCGGCACTGGCACGTGCACTGTCCAATATTGCTGATGAACCGGCCAAGCAGGCCTGGGTAACGGAGCTGCTGAACAGCCCTCATGCCGCCAAAGCGGAAGTGATTACGGTGATTGCGACCCGTTGCGAGTCAGCGCTGCTGGAACCTAAAGTCCTGCGCCTGTTCCTGGAGCAGTTGGCGACTGGGGAGGCGGGTCAAGGTGGCTTCAGCCGCATTCTGGCCGAGCTGATGTTCATGCCGGTGCACCGCGCACTACTGTTGCAGGCATTCCGCCAGCCCGAGCGCAGCCCGGAATTGGAGCAGGCAATCGGTGAAATGTTTGGCCAGAGTTTCAGCACTCCGGCCACCCATTAACACGAGGCTTAATTCGCGGCTCGATCTCGCGTGGTTGCCGGTAATTTAATGCCCAAACCACGCTGATCCACCTTCTCTTGCGACTGGCGATACAGACGCGCCCGCGAACGGCTGCCTTCCGGCAGAGTCAGGTAGTAAAGCAGGCTGGCGCCTTCTTCAGGTGTCAGCGCATGCTGCTCGGTGAATGCCTGAATAAAGTCAGCCACCGTATTCGCCTGCTTATCTTCCAGTGCTGGCGGCACGGGCTGTGACAGATCCTCACCCTCACGAACACGACGACAGATCACATCGTAGTGATAACGGAAGGACGGCAGCGCCCGACTTTCTTCTTCAGTACGCAGCAAAAACCAGCCCGTCTCACGGCCAGCATGATAAACGGCAGGGTGACTCCAGCGATGGCGCACCGGATGGTCGGCATGCATACAGGCTTCGGTGTAGGCATCGCGCAGTCCGGGCAGACCAAAGTCACCGTTGATATCACGCAGAATGGTCAGAAACTCGGCGATGCTGGGCATCCAGGAGGTGCTTTCCTTGCAGCGATTAACCGCCGCTACCAGCTCGGACTCGGTATAGCCTGCCAGGCTCAGTGCCCATTCCCGCTTGGCAATACGCAGCTCGTCCTGGGTCTCGAAACTACTTTTGAACTTGTGCCCATAGATCGCCATAAAGCGAGCGAAAATCATATTGACCAGAGTCTTGGTCTGCGGGCTGATCGGCTCTACCTGGCGTGTCTGGTCACGCCCGGCAACAGGCTCACCAGTCGGTGTCCTTGATGTCCATGATGGCTGCGGTAATCCGTTTGCGTTTTTCCCGAGAATCTCCGCGGGTGTTTTCATTGCTGCCCCCTCCTGTCATGGGTGCGCGTTCCTGCTCGTAGCGTTGTTCGCGCGCATCCCGCGTCTGTTTCTTGACCCATTCCCGTTTGACCCAGGCGAGGAATTTTTGATCCCAGTTACTCTCCTTGCGGTCCTTGTCCAGCCAATAGAGCACAAACTCATCCAGACAGGCTTCGGCAAAGTCCACCGGGATCGCATGGCGTGGCAGCATAGCGTGGAACATGTCCGACGGCTGCCAGCCCAACTGCATGGGGTGCAACTGCTGGTTCCGCTCTTCCGCCTGTTCAAAGATCGCCTGCAACTCATCCTTGTGACGGCGCCAGCCGATGCTGCCACCGAAGGTAGGTGCCGGGCCGCGGCGCTGAATCATGTTGCCACTGGGCGGTGGCGGCGGAGGTGGCGGCGAGTCATAGACCGGCAGACGATTAACCCTCGGCGACTCCTGCTCAACCGTCTGGGATTCTGCAGCCGGGGTTTGCTCGGGCTCAGGCCTGGACTGGGGTTTAGGCTCAGGTAACAGGCGCAGACGGACACTGCCACCCTGATTCAGACCGATCTGAAGACAGCCCTGCGCTGCCAGGCTATCACTGGCAGCACGCAGACGTTCTTCACTCCAAAAACCGGCCAGCTGCAGCCAGCGTGCCTTGGGCAGAATACACTCGATACTGCCATCGTCCGCCTGCATGCCGGCGTTGCGGGCATATTCACGGTAAATGAACAGCAACAGAGCTTCATCGCTGCCAAGCTTGTACGCCAGCGAGGGATAAAACAGCAGAGGTGTTTCCGGTAGCCAATCGCTCATGCAACGGCTCCTGTGGATCGATCAACCATCCTTTGCAAACTCCTCAACCGCTCTGAGCACGTCACGACGACTGATCTGCCCCACCAGCTTGCTGCCGTTAACAACCGGTATCCGACGCAATCTTTTATCGATAAACATCTGTGCCGCTTCAGTCAAATCAGCACTGTGCTTAATCGTTTGCACCGGACTCGACATATAGCGACCGACATGGCCGCCACTGCCCATTTCCTCTTCGTGGTAGGTCTGAGTCAGTATCGCCCTCAGGCAGTCCACTTCCGACAGCATACCCACCAGCACCCCCTCTGCATCCACGACCGGAGCACCGGAAATGCCGTACTCCTGCAACGCGCGAATTGCATCAAACAAGCCGGTCTCGGGGCTGAACGAGATCAGCTTGGTCGCCATGTAATCCTGAACTTTGACGGATCTCAGCATCGTGGACACTCCTGTGCATGAACGAAAATGGGCCGGCGCCCCTGAGTAAATACTAGTCCAGCCTCAAGCGGCAATCAGGCAAAAACCACCGTTTTGTTGCCGTGGACCAGCACACGATCTTCCAAATGCCAGCGCAGGCCTCGAGCCAGCACCGTTTTTTCCACATCACGTCCCAGACGGACCATATCTTCCGGCAGGTCGCGGTGGCTGATGCGGGTGACGTCCTGATCGATGATCGGACCGGCATCCAGCTCCTGGGTCACATAGTGACAGGTCGCACCGATCAGTTTTACGCCACGCTCGTGCGCCTGATGATACGGCTTGGCACCTGCAAACGACGGCAGGAAGCTGTGATGGATATTGATGATGCGATGCGGATACCGCTCGCACAGGTCCGGCGGCAGAATCTGCATGTAACGCGCCAGCACCACCACATCCGCTTCGTGCTCTTCGATCAGACGGTTCACTTCATTGAAGTGCGGTGTCTTGTCGGCCGGATCAACGGGAACATGGTGGTAGGGAATACCGTGCCACTCCACCATTGAACGCAGATCATCATGGTTGGAGATCACACACACGATATCGCAATACAGTTCTTTGCTGTGGAAACGGTACAGCAGATCCGCCAGGCAGTGAGACTCACGGCTGGCCATCAACACAACACGCTTGGGACGCGAAGAATCTTCGATCTGCCAATCCATGTTGAACGATGCCGCGATCGGGCTGAACGCTTCACGTAACTCATCCAATGAGAACTGCAGGCTTTTGGCACTGATCTCCACACGCATGAAAAAGTAGCCGGTGGTGGGATCGGAGTGCTGGTTGGCATCCGCAATGGAGCCCCCGTGGCTGGAGATGAAATTACTGACCATCGCCACAATGCCCACTCGGTCGGGGCAGGATAGAACCAAACGGTAACGGCGTTCCATAAACTCTGCTCGTGTCCTAAATATTTTGTCTGGAAAATTGTCCTGAACAGGACCAAAAATCGAATCGGCCATTCTATCAGAAGGCGGCTGTTCCCTGACAGCACTCAACCCGATCTGGTTGCCCGCCGGGGGTCTGAGTGCTTAAACTGAAACACTGCCCGATCCAAGGAGATCCCTATGATGATGCTGACGCCAGAACGGATGGCGCCCCTCAAAGCACGCCGACTCGGCATCGACACCCACCACGAACCGACACTGTATCTGCCGGCAAAAAGTCACGTGTGTCGTTCGGAAGGGTTCGAAAGCCTGTCACGGGTGCTGGTCACCACGCAGCAGGGCTGCCATATGATCGCTTCGCTCAATATCGTGACCGACCGTTTGTTGGCCGATGACGAGGTCGGTTTTTCAGAATCAGCCTGGAAGCGACTGGCACTTAAAGCAGAAGACCCGATCTGGCTGTCACACCCCAAACCTGTGCAGTCCTTGTCCTATGTGCGCGCCAAGGTCTACGGCCATGAACTGACCGATTTACAGTTTCAGAGCATCATCAACGATATCGTCGAAGGCCGTTACGCCGATGTGCATTTGGCGGCCTTCATCACCGCCTGCGGCGATGACAACCTGAGTGATGCCGAAGTGACCTCGCTGACAGAGGCCATGGTCAAATCCGGCAGCACCCTGGACTGGCAACTGCCGCTTGTCGTCGACAAGCACTGCGTCGGTGGCTTGCCAGGTAACCGCACCACACCGATCGTGGTCTCCATTCTGACCGCCTGTGGTCTGATCGTACCCAAGACCTCATCCCGTGCGATCACCTCCCCGGCCGGTACCGCTGATACCATGGAAACGCTCACCAACGTGAGCCTGAGTCTGGAGCAGATGCGCGAAGTGGTCAGCCGCGAAGGTGGCTGCCTGGCCTGGGGCGGCGCCATGCGCCTGAGCCCTGCCGACGATATGTTGATTCAGGTGGAACGTGCGCTGGATATCGACAGCGAAGGTCAGCTGATCGCCTCGGTGCTGTCAAAGAAAATCGCCGCCGGTGCCACCCATGTTTTGATCGACATTCCCGTAGGCCCCACCGCCAAGGTGCGCAGCGAAGAAGCGGCCGAGCGTCTCGCTTCCAGCTTTAGAGTCGTTGCAGCCAATCTGGGACTGGAGCTGCAGGTGATGTTGACCGACGGCAGTCAGCCCGTAGGCAGAGGCATAGGTCCCGCCCTTGAGGCGCGGGACATTCTGGCGGTATTGCAGAACGATCCTGGTGCGCCTCAGGACCTGCGCCAGAGGGCCGCCGAAGTGGCCGGCGCCATGCTGGCCATGGTGAAACAGCTGTCACTCGAGGAAGGTACCCGATTGGCACTGGACACCCTGAACAAGGGCACAGCCTGGGAAAAATTCCGTAACATCTGTAATGCTCAAGGTGGTTTCCGCCACCCACCCGTGGCGCCTTATCGCTATGCACTGGTGGCGTCGCACACCGGTAAGGTCACCCGCATCGACAACCGCATTCTGGCGAAAATCGCCAAGCTGGCCGGTGCCCCGGCTGACCCGGCCGCCGGCGTTGAGATCTACGCCAAGCTGGGCGATCAGGTGGAATGCCAGGATGTATTGATCATGATCCACGCGGAAAACGCCGGGGAACTCAACTACGCCGTTGAGTATCTCAATGAACATCCCCAAGTGATTGAACTGGATAATCCGCTGCAGCAGGAGGCCTCAACGCATGCTGATCTTTAATCCCGACTCGGACCCGGCGCTGGCTGCCCAGCTTAATCGTTTACTGAATGCTCAGGCCGGTGCGCTGGAGCAGCGCCGTTTTCCCGATGGTGAAAGCTATTTGCGGGTCCACTCGGATTGCCAGGATCAGGACTGCGTGATCCTGTGCAACCTGTTCCACCCGGACGAGCGCCTGCTGCGCCTACTGTTTCTGGCCGATACACTGCGCGACTGCGGTGCTCGCAGTGTGGGGTTGGTGACCCCTTATCTGGCGTATATGCGCCAGGACAAACGCTTCAAGCCCGGCGAGTGCGTGACTTCACGTCCTTTTGCCAAACTGCTGTCAGGCGCCTTCGACTATCTGGTTACCGTCGACCCTCACCTGCATCGTTACCACTCCCTTGATGAGATCTACACCATTCCCTCCCGCGTGGTTCAGGCAGCCCCCTTGATTGCCCAATGGATTCAGCAACGTATCCCGAACCCGCTGCTGATTGGTCCTGACAGCGAGAGTGAGCAGTGGGTGTCCCATGTTGCCCAGCTGGCAGACGCGCCCTTTCAGGTACTGCAGAAAGAACGGCACGGCGATTATGACGTGAGAGTCTCACTGCCTGATCTGGAAAACGCAGCCCAACGCACGCCTGTACTGGTGGATGACATTATTTCCAGCGGCCGCACCATGCTGGAAACCCTGAACCATCTGCGTGCTGCAGGCCTGCCCCGCGCCGTCGCCATCGGTGTACATGGCATTTTCGCTGGCGATGCCTATAACCAGCTGACCCAGATTGCCGATGTGGCGACCACCGCCTGCATTCCTCATCTGAGCAACCAGATCGATATCGCACCGCCGCTGGCCGACGCCATTCGCGAGCTGCTGGCCGAGCGTGCAGAGTAACGCACTGGAGCTGCCGGATGCCGAGATTCGTTATGACCGCGACTTTCTCGGCCCGGCAGATGCTGACCAGCTGCTGCAGACCCTGCTGGATGAAATCCCCTGGCGTCAGGACCGCATCCGCCTGTTTGGTCGTGAGCACCTGATCCCGCGTCTTCAGGCTTTCCAGTCCGACGCGGGCGTCCATTACACCTATTCAGGCCTGCGACTGGCCGGTGATGCCTGGCACCCGGCGCTTGCAGAACTGAAAGATCGCCTGGAGCACGTCTGTGAGGCCCGCTTCAATGCCCTGCTGCTCAACCTCTATCGCGATGGTCAGGACGCCATGGGCTGGCATGCAGATAATGAACGTGAGTTGGGCAAAAACCCGATTATCGCTTCTGTCAGCCTGGGAGCTGAACGTCGCTTCTGCCTGCGTCACAACCAAAGCCGTGAAACCCATACCCTGCCACTGGGGCATGGGTCCCTGCTGCTGATGGCTGGTCCCACCCAGCATCACTGGCAACATTCCCTGCCACGCAGCAAACCCGTCCAGCAGCCTCGTATCAACCTGACCTTCCGCCTCATCCATGTATAATCGCGACAAGCACAAGACCGGAGATAACCCGATGAACCCAACGATTGAACTGCTGAACAGCCACCGATCCATTCGCAAATTCACCGACCAGCCGGTCCCTCAGAGCACCGTCGACACCCTGATCAAAGCTGGTCAGGCCGCGGCCACATCCAGCTTTATCCAGGCCTGCACCGTAATTCAGGTGAGCCTGGGCGAACGTCGCGATGCCTTGGCCGAGATGGCCAACAACCAGGCATACGTATCTGAAGCACCTGTGTTCCTGGTGTTCTGCGCCGACATGAAGCGCCATCAGCTGGCCTGCGATATGCACAACGCCGAGATGCTGTCGGGCTACACCGAGCAGTTCCTCACTGCCTCCATGGATTGCGGCCTGTTTGCACAGAACGTGATCGTCGCAGCCGAGTCGCTGGGTATGGGCGGTGTGTACATTGGCGGATTGCGTAACAAGATTCAGGACGTATCCGATCTGCTGGAGCTGCCCGAGCTGGTCTACCCGGTATTCGGCATGTGCCTTGGCTACCCCGATCAGGACCCGGAAGTGAAACCGCGCCTGCCGCTGGACGTAGTACTGAAGCAGGACCGTTACGACGACAGTCAGGATGCCGAGCGCATCGCGGCCTACGACACCGATGTCAGCGAGTACTACCGCACCCGTACCGGCGGCAACAAGGAAATGACCTGGAGCGAGCAGATTTCCGGCATGCTGGTCAAGGAAGCTCGCCCGCACATGCTGCCGTTCCTCAACGCCAAGGGCTTTCTCAAGCGCTGATTCTGTGCAGCCTGCACAACTCTCAACTATGCTGAACAGGCCTGCCCCGCAAGGGGGCAACCTGTTCTCGTGAGAGGATGCATACAATGCCTGAACGAAAGATTGCTGCTCTGCTGGAGCAGCTCGAGCAACACTCCCTCAGACGCGCCCATCAACAAACGGTTACCCTCCCCATCGACAGGGAAGACATGGTGCGCCTGCAAGCCCTGGCCGAAGTCTATGGCATGGATATCGCCGAATTAACGCCCATATTGCTGCACAGCGTATTGAGCGATATTGAAGCACACATGCCCTATCAGCCGGGGAGCAAGGTTATCCGAGTCGAGGACGACGAGCCAATCTACGAAGATATAGGCCCAACGCCCCGTTATCTGGAAGCCAAGCGAAAGCACGAAAAGGTGTGCGCCTGATTCAACAGGCTTGATCGGTCCTCGCCACTGGCTCAGAATCCTTCCCCTGTTAAGCAAAGGCGACAAGGGCAAGTATTGTGAGTCAGACCAGGCTGAGTGCCGTTCCCACCAATATCATCACCGGCTTTTTGGGCAGTGGCAAAACCACCGCCATTAACCACTTGCTGCAGCAACGCCCCGAGGGCGAACGCTGGGCCGTACTGGTGAATGAGTTTGGTCAGGTCGGTATCGATGCCAGCCTGATCGCTGAGGAAAATGGCGTCGCCGTCAAAGAACTCGCCGGCGGCTGTCTCTGCTGTGCACTGGGTCCTAGCCTGCCTATCACACTGGCAACCCTGTTGCGCCGCGCCCGCCCCGACCGCTTGCTGATTGAACCCACAGGTCTTGGCCACCCGGCACGCATCATCGATACCCTGCAGAATGATCAGTTTAAGGATGTGCTGTCACTGCACAGCATCATCTGCCTGCTCGACCCGGGCGTACTGCACCAACCCGAAACCCTGTCTCAACCCAGCTTTATCGACCAACTCAACCTGGCCGACCGCATTGTGCTTAACCGCACAGACCTGGCCAGTGATGCGGATATCACCGAGGCCGAAGCGCTCAGCGCCAATCTCTTTCCACCCAAAGTTGGCATTCACCAGGTCAGCCAGGGACAGATCAAACTTGAGTGGCTAGACCTGCCCCACTCAACCAAGCGACAGGCAGAATATCCACAGGCCCATGCCAAAACTGCCGCTATTAGCTCTTTAACGCCACCCAAGCTGCCCTCGATTCCAACACCGGGTCTGCCCGTGTATGAATTCGGCCAGGGCGAAGGCCACTATAGCTACGGCTGGATTTTCCATAGCGACGATTGTTTTGACTGGGATAGAACACGCGCACTTCTGGACAACCTGGAAACGGCAGTTCGTGTTAAAGCGGTATTGCGCATCGGCCATGCTCGCGTTGGCTATAACCGCAATGCTGGCCAGGCTGCAGGCATTACCGAATCAGCCTGGCGGCGGGATTCACGGCTGGAGATTTTGACGCGGGAGCCATTGGCAAGCACCGAAATTGAAGCAAAGCTATTGAGTTGCCTCACACACTGAGCCTCTCAGCCGGAAACGAGGGTTACACTGGCAAGTAAAACAGTTTTGGACCAGTATCAAGACATTGCAATAGCTCAATCAGCCTTGAAGTTATTCTTCAAAGGCTGTGCTCAATGAGTACAGCCACAGCGCCTTTCTCTTAAGGCTGTTCTGGTGTTTTGCGAATCAATGCAACGAACTAACCTAACCAATCTGCTTCCGGCTAAAAGAATAAGGGGTTAAGCATGCCAGGTTCACGTCGTTCCGATCCGCGCACGCAAGAAGCAGAGGCGCCTCCCAGGCCAGCAGCATCAGCACTGCCAGCCTTCACCGTCGATGAGATTCTCCAGGGCATCAAAGCGAATCAGTTTTATCTGGCGGGCCAAGCCCAGGTTGATCTTGAAACCCTGGACATAGTGGGCTTTGAATGCCTCGCACGCTGGCAGCACCCCGATTTCGGTGACGTTTTTCCGTTCCACTTTATTCCGGTGCTCGAAGAAGCACAGCAATGCCACTTCCTGACTATTCACCTGTTCAACCGAATGCTGGGGCTGATCGAGCGGCTGCAACAGCGCTCCCCCGACCTGCATTTTTCCCTGAACATCTCAGCACATGATCTCTGCCGAAAGGGCTTTGCTGACGAAATCATCAACATTGCCCGCAGTCATACTGTGGAACCGACCTCAGTCGTGCTGGAAGTCACTGAAACAGCAGGCATTTTTGGTGAGACTAGCGTTACGAACCTGCGACAGCTTCACGCATTCGGGATACAGCTGGCTGTCGACGACTTCTGGACCGGCTTTTCCACTCTGGAAACCATCCGCCTGAACATTTTTTCAGAAATTAAAATCGACTTCTCGCTCACCTCTCGAGTGATAAACGATAAGACCAGCATGGCCGGTATCAATGCCATCTTACAGCTGAGCAGCAACCTTGGCCTTCGCTGTATTGTCGAAGGCATTGAAACCTGCATGGTCAGATCGATATTGCTGGAAGCCGGTGCCAAATATGGGCAAGGCTTTTTATTCAGTAAGGGAGTCAAGGACGAGCAACTGGAAGAATGGATACAGAAGTATCATTCTCACAAACCCCAGAAGTCTTGCACCAAGCAGACAACGCTCTATCAAATGGCCGAACTTGAAGAGCTTGAAACCCGACCCCACCCTTCCTGGCTCTGGGACTTCACTGCCAAGAAAATCGTCTGGGCAAATCCCTCAGGTTGTCAATTTTGGCAGGCAGACTCAACAGACGAGCTGCAGGCACGTGACTTTTCATCCATGAGCTACCTGGCCAAAACACGTCTTAAAAGCTACCAACTGCGCATGCAGGCTGGTGAAAATATCATTACCTCAGAGTGGGATTTTTTTCCTGGCAGGGATGCACAGAAAGTCTTTTGCATACAGTTACCGCGCATCAATCCTCTGACCGGGGAACTGTTCATGCTGGTCAATGCGTTTGAAGACTTTAACTCGCGGCTTCCCGCCCGGAAGTATATTGACTCATCTGACGAGTTCCCCGCACCTTTTATCATCGCGGACGAAGACGGCAACCTCTTGCGTATCAACAAACATGCTCATATCGAAATTAAAATTGAGCACGATCTGATTACTGACCTTATATCAGAAGAAGATTTTTCAGCTATTAAAGCACACTGCAGTACCGGCCAGATGGTTCATACCTTTGCAGCCTTCAATAAATTGGACGGCTATCAGTACCTTTATATTCGCGCCACCATGCTACCCGACATGGGCCAAAACGGACGCAATGTATTCCATATGCTGGCAATCCCGGTTGCAGACACCCTGACGCGCGATCTGCCTGAACCACTGAACGAAGTGCAGTTCATAACAGGGAACAACCAGACTGCGCCAGAACCTGAAACCTGAAACCTGAAACAGCCTGAAGCAAGCAGGTATTCATCCTTCGCATGCGGGCAATCTTGAACTCACCGCGGTCGGTTTCCATCACCTCGGCCAACACTCCCGGTGGATGTTCAGGCTCTCCAGGAGCTCCAGCAGAGACGACACAAGCTTGCAACATCACGCTTGAAATCAGGTTGTTCAGGTCATGGGTAAGCTCGTTGCATACAGGCATTTTGCGTATGGGCATTTATCAGCATGGCAGTCTCCCTCCACCTATTCCCATAAAACGCCCAGACTTGCCCCCATACCCTCTGAAATATAAAGCCCAACGCCAAGGCATTTCTATTACAGCGAATAATCGTTTTTTTCTTCAGGCTTATCCGAGAGATATTCTATGAATTCATACTGAATGTTATTACTGTCAAAAATATAGACATTGCGTCGGTGTGGATGCTCGGCACCCGCGTGATCAACCGGATACCCTGCTTCAGACAAGCGGCTTACAAGTGAATCCAAATCAGAAACCACTATGCCAATATGCTTAACGCCAGTCCATTTTTCCTTCCAATTTTGAACCTGTCCTGAGCCTCCTTCCTGAACAGCGATATAGGAGTCTTTATTTCCCACATGAAACCAGCGCACTTGCTCCCCAAACCAGTCCATTTTACCCTGCCCACGCACAGACCATGACGGGATTGCAGTGGTTAGGAAGTTGATAGTTTCTTCGACATTCAAAACAGAGATATTGGCATGTTCCACATAGGCCATATTTATTTCCTTAACATCCATACGGGCTAACTTATCGAATACTTAAATAGAAAAATGGCTCACCGACACTCGTGACAACAAACCTTTCCAGCTTGAGATGCTGTCGAACATAATGCTACATCCATCCTTGAACCCATTTATCCTGGTTCTTAAGTTCAACCCAATCAATTGAGTATTCTTTATTTGAAAGTACGGCTTCCACTTTGCAAACCAACACTGAACCGTCCTCATCAAACTCAATTTCTGTCACCAGAAAGTGCTTTTCGCGATTCAATGGATTAACTGCTGTCCATTTACTATGGTGCAATTTCGCTGGGTTAATTTTATTCATACACACTCCATAAAACGTTGAATTAATTTCAAAACCTGTGCAATTTTACGAGTATGTCACGATCAGGGTTCACTCTACCCCGGGAGCGCTCTTGGCTACCACCACAAAAAAGCAGCCAACCGGCTGCTTTTAAAAGATCCAGCACTAGTCAACCTTCAACCTACTCCGTCATCCCCGGCAACCAGAGCACGATAGATGGGAACAGGATGCAGAGGATCAAACCCGTCAACTGCAGCAGCACAAACGGAATGATCGATTTGTAGATCGTGCCGATGCTCACATTGCCCTGAGTGATGCCCTTCAGATAGAAGAGCGCATAGCCAAAGGGCGGCGTGAGGAAACTGGTTTGCAGGTTGATTGCCACCAGTATGGCAAACCACACAAGCACGGCTTCACCGTAGAGCTGGCCACCAAAATCCAGAGCATTCACAACCGGCAGCAGCAGCGGCAGGATCACGAAACTGATCTCGATCCACTCCAGAAAAAAGCCCAGCAGAAAGATCAGACCCATCAGCAGCAGTAACAAACCATATGGACCCAGGCCTGTACCGGTGATCAACTCTTCGATCATATCGGCACCGCCCAGGCGCTTGAACACCACGCTGAAGCAGGTAGCGCCCACCACCACAAACAGGATCATGGCCGAGGTTTTGGAGGTCGTACGGCAAACCTCTCGAATTGCTTCGAGGTTAAGTTGCTTCAGGAACAATGCCAACAACATGGCACCAGCAGCACCGATGGCAGCGGCTTCTGTAGGCGTGGCAATGCCCGCCATGATGGAACCCAGTACCGCTGTAATCAAGACAACAGGACCCAAGAGATCTCGCAGCAGTGCCAGCGCCAGAGGTGTTTGTTCTTCAGGCTCCTCACCTGCGATTACCGCTTCACTGGCCAAGGGTGCCCATTCGGGTTTCAACCAGGCCGCCACCAGCAGATAAACCGTATAAAGACCGCCCAGCATCAAGCCCGGAATCAGAGCAGCCTTGAACAGATCGCCCACGGAGATCTGCATGATGGAGCCCATCAACACCAGCATGATTGAGGGTGGAATCAGAATACCGAGCGTGCCAGATGCAGCAACCACGCCGTAGGCCATTTCGGGCTTGTAGCCCTGTTTGAGCATGACCGGCAGTGCCAGCAGCCCCAGCATAACCACCGATGCACCAATGATGCCGGTACTGGCAGCCATGACGACACCCAAAAGGGCAACTGATACCGCCAACCCCCCTCGGACGTTGCCGAACAGACGCTGCAGGGTCAACAACAGGTTCTTGGCCACGCCGGAGCGCTCCAGCATCAGGCCCATAAAGACAAACAAGGGGATGGCGATCAGCAGCCAGTTTTCAATTACCCCGCCAAAAATACGCGAGGAAACGGTGCCCAGAAACGCCAGGGGAATATCACCAATGAAGGCAAAGACAATACCCAGGCCACCCAACAGAAAGGCAACCGGATAGCCGCTGAAAATCCCGAACAGCAGCGCAAGAACCATCGCAATGGCCAATCCATATTCATCCAGCATCAGAGCTCTCCTCTACATCACGTGCCGGATCCAGTATGCGGGCCAGACGATCAAACACCTGCCCCAATGCTCCCAGCGCCAGCAACAACAAACCTGCTGGTAAAGCTCCTTTAATCAGATAACGGTCGGTCAGACCGCCATAGTTGGACTGCTCTCCCGATACATACGCCATCTGCACCATATGCTTGGACAACCAGGCGATGAGGATGCAGAAAGGGATCAGCAGCAACAGGTGGCCGATAATTTCCACCCAGTGCCGGGTGATCGAGGACATGCTGTTATGCAACATATCCACACGCACATGCATGTTGGCATGCATGGCGTAACTTCCCCCGATCAGGGTCAGCAAGCCAAACAGGTGCCATTGCAGCTCGGTCATGGTGTTGATGGTGATGGCATTGCCCAGTAGTAACACCTTGTCGTCCCAACGAATCAGTTCGTTGGCACTCATTGCATTCATCACTACCGTCGCCAGCACTGCCAGCATAATGCCCAGTACCAGCCAACTGCTCACCTGGCCCAGCCAGCGGCCCAGCCCGATCAACGGGCAGGCCAGGCGGGCGCACCAGCGGGCGCCGGAAAGGCGCCAGCCGGGGAGGTTTTCATTAGTTTGATATATGTTGGAGTTCATACCATTCATCCACCAGTGCAGAGTGCCTTAGCAGCGACTCATAGGCTTCCTTGAATTCTGGATTGTTTTGCATCTCTCCTTCCCGCACTTCATTCCAGCCTTTACGCAGCTCCGCTAACACTGGCTCCGGGAAGCGTTTAATACTCACACCCTTCTCCTTCAATTCCTTGAGTGCCTGAATTTGAGCAGGTAATACCTCATCAAATTCCTTCTGAATATTGGCTTTGCAGACAGTCTCAATTAGCAAGCGCTGGTTGTCGGAGTAACCATCCCAAACACTTTGATTGACCAACAACGCCAACCATCCTGCACCCTGCTGCCATCCAGGGTAGTAATAGTTAGTTGCAATTTCATGCAGACCCATCGCCTTATCCACAACAGGAATTGAGAATTCAGCAGCGTCTACGCGTCCTCGCTCCAAGGCCAGATAGACCTCATTACCAGGGATCAATTGCGTTGTAGCGCCATACTTGTTCAGTACCTTGGCCCCCAGTCCCGAAATGCGCATGGAGAGGCCTTTGAGATCATCAATACTGCTGATGTCCTTGTTGAACCAGCCACCTGGCTCCTGCGGCAAAAAGGAGCAAGGCACGACTTTTACGCCGTAAGGGTCCAACGACTTCTGCAGCAACTCTCGCCCTTCGCCAGCAGATGTCCAGGAGAACACAGCCTCAGCAGGTGGGCTGAATGGCAAAGCACCATAAACATTCGCGATCGGTAAAGTTCCTGCAAAGTACGCAATACTGCTCCACCCTGCAGAAACAGCACCCGATGAAACGGAGTTCAGTATTTCAAACGGAGGCACCAACTCACCGGGTTCATGCACTTTAACCTTGAGTGAGTCTCCACTCAGCTGACTGATTTGGTCCGCAATGCGCTCAGCGCTGGCACCGAACATGTTTCGCATGGAATAGGCACTTGCCACATCCAGTCGCTCGGCTTGAGCGGTAAGTGAAAATGAACCAACAGCTACTAGGGAAGTACACAGGGTTAACAGCTTGATCTTCTTATTCATGGTCATCCATGCCTCGATGAGTGAGTGAGAAGTTCAAGCTATTACAGCCAACCAGCTTCCAAAATCCGGTGGCTGCAATAGCTGTCCCTCCACTGCAATCGAATCGATCGATTCAAAAGCAGCCTCTTGCTCACCTGAACAAGACAAGGATTACTCATGCTTTCAGATCACAGGTACAAACCAGCCTTATTAACGCGGGGTTGCTTGTAGCTCATACCACTCGTCCACCAGTTTGCTGTGTTCCATCAGCGACTCGTACGCTTTCTTGAACAGAGGATTGTTCTTCATCTCCTCTTCGCGTACTTCATCCCAGCCCTTGCGCAGTTCCGCCAGTACCGGTTCCGGGAAGCGCTTCACTTCGATGCCTTTTGCTTCCAGTTTACGGATAGTACGGATCTGCTCGGCCGGCGCTTCAGACATGGCCCACTGCAGGGTGGCACGACACGCGGTTTCGAACTTGGCTTTGGTGTTGTCGTCGTACTCGTTCCAGACATCCTTGTTGATGATGAACGAGAACCAGCTGGCAGACTGATGCCAACCCGGGAAGTAGTAGTACTTGGTGACGTCCTCGAAGCCCATTATCTGGTCAACCTGAGGCACGGAGAACTCGGAGGCGTCGATACGACCACGTTCCAGTGCCAGGTAGATTTCGCCACCCGGAATCAGCTGGGTAGAAGCACCATATTTGTTCAACACTTTGGCGCCCAGACCGGAAATACGCATACGCAGACCTTCGAAGTCTTTGATGTCGTTGATTTCCTTGTTATACCAGCCACCGGTTTCCTGTGGCGAGATGAAGCACGGCAGTACTTTTACGTTGTACTGATCGTAAGCACTCTGCAGGATTTCAGTACCCTCACCGGACCACATCCAGGACATGAAGGCTTCAGGGGTAGGACCGAACGGCAGCGCGCCGTAGAGATTGGTAACCGGTACAGTACCGGCCCAGTAGCCGATCCAGTCCCAACCAGCAGGAACCGCACCGGAGGATACGGAGTTGAACACCTCAAACGCCGGAACAAGATCACCCGGGTTATGCACTTTCAGTTTCACTTCACCATCGGTAACCGTCTCCAGCTCCTTGGCGAAACGCACAGCACCCTCACCAATAAAGATATTGGTGTTGAAGGTGTTGGCCACATCCAGTTTGGACGGCCCAGCCGCCTGGATGCTGGTAGACAGGGCCAGTGCAGCAGCACCTGCGCCCAGTGCGGTAGTGATACGGGAAAACTGACTCATGATTCACTTCCTTTTGTTGTTATGTACGGTGAACACATAGATCGCCACTCCGGTATACACCAGAGTGGGTGACATTGTCATTTCATTGAGATGGTTGTGTTTACGCCTGCGGATTCGTTATCCGGCTCAAACCAGCGCGAAGTCACGGTCTTGGTTTGGGTCCAGAATTGAATGGCCTGCTTGCCGTTGGGGCCCAGGTCACCCAGCTTGGAGGCACGGGAACCGGTGAAGCTGAAGAAGGCAACCGGCACGGGAATCGGCACGTTGATACCCACCTGACCCACATCGATATCCGCCTCGTAATGGCGCGCGGCCCAACCGGAGTTGGTGAAGATGGAAGTACCGTTACCGTTGGGGTTGGCGTTGATGAACTCAATAGCATCATCCAGAGTATCAACGCACACCACGCACATCACCGGACCAAATATCTCTTCGTCATAGACGCGCATGCCGGGCTTCACATCGGTGAAGATGGTGGGGCCGACAAAGTTGCCATCAGGGTAGCCATCCACACTCACATCACGCCCATCCAGCGCCAGCGTTGCGCCTTCGGCCACGCCAGACTCGATCAGATTGATAACACGGTTACGTGCCTGCGGCGATACCAGCGGCCCCAGATCAGCATCGCGCTGAGTGCCTGGGCCCACCTTCATGGTCTTGGAATGTTCGATAATTTCCGGCAGCCACTCTTTTGCCTGGCCGACCAGTACAACAACCGAATTCGCCATGCAGCGCTGTCCGGCTGCACCGAAACAGGAGCCGATCACGTTGTGAATTGCCTGGCTGCGGTTGGCGTCCGGCATGATGACACAGTGGTTTTTGGCGCCCATCATCGACTGCACACGCTTGCCGGCGGCACCGGCGCGGTCATAGATATGGGTGCCCACATGGGTCGAACCGATGAAGGACAGCGCCTTGATATCCGGGTGGTCACAGATCTGGTTGGCCACTTCCGGACCACCATGCACCACGTTCAGAACGCCCGCCGGGATTCCGGCTTCATGGGCCAGTTCCACCAAACGCATGGTAGACGTAGGGTCCTGCTCAGAAGGCTTCAGGACGAAGGTGTTACCGGTGGCAATGGCCAGCGGGAACATGAAACAGGGCAGCATGATCGGGAAGTTGAACGCCGTGATACCGGCACCCACACCCAGCGGTTGCTGCAGGGAATAAACATTGACGTTACCTGCGGCATTTTCGGCGATTTCGCCCAGCTGCAACGAGGTAATGGAGCAGGCGTGCTCGATCACTTCCAGACCACGGCCCACCTCGCCTTCGGCGTCCGGCAGGGTTTTACCATGCTCTTCGGTAATCAGCGCCGCCAACTCTTCAGTGTGCTCACGCACCAGCGCCTGGAAACGCAGCATGATGCGCATGCGCTGCGCCAGTGACACCTTACGCCAGGATTTGAAAGCTTCCTTGGCAACGGCAACCGCTTCATTCACCTCTGCTTCAGTCGCAAAGGGAACACGGGCAACCACTTCCTGAGTGGCCGGGTTTACAACATCGCGCCAGTCATTACTGCTGGAGCGTACTTTTTCACCATTGATGTACAGAGGAATTTCACGAACCGACATATCACCTGATCTCCTTATATTTTTTGTGTACTCAGGCAAAACCAAAGCAGCTAGGAATGCTTCAATTGAGTCTAACGAGGGATCGTATTGACAGACAACAAACACTTAAGCACATTTGATGTGCAAAAATGCACAAGGACAGACGTAATGCTTAACTGGCAAGACATGCAGATTTTCCTGGAGGTGGCGCGTGCCAACCGGCTTACGGATGCCGCACGCCGCTTGAATATAGACCACTCCACCGTATCGCGCCGGATTCGGCGCTTCGAAGCCAGCCTCAATACTCAACTGTTTGAACGCAGCACCCACGGCTATGAGCTGGCCCCTGCCGGCAAGCAGTTGCTGCTATTTGCCGAGGAGATGGCACGCCAGGCTTCCCAGGCATCCGAGAACATCAGCGACCAGAACCTCCAGGTCAGTGGCCAGGTCCGCCTGGGTGTTACCGAAGGCTTTGGCACCCATGTTATTACGCCCTTGCTGGGCGCCTTTCGCCGCCACTTTCCCGATATCACCATCGACCTGCTGTCACTGCCACGCGCGGTCAACCTGAGCCGCCATGAGGCCGACCTGGCAATCACCATCGACCGTCCCAGCAATGCCGAAATGGTGGTTTCCCGCCTGTGCCGATATCGACTGCAGTTGTACGGAGAGAAAGGCTATCTGGAGCAAAATGGACGACCAAAGAGTGTAAATGACCTGTGCCATTTCGATTTAGTGGGCTATGTGGATGATCTGATTTTCAGTGACCAGCTCGGCTATCTGGACCCGTTTTTAGCCAACCTGCCGTCCCAGCCACGCTTCAGTCTGCGCAGCACCAGCATCATTGCACAGCTGCACGCGGTTCGCTGTGGCGCCGGTTTAGGCATTTTGCCCTGCTTCATGGCCAGTCAGGACACGGCGCTACAAGGTTTGTTGACCGATCAGATGGATATACAGCGTGATTTCTGGATTGCCGCGCGTGCGGATCAACGCCAATTGCTCAGAGTGCGTCTATTGTGGGAGTTTCTGAAAACCGCGGTAGACGCAAATCAGAGGTTTTTGCTGGGCGAAACGGAAGGAGGCCTGCAGATGCCGGTGGCACAGAGCCTTTTGCTGGAAGCAGAGACTGAACAGCGGGCCTGAAGCCCGCTGTTGCGAATCCGAACTGTCAGTTATGCAACAACAGTAACGTTTTCGGCCTGAGGACCTTTCTGGCCCTGAGTAACTTCGAAAGTTACCTGCTGGTTTTCGTGCAGTGTACGACGACCAGTACCGTTGATAGCGCGGAAGTGAACGAATACGTCCGGGCCATTTTCCTGCTGGATAAAGCCGAAGCCTTTTTCATCGTTGAACCACTTAACGGTACCGGTAACGAGCTGTGACATTTTTTGCCTCTTTCTTTTGCATGTACACCAGCAATGCGCTGGATCTTCTTATTTATGGACCCACCTTAGTGGTGGCCCGGTTGTTCAGGTCTGTATTCACAAACCCTGACCCTCAGTTGCCTGTGCAACCTCAGCCTTTTTCAGCCCACGGACTAACCGGGACAGAAACTTTTTCAGGTACAGACACCAAATGCACCGGTACCAACGCAAGCCGCCAATCAGCATAGATTCCTTTCATTGCGAAACCATGACGGTTACGCATCCCCACAGAGACGAAACAAGATGACAATTGATCTGTGGCAGATGAAACAAGAGAAGATGTAACAGAAGGAATATTGCCGAGGGTAACGCGAGAGAATGATCGATCGTAACCAGTCTGGGGATACTGCAGGCCGAAAGAAGACCCCAGCCTTTCCAGAAAGGCTCTTACATCATGGAACACGGTATCCGAACCGCTTGCGTACGTTTGTATCAAGAAAATCTAACTCCGTGCCGGCCTTGAACCGGCTGTCCGGGCCCATTTTTCGGGGGCTCCAGCTTAATCACTTTCTTGCATCATACTCCAGTAGCAAGCAAATACAATCCTGAAACAGATTTTTTATCCGCACTCGCCAAAGGGACAAATTAGACCTTAAGATCTCCGCACTCAGCGAGTGTCGGTCTATACTTGCACTCAACTTGCCCTTGAAATGATCGACCAAACCGCAGGGACGTGATCATGACGATTAAGTTCATCCATAAAATCCTTCTGTTACTTTTACTGCCGGTTCTCGGCGTTACTCTTCTCCTCGGCGCAATCATGCTTAATGAGTACCAGCAGGCAGAGGTGCTGGATACCTTGGAATCTCAGGTAGAGCTGACGACCTATAACAGCCTGCTGGTACACGAGCTGCAAAAGGAACGAGGCGCCACCAGCGGCTGGCTGGGCGCTGGCACTCAGGCGTTCGCAGACAAGCTGAAACAGCAACGCCAGTTGACGGACCAGGTGTTGCAAAAGTGGCAAGGCTACCAGGCCAGTTATGACTGGGACGACCCTCAGATAGAACGCACCCTGTCGAAAATTGAGCAACAGCTGGCCCAACTTAAGTCGATTCGCAGCCAGGCGGATGATCGCAACATCGCACTGGGCAAGGCGCTGGGTTATTACACCCAGCTGAATGCTGACCTGCTCAGCGTGGCGGCCACCATTGCCAACCTGAGCCAGGATGCCGAAATTGCACGCAGCTCGGCTGCTTTCTACTCGTTCCTCCAGGCCAAGGAGCGCGCAGGTATTGAACGCGCCGTGCTCAGCAATGTTTTCGGCAGCGACCAATTCGGACCCGGGCTGTATCAGCGTTTCATCAATCTTGTCTCGGAACAGAATACCTATTTGAGCCAATTCAAGGCACTGGCCACTGCCAGCAGTATTCAGGCCTATGAGGGCATCACCGGCTCTAATGAATTCCAGGCGGTCGAGAAGCTGCGCAGCATAGCCATGGAACGGGCTGACACGGGCCAGTTTGGGGTTAAAGGCACGGAGTGGTTCGATCGCGCCACTGATCGCATCAACCTGCTCAAGACATTTGAAGACACGTTGGCCGCTCAGTTGATCAACACCGCCAGCCAGGCCCATGCCAAGGCACAAACCCACGCCTGGATGAGCCTCGCTGCCCTGCTTGCGACGCTTGTGCTGGTTGGCCTGATTTCCACCTGGATCATCCGAGGGCTACACCGTCAGGTCGATGCACTGTCGCGCACTATGGCAGCGGTGAGAAACGACCATGATTTGACCGTTCGATCAGCTGTACTGTCAAAAGATGAACTGGGTACGACTGCCGAGCACCTGAATCAGATGCTGGAGCAGTTTGCTGACGCCATGAGCGAAGTATCCATGGCCAGTAAGCAGCTCTATGAGGAATCGCAAAACACGTCTCGCGTGGTGCATCAGGCAGAAACCAGTATCAAGCTGCAAAGCGATGAGACCATGCAGGTGGCCGCAGCCGTAGAGGAAGTCTCTACCGCCGTGCAGGATGTCGCCAACAGCACCGTTAATGCTTCGGACGCCGCTCTTGAAGCCGACCGTTTGGCGCAGGACGGCCACGCCAAGGTAACCGCGGCTGCTTCAGCAGTCGCCAATCTGGCTCATGACAGTCAGCAACTGTCCGAGATGACCGCCCGCCTGAATGAAAGCAGTCAGAAAATTTCCGATGTCACCGATGTAATTAACAGTGTGTCTGAGCAGACCAATCTGCTGGCCCTGAACGCGGCCATCGAAGCTGCGCGTGCCGGTGAACAGGGACGCGGGTTTGCCGTGGTGGCCGATGAGGTACGGACACTGGCTCAACGCACCCAGGCATCTACGTCGGAAATCGATGCCATTATTCGCAAACTGCAGCAGGAAACTCAGCAGGCCAGCGACCTGGTAGCAAGCAATCAGAAAGACATGCTGACCGCAACCGAGCGCGCACGTGAGGTCGAGGAGTCTTTGGATGCCATCGTGGCCGCCATTGCCAGCATCACCAATATGTCAACGCAGATCGCGGCAGCCGCTGAAGAAGAGTCGGCCGCCATCAACAATATCGGCCAGAATATTACGCGTATCGACACCAGCGCAGATGCTATCAAGGACAGTGCACACAGCCTGACATCTCATGCCGAACAGCAACTCCGACTGGCGGAAGGGCTCAGTAATCTGATTGCTCGTTTTAAAATCTGAGCCCCTTCGGTAAAACCGATTCCGGCGCTTAAACGTGCCGGGATCGCGTTTTGGCCTTGCCGTTACGCCCTTTGGCTGCGGGCTTGGCAGCCCCCGACTTGCGACCTTGCCCACCCGTGCTGCGTGGCGGCAAGCCTGTATGCTGAGTCAGCAACTTACCCTTGGCTGCACGGCCGGCCCCGGCACGACTGGAGCTGGGTGAATTTTTGCGTCGCGGATTCACATGCTGCGCATCCTCCGGCTGGGTCGCCGGGATCAGCTGTTTCTCGCCATCGCCGATCAGGTCAGCGCGTCCCATCTCGGTAAGTGCTTCACGCAGCAATGGCCAGTTATCCGGGTCATGCCAGCGCAGGAATGCCTTGTGCAGACGGCGCTGACGCTCCCCTTTTACGGTTTCAACCTTTTCGCCGCTCTTCTTATAGGTGAGCTTGCGCAGCGGGTTGCGACCGGAATGGTACATCGCCGTGGCCGTTGCCATCGGTGAGGGGTAGAACGCCTGTACCTGATCCGCCTTGAAGTCGTTTCGTTTCAGCCAAAGCGCCAGGTTCATCATGTCTTCGTCGGACGTACCCGGATGCGCGGCGATAAAGTACGGAATCAGGTACTGATCCTTGCCCGCCTCTTTGGAGAACTTTTCGAACATCTTTTTGAAGGCATCATAGGTGCCGATGCCCGGCTTCATCATTTTGTCGAGCACACCGCGTTCGGTATGCTCAGGCGCGATTTTGAGGTAGCCGCCGACATGGTGGGTCACCAGTTCACGCACATACTCCGGATCTTCCACCGCCAGGTCGTAGCGCAGTCCGGAGGCGATCAAAATCTTGTTCACCCCCTTGAGATCACGGGCCTTGCGGTACAGTGATGTGAGGGAACTGTGATCGGTATTCAGGTTCTGGCAAATACCCGGGAACACGCAGGAAGGCTTGCGGCACGCAGCCTCGATTTCGGGGCTTTTGCACGCCAGACGGTACATGTTGGCGGTCGGCCCACCCAGGTCGGAAATAACGCCGGTAAAGCCGGGCACCTTGTCACGAATTTCTTCAATCTCGTTCAGAATCGACTCATGGGAGCGGTTCTGAATAATGCGGCCTTCATGCTCGGTAATGGAACAGAAGGTACAGCCACCGAAGCAGCCACGCATGATGTTGACCGAGAAACGGATCATCTTGTACGCAGGAATCTCCGCCTTGCCATAGGCAGGATGAGGCACACGCTGATACGGCAGATCGAACACGTAGTCCATCTCTTCGGTGGTCAGCGGAATCGGCGGCGGATTCAGCCAGACTTCCTGGTCACCATGCAACTGCACCAGCGCACGGGCGTTACCCGGGTTGGTCTCCAGATGCAGCACGCGGTTGGCATGGGCATAAAGCACCGGGTCCTTGCTGACTTTTTCGAAAGACGGCAATCGAATCACGGTCTGGCTGCGATCCAGTTTGACGCGGGGCTCGATATGCAGAATCTGCACCTCGTCCTCGGCGTCCATCTCAGCGGTTTCGCCCCCTTCGCGGCCGTTTTCCAGCTGACAGGCTTCCAGATCACGGGTGTTTACATAGGGGTTGATGATCTTGTCGATCTTGCCGGGACGGTCGATTCGGGTGGAGTCGATCTCCATCCAGTCTTCCGGCGTATCCTTGCGCACGAAGGCAGTGCCACGCACATCGGTGATGTCGCTGACCGCTTCACCACGGGCGATACGGTGTGCCACTTCAACGATGGCGCGCTCGGCATTGCCGTACAGCAACAGATCGGCACGCGCATCCAGCAAAATGGAGCGACGCACCTTGTCCTGCCAGTAATCGTAATGGGCAATACGACGCAACGAGCCTTCGATACCACCCAGGATGATCGGTACTTCTTTATAGGCTTCACGGCAGCGCTGGCTATACACCAGGCTGGCACGGTCCGGTCGACTGCCTGCCTTGCCGCCCGGCGTATAAGCATCATCAGAGCGGATTTTGCGATCAGCCGTGTAACGGTTGATCATGGAGTCCATGTTGCCCGCGGCAACACCGAAGAACAGGTTCGGCTTGCCCAGGGCTTTGAACGGCTCGGCCGAGTTCCAGTCCGGCTGGGCAATAATGCCGACACGGAAGCCCTGAGACTCCAGCAAACGACCGATGATAGCCATGCCGAATGAGGGGTGATCCACATAGGCATCACCGGTCACGATAATAATGTCGCAGCTGTCCCAGCCAAGCTGCTCCATCTCCTCCCGGGACATGGGCATGAAGGGCGCAGGACCAAAACATTCGGCCCAGTATTTGGTGTAGTCAAAAATCGGTGTTACTGCTTGCATGAAGATCCCGGAATTGAGGCGCGTGCTTGGCGCGCGAGTATAGCGCATTTTTTGAACAGTTCCGACCACCCTGCCAACGCAAACGGCCCCGCAAGCGGGGCCGTTCCAATTCGGGCATTTCGGATAATCAGGCTGCGGCTTTAGGCGCCGGTTTACCGATTATAATCGAAAGGATCGCCATTGCCGCCAACATCCAGCAATAGTGGATGTTACCCACAATCACCAGCGGCGAAAGACCAGCAATGGAGCCAGCCAACAGCACCTGCGCGCCATAGGGCAGCATGCCCTGAACCACACAGGAGAAAATATCCATCAAGCTGGCACTGCGACGGGGATCCACGTCGTAACGCTCGGCGATATCCTTGGCCAAACCACCGGCGATCAGAATCGCCACCGTGTTGTTGGCCGTACACACGTTGGTCAATGCCACAGATGCACTGATGCCGAATTCACCGGAACGACGGTGTTTCTTGGGATCATCACTCTGGCGCGACAGCTTATCAATCACGCTCGCCAGCCAGACCAGACCACCCTGGGACTTCATCAACGCACCCAGACCACCGATCAACAATGACAGAATCAAAATTTCCTGCATGCCGGTGTAACCTGCGTAGATATCCTTGGACCACTGCGCCAGAGTGTAGGCATCCTGCATGAAGAAGCCCACGCCACCTGCCAGCAGAATGCCGACAAACAGCACCAGCATCACGTTCAGGCCAGACAATGCCAGTACCAACACCGCCAGGTAGGGCAGTACACGTACCAGCTCATAGTCACCCGGTGCTTCCACCTGCGCACTGCTGCCCTGGACAAACAGCCAGACCATCGTCAGCAGGGCCGCCGGCAGAGCAATCTTGAAGTTGAGGCGGAACTTGTCACGCATCTCACAGCCCTGGGTACGGGTCGCTGCAATAGTGGTATCGGAGATAATCGACAGGTTGTCACCGAACATGGCGCCACCGATAACCGTACCGATGGTCAGCAACAGCGACAGGTCGGTCGCTTCGGCCACACCCACCGCAATCGGCGCGATCGCTGCAATGGTGCCCATTGAAGTACCCATGGAGGTCGCTACAAAGGCTGTGATCACAAACAGGCCCGGCAACACCATGGATGGCGGAATAATACTCAGGCCCAGGTTAACCGTCGCATCAACACCACCAACCGCTTTGGCAACGCTGGCAAAAGCACCGGCGAGCAGGTAAATCAGCACCATGGTAATAATGGTGTTGTCGCCTACACCGCTGATAAAGGTTTCGATACGCTCGTTCAGCTGACCTTTCTGCAGCATCAGCGCCAGCACAATCGCAGGCAGAATCGCTACCGGTGCGGAGATCTGATAGAAGGCAAACTCGACTTCAGCTGCCTGATAGTAGAGACCACTGCCGATAAACAGGGCCAAAAAGAGTCCAAGTGGCAGCAAAGCCACGGGAGAATTTTTTGTCATTCTGGTGTCCGAATTATCTCTGACCGATCAGGCCAAACACTCACCACTGCCTTGCCGGATCGGCCAATACAGTGAACGGAATCAAGGAGTTGCGCGCTATATCGAGCAGCTCGACAAGCGTCCATGCGGGATAACGGCGGCTTCATGCGCCGGAAAGAGGACTTTTATACACGAAACGCCATAAAAACTGAAGTCTTTATAACCGTACCGACCAATCGACTCAGTCCAATTGTTCAATCCAGCCGGGGCCCAACTGCCGCATTTGCTGACGAATCCAGCGCGCCCGTTCACGCACATAGTTCGTCGGTGGCTGTGCCTGGTAGACCCAGGGGTTGGGCAAGATAGCCGCCAATCGTGCCGACTGATCAACGCTCATTTTTTCCACTGGTCGCTTATACCAGTATTCACTGGCCGCCCCGACACCGTAGACACCCGGCGCAAACTCGACAATGTTCAGATAGAGTTCCAGCACCCGCCGCTTGCCCAGAATACCTTCCAGCAACAGCGCCAGCGGCACTTCCATCCCCTTGCGGACCCAGTCACGTCCCGGCCAGAGAAACAGGTTCTTGGCGGTCTGTTGGGTCAGGGTACTGGCGCCACGAAGTCCCTTGCCATCCATCGCTTCAGAAACCGCCTGACGTACCGCTTGAAGATCGACACCTTTATGCAGCGGAAAGCGCTGGTCTTCAGACGCTACCACCGCGAGCTGCATGCTGACGGGAATCTGCTCCAGATCCACCCAATGATGACGGTATTCACCCGGGTACCCCTCGGGACTGCCCAGTTCACGCCAAACCATCCAGGACCAGACCGGTGGGTTGATCACCTTCAAGGACAGCACCAGCAGCAACTGCAGCACCACCAGAATCAATACCAGACGCCAAAGCACCCACCAGATGGGACGCAGCAGGTAACGGGACAGTTTGGAGGGGGGTCGACTGGCCAAGGTGCCTCAACGATTAGTGCTAAAAGATTAGGGAAAGGCGCGGAACTCTCAGGTTAAGCTCCGGTCACCCATAACTACTATGCCAAAATCTGATTACAACTGTCATGCTTGATACGCCGATCCACAAAGTCACAGGATTGTTGAGTGCCCTGGCACTCATCCTGCTGTTGCTGACACCAACGCTAGTGTCGGCCATGCCTGTGCAGGCTGATTCAGCGACCAGCATGATGGCGCACGAACATAACAGTGATCATAGCGATGACAGTGCTCAGTCCTGTTGGCAACAATGTCTTAATAGTTGCACAAGTCACTGCACACCGGCTTTGTCCGCCACGGTTTTAAACCACTTGGCGAAGCAAACCCTCGGCTACTCACAGCCCGACTTGTATCGGCACCTCTTCCCTTCGGGCCTGCACCGCCCTCCAAAAGCCTGAATAGCGTTTAATTCGCCGCACACAGCGTGCGGCCCATTACTTACATTGCTATTCAGGAGTACCTTCATGAGCAAGGACAACGTTCTGCGTGCGCCTTCAAGGCGTCGCTTTGTCCAGGGACTGGCCCTGGGCGGTCTGGCAGCCGGGTTTGGATTGAGCACACGCTCCCTGCTGGCGGCCAACACAACTGCCCCGCAAAACACACCAATACTGTCCGGCACGGACTTTGACCTCAGCATTGATCATCAGCTGGTCAATTTCACGGGCAAGGAAAAGTTGGCGACAACCGTCAACGCCTCGCTGCCTGCCCCCATCCTGCGCTGGCGCGAAGGCGATCGCGTCCGCTTGAATGTCAGCAACCATCTGCAAACGGACTCATCCATTCACTGGCATGGCCTGATTCTGCCGACCGAAATGGACGGTGTACCGGGCTTGAGCTTTGACGGTATCGCACCCGGCGAAACCTTCAGCTACGAATTTGATGTAAAGCAAAGCGGCACTTACTGGTATCACAGTCATTCCGGGTTTCAGGAACAAACCGGCCTTTATGGCGCGATTATCATCGATCCGAAAGAGCCTGAGCCCTTCCATTACGATCGAGACTACGTGATGGTGCTGTCAGATTGGAGTGACACCCCACCTGAAAAGGTCTTTGCCAATCTGAAAAAGATGAGCCACTACTACAACCGTCGTGAGCGCAACCTGACCGACGATCTCATTCCCGAAATCCAGCAAGACGGTCTGGGTACCACCTTCACACGCCGGCAGATGTGGGAAAAAATGCGTATGAGTGACCGTGACATCTCCGATGTTACCGGTTACACCTACACCTTCCTGATGAACGGTCAGACCCCGGCCAGCGGCTGGACCGGCCTGTTTACTCCCGGCGAGAAGATTCGCCTGCGTGTCATCAACGCCGCTGCCATGACCTTCTTTGATCTGCGTATTCCTGGCCTCAAAATAACTGTCGTCGCCTGCGATGGACAGTATGTTGAACCGGTCGCCGTGGATGAATTCCGTATCGGTATTGCCGAAACCATCGACGTGATTGTTGAGCCTCAGGCTCATCAGGCCTATGCCCTCTTTGCCCAGGCCATTGACCGCTCGGGCTATGCCTTTGGCCAACTGACACCAGACCTTAGCCTGACAGCAACACCACCGCCTCTGGATCCAGCTCCTGATCTGAGCCATATGGATATGGGCATGGACATGAGTCAGGGCGATCATGGTGGCCACGGGGCTCATGCAATGCCCGCTCAGGACCCCCATGCCGGACACGACATGTCGAACGCCAGCAGTACGATGATGCATGGCAACAACCACAACATGCACGCAGACCAGACTGGCATGTCGCACAGCAGTCACCAGGGCATGGCGATGGCTCAATCCCATGACCAGCACCCAATGGCAGCCAACAGCCATAACGCTCACGCCAGCCATGGCCTGTCGCATGGCAACGGACACGGCATGTCGCATGGAACGGGTCATGCCGAGGCTCCAACCTACAAGGGCCACCCCCTCTCAGCCGGGATGACTGTCCATGCCGACACTGAACACGGCCCTCATGTCGACATGCGAGCCGAAGCGCCGCAATACCGTCTGGATGATCCGGGGGTTGGCCTGCGCAAAAATGGGCGCAGGGCGCTGACCTACGCCGACCTGCGCAGCCTGCATCCAACACCGGATACACGCGAGCCCGGTCGAGAAATCGAACTGCATTTAACCGGTAACATGAGCCGCTACATGTGGTCGATCAACGGCATCCGTTATGCCGACGCCGACCCTATTCACCTGACCTATGGCGAACGCGTGCGTATCACGCTGGTAAACGACACCATGATGCCGCACCCGGTTCACCTGCACGGCATGTGGAGTGACCTGGAAACCGGCGACGCGACTCACCTGCCACGTAAACACACGCTGGTGGTTCAGCCTGGCGCCAAATTGAGCTATCTGGTCACCGCTGATGCCCGCGGCGAATGGGCGTTTCATTGCCACCTGCTCTATCACATGATGGGCATGTTCCGAAAAGTCGTGGTCAGCTGAGGAGACACTTATGAACATACGGAAAACGATTCCCCTGCTGGCCCTGTTAACTCCGGCACTGACTCAGGCAGCCATGACCGATGATCCGGTATTGAGCATGCTGAATGTAAAACAGTTGGAAGCGGCCTACATCGAGGAAGACACTCAACTGCAATGGAATGTGGAAGGTTGGCTGGGAACAGACCTGCACAAACTGGTCCTGACCAGCGAAGGTACGCGCCTGGATGGCCGCACCGGCAGCCATGAATTGCGCCTTTTCTACCGCCGTGCCATCAGTCCTTACTGGAACCTGGAGTTGGGTTGGCAGCACGAGCCGCTTGCTGAGCAGCGTGATGACCGCGCACTGCTCGGCTTCAGCGGCACCGCCCCCTGGTTTCTCGAAACGGAAGCGACCCTACTGGCAGGCCCCGGCAGTGATGTGAGTGCCGAACTGAGTATTGAGCGCGAAGTCCGCCTCTCACGGCAATGGATACTGGCCCCCGAAATAGGTCTGACAGCACACAATTTCAGTGATGCCAGAGAGCACCTGGGCAGTGGCCTGGCCGATCTGGATCTCGAGTTGCGGCTGTTGTGGGAAATACGTCCTGATGTCATGCCTTACGTCGGCGCCACCTGGGAACGTAAACTGGGCGACAGTGCAGATCTGGCCCGTGAGACTGGACATGATGTTGATGAAACCCAGTGGCGACTGGGCATAAGCTTCTGGTTCTAAAGGAGATCGCAATGAAACATACAATAAAAAGCCTGATACTCACCGCCAGCTTGCTGGCCTTGCCCATGGCGGCCAGCGCCCATAGCAATCACTGCAAGGATACGCAGTTGGGCGAGCAGATGAAGTCGCTCAAGGAAAACTTCAAAACCTACCGCCAGGCCCTTTCAGCGGAAGACTGGCAGCAGATGGCTGCGGCACGCGAGGAGATGCAGAGCCTTGCAACAGCGGCCGCTCAGGAGCAGCCACTCAAAATACATGATATGCCAGCAGAGCATCACCCGCAGATGATGCAGGACTATCAACAGGGTCTTGAGAAGCTGAACAGTCTTTTTGGCCAACTGGCTGAGGCAGAGCAGGCACAGAACGCCGATGCTGCCAAAGACCTGGTTGGCCAGATTGGTCAACACAGCAAACAGAGCCATGAGTCCCTGCGCAAGGACTGCGACTGACACCCCTCTGGTACTTCAGCACCCCGCCCTCAGCTCAGGCTGAGCAGCGGGATTTTAATGCGGAAGAGAGATCCGGCGTTTCAAGATACTCACAGGCACCCGGCCCTGGCTGCCATACCTGTATGAAATCATCGCGAAACAGGAAACCCTGTACCGCATCCACCCCCAGCTCGCGTGCACGTTCGAACTGCTGCTCGTTCTCGACACCTTCAAGAATAACCAGCTTGCCGCTGGCCTTGGCGAAAATAATCAGCGCCTCGAAAAGTGCATCAGCCCCTGTTCCCGTCAGTCGACACAGCCAGTCCCGCGCCAGTTTCACGTAGTCCACACCGGCCAGCAGATCGAAGGACACAAGACTGTCCTGGGCGCCGACATCATCCAGCGCCAGCGGCAAACCGGCATCACCAAAGGCCTGTTGCATGGCGATACTGACCTGAGCATCAGACACAGAACTGTTCTCGATAATCTCGACGACCGTATCCGGGCGATGCCTGAGCAGCTCGACCATCGGATGCACAGGCTCATGCAGGAACACTTCGAAGGCATCCTGATCAATATTGAGAAACAGGTTGGGGCTATCAGGCGCGTGCTGCACCTGCAACTGCTTCACCCGGTACTCCATCTGGAACAGACTCAAGGGGCTGTCGTGCAAGGCCCTGAAGACTCGGTCGGGCGACAGGCGCTCTCCCCCATTCATGCGGAAGCGTGCCAAGGCTTCATGACCCAAAACACGACGATCCTGAGTTGAAACGATTGGCTGGTACTCCACACCTATACCCTTGCCACCTAGAAAATCCAGCAGTGTCGCTGGTGAAATGTCATGCATGCATTGCTCACTTTACCTGCTGTCTATGCAGCAGTACTTCATAGATGCTGTTGTTGCGGGGGCAAATGTATTTAAGGAACCAACTCCTGTTGCAGCTGGCGGTACCAGACATCCAGCATACGCGGATCAGCCTGACTGACTTGCACCGTTGGAAACAGGGCCTGGGCACCGGCTTCCTGCATCCGATGTGTAACGGACAGTCCAAACGCACAGAACTGTGGATAACTGCGATCGCCCAGTGCCAGAACGGCAAAGGGACGCTGCGCAAGATTCGGGGACACTGGCTCGGCATCCCAGCCTATTGCGGTTTTGGGCGGATCACCCGCCCCCGTGGTACTGACCACCATTAATAACGCCCTGTCCGGCGGCTCAACGGTTGCCAGGCAATTGAGGGGGATGATATCGGCGCTGAAGCCTGACTTGCGCAGCTTTTTGCGCGTTTCCTGCGCCAATTGCCGTGCGGTACCCGTCTCGGTGCCATAGGCGATCCAGATATCCTGATGGCCACCAGCCTGATCCCTGCCAGCACCGGCACGGCGTAACCCTCGCCACACCACCAGGGCATAAGCCACCAGTGCAAGGCTTGCCAGCCAGCGTCGTTCCGTATCAACGCCACTGAACTGCCAGACCAGCAACAAGGCCAGTCCGAGCAGTACGAGCAGAGTTTTCAGCCCTGGCTTCAAAGCGGCAGCACTTCAATCGTTGCGGTATAGCCCAAACGCTTGCTTGCCCCTTCAATCTGAGTGGAAGGCTGCTCGCCGGATACATTAAGCCAATACATGCCCGGCTCCTTGAAGGTCACATTCAGATTGCCTTCTGCATCAGTGGTCAGTTTGATTTCTTCAACGCTGTCGCGGTAGCGGATACCGCCACGAATCAGCACCGCTTCCAGACCTTCAGCAGGCTGACCATCGGCCAGGAACTGGAAGGTCACCGGCTCACCGGTAAAGAGATCGTTCGGGTGTGTTACCGGCACCAGCTCCAGGCCCTCGCCTGTGGGCTTGAAGGTGATTTCGGTGGGCGCGCCCTTGGTCACGAAGACCTGCATGCGGTTATCCACTTCGCTGATCTTCAGATCTTCAGCATCCTTGGGGATACGCTTGTCCATTTTGTCGGCTTTACCGAACCAGCGCTTGGGCTCGCCATTCTGGGTATAACGCGCAAAGACCCCCTGACGGCGCACTTCCAGGGTATAGGTACCATCTTCCGTCAGTTCAACATCGAAGGTAGAGCGATACTTGCCCAGCGCCTGATTCTGCGCTTCAACCTCGGCACCGCTCGGAGACGTAATTTTCAACGCGCCCAGCTGCAGCGGGAAATGCTCGAAGTAGAACAGGCTGTTGGACACGGCACCATCAACCGTAACCCAGGTATTTTCGCCGGATAAAACAGTTGCAGAGGGCAGCATCCAGCTACGGTGAGCCTGAGCGTTCATGGCCGTTCCCAGACCCAGAGCCAACAGCGCACAGGCGCTCAAACGTTTAATATTCATGCTATTTCCTTATGTGTTTGGCGTAATTCAGGGGGTCAGTTCCAGCGCGACACGACCCAGCTCATGTTCACCCTGCAGCTGTTGCTGCTGGGCTGCGGTGGCGGGCCACTGGAACGGCAGTTTCAACAGTTCTCGTCCACCCAGTTCACGTGCGGCTTCGATCACCAGGCGGTAGTTACCGGCAGACAGCTCAGCCAGCTTCGAATTAGCCGCAGTGAAGACCATTTCATGAGACCCGACGGGGCGAGTCGCCCCGGACAGACCATCAACCGGCATGTCCAGCTTGCGTCCGCTGTGGCGCCACCAAAGACGCAGATCCTTGAGCCACTTGGTACCTTCGTTATCCTGCATTTCCAGGTCGTACCAGACCGCCAGATCCTGCTGATGGCGGCCCTTGTCATTTTCGATCCACACCGCCACATAGGGGCGGTGGTATTCCGCTATATCGATGGCAGGAACTTCAATTTGAACCTTGAGTTCAGCCGCCATCACCTGGCTTGTTGCTGAAGACAGCAGTAGTGCCGCTGTCATCTGTTTCCATTGCATACTTACTCCTTAAACAGACGGCCGAAGGCTATCGGCACTGCCCTTTCATTTCGTACTTTGCCCGCTTAATGCACCAGCAGCAGTGCCAGCAGAACCGGAACCAGCACACCGAGTCCGGTCACCGGCCAGACCGATGCCCGCTCACGGGCATGCAGCCAAAGCACCGCCAGTCCCGTCAGACTGAACACCAGACACACCAGTGCAAAGAAATCGATAAACAGGCTCCAGGCCTGGCCCGCATTACGCCCCTTGTGCAGATCATTCAGGTAAGCGATCCAGCCACGATCGGTGGATTCGTACAGCAGCTCACCGCTTTCCAGATCCACGCTGAGCCAGGCATCCCCACCGGGACGGGGCATGGAAAGATAGACTTCGAACTCGGACCACTCGGGTGTGCGATCCGGCACACTCAGCCCCTGCTCAGTCTTGAGCCAGTCCTGTAATGACGCTGGCAGTCCTGCCTGCTCGACCTGTGCCTGACGCAGTGGTTCAAGCAGGTGTTCAGGCAGCGTTTCCTCAAGGGTTACAACGTCTCTGGAAGCCGGAATCTGCCCAGCATGGTTCAGGGTGAAGCCCGTCACGGCGAACAGCAGCATCCCGAAGAGGGCAAATGCAGAGCTGATCCAGTGCCAGGTCATAAGGCGGCGCATCCACACGGCACGACTCTGCCCCTTGCTTTGCTCGTTAGATACGGACTCTTCGTTTAGCTCAACCTGTGCCCCAAGTTGTTGACTGTCCTTCATTTCGCGCCTGATCCCGCCGCTTCAAAAGCGCAAAGACTAGAACAATTCTCAACAATAAACAACGAATGATAATGATTCGTAATGATAACTTATGTAAAGACTACATCGCTTTGCCATCCACAACGCTCTGCTATCAACGACGCCCTGATTGGCGAGCGGTAAAGTTATCATAATACAAATGATAATAATTATTAGTATTGCTTTGATCTTAACAAGTCTTTACTCTTCACCGCGATTTCAACTCACTGCTGTTACTAGCGAACAACCATTACAAAGCTATAACCACAAGGATAAGGAACTGAATCGTGAGGATTTCTCCCCAACGCGTCACGGCGTTTGCACTGACCAGTGCCATTGCGGCCACCTATGCACAGGCCTCTCAAGCAGAACCCGGGAACACTGTTGATCAGGACACTCTGGTTATCAGCGCAGCCGGTATCGAACAGAAACTGATCGATGCGCCTGCTTCTATCACCGTGATCAGCCAGGAAGAACTCAAGAAGAAGCCTTATCTCACTCTGCTGGACGCCGTGCGTGAAGTAGAGGGTGTGGATGTGGGTGAAACCACCGATAAAACAGGCCAGGGTGGCATCAGTATCCGTGGCATGGGTGCCGACTACACGCTAATCCTGATCGACGGCAAGCGTCAGAACAACATCGGTGACATCTACCCGAACAACTTCGGTGGCAACCAGTTCAACCATATCCCGCCCAAGGAGATGATCGAGCGTATCGAGATTATCCGTGGTCCGGCGTCGACCCTCTATGGTGCCGACGCACTCGGCGGCGTCATCAACATCATCACCAAAAAAGTCGGCAGCGAGTGGCACGGTTCCGTATCCCATAGCCGTACCATCGAATCCAATGATGATTTCGGTAACGACCAGACCACCGACTTTGCCATCAGCGGCCCTATGATCGAAGGCAAGCTGGGCTTGAATCTGCGCGGCAGCCTGTATGAGCGCGATGCTTCCACCCCTAACTTTGATGACATCACCGATCCGAACGGCGATCTGGTTCCCCGTTCACTGGGCTACGGTTCGGGTGGCAAGACCGTCGACAACGAAAACCGTAACCTGGGCATGCGTCTGGACTTCAAGCCGACCGATAACCAGCTGCTGATGTTCGATATCGAAACCTCGCAACAGGAATACGACAATGTCCCGGTAGACGGCTCCAACCCGCTGGGCACCACTGACAGCGTCAACCGCCTGCCCCGTGCCGGCTACGCGCTGGAGCAGGAGTTTAATCGCGACCAGATGTCCCTGACCCATGAAGGCACCTGGGGCTTTGGCCACAGCACCATCAGCCTGCATCACATTGAAACCAGCAACGATGGCCGTACCCTGCCGCTGACCGCGACCGAACGTCTTTTGTACGCAGAGATGGTCGCCAACGGTGCCACCGATGCAGAAATTGAAGCCACCTTCCTGCCACGCCAGAAGCGTGTGCTGGAAACTCGCCAAACCACACTGGATGTAAAACTCGACAGCCAGGTGGGTGATCACTGGCTGGTGTACGGTGGTCAGTATGTCGATGCCGAAATGGAAGATGGTACCTTCGGCATGAACGGCAGCGGCTTTGCGTCCGGCAGCGTACAGGAGCACAAACAGTGGTCCCTGTTCGCCGAAGACAACTGGTCATTGACCAACAGCCTGACCCTGACCGGCGGTCTGCGCTATGACGATCACAACATTTTCGGTGGTCATGTCAGCCCCCGCGTTTATGCCAACTGGGCCGTTTCACCGGAGTGGACACTGAAAGGTGGCGTCAGCACCGGCTACAAGGCGCCTCAGGCCAGCGACCTGTATGACGGTATTACCGGCTTTGGTGGCCAGGGCACCCGTCCTTTCCATGGCACACCGGACCTGGAACCGGAAACCAGTGTGAACAGCGAACTGGCGGTGTACTACAGCCACCCGGAAGGCCACAACTTCAACGCCACCCTGTTCTCCAACAAGTTCAAGGACAAGATCGAAAGCGGTGTGGGTATCTACCACTGTGATGATCCGGCGGCCAATGCTGGCAACTGTGCCAACCTGGCGTCCGAGTGGAACGAAATTCTGGGTGACGGATACCAGTTCAGTCAGCTGATCAATATCGACAGCGCCCAGATCGACGGTCTGGAACTGGCCGGCAAGCTGCAGCTGACGCCGACCCTGAACCTGCGTGCCAACTACACATACACCGATGCCCGCATCACCAGCGGTGCTAACAAGGGTGAACCGCTTAGCGGCACAGCCAAACATATGGCTAACGCCACGCTGAGCTGGCAGGCAACTTCGAAGTTCAACACTTTCCTGACGGCAGAAATGCGCTCCAAGCGCTTCACCAGCAGCCCGCGCGGCTGGAACTCTGATGTAAAGTATCCTGAGTATTACAAGGACTACACCGTCTACCATCTGGGTGCCAGCTATGAAGTCACGCCCAACTTCGTGCTGAATGCGCGTATCAATAACCTGCTGGACGAAGACTTCACCAGCTACAAGACAGTGTTCACCACTGAAGATGGTGGCGCCAGCTGGGATCCGAACTACATCGACGACTACAACGTCAAATCCAAGTCGCGTAACTACTGGTTGTCAGCGACTTACAGCTTCTGATTGTTGCCTCATTAAAAAGCGCCCATCCGGGCGCTTTTTGTCGTTCAGGCATCCTCACAACTCAGCTTTTAGTCGCTTTCAACCCATGCTTGCGCAGGCGCCTGAACACGGTCGGCTGGCTTAAGCCCAAATAGTCAGCCAGCTGATAGGTGCTTTCACAATGTGCCAGCGCTTCTTCGAGCAACTGCTTCTCATAGGCATCCAGCGCTTGTGTCAGGCTACGACCGGCAAGGCCCGGAGCCTGAGCCACACCCGCCACCGGCATTGACTCAACAGCAAGACCATCCGGGCTTGTCGCCGGCTGCGGCTGCAAGGGCTGATCCGCCGAAGCCAGATCACACTGGATCACCGTGCAGGGACTGGCGACATAAAAGCGCTCAAGCAGGTTTTCAAGCTCCCGCACATTCCCCTGCCAGGAGTAATGCTGAAGCTGCTGACGTGCACTGGCATCCAGTACCTTGGCCTGCTGATAGCGGTGATTCAGACGGGCCAGTATATGGTCCAGTAACACGGGGATGTCTTCAGGTCGCTCACGCAGGGCGGGAATCATCACCGGCATCACATTGAGGCGGTAATACAGATCCAGACGAAACTGCCCCGACGTCACCTGATCATGCAGGTTCTGATTCGTGGCGCTGATCAAGCGAAAATCGATCGCCTGTGCCGTGGTACTGCCGATGCGAGTCACCCGCCCATCCTGCAACACCTTGAGCAATTTTGCCTGCATCGCCAGGGGCAGCTCGCCTACTTCATCCAGAAACAGGGTTCCGCCCTGCGCCTGCTCGATCAAACCCGGCTTGCCCTGACGCGAAGCGCCGGTAAAGGAGCCCGGCGCATAACCGAACATCTCCGACTCAAACAGATTTTCCGGAATGGCACTGCAGTTCACTTCAATAAAGGGGGCTTCACGACGCGGGCTGATGCGATGACAAAGCTGGGCGATTGCCGTTTTGCCAACACCGGACTCCCCCAGCAACAACAGATTGGCATCAGTGGGCGCAACACGCTGCAGCAGCTCATAGATGTCTTTCAGCGCCTGACTTTTAAAACATAGCTCATCCACCTGGACCGCTTCACCACTGACCTGAGCACTGCGGCGGGCAAACTTCTGCTGCAGCAGCTCATATTCCTGCTGCAGCAACTGCAGATCGGTCAGATCCTGAGAAAAGCTCACCACACGGACCAGTGAGCCCTGATCATCATAGAGGGGAAAACCTTCCGCCATTACGGTTCGCCCGGTGACGGTGGTCTGCATAATCTGCACCGGACTGCGTTGCTCCAGCACCCGTGCAGTTACCGAGGGCTTGAACACCTGCTCCTGTTCCAGATCATAAATGGAGGCACCCAGCATCTGCTCCAGTGAACGGCCGTAGATCTGGGCACACTTGCTGCCAGCCTTCAGAATCACGCCCTCGCCATCCACAATCATGATGTTGTCACGGGACTTTTCCAGCACCAGCTGGAGTTCCTGCTCACTCATCACATCGCGCATGCATACCTCCGGACCCATTCAGGGGGTTTAACTATCAAAAATGAATCATAAGTCACTTTTGAATCAAAACACAGACCAAATCAATTCAAATATGAATTTGAATATTACAACCCATTGAAAACAAATAAAAAATAAAACTGGCACGATTCTGGCTAATACATCTGACGAAAAGAAGAGATTGAATAAGGATACCCAGATGTCAGATCGTCGCTTTAACCAGCCCATGAGCGGGAACGAAATGCCAAGGTTCGGTGGACCGGCTACCTTCATGCGCCTGCCGGCCAAAGAAATCAATTCGGACCTGGATGCGGCCTTCATTGGTGTGCCTTTTGATATCGGGACCTCCAACCGTCCCGGCGCCCGCCTGGCACCGCGCCAGATCCGTGACGAATCTCGCATGCTGCGTCCGTTTAACGTTTCCACCGGAGCTGATCCGTTCAACAGCCTCCAGATCGCCGATATCGGTGATGTGCCGATCAATACCTTCAACCTGCTGGACAGCATCCGCATCATTGAAGAGTTCTATGACAAGGTGATGGAACACAACATCACGCCTCTGACGCTGGGCGGTGACCACACCATCGCACTGCCGATCCTGCGAGCGCTGAAGAAGAAACACGGCCCTGTAGGCCTGATCCACGTGGACGCCCATGCCGACATCAATGATCACATGTTCGGTGAAAAAATCGCCCATGGCACACCCTTCCGTCGTGCGGTAGAAGAAGGCCTGCTGGATTGCGACCGCGTTGTTCAGATCGGCCTGCGTGGCACCGGGTACTCCATCGACGAGTACGACTGGTCTCGCGATCAGGGTTTCCGTGTCGTTACTGCTGAAGAGTGCTGGCACAAATCGCTGGAGCCGCTGATGGCGGAAGTGCGCGAAAAGGTCGGCGGCGGCCCTGTACACATCAGTTTCGACATCGACGGTCTGGACCCGGCCTACGCACCCGGCACCGGCACTGCTGAAGTCGGTGGTTTGACCACTCCACAGGCGATTGAAATTATCCGTGGCTGTCGCGGCCTGGATATTGTTGGCGGCGATCTGGTTGAGGTTTCTCCACCCTACGACACCACCGGCAATACCTCACTGCTGGGCGCCAACCTGCTGTATGAAATGCTCTGCGTATTGCCGGGCGTGAACTACCAGCGCTGATCAGGCGCCACGGTTTTTCCCTGTCGGTGCTCGCTGGCCGACAGGGACTTGCTCTACCACAATAACTAGAAATACAGGTCTAACCATGAATCAACACCTCGATCAAACAGAAGCCGATAGCGTCCTCCTCACCGATCAGGATGACGCGCATACCAAGCACAGCCTCTCGACCTACCTGAAATTCATCATCCCCTCGCTGATCGGCTTTCTATTCTTTTTGACCCCTATAGTGGTGGATGACAAAGTCACCATCGGCATGGGCGTTCTGGCAGACAAGCTGAACACACTGACGAAAGACTACCTGCCCACCTTCGCCACCTCGATTCTGGTGTTGTCAGCGCTTGTTGCGCTCTTTGCCGCCGTGGTTAAACCTCGCTGGGCCAGCAAGGACAGCACTCTGGTTGAAGTCTTCACCCCCAAGGGCATCTGGCTGGCACTGCGTGTCGTCGGCGCCAGCTTTGCCGCCATGACGCTGATGGAAGTAGGACCTGAGTGGGTCTGGAACCGCAATACCGGTGGCGTCATGTTGATGGATCTGGCCCCGGTACTGATTACCTTCTTCTTCTTCGCCGCGATTTTGCTGCCGTTCCTGGTGGACTTCGGCTTTATGGAGTTCATCGGCACCCTGGTGCGTAACATCTTTCAGAAGGTGTTCCGCCTGCCGGGCCGTTCTTCCATTGATGCCGTGGCCTCCTGGCTCGGTTCCGGCACCGTCGGCGTACTGATCACCACACACCAGTATGAACAGGGCTTTTACTCCCAGCGTGAAGCCTCGGTTATCGCCACTAACTTCTCTATCGCCTCTATCGCCTTCAGCCTGCTAATCAGCAGTTTCATGGGACTGGACCACCTGTTCGTGCCCTTCTATCTGACCGTCGTTGTCGCCGGTCTGGTAGCCGCCGTTATAACCCCGCGCCTGCCGCCGCTGAGCTGGAAGAAGGACGAATACAGCGAGTCGGGTAAACAGATCAAGGAAACCGTTCCCAACGGCCATTCCCTGTTCTCCTGGGGACTGGAGCAGGCACTGCGTCGTGCAGCCAATGCACCCAGTGCAGCCGCTTTGGGTCGCAGCTGCCTGATGAATGTTACTGACATCCTGTTCGGCCTGCTGCCGTTGGTCATCGCCATCGGTACCGTGTCTCTGGCACTGGCGGAATACACGCCGATCTTCACCTGGCTGTCCTACCCGTTCATCCCGCTGCTTGAGCTGCTGCGACTGCCGGAAGCCGCCGCGGCTGCACCGGCCATGCTGGTAGGCTTTGCCGATATGTTCCTGCCGGCAGTACTGGGCAAGGGCATCGAGAGTGAAATTACCCGCTTCGTTGTAGCCTGTGTCTCCCTGACCCAGTTGATCTACATGTCGGAAGTCGGGGTGCTGCTGCTGAAGTCGAAAATCCCGCTTAACCTGCTGGAGCTGTTTGCGATCTTCATCATTCGCACCTTGATCACCCTGCCGATCATCGCACTGATTGCACACACGCTGGTGTTCTAACAGGACATGATCGAATAAACCCTGTGATCGCCGGCCCCGAGGGGCCGGCATTCCCAACCTGATCTGATTTTTCAGGAGAGCTGCATGAGCACTTGTGGAGAGGTTTTGGTAGAACTGCTGGAGGCCTATGGCATCGATACCGTTTTCGGTATCCCCGGCGTACACACAGTTGAGCTGTACCGAGGCCTTCCGGCCACCTCCATCCGTCACCTGACTCCGCGTCACGAGCAGGGAGCCGGGTTTATGGCCGATGGCTATGCCCGCGTCACCGGCAAGCCCGGTGTCTGCTTCATTATCACTGGTCCCGGCATGACCAATATTGCCACCGCTATGGGACAGGCCTACGCCGACTCTATTCCCATGCTGGTGATCTCCAGCGTGAACAAACGCGCTGAGCTGGGTCTGGGTGAAGGCCGCCTGCACGAACTGCCCGGCCAGAGCCAGATGATCGCCGGCGTTTCCGCCTTCAGTCATACCCTGATGCGCCCGGATGAACTGCCCGGCGTACTGGCACGCGCCTTCGCCATTTTCAACAGCGCCCGCCCCCGTCCGGTACATATCGAGATCCCGATTGATGTGATTACGGCCCCGGCCGATCACCTGAGCCGCAAGCCGGCAGCCCTGCCCGGTAAACCGGCTCCCACTGCCGCCTCCATCGAACAGGCAAAAACCTTGCTGGAGCAGGCACGTAGCTCGGTCGTGTTGCTGGGTGGCGGTTGTGCCGATGCGGCCGAATCGGCCCAGGCACTGGTGGAAAAACTGGATGCGCCGACGTTGCTGACCATCAACGCCAAGGGCGTATTGCCGCCTGAGCACCCGCTGTCACTGGGTTCCAACCAGTCGCTGGTACCGGTGCGTGAGATGGTCAATCAGGCCGACCTGGTGCTGGCCATTGGTACCGAGCTGGGCGAAACCGACTATGACGTGGTGTTCGACGGGGGTTTCGCCATCAGCGGCACCCTGATTCGCATCGACCTGGATCCCGAACAGCTCAACCGCAACTTCCCATCCGACCTGGCCATTCTGAGTGATGCCGGTGAAGCCATGTCGGCACTGGTACAGGCACTTGAGCAGAGCAGCTTTTCCCACCAGCAGGCTGGGTCTGAGCGTGTTGCCGCTGTTCAGCAGCAACTGGACCAGCAGTGGCCGGAAAACTGGCAGCCGCAGCGCAAGGTACTGGAAACGATTCAGAACACCCTGCCCGGCGTCATCATCGCCGGTGATTCGACCCAGCCGGTGTATTCGGGCAACCACCTGTACTCGGCTGAAGCGCCGCGCCGCTGGTTCAACTCCTCCACCGGTTACGGCACTCTGGGTTATGGCCTGCCCGCCGCCATCGGTGCCAAGCTGGCCGCACCCGAAAGCCCGGTCGTTGCCCTGATCGGTGATGGTGGCATTCAGTTCACCCTGCCGGAACTGGCCTCAGCGGTGGAAGCCGGTGCACCGATCATCGTGCTGCTGTGGAACAACTCCGGCTATGGCGAGATCAAGCACTACATGGAACGCCGCGATATTCCCACCATCGGTGTGGATATCTATACCCCGGACTTCCTGACCATCGCCCGTGGATTCGGCTGCAACGCGGTTCAAGCCGAGAGCTTCGCGCAGCTGGAGCAATTGCTCAAAGACGCTGCCAACAGCAAGCGCCCCACGGTGATTGAAGTGCGTGAAGACGCGCCCTTTCTCAGCCCCACTTCTGCCTCCGTTTGATTAGAGATTGATATGACTGACATTCCAGCGACCCAGCAACTGTTTATCGATGGCCACTGGTGTGCACCGGCCACCCCGGCGCGTTTGGAGGTGATCAACCCGGCCGATGAGCAGGTCATCACTCAGGTAGCGGCAGGAGGCCCCACCGATGTTGATCGTGCGGTACGTGCCGCCCGCACGGCGTTTCCGGCCTGGAGCCGTTGCACAGGGACCCAGCGTGCCCGTTTTCTGCGCGCCATTGCACGCCAGATCGAAGCCCGCAGCGAAGAGCTGGCAGCCCTGTCCAGCCTGAACAACGGCAAACCTATGGTCGAAGCCGAAATCGACCTTGCCGATGTGATCGCCTGCTGGGATTACTACGCGGATCTGGCCGAACAACTGGACCAGCGCCAGAACCAGCCGGTCGAGCTGCCTGACGCGGGTTTCGAGTCACGCACCCGACTGGAGCCCGCCGGTGTTGCGGCCTTGATCGTGCCCTGGAATTTCCCCTTTGTGACCACCGCCTGGAAAGTCGCTCCGGCACTGGCGGCGGGTTGCACTGTGGTGCTGAAGCCCTCCGAGGTGACGCCGCTGATCGAGCTGGAGCTGGGTGTCATTGCCCAACAGGTCGGCCTGCCGGATGGCGTGCTGAATATTGTTTGCGGCACCGGCCCCGAAGTCGGCGCACCGCTGACCAACCACCCGGGTGTGGACAAGATTTCCTTCACCGGCAGCAATGCAGTGGGCGAGCGCGTGATGCAGAGCGCCGCGACCCAGATGAAAAGTGTCAGCCTGGAACTGGGCGGCAAGTCCCCCATGCTGGTGTTTGAGGATGCCGATATCGACGCCTCAATCGAGTGGATTATGGGCGGCATCTTCTTCAACGCCGGTCAGATCTGCTCTGCCACTTCACGCCTGTTGGTACATGAAGCGATCGCGCCTGAGCTGCTGCAGAAGCTGAAACAGGCCAGCGAAGCGATCAAGGTTGGCAACGCCTTTGATCCTGAGACCCAAATGGGCCCGCTGACCAACAAGGCACAATACGAACGTGTGCTGGACTACATTGAGCAGGGTAAAAGCAGCGGTCTCAGCCTGTTGACCGGTGGCGGCCGCGCGGAAGGCTTCGACAAGGGCTTCTTCATTCAGCCCACCATCTTTACCGATGTTCCCTCCGATCATCCGCTGTGGCGTGAAGAGATTTTCGGCCCAGTGCTCTGTGTGCAGACATTCAGCACCGAAGAGGAAGCGATCCTCAGGGCCAATGACAGCGATTTTGGTCTGGCGGCAAGCATCATCAGCGCGGATAACGAACGTGCCCAGCGGGTCGCCGAGCAGCTGCAGGCAGGCCATATTTGGCTCAACAGCCTGCAGATGATCTTCCCTCAGACCTCCTGGGGCGGCTTCAAACGCAGTGGCATCGGCCGAGAGCTTGGCCCCTGGGGACTGAGCGCCTACCTGGAGGTGAAGCACATCACACGCCCTCTGGGTTAACAGGCTCCACAGAAAAACCCGGCTCTTCGACCTGCCCCCTCCCACCTGGGTCGAAGCGCCACAATCCAAACATCCTGGATCAACACCAGAGATGAATAACGAGGCCTGATTCGCCACTGGCGAACACAAAAAACAACAGGCCCGAATGCTGCGCAACAACAACTTAGATACGTTGGAATCACACATGGGAATGCACTCTGGCCAGAGTACATCGCACTGGGCTCACTGGTCATGTTCCTGTCGGTTCTGACCACCAATATCATGGTGCTCTACAGCGTTTCCATGAGCAGCATGTCGGTACTGCCCAAGCTGCGATTCTCGGTGGCGGTATTGTCCTGGGGCGTGCTGATCATTCTGGGTACCCTGCTGCAGGAATTGCTGCTGGCATCATCTTTGCGGTTTACTTTACCTACATCAGCCCGCTGGAAATCGGCTCTACAGCGCTGACCTTCATCTTCGCGGCAGTGGTGTATTTCGTTCTGACCAAAGTATTTGGCGAGCGTAATAACCAGCGTCTGTCAGACGCTCAGTCATAAAGTACATCCTGCTGACAGCGGGTAATAAAAAACGGAAGCCTGTTTGGGCTTCCTTTTTTTTGTGCCTCAACACTGCTGCTAAAGGCAACTATTCCTCAGACAGCACCCGCCCCAAAATCGTCAGGCCATAGCGCTGACCATCCATCTTGGCGATACCCGGCAACTGCCCCCAGGACTCAAATCCGGCCTTGCGGAACAGTCCCAGACTGGGCGCATTGTGCGAAAAGATATAGGCCACCAGATGGGTGATATCCAGTGACCTGGCCTGACTCAGCACAAATTCGAGCAGAGTACGCCCCAGGCCGCGCCCCTGTGCATCAGGATGCAGATACAGGCTGACTTCAACCGTCTGCGCATAGGCCGGTCGACCGTAGAACGGCTCCAGACTGACCCAGCCCAGAACCTGCTCATCTTCCCCCGGCTGTTCATTCACAGCCACCCAGATGGGGCGTGACAATGTATGACGATCAAACCATTCACGGCGCTGTTCCACACTGACCGGCTCGGTATCCGCCGTGGCCAGACGACCGGGGATCGAGGCGTTGTAGATATCCACAATCGCCGGCAGATCCTCCGGCCGTGCCAGACGGATAGCGCAACCCGCCACCGTCACAGTGTGATCACTCCAATCGCCTGCAGGAAGATCACCATGATTACCACCGGCACCAGGAAGCGGATCAGCACCAGCCAGAGGCGATAAGCCGCTGAATCACCACCCAGTTCCTGGGCGGTTGCTTCAGGTTTCATCACCCAGGCCGTGAACAGTGCCATCAACAGGCCGCCCAAGGGCAACATCCAGCCCGAAATCAGGTAATCCAAAGTCTCGAAGAAGGTCTTGTCGAACAGCTTCCATTCGGCGCCGATATTGAAGGAGAACACCGTACCCAGACTCAACAGCCAGATACCGCTACCGGCCAGCACACTGGCCTTGAAACGTGACATCAAGCGTTTTTCCGTCAGCCAGGCAATGGCCGGCTCGATCAGGGAAAACGCAGAGGTCAGCGCCGCGACGGACAGCATCAGGAAGAACAGGGTGCCAAACAGGGTGCCCATCGGCATCTGGCCAAAGGCGATCGGCAGAGTCACAAAGATCAAACCGGGACCGCCGCCGGGCTCAAGCCCATAGGCAAATACCAGCGGGAAAATAGCCAGTCCGGCCAGCAGCGCTGCCGCCGTATCCAGCACGGCTACCAGAATCGAGGTACGCGCAATGGAAACATCCGGTGACAGATAGGAGCCATAGATCATCATGGCACCACCACCGATACTCAGGGTAAAGAAGGCATGTCCCAATGCGATCAGCACACCGGAAGCGGTCAGCTTGTCGAACTCAGGTTTGAACATGAACTCGACCGCTTCACCGAAGTGCCCCGTGGTACTGGCATAACCCACCAGAATCAGCAGGAACAGAAACAGCATCGGCATCAACAGATTCGCGGCCTTTTCCAGCCCTTTGCGTACACCACGCCCTACAATGCCCAGCGTCAGCAGGAGTACCAGCGTGCTCCAGCCGATCAGCGAAAAGGGCTGTTGCAGGTGACCACCGAACATCTCGCCAATCTGCTGCGGTTCCAGACCAACAAAGGTGCCTGAGGCGGTAATCGGGATGTAGGCCAGCGCCCAGCCAGCCACCACCACATAGAAGCTCAGTAGCAAAAAGCCGGTGACCACGCCGAGGCGACCCACGTTTTTCCACGCCGGTTTGGCGCCGGCTTCACGGGCCAGACTCGCCATGGAGTTGACGGGGTTCTGCTGCCCACGTCGACCGATAAGCACTTCGGCCATCAGCATGGGAACACCCAGCAGGGCGATACAGAACAGATACACGAGGACGAAGGCTCCGCCTCCGTTTTCCCCCGCGACATAGGGAAACTTCCAAATGTTGCCCAGGCCAACGGCTGCACCGGCAGCCGCCAGGACAAATGAGATGCGGGTCGACCACTGTTGCGCGGGCGCGCGCTCGGTCGAAGCATTAGCTGTTTGACTCATGATGTACACCTGGTTGAACAGGCGCCTATCCTGCCATAACCGTGCTGATTTTTCTGCTTTTCAGCGCGTCTTCCTAGCTGCGTCCTTTCAGCTGATCCAGATAGTTGAGCCAGTTCTCGGCCTGGGCACGGGTCGACTCGTGCTCGCTGGCCTTAACAAAGCTGGAGCGGGCCTGGTCGAAGTGGGCACGGTTCAGGTCGGCAATGCCGCTGAGCAGATACAGATCCGCCGCATCCGGCTTGAGCAACACCGCCTGGTTGATACTGCGCTTCATCTCGTCCCAGTGCTGCAGCTGCATATCCAGATAGGCCAGCTGACGCCAGGTTTTGTACTCCGGTTTGCGCTGGGCAATGCGCTCAAGGGTGGCACGGCCATCTGTATAGAGTTTGGCATGCAGCTGGGTCTGTGCCAGCAGGCGTTCATGTTTCAATGTCCGCTTGATCTGCTGCTTGTCCATGGCTTCATCCAGCAGCTCGGCGGCCCGTTGCGGCAATCCTTGCTGCAGCAGCATCTGTGCCAGCCAGACATACTGGCTTTCCTTGGTGAACTTGCCGCCCATCCAGGCAGCCCTCAAGGTTGCCAGGGCATCCTGATGACGGTCGCGGATTTGGTAAACGCTGGCCAGCTGCTCCCAGTAGTTTTCTCGCTGGGGATAACGGTTGACCAACAGCTCCAATACGGAGGTCGCGCTCTTCCACTGCTTCAGCTGGAAATGCGCGGCCAGCTGCAGCCGATACCAGTCCTCGGGAGCACGCCCCTTCATACGGATTGCGGTTTGCACCGGCTTGACCACCTGTGACCACTTGTCGAGCTGCGAATAGCCCTGCGCCAGCATCAGGTAATCTTCGGCACGTACTTTTTCGGTATCCGTGCCCTTGGCTCTGACCTGCTCCATCCAGCGCGTCATGGCATTCACGCCTTTTTGCCATTGCTCCTCATTCAGGTGGAGCTGCGCCAGTGTATGCAGCAGACGGCGCTGGTCAGCGGCCGGGAGTGCCTCAAGCTCATACGCCTGTGCAAAGTATTTCAATGCACTGGAATGTTGCTGGCGCACCAGCGAGAGGTTGCCGCGAAACTGCAGCACATAGGCCTTGGCAGGCTTGCCCAGGTCTTCCTTCATCAAGGCCTGGAGTACCTGCTCGGCCTGTGAATAGTTCTCCTCGGCCATCGCCTGTTGTGCGGCATTCAGCTGCAACAACACGGCGGGCGGCAAACTCAGTGTTTCCGCATGTGCGGCCGTACTGAACACCAGCCAGAAGGCCAACCCTCGCATGATCGACTTCATTGTCATCACTCCAGTTTGAATTCCAGTCGCTGACGGGTCCTGAATGGCTCTGCGGCGCCATTCTCGGTCAACGGATTGAAACGCCAGCGCATCAGTGCACGTTCAACCGCTTTGTCGAACATGCCCGGTGGATCGGCTTCAACGATCTTGAATGAGTCAGGCACCACTCGACCCTGGGTATCCACGGTAAACTCGGCCACCACAAAGCCCTGAATCCGTCGTGTCAGTGCACGGCGCGGGTACTGGGGATTCATCCGCGATACCGGGGTCGCGTTCACATTCATGGCGATACCCGGTGCCGCTACGGGCGCGGGTGCCGGTGCTGGTGCCGTGGCAGACACCGCGGACAGGTCCACCGCAGCATTAATCTGCATGCCGATTTCCAATGCTGGCGTGGGCATATTCAGTGGCACCGACTGGGTATTCACATTCACCGGCTGGGACATGTCCGGTGGCGTAGGTGCCGGTGGCTGCTCGGGCTGGAGTTCAGGTGGCGGCAATATCTCACGCTCACGCACCTGAATGTCCGAATCCAGCTTGAGGCGGTGCAGGTTAACCGAGGCGTAGTCCTGGGTCACCGGCGGCTCAGAACGCCCCACCCCGGCCAGGTGCGCCATCAACAGAAACAGCAGCAAACTGACCAGCAGGGAGCCCGGCAGGAAGATCAGCGCTCGCATCAGCCAGCTCCTTCCCGTGTCGCTACAGCTACCTGCTCTACACCGGACATTTTCACCTGGTCCATCACTTCAACCAGCAGGCCGGTCTTGGCATCCTTGTCCGCCTGAATCATCACCCCCAGATCCGGCTGTTCGACTTTCAGGCGCTCCAGCGTTGGCCGGATCATGCGTACGTCTACCGGCTGACGGTCCAGCCAGACTTCATCATTGGCGGTAATTGCCAGCATCACACCCTGGTTTTCCTTCACCTCGGCGGTAGAGGAAACGGGACGTTCAATCTCGACACCGGCTTCGCGCACAAAGCTGGTGGAGACAATAAAGAAGATCAGCATGATGAACACGATGTCGAGCATCGGGGTCATGTCGATCTCGGCATCATTTTCCAAAGTGTCCAGATTGAGTCTTTGCCTCATCCTCTGGCTCCCGTGATATCCAATCGAGTTCGTTGCAGCTGGCTCCAGCGAGCCAGGCGATTCCAGATCAACAGTCCACTGACCGCCATCACCATCCCGGCCAACGTGGGCAAGGTGGCACGCGCGACACCCGCCGCCATCAGGCGTGGGTTACCGGTGCCGTTCAGGGCGAGCGTGTCGAACAGGTGAATCATGCCGGTAACAGTGCCCAGCAGTCCGATCAGCGGACAGAGGGCGATCAGGGTACGGATCAGTGGCAGTGCGGCCTGCAGGTCCAGCAGCAGGTCCGCACGGTTCAGGCGACGCTGACCACCCGTGGGCAGGTCACGGTACTGGCGGATGCGGCGTGGAAAGTCGATCCAGCGAAACCAGAGTCGCTCCAGCAGCAGCATCCACAGCACCAGACTCACCAGCAACAGCGCCCAAAGCACCGGGCCACCGGCATTGAAGAAGCCCGTCAGGGCTGCTTCAAACTGAGCCAGATCAGGCAGCATGGCGCGCCTCTTCCGCATCACTGAGCTGTTCACGCTGCACAGCCAGCAGCGCCAGGCCTTTCTGTTGCAGCAACTGCAGCAGACGACGGGTGCGCGCAGCCAACAGGCTGTGGCAGAACAACAGAGGAATGGCGACACACAGACCCAATACGGTCGTCATCAGTGCCTGAGAGATACCGCCCGCCATCAGTTTGGGATCACCGGTACCGAACAGCGTAATGCTCTGGAAGGTACCGATCATGCCGGTTACCGTGCCCAGCAGGCCCAGCAGAGGTGCCACCGCCGCCACCAGTTTCAGCAATGTGAGACCGCGTTCCAGCAGTGGTGCTTCCTTCAACAGGGCTTCATCCACCCGCAGTTCGGTCTCATCGGTGGTGCGACCGGCACGGCCCGCCGCCATCACACGTCCCAGAGGGTTGTTGTCACTGGCCTGATCCGCATTGCGCAACTGAGCACGGATGCTGAACTCCATCTTCAAGGTGGTCAGCAACTTCCACAGGGCTACCAGCAGACCGATGCCACCCAGGCTCAGGATGATGTAGCCCACCAAACCGCCCTGGGCGATGCGCTCTTTCAGATTCGGGGTTTGTGCCAACAGCGCCAGCAGATTGCCACGACTGGGGTCAACCACCAGACTCTCGCTCTCGCCGGCAGCAAAGGCTTTCGCCTGTGCCTGTACACCCGAAGACGGCTGCACCGGCAACACCTGCAAACTACCATTCACGTAATTCAGGTACTGACCTTCAGTGGTCAGCGCGGTAAAGGGACCGACACGCACCACCTCGGCATCCACGCGGGTACCTTCAGCCTGAACAACCGGGGCGGTGAAACGCACCACCTCGCCAGTCGCCGTCATCTCCTGCTGCAGCAGGAACCAAAGCCCTTCCAGCTCGGCCAGGGTCGGAATACGCTTGCGTTCAGCAAACGCCAACAGCTCACCACGTTCAGCATGCTGCGCCGAGATCAGCGAGTCATCCACCAGACCGCGCAACTCCTGCGCCTGCTGTTTCACCACGCCGAACACTTCACCCAGCTGGCCACTGCGCACCCGCAGGGCATCACCCTGTTCGGTCAGCGCATCTTCATTGCTCTGGAACTGTGCCTTGAGTTCTTCCTGACGCGCTTCCGCTGCGGCCAGACGGGCCTGAGCTTCGGCCAACAGCGCCTCCTGACGCGCATGATCGGAACGGAATTCCGCCAGACGCGCCGCATCTGTCTGCTGGTCACTGGCCACCTGAGTGCGAACCTGCTGCAACAGCTGCCGGAGTTCATTGGCCTGCACCGGCAGAGCCGTCACCGTCAGCATCAAGGCCAAGGAGTGGATCCATGTTTTCATGCGGCTTTTCATGACGTTTTTCATGATGAAGCTCCTGTCAGCTGAACCGGCAACTCAAGCAATTCCGGCACCGATTGATGACGCGCCATGTTGATGCCTTTACGCACCGGCCAGTCATAGTCATCCGACAGCAGGTCCCAGCGACCGGCTTCAGCATTCCAGCGACCGCTCTCTTCGCCATTCAGGCTTTGGTAATACAGACCCACACGTCCAAGGCGCAGGAAAGTCACTTCACGACTGGCACCACCCTGTTGCAAGGCACCGCTCCAGGCTTCCAGCGTGCGGCCATACTCGGCCTCGATCTGGTAGGCCTCCAGAATCTGGCGGTACTTCTCTGCCAGACTCACGTCGGCGCGATCCATCAAACGAGCCAGACGCGCAACACGCTGCTCGCGCTCTTCCAGCAGAAACGGCAGATCTCGGCTGACAAACTCACCCAGCATCTGCTGCATACGGACCAGCAGCGGCAGGGTTGCCTGTTCAGTTTCGGTGAGGGATACCAGCTGCGCCTCGATATCGTCCAGCTCGTGGGTCTGGTCTTCGATCATGCGCGCCAGCTGGCGGTTATATGCTTCCATCAGCTCGGCCTGACGCAGGGCTGCGGTATACACGTCATAATTTTCGCGGGTTTGCTGGTCCAGCTGGTCGATATTGCGCTGTACCTGCGCACCCTGTTTGTGCGCCTGTTCCAGCGCCTGCTGATTTTGCTCCAGCGTATTGGCAAATGCGGTTACAGGTATGAGCAAGGGCACAGCAAGGCTGGCCACTTTGAAGGGATTCCGGTCCATGAATGATCCGTTAGACTAAGCAAAATGATAACGATTTGCATTATTCATCATATCTAGACGACTTGCAAACAGTGCAGGTCCTTTAAACCCTGTGAAGCCTGCTGTACCAGTCCGAATTTAAGGCTGGCACAGCGGGTTATCAGACGTGAGAGCTGCCTCGGTTTTAATCTCCGAGGAAGCCTCCGCTCTGGTGCTGCCAGAGACGTGCATAACGACCGCCCTGCTCCAGCAGTTCCTGATGGCTGCCCTGTTCGACGATCCGCCCCTGATCCATCACGATCAGACGGTCCATGGCCGCAATGGTGGATAAGCGATGGGCAATGGCAATCACCGTCTTGCCCTCCATCAGCACGGCCAGATTTTCCTGAATCGCCAGTTCCGATTCCGAATCCAGTGCCGAAGTCGCCTCGTCCAACACCAGAATTGGCGCGTTCTTCAGCAGTACGCGCGCAATGGCGATACGCTGACGCTGGCCACCGGAGAGTTTCACTCCCCGCTCTCCGACATGGGCGTCATAGCCCTGACGACCGGCCGCATCGTGCAACAGAGGAATAAACTCATCGGCATGGGCCATACGGGCGGCATCACGCATCTCTTCATCACTGGCATCGGGACGTCCGTAGAGCAGGTTTTCCCGAATCGAACGGTGCAGCAAGGAGGTATCCTGACTGACCACACCGACTGCCGCTCGAAGACTCTCCTGGGTAACATCCGTTACCGACTGATCATCGATGCGGATATCGCCCCTGTCGAGATCATAGAGTCGCAGCAGCAGACTGATCAGGGTGGATTTGCCGGCTCCGGAGCTGCCGACAACACCCACTTTTTCACTGGCCTTGATCCGTAGTGACAGACCTTCGATCACTGGACGTTCGGCATCGTAGCCAAAGTTCACGGCGCTGAAGTCGATGGCGCCCCGTGCCACTTTCAACTCATGTGCATCCGGCTTATCCACCAGCGATTGAGGCAACGCCAGCATGCCCTGCCCATCCTGTACCGTACCGATGTTGCGGAACAGGTTGGCGATCTCCCACATGATGAACTGCGACAGGCTTTTCAAGCGCAGGGTCAGTGATACCGCAATGGTAATTGCACCGGCGGTCACACTGCCATCCTGCCAGAGCACAATCGACAGCGCCGCTGTGGAAAAAATCAGCAGTGCATTCAAGATCCACAGCGTGATATTCAGGCCGGTGATGCGACGCATCAGTGGATAAACCGCATCAAGGAAGCCCTGCATGCTGCGGCGGGCATATTCATGCTCACGCTCGGAATGGGCAAACAGCTTGAGGGTGTGGAAATTGGTGTAACTATCCACAATGCGGCCCGTCATTTCCGACTGGGCATCCGCCTGCAGGCTAGCATGGTGTTTCAGCTTGGGTACCTGTACACAGAGCAGAAACAGGTAGCACAGAATCCATACAACCAGTGGCAATGACAGGCGCCAGTCTGCCGACATGATCAAGACCGCCATACCGGACAGATAGACCAGCACATACAGCAGCACATCCAGCAGTTTCATCACGGTTTCGCGCAGGGACTCCGATGTCTGCATCAGCTTGGTTGCCAAACGCCCGGCAAATTCGTTCTGGTAGAAGTTGTGACTCTGCCCCAGCAGGTAGCGATGTGCTTGCCAGCGAATGGCCGAGGTCATGTTTATAAACAGGCTCTGATGGAACAGCATGGAGTGCATCACCACGACAATGGGCATCACCACCAGCACCAGGATTGTCATCCCCCAGAGCTTCAGCCCCTGGTCCTCGAACAGGGTATCTGGCTGCTGACTGCCCAACCAGTCCACCAGGCTGCCCAAAAAGCCGAACATTGCCACCTCAATGAGCGCCACCACCAGCGTCATCGCGCCCAGCATCAACAGTGCTTTCTCATAGCCCCGGCAATAAAAACGGAAGAACGCCAGCGCACCCGTGGGAGGTTGTTCCACCGGACGTTCCGGCAGCGGCTGGGTCAGCCGCTCGAAAAAACTAAACATGCAGATATGTCTCCGAAAAAATCAGGTCAGGCGGCGTTTTGCCAACAGCCAGATGAAATAGCTGCCACCTACAATGGACGCCAGCAGGCCAGCCGGGATCTGACGAGGCCAGATGACCACACGACCAAGCCAATCGGCCAACAGCATCAAACAGATCCCCAAACCGGCCGCTACCAACAGCTGGGGCACAGCACGGCGCGCGCCGAGCATGTTGGCCATATGAGGGGCCAGCAAACCGACAAAGGCTATAGGACCGAGCATTGAAGTGATCAGGGCCGTAATCAGGGCGACCAGCAGCAACAGAAGAATGCGCGAGCGTGACTTATCCAACCCTCGCCCGGCAGCGAAGCCATCACCAATAGCAATCAGCGTCAAAGCCCGGCGCGACATCACTGCCAAGGCAATACCCACCAAGGTGCACACTGCCAGCAGCAGCGACTGAGCCGCGGAAATACGATAGGTGGAACCGGCCAGCCAGCCCAGAATGGCGGTGGTATCTTCGGTGCCACGGGCCAGCGAGAACTGCACCACTGCATCCAGCAACGCGGCCAGAGATATACCGGTCAGCGCCATGATGCCGGGGGAATAGTCATGACGCCGCCCCAGGAGCAGCAACACCAGTAGCACGGCCAGGCTACCGCCAAGTGCCACCACAGGGCCCGCCTCACGAATGGAGCCGCCAAAGATCATCACGCTGACCACCAGTGCCAGGGTCGCACCGGCCGAAAGCCCCAGAATATCGGGACTGGCCAAGGGGTTTCGGATCAGGCGCTGCAACACCACACCGGCCACAGCCAGTCCGGCGCCCGCACTGGCCGCTGCCAGCACGCGTGGCCAGCGGAATGACAGGATCAGCTCATCGGGCCAGTTCAGCTCCCAGCCTTGAGCACCAGGAGACAGCATCAGTGAAAGCCCAGCCAATATCAGGCCGGACACAACCAGCACAGCGGTCGTCAATGGATGCAGTCGCTGCCGTCCTTCCGGCAACTGACGATTCGCTTCACCACCGCGCCCCAACCGAGAGCGGGCCAGCCAGATCAAAGCCGGTGCCCCAATCAAGGCCGCCGCCGCGCCGCTGGGTACCAGATCCGTGGACCACTGACTGAATACAAGCGCCAGCGCATCCGTTGCCAGCAGCAATAAGGCGCCAAGCAACAGACTGAACAGCATTTCGTCTCGGGCGCTCTGACTGCCCAGCATGCGTGCCAGATTGGGCGTTAGAAGGCCTATAAAGCCGATCAGTCCGACTGCGGTAATACTGATGGCAGTCAACCAGAGCGAGCACAGCATCAAGACCAGCATCACCGGCAGCAGGCTCATGCCACGCCCCTGCGCCGCGCTGTCCCCCAGACGCAGCAACATCAGGGGACGGGCCGCTAATGCAATAAGGACAGGTACCAGCCAAAGCCTTGGCAGCAACCATTCAACCCAGCTCCAGTCGGTCTGGGCCAGATCACCGGCCCCCCAGATAAACAGGTTGCGGGCATATTGGTCGTTCAGCAGTACTAGCCCGCCGGCGATGGCGCCCAGCAGCAGGTTCACCGCCATACCCGCCAGCACGACAGGTAGCCCCCGCAAACCATTTCGTCCGGCGATCAACATCACCAGCACCACCGCCAGCATGGCACCAGCAATCGCCGCCCAGCTGCCCCAAATAGCGGCCAGTGTGGGTGATACCAGCGTGATCACAACCAGCCCCAACCAGGCGCCGGATGCTGCGCCCAACGTCATGGGCGATACCAGCGGGTTCTGCAACAACTGCTGTAGAACACTGCCGGTCAGTCCCATAACAGCGCCTACCAGTATTGCCATCACGGTTCGCGGCAACGAAGAGAACCAGTATTTGTAATCGGCAAAATCGGCCGGAGCAGTTCCCGTCAGCAACGACCACTGAGCAGCGGTGGATAACTCGGTTTCAATTTGCAGGTGCACGCCGAGCATGATCAGCAACAGGCAGAGCACCACGCCATAGCGTTGGATCAAGGCGCTATCTCCAGCAACGAACGGGTCAATGCCTCCGCCATCAACTCAATCGATGCGGCGCCACCATAGCTCCATACCGGCTCAACAGCGGCGATACGTTCATTTTTCACAAACGGCATGAACTGCCACAGAGGCATGCTGAATAGCTGGTCGCGTTTGGGGAAAGGCTCGATGTACAGCAAGACCCCATCACCCACGGCGGCAAGATCGGTCACCTTCTTTTGGGTTGCACCCCACTGGGTAGAAGGCTGAGGCATTGCACTTTCAAGGCCCAGTCCCTGCATCGCACCTGCCACGCTGGAGTTGGCACCATATACCAGCGTATGCGCCGTACCACCCAATCGTACAACGGTTACTTTGGGCAGTTCGGTGCCAAAGTGCTGCTGCAGTTGAGCAGTCAGTTCTCCCATACGCTGCTGACGATGTTCAAGTACGGCCTTCGCTTCAGATTCCCTGCCCAACACCTTTGCAAGGGCTTTGAAAGAGCGATCGATCGCGACCATATTGTCATGGTCGGCACGATAGTTATCGAAGTACAACACTGGCGCTATGGGCTCCAGCTTATCGATCAATCCACCCTGTTGAGAGCCGATCAGAATAAGATCCGAGTTGAGGCTCGCCATCACTTCCAGGCTGGGCTCGGAGCGCTGCCCCACATCGACCACCCCCTCTGGAACCTCGGGATTGGCGACCCAGTCGTTGTACCCACGGATATCCGCGATACCGACTGGCGTGACGCCAAGCGCCAGCAGCTCCTCGGTGACAGCCCAGTTCAAGGCAATGACACGCTGAGGAGTGGTCTCAAATGACTGGAGTCCGCGGCTATCCTCCACGTCCACACCAGCCAGCACCTGAAAGGCAAACAGACTCAACATTAGCCCGACCAAGGCATTACATAGGGGTTTGGCAAACATGATGGCTTCTCAGAGGACTTGATTAAGCAACAACGGCAACAGGCGCATCCCGCTCAGGGTGAGCACAGAGGCGAATATCGATATCGTAGAGTTCAGACAGGGTTTGCTCGGACATCAGCTCTAACGGCGAGCCATCAAACACAGGCTTACCTTGCTTCAATGCCAGAATGCGGTCGCTATAGCGCATGGCCAGGTTGATATCGTGCAGAATCACCATCACTCCGCGGCCGGTTTCACGATTGAGACGGTGCAACAATGACATCAGCTCATACTGATGCGACAGGTCCAGCGCAGAGGTGGGCTCATCCAGCAGCAGTAGCGGCGATTGCTGGGCCAGCAACATGGCGACCCAGGCACGCTGACGCTCGCCACCGGATAGAAGGTCGGTCAACTGATCAGCATACTGGAGTACATCGGTCTGCTGCATGGCTTCTTCAACAAGGCCATGATCCTGCTCACTCCAGCGCGACAGCAGTCCTCGCCAGGGATAGCGCCCCTGCAATACCAGTTCACGCACGTCCATACCAGCCACGGCAGGCAACTGCTGTGGCAAGAAGGCGATTTCACGCGCCAGCTCCCGTTGTGAATAAGCGGAAAGCGCCTGGCCATTCAAACGCAGCTCCCCCTGATCCGGCAACAACTGGCGCGCCAACAGCTTCATCAACGTCGATTTGCCTGAACCGTTGTGGCCCAGTATCACGGTTACTTCATTGGTGGCCAGTTTTAAACTATCCACAGACAGAATATCGCGCCCCTGACGATGTACGCGGATATTATTCAGCTCCAGCATCCGAGCTCCATTCATCCTGTAAACGTTTGATTCGTATAGAAACAGGCTGGCGAGGACAGGTTTTACAAAGTTCAGCCCCTTCCAGCCGGTAGTGCTGACAGCAGCCCTTTCTATCCAGCGCCAGCTCGGAGCCGCCCTGGGGAAGCTCAAACGCGGTCAAGGCGCTGGCACCGGTCAGATTAGCGGCTTCCAGCCATTCATTGGCCAAGCGATAGGTCGCCTCATGGCTGTTGTCCGCCAGCAAGGGACGCATGCGCAACAGGGTTGCCAGAATGCGATCGGCTAACAAGCGGCGTGCCAATACCGGATTCATCTTGATCACCTGCCCCAGCTGGGCCAGGTATTGGTCACAGACTTCACGCAAATGCGCGCCAGCCTGACGGCGGGAAACAACTTCAGGACTGAGCAAGCCCTCACCCAGTGTCATACCCATGACAAAGTGCCCTTGAGACCTTTGGCCCAGCCGGCTCAGATCAACCCGGCAGCGCAAGATTTCGGTTGCAGCCAGGATCAGCAATACCGGTTGCCAGCTCAGCAATCCCCAGCTACGTGCACTCCAGTAGTGACGCCCGGCATCGGGGTGGGTGGACTTGAGGGCGTCGACCAGCCTGTGGATAAGCGCGTCATTATCGCTTCCAGCTACCAGTAACGACTCATCCAGAGGCCCTTCCACCAGTTCAAGGCCCGGCAAAAGGTCACTGCAGAGTCGAATAAGTGTCGAGTGCGGCGATTCCAATGGGGGTTCGGCGATCCGTGCAGGCTCCACAGAGGCTCCAAAATTGGGTGATCGAATCCGACAGGATAGTGACACTTAAATCAAATGACAATGATTTGCATTATTTAGGGCGTTAAGTTCCTTATGCCCAGACACAAAAAAACCCGCCGTAGCGGGTTTTTTCAGAGGGTTTGAGTCAGGAAATCAGGATCAAACTGCCTTGTGCGCGATGATGTCCTTCCACTTGGCCGGGCCAGTGGTGTGGACAGACTCACCTGAAGTATCAACAGCAACCGTTACCGGCATGTCTTTTACTTCAAACTCGTAGATCGCTTCCATACCCATTTCAGGGAATGCCAGCACTTTGGAGCCAGTAATCGCCTTGGATACCAGATACGCAGCGCCACCCACGGCCATCAGATAAACCGCCTGGCTGTCCTTGATCGCTTCGATCGCAACCGGTCCACGCTCGGATTTACCGATCATGCCCAGCAAGCCAGTGCTTTCCAGGATCTGACGGGTGAATTTGTCCATACGGGTAGAGGTTGTCGGGCCAGCCGGACCAACCACTTCGTCACGCACCGGATCAACCGGGCCTACGTAGTAGATGAAGCGGCCTTTCAGGTCCACCGGCAGTTCTTCACCGTTGTTCAGCATCTCCACCATTTTCTTGTGGGCAGCGTCACGACCGGTCAGCATCTTGCCGTTGAGCAGGATGGTTTCACCGACCTTCCACTCTTTAACCGCTTCCGGTGTGATCTCGTCCAGATTCACACGACGGGTGTTGGCGCCGACTTCGAAAGTCACTTCCGGCCAGTCATCCAGGCTCGGCGGGGTCAGTACAGCCGGACCGTTGCCGTTCAGGGTGAAGTGGGTGTGGCGAGTCGCGGCACAGTTCGGGATCATGCACACCGGCAAAGACGCCGCGTGCGTCGGGTAATCCATGATCTTCACGTCCAGGATGGTGGTCAGACCGCCCAGACCCTGAGCACCGATGCCCAGTGCGTTAACTGCATCCATGATCTCCAGACGCAGTTCTTCAACACGGTTCTGCGGACCACGCTCGCGCAATTCGTGGATGTCGATCGGGTCCATCAGGGACTCTTTCGCCATTACGGCCGCCTTCTCGGCGGTACCGCCGATACCGATACCCAGCATGCCCGGCGGACACCAGCCGGCACCCATGGTCGGTACGGTTTTGACGATCCAGTCGACAATGCTGTCGGAGGGGTTGAGCATCGCCATCTTGGACTTGTTCTCGGAGCCACCGCCTTTGGCCGCTACGTGTACTTCCACTTCATCGCCTTCAACGATTTCATAGTGGATAACTGCCGGGGTGTTGTCCTTGGTGTTCTGACGCTTGCCAGCCGGATCCGCCAGAATGGAAGCACGCAGGACGTTGTCCGGGTTCATGTACGCACGGCGCACACCTTCGTTGACCATGTCGGTCACGGACATTTTAGCGTCCCACTGCACATTCATGCCGACTTTCAGGAACACGGTCACAATACCGGTGTCCTGACAGATCGGACGCTGACCTTCGGCACACATGCGGGAGTTGATCAGGATCTGCGCCATGGCGTCTTTCGCCGCCGGGTTTTCCTCTTTCAGATAGGCTTCGTGCACGCCCTGCACAAAGTCGATCGGGTGGTAGTAGGAAATGAACTGCAGCGCATCAGCAACGCTGTTGATGAAATCATCCTGGCGAATAACGCTCATTGACGACTCTCCAATCTGGCTTGGTTTGGGTTCATTGCGGTCGGACTCGTTTTAGTAGAGTGGCCCGATCACTGGCAGAATCTGCGCAGCATTATACATCAATTTATCAGCAGGATTTCTCGGGTATTGGTATTAGGCTCAGAATCCCAATGGATTCAGCAAGGCGACACAGAAAAGCACACCAAACACCAGCAGCAACTGAGCGGTCACGGGGGTTAGAGGCTTGCGATCAGGTGCAGGTACTTGCAGCAGGCGAACGGGTTTAAAAGCAAATAGCAGGCTTGGCAGCAGCCAAAGAGCCCCCGGCAAGAGTCCAAGTGCCAGCAGTACAGCCGTCATCAAGTAAGTACTGGCCAGCAGCATCAGATAGAGTCTCACAGAAGCACCATAGCCGATACGAACCGTTAACGTGTGCAAGCCGTCACGCTGGTCACTTTCGAAATCGCGTAACTCGTTGCTGAGCAACAACAGTGACACCAGCAGGCTAACCGGCACTGTATACAACAGCAAAGCCGTACTCAGAGTAGCCCCCAGCGCCAAGGCACTGCCTGCAATCATCAACACACCCATCAACCAGAATACCAGCACCACACCCAGGCCACGGCTCTTGTAGTTGATGGGGCTCAGGGTGTAACCCAGAGCACCAACCAGCCCAAGCGCGCAGAGCAACAGAAACCCCAGTCCCTGCTGAATGACAAAGTGAAAGCCGATCGCCGCTGCCAGCAAAAAGCACAGCATGCCAGCGCGGAAATTGTGCTGAATGGCTTCGATCAGCCTTCCCTGCCCCGATTGCTGGCGCAGCAAGCGTATGTCGGCATGGTCATTGATCAGATTGACACCTGCCTGCAACAGCACACCGCCCATCAACACCATCAAGGCAGCAAACAGGTTAATCGGCCCTTGCAGCGCAGCCAGCAGAATACCGATCAGGCAGGTGACCAATGCAACCGGAAAGGAAAAGGGGCGCAGCGCACGCATAAATGCGTATTTCCCCAAGTCCTGTTCAACCTTGCTCACGGTTGTACTCGCATCCATCTGACATCACTCCAATCGATATGGGCATTCAACACAGCAACTGCACCGCTTGGGCTACCTTGACTTCGTAACAGGCGGCTCGTCTCGCTGCCTGTACTTTACCTGATCATCATGCATAAAAAAGGGAGCCACAGGCTCCCTCTGATAATAGGTTAGATCCTAGCCTCGCTCGGGCGCGTTTGGCAGGTCACGCATCAACAGCGCGTAGGTCATATCCGTATCAAAATCCACCGGAATGCTGACCCTGTGGCCAGAGCCCGGCGCTACCTCGGTGGGCTGGCCTTTCTTGTTCAGCATTTCCTGCAATTTGAAACGCTTGTTACCCGCCGGAGTCATCAGCTCCAGCGTATCGCCCAGCTCAAAGCGGTTCTTCACATCGATTTCGATAAAGCCCTTGGCAGCATCATGCTCAGTGATTTCACCCACGAACTGCTGATGCACGCCCACGGAGCTGCCGGTTTCGTAGTTTTGGTACTCGTCATGCACGTGGCGGCGGTAAAAACCTTCGGTATATCCGCGGTTGGCCAGGTTTTCCAGCGTATCCATCAGATTCATATCGAACGGCTTTCCGGCCACAGCATCATCGATCGCCTGACGGTAGGCCTGCGCAGTACGTGCCACATAGTAGTGTGACTTGGTACGGCCTTCGATTTTCAATGAATCCACACCCATCTCGGCCAGCTTATGCACATGCTGGATGGCGCGCAGATCCTTGGAGTTCATGATGTAAGTACCGTGCTCATCCTCAAACGCAGGCATGTACTCGCCCGGACGCGTCTCTTCCTGCAGCAGGTAAATCTTGTCGCTGGGCTGACCTTCACCCAAAGCAGGCTGAGCACCCGCAGCCAGATCCTCGGGATCGAAGGACTGCACCGGCACATTTACAGGCACAATGTCACCGGACTCGTCTTCCTTGCCTTCGTGGGCATCGTACTTCCAGCGACAGGCATTGGTGCAAGTGCCCTGATTCGGGTCGCGGTGATTGATATAGCCGGACAGGAGGCAGCGACCGGAGTAAGCGATGCACAGAGAACCGTGCACGAACACTTCCAGTTCAATCTCCGGACACTGCTGACGGATCTCGGCGACCTCGTCCAGCGACAGCTCACGCGACAGGATGATGCGCTCAATACCGGCACGGTGCCAAAACTTCACTGACGCCCAGTTCATGGTGTTGGACTGAACCGACAGGTGGATCGGCAGATCCGGGTACTTGTCCTTCACCATCATGATCAAACCGGGATCCGACATGATCAGGGCATCCGGTCCCATGGCGATCACCGGGTCCAGATCCTTCATGTAGGTCTTCAGTTTGGAGTTGTGCGGCAGGATATTACTGGCGACAAAAAACTTCTTGCCCAGCTCATGGGCAATGCGAATGCCCTCGGCCAGGTTGTCGTGAGTAAAGTCATTGTTACGCACACGCAGACTATAGCGCGGCTGGCCTGCATAGACGGCATCCGCACCATAGGCGAATGCATACTTCATGTTTTTCAGTGTCCCGGCCGGGGACAGCAGTTCAGGAGTTCGCATAGGATCAGTCGTCTTTAGAGTTCAGCAACCTGACACAGATCTGTGTCAGGCGGACAGGGGCACATCAAACAGTGGCGTATAGATGGAGCCACGTTCCCCGGGACGACTCTGGTACAGCACCACCGAATCTGCCGGTGTAGTCAAACCGGGTTCGGGCCAGTTGTCTGGAACCTCGAAACGGTTTTGCGCCGGTAACCGAGCCAATGTCACATGGGGTTTGAAATCGCGCTCATCATACCGAACTCCGGCTTTTTTGGCGATATTAACCATATGCTGATGAAGGTTATCCAGTTGCTCATGCAAACTGGGCAGGGCCGCAAGCACGGACAGGCGTGCATTGGCACGGTAATACCCCAGACAATCCAGCGGCACCAGAAACGGTGGCTGCTGCTGCAGTTCATCCCGTGCCAACTGCTCCAGTTCGGTAACCTGCTCCAGACTGACCTCTCCCAGAAAGCAGAGTGTCAGATGGTAGCTGTTGGAATCCACCCAGTGCGCATCCAAGCCGCGGTCGAACTCACACAGGGTATCGGCACAATCAGACAGGGGCCGCGCAATCCGCTCTGGTATCGGCAGAGCAAAAAAAGTTCTTATTTTCATAACACAGATCGGACAGGGCCGATGTTCAGCCTCCCTTGGCCCTTTCCATCAAACGTTTCTGCGCCGGATGCGACAGCACGGACTTAACCCAGCGATGCACATTCGGGTAGGCCTCATAATCAAAGCCCGCCAGCTTGGGCCAGCCCAAAACCATAGCACCATGAATATCAGCAATGCTGAACTGGTCACCACTCAGCCACTCGCGTCCGTCCAGCTGTTGCTCCAGCAACGGCATGAAGCGATTCAACTCGGCAGTGGCACGCTCGATCACCCCCTGATCCGGGTTACCACCGCTGAACTTGAACTGGATCAGCATATCCAGCGCCGGCACTTCCATCTGGTTGCTGATATACAGCGACCAGCGCAGGATATCGGCCTCTTCAGCCGGTGTCTGCGCCCAGAGGCGGCCTTCGCCATACTGGCGTGCCAGGTAATACAGAATGGCCTGGGTTTCGAACAACACCAGATCACCATCCACCAGCGTAGGAATCTTGCCGGTGGGATTCAGCGCACGATATTCAGGGGATTGGGTTTGCTCGCTACGCGGCAACATATCCACAGACTCATAGTCCAAACCCAACTCTTCCAGCGCCAGCATCACCATGCCCGCGCGTGAGAACACACTGCCGTAAACTTTAATCACACTATTTCTTCCGGTTATCAGCTCGACTGTTCCAGTCGCAGCTGCAGATTATTCAATTGCTGGCGAATGCGCAGCAGATCCTGACTCAGCTGACGACGGGTACCGTCAATCGCCTTGATCGCCTGCTCATTCTGACGAATGCGTTGTGCCAACTCAGCGGTCTGGCCATCATCGCCCTGCAACTGGGTCAGCTGTTGAGCCAATTCCTGCTGCACTTTCAGCCGCCCTTCGCTTTCCAGCTTCAAACTGCTCTCAAAGGTATCCAGTTGACGCCCCAGGCTGTCGATACGCGCACTGAACTGCTTCTCCAGACCAGCCTGCTGAGCTTTAATTGCGGCCAAAGCCGCCAGTTCCTGACTAGCCTTGTTCGCCTGATTGCGGGTTTCGGTAAGGGATTTTTCAGCGACGGCCAGCTGTTTGCCCAGCGCATCGAGCTGCTCGGCCTGCTGTTCCAGTTGAGGCTTGTTACGCTGATAGGCCAGCGTCCAAAGCTTGGCGATTTCCGAGTCGTAGTGGGTGTATTTTTCCTTGGCGCGGACATTCAACTCCTGCAATCGTTGCTGCAGAGTCTGGCCAGACTGCTCTGCACTGTCCGAAGTCACCGCCAGGGTTGCCTCAAGCGACTCCACACGCGCCTGGGTCTGACCCAATTCCTGATTGAGCTGGCTTCTGAGCTCTTCAATCACCGCCTGCTGCTGGGTCAGCATATACCCCAGATAGCCACCAGCGGCGACCAGCAACAGCAGAATTATCGTCAACAGAAAACTGCCACCACGACCATTGGACTCAGCGCTCGGTGGTGCGCTGCGAACGGGTGCCGCAACACGTTCCTGAGGCTCCAGGTTGAGGGATTCCAATCCATCCTGATCCAGTCCAGGCTCTTTACGATCAACCATTAATTCTTGCTTCCATCTGTCGGGACGATCAACACTAGCAGGTTTGCCCAAAACGAAAAAGCCCCGCAAAAGCGGGGCTTATAGCGCTAAGGCGCAGGGATGCCGGGGGCTGATGTCGGGTAGCAGCAGCGCATTACTGCGCCGCCGCCCCCTAAGAACCGTACGAGCGAGTTTCCCCGCATACGGCTCAAGCCTTTACAAGCTCCATCTCGCGATGGAGCCGGAGGTTAGACGTTATCAGCTTCGGTTTTAAGTTCGCATTCTCGGCCATCCTGAAGAATAAGTTTGTCACCTACCACAGTCCCGTAGACCTCTCCTTTATGGCCATTGTCGACTTCAGTGATATGCTTATCCCCTTCAAGATAACCGGCTTTAAAGCCGTGCTTTCCATAGTAGGTATCGTTTAAGTAATACCCAACCTGCTCGCCTTTGAACCAAACCGTCACTTTTATGTCTTTCGGAAATTGCATCTCAAGATCCCTATCGAAATCAGTTAGTTCCTCTGAGTGCAGTTTACGATGGCAGTTCGGATGCAACAACACCAAGTTCTCCAGCTTGTCACTCCCGCCCTTGTGCCGTTCAATAATGTGGTGGATGTTCCACCCGGTCTCGAACGTGATGTACTGCTTGCACATCGGGCAGCGTTTTTGCTGTCGATTCCAAAGCGTGTAGGTCTTCCGCTTACCCTGTTCCGAATTTCTCCACGCATACTCCAAGCGTTGCTCGTAGTAGGTTTCAAACTCCGGCAGGAACGGATTTGCTTCCGCTTTCATCTTGGTGTGCCGCTTTATCGGCGTGTCAGCTGCATACAGTAACGTGGCAAGTTTACCGCTGGGATACTGCTCCGCGAACACCCAGCTACGTTTCCCAACGTGCTTGAAGTATTTCGCTTTGATCCAGCGTTTACGACGGTTTTGATGCCGCCTCTTGCACCACTGCCACAGCAGCTTCCAGATACGATAGTCCACGTAGTTGAAGGTTTCCTTGGCCACGATATGCCTGTGATAGTTGGCCCAGCCCCGAATCATCGGATTGAGTATGTCTATCAACAACCAGGCCGGAGCCGTTTTGTTATCCTTCACCACTTGCCGCATCTTGGCCAGAAGCTGCTTCAGGTTTTTGTGAGCAGGCTTGATTAACAGCTTGCCCCCATATTGCCTGATATTCTGACCCAGAAAGTCGAACCCTTCCGACACATGCGTAATTAGCGTCTTCTCCGCCGACAAGGTTAACCCGCGCTCCGACATAAAGGCTTCGACAACAGGCTTAACCTCACCTTCCAGCAGCTCTTTCGAGATACCGGTAATAACGAAGTCATCCGCATAACGCACATAGTTGACCTTTGTCTTGTAGCTGGCTTTGGTGTTTTTCTTCCCGAATCGGGCTTCTAACTCCTGCTCCATGCCATCAAGCGCAATATTGGCCAACACCGGCGAGATAATGCCTCCTTGCGGAGTCCCTGCCTCGGTTGGGAACAACTGGCCGGATTCCATGTATCCTGCCTTTAGCCATTTTCTAACGATCACTCGGTCCAGCGGGACATGAGCAACCAGCCAGTCATGACTGATGTTGTCGAAACACCCTTTGATATCGCCTTCCAGCACCCATTGAGCCGAACTCTTGCGACTGAGGTTGATGAACAACTGCTCAATTGCATCGGCTGTAGAGCGCAGGGGACGAAAGCCATAAGAGTTTCGGTCTGCCGTGGTCTCCGACACCGGCTCAAGCGCCAGCAGGTAAAGTGCCTGCATGGCTCGGTCCAGCATCGTCGGAATCCCCAAAGGGCGACGAGCGCCATTTGACTTCGGGATATACACACGGCGCAGCGGTCTGGGCTTGTAGCCCTTTCGCACCAGCCGAAATACAGCATTCCATTTGGCATTTGGGGTGTCCCATGTTTCGCCATCGACACCGGGAGTTTTACGCCCCCGGTTTTCCGTCACTCGCTTCACGGCCAGAGCTTTGGCCGAAAACGAGCGAACCAGCATGCGCTGCAGGCTTTTCACCTTACGCCACTGCTGATTTCTGGCCGCCTTCGCGATACGCACCTGTAGTCCTCTCACCCTGATATGACAGGCTTCCCAGTCAATACCGTGCCAGCTGGCGGGGTGGGAAGACGCAGGTACGTCAATCGTAGTTGATGTACTCATCTTGCAGTCCTCCTAGGTTTGACCACCCTTGAATGACTGAAGACGCAGTAACCCCTTGCGGGAATTATGCATCCCCACAAGGGCGTCGATGAGTGAAGCCAAGGCCAGAGCCTGACTTCGATTTAGAGACTTTACAGGCCGTTACGCGAGTAAAGACCTGCCAGAAGTGGGCACCGTTTCCGGTCAGGGCAAAGTTCGAACCCCTATCCTAGCCATTACAGCCGGGCATTCGCTTTTTCTGACATCCTTTACCCGCACATCCAACAGTTTGCCTTACGGCTTACTTGCCCAATGGGCAGATGTACGGGCTTACCGAGTTCCATAACGATGACACGAGAGGGTTAGGTTCTGCCTATCTACCGGTAGCTTTGTTATCAGCGTAATCCCAGATGTAAAAGGATTAACCAGCTACGCACCATTTTGGTCGAAGCCTGTCAGTGACTTTGGCTCCTTGCGGTTGACGGTATTTATCAGCAGTTCACATACGTTAACCATACCTCCCAGCCTAGCACCTCACCCGCGTTGTCACTCGCAGGATCCATGCACGTACCCTCACGGGCCGCACACACCGAAAAACGGGGTTACATTGTCGGGAAGCTTCGCACCATCCCATTGCTGGAATCGCACTATCCCTAGGCTACAGCTGGCTGAACAGCAGGTTCTCTACGCATCAGCTAAATGCGCCGAACAATCATCGTTACAGCTTGCATCGCTGCGAGGTTAGATCAGTGGCTGAAGTGAGCCGTGGTGATCATAAGTGTGCTACGCACTATCCGTGCAGAAGCGGAGTGTTCACGACATCCGGGCGGATGTGTTACCACGAAGTGACATGGTCAAAAGACCATATGGTGAAAGCATGCAGAGAACCGAGACAAGCCCGGTTCTCCTTTTGCATGCGTTGTTGGTTCGCTTACAAACGAACCGAGTCTGTGGTCTCAGGCGCTTAGCTGAACGCCATCATCGACCGGGGGTCACATGGGTGGACTGACCGCCGCAGCGGCTCCTCTCATTCACAGTCCGGGTGAGAGGATGGGGCAGGTGCTCAACACACCTAAACCCCGGGCTAACACCTTGATTCAAAAGGAATCAAAGTGCCTCGCAGGCGACTCTCGTCGCACTACATCATGCCGCCCATGCCGCCCATACCACCCATGCCACCCATATCCGGCATGCCACCAGCATTGTCATCCGGATGGTCAGCAACCATTGCTTCAGTGGTAATCATCAGACCAGCGATAGAAGCAGCCGCCTGCAGTGCAGAACGGGTTACTTTAGCCGGGTCGATGATACCCATATCCATCATATCGCCGTACTGGTCGGAACCAGCGTTGAAACCGAAGGCACCTTCACCTGCACGAACCTTGTCGACAACAACGGAACCTTCACCACCAGCGTTGCTAACGATCTGACGCAGAGGAGCTTCCATTGCGCGCAGAGCCAGCTGAATGCCGATAGTCTGGTCATGGTTGTCGCCTTCCAGGCCTTCAACCTTGCTCAGAGCACGGATCAGGGCGACACCACCGCCAGGAACCACACCTTCTTCTACCGCAGCACGAGTTGCGTGCAGAGCATCGTCAACGCGGGCTTTCTTCTCTTTCATTTCAACTTCAGTCGCAGCACCAACCTTGATCACGGCAACACCGCCGGCCAGCTTGGCAACACGCTCCTGCAGTTTTTCACGATCGTAGTCAGAAGAAGTTTCTTCAATCTGAGCACGGATCTGCTGAACACGACCTTCGATGTTGGCAGCAGAGCCAGCACCATCAACGATCACGGTGTTTTCTTTGGTGATGTTAACGCGCTTGGCTGTACCCAGCTGTTCCAGGGTCACAGTTTCCAGGCTCAGGCCAACTTCTTCAGAGATCACCTGACCACCGCTGATGATCGCGATGTCTTCCAACATCGCCTTACGACGATCACCGAAGCCCGGTGCTTTAACGGCAGATACCTTAACGATACCGCGCATGTTGTTCACGACCAGAGTCGCCAGAGCTTCGCCCTCAACGTCTTCAGAGATGATCAGCAGCGGACGAGACGCCTTGGCAACCTGTTCCAGCGCCGGCAGCAGTTCGCGGATGTTGGAGATTTTCTTGTCGACCAGCAGGATGAACGGATCTTCCAGTTCGCAGGTCATGGTTTCCTGGTTGTTCACGAAGTACGGAGACAGGTAGCCACGGTCGAACTGCATACCTTCTACAACGTCCAGTTCGTTTTCGAAACCAGAACCTTCTTCAACGGTGATTACGCCGTCTTTACCCACTTTTTCCATCGCTTCAGCGATGATGTTACCTACAGCGATATCAGAGTTGGCAGAGATGGTACCAACCTGAGCGATCGCTTTGGAATCTTCACAAGGTACGGACATCGCAGCCAACTGTTCAACAACAGCAGCAGCTGCCTTGTCGATACCGCGCTTCAGGTCCATCGGGTTCATGCCAGCGGCAACAGACTTCAGGCCTTCGTTCACGATCGCCTGAGCCAGAACGGTCGCAGTAGTGGTACCGTCACCGGCCACGTCGTTGGCCTTGGAAGCAACTTCCTTGACCATCTGTGCACCCATGTTTTCGAACTTGTCTTTCAGTTCGATTTCCTTGGCAACGGATACACCGTCTTTGGTCACGGTCGGCGCGCCGAAGGATTTGTCCAGAACCACGTTACGGCCTTTCGGGCCCAGAGTGGTTTTAACGGCATCAGCCAGGATGTTTACACCAGCCAGCATGCGCTGACGAGCATCATCACCAAAACGTACGTCTTTAGCAGCCATTTTTTGCTTGTCCTGTAATCAGTATCGAAATAAATCGAGTTAAAAAGTTAACGATTAATGCGACGCGAAGCTGATTAATCAGTCTTCCAGGACGCCGTAGATCTCACTTTCTTGCATGATCAGCAGTTCGTCGCCGTCGATTTTGACGGTGTTGGAACCGGCATACTGGCCGAAGAGGACCTTATCACCCACTTTTACGGAAGGAGCCTGTACCTCACCGTTATTCAGTGTACGACCGGGGCCAACAGCAACGACTTCGCCGCGGTTGGGTTTTTCAGCGGCAGAACCCGGCAGGACGATACCGCCTGCTGTGGTGTTCTCTTCTTCGCTGCGACGAACTACTACACGGTCGTGAAGTGGACGAATATTCATCTGGTTGTTCTCCTGGTATCTAGGATCCAATGCGATGTTGTTGTTAATGCGGGGGCCAAATGCACCCGAAATCTGTTTGCATCTTAAATGTGGGTAGGCCAACAGGTTTTCAATACCCTGGATGCAATTTTTTTTGCATTGTTGGCATTCAGTGCCCTGAGAACAGTGATGGGGCCGGGGAAAGGAATTTCAAGCGCTGACGCGACTGAATTCAGTCGCGTCGTTCAAATTCGCCATCAATGACATCACCCTGAGATGGCGGGCGGGTATGCAGCTGCTCACCAGGCTCAGCCTGACGAAAAGCACTGCCATGCACCTGGCTGGCAGCCACAACGGTAACGCGGCTCGTCAAGCCTTTAACCACAGCTTGGCGAATGCCCGGGATCAGACAGCTGAAGCCAATCACGTCCGTGACAAAGCCGGGCGTTACCAACAAGGCACCGCCTACCGCCAGTACGATGCCCTCAGCCATCTCCTGGCCTGGCATTTCACCGGCTCCCATACGCTGTTGCGCACGAGCCAGGGTTGAAAGCCCCTGCTGACGCAGCATGTTGACGCCGATAAAGGCAGACAGAAGTACCAGGCCGACCGTATACCACGCACCTATGGCCTGCCCGACCTGAATAAGAACCGTGATTTCGATGATGGGAACAATTATGAAGAGCAAAAAAAGAAAGCGCATGAGGCCTCTCGGGTCAGTTGAGTCCGTGTTATTAGGTCTGATTGTTTCATTTTCGTTCAACCCAACCAAGTCGGCCAGTCATAAAACCTTGGTTTAGCATAGGTAAAAACCCTTATTAAACAATAAATTAGCGGAATTACCCATTTAACAAAAAATGACAAAATAAACGATTATCTACTACTTTAGTGGCCCTTTCGTGACACATATAGACTTTTTGGACGATGCAAACTAAATTGTTGCACTGCAATATACTGCGCTGCACAATAAGAAAGTATCCAAAAAAGAGGTGATACCCATGGAGCTAAAAGACAAGGTAATCGTAGTAACAGGTGGTGGTCGTGGATTGGGCCGCGCAATGGCACTGGAACTGGCTGACAAAGGTGCAAAGCTGGCACTCGTCGACCTGAACCAGGCGGACCTGGACGAAACCGCAGGCCTGTGTATGGAAAAAGGCGTTGAAGCCCGCACCTACACTGGCAATGTTGCCGACGAAGCACAGGTCGAGCAGCTTTTTACGGATATCGCCCGTGATTTCAGCGCTATCAACGGACTGGTGAACAATGCTGGTATCACCCGCGATGGTCTGTTTCTGAAAGTCAAAGAAGGCCAGGTCGTCGGCAAAATGACCATGGAACAGTGGAACCAGGTCATTGATGTAAACCTGACCGGCACCTTCCTCTGCGGCCGCGAAGCAGCAATCAAAATGATCGAAACCGGTTCTGAAGGCTGCATCATCAACATCTCCTCCATCTCCCGCTCCGGCAACATGGGCCAGACCAACTACACCGCGACCAAAGCGGCTGTAGAAGCCATGGCTGTGACCTGGGCCAAGGAGCTGGTGCGTTACGGCATCCGTGCCGCGTCTATCGCACCGGGCTTTATCGGTACCGAGATGGTGATGAGCATGAAACCGGAAGCGCTCGCCAAAGTAGAAGCCATGATCCCGACCAAGCGCCTCGGCAAGCCGGAAGAAATCGCTAAAACCGTTACATTCATTCTGGAAAACGATTACGTCAACGGTCGCTGCATCGAAGTTGACGGCGCTCTGCGCATCTAGTCATTTGCGCACAGCATCTGAACAACCGGCACGGCCATCAGGGTCGTGCCCTCTCCATTCAGCCTGCCTTTGTTATACTCTCCCGCTTTGTGACCTCGCAGGGAGCCCGGCATGCCGCATAGCTGGACAGACACGCTAAACCGTTACCGCGACATTCGGCTGCTGTGGATATTTCTCATGGGCTGCTGCAGCGGATTTCCGTTTTTATTGACCGGCAGCATTCTCAGTGGATGGTTGTCTGACGCTGGCATTGCACGTGCCGAAATCGGTTTATTGGGCAGTGTCGCGACCGTCTACGCCGTTAACTTTCTCTGGGCCCCGCTAATCGACCGCGTCCGGCTGCCACTGTTTTCACGCTTTGGCCAGCGGCGTAGCTGGATTCTGCTGACCCAGCTTTGCATGCTGGTGTTCATTCTATCCCTGACCAGCATAGACCCCTCCTCCCAACTGCTGCTGGCAGGCGCACTGACGTTAGGGGTGGCGATCAGCTCTGCGACCCAGGATATCGCCGTTGATGCCTTTCGTATCGACCAGTTTGCTCCCCATGAGAAAGACTCCCTGCCGCCCGCTGCTGCCATGGCGGTCATTGGCTGGTGGACCGGCTACTCCTGGCCCGGGTATCTGGCCTTTGCACAAGCGGATCAGGTCGGCTGGAACGGGGTCTACCTGATGATGGCGGGTGTACTGGTAGTACTGATGCTGTTTACGCTCTGTGTCCGCGAACCCCAGACCGCACGCGAGGCGTTGCAGGCAAGCGCTGAGCAAGCGTACGGGCAAGAGCTGCCTCGACACACTTGGCTGAACTGGCTGGCTGTCACACTGATCGAGCCTTTTGCCGAGTTCTTCCGCAAGAACGGTATCAAGGTCGCCCTGATGCTGATGCTGTTTATTTTCCTGTTCAAGATTGGTGAGGCCTTTCTCGGCCGCATGTCGGTGGTGTTTTACAAGGAACTGGGCTTTACCAACGAGCAGATAGGCGAGTACACCAAGCTGTTTGGCTGGTTTATCACCGTGTTCTTCACCCTTCTGGGTAGCGCCTTTAACACCCGTTTCGGTGTAGTCAAAGGCCTGTTGCTGGGCGGGAGCGCCATGGCGGCCAGCAACCTGATGTTTGCACTGCTGGCCAGCGCAGGTCCGGTGGAGTGGTTGCTGCTGTTGACGCTGGTGATCGACAACTTTACCACCGCCTTCTCCACCGTGGCCTTCGTATCCTTCCTGACATTGCTGACCGGTCGTGCCTTCAGCGCCACCCAGTACGCGCTCTTGGCCTCTTTGGGTAACCTGAGCCGCACAACTCTGGCGGGCTTGAGTGGCTATACCGTGGACTGGTTGGGCAGCTGGGAGCGCTTCTTTGTTGTGACGGCACTGATGGTACTGCCCTCGCTGTTGATGCTCTGGCTGGTTCGTCACCGCATCAACCGCATCGGTCAGGATTGAGCGCTGACGGGCCGCACAGCGGCCCATCTCAGGACGGTATCCGTGAACGGATCAGTCGCGGAAGTTGTTGAACTGCAGCGGCAGCTCGATATCAGCCTCACGCAGGAAAGCAATCGCCTGCTGCAGGTCGTCACGTTTCTTGCCGGTAACACGAACCTGATCACCCTGAATCTGGGACTGAACCTTGAGTTTGGATTCCTTCAGCGCCTTGGTGATTTTCTTGCACAGCGGCTGATCCAGCCCCTGGCGCAGGATCACTTCCTGACGTGCACGTACACCACCCAGCTCAGGATCCTTCACTTCCAGACACTTGATATCGATTTTGCGTCCGGTCAGCTTCGCTTTCAGCATTTCCAGCATCTGCTGCAGCTGGAAATCCACTTCCGCTTCCAATTGAACCTTGTCGCCACTCATTTCGAAGCTGGCGGTCACGCCCTTGAAGTCGTAACGGCTCTGCAGCTCACGGCTGGCCTGGTCGACGGCGTTGGTTACTTCATGCATATCCAGTTCGGATACCACATCAAATGAAGGCATGGGGCTTCTCCTGTTAAAATCGTGTGGCCCTTATATGGGGACACCTTGTTTATATTTCCAGCGGAGTATACATGCACTGGCATATTCTCGGCGCGGGTGCGATCGGCACTCTTTGGGCAGACCTGCTGATGCAGGCCGGGCATGACGTCAGTTTGATTCTGCGTCAGGCAGACGCACGTCTGAACGATGGTATCGATGTGATCGATACCGCTACAGCCACTCAGCAACACTTCCAGCCTCATATCGAAGTGCTGGGTGATGAACAAAGCCCCATTACGCACCTGCTAGTCACCACCAAGGCCCAGCATACAGAGCCCGCACTCAGAGCCTTGCTGCCTCGAGTGCAGGCGTCCACTCAAGTGGTGTTACTGCAAAACGGGATGGGTCAGCAACAACAAGCTGCCGACCTTATACCTGGCCAGACACTCTGGGCTGCGACAACAACGGCCGGCGCCTGGCGTGAATCCCCCTCGCGATTACACCGAGTGAGCCTGGGCCAGACCCTGATCGGCCCCTGGTACCCGAAACTGCCAATGCTCCCGGACGGCTGGGAATCCCTGCCGATTCATTTACAGGGCTGTGCACAGATAGAGCCGATTCTCTGGCGCAAGCTGGCCATTAATTGCGCCATCAACCCTTTAACGGCTCTGCACCAATGTCGCAATGGCGAACTGCTGACCGCCCCCGAGCGTCTGGCACTTCTGCGACAGGTGTGCCAGGAGGTCGAAGCGGTCGCCCAGGCGCGTGGCATCGAACTGTTTGACTGCCCCTTGCACCAGCAGGCCGAGGCCGTCGCCGAGTCGACAGCCGGCAACCTTTCATCCATGCTTCAGGATATTCGCCATGGCCGCGCAACGGAGATCGAACAGATCACCGGCTTTCTCTGCCGCCAGGCCAGTGCACTGGGCATTGACGTACCCCTGAATTCCGACCTGCTGCAGCAGGTCCGTAACCTGAACCCGGCAAAGGAGTGATGGCCTTATGAGCGAGGCTCTGCCTGACAGCTATCCGTACAAGAAAAAACTCAAGCGCGAGCCCTATGAGGCCGAGAAACGCCTGCTGCAGATTGAAATGCTGAAGGTTCAGCGCTGGGCGAAGGAAACAGGTCAGAAGATCCTGATAATTTTCGAAGGCCGCGATGCTGCCGGCAAGGGTGGGACCATCAAGCGCATGATGGAACATCTAAACCCCCGTGGCGCTCATGTAATCGCACTGGAGAAGCCCAGTGATATCGAGAAGTCCCAGTGGTATTTCCAGCGCTATATCGAGCATCTGCCAAGCGCGGGCGAGATCATGCTGTTTGACCGCTCCTGGTACAACCGTGCCGGCGTTGAGCGGGTTATGGATTTTTGTACGCCCACCGAGTATCTGGAATTCATGCGTGAAGCGCCTGAACTGGAGCGCATGTTTGTACGTAGCGGTATTCGTCTGTTCAAGCTCTGGTTCGAGGTGAGCCGAGACGAACAGTTCCGCCGCTTCCAAAGCCGCCGTGAAGATCCACTGAAACACTGGAAGCTGTCACCCATCGATATGGCTTCCCTGGATAAATGGGATGCCTATACCGAAGCCAAGGAGTCCATGTTTTTCCACACGGATACAGCCGATGCCCCCTGGACCGTTATCAAGTCGGATGACAAGAAACGGGCGCGCCTCAATGCCATGAAATATGTGCTGAGCCAGCTGCCCTACCCAGAAGCGGACCCCGAGTTGGATCTGACGCCAGATCCCAAAATTGTCCAACCCGCGCACCTGAGTCTTAAACACAGCCGCAAGGAAGAACCCGCATGAGCAATCGTCTAACCCGTATTTATACCCGTGGTGGAGACAAGGGCCAGACCGGACTGGCAGATGGCAGCCGTGTCGCCAAATACCATCCCCGCATCGAAGCACTGGGGGATGTGGATGAACTAAACTCCCTGCTGGGCTGTGTACTCGCCTCTCGCAAGGTGGACGCCACTACCGAACTGCTGCGACGCATTCAGAATGACCTGTTTGATCTGGGTGGAGAGCTGGCGGTCAATACGCCTGAGTATGTGGTGATCGTTGCCGAGACCATTGATTGGCTGGAGCAATCTTTGGAAACAATCAATGAAAGCCTGCCGCCACTGGAAGAGTTCATCCTGCCGGGCGGCAAGCCGGATGCGGCACAACTGCATTTGGCTCGGACCGTGTGCCGTCGCGCCGAGCGACGCCTGGTGGAGCTGGCGGCGACCGAAACGGTTAATCCTCAGGCCGTCGCCTACCTCAACCGACTGTCTGACCTGCTGTTTGTACTGGCGCGCAGCCTCAACCGTGAGCAGGGAGAAGCCGATATTCTCTGGCAGCCCCGCACGCCCGCTTAGCGGCGACCTTTCAGTACTTCCATGCCCAAGCGGAGCTGAACCAGGAACTGGTTGAAGATGCGGAACTCCTCGTCTTCAACCGTGCTGCCCGCGCTGAGCTTGTCAGCATAGAACAATCCCAGCACCTTATCCTGTACCGCAAGCGGCGCCATGATAAAGCCCTGGGGTTGTACCTGTTCGATAAAGGGGTCAGGCAAACGCTCGCGCCAGCCAGGTTCATTGGCATCCGGCACCAGTAACGTCATGCGCTTACTGAGAATGCGGAAAAACAGCCGACTGTGGGCATCATCCTGTCGCAGGTGGAAAAACTGTTCCAGGGTATCGCTGTCGTAGCCTACCGCATAGCGCACGCTGAGCTCGCGGCCTCCCGACCCCAGAATACAGAACGCAGCACGTTCCAACCCACAACAATCCACGACCGCACTGACAACGATCTCGATCAATTTGGCGGCACTGCCCTGCTCATTAATCAGATCAGTGATACGCTGCAGGTACTGCAGCTGCTGCTCCATCCAGAGCGACTGTTTATCCGGGCGAGAGGGCGCGTTATCCACAGCTTGGGCTTCACCCTGACGGTGCTCTCGCGAATGTACGTAATAGGCCAACCGGCGGGTCAGGTCATCCAGCGCTTCATCATCACTTTCCGTCATCTGCGGACTGATGACGCGGTGAGGCAAGCCATATTCTTCTGCCAGGTCACAGAGCTGCTTGAAAGCTTCATTCATATGCGCTTCCAGCTGCTCGGGCGACTGCTGCGTCAAATCAGACACTTCTCGAATCAGCGCACTGTAGTCCAGCTCACCGGCCGTATCCCGCTGGTAGATCAGCTCCAGCATGTCATGGCTGGCCGATGCCAGTCGGTAACTGACCTGATGCGCAGCACTGAGATGATCCGCTGTCATCGGGTCCATTGCCTGCACCACCGACTTGGGAAAGCCCCAGCTTTGCGCCAGATCCTGACCTATATCACTGAAGTTACCACCCAACGCCTGAAGCTGAATGCGACCCCAGCTTTCGCGTCCGGAAACACGCTGGCGCAGCATGTCGCGGTATACATCCGGCAGAGTGAAAGCGACGATAATTTCACCCAGTCCATACAGCAATCCACAAATATAGACTTCTTCGATATCACGCACATGAGCCGCAGCCGCCATTTCCCGGGCCATGGAGGCGTTCAGGAAGGCGCTGATCAAAAGCGGCTCGATCAGGCTGTCCGGTTGCTCGTCACGAAAGCTTTCGATCAGCTTAAGGGTGACACAGAGGTTCTGAATGCGTTCGAAACCGATCAACACTACGGCACGGGAAACCGCACTGATGTTGGCACCACTGCGGTTGTAGGTCGGCGTATTGGCAATTTTCAGCAGCTTGGTGGAAAGGTTGGCATCCCTCATCACCGCCATGGCCAGCGCCATGGCGTCACTCTGGCGCGAGCTGCTTACCTGACGGATGCGGTTGATGGTCGCGCTGAATACCGGCAGATCACCCAGGCGATCCAGTCGAGCATAGATGGCGTTAAGAGTTTGTTGGTACTTCACGCTGCTCCTCAGGCACTCCAGACGGCCAGTAGTGATGTTGCTTCATAGAGTCAGTATATCAGATAAGAATTCAGACAAACGTTGATTTGAAACGCTGCTCCAACAATGCCGATTGCATCCATCCCCCAGCGAACACCTCTGATACACAGGAACAATTGCCCCCTGATGACGCAATACTGTTAAGGGTGCATGGGCTTAGGGATCAGTTTGTTTTAATATGAGGCCATACTCATGATCGACCGAGGATGGATGCGTGGAACAGAGCAATATCTGGATTATTACCCTTGTGGCCCTGGGCATAGGTGCCCTGATCGGATTTCTGCTGGGGCGCTCCGGCGGCAGCTCCAACCGTGAACAGGCACTGGTGGAAGAACTGGATGACGCCAGAGCCGAGCTGGAGGGCTATAAGCGCAAGGTCAGCACCCATTTTGAAGAAACCGCCGATCTGGTGAACGGCCTCAGCGAACAGTACCGCAAGGTCTACCACCACCTGGCAACCAGTGCAGAATCACTATGCCCTGGCCTGCCGGTATCGGCTGCTCTGCAGCAACAGGAACTGCAGCAGCTGGGCAATAATATCCCCACGGTTACCGATGCTCTGGACAATGACGACCAGGAAGAACTGCCGGAGCCGCCGCGTGACTACGCGCCGAAAAAGCCGGATGAAACAGGTACCCTGTCTGAAGAGTATGGTTTCAACCAGAAGCAGGACGAGGAAGAGGCTGTAGCCAAACCACCTGCGACAGACGCTACAGCCTATGCTGAAGAGCCTGAAACCGAGAAAGCGGACACCGAGAGCAAAGCCAAAGCTTAACCTGTCCGACGGGTATGCGGTTGACCTGTGCGCCAACCGCATACCCTGTATTTACACCGGATTATCGATATCAACAAACCGGTGTTCCAGCCCGAACTCCTGCGCCAGCCTTTCTCCCAGTGCCTGCACACCGTAACGTTCAGTCGCATGATGTCCCGCTCCGCAATAATGAATGCCGCACTCACGCGCGATATGCACGACTGGCTCCGAGATTTCACCACTGAGATACAGATCCGCGCCTTGAGCGATCGCCAGATCGATCATCCGTTCTGCTGCCCCCGTGCACCAGGCCACCTTTTGCACCAGATGATCACCACCTGAAATGGTTTGAGGCGCACGCCCCAACACTGCGGCCAGACGCTCCTCGAATGCTGTCAGCGTGACCGGTTCAGCCAGGCGGCCAATATTGCCAATGGCCGGGTCTTCACCCGGTTTAAGCGGTCCCTCAACCTGAATATCCAGCAACTGCGCCAACCGGGCGTTGTTGCCCAGCTCGGCATGGGCATCCAGCGGCAGGTGATACGCCATCAGGTTGATCTCAGACGCCAGCAGCGTTTGAATGCGCTTGCGTTTGATGCCCACGATCGGTTCGGCTTCCCCTTTCCAGAAATAGCCATGATGAACCAGCACCAGGTCGGCTTGCCACTCAACGGCCTCATCCAGCAGTGCCTGACAGGCTGTAACCCCCGTCATCACCCGACGTATTTCCTTACGCCCTTCCACCTGTAAACCATTAGGGCAGTAATCTCTGAAACGACCGGTTTCCAATACCCTGTCGATGTACGCCTGGATCTCATGTATGGCTGTGGGCATACGACCTCCGCAATTGTCCAAACAGTTTCGGCAAACGTATAATTATTGCATACGGAAACGATTAACAGGTGCAAACAAGCCGATGCGCAAAATTTCCTTCCTGGTCTGGCCTGTCGTAACAGGAGTACTGGCGGCCTTACTGATTCTGCAGCTCTGGCCACAACTGATCGCGCCCCCTGTGAATAAAGTCGAGATCAGAGAAGCCGCCAGCATCGAATCGCCGATACCGGCCCAGGGACGTGTGTCCTATGCCGACGCCGTGGATCAGGCAGCTCCTGCTGTGGTCAATATTTACACCCGTACTCTGGTGCGTGAACCGGCCAATAACCTGCGGCAGGACCCTTTCTTTCGCAACTTTTTCAATAACGGCAAACTACCGCAACAGGAACGCATCGAATCCAGCCTGGGTTCCGGCGTTATCCTGAATCCGCAGGGTTATGTGGTCACAAACAACCACGTAATCAGCGGTGCTGACACCATTATTGTCGCCCTGCGCGATGGCCGTGAAGCGGTGGCAGAGGTGATCGGGGTAGATCCGGAAACAGACCTCGCAGTGCTCAAAGTCGGCCTGGAAGAACTGCCCAGTATCACCTTCGCCAGTGATGATCTGCGCATCGGTGATGTGGCACTGGCGATAGGCAACCCTTTCGGCGTAGGCCAGACTGTCACCATGGGTATCATCAGCGCGACCGGTCGCAACCAGCTGGGCCTGAGCACCTATGAAGACTTTATTCAGACCGATGCCGCAATAAACCCCGGCAACTCAGGTGGCGCTCTGGTCGATGCCTACGGCAACCTTATCGGCATCAATACCGCCATCTTCTCCAAGTCAGGTGGCTCACAAGGCATAGGTTTCGCCATTCCATCAACGCTGGCACGCCAGGTGATGCAGGATCTGATTGCTCACGGCCGTGTTGTGCGCGGCTGGCTTGGCATCGAGATTCAGGAGATGTCACCTCGCCTGGCCGAGTCATTCAATATGGGGAAACGCCAGGGGCTGGTCATTGCAGGTATCTTCCGCAATGGGCCGGCGCATAAGGCAGGATTGCAACCCGGTGATGTTCTTTTGTCCATCAACGGCGAGGCCGTGCGCAGCAGTCGTTTGGAGATGAATCGGATTGCAGGCTTCAAACCCGGCGACCGAATCACCCTGGGCGTATTACGCAATGGCCATGAAATGAGCCTGGACGCCGTGATTGATGAGCGCCCGCCCAGTCGTAGCTAGAGCACGTAGCTAAAGCAGAATTAGCTTTCATCCACGATCAAAAAAAGCGCCCTGAGGCGCTTTTTTTATGGTCAATTGATCAACGATCAATCCTTGATGCGGTACTCGGCAGAGCGGGCATGCGCAGTCAGACTTTCACCGCGAGCCAGAACCGATGCGGTGGGGCCGATAGCAGACGCGCCATCCGCTGAGAACATGATCAGGGAAGAGCGCTTCTGGAAGTCATACACACCCAGCGGTGAGGAGAAGCGCGCGGTACCCGATGTCGGCAGGACGTGGTTCGGGCCTGCACAGTAATCACCCAGCGCTTCAGCCGTGTAACGCCCCATGAAGATGGCACCGGCATGACGAATCAACGGCAGCAGAGCTTCAGGGTCTTCCACAGACAACTCAAGGTGCTCAGGTGCAATGCGGTTGTTCAGCGCTGCCGCCTGCTCCAGATTGTCGACTTGGATCAGAGCCGCACGGTTCTGCAGTGATACCTCGATGATTTCACGACGCTCCATGGTCGGCAGCAGCTTGTTGATGCTGGCTTCAACCTGATCAATGAAGTCAGCGTCCGGACAGATCAGGATGGACTGGGCATCTTCATCATGCTCGGCCTGAGAGAACAGATCCATCGCGATCCAGTCCGGATCGGTCTTGCCATCGCAAATCACCAGAATCTCGGATGGGCCAGCGATCATATCGATACCAACAGTACCAAACACGGCACGCTTGGCAGTGGCCACGAAGATATTGCCAGGGCCGACAATCTTGTCCACCTTGGGCACGGTTTCTGTGCCATAGGCCAGTGCCGCTACCGCCTGGGCACCACCCACGGTGAACACGCGATCCACACCCGCCAGGGCAGCGGATGCCAGCACTAGCTCGTTGATTATGCCATCAGGGGTAGGGACCACCATGATGATCTCTTCAACGCCGGCAACATGAGCCGGAATGGCATTCATCAACACAGAAGACGGATAAGCCGCCTTGCCACCGGGTACATAGATGCCGACGCGGTCCATAGGGGTAATTTTCTGACCCAGCATGGTGCCGTCAGCTTCCGTGTACTGCCAGGACTCACCTTTCTGGCGCTCGTGATAATCACGCACACGCTGAGCAGCCAGCTCCAGTGCTTCACGCTGATCAGCCGGCAGACCATCCAGTGACTGCTGCAGCCGTGCCTGACCCAACTCCAGATCCTGAATACCGGCAGCCGAAGTGCGGTCAAAACGGTTAGTGTATTCCACCAGCGCCACATCACCTTCGGCACGAATGCGGGCGATGACTTCATCAACAATGCCATTAACCTTGGCATCGGATACGCTTTCCCACGCCAGCAGCTTGTCCAGCTCCTGGTCAAAGCCTGCGGCATTCATGTTCATACGACGAACATTGATACTCATGCTGATTCCTCACGACGTGCGTCAATAGCGGCCTGTAGCATATCCAGAATCGGCTGGATGACCGCGTGCTTCATCTTCATGGACGGCTGGCCCACCACCAGACGGGAGCTGATATCAGCAATATGCTGCATCGGCTCAAGACCATTGGCTCTAAGGGTGTTGCCGGTGTCGACGATATCAACGATACGATCCGCCAGACCCATGATCGGTGCCAGCTCCATAGCACCGTACAACTTGATGATGTCGACCTGGCAGCCCTGACGTGCGAAGTATTCCTTGGTCAGGCTTACAAACTTGGTCGCTACCTTCATACGCCCTTCAACAGGGGCTGCATCCTTCATGCCGGCAACCATCAGTTTGCACTTGGCAATTTCCAGATCCAGCGGCTCATAGAGGCCCGCACCACCGTGTTCCATCAGTACATCCTTGCCGGCGATCCCCATATCAGCTCCACCGTACTCAACATAAGTCGGTACATCGGTCGCACGGATGACCACCAGCTTGATATGGTCATGATTGGTATCGAAGATCAATTTACGGCTGCTGAAGATATCTTCAGCAGGCACGATATCGGCAGCCGCCAGCAGTGGCAGCGTCTCTTTAAGGATGCGCCCTTTGGACAGGGCGATGGTCAGCTGTTGTTTCATGGGCCTCTTTGCTCATTCAGCAATTGTCAGCCTCAGCCAGGAATACGACGTATGCGCGCACCCAGCTGCTGCAGTTTTTCTTCGATACATTCATAACCGCGATCAATATGGTAGATACGGTCGATGACAGTTACCCCTTCGGCAACCAGTGCAGCAATGACCAGACTGGCGGAAGCACGCAGGTCGGTCGCCATTACCGGCGCGCCCTGCAGGGTTTCCACCCCTTCGATCACAGCTGTATTCCCTTCAATGGAAATCTTCGCGCCCATGCGCACCATTTCCTGCATGTGCATAAAGCGGTTTTCAAAGATGGTTTCCCGGATCTTACCCACACCCTCGGCAACCAGATCAATGGCGGCAAATTGCGCCTGCATATCGGTCGGGAACGCCGGATAAGGTGCCGTCGTCAGGCTCACGGCTTTAGGCCGTTTGCCGTGCATATCCAGGCTGATCCAGTCTTCGCCGGTTTCGATCTCGGCACCCGCTTCCTGTAGCTTCTGCAGCACGGCATCCAGAGTATCGGGGCGGGTGTTCTTGCACTTCACACGGCCACCGGTGATTGCCGCAGCCACCAGGAAGGTACCGGTTTCGATGCGATCCGGCATCACCGAGTAACGGCAGCCTTTCAAGGATTCCACACCGTACACAGTGATGGTGTCGGTACCCGCGCCACGGACATCCGCGCCCATGGCGTTGAGGAAGTTGGCCAGATCGACAATCTCGGGCTCACGCGCCGCGTTTTCGATGATGGTCTCACCTTCAGCCAGTGCCGCAGCCATCAGGATGTTTTCGGTACCGGTCACGGTGACCATATCGAAGAACACACGGGCGCCTTTCAAACGGCCATTGCTGCGTGCACGGATATAACCTTCTTCCACCTGCACTTCTGCACCCATGGCCTCAAGACCACGGATATGCTGATCCACCGGACGGCTGCCGATGGCACAGCCACCCGGCAGGGAGACTTCCGCGTGGCCGAAATGCGCCACCAGCGGTCCCAGTACCAGAATGGACGCACGCATGGTTTTCACCAGATCATAGGGCGCACAGGTGTCATTCAGTGTGGACGCATTGATCTCGACACTGAGTTTTTCATCCACCACCAGATCCACACCCATTCGGCGCAGAAGCTCCAGCATGGTGGTGATGTCGTGCAGGTGCGGCAGATTCGAGATGGTGACGGGTTCATCCGCCAGCAGGGTCGCAGCCAGAATCGGCAATGCCGAGTTTTTAGCGCCAGAAATGCAGACTTCGCCGTTCAGACGAACGCCGCCTTCAATTTGTAGTTTATCCATCAGGGTGTTCCCGGTTTAGTTCAGCGCTGCCCACTGGTCTGGCGTGTAGGTCTTGATTGTGACCGCATGAATGCTGCCATTGGCAATGTGCTCACTGAGGCAGCCATAGACCAGCTGTTGCTTTTTAACCGGTGTCAGGCCGGCAAAGACTTCACCAATGACCGTGACGCTGAAGTCGCAGCCTTCACCCTGGGTGATCGCCGTGCAGCCTTCAAGTTGCTGTTCCAGAATCTGTTTTACGTCATCAGCCTGCATGCGTAGCCCTTATCTCTTGTTGTTGCGATCGTTGTTGCAATCAATAGTGGTGGGAATAATAACGAAATGGGGGTCAAAAGGCGACGCGCCCGCTCTCAGGCCAGCACGTCCGTCACACCGACCAGATCCGCGATGGACAGCAGATCGGCCGGAGGTTGCTCCAGATGCAAACTCACACCCTGCTGTTGGGCCTGACGCAGGCATACCAGCCAAAGCGACAGTGCCGAACTGTCCACACGTGTTACGCCCGACCAGTTCACCCGGCATTCGCCCTGAGTCTTGGACAGCAGGCCAAGCAGCTGCTGCCTGGCTTGCATGACACTGGCAAACACCAGATCGCCCGACAGGTGAACCACCCCGGGAGCGGTCTGATCAACTTTCACTGTCATTGCCAGCCGTTTTTTCCAGCTTGATGCTGTCCATTTTGGTCGCCCAGGCATCGATGGTCGCCGCAACACTGCCTTCCTGCTGATAAATATCAGAGAACTGGTTACGGAAGGTGATGCGCAAGTTGATACCATCAACCATCACATTCACCAGCGTCCAGCGATCCGCCTGCTTCAGCATGTAGTAAACCAGCGCATAGGTCTCGCCCTTGGCAGAGATCACATTGACGGTCACAACCTGCTTTTCAGGCTCCGGGCTCTCGCCATTCGGGGACTGGATTTCGTACTTGGTCAGTTCAAATCCGGCAATGGATTTCGCATAGGTACGCAAAAGTGTGGACTTGAACACCTCGGCAAAATGTTCACGCTCAGCGTCGCTGGCACGACGGTAGTACTTGCCCATCACGCTCTTGGCGATGTAGGGAAAGTCCACCACCGGTGCGATCACTTTTTCGATCTCCGACATCAGCTGCTCGATGTTGGCAGGATCACGCAGTTCATCCTGCTCCATCAGCGCCAGCATATCGCCGGTAGCCGCATCCACAACGCGGCTGGCTTCCTGCCAACTGGCCTGAGCTGCAACCGGGTTTACCATCAAGGCCAATGCCGTCAGCACGGCCAGCGTCCATTGTTTGATCATCTTATTCACTCACCTTGTTAAACAGGAATTTGCCGATCAGCTCTTCCAGAACCAGAGCAGACTGGGTGTCCTGAATGTAATCGCCTTCCGCCAGCACGTCGTCTTCAGCCCCCGGCACTATGCCGATGTATTGTTCACCCAGCAGACCTGCCGTCAGGATACTGGCGGCACTGTCGGTGGACAGGTAATCCACATCACTGAAGATCTGCAGCTCAACTTCCGCCATCAGCATCTTGGGGTCAATTCGAATCGCGGTGACTTCACCAATCTGGACCCCGGACATTGCCACTTTGGCGCGCGGTGTCAGGCCTCCTATGTTGTCAAAGCGGGCGTACACTTTATAGCCACCTGTTTGCTGTGACAGATTCAACCCACTGACGTTCAATGCCAGCACGACCAGCGCCAGGATACCGGCCAGCATGAACGCGCCCACACCGATTTCCACATTTCGCATACGCATTATCAGAACTCTCCAAACATCACTGCGGTCAGGATGAAATCCAGTCCCAGCACGGCCAGTGATGAATACACCACCGTGCGGGTCGTCGCCTGACTGATTCCTTCAGAAGTCGGGACACAATCGTATCCCTCGAACACGGCGATCCAGGTCACCACGATGCCAAAGCAAACCGACTTGATGACGCCATTCATAACGTCATCATAGAAATCGACCGACTGCTGCATGTTGGCCCAGAAAGATCCTTCGTAAATACCCAGCCAATCGACCGCCACCAGGGAGCCACCCCAGATGCCGACCACGGCGAAAATGATTGCCAACAGCGGCATGCTGATAAAGCCGGCCCAAAGGCGCGGTGCAATGATCCGTCGTAACGGATCGACCCCGATCATTTCAAGACTGGCGAGCTGCTCGGTCGCCTTCATCAGACCGATTTCAGCGGTCAGTGCAGACCCCGCTCGCCCGGCAAACAGCAAGGCAGCGACCACGGGCGCCAGCTCACGCACCAGGCTCAGTGCCACCATCTGGCCCACCGCCTGCTCGGAACCGTAATCCACCAGAATGGTATAGCCCTGCAACCCCAGTACCATGCCGATAAAACCACCGGACACAATAATGATCACCAATGACAAAACGCCCACAAAGTAGATCTGGCGCACCACCAGCGGAAACATCGTCAACGGTTGAGGACGCGCCAACAGTGATTGCAGGAGTATTTGCCCGGCACGCCCAAAGGCTGCCAGTCGGGACAGTCCGCTATGCCCGAGTTTTTGTAACAGGTCCAGCATCCTTTTATTGCCTCTCCAACAGATCCGTCATCAGGTCAGGCGCCCGGAAATGGAAGGGAACCGGACCATCCGGCAGACCTTGCATGAACTGGCGTACCTGTTCAGATTCAACATTCGCCAGCTCTTCCGGTGTTCCCCGCGCCACCACATGGGCATCGGACAGAATATAGATATAGTCAGCGATCCCCAGAGTTTCCTTGATGTCGTGCGAGACGATGATACTGGTGTGTCCCAACGCCTGGTTAAGACGTCGAATCAAATTCACCAGCACCCCCATGGCAATAGGGTCCTGGCCGGTAAACGGCTCGTCGTACATCAGGATATCCGGGTCCAGCGCAATCGCGCGCGCCAGCGCCACACGTCGCGCCATGCCACCGGACAGTTCACTGGGCATCAGGTCACGTGCGCCACGCAGACCAACGGCCTGAAGCTTCATCAGCACCACGTCACGAATCATGTCATCGGGCAGTTCGGTATGCACCTGCAGCGGGAAGGCCACATTGTCGAATACACTCATGTCCGTGAACAGAGCACCGCTTTGGAACAGCATGCCCATACGTTCGCGGGCTTCGAACAGTTCGCGTCGTCCCAGGGTCGGAATATTGACCCCATCCAGAAGGATCTCGCCCTTATCCGGGTTCAACTGGCCGCCGATCAGTTTAAGCAGCGTGGTTTTGCCGGTTCCCGAGGGCCCCATAATCGCAGTAACCTTACCGCGCGGGACCTGAATATTTACATTCTCGAAAATTGCACGCTCGCCCCGATAAAATGTCAGGTCGCGAATATCGATGATGCAATCGTTGTCAGGCTTCATCTATCGGTAAATTCCTGTTCCCAATGGCATAGTGCAAAACGCCCAGGCACACCGGGGCAAAAATGACTCGGCAATATACCATTGTCACGACCAAACTTGAATTCAGCCCGCACCGCTGAGCGTTCGTGCTCCCGCTCAGGATGGGTTAAACTACCCGTTTATTCCGACGTTGAAACGAGACGGACTTACCGGCATGACCGCAACCGATTACCTGGCCTCCGGCCGCCAGACCATCCGGCTTGAGCTTGAGGCTGTACAAGAGCTGCTAAATCACCTGGACGGCGCGTTTTCCCGTGCCTGCGAAATCCTGTTCAGCTGCCGTGGCCGCGTGATTGTCACCGGCATGGGAAAATCCGGTCACATCGGCAATAAAATTGCTGCAACGCTGGCCAGTACCGGCACCCCCTCTTTTTTTGTACACCCGGGCGAAGCCAGCCACGGTGACCTGGGCATGTTCACCGGTGATGATGTCGTACTGGCCCTGTCCAACTCCGGCGAGACCTCCGAAGTTGTCACTATTCTGCCCTTGATCAAGCGCATGGGCGCACCGCTCATCAGCATCACGTCGAACCCTAATTCTACCTTGGCGCGCAGCGCCGATGTGGGCCTGCACATCCCGATCGACCGCGAAGCCTGCCCGCTGGGCCTGGCTCCTACATCCAGCACCACGGCGCAGCTGGTATTGGGTGATGCGCTGGCGATCGCTCTGCTCGAGGCACGTGGTTTCAGTAGCGAAGACTTCGCGTTTTCACATCCCGGTGGCAGCCTGGGCCGCCGCCTGCTGCTGAAAGTTGATGACATCATGCACACAGGTGATGAAGTACCGACCGTTGCCGCCGACACATCCGTCCGTGACGCCCTGTTGGAAATGACCCAGAAACATCTGGGCATGACCGCTGTCACCGACGACAGCAATGGCTCGCTGCTGGGTATCTTTACCGATGGCGACCTGCGTCGCACCCTGGACCAGGAACTGGATCTGGGCAGTACCCCGATCACACAGGTCATGACTCAGGGCGGCACCCGTGTTCAACCGGGCATTCTGGCAGCCGAAGCGCTCAGCCTGATGCAGGAACGCAAGATCAACGCCCTGCTGGTAGTTGATGAGCAAGGCCGCCCGGTAGGTGCCCTAAACATGCACGATATGCTTAAAGCGGGAGTCATCTAATGGAACTGGAATCTCTCTCTGAAGAACTGCGCAATGCCCTTGGCCAGATCCGCCTGGCTGTGTTCGATGTGGACGGCATCCTCACCGATGGCAGCCTTAACTTCCTGGCCGACGGTCGTGAAGTGAAAAGTTTCCATACGCTGGATGGCCTGGGTATCAAACTGCTGCAACGCTGCGGTATTGAAACAGCCATCATCACAGGCCGCCGCTCACCTCAGGTTGAGCAACGTGCCGAGGCACTGGGTATCACCTACCTGCGCCAGGGCCGCGAAGATAAACTCACCGCCCTGCGCGAGCTGTGGGAACAGAGCGGTCACGGCGCCGAAAATACCGCCTATATCGGTGATGATCTGCCCGACCTCTCCGCCATTCTGCACTCTGCCTTTGGTGCCACGGTACCGAACGGACACCCTCTGGTGCGTGCCGAAGCTGACTGGTGTAGCCAGGCGGCTGGCGGTCAGGGTGCCGCGCGCGAGTTCTGCGAACTGATTCTGGCCGCTCAAGGCAAACTGGAAGCGCTCTACCAGGAGTACCGCGGATGCTGAATCAGCGGTGGCGCCTGGTCATCGCGGCCACTCTGCTAACCCCGCCGTTGTTGTGGCTGGGCTGGAGCGGCCCCTCCACAACTCTGCCCCAGCCCTCCAGCGGGGCCGAAGAGAATGTCGACTTTTTTATCGAGCAGGCTCAGATTACCCGCTGGCAGGAAGATGGCACCGAGACCAACCAGATCAGCACTGTTCGCATGCGACACCTGCCAGACCTCAGCCTGACACGCCTTGAGCAACCCGAAGTTCTGGTCCCGACTGATGACAGCAGTACTCCCTTCCGTCTAAAGGCGGACAGTGGAGAAGTACCTGATTCTCATCAGCAAGTAGAGCTTGCAGGTAATGTGCTGCTTCATGATAATCCTCAATCTGAAGCGACAATCCAGCTCAGCACTGAGCAGCTCACCCTTTACCCAGACCAGAACCGCGCATATACAGAGCGGACGGTCCAGGTGCAGCGTGGGCAAGACACCACCGAGGCACTCGGCATGGATGTGTATTTTGAGGAACAGCGGATAGAACTGCTATCGGATGTGAAAGGTGTTTACCATGCACAATAAACTTCGCGGACTCTGGCCAGCCGTGATATTGCTCCTGCTGCCAGCTTTCGCACAGGCACTGCCTGACGATCACAATCAGCCCATCAACATCAGTGCTGATCGCGCCAGTATTAATGAACGCACCGGTATCACCGTATACACCGGTAACGTGGAAATTCGTCAGGGCAGCATGCTGATCAAGGGCGCGCGGGTCGAGCTTCACCGCGAAGCCAGCGGCGTGTCCCGTATTGTTTCGACCGGCTCACCTGCTGAATTTCACCAGCAGCCCAAAGCCGATGCTCCGTTGACCAAAGCCTATGGCAAGCGCATGGACTATCAGGTCAATCGCCAGGAAGTGACCATCACCGAGTCTGCCCGCATTGATCAGGGCCAGGACTCTTTCTCCGGCGAGCGTATTATTTACAACATGCAACAAGCCGTGGTGAATGCCTTTGGCAGTGACAATGCCGATGGCGAACGTGTGCGCATGGTTATCCAGCCACGGACGGATACGAATTAATGACAGCTCCAAAAAAACGTCTGGAAGCCCAACATCTGGCCAAAAGCTATAAAGGGCGCGAAGTCGTACGTGACGTATCCCTGCACGTTGATGCGGGTCAAATCGTTGGCTTGCTAGGCCCCAACGGGGCGGGCAAAACCACCTGCTTCTACATGATCGTCGGTCTGATTCCCGCTGATCGTGGCCAGATCATGATCAGCGATGACGACCTCACCCGCCTGCCCATGCATGAGCGCGCACGGCGGGGTATCGGCTACCTGCCCCAGGAGGCCTCAGTGTTTCGCAAGCTGAGCGTGGTCGACAACCTGCTGGCCATTCTGGAGACACGTCCGGAGCTCAGTTGCAGCCAGCGTAAAGTACTGCTGGAAGAGCTGCTGGAAGAGTTTCATATCACCCACCTTAAAGACAGCCTGGGCATGTCGCTTTCCGGGGGTGAACGTCGCCGTGTAGAGATTGCACGCGCATTGGCAACCGAACCTGATTTTATCCTGCTGGATGAGCCCTTTGCCGGTGTTGACCCGATTTCGGTCAGCGATATCAAGCAGACTATCCGCCACTTGCAGTCACGCGATATTGGTGTCCTGATTACAGATCACAACGTCCGCGAGACGCTTGATATCTGTGAACAAGCCTATATCGTCAGTGAGGGAGGCATACTGGCACAGGGAACCCCTGAGGTTATCCTCGCGGATCAACAGGTGCGTCGCGCCTATCTGGGCGAGCAGTTCTCGCTGTAGAGACTTTCTCCCGGGGAGTCTTCCAAGCAGTTCAATTGGCAGTCGTTTATGAAGCAATCCTTACAACTTAAAATCGGCCAACAGCTGACCATGACACCCCAGTTGCAACAGGCAATCCGTCTGCTGCAGCTGTCTTCACTGGACCTCCAGCAAGAGATTCAGGAAGCACTGGACAGCAACCCCTTGCTGGAAGCCGAGGAAGAGCACGATATCCAGGCTCCAGAGTCGGACAACGACCGCCAGGATATGGAGCACGACAACACTGCCAACAGCGGTGAATCGGCCAGCAGCAACGACGGTGCCGAACAAGATGACAACTGGAACGATGACCTGCCGGACGATCAGTGGAATGAACAGATCCCGGCTGAGCTGACCACCGACAGCAGCTGGGATGACACTTTCCAACACCAGAGCAGCGCCACTCAACCCCGTGACGATGACTGGTCACCGGGCGATAACGATACCGCAGAGGACAGCCTTCAGGATCACCTTCTGTGGCAGCTCAACCTGACCCCCATGAGCGAGCTGGACTACCAGGTTGCCTTGGCCATCATCGACTCCGTTGATGCGGACGGCTACCTCACGACCAGCACCGATGATCTGCTGGAGCACTTCCAGACCCAGCAGCCGGAAGACTTTGCCGAGGCCGAACTGGCGGAAATTGAAGCCGTGCTGCACCGACTGCAGCAATTCGATCCGACCGGTGTCTGCGCCCGCAACCTCAACGAATGCCTGCGCCTGCAATTGGAACAACTGCCGGAAGATACGCCCTTCCGTATCTATGCCATTCGCCTGGTACGCGACCACCTGAACCTGCTTGGCAGCCATGACTATCGCACCCTGATGCGTCGCATGCGCCTCAAGGAGCCTGAGTTGCAACAGGTCATCAGCCTGATTCAAAGCCTGAACCCCAAACCGGGTGGCATTATCAGCCCAGAAACCGCTCAGTACGTTATTCCCGATGTACTGGTGCGCAAGCAGGAAGGCCAGTGGACCGTAAGCCTCAACAACGAGGCATCACCCAAACTGAAGATAAACAGTCAGTACGCGGATCTGGTGAAGCGTGCTGATAACAGTGCGGACAACACTTACCTGAAGAACCATCTGCAGGAAGCGCGCTGGTTCCTCAAAAGCCTGGCCAGCCGAAACGAAACCCTGCTGAAGGTCACCACCGAAATCGTGGCACGCCAGATCGACTTCTTTGAGGAAGGTGACGAAGGCATGAAGCCCATGGTGCTGCATGACATCGCCGAGGCAGTTGATATGCACGAGTCCACCATCTCCCGGGTGACCACGCAAAAATACATGCATACACCACGCGGCATCTTCGAGTTGAAGTATTTTTTCTCCAGCCATGTGGGAACTTCAGATGGTGGCGCGGCCTCCTCAACCGCTATCCGTGCACTGATTAAAAAGCTGATTGGCAGCGAAAATGCCGCCAAACCGCTTAGCGATAACAAGCTCGCACAGCTACTCAAGGAACAGGGCATCAACGTTGCCCGCCGTACCGTTGCAAAATATCGTGAGGCGATGAACATTCCGCCTTCTAATGAGCGCAAGCGTCTGGTTTAATGAGAGTGAAGGCGGTGCATCTGCTGCACCCCTATGAGAAGGAGAAAAACCTATGCAGATCAACATCACTGGCCACCATGTCGAACTGACTGATGCCCTGAATGAGTATGTACGCACCAAGTTTGATCGTCTGGAACGTCACTTCGACAACATCACTAATGCACAGGTCACCCTCAGCGTAGAAAAACAGCGCCAGAAGTCTGAGGCCAACATCCACCTTGCCGGTGGTGAAGTCTTTGCAGCACACGAGCATGATGACATGTACGCCGCTATCGACGGTATGGTCGACAAGCTGGATCGTCAGATCATCAAGCACAAAGAAAAAATGAAGTCCCATAAATAACCGGTAGCAGCACTTTTCAAATGCAACTATCAGAACTGCTGACCCCGTCGCGCACACTCTGCCACGTTGATGTGGTCAGCAAAAAGCGAGTCCTCGAACTCGCAAGCCAAACGATTGCCGAGCAATTGAATGGTCCGGCCGCTGAGGATATCTTCAGCGGCCTTATCAATCGTGAACGCCTGGGCAGTACCGGTATCGGTGAAGGCGTCGCCATTCCTCACTGTCGCATGGCAGGTGTAACCCAGGCCGTCGGTCTGCTGATGACACTGGCTTCCCCCATCGACTTTGACGCCATCGACAACCGTCCTGTAGATCTGGTTTGCCTGCTTTTGGTGCCTGAAGAAGGCGCTGAAGAGCACTTGCAAACTCTGGCAGGCCTGGCTGAACTGTTTAATCACTCGGCAACACGAGACGCCCTGCGCGCCTGCGAAACAGCCGACGCCCTGCTGGAACGCGTCCAACAACTCTGTCAGGGACATTGAGCATGCGACTGGTTGTTCTCAGCGGCCGCTCTGGCTCAGGCAAGAGCACTGCATTGCAGGTACTGGAAGATGTAGGCTTTTACTGCATCGACAACCTGCCGGCATTACTCCTGCCCGACCTGATCAAGCTGATGCTGAGCGACCCCCAGCCGATGGAAAAGATTGCGGTCAGTATTGATGCGCGCAATCAGCCCAGTAACCTGCAGCAGTTCCCCGGTATCATGGAGCAGCTCCACCAGTTGCCGAACCTGCACATAGAAACCCTGTTTCTGGACGCAGGCGAAGCCACTCTCCTGCGGCGCTACAATGCCACTCGACGCAAACACCCCCTGAGCGACGCCAGCCAAAGCCTGCAGCAATCGATTCGCACCGAACGAGAATTGCTGGAGCCTATCGCTACCCAGGCTGACCTGAGGATCGACACGACACGCCTGTCACTGTACGAGCTCAGAGACGCGGTCAAACTGCGCGTTGCCGGTCGTACCGAACAGGAGCTGTCACTGCAGTTTGAATCCTTTGGTTTCAAGCACGGTGTACCGCTGGATGTGGACTTCACGTTCGACGTTCGCTCTCTGCCCAACCCTTACTGGGTACCGGAACTGCGCCGTCATACCGGTCTTGACCAGGAAGTCATCGACTTTTTGTCCGGCGCCGAAGATGTAGGCGAGATGATTACCGATATTCGCCAGTTTGTTGAGAAATGGCTGCCACGCTTTCGCGCCAATAACCGCAGCTATATCACCATCGGTATCGGCTGCACGGGTGGTCAACATCGCTCAGTCTACGTTTCCGAGCAGCTCGCTGGTTATTTCCGCACGCATATGGATAATGTCCAAGTATTGCACCGGGAATTAAGACAGCCAACGTCGGACTGAAACAAGATGGTTGAAAAGCGACTGACAATTATCAATAAACTTGGCCTGCACGCCCGCGCAGCGGCCAAGCTTGTCACCACCGCCAACCAATTCGAATCCGATATCCGTATTGCCCGTGAAGAGCGTGAAATTGATGGCAAAAGCATCATGTCAGTGATGATGCTGGCCGCCAGCAAGGGAACCGAAATTGAATTACGCATCGACGGCCATGATGAGCACCATGCCCTGACTGCACTCGAAACCCTGATCAACAACCGGTTTGACGAGCCCGAATAACAAGCAACACCGCTCCAGTTTCAGCTTCAGCCTCCACTTCAGCTCCGGAATCCAGCGCCATGAGCCAGCAGGATCAGCCTTCCAACCTGGAAACCCTTAGTGCCGCTCTTGAAGTCGGAGAGCTGCAACAGCTACGCTTTATGCTCAATAAGGGGCTACGTCCGGTCGAGGTCGCCCACCTGCTGGAAAAGACGCCTCCGCGCGAGCGTCAAATTCTGTGGAACCTGCTGAACAAGGACCTTGAAGGCGAGGTCCTGCAGTACCTGGGTGACGACGCCCAGGCTGAAATTCTGAGCCGCATGGAAGCCTCTGAGGTACTGGCGATTACTGAATCGCTGGAAACCGATGACATGGCCGACATTCTGCAGCAGCTGCCCGAACGGGTGATGAAAGAGCTGCTCAAAATCATGGACCAGGACAATCGCGAACGCGTCGAACAGGTTCTGTCCTTTCCGGAGGACACCGCCGGCGGCCTGATGAACACCGATACGGTGACCATCAGACCCGACATAACGGCTGAAACCGTACTGCGCTACCTGCGTCGTCACAAAGAGATACCGGAAACGACGGATACCCTGTTTGTGGTCAGCAGAAAAGGTTCTTACATAGGCGTACTGCCGCTGACACGCCTGCTGACCACAGACCCGGACGTGCTGGTCCGCGAGATCATGAACACTGATGTGGAGGCCATTCCGGCAGCCACGCCGGATGAAGAAGTAGCACGCCTGTTCGAACAACTGGACTTGATCTCGGCGCCGGTCACCGATGAGCAGGGGCAACTGCTTGGCCGTATCACCATCGATGACGTGGTGGATGTTATCCGCGAGGACGCCGACCACTCACTGATGAGCATGGCTGGTCTGGACGAAGACGAAGATACCTTCGCCCCGATTATGAAAACCACCCGCCGACGTGCGGTATGGCTGGGTATTAACCTGATCACAGCCTTTATAGCCTCGGCGGTCATCGGCCTGTTTGAAGCCACCATCGACAAGGTAGTTGCACTGGCTGTCCTGATGCCAATTGTGGCTTCCATGGGCGGTATCGCCGGCAGCCAGACCCTGACACTGGTGATTCGCGGCCAGGCACTGGGCCATGTGGAACGTTCCAATATTGGCTGGCTGTTCAACCGCGAGCTGGTGGTTGGACTGCTCAACGGCCTGCTCTGGGCACTGGTAGTCGCGGTGGTAGCCGTGATCTGGTTCCAGGATATGACGGTAGGGGTCATTATTGCGCTGGCCATCGTGATCAACCTGATGGCCGGTGCCATGGCCGGCACCCTGTTGCCAATGATTTTAAAATCGCTGGGAATCGACCCGGCACTGGCGGGCAGCGTTTTGCTGACTACCATTACTGATGTAATCGGCTTCTTTGCTTTTCTGGGACTGGCCACCCTGTTCTTTGCCTGACGGACGAACTATGAGCGATCAAAAGAAGACCTTCCAGGACGAACATGACGACCTGGAACCGAGTAAATCCCAGATCAAACGGGACGCAGAAGAGCTGAAGGCTTTGGGTAAACGCATGACCGAATTGCGCCCCGACCAGCAGGAAAAACTGCCCATTGATGACCGCCTGCGTCTGGCGATCGAAGAGTATGGCCGTATTCGCGCCAATGGTGCCAAACGACGCCATTTGCAATACATTGGCAAGCTACTGCGCGATGCCGATGATGAAGCGATTCGTGCGGTTGTGGACCGTTTCGACTCGGCCAGCGCCCTGCATAACCACCTGTTCCACGAACTTGAACGCTGGCGTGAGCGTCTGATCGACGAGGGTAACGAAGCACTGCAAGCGTTTATCGAAGCCCATCCCAACGCCGATATTCAGCACCTGCGCCAACTGGTCCGCAATGCCCAGCGTGAGCGTCAGCGCGAACAGCCGCCGACACACGCGCGCAAGCTGTTCCGTTACCTGCGTGAGATCAGCGATCTCTAAGCACCCGCCACATCACTGACCTCGCTTCAAAGCGCCGGCACTGACGGCTGCAGTTTGAATTCGGGGTCATCCCAATGCCCCTTGAGGGTATAGCGTAGTGACGTAAAACGCTGCAGCTGATCACCGATCAACTTATCGATAACAAAGGCCGCACCCGCCACCTGAGGAGCGCCGAGCAGGATAGCCGCAAAGGGCGCATTACTGCTCAGTGGCAAGGCAACCTCGACCGATTGATCCAACTGCTCTCGCCCCAAATCGATCTGTCCGCTCAAGCTCATATTGGCAGAAGGCCCCTCCAATGTGAGCGGCACCTCAGTCTGGGCCACGCCATGCTGGATACTGTAAGCCCCCTGTATACGGTCAAAACTGACCCCCTTCTGTAGCAGGTCACTGAAGTCCAGCCGTAATCGGCGTGCCAGAGAGTTGAAGTTCAGGATACCGAATACACGAAGCAGGTTACTGGTTTCAGCGGTTTCGATCAGCCGTGACTGACCGGTTTCAAAGCGAAAATCACCATCCAATTCACCCAGTTTGAAAGACCAGGGGGCTCCCGGCCAGCTGACCGCCAACGAGCCTTTAACATCACGACTTTCAATTACGCGCCCTAAGCCCCACTGCTGCAATAAGCGCCCCAAATCTCCCGCCGCCATATCCAGTTGCAAAGATGAAACCGGCGGTGATTGCTGCTGTTGCCAGTGCACCTCACCACTCAACACAACCTGCTCCAGATGCGCTTCCAGATCAGTAACACTGAGGCCCTCGGCCTGAGGCCTTAGCTTGAAGCGCCAATCGCCGAGAGGCTTCTCGCCAAGATCCATGTGCTTGATGCTGAAATCGATGGCCGGCACTTTAGTGGCATCCAGCATCCCGGCATAGCCATCCTCGGCTTCTAGCTCAGACTTAGGCTCAGGCTCAGCCGCATTTGCTACGGACTCAGGATTATCACTCTCGGGACTGCGTAACAGGTCCAGCTGTAAATGCTCAAGTGCGACGTTGATCGGCTGGTTGGGCACAATTTCAATCACCCCCTTGCTCATGGGATGCGACAACTGAAGATCAACCCGTTGCTCAGCATCCCCTCTCATATCGACTGTCAGCGACTGCTCAAAAGCGGTGACCGGCAGCTGCAAACGACCATCACGCAGACCAAACTGAGGCATGAGCGCAAAATTCAGAGCCAGAGGTGCAGGTCGTTCAGCCGCTTTAGCCAGACGACCCGGCAAACCCAGTTCAACGCCCTGCAAGTCCGAGGTCAGGCGTAGCCCCGAACACTCTTCAGAACCACAGATATCCAGCTCGGCCTGCCATTTGACCTCGCCTTGCGCCACCGAAAGTGCTGACCATCCCAGCCATTCCTGCAATGCGGACATCTGTGTCTGTCCCAACAGATGCAGTCGTTGCTGGCCGGTCGCCGCCGATTCTATTTGGGCACTCACCGGCTGATCCAGAAAGACCCCGTTCAGACCTTCGGCGGTAAGCCCCGTGGCGGTACTGTATTGAATCTCACCTTGCACATCCGTGACAGTTACGCCGATATTCTCGGACGCCAGGCGAGTTGCTTCCAGGTGCGCGCCGACACGCACATCCGGCCGCTCTCCCTCGTTGAGGGGGATCGTCAGTCCCAAGCGAATATCCGAGCGCCCACCACTGAGCTGCCAGGGCTGGATACCCGCCCCAAGCAATTCCGACAATGGCGTTTGCTTTAAAAGATGATCCACATCCTCAACTGGCCCGCTCAGCTGGGTCTCCACCTGCAAGGCTCGACTGCCCGGTGCCAGATAGGCCCAACCTGAGGATACGTCGGAATTGAGCAGTTTTGCCTGACCCACATTCACCACCAGACCGGCATCACGTACCATCAGGAACACATCAGCCTGCTCCAATGCCGGCCATCCCTCCTGATAGGCAAGCTCCGCATCTTCGATATCAAAGAACAGCTGCACCACAGGTCTGCGCGGTTCATCAAGTTTGCGCGTCCCCGTTCGTAACAACATGCCGCCTTGACGGAGCCTTCCGCCCTTAATGGCCTGTTTGAGCCAACGGTGCAACCCGGCTCCTACTTCTCGCTCAGGGGCATAGACCGGTGCCTGAAGACCATCACTGTCGGTCATGCCAATCATCAACACCAGTTCGCTCTGGTGCTCACGATTGAAGGGAAGGTCGATACTGAATCGCCCAGAAGCCTTCACTGCCTGATCTTTGAGCTGCAAACGCTCACTGTTAACCAGTACTCCGGACTCTCTCAACGTCCAGCTTACCCGCCCCCTGGCTTGCTGATAGTGCCAATCATCCGCATACAACTGGGGGAAGTGCATGGCAAAACCGTCACTCATCAGGTCAATGCGACCGCCCGACAAGCCAGCTTCAAGGCGTCCAGTCACGCCTCTAAGGCCGGGTGCCCCATGCCAGGGTTCAACCTGCAACTGATCGAGATCAGCCACCAGCTCAAGCTCGGACCAGGCTTGGTCAGCCGCTTTGTTCAACACCACATTATGAAGACGCCCTGCCGGAGCCAGATGGGTGGCCAAACGCGCTGCCACACTGCCCTCAGGTGCAGCCTGGCCCAACCAGGCGCCCAGTGACTGCAAGTCCAGCTCAGTAATGCCGACACTCAACGTTTGCGGTAACTCAGGCGTTAACGGACTTTGCAGCACAATCTGGGGCACACTCACGGTTTGCTCCGCGTTGCCCCATTCCAGATCGTTCACCTGTAGCTGATAGTCCGCTCCATCCGGCTGCACACTTACCAAAGCCGACAGGCTTTGCGGCAGAGGCCAGGGGCGATCCAGCGACAGCTGACTGACATCAATCTCAGCTTGAGCCTCGATCAGTTTCTGCTGTCTGAACTCCACCCAGGCACGGGTATCCAATTTGGCATCCTGAAGCCCCCACTCCGGCTTGATCAGCTGCGCCAGCTGAGGCCCCAACTGACGAATGCTCAAATAGCCCTGGTAGTGCGCATCCAGAGGGCGTTCCTGCTGGAGGTCACTCGCCTCCAGGATGAAATCAATTTCCGTTTGCTCGCCTAACTGGGGCATTTTGAGCGCCCCACTCAGCCGATGCTCAAGACGGGCGTTTTCCAGTTCAAGATCAGCAGGCGAGACGACCAGCGGCCGCCCCTGCTGGGGAATAAGCACCAGCTCTACATCCTTTATCAGGGCGTAGGGCTGACTCAGAACAAGACGGGAAATACTTTGCCAGCCACTGGCCGACATACCGGAATCAGGCTTTTGCGGGGACGCACCGGGACGGTGTAACCAACTGCCATCGCGCTGATGCCAACGGCCCACCACACCACTGATTTCAAAGCGCTGGAAAACCGGCAGGCCCGCAAACAGCGAGCCGAAGGGATCAAATTCCAGCGTGACCTGTTCCAGTGCCAGATAACCTTCAGGACCTGAATCGTTACCGGCACGCATGGCGATGTCGCTGACCTGAAGCACCGGATAGGCGCGATTCCAATGGCCATGAAGACGCCCTATCTCAAGCTCTATGCCCAGCCGTTCGGCCAGGTAAGCCTGGATATCAGGCCGGAACTGGTCAATGTTATTCAATGCCAGCCGCGCAGCAGTGAGCAGCAGCGCACACAGCAGCAACAGCAACAGAAAAACCCACCAGGCCCGACTCAGGTGTCGACGCATCCGAAGAAAACCCTACTTAGCGCAACACAACATCATACTGCTCTGGCGTATAGAGCGGCTCAACCTGGAAGCGCACCGTTTTACCGATGAAGTCTTCCAACTCCGCTACATGATCAGAGACTTCGTCCAACAGATGATCCACTACCGACTGGGCCGCCAATACCAGATAGGTTTCAGTGTCATACGCTCGATGTTGGCGCAGGATTTCACGGAAAATCTCGTAACAGACGGTCTCCGGGGTTTTCAGCGAGCCCCGGCCCTGACAATGCATGCACGACTCGCAGAGCACCTGTTCCAGACTCTCGCGTGTGCGCTTGCGGGTCATTTCTACCAGCCCCAGATCGGACACGCCGGTAACCTTGCATTTGGCATGATCCTTTTCCAGCACCCGCTCCAGTGTGCGCAATACCTGACGCTGATGATCCGGGTCTTCCATATCGATAAAATCGATGATGATAATGCCACCTAGATTACGCAGCCGTAGCTGTCGGCCGATCGCCGTAGCCGCTTCCAGGTTGGTCTTGAAGATGGTTTCTTCCAGGTTGCGATGACCGACAAAGGCGCCCGTATTCACGTCCACCGTGGTCATGGCTTCGGTCTGGTCAAAGATCAGATAGCCGCCGGATTTCAGCTCGACCTTGCGTCCCAGCGCCTTTTGCATCTCTTCTTCGACGTTGAACATATCGAAGATGGGTCGCTCCCCTGGATAGTATTCCAGCTTGTTTTCAATCTCGGGGACCAGTGCTTTCACAAAGCTCTGCGCGCGCTGGAAGGTTTCACGGGAATCGATACGAATGCGCTCAACGCCGGCATGCGCCATGTCACGCAGCGCACGCATATTCAGCGGCAGGTCTTCGTAGACGATAGCCGGTGCCTTGACCTGTTTGATTTTCTGGCGAATAGAGTCCCAAAGACGGCGCAGGAACTGCAGGTCGGACTCCAGTTCAACTTCGCTGACACCCTCTGCAACAGTGCGCAGAATCACTCCCCAATCCGGGGAGTTATCCTCTTCCGGCACCAGATTCTGCATCAACCCGCGCAGACGCTCACGCTCAGTACCGTCCTCAATGCGCTGGGATACACCGATATGACTGCTGCCCGGCATCAGCACCAGATAACGAGAAGGGATGGAAATATGCGTGGTCAGACGCGCGCCCTTGGTACCTATGGGGTCCTTGGTCACCTGCACCAGCAGGCTTTGCCCTTCACGCAGTACTTGAGCAATGGACGTTGCACCGCGCTGTTCTGCGGCCATGGTCTGATCAATAACCTCATCCACATGGATAAAGGCAGCACGCTCAAGACCGATATCAACAAATGCCGCCTGCATTCCAGGCAAAACACGTACAACCTTGCCCTGATAAATATTACCGACAATCCCCCGTCGCTTGGCGCGCTCGACGTAGATTTCCTGGGGCATGCCGTTTTCGATCACTGCCACACGCGTTTCCATCGGTGTGAAATTGATCAGGATCTCCTCACCCATCCATTCTTCCTCTTGCTGCTCTTTCAGATTGCGGGGGCATGCCAAATCGGTATCGCAAATGTCTTCAGCAAACGGGCAGTTTCCATCAATGGCAACCCGACTACTGCAGAGTAACTGCCTTCCATGCGACTGACAAATACGGCACCCATTCCTTGAATTCCGTATGCGCCCGCCTTGTCGGCAGGCTCGCCGGTGCGCCAATAGGCCCGGCATTGTTCTTCATTGAGTATTTGAAACTCTACTTCGGTGATCACGGTCTCGACCGCCTGCTGATCACCCTGGACCAACGCAACAGCCGTCATCACCTGATGACGACGCCCGGAAAGCGTCATCAACATGCGCACAGCGTCATCTTCATTATCCGGTTTACCCAGAATCTCATCATTCAGCGTAACCGTGGTATCCGAGCCAAGATAGACCGCGCTCTGCCCCAGCAGTTGCTGGCACGCCTGTGCCTTTTCCAGTGCCAAACGGGCAACATAATCCGCAGGACGCTCCTCAGGCAGCGGCGTCTCATCAATATCCACCGGCTGACACTCAAAGCCAACCCCAATCTGCTGCAGGAGTTCTCGACGTCGGGGTGAGGCGGAAGCCAGAATTAGTGTGGGCATAGGCTCTATTTCAGGTAGAAAGTGTGACGGGTCGCCCGTAACAGCAGGAACAGCCAGGGCCAGACCAGCGCACTGACGACAGACGGCAGCAAGAAGAGTAACGAATTACCCGTGGTACCGGTCATGCTTTGCATCCAGTGGAACAGCAGCTGGTTGATACCCACCAGCACCAGCACCATGAGCGACTGTTGCCACAGCGGGAACATGCGCAAACGCTTGTAAAGCATCAGCACCAGAAAGGCGATCAAGGTGAGTGAAAGTGCGCTTAACCCCAGCACACTGCCACGCACCACATCCAGCACAACACCCAACACAAAGGCACTGCCCATGCCAACGCGGTGTGGCAACGCCATAACCCAGTAGATCAGTATCAACACCACCCACTCGGGGCGCGCCCAAACCAGCATATCCGGCAACGGCATCTGGCTCAGCACCATGCCGACCAGAAAGGTGGCGAAAATGATCAGACCTCCGCCGCGGGATTCCTCACTCATTCTCAGGACCTGCCAATGCTTCGGACAGTTCCGAGTGATACTCCACCAGCAACAGATAACGACTGCGGTCCAATCGAGCCGTAGGCTCAGCCTTGATCAACTTGAAGGGACGACCAGGATCACGCACCACCTCAACCACCCGTGCCACAGGGTAACCACGCGGGAAACGACCACCCAATCCCGACGTCACCAGCAGGTCACCCTGCTGAATATCGGCAGTATCGGGAATATGTTCCATTTCCAGCTCACCCAGCACGCCCTTGCCAAGGGCAATACCGCGGAAGCCGTTACGGTTGATCTCAACAGGAACCGCAGAGCGGGCGTCGGTAATGAGCATCACCCGGCTGGTATAATGCGAGAGGTTAACCACTTGCCCCATCACGCCCCCGGCATCCAGCACCGGCTGCCCCAGAAAGACCTGTTCTTCAAGTCCCTGGTTGATGATGACTTGATGCTGGAAAGGATCAGGATTGACGCCGATAAGCTCGACCAATCGAGTGGGAGGGCTGAGACGCTCGCCGGCATCCAGCAATTCACGCAAGCGGATATTTTCCGCTGTCAGCGCAGCCATTTGCTGCACCTTGCGTTCCAGAATCATGGCTTCGGATTTGAGTGCTTCGTTCTCGCGTACCAGACTGGCGCGATTAACGACCACACCGGAAAGGCTATCAGCCACGCGCGCAGGAATGTCTACCACCCACTGCAGGGGGGTAGTAATCAGTGACAACCAGGCCCGTCCTTCTTTCATGCGCGGCCAATGCAGGTCTGCCACCATCAACAGGATGGCCAACAGACCCAGCAGCAGCAACATGCGACGCGGGCGACCGCCCCGGAAGATGGGTTTAATACCGCACCCCCTCAGCGCCCGTCAGACAAGGCCCTTGACTGCATGCAGTCAGAAACAGCCAGGGCAACATCAGCTTACTCGTAGGTCAGAAGTTCGAATGCCTGCTTATCCAGCATTTCCAGTGCCTTGCCGCCGCCACGGGCGACACAGGTCAGAGGGTCTTCAGCCACGATCACCGGCAAGCCGGTTTCTTCGCTGACCAGACGATCAATGTTACGCAGTAGCGCACCACCACCGGTCAGCACAATGCCATGCTCGGCAATATCGGCCGCCAATTCCGGCGGGCACTGTTCCAGCGCGCTTTTGACGGACTGAATGATCGCCGACAGCGGCTCCTGCAGCGCTTCCAGAATTTCGTTGCTGTTCAGTGTGAAGCTGCGCGGAATACCCTCGGCAAGATTACGGCCACGCACATCAATCTCCAGCACGTCGCTGGACGGATAGGCGGAGCCGATCTCCTGCTTGATACGCTCGGCTGTGGCATCACCAATCAGGCTGCCATAGTTGCGGCGCACATAGGTTACGATCGCTTCATCGAAGCGATCGCCACCGACACGCACGGATTCGGCGTACACGATACCGTTCAGAGAAATAACGGCGATCTCGGTGGTACCACCACCGATATCCACCACCATGGAGCCACTGGCTTCTTCCACCGGTAGTCCGGCACCGATGGCTGCAGCCATGGGCTCTTCGATCAGATACACCTCACGGGCACCAGCACCGATGGCCGATTCCTTGATGGCGCGTCGTTCAACCTGAGTTGACTTGCAGGGAACACATACCAGCACACGAGGGCTGGGGGTCATAAAACTGTTGTCATGCACCTTGCTGATGAAGTACTGCAGCATCTTTTCGGTGACATGGAAATCGGCGATAACGCCGTCCTTCATCGGACGGATCGCGGTGATATTGCCCGGTGTACGGCCCAGCATGCGTTTGGCGTCGGAGCCTACAGCTGCTACAGATTTCTGGTTACCGTTGACGCGAATGGCCACCACGGAAGGTTCGTCCAGGACGATATCACGATCACGTACGTAGATCAGTGTGTTGGCGGTCCCCAGATCGATGGAAAGATCACTGGAGAACATGCCTCGAATTTTCTTGAACATGCTGACTGTAGATACCCTGAGATTGGCCGGAGTGGCAACTAGTCTAAAAGCAACCAACTCTAACAACGGCAGGGATTTTGGGCAAGGTACAAACATGCTATCTTATGCGCCATTCACCCTTTCCAAATTCAATCGTTGCGGGGCTTGCGGCATTCAGCCGACCTTCAGCGAACAGACTGATCAGAGCGAGAAGCGGACCTATGTCACTGGACCGATCCGATGTGGAACAGATAGCCCATCTGGCACGCCTGCAGATCGATGCGGCCGATATCGACAGCTACAGCGATTCACTTAACAGCATTCTGAACCTGGTGGATCAGATGCAGGCCACCAATACCGAGGGCGTAGAACCGCTGGCACATCCGCTGGATGCCGTGCAGCGCCTGCGTGCTGACAACGTGACCGAAGCCAACCAGCGTGAAGCCCTTCAGGCCGTAGCACCGGCGACTGAAGACGGCCTGTTCCTGGTTCCCAAAGTCATCGAATAATCCGCCCTCAGGTTCAAGGACACTGACATGTTTGACAAGACTCTTGCCGAGCTGGCCCAGGGGCTGGAACGCGGCGACTACAGCAGTACCGAGCTGACTCAGGCGTATCTGCAGCGCATTAACGCGCTGGATAGCCGCTATAACTCGTTTATCACCGTTACCGAAGAATTGGCACTGGCGCAGGCAAAAGCTGCTGACGAAGCCCGCGCAGCCGGCAACGGCGGCGCCCTTTGTGGCCTGCCGATCGCACACAAGGACCTGTTCTGTACCCAGGGCGTGCGCACCTCCAGCGCTTCCAAAATGCTGGATAACTTCGTATCCCCGTACGACGCGACCATCGTCAGCCGCCTGAAAAATGCCGGCACCGTGACGCTGGGCAAGCTGAACATGGACGAATTCGCCATGGGTTCCTCCAACGAGAGCAGCTTCTACGGCCCGGCCCGCAACCCCTGGAACACTGACTGTGTCCCGGGTGGCTCCTCCGGCGGTTCTGCTGCGGCTGTAGCGGCACGCCTGACTCCGGCCGCAACAGGTTCCGACACCGGTGGTTCCATCCGTCAGCCGGCTGCTCTGTGTGGCATCACGGGCCTGAAACCGACCTATGGTCGCGTGTCCCGTTACGGCATGATCGCTTTCGCCTCTTCACTGGATCAGGCGGGCCCCATGGCTCAGACCGCCGAGGACTGCGGCATGATTCTGAATGCCATGGCCGGTTTTGACCCCATGGATTCCACCAGCGCCGAGCGCGACATGGAAGATTACACCGCCGAGCTGAACCAGCCGTTGGCGGGCCTGAAGATCGGTCTGCCGAAAGAATACTTCTCTGCTGCACTGGACGCCGGTGTCGCCGAGCAGGTGCGCAATGCGGTAGCCGAGTTTGAAAAACTGGGCGCGACCGTAAAAGAAGTCAGCCTGCCCAATACCGAGCTGTGTATCCCGGCTTACTACATCCTGGCGCCTGCCGAAGCGTCTTCAAACCTGTCACGCTTCGACGGTGTCCGTTACGGCTACCGCTGTGACAACCCGGTAGACCTGGAAGACCTGTACAAGCGCAGCCGTGGTGAAGGCTTTGGTGCCGAGGTTAAGCGCCGCATCATGGTTGGCACCTATGCTCTCTCTGCCGGTTACTACGACGCCTACTACAACAAGGCGCAGCAGATCCGTCGCATGATCCAGCAGGACTTCGTCAACGTGCTCAATGACGTCGATGTCATCATGGGCCCGACCACTCCGCAGCCCGCGTTCAAACTGGGCGAAAAGAGCAGCGACCCGGTTTCCATGTACATGGAAGATATCTTTACCCTGTCGCTGAACCTGGCAGGCCTGCCAGGCATCTCCGTGCCTTGCGGACAGACCAACGGTCTGCCTGTAGGTCTACAGATCATCGGCAACTACTTTGCCGAATCCAAGCTGCTCAACGTGGCACACCAGTTCCAGCAGGCAACTGACTGGCATAAACAGATCCCGGCAGGAGTGGAGGCGTAATCATGGAATGGGAAGTTGTTATCGGCCTGGAGATTCACGTCCAGCTGTCGACCAAAACCAAGATTTTCTCCGGCGCCAGCACTGCTTTCGGTGCCGAGCCCAACACTCAGGCTTGTGCCGTTGACCTGGCACTGCCGGGCACCCTGCCGGTGTTCAACGAGAACGCCCTGCGCATGGCGGTCATGTTCGGTCTGGCGGTAAATGCCGAGATCGGCAAGCGCTCCGTATTCGAGCGCAAGAACTACTTCTACCCGGACCTGCCCAAGGGCTATCAGACCACCCAGCTGGCTGAGCCGATCGTTGGCCCGGGCTTCGTCGACATCGAGACCGAAGAAGGCGTACAGCGCCGCGTGCGCCTGCACCATGCCCACCTGGAAGAAGATGCGGGCAAATCCCTGCACGAAGACTTCCACGGCATGTCCGGCATCGACCTGAACCGTGCAGGTACCCCGCTGGTGGAAATCGTGTCCGAGCCGGACATGCGTTCTTCCAAGGAAGCGGCTGCGTATGCGCGCAAGATCCACGCCATCGTCACCACGCTGGGCATCTGCGACGGCAACATGGCCGAAGGCTCGATGCGCTGTGACTGTAACGTCTCCATCCGCCCGATGGGTCAGGAAGAGCTGGGCACCCGGACCGAGCTGAAAAACATCAACTCCTTCCGCTTCATTGAGCGCGCCATCGACACCGAAGTGGCGCGTCAGATCGATCTGATCGAAGATGGCGGCCGTGTGGTACAGGAAACCCGCCTGTACGATCCGGACAAAAACGAAACCCGCAGCATGCGCTCCAAGGAAGAAGCCAACGACTACCGTTACTTCCCTTGCCCGGACCTGCTGCCGGTGATCATCGATGACAGCTACATCGAGGCGATCCGCGAAACGCTGCCCGAGCTGCCGGACGCCCGTCGCGAGCGCTTTATCAGCGAGTACAGCCTGTCCGAATACGATGCCGGCGTCCTGTCCGCCTACCGTCCACAGGCCGACTACTACGAGCTGGTGGCCAAGCAGTCCGGTGACGCCAAGCTGGCGGCCAACTGGGTGATGGGTGAACTGGCCAAACTCCTCAACCAGAACGACACGGACATCAAGGACAGCCCGGTTTCCGCCGAGCAACTTGGCGGTCTGCTGGTACGCATCAAGGACAACACCATCTCCGGCAACATCGCCAAGAAGGTGTTCGAACTGATGTGGAACAAGGGCGGCAGCGCTGACGAAATCATCGAAGCAGAAGGCCTGAAGCAGGTCACCGATACCGGCGCCATCGAGAAGATCGTCGACGAAGTCATTGCCAATGCTGACAAGCAGGTTGAGCAGTACAAGGCTGCTGAACCCGAGAAACGCGGCAAGATGCTGGGCTTCTTTATGGGTCAGGTCATGAAAGCCACTGGCGGCAAGGCCAACCCAGGCGCCGTTACCGGCATTCTGAAGCAGAAGCTGGACGCGCTCTGCGATTAATCAGAACACTCTGATACATAAAAAAACCGGCCTAATAGCCGGTTTTTTTATGTGCTGATGGCGCTCTATCATCCCAAATACTGACTGATATCCACTTCATCAATCTGATCTTCACTCAAAAACCGTTTCGCATATTCCAGGTAAATGCCAGAGGTCAGGAAGAGATCAAACAGATCCGGATCGATATGCTGGTCCTTTTTAAAGAAGCTGAGGATACGGATAGACTCGGACAGTGTTTTGGCTTTTTTGTAGGGTCGGTCAGACGCTGTCAGCGCCTCAAAAATATCGGCAATGGCCATTACTCGGGCCGGAATCGACAGCTCATCCTTGGTCAGTTTGCGCGGATAACCAGTGCCAATCAGTGTTTCATGGTGACCACCGGCAATCTCGGGAATTCGGCTCAGATTCGGCGGGAACGGCATCTGCTCCAGAATGAAAATTGTCTGAATAATGTGCTCGTTTATTTTGAAGCGTTCTTCCGCGGTCAGCGTACCGCGGCTGACAACCAGGTTATGCAGCTCACCATGGTTGTAGAGGTGTTCAGGCACTTCCATTTTAAAGCCGAATTTTTCATCCAAAGCCGCCGAGGGCGGACGCAGGATCAAGTGTTCAGGACGGTCGCTCAGCAGCTGTTCAATGACAGGTAAAGACTCCCCATCATCAGCCGGCAAGCGCTTGTACTCGTCCTCAGACAGGCCCAGACGATTGTCAAAATGGCGCGTCCAGGTTTGCCGACCTATGCTGCGAATACGTTCGATTTTATCCTCTTCGAGAAACTCACCACCGACATTACACATGGCCAGAAAGGAGAAGTCATCCAGTAGCTGCTGTTTACGTGAAAGGAAGGCCTCATCAGCCTCTTCAGTGGATAGCCCCTGCTCATAAATCGCCTTCAGACGCTCAATGTCCGCATCGCGCAGCAACACCTCAAATCGTGTACGCACCTCATGAATACGGTTGTAGATGGTTTCCAGCTTGGTTGCCTTATCCACAACATGCTCGGGCGTGGTCACCTTGCCACAATCATGCAACCAGGCCGCGATGGTAAACTCACGCCACTCATCATCAGTGGTCAGGGCAAAGTCCGCTAACGGCCCCTGCGAGGCTTGACTGGCTGCCTGACACAGCATCATCGCCAATTCAGGCACACGTTCGCAATGCCCGCCGGTATAGGGGCTTTTGGCATCAATAGCACCCGCCACCATCTTGATCATGGCATCCAGCATTTTTTCCTGCGCTTCTACCAGATCCTGGTTTTCGATCACCACCGCCGTTTGAGTCGCCAGCGCATCGACAAAGTGCTCATTTTTCTTGTCAAAATTGACCACATCGCGGCTAATCGGGTCGATTGCATTGATCAAAACCACCACACCGCCGACGCTTGTATCAGATAACAGCATTGGGACTGCCAGTACGGATTGAACTCTTTTACCCGAGCTGGTCTTTAACTCACTCCAACGCGTTTGCGAAAACTCAGCATTACCGTGATCCAACTGCACCAGATCAGCCTGCTTGAAGACACGTCCGAAGACGCCTGCCAATTCTTCGGGATTTTTTAGATCGACATGTTCAGACCACTCCACTTGCAACCCTCGCTGATGTACAGCACTCAGCTGACTGTTATCAGACTTCAGCAAAATTACTGAAGCTTCGCAGGGAGTAATCTCATCTACACCATCAAGCGTCATATCCAGCAATGACTCTCGATCATGAACACGTGCCAGCGCAATACCATTCTGAACCAGTCGTCCCAGTCGAGACTGAGCTTCAGTCAGGCTCTCCAAGATCGTATTGATGATGAAGATACCCAGTACCAGAGAACTTCCTATCACCACACTGGAGGCAGAGAAAAGCACACTCCAGGCCCAGAAAATAAAATACCCCAGTACTATCATTACAATGCCAAAAACCACCACAATGCCCAGGCTTTGGGCAGGCCTGTATTTCAACAGGGCACCGACCCAGGTTTCAGGACGAGGCGCATACCAAATTAAAAACAACCCGACACAGGCCACCATCAGAATTTCTGTCCAGGGCAACCAGAACGGCCTTTTGAGTAAGGAACCATCAAACAGGGATTCCATTAACTGAGCATGGATCTCAACGCCGGGCACCTGCTCTCCCAACGCCGTGAAACGCATGTCAGATAAGCCTGCACCTGTGAGGCCTATCACCACCAGCTTGCTTTTCAACATCACGGGATCAAAGTTGCCCGTAATCAGATCGGCCGCCGACAGGTAGCGAACCCCGGTGGTTTCGAGTGGGGCGTAATGTAGCCAAACATCAGAATTGTGCTGGGTTCTGACGCTCAGATCAGCCACTTGTACCTGCTGAACACCCGTACTGCTGGTCACCACACGAATAGCATCCGACCCGGCTGCAACACGCAGCATTTCCATTGCCAGTGTAGGAACTAAATCACCATTCACCGCCATCACCAGCGCCATCTTTCTAACAGGCCCAGCCGTGTCCGGCACACTCAACAATGCCTGCCCGGCAGCCGCCTGCTGAAACTCCGGCAAGCTGGACAGGACCTGTGGATAATTTGTAATGAAAGGTAAGGGACTCTCACCTTGAGTCTCGACTGGAACCGTAAACAGGCTATCGCTGGTGGTGTAGGTCGAAAACCCGAAGCCGGCCGCAGCCACCACTGAGCGGGTACTGCTAAGCGACATGGCCAGCTGGAAATCACTGGATGGCATTGCCGCCAAGTCTTTCAACAAATAGGTTTGCTCAGGCGCCAAACGAGCAACAAGCTTTTCCAGTGAATTTTGATCTGGCTCGGGCATGTAGAAGTCCAGCCCGATGGCTGCCGGCTCGTAGAAGTCGAGAGTATTGATCAGATTTGCCAACACGTCTCTTGGCCAGGGCCATTGCCCAAACTTCTGCAGGCTTTTTTCGTCGATGGCCAGAATGGTAACCGGCTGACTTTGGGGGACCCTCGGCGAAACATGCTGGTAGGAGTCAAACAGGGCTAGCTGGGCACTTTCAAAAGGAGAGTGAAGGATATCCACCACGCCTGATAGCCAGTGTGGATATAGATCCTTGACCGGCTTTGGCATAGCGAAAAGCACTTCGCTGAGCAACACCAATAACAAGACAATAATCGCCAGCGGCCGCCCTCTGGCAACACCCAATAATTGCCGCATGGCCGAACGGCGGCTTGTGAGATTGGTTACTTCCATCCTAGGATACATCCATTATTCCCGGGAAACTCAGACCCTGGATTTAGCGAATGCTGATTTCCACCCTGCGATTCCTTGGTTCATCCACACCGTCATCGGTCGCGATCTCGGGCTCACGCTCACCCCGACCGGCAATTTCCATCATATTCAACGGGATACCCTTAACCGCCAGTATTTCCGCAACGGTTTGAGCACGCCCCTTAGACAAACGGTCATTGGCCAGCAATGAGCCCACGCGATCCGTATGACCGACGATGCGAATCTCAGGAGCATCTCTGCCCTCAAGGTTAGCTGAAATCTGCTGTATCACCGCTTCGGAATCAGGTGTCAACTCAGTTGCGGAGCCAGACTGAAACCTCAAAGTGAAGGTCGCAGGCGCTGTTGGCTGCTGCTGCAGTAGCTGCCCAAACCGAGAACTCACCTCAGACGCACTGGCTGCACTGTCTTCCAGCTGCCCGTGGGTCCCAACATAGGCGGCGCCATAGGCTGTTGTCAGCGTTTTACTGTTTCCTTCACTCACCACGATCACCTCACCGACATTCCCTTCAGAGTCAGGTAATAGAATGACGCGGTTCATGGGATCACAACCTGGCTGCAACTTCGCACTATCAACACCCTGAGCAACGCAACTGCCAGCACTATCCCGTACCGGCACGCCGTCGGCGCTTAACCAGTACTGACCTGCATGAGCAACATTGAGGGATAATCCGACGAGCGCTGTATACAAAAATGACTTGCAACGAACATCCATGTTTATCACTCCCCTGCAGCCTCAAGAATAAACTCGGTTCCGCGGACACCGATTGTCATCGAGCCCGTGTTGTAGGCAACCGCGTCCGGATTGGCTTTGGCCAACTGGCCTGAGATAACAGCAAGCTTGCCCTTTTTAAGACTGGCATCAAGGCGGCCTTCATGGGTCGTGGTATCAAAACTGAAAGCGTCTATGACCAAGGTGGAGTCAGGTGAAGCGGTCAGGCGGGTATTATCTCTCAGGGTGATACCGGCAAAGCTGGAGGGTGCTGTCGTGACTCGATCGCCCTGCATCACGGCGCCGCCTAATTTGGCAGCCAGGGTTTGACCACCACGTTCAATACTGACAGAACCGTTTACTACCTTGAACGTGCCGGCCCGATCATCAGCACTAGCCAAGCCGGAATAGCCAGCCACGGCTAATATCAAGGTAATGCAGGGCAACATTCTAAACTTGCTCATAATTCCCTCACGAAACTTGTTCAGATCTGGGTAAATCAATGCAAGAACTGTCGGAACAGATATCTGAAGACCGAGCACTGCGGCCTAAAGGATGCACTTCAAAAGAAGTGGTCATGCCCCTGACAGCGGGTCGCTCAGGGCATGAATAAGTTTTAGCACAGTTAATTCTGTCTGGCTGTTTTTTGTTCGCGCTTGCAGCAAAAAAGGTGCCGATTGTTACCAACAAAACACATGGACACACTTAAAATATCCAAAAAATCGATCAAAAAGGACAATATTGACCCGTTATTGTCAATGTATCTGATTGCTACAGTGTGTCCATCCTAACCCTTAGACCGGACATACACATGAAACCAGTACTTAGCCAAGACGCTCTTGATCAGCTCTTTTTCCGGGCACATAGCTATAACCAATTCACCGACCAGGCCCTCAGCGAAGACACCATCACTCAGCTTTATGATCTTCTGAAATGGGGGCCTACATCCATGAACACCCAGCCCGGCCGCTACCTGTTCCTGAGTACACCCGAAGCCCGCGCGCAACTCCTGCCCGCACTGTTGGACAGCAATGTGGAGAAAACTCGCAAGGCTCCTCTGACCGTAATTATCGCCTCCGATAGCGAGTTTTATGAGCACCTGCCGACCCAGTTCAAGGCCTACGACGCCGCTCCCATGTTCCGCGAAAACCAGGCGCTGGCAGAATCCACAGCCATGCGTAACAGTTCCCTTCAGGGTGCCTATCTGATGCTGGCAGCCCGTGCACTTGGCCTCGATGCAGGTGCCATGAGCGGGTTTGACCCCGAGCAGGTCAACAAAGCCTTCTTCCCGGATGGGCGCTTCAAAGTGAACTTCATTGTGAATTTGGGCTATGGCGCTGACGAGGGTCATCACGCGCGTGGGGACCGACTAAGCTTTGAACAGGCCGCGCAGGTTCTTTAATTTCAAACGTTCGCAGACAAAAAAGGGAGACACTTGGGCCTCCCTTGACACATCATGATTTGAAGCTGATCTCAGATCAGCTCTTCAAAGCTATCAACCACCCGATCCGGCGAGCAGCTTTCAATTGGTTCGCCATGGTTATAGCCATAGCTGACCGCAACAACAGGACACCCCGCCGCGCGAGCAGCGGCCACATCATGGCGTGAGTCGCCCACCATCAGGGCCTGCTCTGGCAAGCACCCGCTTGCTTCACACACGGTCAACAGCGGCAGCGGATCCGGCTTTTTCGCCGGCAAGCTGTCACCGCCCAGCACCAGATCAAAGTACTGATCAATCTGCATCGCTTTCAGCAAAGGCGTGGTAAAGGCCATCGGCTTATTGGTAATCACGGCCATGGGCACGGACGCTTGATGCAAATGAGCCAGAAGGGCCTCCACACCGGGATAAAGCTTGGCGTAGCGACCGTTGCTCTGAGCGTAGGCTGCCAGGAAAACATCATAGGCGGCTTGAAACAACTCCGGCTCCAACGCCTCCTCACTCGGATGCAGCTCACCCGTCAGTGCGCGCTTTACCAGCACCTGAGCACCGTTACCGACCCACTGGCGCACCTTGGCTTCTCCAGCCGGCTCACGCCCCAGTGCCTGTAGCATGTTATCCACAGCCGCTGTCAGATCCAGAGCACTGTCCACAAGCGTGCCATCCAGATCGAACATGACCCGCTTGGGGAACTCGCCATTGAAGAGTGCCTTCATTAGCTGGCTACCTTGGCCAACTCGGCACGCATCTGAGCGATAGTCGCCGCGTAGTCTTCAGTATTGAAGATGGCGGAGCCTGCTACAAAGGTATCGGCGCCAGCAGCCGCAATGTCCGCGATATTGCCGATGCCAACACCGCCATCCACTTCCAGGCGAATATCCAGACCGCTGGCATCGATACGCTCACGCACCTGGCGCAGCTTGTCCAGGGTGGACGGAATGAACTTCTGACCGCCGAAACCCGGGTTAACTGACATCAGCAGAATCATGTCGACCTTATCCATGACATGATCCAGATAGTGCAGCGGTGTCGCGGGGTTAAACACCAGACCGGATTTGCAGCCTCCGTCACGGATCATCTGCAGGGAGCGGTCAATATGCTCGGACGCTTCAGGATGGAAGGTAATGTAGGACGCGCCGGCTTTAAGAAACTCACCAATCATGTGATCGACCGGCTTCACCATCAGATGCACATCGATGGGCGCCTCAATACCGTAATCACGCAGCGCCTTACACACCATCGGACCAATTGTCAGGTTGGGTACGTAGTGGTTGTCCATCACATCAAAGTGGACGATGTCCGCACCGGCAGCCAGTACGTTTTCAACTTCTTCACCCAGACGGGCAAAGTCGGCGGAAAGAATGGAGGGAGCGATCTTGAAGTCGGCCATGGGAACTCATTGACTGGTTAATTATGCAGCTATTGTACCCAAGGTCAGCACGGGAATCAGCAGTGCTTGCCACTCAGTGTTCAGGCACCGATAATCGCAGCATGCGCGCATTCCTATCACCTCTGTTGATTTCATTCCTGTTGACCACCACTCCACTTGCTGCTGCGGAAGGGGAAGAAACGCGCGCGCAAGCAGGGGTTACCAGTATTGAAGACCAGCTGATCGAGGCACTGGACCCCAGCTATGAACTGCTGGAACTGGACACGGGCAACGACCGTTATACGCTGGTTTTTCGGCCTGCCATGACGCCCAATCCGATGGGGAATCTATTACTCCTGCCGGATACCGGCAGTGCCGAGGCCTGGCTTGATCAGTCACGCGCTCTGGCCGACTACCTGCCTGAGCACGGCTGGAACCTGATGATTTTGCAACCACCACAGCCTGCTGACCCCGCCCTACCCAAGCGTACGTTACCGGTCATAAAACGTCTGGGCAGCGCAGCTCCGGCACCTGCAGAAGGAAATGAGGCGGCAACGCCACCCCAGGAAACCACAGCAGGGACTGAACCCGGTGCTGCCGTTTCCACGGATGAAATCACTGCCGACACCCAACCTGCCCAACCCTTCCCTGATAAATATAATGCGCGTTTCCAGGCGGCCTGGTCCGAACTGTCACAACGCGGTGGAGGGGAGCGAAAGCTAGTATTGGGAATTGGCAGCAGTGCCACTTGGGCGGCTCAATTTGCACTTTCACAAGGGCAGGATGTCGATCTGGTGACATTGAACCCCCGTCCCGCCCAAGATGCGGCCGAAGGCCTGGGAGAGTTGATGATCAAGCTGAAAGAGCAGCGGGTGATCGACTTGTACTATAGCCCCCTGCCCGGTTACCCGGATGCAGAGCCCGATGCACGTCAACGACAATTGCTGGCCAAACGTGAAGGCCTGCTCAACTACCATCAAAGTCGACTGCCCGGCGTGTTCAGAGGCTGGAGTGCAGATATGCCTTGGATGACACGTAAAGTGCGGGGCGTGCTGGAACGAGTGTACGAAACCGACAAGGCAGTCCCGATGGAGCCCCTTCCCGGCACTCTTAAGTTACAGCCACCGCAACCACCGGGCACCCCGGCACAGCCTCAGCCTGCCAGAGGGCCCAGCAGCGTTTGAATCAGCGCATGTTGCGTGACGCTTTGACGCGGTCGTAAGCGGCCTGAATTTCCTGTGTTTTTTCCTTCGCCAGCTGGATCATGTCCTCGGGCACCCCTTTGGACATCAGCTTATCCGGGTGATGCTGGCTCATCAGCTTGCGCCAGGCTTTCTTCACTTCCGCATCGGTTGCTTCAGGGGTCACGCCCAGTACACCGTAGGCATCCTTCAACAAACTGGACACATCAGCACCGGGATGTGCATGCCCCTGCCAGGAGTGCTGGCGGAACGCCTGCTCTGCTCGCATCCGCGACATCAACACTTCAACTTCCTGTTGAGTGAACTGGAGATGGGTAAACAACTGCTGCAACACGGCCTGTTCTGCCGCACTGATCTCGCCATCGGCCATGGCCGCCTGAAGCTGAATTTCCACAAACATCAGCTTCACAGCAGAGCGGTGTCTGAGCATGATGGCAAGCGGTCTTAGCACCTCGGCCAGGTCAAATCCCTCGTCCTTGCCCTCGGAAAAAAAGTCGATCGCTTCACGTCGGCGCGTTTCGCTAAGCCCCATGCGCTGCATCACTTCACGAGCAAAGCGGATCTCCTGCTCAGACACACGGCCATCGGCCTTGGCGATCTTGCCCATCACGGTGAACGTGGCACGGAAGAACAGCTGCTGAGGATTGTAAGCCCGCAGTTTTTTACTGAGTGCTCGCTGCAACAAAAAGCCGACTGTGCCGCCCAGCAGCAAGCCCATGGGACCACCGGACAAAAGCCCAATCAAGCCACCAATAATCGCACCACCACGGTATTGCTTAAGTTGTCCCAACAGGGAGTCCATAATGTCTCCTTAGATTGCTCCAGCTTTCAGCCGCTCATCCAGAGCAGCCAGACGCTCAGGCGTGCCTACATCTTCCCAGTATCCCTGTAGATGGCTACCGGTGATCAGCCCCGCCTGCATTTTGTCACGTAACAAGGGCGCCAAGGGGAAAGCTTCATTCTCGATGCCCTCAAAAAGCTCCGGTGTCATCACACTGATACCGGAAAAGGTCAGTTTGGCGTCACCTGCATCACCGACCCTTCCTTGGTTATCCAGCGCAAAGTCTCCCTGCGGATGCCAGGCCGGATTCTCGGTCAGCACCAGGTGAGCACCACCTCTGGGAACCTGAACATCCAACAAGGTGCTCAATGGATGGGTGCTGAACAGGTCACCATTAAGCAGAATGAACGGATTGTTCCCATCCTCACACAACAGCGGTAACGCCTTACGAATACCACCGCCGGTCTCAAGCGGCTCGGATTCGGCTGAATACTGAATGCGGGCGCCATAGCGTTCACCTGTACCCAGATACTCCTCAATCTGTTGCCCCAGCCAGGCATGATTGATCACCAGATCCGTTACGCCAGCGGCAACCAGGCGCTCAATGTGATATTCGATCAAGCGCTTGCCCCCCACCGCCAGCAGTGGCTTGGGCGTGGTCAGAGTCAGCGGCCGCATCCTGGTACCCAAACCGGCCGCCAGAATCATCGCCTTCATGCCTGCCACCAGCTCTCCAGTGATTGGCCAGCGAAGCGCGGGTGAGCTTCAAATGCCGGGATGACCCGTTTTTCCAACCAGCGGGTGAAAGTATCCAGTTCCTCATAGCGTGCAGAAGCACGATAGAGATAGGACAGGGTACGTGGCAGGTCATCCAGATAACCTTCCTTGTTGTCACGCAGCCAGAGGCGGCTGAAGATACCCAGTACCTTGATGTGGCGTTGCATCCCCATCAGGTCAAACTGTTGCTGGAACAGGCCCTGTTCCGCCACTTCAACGCCATCCTGACGCAAGCGCTGACGGAAGGCCTCCACCCAGAAGCGAACCTGCTCATCCGGCCAATCCACATAGCAATCACGCAACAGGGAGACCAGGTCATAGGTGACAGGCCCCTGCACCGCATCCTGAAAATCGATGGTGCCCAACTCGCCGTCGTCCAGCAGCATCAGGTTACGGGAGTGATAGTCACGGTGTACGCTCACCTGAGGCTGCGCCAATGCTGACTCGATCAGCAGACGGCCCACCAGTCCCAACAAACGATATTCTTCGTCACTCAACTCCAGCCCCAGAAAACGGGTCAGGAACCACTCCGGGAACAGCCCCATTTCATTGGCCAGCATCACCGGTTCATAAGGTGGCAGCTGAGGGTTGGTGGTGCGCTGAATCTGGCGCAGCAGCTCAAAAGCCCGGCTGTAGTGCTTTTCGACATTGCTCTCATCCAGCTCGGGCAGCAATAACTGGTCGCCGAAGTCCTCCAGCAGCATGAAACCTTCTTCCAGGTCGCTGGCAATGACACGCGGAACCCGCACACCCTGCCCCAGCCAGCCCTGAGCAACGGCCACGAAGGGGCCGCAATCTTCGTGCTCGGGCGGCGCATCGACCGCAATCCAGCTGCCTTCAGGGCCGGTAGCACGGAAGTAACGCCGGAAGCTGGCATCGCCTGAGACAGGATGCAGTGTTTCATCGAGCACTACGTCTTGATCACTGGCTTGCTGTTGTACCCATAGTGAAAGCTGTTTCAGCCTCTGGCCCATTCGCCTTTATCCTCTAGCACTTGAACTTGTGAATGCTTTATCATGCGTGGTTCGATATGGTACTCGACTTACGGGCCGCCATGAAACAGGCCCGGCCGCAACCGGATAGCGACTCTTCTGATGCCCTTTGACACCCGAGCTGGATTCAAACTGAGCCTGGCGATTGCTGCCGCCCTGGGCACCCAAGCCCTGCATGCTCAGAACACAACAGAACGCCTGTGGAGCTGTGACCTGGCCCCAGACGGCGAATGGAAGTGCGACGTCAACGAAGCAGCCGCGCAGCGGGCAGCATCAAATGAGCCAGAGGCAGCTGAGGAAACAGCAACGCCCAAGGCTCAAGACAGCGTTGCAACACCCTCGTCCGCCCCTCCTAAACCGGTTTCTACGCCAGCGGAGAGCAGTGCGCCTCCCAGTCGCGTGAACATCAAGGAAGGACGCAAGGCACAAGAAAAAGCGGTCACCCTGAATGCGACGGGTCCGGATGAATACACCTGTATTGCCTCCGGCAATAGCTGGGACTGCAAACAGGCCCCCTCCCAAGTGTTAAGTACGGCACCTTTACCATCGCGTCGCGCCGCACCTGTACCAATCGTCGCGGTTCCGCTGAACCAGGCGGCCTATCTGGACTGGTATCCCTATGCGGCAGGCGAGGCACCTGGTGCCTGTAGTGGTCGTTATGTGCAACCTGCACTGGATTTCATGCAGGATGACCGCCCCTTGGATCAACAGCCGGTGCTCATAGACGCCCTGAACTCCACCGCCCAGCTGACCGGTCTAACAACCCTTGAAGGCGGTATTCAGATTCAACGTGGTGGTCGCCTGATCAGCAGTACCCGCGGCGAGTACAATCGCGAAACCCACCAGGCACGCCTGTTCGGCGAAGTGCGGTATCGCGAACCTGGATTCCTGTTGCTGGGCGATCAGGCCGATGCCGACATGCTCAGCGGTGATACCCGTTTTCATAATGCTCAGTATGTGATGCATGAAGAACATATGCGTGGGCAAGCCAGCCGCATTACCCGCTTTGGTGACAATCGCGTCCGCCTTGATGAAGGCGCCGTCACCTACTGTGAGCCGGGCAGTAATGCCTGGCAGCTGGCAGCCGAATCGATCGAACTGGACCCGGCTACTGGCCGAGGTGTTGCACGTCACGCCAGCCTGGATGTCGCTGGCGTACCGGTGCTGTACACACCTTATCTGTCGTTCCCGATTGATGATCGCCGCCAGTCCGGCTTTCTCTATCCCAGCATCCGGTACTCAGCCAGCAATGGCATCGATCTGGCCGTTCCCTACTATTTCAACATCGCACCCAATCTGGATGACACTCTGACCCCGCGTTATATCGGGGAACGTGGCCTGCTGCTGGAAAACGAGCTGCGTTACATGAACCGCTGGTCAGAGACTCGTCTCAGCACCGGCTGGATGGCCAATGACGACAAATTTGGCGAAGATCGCTGGGTGCTGGGCCTGAATCACAAGGGTGAGCTGCGCCCCAACCTCTACAGCCATGTGGATTACACCCGCGCCAGCGATGATGACTACTTCGAAGATCTGAGTACCAACCTGGAAGTGCAGCGCGATGATCATCTGGATCAACGCCTGGACCTGACCTACCTGCAGAACAACTGGCGCCTGATCTTCAGTACTCAAAGCTTTCAAACCATTGGTGGCACCACGCCTTACGAGCGTATGCCACAGCTGCTGCTGCAGGGTAATGAGCGCTATCTGGATCAGGCCCTTAGCCTGAACTATGAAGCCGAGTACGTGCGTTTCGATCGTGACCTGGACAGCCGCTACGCACCAACGATTGACGCCAACGATATCCACGACCGCACCACGGGTGATCGTTTCCACCTCGAGCCACGCCTGAGCATGTCGCTCGACCGCCCCTGGGGTTATGTGAAACCCAGCGCCAGTCTCTGGTACAGCCAGTACTCACTAGAAAATGACAGTTTCAACATTGAAACCAACCCCAGTACTGCAGCAACACTGCTGAGCCTGGATACAGGTCTGGTGATGGAGCGCGGCTACAACACGGACAAGGGCACCTACACCCAAACACTGGAGCCACGCCTGTTCCTGCTGCACACTCAGGCAGATGAGCAAGACGATGTACCTCTGTTTGACTCGGCAGAGCTGGACTTCACCTACTACAGCCTGTTCCACGATACCGGCTGGAGTGGCAGCGACCGTGTCGCCGATACCTCCCAGGCGAGCCTGGGTCTTTCCAGCGCGCTCTACTCTGATGAAGGCCGTGAATTTTTCCGTGTAGCTGCCGCTCAGGCGTATTACTTCAGTGACCGTGATCCGAGCGCATTGCGACCCGGTGACATCACCGGCGAAGAGAGCAGTACCAACCTGGCCACCCTGGCCAGCTGGTCACCTGCAAAGCACCTTCGCCTGAGCCACAACGGTGAAATCGACCGTGACAGCTACGATCTGCTTGAGCAGAACTACAAGCTAAGCTACCGTCCGGGCGACCGTCGCCTGTTCTACTTGAGCTATCGAGACAATATCAAGAAGAAACCTGTGGACGGCAACCAGCAGCTGGACATGGCATTCCGCTGGCCAATTAACAGCCAGTGGACCGGCTATGGTCGCTGGCAACAGGACCTGGAAGCCAGCGAAAACCTTGAAACACTGCTGGGTATCGAATACTCAAGTTGCTGCTGGAAAGTACGTCTGACAGGCCGCCGTTGGGTGGTGGATCCGGACAGTGTTGACAGTGGCGAAGCATTTGAAATAGACAATGGTGTCTTCCTGCAGTTTGTCCTGCGTGGTCTGGGCTCGTTTGGCCAGGATCAGGGCAGCGGATACCTGAAGGAAGTTACCGGATATGACGAGGATGAAGATGGCACTTTCTAAGTTTGCACGCCCTCTGCTGGGCCTGCTGGTGATGACGGCTCCCCTGACCACCATCCATGCCGAAGTGCTGGACAGGGTTGTCGCTGTAGTTAACGAAGATATCGTTCTTGAAAGCGAACTGGATCAGCGTACCGAACAGGTTCGCCAGCAGGTTGCAGGACGCAATGAGACGCGCCTGCCGCCCGAAGATGTGTTGCGCGACCAGGTGCTGGACCGTCTGATTCTGGAAAGCATCCAGATGCAGATCGCCGAACGCCAGGGGATTCGTGTCTCGGATGGCCAGTTGAACCAGACCATTGAGCGTATTGCTGAACAGAACGGCATGAACCTGAGTGAGTTCCGTGACGCCCTGATTGCAGAAGGTCAGGACTATGCTGTAGCACGTGAACAGATTCGCCGCGAAATGCTGCTGTCACAGGTTCAGCAAAGCAGCGTGAATCGCCGCATTAACGTCTCCGAGCAAGAAGTACAAAGCTTCCTGGATTCGGAGTTGGGTCAACAGGAAGTTCAGGCCGAGTTCCGCTTGCGCAACATTCTGCTGGCACTGCCAGAAGGTGCGACTCCTGAAATGATCCAGCAAGCTGAAGCTCGTGCACAGGAGCTGCGCCAGCGCCTGGATCAGGGCGCCGATTTTGCCGAGATGGCCATCGCTGAATCCAATGCACCTAATGCACTTCAGGGTGGTGAGCTGGGCTGGCGTAAGGAAACCGAACTGCCGGAAGCCCTGGCCAACGCAATCGACAAACTGGGTCCTGGCGAAATCAGCCAGCCAATCAAAACTCCAGGCGGCTATCACCTGCTGAAAGTCGAAGATAAGCGTGGCGGCAAGGTACAGCTGGTTCAACAAACCAAGGTGCGCCATATCCTGCTGAGCCCGAACGAAATCCGCAGCGACGCCCAGACTCGCCGTCAGATCAACGACATTTACCAGCGTCTGCAGGAAGGCCAGCCGTTCGATGAACTGGCCCGTCGCCACAGCGACGACAGCGCCAGCGGCTCTCAGGGTGGCGAACTGGGCTGGACCCAGAATGGCCAGATGGTGCCGGAATTTGAGCAGATCATGAATAACACCGCTGAAGGCCAGATCAGCCGCCCGTTCGAGTCCCGCTTTGGCTGGCATATTCTTCAGGTCGAAGATCGTCGCACCCAGGATCTGGGCGAGGAAATGCTGGAGTCTCAGGCGCGTAGCAGCATCCGTCAGCGCAAATTCAGCGAAGAACTGACCAGCTGGCTGCGCGAGATCCACTCTCAAGCCTACATTGAGCGCAGGATCTAACGTGAGCTGTCCTCGAATCGCTATAACACCGGGCGAACCTGCCGGCATAGGCCCTGAGCTGTGTGTGCAATTGGCACAACAGGCACACCCTTGCCAGCTGGTCGCAGTGGCTGACCCTAAGCTGCTGCGCCAACGCGCCGAGCTTTTGGGGCTGGCACTGGAAATCCTGCCGTTTAACGCAGCAGAACCGGCCCAACCTTCAGTCCCGGGTGCAATCTACTGCCAACCGGTTGATCTGGTCGCCCCCAGTGAAGCCGGTCAGCTCAACCCGGCCAACGCTGCATATGTGCTTGAGACGCTGCGTCAGGCCACACTGGGCTGCATGTCGGGTGACTTTCAGGCACTGCTGACCGCACCGGTCCACAAGGGCGTGATTAACGACGCAGGCATTCCCTTTAGTGGCCATACCGAATATCTCGAAGAAATGACCGGTAGTCACAAGGTAGTGATGATGCTGGCCACTGAAGGTCTCAAGGTTGCCCTGGCAACCACCCACCTGCCCCTGAGCGCAGTACCCGGCGCCATTACGCGCCCGCTGCTTGAAGAAGTCATCAACGTACTGGTACACGACCTTCAGCAAGCCTTTGGCATTGCCGACCCGCGCATTCTGGTAGCAGGTCTGAACCCTCATGCGGGCGAAGGCGGACATATGGGACGGGAAGAGATCGATACCATTACACCGGTACTGGAGCAGTTTCGCCAGCAAGGGGTCAACCTTATCGGCCCCCTGCCTGCGGATACCCTGTTTACCGACCACCACCTTCGCGATGCCGATGCGGTACTGGCCATGTATCATGACCAGGGCCTTCCGGTGTTGAAATACAAAGGGTTTGGCCGCGCCGCCAACATTACCCTTGGGCTGCCGATCATCCGTACCTCGGTCGATCACGGCACTGCGCTGGATCTGGCCGGAACCGGTCAGGCCGACGTCGGCAGTCTGCACACGGCTCTCCAGTTCGCACTGGATATGGCCCGACACCACACAGGACACTGAACATGAGCAATAAACCCGTTGGCCACAAGGCACGTAAACGCTTTGGCCAGAATTTTCTTCACGATCAGGGCGTTATTGGCCGTATCATTCGAGCCATCAGCCCCAAACCGGGTCAACACCTGGTTGAGATCGGTCCGGGCCTCGGCGCCCTGACGGAAGAGATTCTGGACGCCTGCGAAGGCCATCTGGATGCCGTCGAGCTGGACCGAGATCTAATCCCGGTACTGCGCACCCAATTCTTTCGCTATGCCGATACCTTCACCATCCATGAAGCTGACGCACTGAAATTTGATTTCAAAAGCCTGAAGCAGGACGAACGTCCATTGCGTATTGTGGGTAACCTGCCCTATAACATCTCTACGCCGCTGATCTTTCATTTGCTGAGCTTCAACGGCCTGATCGAAGATATGCACTTCATGCTGCAGAAAGAGGTGGTTGATCGCCTGGCAGCAGGCCCCGGCGATAACCATTACGGTCGCCTTGGTATCATGGCGCAGTATTACTGCCGTGTAGAGCCGCTGTTTATCGTACCGCCAGGAGCATTTTCGCCAGCTCCCAAGGTAGATTCCGCGATTGTTCGTTTGGTGCCTTACGCTGAGCCGCCGATCCCGGCCAAGGATATTCAGCAGCTCCAGCATGTGGTGCGGACCGCTTTTGGCCAGCGTCGTAAAACGTTGAGAAACAACCTTAAGCAGCTGATCAGCGCCGAGGAACTGGAAACACTGGGAATTGACCCCGGATTACGCCCGGAACGCCTTACATTGGAAGAATTTGTTCGCATCAGCGATGCGTTGACAGATTCCGCCGCCAAGACTGAATAACCGGCTTTGACCGGCAGATTAGAGGACACCCGAGTACTGATGGACAGCACCGAGTTCAGCCGTAATATCGAAATCGATGTGACCACCGCGTATCTGCCGGAGCAATCCGAGCCGGAAGCGCACCGTTTCGTTTTTTCGTACCACATCCGGATTACCAACCACAACCCGGAAAGCGTGCAACTGCTTAGCCGTAAATGGCGTATCACCGATGGCAACGAGCACGTCCAGGAAGTACAGGGCGAAGGCGTTGTGGGTGAAAAGCCGGTCATTGAACCCGGCGAAAGCTATGAATATACCAGCGGTACCGTACTGGCCACTGAAGTGGGCAGTATGGAAGGCAGCTACCAGATGACGACGGCAGACGAGCTGGCGTTTGATGCGCTCATCTCTCCCTTCACGCTGGCACAGCCCAACGCGTTGCACTGATCCTGATTAGAAAAGCCCCGGCTGCTGTATCCGGGGCCTTTCAGCCCAGTCTACAAAGCCGTTTAATCCCGGTCGTTTTCGTGCCAATTCCTGCGCCAGCCAGCGCGCCAACTCAGGCGCTTCAGCATTGCTGGGCGTGTGCATGAACACAAAGGGCGTTTTGCCCTCATCCATCCACTCCAGCAGTTTCCCGATCCATGGCTGCAACCAGTCGGTGCCTTCCTGCCAGTCCAGAGGCGTAATAAACCTGAGCATGGGTGCAGACCCGGTCGCCAACACGCGCAAGGGTAGCCGAGGCTTTTGCTGAAATGCTTCACGTGTAACCGGGTCAGACTTGGGATTGGCGAACAGAGCCCGCGTATCAAACATGATGCGATTAATACCCAGTGTATGCAGCATGGCATTCAACCGCTTCTCAGCATCACCACCGTCAAAAAAGGCCGGATGGCGCACCTCCACCGCATAACGAAAGCCTGCCGGTAACTGTTGCAAAAACTCGTTCAACCGCGACAAATGGTCGGGGCTGAAGCGAGCTGGCAACTGCAGACACAACATCCCCAGTTTTTGCTCCAACGGAGCCAGCTGAACAAAGGTATTGCGCAGCTCATCTTCAAAATGCTGCAGCCCTGATTGATGACTGATCGTCTGCGGGAACTTGAAACAAAAACGAAATCCGGACGGCGTCTGCTCCCGCCAGCGTACAACCGTGTCCTGCTTGGGCAGGCCATAGAATGTTGTATTACCCTCTACGGAGCTGAAACTGGCCGCGTATTGACTAAGCTCGGGCTGACCTGTGTCGGGTAATATGGAGGTTTCCCAAGCAGGATGCTTCCATTGGGGCAAGCCGATAAAGTAGTCTGACGCCATGGCAACTCTGTTGTTATACTGTTTTTTCAGGACAGGTTGTCCCTCACTCCAAGCTGACAGGGTACTGAATCAGGATGGACTTCGCCTCTCTTCTCGGCATTATCTCAGGCCTCGCCCTGATCATCAGCGCAATTTTTCTGGGTGGCAACGCCGATGTGTTCTTCAACGTCCCCGGCTTGATGATTGTCGCCGGTGGTACTCTGGCTGCAACCTTGCTGACGGTTCAGTTTAAAGACGTTACCAACGCCTTCAAGGCTGCCTGGATTGTGTTCACCCGTGACAACACCAATCCACAGGAAATGATCGACACCATGCTCGAATTGAGCCGTGTCTCTCACCGCCATGGCTTGCTTAAACTCGGGGATGTGGAAAGTGATTCCCACGTTCTGAAGCGTGCCTGTAACCTCTTGGCAGAAGCCGCCTCCGAACAGGTCATTCGTAATACACTGCAGAACGAAATTGACTCGCTGATGGCGCGACACCACTCAGTACAGGATGTGTTTCGCAAAATGGCCTCCTATGCACCCGCCTTCGGCATGCTGGGTACCCTGATCGGTTTGATTCAGATGCTGAGTCAGCTATCCAACCCGGAGACCATTGGCCCCGCCATGGCCGTCGCTCTGCTGACGACTTTCTACGGCTCGCTGCTGGCGACCGTTGTGTTCCTGCCTATTGCCGGCAAGCTGCATGCGCGTACGTTGTCAGAAGTGACCAACCTGGAAATTATCCGTGAAGGTTGCATCAGTATTCTTACCAACGACCACTACATGCACGTGTACGAACAGCTCGCATCCTACCTGCCTGAAGCCCAGCGTAAGCCCGCTAAAGTAGGTAAACAGCAGAAAGAGGCCGCTGAGGGCGCCGCAGCCAACAAGGCCGCTGCTGGCAAGCAGCAGAAACCAAACGGGCCGCGGGGCTGAGCCATGGCTAACCAGAGCCGTAGCCGGCGCCGTGAACTGACCGATGAGCAAGGTAGCCCAGGCTGGCTGATGACCTATGCCGACCTGATGACGCTGCTGCTGGTTTTCTTCGTCCTGCTGTTTTCCATGTCCAATGTAGAGAAGGAACGCTTCGCTGATGCGGTTCGTTCATTCAAATCGGCTTTCCAGAATGCTGTCTCGGGTGCGCCCGACTCACTGATTCCCCTGGAAAACATGACGCCCGGAACACCATCTGAAATCAATGACGCCATCATGCAGGCACCTCAGGAAAGTAATCCTGCCGAGAAAAATGATGCTGAAGACAGTGCACAATCCGAGATTGCTGCGCTGGAGTGGCAACAACTCACCCGGGACCTGGAACGCGCCTTTCAGCTGATGCAAATGGAAGATGCGGTCGAAATTGGTACCCCCAAAGATGGCAAGCTCTCGTTGCGAGTAAAGGGTGCAGCGCTGTTCACCTCCGGCTCAGCAGACTTCAACTATGCCATGCTACCCATGCTGGACGCCCTGCTAGAGACCCTGATCGTCAATCCTGGCTATAAGCTGGAAATCCAGGGACATACCGACGACATCCCCATACAGACGGCCCAGTTCCCATCCAACTGGGAGCTTTCAGCGGTACGTGCCACTACGGTACTGCGTTACCTGGTCGACTCGGGCGTAAACCCCAAACGTTTGACTGCAACCGGTTATGGGTCTTCGATTCCGCTGATGCCCAATATCAGTCCTGAAAGCCGCGCTGCAAACCGCCGTATTGAATTTGTGTTGGAAAAGCGAGCTGCTCAACCATGAAGCCAAGGATCACCCTCCCCGAACTGCAAGACAATGGACGTCGCGCCTACCGACTGGAAGTTACACCGGATGACCCGATTCAGGTCTTGATTGATGGTGTAGCAATAGAGCTGAGAAATCTGTCGGCGACAGGTATGGCGTTTGTCAGCCATCAGCCACTGACGGATACACTGATACCTGCCCGGATCAAGTTCAGAATGGAGGAGCACGATGTGCACTTCGACTGCACTCTGAAACTCGTTCGCAAGGTAGGTCAGGTCTGGTGTGCCGATTTTGAAGACACCAAACCCGTTGAGCAGAAGCTCTTGTCTCGGTTTATCACCTATTGCCAGACCCGCTCCATACGACACGATAATAAAGTTTAATAATCTGTTGACAGAGGCGTAATAGATCCGTAGTATACGCGTCATCAAGTTGATGCGGGGTGGAGCAGTCTGGTAGCTCGTCGGGCTCATAACCCGAAGGTCGTTGGTTCAAATCCAGCCCCCGCTA
>JBLXDP010000009.1:0-177342 GCA_048264005.1 Marinobacterium sp.
GCCAGCGATGCCGACTACAGCGTATCCGGCACCACGGTTGACGTGGGTGTTGCGTTCAGCAGCACGGCTATTGATGATGCCTTCGATGACAGTGGCGAAACCTTCACCGTCTCGTTGGACAACGGCAGCTACAGTGATGCTGCATTGTACGAAGCCGTTGAGTACAACACCGATACTGTTGAAACGACCATCTTTGATAACGATTCAATTCCGACCATTGGCAATGGTTCAGTCGTAGTATCCGAAGAAGGCCTCGATATCCCGGCTGAGGATAAAGTAGGCCTGGAAGATACTGATGCCGGTACGGGTTACACCGATCAGACAAACGATGCCAGCGATTCGGGTTCGCTCACAATTACCGGCAATGGCACAGCAGCGCTGACTGTCGCAATTGATTTGAGCAGCCTGCCAACAGGACTGGAGTCCGGTGGTGAGTCAATCAGCTGGGCATACGAAGCGGGTAACGAAGCCGTTGCGATTGGTTCTACGGCTGCTGGTACCGAAGTGATTCGAGTTGAGCTGAATGGCGGTGACGAGAGTGTTAATACAGCAGGCTCAACGCCTCCTGGCAGCATCGGGTACACCGTTTCACTGAGCCAGCCAGTCGATCATGATGTGAACAGTCTGGAAGATACTCTGAGCTTTGACTTTGATGTCTCCATCTCAGACGGCAGCAATACACCTGTCGATACAGGCACGGTTTCGGTCACTATCGAAGACGATATGCCTGCTTCCAATGCTGACTCTGACACACTGGAAGTGCAGATTGACACTATTGAAATCGGAGGGCTTGAGTCGCTTTGGAAAAACGTTGACGGAAGTGGCTCAATTGACAATCAGCCTGCAGGCCAAAATGATACTGTGAGTTGGGGTGGGTCGAGCACCAATTCAAGCTATACATTTAACGACAACGATAGCTATATCTCTAATAGCCCTACAGAGATTAACTCGAGCTTTGTGCTTGGCACGTTCACCCATAACAATTATCCAGTTTTTTCTTCGATCAACTCAGTTGATCTCGAAGTGTCTTTTGAAGTTGTTATTAACGGCTATACGGCAACGGTGAATCACACAATCAATTTCCAGCACGAGGAAACGGATAATACAGACGACCCTGCTGCCAGTCGAGATATCGTTACGATCAATAATGCCAGTGTAATCGTGCCGGTCACTATCACCACACTTGAAGGTGAAGAGACCTATAACTTTGAAATAATAGGTTTCGTCGACGGTAGCGGTAATGTTGTTGATACTGTCTACACCAACGAAAACGCTTCAAACAGCTTCCAGCTGATGGGACAGCTTGTTTCTTCGGATGCTCCGGAAGTAACGGGTCAGGTTGATTATGGCTTTGGTGCCGATGGTCCGGCCGATGAAAACTCCGTTGAGTGGGAAGGCAGTGTCAATGGTGTGATTCAGGGCGATTACGGTGTGCTGACCGTCGATGACGAAGGTAACTACACCTACCAACTGGATCAGGATGCCTATGACGTACTGAGTCCAGGTGATAATCCGGTTGAAAGCTTCACATATACAGTGACTGATGCCGATGGTGATAGTGTTGAGTCCACCCTGGATATCAACATCAATGCTGTTGGTGCACCTCAGGCACCTGATCTTATACCTGAAGGTCAGGATGAAACTGTCGGCCTGGAGGTCGGGGCAACCACGACAAACCTGTTGATCACCCTGGACGTATCCGGTTCGATGGATGACTACGTATCGAGTGCGGGCAAAACTCGCTTCGAGATAGCCAAAGAGTCGCTGATATCCACCTTTGAGGCCTATCAGGCCATGGGTGAAACCGAAGTGAATCTGACGCTGTTTGCGTCCAGTGCTGTGAATGTTGGCTGGATGAGTGTGAGTGAAGCCATTGATTATGTTAATGGACTGGAAGTGCACTGGAATGACAGTGGCTTCTATGATGGCGTGTACTCAGATGGCAGTCGCATCAATATCGGTAGCAGTACCGACTATCTGGATGCATTGAATGCAACCGAAACAGTCGACTTTACTGGCCATTCAGCTGATCAGACGATTGGGTACTTCCTGTCTGATGGTGACCCGAACGACAACGCAAGTGCAGTCGACAGCGACAGTGATTCGGCAATCCAGGACTGGAAAGCGTTTATTGAAGGCAATGACTCTGGTCTGCAGGGTAATGTCGACAAGCTGTTTGTGGTTGGCATCGGATCGAATGTATCGGAAACCTATCTGGATATCGTACAGGTACAGGAAGGTGAGTCACCGATCATTGTTACCAATGAAACACAGCTGGTTGATACGCTGACTAACACTGCTTCCGCTTCCGTAAGTGGTGATGTGTCCGATAACGTATCCGGCGGTGATGGTGCTATCAGTATCGATAGCATCACTCTATATGGTACGACGTACACAGTTGATGGCAGCAACGGGACTGTGGAATTCCCAAGCGAAGGGGTCGAGCTTGCCGGTCAGGGAACCCTGATTTTTGATTTCACCACCGGGCAGTACACCTACAGCGTACAGCCGGGTGAGTTCCCTGAAGGGCTGACAACCAAACAGTTCTCCGTAACTGTGTCGGATGAAGATGGCGATGCGGCAACCTTCAATGTGAATATTGAAGTAACTGCTCTGGATACCACAGCGTCTGAACCGGTGCTTGATGGCAGCGTTGATCAGGGAACCCAAACTGGGTCGGGCACGGGTATAGAAACATTTACCGAAGAGGGAGATGTTTCGTTGTCGGGAACCAATAACAGTCACACGTATAGCTTGGGCGGAACCGCAACCGGCTTTAGTCTAACCATTAGCAGCTATAAGGTTAGTGGGTCCCGCGATGACGATGGTTATATAACCTTCTTCAAAGATGGAAACGCTGTAGGTGCAAGTATCGATCTGGATATTCTAGACGACGGTATTCACACCTTCACGAACTTGACCGAGTTTGACACTGTTGTAGTGACTAGAACTGATGGTCGTTTCACCATTTCAGACTTCAGTGCCGAAGTGACCGTAGAGGTTAATACTTACGAATACGACCTCGACATGTCGGCGGCGATGAGTGATCTTGATGGCTCTGAGTCACTGAGTGACATTACCGTAGACGGTTTGCCCACGGGCACTTCAATTACGGGCACAGGTGTAACCGCTAACGGTGATGGCACTTATACCGTGACATTGAATGCCAGTGGTGAAGCTGAAAGTGATGTGAAGCTGCTTTCCAACCGCCAGCTGACTGATGCAGAGCTGGAAGGCATCACAATCTCCGTTACTTCGACCGAGAGCAGCACCGGTCACCAAAACACGGTTACTGCAACTCTGGTTGACGGCATCGTTGCTGGTGTGGCTTACCTTACATCCTCAGGCCTCAGCGGCATGACCGATGAGAACGGTAGCTTCGAATACCGTGAAGGTGATTCCGTGACCTTCCTGGTCGGTAATGTTGTGGTGGGTACTGCTTCTGCAACAGATCTCGCCAACGGCCAGGTATTCCTGCAGGATCTGGCCAATGTGGACCGCTCGGATCTGAACGACGAGTATGTCGAAAACATGGCCGTCTTCCTGCAGTCTTTGGATACAGATGGCAATGCGGCCAACGGTATCAGCATCAGTGCTGCGACCCATGCAGCGCTGGCGGATACCAGTCTGAATCTGAAGACTGCGACGGAAGCTGAGCTCAAGGCTCTGATCGAGCAGCTGGGTGAGTCTTATGTGTCTGAAGAAGAGGCCATGGAGCATGTTCGCGAGATGCTGGAGCAGTATGCCGGCGTTACCGAGTTCAATGAGCATGTGGATGACTCCATTCAGTCTGCAACGCTGGCTACTGAGCCGGTAACAGGTCTGACCTACCAGACCAGTTCAGGCATCGAAGGCGATTTGGATGCCGGCGTATTTGAATATGATGCCGGTGATGTACTGTCCATCTATGCCGGTGACCAGTTGGTGGCCGAGTTTGATACTGCATTGATCGGTACTGATGGTGTTATTACCTTCGACGAGGCTGGCTTTAACCTGACCCTGGAAGAGTTGCAGGCACTGTTGTCTGACGATGCTGATACTCAACAGGTAGACGAAGAGTCTGAAACTGAAGAGCCTGAGTCTGAGGAATCCGAAGCAGGGGATATCGCCGCTGCAGAAGATGAGTCTGAGGCTGATGAAGCTGAGAGCTCTGATGACGATGATTCCGCACAGGAGCCGGTAGCAGATGTTGATGAGACTCCGGAACCAGAATCAGAGCCCGTTTCTGCTGAAGATGAAACTTCGGATGATGAATCTGAAGATCAGGGCGATGAAGAGGTAAGTCTGCTGGATGATGGTGGTGATATCTTCGGTCTGGCCGAGGATGATGCACCAGAATCTGATGACACTGAGGATACAGGTGAGGAGGATAGCTCAACTGAGTCTGAGGAACCTGAATCCGAGGAAGCCGAAGAGTCTGAAGGTGAGCCGCTTCAAGCATCCGACCTGTTCGAGGAAGAGCAGGAGGATAGCCTGGATAACCTGTTGGGCAGCGATGAGCCGTCCGAAGGTAAAGGTGATTCTGAGGGCGCTGAGCAGCCGCAAAGTCCGCAGGAAAACAATGTGGATGGCCTGGTTGATAACTCGGCCCTGATGGACAATCTGGTGGGTACACCGGATACATCTTCAGATATCTGATGAGTAAAGTCTGAAAAGAGCCGGCCCAAGTGCCGGCTCTTTTTTGTCTGGTGTCTGAAGGTTTCAGTCTTGAGGAAATGGAACAGAACTGACCGCTTTCAGCGTGTATTAAGCCAGCAAGATACCTCTTTGCTGGACTCCCCCGCACCCAACCGTTATCCTTTTGGCGTCAAAAAAGGGTAAGCAAACTGTGGGGAAACAGCATTGAGTACGCCGGAAAATAATCAGCCAAACACTAGGCGTGCAGAGGTCCTGTCACTGGAACGACATGGGGCACTGCGCTTCCATAAGGCCAATAACTTTGCCTTCGCGGCAGACTGGTTATATGTGCCTGTGCATCATAAAGAAGCCGGTCAGCTGGCACGTCAATTTCCGGTGCTTTTCTACCCTTTGCCCAAGGGTGGTGCCATGCCCTGCATGTTACTGAAAACTCAGGGCAAGTCTGCGTTGAATGAGCAAATGCATTGGCAGGGTAAAGTCCTGCCAGATGTCATGCGCCTCTATCCTTTTGGTTTGAGTAAACAATACGGCCGTAACACTCTGGCGGTATACCCTGACGCGCCTCACTTTGAGGGCAAGGGTGAGAAAATTATCACCTCAAAAGGGAAGCCGACTCAAAGACTGAATGCCATCATCAAACAGTTGGCACCCATTCAGACTGCATTTGAGCAGACTCACCCTGTAATGCAGGAGCTGTTGTCGCTCAACGTGCTAAAACCGATGACCTTCGAACTCACTCGACCTAATGGTGAAACCGAGCGTGTAACCTTGCTGGCCTGTGCCGACAAGCGTGTGCTGTCGAACCAAAAGCTATCGCCAGCGGTGCGGACCCTTCTGTACGTGCATCAGCAGTCTTGCAGTCGCTTGTTCAAGCTGATTTCGACCAAAGCTAAAGAGCTGTCGACGGCAGAGGCCAAGCCAGAAAAAGCGGCTAAAAAGACGAAAGCAGTGAAGGCAGCGAAAACTGTTGCAACTGAGCCGGTTAATGTTCGCGATATGATCAAGCAGGTGTGTGAGCAGTTTGATGTCAGCCTGGACGATCTGAGAAGCCGCAAGCGCAGTGATGCAATCAAACGTGCACGCGAAGCCCTGGCTGCCGATGCCAGTGCATGCGATTGTTTACCTGAACTGGCAATCCAGCTGGAACGCTCACTCGATACGATTAAAAAATGGGTCTAGATAGATCCTGGCTGTTCAGATGCAACTGACCCGACTGACAACTCGCTTTGTCGAGGATGAAGATCGTTTTTTGATCAGCGCTGATTCGGAAAATGGCGTTATCAATCTTTGGTTAACCCAGCGTTTGCTCAAGCGGCTTGTGCCTTACTTGCTTGATTGGGTTGGCCAAGAGGAGCCTCTGGCCGAGGCTCAAGCTGATGAGGTCGAGCCAGACTCACTTAAGCGCTCTGGAGGTGAGGCAGCTACCGAATCCCCGCGTCCAGCAAAGCAGCAGGCTCAGTCACAACTGGTTGCGCAGTATACTAACCCCCAGGTGGCGAGTGTATCTTCTGATAAGGCTGTTCAAAGCTGTCTGGTTCGTACCTTAAAGCTTGAAATGCGCCAGGAAGCGTTGCGTCTTGTATTTGTGCTGCCGAAGGATGAAGAAGCAGTGCTGATATTACGTGAAACACAGGCCCGTATCTGGCTGGGTGTGCTATATAAACATTGGCAGCAGGCACAATGGCCTGACATCTGGCCTGACTGGATGAAAGACGCTCAGCAAATGCGGTTGGCGGCCCCGGTTTCTCTGATGCACTGAGAGTGCGACTATGACGGAAAAAGAACAGAGCATCATACTGGGCTATTTGCGCCAGTGTCCGCTCTTTCAAGAATTAAGCGAGGAGCGCTTGCTATGGATAGCGCCTCAACTGAAACTGCGACAGGTTCAGCGTGAGGAAGCGGTGCTCTCGATGGGTGACCCTTCGGACTCCATGGGGTTCCTTTTCCGTGGGCAGCTGAAAGCCGTCGCCTACTCCAGTAGTGGACGTGAAATCGGTTTTTCAATGATTCATCCTGTACACCATTTCGGTGAGCTTTCCCTGATTGATGGTCAACCACGCTCAGCGGCTGTGCTCGCTGTCGAGTCATCTCTGGTTGCGTTCCTGCCACGTAAGCCAGCGGTTGAGTTGATGATCAACGAGCCCAAGGTATCGGCCCGGATGATGGTCGCCTTGACCCAGCTGATACGTCGCTGCAACCAACAGATCATGCTGTTGGGCTATCAGCATGCTCATAGCCGTGTATGTGCTCTGCTCATGCGCTGCCGTTTTGAAGAGTCTGAAGAGGGTCTCAGGGTCCTGGACTTTCCTTCTCAGCGTGAAGTGGCCAGCCTGACCAATACCAGCCGTGAAACCGTGTCTCGTGTTCTGGGGCAGTTGCAGGAGGCGGGTATCCTGACCAAAAAAGGGCGTCAGCTGTGGATTAATGATATGCCGCGCTTGGAGAAACGAATGTTGGAAGGCAGGGAATAGTTCCTGCCTCGCGTTTCAAATCTGCTCTAATTCCTTTTGATTTTCTGCCTTTGGGGCTTCCATGCAGTCATCCAATATCCAGTATTTGCCTCGGCTTGATCACCTGCGTGGCCTGGCCGCCATGATCGTCTTTACCTACCACCTGTATCATCATTTCTATCATGGCTGGCAAGAAAATCCTGATGCCTGGTATTTGGGGTTAATGGTTGAAGGGCATACCGGGGTTGGCTTGTTCTTCGTGCTGTCCGGCTTCATCTTCATGTTGATTAGCCTTAAAAACGGTCAGATACGGTATGGCGATTTTATGCGCAACCGTTTCCTGCGTATTTTCCCGTTGTTCCTGTTTGTCTTCTTTGTTGCGATATCAGTTGGCCGTAACAACTTTGGCGCGGCTGATGTGCTGTATCTGTTTTTCTCGAATCTGGGGCAGGCACCCACTTCGGGCAGTTTTATTACGGGAGCTGCCTGGACGATCTCGGTTGAGTTTACCTTCTATGCCATCTTCCCTTTTCTCGCCATGGCGGTGGCGGATAAGGGCGCTAGCTATCTGCCTCGGTTGATACTGATACTGCTGTTGTTCAAGCTGGGGGCTTACTACATCAATGAAGCACCCAAGCACATGCTGTATTCCACCTTGCTGGGGCGTCTGGACCAGTTTTTGATCGGCATGATGGCGGCTATGGTGTATCAGCGTGCTCTTGAAAAGGGCTGGCTGCGCCAATGGTTCTGGCTGCCCCTGGCCTTGCTGGCGGTATGGGCGGGTGTCGGGGCCATGGCGCATTTCTTCAGCTACCAGGCCAAGGAACAGCATCAGCCCTGGTGGGTTGTCTGGCTGACGCTTGAAGCCCTGCTATGGGCTGGCGTATGTCTGGCTTACTTGTGTACCAGTATTCAGTTGCCGAAGTTATTGAATGCTGTGCTGGAGTTGATGGGTCAGGTCAGTTATTCCTGGTACCTGCTACATGCACTGATTCTGTGGCTCTGGAGTCAGTTGATCGGTCCGATCAGTGTGGGCAGTTTCTGGATAGACTTGCCATTGAACTGGCTGGTGATAGGGGCTATCAGTTTGGCCTTTGCCAAACTCTCTTACCATACGCTGGAAGAGCCGTTTTTGGGGATGCGCAGACGGTATACGAGCTGACACATTCCCCAACTAGCAAGGAAGAAAATACCGGATAAAAGACTTACTCAGGACGGTGCTACCACGTTCATAGGAATGGAAATCCTGTCCTGAGTTGACTCGTTCATCTCTACGGAGTGCTCAAGCCAAGAGGGGAAAATGAGGAGCTGGCCGCTGAGAGGCTGAATAGTTACTCGCTTACTGCCCATTTGGCCTTGCATTTCAGTAGGTGAATACACTGCAGCAGGGCGAGGGTCTGCGAAAGCAATTTCGCCTGAATTTTTTGGGGTGTCCAGGTAAAAGCAGCCACTTAAATACGACCTGCCATGGCCGTGTTGAGCATTGTACCCGCCTGGAAATGTCATATTGATCCATGCATCGATATTGAACGCGACCTCATCGACTTCAATGCCCATTTCTTTGAAGCAGTGAATAAAGCACTTCTCGGCTGCTTTTTTCAGTGATGGAAAGTGGCCGCGTTCAAATAGATTTGCTTCGCTGTTCCATCCTGAACGGTTTGAGCGACCCTGGGGTTCAGGAGATATTTCTCTCAATGACTGTATGGATTGCCTCCATGCCGGGAACTCGGGTTCAAGTTCAGTAAGGTCAAAGCTCCATATGCGTGTAACAAAATAATCTGTTGAACTAACGGCGATTTTCATAGTGATCTACTCAGCCCTAACATGATCTACACTGCAAAGATGAGTGTATTACAGTTCAAACTTCAATGTGTCGTTTGAACTGTCAAAGAATTGATCCAGGTCGAAGTCTTCGGTCTTGTGCTTAAACTTCTGTTCAATCAGCACGTTCAGTAGCTGAGTATTGCGCATGGAGAAGAGCTGCGCATGTGCTAAGGTCATCGGGTTGCCCTGCAGGGCGTGATAGGCTTCTGCCGTCAGTGTATTCAGCGCTGCCTGATCAACGACATATAGCCCTTTGGTCTTCGAGGTCCCTTCCGCAGACTTGAGCGTTAGATCCCACTCCTTTATTACACCGGCATCGGCCAGCTTGTCTACGGCGTCCTGAGTCGGTTTGACCACCGACTGCCTTTGAGTGAGCAGGTTCAGGTTCGCTTGTGCAACCTCGCTTAATTCTTTCTTTTCGTTGAAGATGCGCTCGCCACTGGAACCGTCGGTAAGGGCGCCTTCATCGATGCACAGTACCAGCTTTTTGCCTTCAGGAGTCTGGCGCAGGCTAAAGGGTTGTCCTCGAAGGGCTACGGGGACATAAGGTGTTGCCCATTGACCATCATTTCGAAGGTAGACACAGCCTGCTTCGGTGGTGCCCGCCAGTGCCATCAAAAGGAATTTTTCATCCAGCTTGATAAAGCACAGGGACATTAAATTGGCGATAACGGCATGTTCATGAAGATAGGCAGGGATAAGCGGGTGTGAGGCTGTGGAGCTGTAATCGGCTGATGGGATGAAGCCAGCGCTGGCATGTTGTTCCAATGACAAGGGTACAAATGGCATGGAATGCTCCTTGAACGTTGATTCTACATAAAGAAAAACCCCTGACTCGGATGAACCAGGGGTTGGTCTATGAACCTGAGCTGCAAAAAGCAGCCCAGGTTTCCAGATCTAAATCCAGAATTAGATAATGTTGGCGCTTGTCAGGGCGTCGAATGCGTCGTCGGAGCCCAGATCCAGAGTACCAACCAGCTGAACGGAAGTGAACTGGTCAACTGCACCGTCAGTGTCGTAAACAACTTCGTAGACTTTATAGAAGCCTTGGTTGTCGTCAGCAACATCGGCATTGCCAAAGTCTTCAATCATGATGATGCCTTTCACCTCTGTACCAACCACCTGAGCATTTGCTTTGGAGGCAGAGAAGTCAGCAGCAGCATTCAACTCGTTCAATACCTGCGCATCAGTCATGGTATCGAAGTCAAGGGCTGTAGTCAGGTTTGCATCGTTATCATCGATGGAATCCATGTCGGTTATTGCAACAGAGTTCTCGATCATGGTAGCGATAGTTGCAAGAGTACCATCAACTCGAGTCTCTGAAACGCTGGAGTTAGAAGTGGACTCTACGTTATCCAACCATGCAGAGAAGTCCAGACGGTCCAGAGCTACGGTAGTATCGGCTGTGCCGGTGTTACCATCTTCATCGATATCAACGCTGGCATCGAAGTGAACAAGCGTATCGTTGCCGAAACCGCCCTGATCAAATACTACTGTATCCTGAGAGCCAGCTGTCACAATGTTAGCATCAACGCCAACAACGCCAGTGTCTACACTTGTATTAGAGCTAAGAACAACTACGTCATCGCCAAGACCAGCGTTAACAGTGTTGTTAGTGGCATCAGTTGAGTCGGTGCCCTCAGATCCCACAGCTGTTGCTGCAAAGGTGTCAAGGGTGTTAACTTCGTTGTATTCAGCTTCTACATCAGCAGCTGTGATGCCTGAGTCTTCGTATTGAGCCTCAAGATCAGCCACGATACCAGCCTGTTCTGTAGAGTTCAGGTCAGCCCAGTCACCCAGTACTTCGATCTGTACGATGTTATCAGTATCTGTTACACCGTCAATCAGGTAAGTAACAATAAGGTTGCCATTAGAGTCTACGCGAGCGGAGGCCAGCTTGCTCAGGACAGCATCTTCGTTTATCGCGTTCGCAGCTGCTTCATACAGATCGCGCTCTGTAGTCAGATAACCATTGCTAGCAGCGATTTCGAAGGTTGCTTCCAAGCCTGTTACGAAAGCTTCAGCTGTGTTAGCAGTAGCAGGATCTTCCGGCAGGTCCAGAGTTACCTGAACGGTACGTCCGTATAGCAGTTCAGCTTTGGTGCCGTAGGAGTAGCTTGCAGCGTTGTTAGCAGTAGTGGCAAAGGTAGATGTATTTACAGCTGATAGAGCGCCAGCAGTGAAGCCGGTGTTTTCGACGTAGATCGCATCGTCACCAGCGCCTGTGCTAGCAGTGATGTTAACATCGTTGCCGTTTACAGTGTCAGCGCCGCTTCCCAGATTGATTTCCGCTTCATGAACAATGGTGTTATCAAGGGAATCAACTGTTACAGTGTTGTTGCCGCTGACAGAGTTCACAAATACCTTGGTCTGCGTGCTGTCAGAGTCAGTTTCGCCATCAAGGGTAACGTCAACAGTATCGTTGCCTGCCCCAGTTGTAATAGTAACCTGAGCACCGCCATCGATTTCGGCGTCGATAAGATCATTGCCAGCACCAGTAGTAGCGGAGTATGCCAGGTTGCCCAGAGATTCCAGGTCGCCCAGCTCACCAATAGAGGCATAGTAGGTTACATTGCCGCCACCAGTTGCAGTGAAGGTTTCGATGTCCACAGCACGGCTTGCGTCGATGTCACGACCGATATGCAGGTTACCCAGGAAACCATTGGCATTCAGAGTATCCAGAGTACCACCGAACGGGGTAGCAGCCTGACGAATGCCGACCTCGGTTAGCTCAGAGGACTCACCGCGAACGGTCAGAGCTGCGAAGCTGTCCAGAGAGGTGTCAGCAGTTACGATGTTGACAGTTTCCAGAGCGCCATCAGTAGAGATGATCTGACCCAGGTTAGACGGTTTGCTAGCATCGCCAACAACAGAGATGTTGAAGATTTCGATGCCGTTGTTCTGGTCCTGGTCGGTGTCAGAATCGCCAGTAGACTGCCAGTCTTTACCACCGATAGTCAGATTACCACCTTCGCCATCACGGCCAACTTTTTCAAGTTCAACGTTGATGGAGATCGGCAGTTCAGTTTCAGAAGCAGGAGCCGGACGCATGGAGCTGTTGATATCGGTATCGGTATCAACCTGAGCCTGCTGGAAGGAACCTTCGTCCAGTTCTTCAGAACCAGTGTTGGTTACCAGGATCGGGTAGTAAGAACCAGCAGAGTCACCTACATCGTAATCAGTACCGTCAACGGTTACCGGGATGGAGAACACGGTCGGAGACAGCGGCTGCAGAGTCGCAGTGATGGTATCGAAACCAGCTTCAGCAACAGCAGTGTTGATCGCGTTTACAACCTGGTTGTACGCAGTGGTGTAGTCCAGCGCAGCGTTAGCAGCGATGTCAGTCAGATCTACAACAACTTCAGTTTCGCCAACCATGATGCTAAGGCTGTCAGTGCCGAAGATCGGGTTGTTGTTGTTGACGTTAGAAACCGCGTTCACCAGACGGATCAGCAGAGTAGAACCACCAGTCGTAGAAGAGGTGTTCAGGTAATCTTCGTCGAACAGTACGGTCAGGTCAGACGCGTCGTTGTCAGAGTTGAAGTTGTCGGTGTGCTGCATGACAACAGTCAGATCGTCTGTCAGACGGATAGTGCCATCTTCGGTCAGCGTGGTCAGGTTTTCGATAACCAGATCAGCGTCAGAGAAGTGAGAACCGATACGGTCGATGTCAGTCATGTTCTTGGCATCGAGAGTGATGGTGCCGTTACCAGCAGACAGTTCACGTGCTTCGATTTCAATGTTTTCAACGCTGCTAGTACGCGGCTGAACATCGATAGTAGTGTTGGTAGTAGCGCCAACGAATTCGTCAACCAGCTCTACGTCCAGAGTATCTGTACCTTCGCCACCGTCGATACGGTCAGCAGAAGACAGAGTGTTGGATACGCCGCCAGCGAACGGGTTCTGAGACAGGTAACCTTCGAAGGTATCGTCGTTCTCAGTACCGGTCAGTACGTCAGTGCTGGAAGTCAGGGAGAACAGTTCACCCGGAGTACCCGGATCAACAGGATCTACAACTGTCGGGAAAGCGCCAACAACAACGTCAACGTCAACAGTTGCCGGGTCGGTTTCAGATGTTACGCCAGCCAGCAGGGCTTTAGCAGCAGCAATCTGGTCGTCGCCGTATTCTTTGTCGCCAGCTTCTACAGCAGCGGTGAATTCGTCAGCAACGGCTTTACGGTTAGCCATAGTGATAGAGTCATCACCAGTAGCGCCGTTCAGGATAGCCAGAGCGATACCACCTTCAGTGATGTTGCCGGCTTCCAGTTCGCCTACGTAGTATTCCAGACCTGCGTCTTCAGCGTCACGGCCCAGGATCTGCTGGTACAGAGCGTTGACCAGTTCTTCGTTGGTCAGGTCGCCGTACTGGCTGTCGTATTCTTCAGAAGAAGCGAAAGCGTCGATGATAGCAGTCAGGTCGCCGTTAGCAGCTTCCAGTTCGTCAGCCCAGTAAGTCTGACCAGCCAGGTCAGCCGGACGACCGTAGAAAGCGATGTACAGGTTCTGGATCTGATCCAGGCTTGCTTGTGTAGCCATGTAGTATTACTCCGTTAGTGATGTTAACCACTTGGTCATATATATGACAAAGCGTCATGCTTTGTTTAGTGCAACAGTGCGTGGCCAATACACACTGCCGTTTGCGGGCACTGTGCCTGCAAAGCGTTACAGTGGAGTGACAGCGGCTGCCTACTCAAATGCAACAGGTTGCATTCAAACAGACTATAAGGCCATTGAATGTGACCGCCATCACACCTTTACCAATTGATGACCGCAGACGCAAAAATAACGCGTGTTAAAGCAGTCTGCACCGAACTCGTAATCTTACTATAAAACAACGGGCTAGATGCAAGGCTTAAAGTGTGCCGATAAGAGTCAATTCCGAAGACCAGCCTTCCTGTTGATAAAGCTCAATGGGGCTGTCGGTGTGGCGCCAGTCTGCGCTGGCCTTGAGCGAGAGATGCTTGTTAAGGCGCCAGGTATATTGGGTATTCAAGCGCGTCAGGCGTCGGTCCCGTTTTTTGCTGCCCCAGAAGGCGGGTGAGTAGGCGCTTTCTTCATACTCGCGCAGATACATCAGTTGCCATTCCCAGGGAATGTTTTGCCAGGGTCGGTTCCGGGTGCCGATGTGTACGCTGAAACGATCATCGCCTGCACGGGGCTCTTGCGGCTGGTCATATTCCAGTCCTGTGTAGATCACAACGCCAGGCGCCAGTTGTCTCAGCCATTGCCCGCCAACACTCTGGCTGTCAGCCGCAACGTGTTCATAGTTGTAGCGCGTATAGAGTGAAAATCGTTGTCGTTCGGTACTCACCGTTAAGCCAAGTTGTGCCTGAACCCGCTGTTGTTCTTCCTGTCGATGGCCGTTTACTGATGCGTCCAACCGACATCTTAGTCCTTCAGGACACGGGAGGGGTTGTCCCATAAGTGTGTAGAGCCGGAATTCCGTTTCCTTCAGGTTATCGTAATGGCGAGCACTGCCCCCGACATACCAGTTGCGTGTTCCCTGATATTGCCAATGAAGGTTCAATGCGGAGTAACTGCTTGACCGCTCTTGGCTGGCGGCATCCAGATTCCAGTCCAGGGGCAGGCCGTTGAAGTTAACCAATATGCTGTTGTGACGGCTGCCGTCATTGGCATTGCTGTCATAGCCTCTGGTAAGCATTATGCCCAATTCGTGTCGCTGGCCTGCTGTGATAAGTGGGGTAGGGCTGGCGGCCACCAGCCAGGTGTCGACCAGACGAGCAAGTGCCGGAGGGATATGGTTGGCCTCCAGCCAGGCACGGTGCTCCAGCGCCGCGTCACGATCACCGTCCAGCAGGGCCAGCCGAAGGCCTTCTATACGCAAGTCACCCCTTGAAGGGTGGCACTTGCTCAGCTCTGCGACCGCCTCGCGTGCTGCGCTCCAGTTTTTGTTGGCGTTGGCGCGACGTGCTTCCTGCAGCCAAAAATCAGAGCCTGCAGGTGTGCACTCAAGTGCATGGACGCCACTCGACAGGAGCAGGGCGAGAAGGCCGACTGTGCGGATAATCATGTGAGGCCGTGTGTTTCAGCAGTGATTCCCCAGACTGCAACAGGTTTCGAGTGGCTCGATAGCTTCAATTCTATGGGCTCAGGCCATTGTGTATTGGGCAGAAGTTGCCGTGTACCCTTGCCTATAAGGATCGGGTAGTCGGTCTGTCGTGTGGCTGCCTCCAGGTGGGCTGCCAGATTGACGGGCGCACCAATCAGTGTATAGCTGCGGCGGTGGCTGGAGCCGAATTCGCCCACCACAACTTCGCCAGAGTTAACGCCCACACTCAGCTCCAGTGGTAGATCATGTTCCAGGCTTATCAGGCTCATTTCATGACAAAGGGCCTGTGCGGTAATGACGGCGTGTCGCGCATGGTCTGAATCTTCCAGGGGGGCGCCCCAAAACGCCATGACTGCATCGCCTATATATTTGTCCACCGTGCCTCCATGCTGGTGAATAGTGTGAGTCAGCCTGTCCATGATGATCTGCAATACCTCTGCCAGGTGCTCGGGGTCTGTATCTGCAGCATAAGCGGAAAAGTTACGCAGATCCGCAAACAATACGCTCATCAATCTGCGCTCGGGTTCAGCGCCAATGACCCGGTCAGGCTGGTTTCGGAGCCGGGTCATCACTTGAGGAGCCACATAGTGGCTGAATTGGTGCTGGAGTATGTCACGCGCGCGAATAGCGTCAAGTGCTGTCCAGGGGATCAGCAAGGCGAGAGTCGCAACACTCGAAGTGAGAAGGGGAAGCTGGGGCCAGAAAACGCCTTGCTGCTGTTTCCAGAGCAGGAATATGAACCAGGCACCGTTGATAATCAGTGCGGCCAAGGTGGCCAGCAGGGGGTGTTGGCGAAGGAGCAGGAGTGCCAGTAAAAATGAAGTCAGAACGGCCAGAGTCGACCCGATAATCCAACTATGTTCACCCGTGACCCAGGGGCGTTGATCAAGCAGGCTCTGCAGCAGGAGTGCGTGAGCTTCCATGGCCGGGAAATCGGGGGCCACGGGTGTGCTGATTCGGTCATAGGAACCAACGGCGCTGGAGCCCAGTATCAGAACACGACCCTGTAAAAACTGCTCAGGCAGTTCGTTGTTCAACACGGCTTTGGCACTTACCCAGGGAATGGCACCGCCAGGGTTATACCAGGGAATGCGCACACTACTGTCAGGTTCCAGTGGTAGCTTGAGTACCTGGTCCTGACTGGAGAGCTTGAGCGGGGCGTTTAGCTGGTATGCCGGTGTTGTGCCTAATAACTGTCGCATCAGGCTTAAAGCCATTGCTTCTACGCAGGTGTTCTGGTGACACACCAGAGGAAACAGGCGCCTTACCTTGCCGTCCGGGTCGGTTATAGGTGTGATATGGGCTTGCTCGCTACCCTCAAGGATGCTGATGTTATTGATCCAGCTGCCAATGCGAGGTAATTGGGTACAGTCACCGGCGCATGTAACCTTGCTTGGTAAGCGGCCTCGCGGTGGTACAGACGCCTGTGCCCAAACCAGGCTGGTGGTGATGCGGTTATCACTCAGCGTTTTGGCAAGACCTGTTGTGCCTGATGCCTGATCCGGGAATAAAACGTCTATGCCAATGAGTGCTGGCTGTAGTGCCAGAAGCTGTTCAATCAGTGCAGCGATACGCTCTCTTGGCCATGGCCAGCGACCTTCCTGCTCAAGCGTAGCATCATCGATATCGATCAGGGCAATGCGTGGGTCGGTGTGTTGAGTCGCTGGCTGTAGCAGTTGAATCCGCCAATCTTCCAGAGACGATTCCAGTAAGCGTGACTGATCAGGTAGTAGAAATAAGAGAGTGAGCAGCAAGCCCTGCACGATTGCCAGGGCCAGCCACTTGAAAAGAGCCGGGCGTCGCATCAGTGCCAGTGCGTGATCCCGCTGACATGAGAATCGTCATCCAGTTGGCGCTCGAACAAAAGGGATGCACTATCGCCGTCCGGTCCAAACCCTCCTTCGAGGTGAGCATTGGACAGTGCATCGTCACTCTGCATCAGTCCGTTATCATCAAACTTGCCTGCGCCTTGAATGGAAATAGGGTCGTCGAGTCCCGGTGCGCTGACATCAAACTTGGATACAAATTGCTTCTGATCGAAGTCGACGAGCAACATTGGGTTCACGACTTCTGCTGGGCGCAAACCGTCTTTACCAGAGTAAACAGCAGAAGAATCGCTCAGGCTGAATTGAACACGTCCGGTTGTAGGCAAGTTTTGTGTACCCGGTGTTTCCAGTGAATAGTGCCGGTTGAATGCAATGCCGGGGGTGCGAGATGACAGCAGCGAAATTTTCTCACTATCCAGCTGGGCAAAATCCGCCCAATGTCCCCAAGTGACGCCATTGGTTTCACGTGACTGCCATTGTGCCAGTAAAGGCTTGTCGCTTGTTCCTGACTGATGCAGCCCGAACATCCATTGCTGGTCACTGCTTTTCTCCGTAATCAAGATTACGAGGGTAGACCCTTGCCAGTGACCTTTGAGGCTTAAGAAGTCATTCTCGGCGAACAGCATACCTGCTTCGCCTACGGCGCCACGGAGGGTGTAGTTCGCCTTCCCGGTGCTCACCAGCATTTGGAATCGACCATCAGCATCAGCCTTGAAGTCTCGAACGACAGCTGCCGAGCCGTGTCCAGCCGGGTTGCCAAGTGGCTGAGCCCAGCTGGTGTTGAATAGCTGAGTGCCATCGCCTTCAGGACCGGAGTCTGGTGTAAACCAGATGCTGTGTCGGTCCAGCTCAAGTTGCCAAAGGGCCACATTGTCAGCGCGCAGTTGCGCAAACCAAGCCAAGGAATCAGCCCCGGTAGCACTCAGGCTATCGGGCAAGGCTTCCCAAACAAGGCCTTCAGGCCAGTAGCGAGCAGCCAGCAGTGTTTCGATTGAGCCTGTTTTGCCCCAAAGGCGTTTTTCGTCAAGGTCCAGCCAGCCGTGTAGCTCAAGCGATTGGCGCAGGCGTAGCTGAATATTGTAGATGCTATGGCTGACAATAGGGTCATAGGCGTCAACCTTCAGGTTCGTGTAGCGGAAGTAATTGCGAATTTCGCCCTCGGCAAAACCGGCGACTTTATTGTCGACTTTAAACAGGTGGGTGTCGGCCTCACGTGGTGAGGGGTCAACCGCATCGTTCAGGCCGTCGCCATCTGTATCAGCGAGCCAGGGATTAAGGTTGCGTGCAATTTCCTGCTCATCAGAAATACCGTCGCCGTCTGTATCACCCTCAGGGTCCAGCAACATTGCCTCGCGCAGGCCGTCGAGGTTGGTTACAGGTGGCTCTGTGGGCTCGGCAGTATCTTCGGGGTTGGGGGTTTTCTCGGTCAGGGTATCTTCCTGTTCGACAAACTCCAGTACCTGTTCATGCGTCATGACCGGTAGCAGCAGCTTACCCTTGGCATCATAGAGGCCACCTGTGAATACAGGCACAGCTGTGGTGTCGGTGATAAATGCAGGCGTGCCGCTAATGCGCTCGATACTGTCGCCACGGACCAGGCGTAACCAGGCGTTATCATCCGCGCGCAAATCGGCTGATTCAGGGGTTGCACAGGCACCAAGAGAGCCTGAAACACAGCCAAGTTGCTGCGAAAAAGGAGCCAAACTGATTGCACCACTGTGGACAAACACCCCCAGTTCATCATTGTTCAAACTGATTGTGTAGTCGGTACCCCGTATACCCAGTGCAGCAAATGGCGTGTCGAGGCGGTAGCGGTGATGAGCGGCTTCACCAATCTTGCCGGTACGCGTGCGAAGCTTGCCCTGTTTGAGCTCGAAACGAATTGCCGCGTCCTGGCCATCAGCGGCAGGTTGGTAGGCATGAATGATCAGCTCAGAATGTGGCTGAAGATTGACGATGGCATTGTCCTGCATACGCAGTGTCATACTGCCGTCTGCCGTAATCAGGTGATCGCCAACATAGACATCATCCTGTCGGTGCAGCGGTTCTCGTCCTTCGGTTGACACGCGCCAGCTGTCACCTGCTGCCAGAATCACGACACCCGCTGCCAGATTATTGCTGGCATGGGCGTTCAAGCCCAGGCAGGTAGCGAGGATCACAAACAGAAGGGAAAGGTGATGAAGTCTTGGGCGCATGTGTAACCTCAAGTTCAGGTCAGCCAAAGCTGCAGGCCTACAACCTGCAAGCTGGCATCAACGTATTCATCGGACTGCGTAAACTCCAGCATCGCCTGCTCTGGAGTACGAAAACCGTAGTATAGCTCATTTAACCACCAGTTGTATCCGTCCCCGTCGGGGAGGCGTCCCAATGTATTGGTATAGAGCTCATCGAGGAGTTCCTCGTGACTGATACTGCTGTCACTGTTCTTATCGGCACGGCTCAGGAATTCAGTGGAGTTGTAGAATCCAGCGGTCATGAACTCCAGGCTTGAGCCCTGTTTCAACTCGTTCTGCCACCATTCGAACCCGGGCAGGTCGGGTGTGCGGCCCATAATGCCCAGGTAGGCGCGATAGAGTTGAGCATCTTCAGCGGCGACGACAGAATCACCTGTGACGACATCGCTGGCCCAGGGCCTACCTGATTCGGCAAGCACGGCATCGCCTTCAAGCTCGAACATCAGCTCGTGAGGAGTATAGCTCCCATCGCTGAATGTCAGTGCTTCAACCTCGGTAAAGGTGACCGCATTTCCGCTACTGTTGTTTTCAATCAAGGTGAGTTGATTCAGTATCAAGCCCTGACGGGTGTCCAGTATCCAGCGACTGAACAGTGTGCTGAACAGGATGCTGTCTTCACCCTCGCCGCCATCAACATGATCGTGGCCACCTTGCCAGATGTACACATCGTCGCCGGCAGCCAGTTCAATATCATTATCGTGCAGGGCGCCTGTGACCTGGTCGTCATAGTCGGTTGCAATGAGTTGCTCAATCTCTGCATCGTAAGCGATGGCCAGGTTGTTGATGCCCTCAACCGTTGTGCCGGAGTAGCTCGAGGTGCGGCCAGCACTGGTAAAACCACCTTCACTGATGTTGGCTTCGATGGCGTTGCTCAACTGGCTGAAATCAAGAGTGTCGTAACCTCCACCATCCCAAAGTGTTTGCAGTGGGATCTCGTCAGTGAACGTGTAGAGCGTATCGTCACTGTTGTAGCTTGTATTGGCACCGTACAGGTGCTGTAGTGCAGCAATGTCCATCAACTGAAAGGTGATGGGTTGAACATCAGCCATTTCCGGGTGACCAGAGTAGGACATAACGGTGTACTGGAAGCTGTCCTGGGAGTCTGGTACGGCAGGAAAGTCACCCTCAGACTCAAATGAATGCGACAAGCCCAAAGCGTGTCCTAGCTCATGAATCAGGGTCAGGTAGAACCAGCTGCCAGGTGTAGTGTCGTCATTCCAAGTGTCGAAATTAAGCCAGATGTCCCCGGCTGCAGCACTGGGTACTGTATCGCCTTCATAGAGTGGCCAAGGATAGTAAGCGTACGCTGAGGTGTCCGCTGACATTTGGTCGCTGAATGCCAATCGAATATCACCGTAGCTGGTGCCATCGATCGTTTCGGCCAGCTTGAGGTTCGTCAGTTGTCCGATCTGCTCGGCTACACTCCTGAATGCAGTTATATGGCGTGATGCCAGTGCATACCAGTTGTCCCACTCGTTGTCGTCCGTGTAGTCGGCGGGATAGTAAGCCGTGCCGGACGGAAAACTATAGGTGACTGTGCTGGCATCCCAGCGATACTCGCTGAGCAGTCCGGCATACCATCTGGCGGTATAGTCGACGGGGGCAACAGTCATACTTGAGCACCTCTGGTCATCTCAATCAATGCAGTGGCACAGGCCGACCAATCGAACTGCTGCTCTACGCGTTGGCGGGCGGCCAATGTGCGCTGGTTACGCTGATCATCCGACAACGCGAGCAGGTCGTCAATTGCCTGGGCAAACTGGCCGGTTTCCGCCAGGCTGACTTCGCTGCTGTCGATGAAGTCGATGCCTCGGTTGCCAAAGGGTGTGCTGATGATATCCAGTCCCCAGGCCGCATAATCGAGCATCTTCAGGTTGGTGCCCGAGCCTGACATCATCGGGTTCAGTGCCATGGAGGCGGCCGACATGACGACCTGCTTTTCAGCTTCCGGCAACATGCCTAAAGGCGTTACGTTCGACGGCAGTTTCTGGAAGTCGGGATGGTTGCACAGGCTGCCCATTAGCCAAAACTGATAGTTAGGGCGCTGGCGCGCGAGATCCAAAATGGTCTGTGCCGCTTCCAGATTGGGACCGTGCCAGCTGCCCATAAACAGCAAGGCTTCCTGCTCTTCAGTCAAACCCAATTTGACGCGGTTTTGACGACGCGTCTGCGTATCCTGATAGCGGGTCAGGCCAAGATCCACGCCGTTACCTGCAACGGCTGTGGGGCAAGCAGGCTCACCATACAGCTGAGTAAAGCGGTCCAGATCATCCTGGCTGCAGGCAACCAGCCACTCGCTTTCATGGATGCAAGCCGCTTCGGTATCGCGTACTTTTTGCAGCAGTGGCGCCGGGTCTTTCTGGCCTTCCAGAACAGCCGCTTTCATGTCGGCTTCAACGTTATGCGCGTCGTAGGCGATCGGACCTTGCCAGACGGCACGAATGGCCTGATACAGATAGGGGTGAGACGCGATCACCAGATCGGCGTCACGGACCTGGTTTTCCAGCAGGCTCATATAGGCCGAATTCTTGAGAATGCCTTCTATGGCAGCGATATCGCCCAGCGGTACCTTGCGCCCCTGCTGCAAGGTTTTGGCATACACCTTCTGGGTCAGCGACTCGGGAACAACGTGTTCAACCAGGTTGGGTAGCAGGCGAAGATGGCGCTTTTCCGGACCTGTGCAGACCAGACTTACATCCATCTCTGTGGATAACTGGGCATATAGATTGTACAGACGACTTTGTCCACCGCCCTGAGGAGGCCAGGCAGGAAAGGTTGAAGTCACAACAACTTTTTTGCGCGCCTTTTGTGGTGCCGAAGTCTCCGGTTGGCTATTCGTACTTGCGGGCGCGAGCATTGGTGCCAGCGTCGCTTCCCAGCTGATATGGGCAACCTTGTCGCGTGCCTGCTCACCCATGCGAGCGGTGGCTTCGCGGTCAGACAGCAGCTTCGCCATGGCATCTTTAAGAGCACTGACCTCAGGGGCAACGCTGTAACCGCTTGCACCATTCTCAACAAACTCGTTGACGCCGCCTGCATCGGTGGTCGTCAGTACGGCTTTGCCCGCGCTCATGGCCTCGATCGTAATAAGACCGAAGTCTTCATCGTAGGGCATGAAAGGTACGAAGAGTGCATTGGCGTACTGGTTCCTGATCTCCGTGTCGGTGATCCGGCCCAGAAAGCGAATGCGATCGTCACCTTCTGCCAGTGCCTTGAGCTTTTGTTCTTCGGGGCCACTGCCGGCAATTCGCAGCTCGATTTGATCAGGCAGTTGTCGGAAGGCCTGAATCAGCAAGTCCAGACGCTTGGGACCATCGAGGCGGCTGACGGTGAAAATATAATTGTATTCACCGCCGTGAATGCCTTTGAGATCGGACGGGTGGTGAACCACCTGCACATCGGCACCCTGAGGGAAATAGTCACAGCGGTTGGCTACGTTGTACGAAATGGCACCGTAATGCTGAATGGCCCCAGGGCGTTGGGCAATGGCATCCAGATGGTGAACAACAGCACGGGTCAATGGGCCGGGGAAGGCGCAATAGCGGCCATAGTCATCTGACTGCTCCAGCTCCTTCAGGCGGGCAAACAGCTCAGGAAGCTGCTCGCGTGCAGGTGTCGCCTGCAGCAGTTGAATCAACGGCTTATAGTGGCTCGGGTAGCGCTTGGGTTCCAGTTGTTCTGGCTGGCCACAAAAGTGATAGGTGTCGTACAGACCACGTAATTTGTGTTGCAGGTAGCAGTAATGCTCAGGGTGATCGACCATCCATGCCGGGTATTTGGTGCTGATAACGCGGTCAAAATGGCTCAGATCCAGCAGGCTGAAGGCTTCGTAGCTGCGAATGAGTTCGGGAAAGCTGCGCTCCGGAGACGGAATTTTGATCAGCTCCGCTTCGTGGCCTGTGTGCTGATTGATGTGCTCCAGCATCCCCCACCAGAGTTTCTCGGCGCCGCCGATGGTGAAGGGAACGGGGCTGGGGGCAATCAGTGCAATCTTCATCCTGGTCCTGCTCAGTTGTCGGCCAGCAGGCTGCTAACGACCTGCTGCCAGCTGATGTTGTGCTGTGAATAACTTTCGCGCCCGGCGGCGCCCATTGCGGCGGCGGCTTGCTTGTCGGCGTAAAGGCGCTCGATCGCTTCGGCAATCTGCTCCGGGTCGGGTTCACGAACAAAGCCGGTCTCGCCGTTACGTACAAACTCCAGTGGACCACCGGAATCTGTACAAGTGATGACAGGCTTGCCGGACAGCATCGCTTCCAGTGTGATGTAGCCATAATCTTCGTCATAAGGACCGAAAAACACACCCAGAGAGCGCGCGTACAGTGTGTATTTCTCGGCTTCGCTAAAGCGACCGATCAGATGGACTCTGTCCTGAACACCCAGTTTTTCGATCAATGCCCGGTACTGCGCTTCTTGCCCACCACTGCCGCCGAGCAGAATTCGCACGGGCGAACGTAGATGCTGGGCAGCTTCGATCAGCAAGGACTGGCGCTTCAGGGTTTCCAGGCGGCTGGGGTAAAAGATGTACTCCCAGTCATCGGCACAATAGAAGTGCTCAGCGCCATGAGGGGGGTGGTAGAGCGGCAGCGCATTGAGTCCGTTGAATCGGCGCAGTCTTTCCGCCACGTTAGCCGAGTTGGCGAACAGCCGTGATGCGCGGGACAAAACGCGGGTGTCGTAGTCGGTAACCGCCTGCTTGAAAGCTTCCAGCTGGCGCTGATTTTGCTGTTGCTCGAAAAGCTCATACACAGCACGGTGTTGATGCATCACCCAGACGCGATGATCCGGGTGACGGACGCCGTAACCGGGGAACTGCAGGCTGATAACCTTATCGATCTGGACGCCGTTGAACTCGCTGAAGTCCTGCTGCTCACAGTGCGCCATCAACTGCTCGATGGCGCTGGTCGGGTTGAACTTGAACGGAAAACGAACCTGCTCAACCTGATGTCCGGCACGCTTGAGCGCGTCGGTAACCCCATCGATATGATAGTCGGCGCCTCCGTGCATGAAGGGCACCTGACAGGCGGTGACCAGCAACTTCATTGCACAGTCTCCGGCTCCGGCACGCGTGCAACCAGTGCGATGTCCTGAGGACCACACAAGTGACCGTTCACGCGTTCGGTAAGTGGATCATTACCGCTGACCTTGGCTTCTTCCGGGTAAGGATGCAAGCGAACCAGCTCACTGTTGGCGTAGCCACAGTACTCGGCCAGGAATTCCAAAAGCGTTGGCGTGATTGGGTTGCGATGAGTGGGGTCATGGTAGAAGGTGTGGCTACCGACCAGGATGTTTTCGGGGTTTGGCGTTTCCATGATCAGTACACCACCGGGTTGCAGCACACGACGGGCTTCGGTGCTCCAGCGCAGCAACAGTTCAAAGGGTACGTGTTCGATTACATGGAAGGCCGTAATAGCGGCCATACTCGCATCGGGCTGACGGCGCAGCCAAACCAGAGCATCTTCCAGCGAGGCTGTCAGGTCCTGCTCTGTGCAGCTGTTCACCATCACCGGGTTGATATCCAGCCCGGTCGCTTCATAGCCCTGCTCACCCAGCAGTTGCAGCCATTCGCCACGACCACAGCCGATATCCAGTACACGTTTGTTCCCTGACTCTGCAGTCGGGAGGTAGCCTAGCCACTTGGACATTTTTTCGCGGATCTCTTCACGTGTTCCGCGGCAGGCATCTTCAAACGCAACGTAAAAGGCTGATACATCACTGTCGTCGCTTGTGGTTGCCGGAGCTGGTGCTGACGCAGAGGACTCGGTCGCAATGCTTGGGGTGCGAGTCGCCAGTGCCTGTTGTTGATAGGCAATTTTATGGCTCAGGTTGGCGAGTTGTTTGGACAGCTGCTGGTTGCTCTCGCAAAGTTCGGCATTGTCCTCAGCTTGTTTGTTTGTCTGTTGCTTAAGCTGCTCGACCTGCTGACGGCTTAGTTCAGTGATACGTTCAGACGCCTGTAGCTGCCGGCTCATATACGACAGCTGTTGCAGGATGTTGGCGCGGTATTGGTTCATCTCTTCGCTGTTGGGCAGCTCGCAGATGCGTCGGTAGAGTCCCAGCAGACGCTGAGCGATGGGGCGCAGCACGCGAATCTTGCGCAGGCGGGCAATCATGCGATAACCCTTGAGACCACGAATACGAACACCGTAGCGTTTGGCTTCTTCCGAACCGGTCAGTTCGGCCAGGATGCCCTGCTTTTCGATACCCTCATTGAGCTTGTTCAGGTAGCTCTGCATGCCGGCAGGGTCAGGCTCGCGCTGCAAAATACACAGGAAGGCATTGCGCACGAAGGCTTCATCGTCAAACTGGAGAAACTCCCGATAGTGATAAGCCGGTTTTGAAGGCAGGCGCAAACGCTGCTCAAAGCCCATCAGGCTTGGGGATTCTTCGGCTGGTAGCGGCTGAGGCTCGGGCTGGGTCTGCAGCTCCAGCTGGGAGGCTTCCTGACGAATGGCTTCGAGCAGTTGCTCAGTGGTCTGAGGCTGATGATTCATTGTGCTTCCTGCGGCCCGGTTAAGGGGCGGGTAGAGTGTTGTAGTCGAGTGGGCAGGGCAACGATGCCTGAAAACAGAGGCAGGTGGCTGCCGGCAACCTCAAAGCGGATAAAGTTATCACACCAGTGGTAGCAGTGCTCCAGGTGGTTATCCTCGGAGTGGAGTGCCAGCGTCACTGTGTATTTTCCAGGTGCCAGGTTGATCGGCAAGCTGAACTCAACCGTGCAATGCTGGCCTTTGGATAGCTGGAAATCCTGTCCAAGCAGGTGGCTGTTGGTACCGAAAATGTCCTGTCCAAAGCGGTCGCGGATCATGAAGCCGACTGATAGTGATGGAATATCCTCATAGGCAGCAATAGCCAGTTTGATCTCCGCTTCTTCGCCTGCGGCAACCGTGTCGCAACCGGAGCGCTGCCCCAATAGCTCGGCGGATTGTATTTTGGCTTCGCCAGTGCCATAGCTGTTGCTGGTGCGTGACTGTTCCTGCAGGCCGGCTTCCTGTTCATCCAGTCGTGCCATGATGCGGTTGTAGTAGTTTACCGCTTCTTCGGAATCACCTTCGTAGGCGATTTTGCCGCCGTCCAATACCAGCGCACGGTCGCACAGCATTTTGACGGCATTCAAGTCATGGGACACGAACACGATGCTGCCACCGCTGTCACGAAACGCGCGAATCTTGCGCATGCATTTCTGCTGGAAGTGTCCATCACCGACGGAGAGCGCTTCGTCCACAACAAAACAGGCCGGGTTGGCGTGTATGGCGATGGAAAACGCCAGTCGCATCACCATGCCTGAGGAGTAGGTGCGAACCGGTTCATGTATGTATTCGCCCAGCTCGGAGAAGCTGATGATGTCGTCACGGGCGGCCAGAATTTCATCACGGGTCATGCCAATGAGCAGGCCGTTTGCCATGATGTTATCCAGACCGGTCAGTGCATGGTCAAAGCCGGTGCCCAGCTCCAGCAGGCCCGTGATACGCCCCTGGATGCCGATTTCGCCACTGTCGGGGATCAAAACACCGGTCAGAAGTTTCAGTAGCGTGGATTTGCCGGCGCCGTTCTGACCCAGCACGCCCAGAGTTTCACCGTTTCGGAGGGTGAAGCTAATGGCATCCAACGCCTGGTGGCGATGATGATACGGGCGGCGCAGCAGGACTTCCTTCAAGCGGTCCGATGGCTTGCGATACAGGCGAAAGCTTTTACTGAGTTGGCGAACTTCGATCATTGCAATGCCTTAGATAAAGTCGCGGATATCGCGTTCCAGTTTACGAATAAGCCAGAGGCCGGCGACCAGCATGGCGATACCTGCAGCCGTCAGCACGCCCAGGGGCAGCAGGTTGGGCATCTGATGGTCAATGATGATGCTGCGCCAGGCGTCAATAAAGTGGTACATGGGGTTTAGCATCAGTAGCTGATGGATGCTGGGCGGAACGATGTTGACGACATATACAATCGGGGTGAGCCAGAACCAGAGCTGGAGCACCACATTGGTGAGCTCTTTCACGTCCTGAATAAAGACACTGAAAACCGCCAGCAGAAAACCAAGGCTGTAGGCAAACAGTTGCTGGAGCAGGTAGAGCACTGGCAGGGCCAGCCACCAGGATGAAAGCGGAAAGCCAATCAGCAGCAAGAAGCCGGTGAAAAAGGCGAAAGAAACGACAAAAATGAAGGTTTCAGACAGCAATATGTACACGGGCAGCAGGTCCAGGCGGATGCTGACCTTGCCGATCAAGTTACGCTTGTCATGAAATACATGCGTGACGCGGGCGACCGTGGCTGAAAACGCGTTCCACGCCAGAATGCCGGAAATCAGGTAGATACTGTAGCCATATTGAGAAAACTCAGCGCCAAAAGACTCCAGTCGCGCCCCCATGATCTGGGAGAAGATCAGAGCGAAGATCAAAATGTTGATCAGCGGCATGATGAAGGACCAGAGTCCTCCGAGCATTGAGCCTGCGTAACGGTCCTTCAGGTCCTGGCGGGCGAAATTGATAATCAGGGCCGGTGTCATGGCCGATACTCCTGTTGTGCCAAAGTCAGGCTGTGCAGTAACTGTTGCGCAGAGTGCTGCCAGCGATAGCGGTCCGCGTGTAGCTGTCCCTGCCGGGACAGGGTTTCGCGCAGTGCCTGGTCGTTCAGTAGTGTTTCCAGTTGAGCGCGAATAGAGTCCACCGACTCTGGGTTGGCAAGGCCTGCGAAACCACCGGCGACCTCCGGCATGGAGGTGCGATCGGCAGTCAGGACTGGGGTTCCGGCAGCCATGGACTCCACAATAGGCATGCCAAAGCCTTCGTAATGAGAAACGTAGACGGTCAAGCTTGCATTGGCGTAAAGCGCTGGAATCATTGCCTGATCCACATAACCCAAGCGGAGCGCCTGGCCCTCGGCAACCAGGCCTTCAATAGCCGACTCAATGCGCTCGCTGTGCCAACCGCGCGTGCCGGCCAGCACCAGCGGAAACCGCTGGCGCAGTCCGGTGGGGAGTGCCAGGAATGCCTGGACGATACGTTCCAGGTTTTTGCGTGGCTCCAGAGTGGCGACCGACAGGACATAGTGTTCAGGCAGTCCCAGCTGTTTGCGGCAGTGCTCTTTCTTGGCCGGATCAATCTGGAAAAAACTGGCGTCGACACCTGGTGAAACAATATCGATAGGCTTGGTAATCCCTTCCTGGCGGAGCATGTCACGTGTGAAAGCTGACACCGCATTCAGGCGGGTTGCCTGGGAATAGGTTTCAGGCAGCTGGGCGTTAAGGGATTTTACCCTGTGGCTGGGATGAAACTCTGGATGATGCAGATGCGACAGATCGTGAATGGTGGCCACGCTGGGACCCTGGAACGGCATCAGCACAAAACTGGGCTCCCAGTAACAATAGCCTTGCAGCTGTTTGCTGGCGCGGCGGGCCTGGCTGCTTTTCAGGAGCTGCCAGGCAGTTCTTGCGCCTGGCAGTCTGGCAAGTCGTCCCCGCCAACTGACCTGATCAGGTTTTGTTGGCTGCTCAATGGCGTCGAGCAACTGCTGTACCTGCTCGGCCGACAGCAAGCCACCAGCACTCAAACCGCAAATATCATCTACATCTGGGTTGGCCAGCAGTTCCCTCAGCAGGCCGCTGGTGTAGCGGCCTATGCCGGTGGGTTTAGGCTGTAGCGAGTAGGTGTTGACCGCTATTTTCATGCCTCATCCGAGCAGCGACCATAGATATCCGTAAAGCGCACGATGTCGTCTTCACCCAGATAATGACCGGACTGGACTTCGATGACTTCCAACGGAATCTTGCCAGGGTTGCTCAGACGGTGTTTGACACCCACCGGGATGTAGGTGGACTGGTTTTCAGTCAGGACTTTCTCTTCATCGCCGCATACCACATGCGCGGTTCCGGATACGACGATCCAGTGCTCTGCCCGGTGATAGTGCAGCTGCAGTGACAGCTGTTGTCCCGGCTGAACAGTGATGCGCTTAACCTGGTAGTGGCGGCCTTCATCGATGGTATCGAAGTCACCCCAGGGGCGAATCACGTGAGTGTGATCAGAATACTCGGAGCGGTTGTCGGCTTTCAGACGCTGGACTATATCCTTGACCTTTTGGGATTGCTCTTTATGTGCCACCAGAACAGCGTCTTTGGTCTCCACTACAATGTGGTTATCCAGACCGATGGTTGCGACGTGACGGTGGTGGGCCTGCACAAGTGAATTGGTGGTGTCATGCAAATAGGTATCACCCAGAGCGACATTGTTATGTTCATCGCGTTCGCTAACTTCCCACAGGGACTGCCAGCTGCCGATATCGCTCCAGCCAGCATCCATTGCAATAACGCAGGCGTTGTCGGTTTTCTCCATCACTGCATAATCGATGGAGTTGTCGGGGCAAAGACTGAACAACTCGGTGTTGGGGCGGATGAAATCAGGATCCTGGGTGCTGCTTGCCATCGCGGCCTTGCAGTGATTCAGCAGCTCGGGCTCATAGCGCTCAAGCTCGTGCAGCAATACAGAGGCACGGAACATGAACATGCCGCTGTTCCACAAGTGTTGCCCACCCTCGACGTACTTTTCGGCTGTTTTCAGGTTTGGCTTTTCCGCAAATTCGGCAATGCTGAAGGCGTCTTCAGCCAGGCTGGGGCCTGTTTTGATATAACCGTATCCGGTTTCCGGGCGGCTGGGTGTGATGCCGAATGTCACCAGTTTGCCTGCTTCGGCAAGGGGGAGTCCCTTCTTGATCGCGTCATGTAATTCTTCAGGGCGGGTGAACTCGTGGTCTGCAGCCAACACCAGCATCAGAGTATCGTCACCCTGTTGCAAGAGGCCCAGAGCTGCCAAGGCGATAGCGGGTGCTGTATTGCGTGAGCAGGGTTCCAGTATTGTAGCCATGGCCTTGATATCGGCTTGGCGCAACTGCTCTGCAACCAGAAAGCGATAGTTGTCGTTGCTCACAATCACCGGTGCTGCGTGCTCAAGCCCGTGCAGTCGGCTCATGGTTTTTTGCAAAAGTGTTGTGCCAGAACCGTCCAGGTCAAGAAACTGCTTGGGTGAACTCTGGCGTGACAGGGGCCATAAACGACTGCCGCTGCCGCCAGCCATGATGACCGGTGTGAACATATTTGATCCAGATTCTGAGTGGAGGCTTAACCGCGCATTATCCGCCATGAGCTCCTGTGAGTCTACCTCGGTGGAAGCGCTGGCAGGGTGTTGAGCCCGGGTGTCCTATGTTAGTATCCGAGCCTATTTTACCTGCCGTCGGCATTAACGGGACCTGAGCGTTGAAAAAACGTTGGGGCGGCCCCATATAGGGCGGCACTGGTTACCCGTCTCAAAGTATGTGGAGTGCCCCATGGAAAAAAAACGCACTGACCTGGAAGCGGTGTTGCACGCCTGTCGTTCCAGCTTCTTCAGTGTCGGCCTGTTCAGTATGTTCATCAACCTGCTGATGCTGGTCCCTGCCTTTTACATGTTGCAGGTGTATGACCGAGTTGTAACCAGCGGCAGTATCCCCACGCTGGTGATGCTGACACTCGTCATGGTGCTGTTGATGGTCACCATGGGTTCGCTTGAGTGGGTACGCTCTCGCATTATGGTCCGAGTCAGTACCCGTATAGATACTCTGCTGGGCGGTCGCCTGTTTGATGCGAGCTTTAAGCAGGCACTCTATTCCGGTGGCATGAATGCCAACGCTCAGCCCCTGAGTGACCTGACGGGACTGAGACAGTTCTTGACGGGTAATGGCCTCTTTGCCTTCTTCGATGCACCCTGGGTACCTATCTATATCGCCATCATGTTCATGTTCCACCCCTGGTTCGGCATCATGGCCATCATCAGTGTGATCGTGCTGTCGACCATTGCTGTTATCAACGAAAAGGTAACCAGCAAGGTATTGGGTGAGGCCAACAAGGAAAATATGTCGGCTAACCAGTATACCAACAAGAATTTGCGCAATGCCGAAGTGGTTGAGTCCATGGGCATGCTGGGCCGTATTCGTGACCGTTGGCAGGTAAGGAATCGCAAAGTCTTGGCTTTGCAGGGGATTGCCAGTGATCGAGCCGGTATTTTGACGTCGCTTTCAAAAACAGTTCGTTTGATTGTTCAGTCGTTGGTATTGGGCTTGGGTGCCTACCTGGCGGTGCAACAGGAGATTTCTCCGGGACTTATGATCGCCGGTTCTATCCTGTTGGGCCGAGCTTTGGGACCTATCGACCAAATGATCGGTGTGTGGAAGCAGTTTGTTAGTGCGCGTTCTCAGTATCAGCGTCTTAACGAGTTGCTGGCCAATGTGGGTGAAGAGCCAGAACGCATGTCACTGCCGGCCCCTAAAGGCAAAGTCCAGGCTGAAGGTGTGATGGTTGCCCCTCCGGGAACAAAAGTGCCGGTCGTGCGGAATGTGACCTTCCAGGTTGAGCCGGGTGACATGGTAGGGGTTATTGGCCCAAGTGCTGCCGGTAAGTCCACATTGGCCCGTGCTCTCTTGGGAATCTGGCCGACGATGGGAGGCAAGATGCGTCTTGATGGCGCAGATATCTTCAATTGGAAGCGTGATGAGCTAGGCCCTCATATCGGCTATTTGCCTCAGGATATCGAGCTGTTCGAAGGCACAATCAGTGAAAATATTGCCCGCTTTGGCGATGTTGACTCTAAAGAGGTTGTGAAGGCCGCTCAAATGGCTGGTGTTCACGAGATGATTCTGCGCCTTCCAGAAGGGTATGACACCGTTATAGGCGCAACCGGCGGTGCCCTCTCAGGTGGTCAGCGCCAGCGTATTGGTCTTGCCCGAGCCATTTATGGCAATCCGCGTTTGGTGGTACTGGATGAGCCGAATTCCAATTTGGATGATCAGGGCGAAGCCGCCTTGGCAGTAGCACTGCAGAACCTCAAAGAGACGGGGGCTACAGTGTTTATCATTACACACAGAGCCAGTGTCTTGTCTCAGGTGCAATCACTGATGGTGATGCGAGAGGGGGCTTTAACCATGTTTGGTCCGCGTGATCAGGTTTTGGCTGAGCTCAATAAGGGAGCACGCGCTGCGGCTCCGGCATCTGCTGCTAAACCGGCCTGAGGACAGTAAAGCAATGAGTAAAGACGCACTTAAAGCGATTCGCGAAGGTACTTTTGAGCTGGATGTGTCTGATAAGACGCCCAAGTTTATTGGTCTTCTGATCTTGTTTGTGACCTTCGGCATGTTTGGTACCTGGGCGGCGGTGGCACCTTTGGATAGTGCTGCTCTAGCTCCAGGCGTGGTAACGGTCAAAACCTATCGTAAAACTGTGCAGCACCTGGAAGGCGGCATCGTTGAGCAGATCAATGTGCGAGATGGTGACCAGGTTGAAGAAGGTGAAGTTCTGCTGGTACTGGATGATACCCAGGCAAAGGCTGAAATGGGGATTATTCGTGGCCAGATGATCGCTTCTCAAGCATTGGAAGCACGTTTGAAGGCCGAGCGTGATCAGCTGGGCAAGATCGATTTTCCAGACAGTTTCAACAAGGATGATCTTCGCGTAAAAGAAGCTGTCTTGAGTGAGGGTCAGGTGTTTCAGGCACGCATGAACTCACACTTGGGTGAAATCGAAGTGCTGGAACAGCGTATGACACAGATCGATGAACAGATCCGTGGTCTTGAGGCGGTGATTCGCAGCAAGAAGCAGCTGATGTCGTCTTATAAATCAGAAATCAAGGATCTTAGCGAACTGCTGAGCGACGGTTTTGTTGATAAGCAGCGTCTGCGTGATCTGGAGCGTCAGGTCTCCAACCTTGAAGGTGAAATGGCCGATCATCGCTCATCCATCGCGCAGGCGAAGATGAAGCAGGGTGAAACCCGCTTGAGCATTCTGCAGCTGAAAAAGGATTTCCACACTGAAGTGGTGAACCAACTGTCTGAAGTACAGTCAACCCTGTTCGATTTGCGTGAACGGGAGCGGGCGTTGATGGACCGTGTTGAGCGCACTGTTATTCGTGCGCCTGAAGCCGGAATGGTACTGGGTATGAAAGTGCACACTGTTGGCGGTGTCGTTCAGTCGGGTGCGCCTATTCTGGATATTGTTCCGGCTGCGTCTGATTTGGTAGTGGAAGCCCAGGTTTCGCCGATTGATATTGACCGTGTCAGTGCCGGCAAGCTGGCTGATATCCGATTCAGCGCGTTCAAGTCAGCGACTACTCCGGTCATTGAAGGGCGTGTTGAGCATATTTCTGCTGACCGTCTGACCAATGAAGAGACCGGTATGCCTTACTACCTGGCACGCGTTGAGCTGACTGAAGAAGGTCGAACCAATCTGGAACAGGCCAATCTTGTACTGGTTCCGGGTATGCCCGCTGAGGTGTTGATTAACTCTGGTGAGCGAACCTTCCTGGAGTACCTGGTACAGCCCGCTACCAACGCATTTGCACGTTCACTGATAGAGGACTGATTTCAATGCGAAGGATCTCCCGCGTTATCGGATGTTGCACTCTGGCATTGCTCTCGACTGGCCAGGCTGCTGCCGAGGACATTAAGCAGGATGAAGCTAACCCGTCTGATCTTTGGGCTCTTTATGTGCAGGCTCAGCAGCAGGATCCACGGATTCTGTCAGCTCAAGCAGCTGCTCGCCGAGCCGAGTATCAAGAGCGTGAAGCGCTGGGTCAGCTATTGCCTCAGGTTAATGCCGACAGTCGAGTGACACGTACCAACTATACTTCCGGTACACGTGAGTCCTATTACAACGGTGAGCGCTACTCTGTTTCCATGTCTCAGGTGATTTACGATTCACCAGTGTGGCAGAGCTACCAACGTTCCCGAGCAATTAGTGATCAATATGCTGAGCAGGGACAGCACGATATCCAGGGAGCCGTGGCCGATCTCGTCCAGCGCTACTTTGCGGTCTTGGGTGCCCAGGATCATCTGGAGTTGATTGAAGCTGAAAAGCGCTCTGTCGAACGTAACCTGGAGCGTATCAGCTCTCTCTATGCCAAACAGCTAGCCCCGATCACGGATAAGCTGGAAGTTGAAGCGCGTCTGGACCGTTTGCGTTCAGATGAAATCGAAGCGCGCAACGATATCTGGGTAAACAGAGAAGCACTGGCTGAAGTCATTGGTCGTCCAGTTTACGAGCAGCTGGAGCGCATTGTGGCTCAGCCCAAGCTCAAGGAAACCTTTGATCTTAAAGATTATGAATACTGGCGTGATCTGGCGTTGGCCAGTAACCCTCTGATTATGGCTAAGCAGTCCGCGGTGGATGCGCAGCGTGCTGCACGCAAAGAGGCCTTTGGCAAGCACATGCCGACTCTGAGTCTGCAGTTGTCGAGTCAGAAAACCAACATCGGCAGTGAAAACGCACCTGCGTCCCCCAGTGAGTCCAACGTAGCTGCGCTTAACTTGCGTATTCCCATCTATTCTGGCGGCTCAACCAGTGCGCGTAGTGATGCTGCCTACGAAAACATGCTGATGGCCCGCCATGATTTGGAAGCGGCTCGTCGACAGGTTTTCAAGGAAGTACGTACCGCGTACATGAATGCATCATCTGCTTTAGCTCGCGTTCAGGCTAGTAAGGTAGCATTGCAGTCTGCGGTTAAAGCACGTGAAGCTGCTGAGAAAAGCTTTAGTTACGGTATCAACAATGCCGTTGATGTTCTGGATCGTGCCAGTGAGCAATACAGCGCTGCGCGCGACTTGCTGGAAGCCCAGTACAGCTTTCTGTTGAGCTATGTAGTTCTCAAGCGCTGGAGCGGTGCGCTGGATGATGGCGATTTGCAGCAGATCAATACCCTTTTGGATAATCACACAGTGAATTACGCTGCTGTTGGAACTGCCGGTTAACTTGTTTGAACATTCTTCATTTGTACAAATCTGCCCCCTCCGAGGAGATCGGGGGGGTGGGTGTTTTTATTGCCAACATTACGCGCGGTACTTCAGCGGCTGGTGCAATGCATCGAGTGTTGGTTTTCACCCGTGAAACGGAATTCAGGGTTGAACGTTGGGACTGCGGGGCTGAAATTTACTTCTGCCCCATGTGGTTCCACTTTGCCTCAATGCCAATTGGGCCGGCTTATGTAAAGCAGTTCAAACAGCTGCTGGGCTGGGCTGATCTGCTGCACTTCCACTACCCCTTCCCGATTCAGGACCTGTTGTACCTGGCGGGTAAGCTGTTCCGCAAAATGCCCCCTGCGCTGGTGACCTATCACAGTGATATTGTTCGCCAAAAACTCTTTGGCAAACTTTATATGCCTTTGGCCATGCGGTTCCTGCGTTCTGTGGACAAGGTTGTCGCAACGTCGCCGGGCTATCTGGAAAGCAGCAGTGTATTGCGACAGCTGGATACTCCAGAGATGGTGCCCTTGGGTATTGCTGAATCCTTGTATCCTGAATTATCCACAGAGCGCCAGGCTCATTTTCGTGATCGCTTTGGCGAAGGGTTTTTCCTGTTTTTGGGAGCCTTGCGTTACTACAAGGGCCTGAACTGGTTGGTCGAGGCGGCATTGAAAACCGGGTTGCCGGTAGTAATTGCCGGAGGCGGCCAGCTGGCGGATGAGCTTAAGGCGCAAGCCGCAGGTGCCGAAAATATTCACTTTGCAGGTGAAGTGTCTGAAGAAGACAAGGTCGCCTTGCTGTCGTTGGCCAAGGCTTTTGTGTTTCCATCACATCTGCGCTCTGAAGCTTTTGGTATCAGCTTGCTGGAAGCTCAGATGATGCGGTTGCCGCTCATTACCTGTGAAATCGGGACCGGCACCAGCTATGTCAATCAGCATGGTGAAACGGGGCTCGTCATTCCACCGGGTAATGCCGAAGCATTGGCAAAAGCAATGCAGGAAATGAGTGCTGATCCTGAGCGCCTTGAACAAATGGCTGAAGCTTCTCATGCCCGTTATCTCGAGCTTTTTACCGCTGAACGGATGTCGAACAGCTATCTCGACCTTTACCGACAATTGATTGCCAGCGAAGCCTGATGCACACCCTCAGCCAAATATCAGAGCGTTTGCATCGTCATTATCACGAAGAAGACAAACGCCAGCACTTTACCTACAGTTTTGTGCTTTTGCTGTTGTCGGCCTTTTGGTTGAACCTCTGGGCCGCTGTCTCTGTCGTTTTACTCATTGGTCTGGTGAAGGAAGTTTGGGATCACTTCTGGGGGAGTGGTTTCTGCTGGATCGATATGGCGGCCAATGTATTGGGTATCCTCGGCGCTGTTCCCTGCGTCTGGCTCATGTCTGCCTGGCTGTAATTCCGGTTTTTCCGGGTTGTTCAAAAAATACTCAAATTGCTTGCTCCCCTCTAGGCCTGCACTAGAATAGTGCGCTTGATATCGAGGACGGTATCGAACTTTCAGCCATCGAGTACAAGGGAGTTTTATGGATATGTCAGGGTACGATGATTCCTTTTGGAATGACTTCGTGGGTGAGTACGACAGCATTTCCTGGGAGCTTGCAGAGCGGGTGCATGCCTGGATGCAGAACTACATCAGTCAGCATGCAGGTGTTGATCTCTCGGACGATTTGAGTGCTGCGGAAGAGGCTCGCCTGAACAGTTATTTTTCTAATGCTGCCAACTTGAATGCCTATTGGAGTGCTGTTGAGTCTTCTGACTGGTACGCCGAATACATGCAGATGTTTGATAACTGGGATGACTGGGACGATGATTGGGATGACGACCTGCTGGGCTCGGATGACCTGATTCAGTCTTACATCGATGATGCCAATGTACCGGTAACCGGGGCTCTGGCCGATCAACTATACGATTGGGTGGCGGATTACCTGCAGACCACCGGTGTGAATATCCTGGATGGAGTTGATGAGTCCGAGATATACACGCTGGAAAGTCATTTTTCTATCCCGATCAATATTCAGAACTTCATCGACAGCATGGAAGACACTTCCTGGTTTGCGAAGTGGAAGGCCGTGTATGACAAGGGTCTGGCAGATGGCACTGTAGGGCACAACGACTTTATCTTTGCTGACTACCTGGACGATGATGATGTTCAGTTGTGGGATGAAGATGGAGCCTTGTGGAACTCCCAGATCAAGCGTGCGGATGGCGTTATTATCGACGCCGAGGAAGCTCAGTTGTATCGCGCATATGCTGGTGCAATGGGGCGCACACCTGATGAAGCAGGATACAACTGGTGGCTGGGTGAGATTGAGGCTGGACGTCGGGATCTGAATTCAATGGCGGGCGGTTTTGTAGATTCAAAAGAATTCAAAAAACTATCGGATACCAATGCTGATGGTATTGTCAGCAATGCCGAGTTCGTAACTCATATGTACGAAGGCGTCTTTGGTCGTGAGCCAGATCAGGGAGGTTTTGACTACTGGATGGGTGAGCTGGACTCAGGCAATCATTCACAGTCGTCTGCTTTGGTGGCGATGACTCAGTCGGATGAATATGTGCAGCAGACCTATCTCACTGTAGCGGATATGCTCTTTATCTAAGCCTTGCCGCTGTTTGATACGAAACCGGCCAGAGTCACTGGCCGGTTTTTTTATGCCTTGATCAGGCTTACAGCAGAATGTTCATATGCTCCTGGGACTCGGAAATACCCAGAATCACATTCACAACCGGCACCTGTTCCAATTGTTCACTCCAGTATTCCACTCCCGCCGTCTCTGCACTGCGGCCGAAGGCGTTTTGATACAGTGCCTCGACCAGGTCTGCATTGCTTGCTGCTGCGCCCAGTGTCTGCTGATATTCATCAGACGCCATGAACGAGGAGGTAATATGTTCCAAATTGGAGCCCTGTAAAAGTTGTTCATGCCAGAAGCTGAGTCCCGCCTGATCAGGCGTACGATCAAACAGCGTATCGTAAAGACGCACCACTGAATCGGTATTCTCCGCCAGTACTTCATCTTCCTTGTAAGCCAGGTTCTGAATGCGCTGGTCTTCACTCTTGTCGGTATCAACTCCAGCAAACGCCGTGTCGGAATATTGGCTTAGCATATATTCTGCAAAGGCATCCTGTTCTGTTCCAGCGGCAGCCTCGGTCGCATTACCCTCGCCGATTCCAGCATCCATCAAATCCACACGGGCAACGGCGGATTCATCCAGCTCAAGGAAGTCTCCAAACGGGTAGCTGTCGCCACCATCTGCCATAAAGCCAAGGGTTACGATCTTGACTGTAGCCGAGGCATCACCAACCAGTTTGCCGTTGACGACCAATACATCCACAACTTTATCGTTGTCATCCACAATAGCAGCGCTCTGGATGCGATCACCGGCTTCCTGTGTCCAGTCGAAGCTGTATTGAATACCGGAAACCTGGGCAAATTGTCCCGGGGTGGAACTCTCATCTGAAGCTGAAACCGCGTGCTCGATAACCGCCAGCAATTGAGCGCGGGTCAGAGTGAGGATGCTCAGGTCGTTGTTGAAGCGCAGGGATGATTCTATATCCAACTGGGAAATTTCACCGCTTTCCTTGCCTGCTTCTTCATTTGCCTGAGGCGGTCGCAGCTCATAGTCGCCTTCAGAGCCGACTGCGTAGGTTGTACCTATGGGTTCACGGATACCGCCGCCATTTTTGATTGATACCATGACGGCATCGTCTACCTGACGTGCGTACCATAGGTTGGCGTCGGCGGTCAGGTTGCCCAAATTGGTTTCTTCGGTACGGACAAAAGTACGTTCGCCCTGCAGGTACACATCGGTGCTGCCAAAGGCGATGCCGTCTTTTTCGGTTACCAGTTCGGAGACAGCATCCACCAGATCCTGAGCGATGGCACCCTTACTGCCTTCTGCATAGGCTGCTTCTTCGCTACCCCAGAGCTCAGCGGCTGTCGCATCGGTAGAGGTGTAGATGGTTGAGGTTTCGTCGTTGATAGAATCCGTCAGGATATTACCCGCTTCATCAAACTCAACGGTTAACTGGCCGACATAACGCCAGCCGCCATCGGTATTGATCAGCACTACATCGTTGCCGGACTTGTCCTGTGTCAGGATGGGGTAGGCGTCATAAGGCTCCTGGCCTGTGCCGGGGAAGAGAGCTTCGTCTTCATCGGCCAGCAGTGCATTGGAACCGCCCGCCATGATGATGTCGACGCCATCCAGTAGTCCTGCCAGCTCCTCTTCCAGGGTAATCTGTTGCAGGTGCGACATCAGGATAATCTTGTTGATGCCCTGATCACGGAGTTCATTGATATAAACCTGAAGCTGCTGTGCCAGCAGTTCCATATCATTGCTGTCCGTGCCTTCAACCTGAACACCACCCGTGCTGGAGATGCTTTCCAGAATCTGGGTGGTGGCAGCGACAATACCAATTTTCTCACCCCCCTCTTCAATAATGGTGGCCGGGGCGATTTTGGGGGCTGCAGCCGCTGCTTCGAGGTCGTCGATAGTGGACGCGAAAGCTGTATTGGTCAGAGTTTCATCGGTGTAGAGGCCTGACAGGCTGTCGTCGGCTGAGAAATCCAGGTTGGCGCTCAGGTATGGGAATTGCGCGCCCAGCCAGCGTACGCCATCCAGATCAGAGGAGCGAATGTCAGTACCGATAAGGTCTGCCAGTGCGCTGGTGCCCTGGTCGAACTCATGGTTGCCCAGTGTGATAGCGCTGGCTTCGAGTAGATTTGCCAGGGTCAGGTCAACGCGTCCAGCACCTTCACGCAGGTTACTGAGGGTACCGGGCTCCAGGCCGAGCATTGCTTCATTGGCCTGTTGGATGGCGAGGCGCAGGCTGCTGTCACCGGCGGCGGACATATAGGGCCCCGGCAGGATCAGGTCGCCGCTGGACAGGAACAGGGAATTCTCGGATTGGTCTTCGAGGTAGTCAACGATGGAGACAAATGCGGGGGCATTGAGCAGATCGCCGCCACCGCCTTCCATGTCAGCTGCATGCAAAATCTGAAGCGTGTAGTTTGCCATTGTAACCACTCCTCGTATTTGGGGGCTTGGGGGTAGCCATCCATCATCCGGCGGAGAGTTTAAACGCTGGTTACACTTTTAAGTCAAAATGAAGAAGGCCCGGCGCCTTGTTCAGGGGCCGGGCCTTTGGGGTCTTCCAAGCGGCTGTTAGAGGTTCTTCAGCATGCTTTCGTGCTGAGCCTGAACTTCAGCGTCAGGTTTGTCACCCAGTTTCGATACCACAATAATGGCGATGGTAGCGAAGATGATACCCGGTACGATTTCGTACATGTCGAACAGGCCACCAGACAGCTGTTTCCAGACAACCACGGTTACTGCACCGACGACGATACCTGCCAGAGCGCCGTTGCGGGTCATGTTCTTCCAGTACAGGCTGATCAGCAGTGCGGGGCCGAAAGCGGCACCAAAGCCTGCCCAGGCGTAAGACACCAGACCCAGTACGGTGCTATCCGGGTTCAGCGCCAGGAACATGGCGACCAGAGACAGGCCGATAACCGCCAGACGACCCACCATTACGATCTCTTTCTGAGACGCGTCCTTACGGAACAGCTGCTTGTAGAAGTCTTCGGCCAGAGCAGAAGAGGATACCAGTAGCTGGGAGTCAGCCGTACTCATGATGGCAGCCAGGATTGCAGCCAACAGAATACCTGCGATAACCGGATGGAAGATGGCGTTTACCAGCAGCATGAAGATGGTTTCACCGTCGCCCAGTTCGCCACCCATCTGGTTCTGCACGTACAGCATACCGGCCAGACCGACCAGCATGGCACCTGCCATGGACAGGCCGCTCCAGGTAACAGCGATACGACGGGCAACCGGGATTTCCTCATTGCTGCGGCAGGCCGCAAAACGCGCCAGGATATGCGGCTGGCCGAAGTAACCCAGACCCCAGGCTGCCAGGGAAATGATAGCGATAAAGCTCAGCGGCTCACCGGACGCATCATTGAAAATGGTCAGTAGTTCTGGGTTCTTCGCTTCTACGGCGCTCCACATGGCGCCGAAACCACCGTCAGCCTGAATCGCTGCGATCGGTACGATCAGCAGCGCAGCTGCCATCAGCAGGCCCTGAACCAGGTCAGTCCAGGAGACCGCCAGGAAGCCACCAAACAGGGTGTAGGACACGATGCACACGGTACCGATGATCAGAGCGGTGGTGTAGTTCAGGCCAAACACGGTTTCAAACAACTTGCCGCCTGCAACCAGGCCGGAGCTGGTGTAGAACAGGAAGAACAGCAGGATGAAGAAGGCGGAAATCACCTGAAGCAGACGTGAATGATCACGGAAGCGGTTGGCAAAGTATTCAGGCAGAGTCAGGGCGTCGCCCGCAACAATGCTGTAGGTGCGCAGACGCTTGGCGGTGAACATCCAGTTGGCCCAGGTACCCAGCAGCAGGCCGCCAGCCAGCCAGATCGCTTCCATACCGGAACCGTAGGCGTAACCGGGAAGGCCGAGCAGCAACCAGCCACTCATGTCGGATGCACCGGCTGACAGCGCAGCGGGCCAGGGGCCAAGGGAACGGCCGCCCAGGAAGTAGTCGGAGGAGTTGGATGTACGTTGATAGGCAATGACGCCAATTGCCAGCATCAAAATCAGGTAAACGACAAAGGTGCCGTACACTGCGTAGTTGTTTTCAATCATGCAAAAGCCTCTCTGCAATCCCTTATGCGGGTGTTTATTGTGCGCCTGCCTCATGCGTGTACTCAGAGAAGCTGAGACAGGTCGACAACGACGCGAAAGTATCCCTTCCGCCCCATGGTTTACGTTAGACAGCTTAGCAGCCCAGCTCAAGTGGGGGGTGGGGCTCGCCGTCGACTGCAGTCGTGTGTTGGTGCGCGTTTTCTGTCACCGGGTGCAGCAGGAAGTCCAGAATGCCCACTGAAACAGCATTTAATAACAGTCGCTGTAGAGCGGTCTTGTCACTTTCTACGGACTTTTTGCAGCATCCTCCGGTGCAAGATAGCCGTGCTTGCGGCGAAATTGAGCCGGAGACAGGTCAAAACGTTGTTGAAAGGCACGGGTCAGGGCACTCTGGTTACAGAATCCAAAACGGGAAGCGAGCTGGGCAATGGAGTCTGGGGCATGGATGAGTGCCTGCCGCACAGCCTGCAAGCGGCGCTCAATGACATACTGATTGGGCGTGATCCCGGTCTGGTCACGGAAGCGGGCAAAAAATTGACTGCTGGCCAGACAGAAGAGTCCTGCCAATTCATCGACCGGCATTCGGCGGTCCATGTGCAGGTCAATGTAATCATCCAGCAGTTGCAGGTTCAGCTGTCCCTGAAGACGGGGTGTTGGCTTTTGCTCCAGTTGGCGCTGAAGAGCGCAGAGCAGAGTGTTGCTGCAGGCTTCCTGTAACAGGGTATCGCCGGGGTTGTAACTGAGTTCGCGGCTGAGTGAGCGAAGCAGTAACTGTAGTTCTGGTGGGCACTGGAAGTAGCTGGCGCGTGAAAAAAGGCGATCGATCCGTTCCTGTTGCAGGCGGTCATGGCTCTCGGTGGGCAGATCCAGTACCAGAATGCGGTTGTCGCCCAGGCCGCTGAATATATGATCGGTGGCACAGGGCACCAGGCAGCCGTGTCCGATACGCACCTCTCGGCTGCTGCCAACCAGTTCAAAGGCAGTATCACCCTCCAGCCCGAATACGAGTTGGTGGTGTGAATGATCATGCTGGTCGGCTGCTGTGGGCAGACTGAGAACTTTGGTGCTGCGTGTCATGCTGGACAAATCACCGGCTAAACAGAGTGTGGGTTAACCTTAGCCCACTAATTATACAGTTCAAGGCGCAGACTGTACTCCTGTAGAAAGCAATTGATTGCGTAAGCGGTTACAATGTCGCCAACTCAAACTTAGCTACAGGATAAGATGGCGAGATGGCTGAACTGAAAAACGATCGCTTTCTGCGTGCGCTGCTGCGCGAGCCGGTGGACGTAACCCCGGTTTGGATGATGCGTCAGGCAGGTCGTTACCTGCCGGAATACCGCGCAACCCGTGCTCAGGCTGGTGATTTTCTGAGTCTGTGCAAAAACCGTGAACTGGCCTGTGAAGTAACTTTGCAGCCGCTGGAACGTTACGATCTGGATGCAGCCATCCTCTTCTCCGACATCCTGACCATCCCTGATGCGATGGGACTGGGTCTTTATTTTGAACAGGGCGAAGGCCCTCGTTTCAAAAAAATCATTCGTACCGAACAGGATGTAGCCGAGCTGCCAATTCCGGATGCGGCCACTGACCTGGATTACGTGATGGCCGCGGTCAGTGAAATTCGTGGTGCGCTGTCGGGTCGTGTTCCGCTGATCGGTTTCTCCGGCAGCCCCTGGACGTTGGCGACTTACATGGTTGAAGGCGGCTCCAGCAAGGATTTCCGTCATATCAAGCAGATGATGTATGCCACGCCTGACGTGATGCATGCGTTGCTGGACAAGCTGGCGCAGTCCGTCACCAACTACCTGAACGAGCAGATCCGTTGCGGCGCTCAGGCTGTGCAGATTTTCGACACCTGGGGTGGCGTGCTGAGCGGTCCCATGTATCAGGAGTTCTCTCTCAAATACATGCAGCAGATTGTATCGGGTCTGATCCGTGAGCATGAAGGTCGCCGTGTGCCGGTTATCATGTTTACCAAAAACGGTGGCCAGTGGCTGGAAGTGATGGCCGACGCAGGTGCTGATGCACTGGGTCTGGACTGGACCACCAACATTGATGATGCGCGTGCGCGTGTGGGTGACCGTGTTGCGCTGCAGGGCAATATGGACCCGAGCGTGCTGTACGCACCGGCCGAACGCATCCGTTCGGAAGTGGCGGATATTCTGGCTCGTTTCGGTACCGGTAACGGTCATGTGTTCAATTTGGGCCATGGGATCCATCAGTTTGTCGACCCGGAAAGTGCTAAAGTATTCGTAGATGCTGTGCACGAGCTGAGTGCCAAGTACCACGGCTGATTGTGTCAGGTACTTGAGCGGACACTCTAATACTGAGTGTAAATCGAGCATTGATTAAATACGCACACCAGGCAGCGATGTGATCCATCGCTGCCTGAGTTGTATTCAGGGGCATGAATAACCATGAAAAAACTGTCGAATCTATTTGCCAACAACCGTAGCTGGTCTGATCGTATCCACGAGCAGGACCCGGAGTTTTTCCCCACCCTGGCGTCTCAGCAGGCACCGGAGTACCTCTGGATTGGTTGTTCCGACAGCCGAGTCCCGGCCAATGAGATCGTTGATCTCTTGCCGGGTGAGTTGTTCGTTCACCGTAACGTATCCAATATTGTTGTACACACCGATATGAACTGTCTGTCGGTGCTGCAGTACGCTGTCGAAGTGCTGAAGGTGAAGCACGTGATGGTGGTCGGCCATTACGGCTGTGGCGGTGTGCGTGCTGCCTTGCAGGAACAGCCGCATGGCTTGATCGACAACTGGCTGCGTAACATTCGTGATGTCTATTCCAAGCACCGTGACCTGGTAGGCCCCTGGCAGGATACACCGGAGCAGGTAGACATGATGTGTGAGCTGAACGCCGTACAGCAGGCCTACAACGTGTGTAACACCACCATCGTTCAGGATGCCTGGAAACGTGGCCAGGATCTGAGCGTACATGGCTGGGTATACAGCCTTGAGAACGGTCGCCTGACTGATCTGGAGTTCTGTGCCGATGGCGTGGAGAATTCCAACGACGAACTGGATCAGGCCATTGCACGTGTTCAGGCAACGCGTACTTAATCGCCAGGCTTGGTTAACTGGAAAGCCCCTGCCGTAAGGTCAGGGGCTTTTTTTGTCGACAGGTTCAGGTCTTACCCAAGCAGCAGTGTCAGTAGCGTTCCACCTGTCAGTAACAGCACAAACAAAAGAGCCCCCAGTGCCAGCGGCTTCCATCCTGCTGCGCGAATAGCGCTCAGGCGGGTTGTAAAACCCAGTGCGGCCATCGCCATGGCCAGAAACAGCTGATCAAGCTGATGCAGCAGCTCCAGTGCACCTTGGGGCAGGAGCTCCAGGCTGTTGATCAACGGTAGCAGCATGAAGATCAGGGCAAACCAGGGAACAGGCAGTGTTCGGGGTGTATCCTGGGTGCTTTCATCGCGATCAAATAGCTGGCTCAGTACCAATAGCACCGGCACCAACAGCATCACGCGCATCAATTTAGTTACCACCGCTGTATGGGCGGCTTCGGCGGGCAGGGTTGCTGCAACAGCGGTGACTTGCGCGACTTCATGAGTGGTTGCACCCACCAGGCGTCCAAACGCCATCTCCCCATTCTGAAATAGGGCCTGTACCCAGCCTTGGGTGAACAGCCAGGGATAGAGCAGCATGGCGGCGCTGCCGAACAGCACCACGGTGGCGATGGCAACCGGGACTGCCTGCTGCCGTGCCCGAATCGTAGGAGCACTTGCCAGCACCGCCGCTGCACCACAGATGGCACTGCCTGCACCGATCAAGACGGCCGTGCGGGCATCCAGTTTAAGCCAGCGAATACCCACCCAGGCTGCCGTAGCCAAAATGCCGACCACAATCACCAGATCGATTAAGAGCGCGTTCAACCCTGCACTCTGCAGGTCGTCAAGGCTGATGCGGAACCCATACAGAATGATGCCGGCGCGAAGCAGATAATGACGGCTGAACTGAAGGCCCGCTTCGCTGCGTTGTTCCAGCTGTGTGCTGGCGCAATGTCCCAAAACAATGCCCAGAACCATGGCCAGTGTGAGAGGGCCAAGAACGCCTATGCCGGCCAGTGGCAACTGGACCAGCAACAGGGCGCCCAGGCTCAAACCCAGTGTCAGCAGCAGGCCGGGCAAAATAGGGTTCAGGCGATTTAACCGGTTCATTGGGCACCTCCGTGGAAACTGGGTGCACTTTAGCGATTTTAGTTATAAGTTTAAAACGGATAGATTTGGTAGTATTAACCAGTTTTTTAGGTAGATTATCGATCCTTTGAGGTGCCTATGCTGTCACTGCGCCAACTGGAAGTTTTTCTTGCCGTCATTGAAGCCGGCTCCACCACGCGTGCGGCCGAGGCAGTGGCCCTGTCGCAGTCCGCTGCCAGCAACGCTTTAAGCGAGCTGGAATCGAGACTGGGCGAAAAGCTGTTTGATCGAGTCGGCAAACGCCTGGTGCTCAATGCCAGTGGTCGAGCCTTACAGCCCAGAGCAAGAGCCTTGCTGGTACAGGCACGCGATGCGGAGACCTTGTTTCGAAATGGTGGGGGAGGGTTGAAGGTGGGGGCCAGTACGACCATTGGCAACTATCTGCTGCCACGGCTACTGGGCAATACGGGTGGCAGTATGCCCTGTGAGCGTGTCGAGATTGCCAATACGGATGAAATTGCCGAGCGTATGCTCAGGTTCGAGCTGGATCTGGGGCTGATTGAAGGTCGAGCACTGCACCCGGATCTGGTGATGACGCCTTGGCGTCAGGATGAAATGGTAATAGTAGCCGTACCGACTTTTGCCAACCTGCCTCTGGAGCATCTGCCCTGGATCATGCGTGAACCCGGTTCAGGAACGCGAAGCGTGGTCGAACAGGAACTGTTTGGCGCATTGAATACAATACAACCTGTGCTGGAACTGGGTAGCTCAGAAGCAATCCATAATGCGCTTAGGGCTGGGGTAGGGGTGAGTTGCCTGTCGCGTCATGTGGTTCAGCAGTCGCTACAAACCGGTGAGTTGCAAGTGCTGGCGCCGGAACTGAGTATCCGCCGCCAGCTTTACCTGCTGCGCCACCGTCAGCGGCCTGATACCGCTGCGGTGGCGCGATTTCTGGAGTGTTGCCCGGCGGAAATATTCTAACCCGATGTCTCTTATTCGACCGCCGTTTTGAAATAGCCGTGCAGGCAACGCAGCTTGTTCCTTTGTAAAGGGCCAGGAATGCATACCTTATGCTTCTCAATAGAGGCTGTTACTGGCTCTCCGTCAGGGTAGTAAGGGTTGGTGAAGTCTTCCAAAATCCGGTGTGCAGGGCGCAGAGGATGCTGGCTGAAGGCATTAAACAGCAGGATCTTGGTGTCCAGGTCCTGCATGTCGATTGCGTACACTTGTAAGTCAGGGCCCGCAACGCCATTCAGAATGGTTCCCACAGGGTTACGAATCCAGTGTGGTTTGGGCTGAGGCATGGGAGCTTGATTAAGCTGTGCAATAAAACGCTCTGGTGCCAGTTCAGAACTGATAATAAGGTGTTCATACATAGGCAAAAGTGCGTTGATACTCATGCCCGGCTTAAAGAGCTGGCGGGTCAGCCAAGCTGGAATCGGCAAGTCTGGATCGAACAAGCCTGGTTCAGAATCCATTGATAGGTACAGGTTGGCGATCATGGTCAGCTCTCGTGCATACGCAAGCCTGAGGCTTTTCTCTTTAGGCGTCAGCGGCGGGATAAGAGCAGTAGGCGCCAAGTTGAAGTGCTGCTGAAGGCTATTCAAGGCATCGATGTGCTCTGATATCACGTTTGCGAATGCCATTTTTCCAACCAGGTGACCTTCTGCAGCCAATAGAGAGCGCAGTGAAACAAGGTTATCCAGCAGCTGCTGGCGCGCCTGAGCGGTTTCACCTGAAAAAGCCTGTTGAATACTGTTGATGATCAGTACACGGTTGGCCGCGATCACGTATTGATAGAGTGGCAAATACTCTGAAACGCCGGGGTGTGTGAGTATCTGATAATCGCTGTATTGGGTGAATTGATACCATCGCTCCAGCAATACCTGATCTTCTTTGGTCAGATCATGCAATGGCGATAAAGGCTGAAAGAACCTGGACATACAGCTTGGGTTGCTGATGCTGCAGTGGCGTGCGTTATCCGACAACGGCAACTGTTCACCAAGGTCGATATAGGGCCCTTGAATCTGGCTGTTTTCTTCAAAGTATTGGTCTTTATGTTCTCGGATTTGGGCAAGAACCTCTGCCCCGGCGATGTCAGGGCGCTGCTCCAATGGGGCTTGTATGCCGAGTAGATATGTAAAGGCTGAGCTTTCCTCGGGAGGCTTCGTTAGCGCGATAAGTGTTTGAACCTCAGGATGGAGGTCGTCATCTGCCAGCAGCCAAAAAACGCCACTAATGAATATGATCAGAAAGGAGAGTGCAAGAATAAAGTGTTTCACGAAACCACCGGTGGCCTGTGATTTACAGTACAACGGATAGATCAAGCTTGTCCGTTAGCCTAAAACCTCCGCGTCCAATGCAGAGGTATATTGCAGTCTGGATTTGGTTTTAGACTGCAAATATGAGGAGGTGGTGAGCACTTGCGTTGTGCTTGAACAGGTGCTCACCACTCTGGTTTAGTTGGTGCTTTGTACCAGTGCCTGATCCAGGTCGGCGATCAAGTCGTCAATATGCTCGATACCGATCGACAGGCGAACCATTTCCGGTGAAACACCGGCGGACTTCAGCTCTTGCTCATTCAGCTGACGGTGCGTGGTCTCGGCAGGGATGGATGCCAGGGACTTGCAGTCACCAATGTTTACAAGGCGCAGGAAAATCTGCAGTGCATCGTAGAACTTGCGCGTGCCCTCGCGGCCGGATTTGAGGCCGAAACTGAGGATGCCTGAGGCCTTGCCGCCCATGTATTTCTGAGCCAGTGCGTAATCCTTGTGGCTTTCCAGGCCGGCATAGTTAACCCAGGTCACTTCCGGATGGTTCTCCAGATACTCGGCAATCTTTTGCGTATTTTCACAGATACGCTCCATGCGCAGAGACAGGGTTTCCAGACCCTGCAACAGCATAAAGGCGCTCATTGGAGACAGGGCTGCGCCCATGTTACGCAGCGGGACCACACGGGCACGGCCGATGAATGCGGCTGGACCGAAGGCTTCGGTGTAGACCACACCGTGGTAAGACACATCCGGCTCATTGAGCAGCGGGAAGCGTTCCTTGTTTTCAGCCCAGGGGAAGTTGCCGGAATCGACGATCAGGCCTCCGATGGTGGTGCCATGGCCACCAATGTATTTGGTCGCAGCGGTTACAATGATATCCGCACCCTGTTCAATCGGACGCCACAGGGACGGGCTGGGCACCGTGTTATCCACAACCAGTGGAACTCCATGGCGGTGGGCAATTTCGGCCAGTTTTTCAATGTCTGCGATACCACCTGAAGGATTACCTACAGACTCGCAGTAGATCGCCTTGGTACGGGCATCGATCTTGCTCTCGATGGCAGCGAAGTCATCCTTCTGGACGAAACGCACTTCCAGCCCCTGACGTGGCAGGGTGTGAGCGAACAGGTTGTAGGTACCGCCATACAATTCGCTGGTCGAGATGATGTTGTCACCCGCTTCGGCCAGTGTCTGGATGGTATAGGTGATGGCCGCCATGCCTGAAGCGACCGCCAGCGCCGCTACACCGCCCTCCATCGCCGCGACACGCTTTTCCAGCACGTCGGTGGTCGGGTTCATGATGCGGGTGTAGATATTACCGGCGACCTTGAGATCGAACAGGTCGGCACCGTGCTGGGCATCATCAAAGGTGTAGGAGGTCGTCTGGTAGATAGGTACAGCAGCGGATTTGGTGGTCGGGTCGGTTTCATAACCGGCGTGCAGCGCGAGCGTTTCCAGTTTCATGTTCTGTCCTTGGTTGTTGTTTTTTATCGCTCACACCATTCTAGCACCGAGAATACAGGTTATCCCTAGCGCGGGAGGACAGAAAAAAGCCGGTCACCTTGACGGTTACCGGCTTTATTGGAAGTTTCATATACCGCTAATGCTTAGAACAGCAGCTCAGCCACACCATTTGTGCCAGTAAGTGTAATAGGCTCGCCAGCTTCTGCGACATCTTCTTTAATAAGGCTGTGAATTGCACCCACGCCTGGTGCAGTGTCGCTGTCCGCCAGGCCTTGCAGCCAGTCACGCACGTCACTGAGGTCGCCGGCATCAAAGGTGGCCATCACCTCGCCATCCTGGTCTGGGTCCAGCAGCCAGGTGAAGGTACGAGCCGCATCCAGTTTGAGTTCAACCAGCTCAGCATCGCCGTTTTGGGCACCCTGCAGGATATCCAGCATCAGCGTTCCAGCGGTGGCAGGTCGACCGTCCCCATACTCGCCGGCGATGAAGGCGTTGCGATAGTGAGCGAGTCCGGAGCTGTCAACGGCACGGTCAAAAAGAGTTCCGTACAGATCGATCACGAATTGGCTGACGTTGTCTTCGGTGATCTCACCATACAAGTCCCGGGACTCCGCTGAATTGGCAAACGCATCCGCCACCGCGTCCAGATCCCCGTTGTGCTCATCCAGGTAATCTACCCAGAAGGCAAGGCCCGCACTATCGGCAGGGCGCTGATAATAGGCGATGTATAGCGCCTGTACCTGCTCACTGAATGTACTTGTGTTGAAGGCCAAGGCACCTGGGTCGAGGATGCGTCCGTTGGCTTGATTGTCAGCATCAAACTCACCGTTGTCAGTCAGCTGAAAATCGAGGCGGATTTTGTCACCTTCGAGCACGACCTGGCCGCCGTACTCTTCAGAGGCCAGATTGACCCAAGTGTTTGAAGCATCCTTTTTCCAGAAACCGTTCACAGAAGTGGTGTCGTCTACATACAGACTGAAGGTCTGAGTGCTGCCTACTCGGTCATCGCCCAGCAAAGCCTCGAACGCAATCATGCCCAGTGGCATGTCCATGGCGTCTGGTGCATCGTCGGGCCTATCCTGTTGATGCACATTGAGCAACTCCACACCGCTGCCAGTTGATTTGCCATTGAGGCTGCCGCCAGTGAGGGTAATGAAAACATGGTTATTCTCATTGTCCTGACCTTGAGGAAAGAAAGGGATCGAGGTGACGTCTTTCTGCTCGCTATCTGCGATACCATCGCCATTGCCATCGCCCGGCACTCCGGAAAGCGATATCACCTGATCTTCAACCTCGTCAGGAACTCCGTCGGCATCGGGATCGGGCAAATCACCCCATTCGCTGATGTCCGGTAACGTTGGGGAGGGCTCTGGTTCTGGCTCTGGAGGGGGAGTGGGCACTCGAACTTTCACGGAGAAGAGAGCATTGGCGCTGGAAGCGCCATCTTCGCCGCCGTCTGCAAGAGTGAGATCAAACGCGGCGGTTCCGGCACGGCTGCTCGCAGTGAAAGTGACCAATCCGTCCTCGATATCCTGCTGTGTAAAGGTATCACCGACGTCCAGGGTCGTACCATCCAGGGCAAGCGTGCCACGGGCGGGTATGCTATCCACCGTGTAGGTGAGTTGGTCGGCCGCATCATCAGGGTCATCTGCGTTCAGGTGAGAGTTATCCAGAGTGATGCTTCTGCCGACGAGAATATTTGGCCCGCTATTTACACTAATGACAGGTGAATCATTGACGACCTGGACCTCGACAGTACGCGTACCTTTAGTACCCGAGGTCATGTCTCCTCCGCTATTAAGAGTACCGCCATCATCTTGAATCGAAACAATACTGATCTCACGGGGGCCTGCTGTGGGGGCATCACTCGTGTGACGATAGGCCAGAGATTCAACAAGGCTTTGCCAGTCAGTCAGCGTCAGAGTGCTGGCATCAAGGGTAACTTCCAGATCGTAATCACTGTCAACGATGGTGACGTTTAGAGACTGACCGTTCAGGGTCAGATTCTGAGTTCCTGTAACGAGTTCTATCGGCCCAGACAGCTCATCTGCTACCAGGTGCTCGTCGGTGCCATCAAGTACTCCACCTACCAACAGTTTTACCATTAAGAGGCTTTGTCCTGTTTCGATTGGATCAATACCGTTTGCGGTCCACAGGTCTGCGTCGGGGCCGTTTTCTGTGTAGTCGCCGGTTGCTGCCGTCGGTGAATAGGTGGGGGCGTCATTAACGTCCAGCACGTCAATGTTCAGTGTTTGGCTGGCAGTATTACCGGCATTATCGGTTGTGGTGGCAGTGATGCTAATAGCAGGGCTGGTTTCATGATCAAGTCCGCCGCCTGCGTAGGTGATTTCACCCGTCGTGCTATTGATACTGAACTGGCCGCCGGCATCGTCGCTCAGGCTGAAGCTGTAGCCATCGTCATCACTGGCCGAAACCGACCCTGCGACTGTGCCAGTATCCGCATTCTCAAATACTTCAAGCGGCGTGCTTGCTGAAGGCGGCTTGGGCAGCTCGTTATCCAGCGAGACATCCGTACTGTTGCCGCTACCCAAGTTACCCGCGTTATCGGTGGCATTGACGACCAAGCGGAGGTCGGCGGCATCCAAGGTGCCTTCCAATACCTCGAAAGTGGCGGACCAAAAGTCTCCTGTATTTGAAGCGGTCACCGCTGAGTTACCGCCAAAGTCAGAGAAGTCCATGGTGGCAGAGGCAACATCTCCATTATTGTCGCCGCTGGCGCTGTTGTTCCAGGTCGCGGTTAGGGTATCGCCGACAATAAATTCGCCATTTGTTCCGCTCGCGCCGGTTAGCGATATGCTGGGCGCATTAATGACGGGGGCAACCGTATCAAAGTACATGCTGCCGCCACTGTTAAAGGCTTCGACATTATTACCGGATGCATCGGTGATATTGTTCGCACCTTTCAGATCCAGGCGTAGATGACCTTCGCCACTCAGGTTATTAACGGTGACGGTAAAAACAGTGCCGCTGCCTGTGACTTCAGCAATACTGCCGGTGGCTGTTCCTGTGCCGGCCAATGTGAAATCGTCGGTACTGACAGCCTGAACATCCTCATTGAAGGTCACTGTGTATTCAATACTGCCCGGAGCGCCTTCTGCTGCGGTGATTGATTGCACTTCAGGTGCGATGTTGTCTATGACCGTGATGCTGAAGGCTTCTTCACGAGTGAGTCCACCAAGATCCTCCGTACGGACCCGCACGGAATAGGTGCCCGGGTCCATGTTCTGCGGATTGATAGCCTGAAGGCTGGTGCCGGATAGGGTGAAAAGGTCGTTATCGGTACTGCCCGCTCCAGATACCAGGGAGTAGGTGTGGCTGTCGCCGCGATTGGTATCGCTGGTTTGCAATGTTCCGACGGTCACATAGTGATTACCCTCGCTATAACTTACCGACTGGTCACTCAGGTAGAGCGCGTTAGGTACTTCGTTATCTGGTCGTTCAGCAATATAAAGCGTCAGTGTGTAATCGAGAACGACGGTGCCATTCCCAATACGGATAGTGTGATCACCTGATGTCGGATAAATATACGTGAGAGGCGTGTCTGTAAGTGCGGTGTTGAGGATAAAACTACTGTCGGAGGTGCTTTGGGGGGTAATAGAAAACTCTGTGCTGCTATTAATGTCGATGTTGCTCAGGCTAAGACTGTAAGCCTCGATGTAGTAGCCTGTCCCGGCGTAGCTACCGAACGTGACTGGGAGAGAGTCAATCATGTCGCTGTTGTCGCCGCCTGAAGCAAGTGAACCGATGAAGGTGTAAGTTCCGGCTTCGTTAAACAGCCATCGATCATTGGTGCCTGATGGGCCGACCTGGGCATCGAAGTCTCCAGACTCGTTGATCTCTCCGGGGGTAGTATCGTAGTCGGCCATGGTTCATTCCTTTGCGTTCGTGATTACAAGATCAAGCGGTTTCAGAGAGGAAGTATCCAGTTTGAGGCTGGTCTAGAGCACCTCGACCAGGATGCAGTACTGCAATCTAAGGTAGGGCTGGCAGTTTTCGTGGGGTTGTCCCAGCCCTGTGCTGGTAATGGTCCCTGAGGGCATATTAAGGCCCTCACTTGGATCTCCATAGATCATCTCTGGAGTCTGTGCGGATAACATATTCGTCATGTTGGGTTCGGACGCATCTGCTTCCGCGTTCACAACCTGAAAATCATGGGTGTGTGCGGGTATTTCTTCTATGCTTAGGGCTACCGCTGACTGTCCGGTGCTTTTACCGAATGTTCGATTGGCTAAGCCCGGCCCCTGACCCTCGCCGATGATGCAGTGGTTGCGAAGATCAGGCAGTTTAAAGGTCGTGTGTCCGTTTCCACCGAAAGTATTCCCTATAAGGGTGTACAGATCCCTGTGTTGCGATACGAGTAATTCTTCACCGTTACAGGCTTTCCAGCCATGGGGGATATAGGTGTACGGAAATGCGCGTATTTCACCGACACTGAAGTCAGCCATAGCTTTACTCCTTCCTTGTGTTTAACCCGGTGTTGGATACTGGCCTGTGGAAGCAATGCAGAAACGCAGCGCCAAAGAGGGGCTCATATTGTCATGGGACAGCCCCTCACCTGCTGTAGAAAGAGTGTCAGGTGATAGCTTTAGCAGTGGTTGCTCCTCGGGGCTGGCATAGACTGCCTCGTTGCTAACGGCGAGATAGCCTTCACTGGGCTGATTCGATTGAGCCGGGAAGTGGGACACTGTTACCTGATGGTTATGTTGTGCCATCTCAGCGTAACCAATGGTCTCTGACTCTGTTCCAAACTTGTCACCGACCATGGGTGGTGTCTGGTTTGGACCTGAGCCGCAGCCAACGGGTACTCGTCCTCTCAGGTCCGGCACCTTAAACGTAGAAACGCCATCGCCGCCAAAGCGAGTTCCAATAACAGCAAAAAGTGCTGAATATTGAGCAATCCCAAGAGGGCGGCCATCGCATGGAATCCAGTCGGGGGGAGTGAGCCCTGTTAAATAGGGAATAGCGCGTATCTCACCTATTAGGGCTAAAGAAAAAGACATTATAAGTAGCCTATTTATTTATGTTCTGGATAAATGCCCGTGAGGGAAATGATGTAATTAAGCACCAATGATGGCTGGGTATTGTTGTGTGTATGGCCTAGCCCTGAGGACGTTATGCTTGATGCGTGCAGTGTTCCTGAATTGTTTTTCGCATAAAGTGGCTGGCTATTATTAGTTTGTGCGAGCACATGGCCTGAAGGCGCTGGGCTACTGGCTGGTTCTCCAGAGCAGGCGCAGTCATGTGTATGAGGGGGTAGGTGTTCTGGCTGGAGTCTGACGTGAGCTTCACCCCCAGCCCTGCCGGGAGCGTCCCCATCCGCACCCTGTATCATGCGGCCATACAAGTTGGGCAGGGCGAAGGTCGTCCGGCCATCACCACCGAATCGATTGTCCAGCAATGAAAAGAGCGCCTGGTTCTGTGAGACAGACAGGAGTGACCCATCGCAGATATGCCAGCCGTGAGGAGTCAAACGACCGGCAAAAAGCCTTATTTCACCCAGGTAAGGTTCATCAAACATAATCTAGAATCCTTCTTTGCTATTCAGGGGCTTATTAACTGCATTGAATAGCCTTTCCATTCATACAAATGTTCTGACAAGAAGTGATTAATTTCAAATGTTGTGTTTTATTATTTTTGAGCACTTTTATTATTTTTGAACAGATTTCCGTTTATTTGCATTTTTTTAGAGACGGTTTGGGAGAGTGAGGAAGTAGGTTGCGAGAAGAGGCTTGGGAAAATAAAGGAAGAACGCTCAGGATAGCTGCATGAATAAGGTCATGAGTCCCAGGCTTTTGGGGAATACAGCCCAGTATTAAAAGACAGTTGGTTCAATTAATTCCGGTCTGCTTTGAGTAAAGCCCTGCACTGCCCGTAGAGCAGTGCAGGGTGCGGCATTACAGGAAAAAGTCCCAGCTAATTGAGGCTTTCAATTGTCCGTTGAGTTCATCTGAATATACGAAGCCCTCTGCCACCTGGGAAAGGCCCATTCCCTCCGCCAGCTGCTCTGTCCAGTACTCCTTGCCACCTAGGTCAGACGAGCGTCCCAGCAGACCTTGATAGAGCTGCTCGACTTGTTCAGCCAAAGACAGCTGCTCAAAGGCAAAACTATTCTCTTGCTGGTATTCATCCGAAGTCAGAAACTCAAGCGCAATTTGCCCCTTAGAGCGTGAGTCAGCAGTGTCGCTCCAATACTGGAAACCACCCAAGTCGGCCTGACGGTCCAGAACCTGCTGGTAAAGGGTGGCGATAATACTGAGGTCAGTACTGTAAACAGGGTTCCAGTTCTGATCGGCGAACTGAATCTGCTCAATATTGATCAGCGTATCCACATCGGTTTCATCATCGAGGTGCGTAATCGTTACAACGCCATGTAACTGCTCAACACGGTAGTCGGCAAAGTTGCCTTCGTAGGTCGCGATGTCGTTATCCATACCGCCGTGAAGCTGGTCTTTGCCTGCGCCACCAAAGAGAGTGTCGTTGCCGTTTTCACCGAACAACAAGTCATCACCGCCTTCAGAGCCGACGGTATCATCACCGTCTCCACCGTGAAGTTCATCATCATCTTCGCCCAGAACAATGTTCTGATTGCCGCTGCCGGCAAATACTACATTGCTGCCCGAACCACCTCGCACTTGAACATCACCGACGATGATCGCGAACTCAATATTATCGAGGTCAATGACCGTGCCGGCTGGCAACTGACTGGCGTCGATTACCATGACTTCGGTTTTATCACCTGCTACACCGCTGACTTTGATCGGCTCGGATGGCGCCTCGTTGCTATTGCTGGTAAAGGTCACCTGATTGAGCCAGCCAGCACCAATGCCGTTCAGCCACTGGTCCATGCCATTGATCATCGAGAACCAATCCGACGCCGGGGCGGAGTCACGCAGCAAGTACAAACCATCGCGGAATGAGGTTTGGTCAGTCGCGGTCTCGTTTGTACGAGCTGTAGCGCCAATTCCCACTGGAAGGCTCAGCGTAGTGACCGGTTCATTGTTCTCGTCAAAGTGCAGCGGAATATCCGCCAGGCTTGTATTGCTGTCGCTATCTTCTCGATCTGAAGTGATCGGGCTGATTGTGATTTTTGCAACCTGCTGGCCATTTTCAGTGGTATTACTTTCATCAACGGTTGCGCCATCAATGAGGTTTGGAGCGGGTTCAGGCTCAGGCTCAGGCTCGGGAGTAGGAGGTGGCGGCGGTGGGGCGGCAGCGACATCGAAGGTCAACGTATTACTGGCAGCAGCAAACACGGTGCCGTCATTAACGCTAAAGGACAAGGTGGCGTAAGCTGCACCGCTTTCGCCGCTGGTAGGTGAAAACTGCAGCAAGGTGGCATTGATATCCGCGACGCTGATGACATTGCCATTGCTCACAGCATTGCCATTTAGCGTCAGTGTACCTTCAGCCGGAACGGTGTCGATGCGCACAGATTGCAGGCTATCGCCACTGTCGACATCGCTAAAGCCAAAGTCCGCAGCGGTAAAGGTATGAGTGCCGTTGTAGCTGATGTTGACCGTATCATCCGCGGCCGTAGGAGCGTCATTCACCGGGGTTATGTCGATATTGACGCTGCCCAAGTTGGTGTCAGTACCGCCGTCGTTAATGCTCAGGCTAACAGTGGCGGCGTCAGTGCCGGCCAGGTTTTCGCCCGGCGTATGGGTGATGTTGGTGCCATTGAGATAAGAATCAATATCGGCGATGGTGCCGGTCAGAGTGAGTGCCGCCGAGGCACTGCCGCCGATGGTCACGCCGCCACCGCTGGTGGCCGCTAACGTACCGGCACTGGCGGTTAAGGTCAGGGTGACATTACCAGTGGTGTCGACATCCGACAGGGTCGCGGCGGATAAATCCAGGTTGGCGGCGGTGTCTTCGGTAAAGCTGACATCGCTGATTAAACCAGCCAGTTGCGGGGCGTCGTTGACGGCTGTTACCACCACGCTGATATCCGCGCTGCCGCTGCCCTGGCCATCGGAGACGGTGATGTTGACGGTACGCGTGGACTCGGCAGGGTTCTCCCCCGTCGCTTCAAAGGTTAAGGCACGCAGCAGCGACTGGGTTAACGCCGGGGTCGCATTGGCATTGAGGTTCACGAGAAAATCATTACCGGCGGCGATGTTGTTGCCCAAGGTACCAATGACAGTGCCAGATACCGACACATTGGAGCCGGCCGTTACGCCGGCCAGACTGACCACGCCACTGGTATCGACCGACAATACGTCGCTAGCGGCATCGGCATTGGCAGACACAGTCACGGTGAGGGTACCGCCGTTGAAGTTAGCTGAGTCGGCATCGGTGAGCGTGGCGTTACTGCCTGCATCCAACAATACAGTACCGCCGCCTTCAGAGGCGTTGATGCTGTCGCTGTCCAGGTTGCCAATCACCGGTGGATTGGGTGTCACGCTGATGGTAAAGCTGCCGCTGTCATCGGCATCACCACCGTTGGCGATGCCATCGGCATCGTTTAGCGTCAGGGTAAAACCACGATCGCCCAAATCTGATGGTGCATCGTACAGCAGGTTGCGCAGCAATGTTTGCACTGCGGAGTTGCTGGCATTTGCGACGAAGTTAATTGTGAAATCATTGCCGCCTTGGCCGTCGTCGGTGACATCAACGGTACCAATCGAGGTACCTGATACTTGAATGGTTTCCCCTGCGCTGACGGTGGCATCACCGCCGGAAGTGACGGTGGTACCGTCGACGAACCAGTTGCCGTTGGCGGTGCCAGAGGTTTGCGCCAGGGTGATAAAGCCACCGTTGTAATCGGTACTGTCCACATTAGCGACGGCTGCGTCGGCAAAGGCGCTCAGCGTCTGCGCACCGTTACCCGCAACCACCTGGCTGGTCTCGGTATACAGGTTGGTGACAACGGGCGCATCATTAACACCGGTCAGCGAAACCGTGGAGGTTAGATTTGGCGTGGTAGAGTTGCTGCCTCCGCCGTTATCCGAAATTGCAGTAATGGTGACGACGCGGTTGCCGGCTGTGGTGGGGTTATCCGAGGTATTGCGATAGGCCAGCCCGTCGACCAGGGTTTGAAGTTGTGCATTGGTCAAGGTGGCGCCACTGAAAGAGACTGTGGCGGTGCTGCCCACCACCGACACATTGGCAGTCAGTCCATTGGTGGCGGTATTGACGGAATTACCGTTGGTCAGAGCAACGTCTGAGCCATCAAAGGTTAGAATTTCGCTGCTGCCGTCGGCCACATTGGTGACGGTTAAGGTCAGTGCATCAAAGCGGTCGGCAGCTTCAACGGTGTTGGCGCTTGGGCCTGAGAATAAATCAGCCGCAGCAGCACCCTCGATGTAGCCGGGGTTCTGTCCAGTAGCCGTCAGGGTTGGGGCATCATTAACGTTTGTAATGGAGATTGTTACGCTGCCGCTGTCACTGGCTGCGCCATCACTGATAGTAAAATCCAGCTGAACGTTGGTGGTGGGATCGTTGTTGCTGTTGCTGTAACGAATCGCTTGCAACAGTTCATTCACCAGCGCCCTGGTTGGCGTGGTGCCGTTGTCAGCAAAGCTGAGCTGTAACTGGCCGTTACCGGTATTGGCGATGGTGGCGATGACATTGCCACCGGCAGTGACAGTACCACCGCCATTGGGGCCGCCGGCGACGGTCAAACTGCCCCCAGTGAGCACACTGAACAAGTCCGATGCATCGGCGCCGCCATTGCGGGCAATAGTAAGGCTGGCGCCGGAATAATCACCGTTGCCGCCGTTTAAGGCATCCAGCTCCTGATCGCTAATAGTGGCATTGGCATCCAACTGCACCGCAGCCGCGCCTTCGGTATAGCTCGGCGTGCCATCCAGGCCAGAGAAGACTGGCGCATCGTTCACCGCATTAATGGTCACACTGGCGGTGTCTGAGGCTGATGAAAACGGCGTTGCGTTGCCTGTCGATGAGGCATCAGCGGTGCTGCCTGCACTGCCGGAGGATTTATCCCAGGCGTGGAAAGTAATGGTGGCTGTGCCGCTGTAATTGACATCGGGAACAAAGCGCACCAGCTGGGTGCTGGCGCCGCTCAGGCTGCCATCGAGCAGCCGTGCTGTGGCGGTGAGATCAACACTGCTGCCCGTAGTGCCGGAAAAGTTGTTCCAGCTGGTGCCATTGTCTGTACTGTATTGCCACACGCCGTTGGTGTTATCGACCTGGGTCACGGCAATGGCTTCCACCGCGCCGCCATCGACGTCGGTAATCGAGCCATTGACCACCATGGCGGCCACGCTGGTACCGGGGTTATTAGCGTTGTTGGAGCCGTCGTCATCGCCATCGGCTGCTGAGCCATCGTCGTCACCGGCGTCTTCGTCGATGGCGGTTAATACTGGCGACTGCCCGGTATCCAGCACCGGCGCGTCATTGGCAGGGGTTATGTTGATGGTGACTGTGTCTGACGTACCGTTGACTGTGCCATCGTTCGGGGTAACGGTGAGCGTAGCCGCTGTGGTGTCGTTGGCATCCGTGGTGAAGAGTATGTTGCTGGTATTGTCGAGGAAGATATTTAAATCCGCTTCCCCTCCCGCCAGCGTCATGCTGTTGGTGCCTGAGCCGGTCACCGTGACGCCAGCAAACCCTTGGTCACCTAGGCCAATGTTACCGGTGGCAGACGCAATGGTGCCGCGATCCACGCTTAGAGTGAGTGTAATTGGATCGTCGAGCTCAGCATCCTCAATTTCATAGGCGGATAAGTTTATAGAGGTAGCGACGTCTTCGTTCACCGTCGCATCGGCTGGCGTGCCGCCAAGTGATGGTGCTGTGTTAGGTAAAATAGCAGGACTGAAGTCTATATCATCGATATCTAAGTCCAAATCATTACCAGACATTCGTACTTCATCAATATTTTCCCAACTCGAGTTGCCAGAAACATCAAAAGTTGTGAATGAAGCTGTGTTAATTGAACCACTAGCTATCTCAGCACCATTTCTATAACCCTTTATCGTTACATTGGTGTCTCCTAGCCCAGTGGAAATAACAAAGCTATTTAGTTTAAATTCACTGTCATCTGAAGTTTTAAATGTATTTAAAGTTGTTGTATTAACTCCACTTGATCTGTAGGCAAGCGCAAGATCTCCGCCAGACGCTATATTCCCGTCATTGACGATACTTATATTGAGTCCGCTAGAATCATTGGTGGTGAAAATGATTCCATCAAGTGTATAGCTTTGGGTACCTTTATCCCCTATGTTAGTGCCGTCAAAATTTTGATCTACAGGCGTTAGTACATATTCATAATTTAAATTCTCAAATTGCAGTTGTTTTTGCTCAATTAAGCCAGAGTTAAATTCCAACACCCAATCCCCACCTTTATCAGCAGCACCGGTTAGATCATTGGATGCCGCAATATCGGCATTTGTTGCTTGAGCCAGTTTACCGATAAAGTCCACACCGGCTTCATTGGCGGCGACATGACAACCGTAAAGCAAAATATCGCCATCTTCGGTCAGAGAAGAGCCTATCTGGCTTAGAGGTTCTTGGTATTGACTGATGCTATCAGCGGAAAGCGTGGCGCTGCCCAGCTGCTGAGCACCTTCTGAACCGTGCCCGAGCACATGAAAAGCCGTGTAATCGCTGTGCGTTTCCGCCCATTCAGCCATAATCTGTATGCCGTCCTGATCCGGGGAGACTAGAACGACCTCCATACCATCCGGCAAACCATCAATCAGTGTTTGGTAATCCGGCAGCCCGGTGTCGATAAAGACTACTTGGCGTTTATCGGAGGTTGCCAAGGAGATGGATGGTGACTTATTCATTTTTATTCTATCCACTAGGGTTCAATGAACGCCTGCAGGAAGGCGATGCCATTCAAGGACGGTTTTTAATCAGTTCAAGTTAATGCTTAACTGATTCGGTGTCCATGATTCAGACCTGCGATCGCGCCCAAAGCGTTCTTGTGCAGACTCACCCAACATGAAACTAAGAGGCATAAGAAAAAGCATGCTGATGCGTGTGTTCTGCATCAGCATGCATGAAGTGATATGGGGCTTAGAACAGCAGTTCAGTCACACCGTTATCCCCAACCAGTGTAATAGGCTCACCAGCTTCTGCTACTTCATCCTTGATCAGGCTGTAAATAGCACCCACCCCCGGTGCTGCATCATCGCCAGCCAAGCCTTGCAGCCAATCACGTACGTCATTGAGGTCACTTGCATCAAATGTGGCCATCACCTCGCCATCCTGATCCGGGTCAAGCAGCCAGGTGAAGGTACGAGCTGCATCCAGTTTCAGTTCGACCAGCTCGGCATCGCTGTTTTGGGCACCTTGCAGGATATCCAGCATCAGCGTACCCGCTGTGGCAGGGCGGCCATCTTCGTACTCGCCTGCCAGGAAGGCATTGCGGTAGAACATCAGGCCATCCACTTCCGGTGAGCGATCAAAGAGTGCACGGTAAAGATCACCCAGGAATCCGCTGATACTGGTGTTAGTGATTTCACCGTACAGCGCCTGGGATTCGTCCGAGTTGGCAAAGGCATCCACCACGTTTTCCAGACTGCCGTCTTGGTCGATCAGGTAGTCCACCCAGTAATCCAGTCCCGCTGAATCGGCCGGGCGCTGGTAATAGGCGATGTAGAGTGACTGCACCAGATCAGTGTAATCATCGCTGCCAAAGGCGAGGGCGCCGGGGTCGACAATCTTGCCATTGGCTTCACCGTCTTTATCGAACTCACCACCGTCTGTGATCTGGAAATCCAGGCGCAGTTTGCTGCCTTCAAGAACCACTTTACCGCCATAGTTGGCCGAGGCCAGATTCACCCACTCACCCGAGGCATCCTGTTTCCAGTAGCCATTGATACTGAGGGTGTCATCGACATACAGGCTGAAGGTTTCGGTACCGCCGACTTCTTCGATATCAGCATCAAAGGCAATGAGCCCCAGCGGCATATCCAGGTTTGCTGCTTCCGCATCATCGGGCTTGTCCAGCTGGCGTACATTGCTCAGCGTGACACCACTACCGGCGGCTGAGGATTTTCCATCCGTTGTACCACCAGTGAGGGATACATAAATCGGGTCTGCATTCGGTTCCTGCGACGGAACTGGAGTATCTCGGAAAGGAATTGAGGCTACATCTGCCTGGTCTCGATCAGGTACACCATCGTCATTGCCGTCACCGCTGACACCTGTGGGAGAAATAACCAGGTCTTCCTCCGATTCAGGTTGAGGTTCGGGCTCGGGCTCAGGTGTGGGCGGAGGAGTGGGACGGGCGCCCACGTTCAAGGTGACAGTATTGGGTGTGACGGAGTCATCAGTGCCATCGCTAACGGTAAAGGTAAAGCTGGCGTACGCATCGCCGGTGCCATTGGTAGCAGGTACAAACAGCAGTTTACCTTCGGTCAGCTGGGTCAGAGTGACTTGAGTATCCACCGCTGTGATGACCAGACCATCCAGAGTGAGGTGGCCAGCGGCCGGTAGCGTTTTGATCGTGATATGGTCCAGCGTATCGCCTGTATCTACATCGCTGAAGCCGAAGTCGTCAGCGGTGAAGGTGTAGCTGGCGTTGTAGGACATGGACTCTGTTGTGTTGGTTGCCGTTGGAGCGTCGTTTACATCATTGACGCTTACCTGCAGGGTATTGTCAGTGAAATTACCTGCGTTGTCAGTAGCACGAACAGTGATGTTATGGCTGGTATCCGTTTCGAAATCTAAAAGGCTCCCATCCGCTACGGTTAGATTACCCGACGTATCAATTGCGAATCTGCCGCCAGCCGTGTCTGTGAGGGTGTATGTAATACCATCACTGCCACCACCGGTCACAGCACCTACAGCTGTTGTATTGGCACTGTTTTCATCAATGTCTAACGTACCTGTTGGCGTTCCTGGACTGTTGGCGTCCAATTCATCTGCGTTCTGGGTGATTGCGGTTATATAGTTGGAGGAGGTGTTTCCAGCTGAGTCTGTCAGTGTCAGATTGACTGGAATGTCACTGCCTGCCTCTATATCACTGCCACCCTCGGTTACAGTGAACTGTGCCGTGTAGGTGGTGTTATCGGTTCTGCTGAGAGCGCTGAGTGCGAAGCCACCAACGGTGCCGCTCAGGTTGGTATAGGTTTCCCCGCCATCATCGGCAACAGTGATGGTCACTGTGACGGTATCACCAACCTTCATGTTGGTATTGGGGATCGAAACGCTGCTAACCGAGGGTGCGTTCGCATCGATGGCATCTGCACTCTGGCTAATAGCCGTGGAGTAGGTGGCTGAACTGTTGCCAGCGGCATCATCCAGCACAAACGAAACGGGAATCGAGTCTCCCGCTGCTCTGTCAGTGTCGCCTTCCTGTACAGTGTAAGTTGCTGTATAGGTGCCACCGCCTGCATCGGAAAAGCCGGTTACAGCTACGCCGTTTACGGTGCCGGTGTTCAGACTCAAGCCTGCTTCACCTGCGACGATTGTCACGGTGATAGCATCGCCCACGTTGTACGCCTGATCTGGGATAGAAACACTGCTTATAACAGGCCTGTTGGCGTCAATGCTATCGGAGCCCTGACTGATGGCTGTGGTAAAGGCGGCTGAGGTATTGCCTGCAGAGTCATCCAGCGTGAAATTGACTGGTATAGCACTGCCTGCTGCGACATCGGTGCCACCCTCGGTTACAGTGAACTGTGCCGTGTAGGTGGTGCTATCGGTTCTGCTGAGAGCGCTGAGTGCGAAGCCACCAACGGTGCCGCTCAGATTGGTATAGGTATCCCCGCCATCATCGGCAACAGTGATGGTCACTGTGACGGTATCACCAACCTTCATGCTGGTATTGGGAATCGAAACGCTGTTAACCGAGGGTGCGTTCGCATCAATGGCATCGGCACTCTGGCTAATAGCCGTGGAGTAGGTGGCTGAACTGTTGCCCGCGGCATCATCCAAGACAAACGAGACGGGAATGGCGTCTCCCGCAGCTCGATCGGTATCGCCTTCCTGGACTGTGTAAGTTGCTGTATAGGTACCACTGCCCTCGTCGCTAAAACCGGTTACCGCTACGCCGTTGACCAGGCCACTATTTAGAGTAAGACCCGCTTCACCGGCGACGATTGTCACAGTGATCGCATCACCCACGTTGTATGCCTGGTCGGGGATGGAGACACTTGAAATAACAGGGATATTGGCGTCGATGCTGTCGGAGGCCTGACTGATCGCTGTATTAAATGCAGCGGATGTGTTGCCTGCGGAGTCACTGAGAGTGAAATTGACCGGAATATCGCTTCCTGCAGCGACATCGGATCCACCATCCGTCACCGTGAACTGTGCCGTGTAGGTGGTGTTATTCGTTTTGCTGAGAGCGCCGAGTGTGAAACCACCAATGGTACCGCTCAGATTGGTATAGGTATCCCCGCCATCATCGGCAACGGTGATAGTCACTGTGACCGTATCGCCAACCTTCATGGCAGTGTTGGGAATACTGATGCTCGTGATTGCTGGGGCAGTATTGTCCAGGGTGTACGAGTTGTTATTGGTGCCTGTCGGAGTCGTATTGGATAGCGAATTGTTAGAGCTATCCTGAATGTTCTGGCCGCCGGCAAAACCTAGTGTGACTGTGCCTTCGAGGCTGGCAAGGTCGCCACCGGATACTGTAACGGTATAGGAGCTGCCAGAGCCGGATACGCTGGTTACTGTTGCGGTAGTGCCAGAAACAGAGAAGTCAGAGGCATCAACGTTTTTGACGCTTTCACTGAAGGCAACAGAGAACGTCAGGCTGTCCGCATTGGTGGTTTCGCTAGTGGGAGACTGGCGGTCGATGGAGGAAACTCTGGGGGAAGTGCTGTCACCACAAGTACCATCATCGGTTGGTCCTGGGAAATAGATGCCTGAAGAACAGCCAAGGCAGTGATCGATTTGTTGCATTCCTTGCAAGTCAAAAGGAAGAACTGACTCAATTTCGCCCTCTTGATATTCCAGGTCCCAGTCACCACCCAGGCTCAAGGGGCCTGTACGATCATCGGAGGCTGCGATATCTACACCGCCCAAGGCATCGGATAGTTGGCCAACAAAGGCCTCACCCTGTTCACCTGCTGCGACAGTGCATCCATAGATCATCAGGTCTGCACCTGGTGCAAATACCTGAGCTAGCTTCTGAAGTTGGTCTGGTTGAGCGCTGAGCGCTTCCGCGTTGATCGGCTGGTCGCCCAGCTGCAATTGCCCGCTGCTGCCGTGGGATACCAGATGAACGCTGCTGAGGTTTTGGTAGCCAGACAAAGCTTCAGCCAGGTTCGCCAGGCCATCGCCGCCCTCTGGCAGCAGGATGACCGGGATATCCGGGCTAAGGCCCGCGATGAGTGTTTTGTAGTCACTGACACTAGGATCGATCAAAATCACTTCGGTCGCGGTTTGGGGTCCAGCACTCATTTAGGCGCTCCTGAAATTTTGTAGTAAGGATTAAAAAGGTGAAGGCGGTAATTAAATCCGGGTCTCAGTTGTGGGCAGGTTCATCAGCGTGCGATGTAGTTCAGGCTCCCTGAAACCGGGTGAATAAGGTTTTGAAATTTCGGGTAAAAACACGACGTCGTACAGCTCGGTAACGGGCCCTTCGATATTGAGCCAGTGCGCTAGCTGCCCGGTGCTAAGGTCAAAAACCTGGAGGCCGCAGCGTTGATAGGTTTTTCGTTCTTCGAGGCGCTTGGCCAAGTTAATGCCAGGCATCAGGCCCTGTTGGTGTGGGCGCAGGCGAGAGAGCCCAACGACAGCATAACCGCCGATGAAACTTAGACCACGAGCGAACCCCGCACATTTGGCGACGGGAACCAATGATTTGGTTGTGAAGTCTACGTAGCCCAACTCGCCCTCGCCGGAGTTCAGGATCCACAGTTTGCCATCATGCCAGCGGGGGGAATGCGGCATGGACAGTCCTTCGCACACAACCTCTTCAGTGGACAGGTCCATGATAAATCCGGTACCGGTCTGTCGTTCTTTCCATTCAAGGCGGGTGTCAGTGCGGCCGCAGAAACTTGCATAGCGCAGCTCGCCGTCACGTTCACCTATTCCGTTCAGGTGGCAGCGGTCTTCGGGGACCAGTTCAGAGATGAAATCAGGGGTCCAAACGGGGTGGAAGCTGTAATGAGGATCTATCGTGGAGATACAGCTGTACTGGGTGTTTGCAAAGATAAAGTCGTAATGTTGGCCGCGAAAACTTACATCCGCCAAGGCATCATGGGTGTTGCTGTGGCCAACCATATGACAGGTCCGGGGCATGTACACGGCCTGGTAGGGCTGGTCGTCAATTTTAAAAGCACCGACATTACTGAAGCGCCAGATCTGTTCACGTGTACCGACCCAAAGTTTATCTTTATCTACAGCCAATCCCATGGCCGTGCCTACAGTACGGTCCAATGCATAGAGCTGTTCGGAGTCATGGGTGCCCAGCAGAAAGATACGACCGGATTGGTAGGTTGAAAAAATCAAAGAGCCTTGAGTGCTTGCCAGCCAGCTTGCGAAACCGGGAGAGGGGTAAAGCTGGGGCTTACCAGCGTCTTTTACTGTTTCCTTGTTTCGCTTGCCGTCAGAGTCAAAGCCACTACGTTGCAGATCGGCTTCGTTCCACTCATTAAGTGAAGTGTTGGTTGAATTCTTGGTCACTCGACTCTCCTCAAAAGCATCCAGTACGGTTGGGTACTCAAGCCCATGCATGCATCATTATGGTGCAGTTATGTAAGGCTTTAGCCTTTGTCGACATGCAATTGGCGGCTATGGGCTACTAGCGTGCAGAGGATAGGGGGGCGTCTTGCTGCATGCGGTTCGCATTGCGTCTACATATTAGATCTAATCAGGTGTTATCAGTAGCAGACATTATGAGGAGATTAAGTGTTTTTGGAGTGGCTGTCTATTATAGCGCTAGTAGGGTGAAACTTAGCGTTGACTTGGTTCAACAGAGCCAGCGGGGAAGTATTGCCACGCCGCTAACATGATCGTTCCAGAGAGTTTAGAAGCAAAGAGATCGACCCCCCAACACTCAGTTCCGCCGTATTAATCCTGAGCTCTGGATGCACCGGGCTTTCATACGGCGACTGCACCCCCGTCATTTCAGCTACCTCTCCAGACGCTGTTTTGGCGTACAGCAGTTTTGGATCACGCTGCTGGCAGACTTTCAGGCTGGTGCTTAGGTGAACTTCTACAAAACGGTCTTCTGGGAGAATGCTTCGTACCATCGCCTGTTGGCGGTTCAGAGGCGTAATAAAAGATGCCAGTACCCAATAGCCTTCATCTAAAAATAGTTGAGCGATATGAGCAGCTCGGCGCAGGTTTTCGTCACGGTCCTGCATGCTGAAACCCAGGTCCGCATTGATGCCTTTGCGGAGCAGGTCACCATCCAGGTGATAGGTTTTTGTGATGCCAGTCTGGTGCAGAGACTCTCGTAAGGCTTCCGCAAGTGTGGTTTTGCCGCTGCCGCTCAGGCCGGTAAACCAGATGACTTTGGGTGCGTTGGCCAAACGACTATCCATATTAAATCCGGGAAATCTTAAGTCGGTCATCGGGTGGGCCTGCTGTAGCTAAGAATGAAGCAATGGCGCTATTTGGAAACAGGCTGCTTAACAGATCGACAATAACCTGAAGGAAAGGGGCTGTCTATGATTCGGAAAAAGCCGAAGCTTGTTACTTGGGCTGTGTGTTAGCAGAGAGGTTGTTACAATCCCTCGCTTAAGCCTTTTAGCCCCGGAGACACCCCATGGCCAAGACCAAAACTGCTTTTGTCTGTAACGATTGCGGCGCCGATTACCGCAAGTGGCAGGGGCAGTGTTCGGCCTGCGGGGCCTGGAATACGATCACTGAAGTGCGCCTGGGCTCTGACGCCGGCGGCGTGCGCAGTGCGCGCTTTGAGGGTTACGCCGGCGGTTCAGGTGGCGCGGGTGCGCAGAAAAAAGTGGTCACGCTCAGTGAGGTGGCATTGGAAGAGATGCCGCGCTTCAGCAGTGGCAGTTCGGAGCTGGACCGGGTGTTGGGTGGAGGTCTGGTGCCGGGGTCGGCGGTGCTGATTGGCGGTCATCCGGGGGCGGGTAAAAGTACCTTGCTGCTGCAAACCATGTGTCATCTGGCTGCCGGAATGCCAGCACTGTATATCACCGGTGAGGAGTCGCTGCAGCAGGTTGCGATGCGTGCGTCGCGTTTGGGGCTGAAGGCGGATCAGCTGCAGATGCTGTCGGAAACCTCGGTGGAAACCATCTGTGACTTGGCGAATGAGCTGCGGCCCAAGGTGATCGTGATCGACTCCATTCAGGTGATGCACGTGGCAGATGTGCAGTCGGCGCCGGGTTCGGTATCGCAGGTGCGTGAGAGTGCGGCCTTTCTCACCCGTTTTGCCAAGCAGACCGGCACGGTGCTGTTTCTAGTGGGGCATGTCACCAAGGATGGCTCTTTGGCTGGTCCTAAAGTGCTGGAGCATATGATCGACTGTTCGCTGCAGCTGGAAGGTTCATCCGACAGTCGTTTCCGTACCCTGCGCAGTCACAAGAACCGCTTCGGTGCAGTGAATGAGCTGGGTGTGTTTGCCATGTTGGAAAATGGGCTTAAAGAGGTGAAAAACCCCAGCTCCATCTTCCTCAGTCGTGGCAGTGAACCCAGCCCCGGCAGTGTGGTAATGGTCGTCTGGGAGGGCACTCGACCCTTGCTGGTTGAGTTGCAGGCACTGGTGGATGAGTCACACCTGTCCAACCCCCGTCGCGTAGCGGTGGGCCTGGAGCAGAACAGGTTGGCGATGCTGCTGGCGGTGTTGAACCGTCATGGTGGCCTGATGACCGGCGATCAGGATGTGTTCGTCAATGTGGTCGGTGGCGTCAAGGTGCTTGAAACCAGTGCCGACCTGGCGTTGCTACTGGCGGTGGTGTCGAGCTTCCGCAATATGGCGCTGTCGCAGGAGCTGATGGTGTTTGGTGAAGTCGGTTTGTCGGGTGAGATACGCCCGGTGCCGAACGGTCAGGAGCGCATTCGTGAGGCGTCCAAGCACGGTTTCAAACGTGCCATAGTACCGATTTCGAATGTGCCCCGTGAGAAAGTGCCCGGCATGGAAGTAGTCGGGGTTAAAACGCTGTCAGAAGCGCTGGATGCGATCTGATGGCGGGTTTATCGATCGGCTTCGATCAATTGCTCCAATTCACGCTCCAGCAGGCTCTCGTCACCGAGGTTTAATTCAACCAGCCGGCGCAGATGGGTAATGCTGTCGATGTCCATCTCTTCAGCCGTAAAGCCGAAGTAGGGGGCTTCGATATGCGATAGGGTGGCCGGGATAGTGATCAGAATATCGTTGGCCAAGTAGAGATGCAGTGTAGCCTTTTCGCCTTTTTCAATGGGAAGTCCGTGGGCGGTTTCAACCAGCGCGCCCCGCAGTGAAATATCAATCAGCTGCACCACAGCACTGCCGTTGGGGCTGTGCAGCTCGCACTCGGCATCGAAAGGGATGCGGGTAAAGCGTCGACGTTCGGTTTGGGTATTCACGCGTGCACTCCTGACTCCTGAGCTAACTCTGTCCCGATAGTATTACACTCACAGCATAGTGGAAACTGCCTGCTTTAGATCAATACTCTGTTTTTGATGCTGGTCTACCTTGGACCGCTTGGTGTGAATTCACTGGAGATCGCATGTGGGACACGATGAATGATCTTATAGCCGCGCGACGGCACTCTCGCTATTTCAATCACACGCGCAGTTATCATCTATTTACCAGGGTCAGGATGATTGCCTGGTTGCTGATGTTCCTGCAAAGCGGATGGATTTTGATTGACTGGCTGCTGCTGCCCGCCGAGGCCAGCAACACCATCGCCTATGCACGCCTGGCGAGCAGTGCCTGTTGTCTGTTATTGGGGTTGTGGCTGACACAGCCCTATCGTCTTGAAGTATCCCTCATCCGCTTGCTGATGCTGGTGCTGGTGCTTACGCTGTTCCAGACCGCGAGTACCGTGATTCTGGAGCAGCATGGCTATCACAGTACGGTCGCCGGTTATGCGTTTTTCCCCTTCATGATTATCAGTATGTTGGCGATATTTCCGCTAACCCTGTTTGAAATCGCCGGTTTTGTAACCTTTGTATTGTTGGTGGAGCTCGTCACTCAGCTTTGGTTGGGGGCCTGGGGTGGAGTCAGTGGCCTGAATGACCTTTGGTTGTTGGCGATTTTGGGGTCGATAGCGGGCTGGGCTTCGATTAATCAACTGAATATGTTGCTGGTGCTGTACCGTCAAGCCACACGTGATCCGCTTACTGGGTTGGCGAACCGCCGTCAGGTGATGGAGCAGTTGGATGAAGATATTCAATCTGCCAGAGCCCAGAAAACGCCACTGGCGGTCATGATGTTCGACCTGGATAAATTCAAGAGCTTCAACGATCAGTACGGTCATGCGGCGGGTGATATTGTTTTGAAACAGTTCGCCAAAATCCTGCGCGAACATGCCAAACGCAAGTCAGATCTGGCGGGACGATTTGGCGGTGAAGAGTTTTTGATGGTGTTGCCGGATATGAGTGCTGATCAGGTAGAAATAGTTGCCATCGCCATCCGAGAGTCCTGTCACGGGACGCGATTGAAAGTACCTACGGGGGATGAAGTCAGTTTTACCACCAGTATTGGTATCGCCATGCTACAGGACGGCGAAGACAGTGCGAGTTTATTGCAGCGGGCCGATGAGGCGCTGTATCAGGCCAAGGATGGTGGGCGAGATCGCCACTGCCTGGCGTCCTGGCAAGCTGCCGCTTGATGACGTTACTTGGGGCAAAACAAAAGAGCTGCCAGTTGGCAGCTCTTTGCGTTTAACAGGGCTATAACCCTGATCAGCTCATGCGGCGATACTTGATACGCTCAGGCTGATGGTCTTTACCGTAACGACGTTTGTAGTCCTCGGCGTACTCGGTGTAGTTGCCCTCGAAGAACTCCACGTTGGAGTCACCTTCGTAGGCGATCATGTGCGTACAGATGCGGTCGAGGAACCAACGGTCATGCGAGATCACCACGGCGCAACCCGGGAAGGCCAGAAGGGCTTCTTCAAGCGCACGCAGGGTTTCGATGTCCAGGTCGTTGGTCGGTTCGTCGAGCAGCAGTACGTTGCCGCCTTCTTTCAGCAGCTTCGCCATGTGCAGACGGTTGCGCTCACCACCGGACAGGTCTTTAACGAACTTCTGCTGGTCGGAACCCTTGAAGTTGAAGCGACCACAGTAGGCGCGGGCCGGGGTCTGGAAGTTACCCACGGTGATAATGTCCTGACCGTCGGAAATTTCCTGGAACACGGTGTTGTTGCCGTTCAGTTCACGTGACTGGTTAACGTAGGCCAGTTGTACGGTAGAACCGATTTCGATCTCACCGGAATCCGGCTGCTCTTCACCGGTCAGCATACGGAACAGGGTGGACTTACCGGCGCCGTTGGGGCCGATGATGCCGACGATCGCACCCGGCGGGATGGCGAAGTTCAGGTTTTCGAACAACAGCTTGTCATCATAGGACTTGGTGACGTTGTGCAGCTCGATCACCTTGTCGCCCAAACGTGGACCCGGCGGAATGTAGATTTCCTGGGTTTCGTTACGCTGCTGGAATTCGCGGGAGTTCATCTCTTCGAACGCCTTCAAACGCGCCTTGGATTTGGTCTGACGGCCCTTGGCACCCTGACGGACCCACTCCAGCTCGGACTTCATTGCCTTGCGGTGAGCCGCTTCAGACTTGGCTTCCTGCTCCAGGCGCGCGTCCTTCTGCTCCAGCCAGCTGGAGTAGTTGCCTTCCCAGGGAATACCGTGACCGCGGTCCAGTTCCAGAATCCAGCCAGCAGCGTTGTCGAGGAAGTAACGGTCATGGGTAATTGCCACGACGGTGCCCGGGTATTCCTGCAGGAAACGCTCGATCCAGGCGATGGACTCGGCGTCCAGGTGGTTGGTCGGTTCGTCCAGCAGCAGCATATCCGGGTGATCCAGCAGCAGGCGGCACAGGGCGACACGGCGGCGCTCACCACCGGACAGGTGCTCAATCTTGGCATCCCAGGGGGGCAGGCGCATGGCATCGGCAGCGCGCTCCAGCGCCTGATCCAGGTTGTGACCGTCTTTGGCGGTCAGCAGGTTTTCCAGCTCGGCCTGTTTCTTGGCCAGCTCGTCGAAATCGGCATCAGGGTCGGCGTAAGCGGCATAGACCTGATCCAGTTCGGCCAGCGCATCCTTCACGTCGGATACGGCTTCTTCGATCACTTCGCGTACGGTCTTGCTGTCGTCCAGCTCAGGTTCCTGCGGCAGGTAGCCCACTTTCATGTTGGGCATGGGGCGCGCTTCGCCGGTGTATTCGGTATCGACCCCGGCCATGATGCGCAGCAGGGTGGATTTACCGGCACCGTTCAGACCGAGGACACCGATCTTGGCACCTGGGAAAAACGACAGGGAGATATCCTTGAGGATTTCACGCTTGGGCGGTACCACTTTGCCCACGCGGTTCATCGTATATACGTACTGAGCCATCAGTTTGCCTGTAAATTTGGGGTTAAAAAACAGTCGAATTCTACCTCAATACGCTGCCCTTGAAACCTGCGACCAAGGCAAGATGAATCCTTTGCGTAATAGACTGACCCCTTTTCATGTGCTTTCCGTACGTTTTTTCGACTATAATGCGCGTCTTTTCAAGGCAGCCTCAGGTCAGTCCGCACTACCTGCGCCAACTTTACCGCTATTTTTGCAACTACAGGGGACAGCAATGTTTAGCAAAGATATGTCTATCGCCAGTTATGATTCGGACCTGTGGTCTGCTATGCAGTCCGAGGCAACTCGTCAGGAAGAGCACATCGAACTGATCGCCTCCGAGAACTACACCAGCCCGCGTGTAATGGAAGCTCAGGGGTCTGTGCTGACCAACAAATACGCTGAAGGCTACCCGAGCAAGCGTTACTACGGTGGCTGCGAATACGTCGACGTGGTTGAAGATCTGGCAATCGAACGTGCCAAAGAACTGTTTGGCGCAACTTACGCTAACGTTCAGCCGCACTCCGGCTCTCAGGCAAACGCTGCCGTATACATGGCTCTGTGTGAGCCGGGCGACACGGTGCTGGGTATGAGCCTGGCGCACGGTGGCCACCTGACTCACGGTGCTGCAGTGTCTTTCTCTGGCCGTATCTACAAAGCGGTTCAGTACGGTCTGAACGCTGAAACCGGTGAGATCGATTACGACGAAGTTGAGCGTCTGGCGGTTGAGAACAAGCCGAAGATGATCGTTGCAGGTTTCTCTGCCTACTCTCAGATCGTTGATTGGGCGCGTTTCCGCGAAATCGCTGACAAGGTTGGCGCTTACCTGTTCGTCGACATGGCTCACATCGCCGGTCTGGTTGCGGCGGGCGTTTACCCGACTCCGCTGCCGTTCGCTGACGTTGTGACGACCACTACCCACAAAACTCTGGGTGGTCCGCGTGGCGGCCTGATTCTGTCTGCCAACGCTGATGAAGATCTGCAGAAGAAGCTGAACTTCGCGGTATTCCCTGAATCTCAGGGCGGCCCGCTGATGCACGTTATCGCTGCCAAGGCGGTGTGCTTCAAGGAAGCGATGGAACCGGAATGGAAAGAGTACCAGGCGCAGGTTGTTAAGAACGCCAAAGCCATGGCTAAAGTCTTCCTGGATCGTGGTATCAACATCGTTTCCGGCGGTACTGAAGATCACCTGTTCCTGGTTGACCTGATCAACAAGGACATCACTGGTAAGGATGCAGACGCTGCCTTGGGTCGCGCCAACATCACCGTGAACAAAAACTCTGTACCGAACGATCCGCGTTCTCCGTTCGTGACCTCTGGTCTGCGTCTGGGTACTCCTGCTGTAACCCGTCGCGGCTTCAAGGAAGAAGAAGTGGCTCAGCTGGCCAACTGGATCTGCGATATCCTCGACGATATCGAAAACGAAGAGACTATTGCGCGTGTTAAAGAGCAGGTGAAGGATATCTGCGCACGCTTCCCGGTTTACAAGTAAGCCGGTAGAATAGCCGGGGCGGCTGCGGCCGCCCTTTTTTTATTTGGGAATAAGCCCCGACCTTCCTTCGGGAAACGCTCTTTAACGCTGAGGCATGCATGCACTGTCCATTTTGCGGCACCCATGAAACCAAAGTAGTCGACTCTCGCCTGGTGGCCGAAGGCCAGCAGATCCGTCGTCGACGCGAGTGCATCAGCTGTCACGAGCGTTTTACCACCTATGAAACCGCCGAACTCTTGATGCCAAGGCTGATCAAGGCCGATGGTACACGCCAGCCCTTCGATGAAGACAAGCTGCGTGCCGGTATTCAGCGTGCGCTGGAAAAACGTCCGGTCAGCATCGAAGAGATCGAAGCGGCGATTACCCGAATCAAACAACGTCTGCGCGCCACCGGCGAACGTGAACTGCCGTCTCGAGAAGTCGGCGAGGCTGTGATGCTGGAGCTGAAAAAGCTGGATCAGGTCGCCTACGTGCGTTTCGCATCCGTGTATCGCAGCTTTCAGGATATCAACGAGTTCCGTGAAGAGATTGACCGTCTGTCGACACCGGCACGTGAAGGAGAAACTTCATGAGTCAGGTTTTTTCGGCAGACGACCATCGCTGGATGGCCCGTGCGCTGCAATTGGCTGAGCAGGGACTCTACACCACAGACCCCAACCCCCGTGTTGGCTGCGTTATCGTAAAGGATGGCGAGTTGATCGGTGAGGGTGCACACCTTAAGGCCGGCGAGCCCCATGCCGAAGTGCATGCGCTGCGTATGGCTGGTGAACTGGCGCGCGGTGCGACTGCCTATGTCACCCTTGAACCCTGCAGTCATCATGGCAAAACGCCCCCCTGTGCTGAAGCACTGGTAAAGGCCGGTGTTGGCCGTGTGGTTGCGGCCATGCAGGATCCCAACCCGCTGGTAGCGGGGCGTGGTCTGAAACGTTTGCAGGATGTGGGTATCGAGACCGGCCATGGACTGATGGAAGCCCAGGCCCGCGCGCTCAATCCCGGTTTTATCAGCCGTATGGAACGCAACCGACCCTATACGCGCCTGAAGCTGGCCTCTAGTCTGGATGGGCGTACCGCCATGCAAAGCGGCGAGTCACAATGGATCACCGGTTCTGCCGCCCGTTCCGACGTGCAGCGTTTGCGTGCGCGCAGCTCGGCTGTGCTGACCGGAGTCGACACTGTGCTGATTGATGATGCTTCATTGACGGTTCGCGCTGCGCAATTGGGCTTGTCAGAGTCTGAGTCCCAGCGCGCAGCCGAGCGTCAGCCATTGCGTGTTGTGCTGGATAGCCAGCTGCGGCTGCCGGCATCAACGGCCATGTTGAGCCTGCCCGGCAGTACGCTGGTGGCGACAGCCCTGCCGGCCAATGAGCCCAAGGCGATCGCGCTCAGTGCTTCAGGTGCTCAGGTCATTTCCCTGCCGGGCCCTGATGGCCGTATCGACCTTGAAGCGTTAATGCAGTGGCTGGCAGAGCATGCACAGTGCAACGAGCTGCTGATAGAATGTGGCGCGACGCTGGCAGGATCAGTGCTGCAACAGGGGCTGGTTGATGAGCTGGTACTCTATATGGCACCCACGATTCTGGGCAGCTCGGCACGCCCCCTGTTTGAACTGCCACTGGATGAAATGGCACAGCAATATCGGCTGGAAATGATGGACCAGCGTCAGCTTGGTCAGGATTTGCGTCTGACCCTAAGCTGTCGTCAGGAGACACATTGATGTTTACCGGAATTATTGAAGCGGTTGGCCAGATTGCCGACGTACGTATGATCGGTGGAGACATGCGGCTTTATGTACGTACCGGTGCTCTTGATCTGGGCGACGTGAAGCTGGGTGACAGTATCGCGACCAACGGCGTCTGCCTGACAGCGGTAGAACTGCCGGGCGATGGCTTTATCGCTGATGTGTCTCTGGAGACACTGGCCCATACCCGTTTTGAATCGCTGGCAGTCGGCGAAATGGTCAATCTGGAAAAGGCAATGCGTGTGGATACTCGCTTCGGTGGCCATATCGTCACCGGGCATGTGGATGCGCTGGGTACGGTCGTGTCGCGTCGTGACGATGCCCGCTCGGTGCGTGTGCAGATTCGCATGCCGGCTTCTATCCAGAAATATGTGGCGGCCAAGGGGTCCATTACGGTGGACGGGGTGAGCCTGACCGTGAATGCCCTGGATGGCGACTGCTTTGAACTGAATATCGTGCCGCATACGGCACAGGAAACCATAATCGACAGCTACGTGGCCGGTCGTCAGGTGCATCTGGAAGTGGATATTATTGCCCGCTATCTGGAACGCTTGATGCAGCCGGTGCAGGGCGAGGAACAGGCCGACGGCGATGCCGGAGGCGTGACGCTGGCCCTGCTGGCTAACAACGGATTTATGCGTCGCTGAGGCGACGGGAGAGAACTATGCAGCTGAATACCACCGAAGAGCTGGTTGAAGATATTCGCCAGGGCAAGATGGTCATCCTGATGGATGATGAAGACCGTGAGAACGAAGGTGATCTGGTGATCGCGGCGCAGTGTGTGCGTCCTGAAGACATCAACTTCATGATCACCCACGCCCGTGGTCTTGTTTGCCTGACCCTTACCCGTGACCGTTGTGAGCAGCTGAACCTGCCGTTGATGGTACAGAGCAATGGCGCTGCCTTCTCGACTAACTTCACGTTGTCGATTGAAGCGGCCAAAGGAGTAACCACCGGTATCTCCGCTGCAGACCGTGCAGTGACCGTACATGCTGCGGTGAAGGCCGATGCCAAACCGGAAGACATCGTACAGCCGGGTCATATTTTCCCGCTGATGGCACAGCCCGGTGGCGTTCTGAGCCGTGCAGGCCATACTGAAGCAGGGTGTGACATCGCGCGTATGGCTGGCTTTATGCCCGCATCCGTCATTGTTGAGATCATCAACGAAGACGGCAGTATGGCGCGCCGCCCGGATCTGGAAAAATTCGCGGCCAAGCACGGTATCAAAATCGGTACCATCGCCGACCTGATTCACTATCGCACCATGAACGAACACACCGTGGAGCGTGAAGAAGAAGGCACCCTGCCGACCGAATACGGTGATTTCCGCTACGTGACGTACCGTGATGAAATTCTGGGCTGTACCCACCTGGCGCTGATGCAGGGTGAGGTGACGCCTGAAGACGCTACGCTGGTGCGTGTACACGTGCGCAATGAAGTACTGCGTGATGTGGTCGGTGTGCGTCCCGGTGATGAAGTGAAGTGGACCATGCGCCGTGCTCTCAAGCGTGTTGCCGATGAAGGCAAGGGTGTCGTGCTGCTGCTCGACTCGGGTCGTCGAGTGGATCTGGGCGATGCGATCGACAGTCTGCTCAACTCGGAGCGTAAACGTTCTAAAGTGAATGTGAGTGCTTCGGGTGCTTACCTGACCGTAGGTACAGGTTCCCAGATTCTGCGTGATCTGGGCGTGCGCAAGATGCGCCTGCTCAGCTCACCGATGAAATTTAATGCCATCTCCGGTTTCGATCTGGAGATTGAAGAGTACATCCCCTACGAGGATTGATGGACAAGTTATGACAGTACAAGTAATTGAAGGCGATTTCGTAAGCGCCAACGGTAAATACGCCATCGTAGTTGGTCGCTTCAACGCATTCGTCGTTGAGAGTCTGCTGGACGGCGCCATCGATACCCTGACCCGTCACGGCGTTGATGAAGAGAACATCCGTGTCATCCGTGTACCGGGCGCGTTTGAAATTCCGCTGGCGACCAAGCGTATCGCGCAGCAGAAACAGGATGATGCGATCATTACCCTGGGTGCTGTAATCCGTGGTGGTACACCGCACTTTGAATACGTATCTGCCGAGAGCTCCAAGGGTGTAGCTCAGGTATCCATGGATTTCGACGTGCCGGTGGCGAACGGTATTCTGACCGTTAATTCCATCGAACAGGCGATCGAGCGTTCTGGTACCAAGGCCGGTAATAAAGGGGCTGAAGCCGCGCTGTCCGCGCTGGAAATGGTCAGCCTGCTGCGTCAGCTTGAGGTTTAAGGCATGAGCGACACTACTCCGCGCAAGGGCAAGAAAAACCTGACCGAAATGCGCCGTAATGCGCGTAACCTTGCCCTTCAGGCCCTGTATCAGTGGTCTGTGGCGGGTCAGAGTGTGACTGAGATCGACGCCCAGTTCCGGGTGGATAACGATATGAGCAACACCGATACACAGCTGTTCTCTGAACTGCTGCGCGGTGTGATCGGTTCCAGCCGTGATCTGGATGAGTCTTTCCGTCCGTTCCTGGATCGTCCGCTGGATGATCTCGACCCGGTTGAGCTGAGCGTGCTGCGTATTGGCGCATACGAGCTCAAGCACCGTTTGCAGGTGCCTTACCGCGTGGCGATCAACGAAAGTGTCGAGCTGGCCAAGACCTTCGGTGCGACCGAAAGTCACAAGTACATCAACGGTATCCTCGACAAGCTGGCACAGCGTGCCCGCGCTGAAGAGATCCGTGCCCGTCGTAACAACAGCTGATTGTTGTTGGTGGCGAGTTGAGGCTGTAAGCGGCTGTGGGCGAGTTCGAGCTGATTCAGCAGTATTTCCGTCGGGCCGAAAAGGGTCCGGGTGTACGGGAAGGAATTGGTGATGACTGTGCCGTTCTGGCCGTGCCTGTCGGGCAGGAATTGGTCGTTTCCATCGATACGCTGGTGGAAGGTACTCATTTCCTGTCGGACATACCGCCTGCCTGCCTTGCCGAACGTCTTCTTGGTGCTGCGGTCAGTGATCTGGCCGCGGCTGCCGCCCAGCCTGCCTGGCTCACCCTTGCTTTAACGCTCCCTGACGCTGATGTCCTCTGGCTGGAGTCTTTTGCAGCAGGACTGGCTCAGCGCTGTCATGAGCTTGGTATTGCTCTGGTCGGAGGGGACACGACCCGAGGTCCGCATCTGGTGCTCAGCGCCCAGGTGCATGGCTGGGTCGAAAGTGGTCAGGCGCTGCTGCGACGTGGTGCTCAGCCCGGAGACGCTATTCTGGTTTCGGGTACCCTGGGCGATAGTCGCGGTGGGCTGGAAGCTCTGTTGCACCCTGAAGCGGTCGTTGAGAATCGTGAATGGCTGCAGCGTCGCTTTTATCGACCCGAGCCCCGTGTTGCCCTGGCGCGTGCTCTAAGGCCCTGGCTCCATGCCGGTGTGGATATCTCCGATGGCCTGATGGCTGATCTGGGGCATGTGCTGGAAGCCTCTGGCGTAGGAGCCGAGCTTGATCAGGCATTGCTGCCGGTATCGGATCAGTTGCAGCGCAGTTTTCCCGAGCAGGCTTCCCAATGGGCGCTGACCGGTGGTGAAGACTTTGAGCTTTGTCTGGTTGCACCGGCGTCAGCAGTAGAGGCCTGTTTACAGGCTGCGAATGAGCTCGAATTACCCCTTACCCTGGTTGGGCATATAACCGAGGCTCCGGGGCTCAGAGTGTTGGATCAACAGGGACAGCAGGTAACCGGCTTAACAGCAGGCTACGATCACTTTAAGGAATCTCAATGAACAGGGCTCCGGCGTCGGTCTGGCGCAACCCGATTCACTTTCTCGCCTTCGGTCTGGGCAGCGGTGCCGCACCCAAAGCGCCCGGTACTTTTGGTACCCTGGCCGCGGTCCCGCTCTGGTATTTGATGGCGCAGACCAGCCTGCCGATTTATTTGGCGTTAACATTAGCGGCCTTTGTGATCGGAATCTGGCTGTGCGGCCGTACATCTCGTGATCTGGGTGTGCATGACCACGGCGGCATCGTCTGGGACGAGTTTGTCGGCTACTGGATAACCATGATCGCAGTCCCTGTGGACTGGATCTGGGCGCTGCTCGGCTTTATCCTGTTCCGCCTGTTTGACATCTGGAAACCCTGGCCCATCAGGCCGGTGGATCGCCGGGTGCATGGTGGACTGGGTATTATGCTGGACGATGTGTTGGCAGGTGCTTTTGCCGCGCTGGTACTGCAGGGCCTGATACTGTTTGGGTGCTGATGAGCTGATTATCTGCTCGCACCCAGTAAACGAATAGTGACAGAGGAAACGACCAAGGTGTCAGTACAGTATGTAGCCGATTCACGGCTACCGACCCCCTGGGGGGTGTTTACCATGGTAGGGTTTGAAGACCCTGCAACCGGCAAGGAACATGTTGCACTGGTCTTTGGCGAAGTCGCCGGAGATGCACCTGTGCTGGCACGTATTCATTCTGAATGTCTGACTGGCGATGCGCTGTTCAGTCTGCGCTGTGACTGCGGTTTCCAGCTGCAGGAAGCGCTCAAGCGTATTGCTGAAGCTGGTCAGGGCGTGCTTATGTATCTGCGTCAGGAAGGGCGTGGCATTGGCCTGCTGAACAAGATCAAGGCCTATCACCTGCAGGATGGTGGGGCTGATACGGTTGAAGCTAACGAGCGTCTGGGCTTTGCCGCTGACATGCGTGACTACAGCATGTGTGAGCCCATGCTGGAACATTTGGGCATCAAGGCCGTGAAGCTGATGACCAATAACCCGCGCAAGGTTGCTGCACTGGAAAAATACGGTGTGAATGTGGCCGAGCGTGTGCCACTTCAGGTTGGCAAGAACAGCCACAACGAAGACTACCTTCAGACCAAAATGGGTAAACTGGGTCATATGATGACCGAGCACCATTTCAAGTCTGAAGAGGAATAACAGGCTAGCGCTTGCTAGCCTTCCAGCTGCTGTCGGATCGCTTGCTCGATTCCGGCAGCATCCAATCCACACTCGGTCAGCTGCTCATTGCGACTGGCGTGTGCGATCCAATAATCGGGAATGCCCAGCATTAGCAACGCCGTGTGAATACCGGCCTGTTGCAGATATTCCGCCACCGCCGATCCGGCTCCGCCCTGAACCGCGTGATCTTCGATACTGACCAGCAGCTCGTGACTGGCTGACAGCTGTTTGATTGCCGTCGTGTCCAAAGGTTTTACGAAGCGCATATCCACCAGTGTGTAATCGTTGGCTTCTGCAACCTGGCGGGCGCTGTTCAGCAACGGACCGAAATTCAGCAATGCAACTTTCTGCCCCTGGCGAAGGGTACGGCCGGTGCCAGGTTCTATAGCTCTGTCGTGCTCGGGTTGAGCCAGGGCCGCGCTGCCGCGAGGATAACGAACAGCTGCAGGTCCGGCGTGTTGATAGCCGAGTGTGAGCATGGCGGTCAGTTCCTGCTCATCCGCCGGTGTCATCACCAGCATGTCGGGCAGGCAGCGCAAAAAGGCGATATCGAAACAACCCGCGTGGGTTGCGCCATCTTCGCCAACCAGTCCGGCACGGTCGATGGCGATGAGCACATCCAGTTGTTGAGTTGCGATGTCATGCACTACCTGATCGTAGGCGCGCTGCAAGAAGGTCGAGTAGATAGCCAGGACGGGTTTCATTCCGGTGCAGGCAAAACCGGCCGCCAGCGTAGCTGCGTGCTGCTCGGCAATGGCAACATCGAAATAGCGTTCGGGGTACTGCTCGGAAAACGCGATCAGGTCCGAGCCTTCCTGCATGGCAGGGGTGATGCCCACCAGGCGCTTATCCACAGCAGCGGTATCACACAGCCATTGGCCAAATACATTGCAGTATTTTGGGCGTTTGGAAGGCGCAGGCGTTGCCTTGACCGGCTCTATCTTGGTCAGCGCATGATAACCCACAGGGTCCGCTTCAGCGGGGGCAAAGCCCTTGCCCTTACGTGTGATTACGTGAAGCAGTTGAGGTCCTTGTGACTGCAGTGCCTGCTGAAGTGCGGGTAGTAACAGGCTGAAATTATGGCCATCCACAGGACCGCTGTAACCGAACTCAAGTGCCTTGAACAGGTCCGCACTGGCAGGGCCATCCAGCTTCTGTTTGACCGTGCGTGCCAAGTGAGTGGCCAGTCCGCCTTCGTTGCGGGAGATCGACATCTCGTTATCGTTCAGGATAACGAGCAGGTTGGCTCCGGTATGAGCCGCGTGGTTCAGGGCTTCAAAGGCCATGCCCGCAGTCATGGCACCATCGCCGATGACGGCAACCGTGTGCTGATCCTTACCCTGTAGTTGCTGACCCAATGCCATTCCGAGCGCTGCGGAGATGGAGGTGCTGGAATGGCCGGTACCGAAACAGTCGTAGGGGCTTTCACTGCGTTTGGGGAAAGGGGATAGTCCGCCGGACTGGCGCATGCTGAGCATCTGCTCACGGCGCCCTGTCAGAATCTTGTGTGGATAACTCTGGTGGCCCACATCCCACACCAGTTGCTCGTCCGGTGTCTGAAGCAGATAGTGCAGGGCGATGGTCAGCTCGACTACGCCGAGCCCTGCGCCAAAGTGCCCCCCGGTCTGACCAACCGAGTAAAGCAGAAAGGCCCTCAGTTCTCGCGCCAATTGGGGCAAGGCTGAGGGTTCAAGTGCCCGTAGCTGCTCCGGCGAATCGATCTGATCCAGCAGAGGTGTTTGGGGGCGTTGTTCCGGTATCTGGTGCAGCATGGTCAGTGGTCGCGGCTCACGATGTAATCGGTCAATCCGATCAGGTCATTAGCAGCTTCGCCAAAGGTGCTGAGGATTTCAACGGCTTCGTGATGTAATTGTTGCAGTTGCTGACGCGCGCCCTCCAGTCCCAGCAGCGCTGGATAGGTTGGTTTGTTCAGTGCCAAGTCAGAACCCTGGGGTTTGCCCAGTGTTTCGGTATCGCCTTCAATATCCAGCAGGTCATCCTGGATCTGGAACGCCAGGCCGATCAGGTCACCATAACGACGCAGGGCGTCGAGCTTGTCTTCACCTGCTTTACCAGCAGCCAGAGCGCCGAGCTGAATGGCCGCCGTAATCAATGCACCGGTTTTACAGGCGTGCATCGCTTTGAGCTGTTCCAGTGTCAAGGGCTTATCCACATGGGACAGGTCGAATGCCTGACCGGCAACCATGCCCTGATCGCCACTGGCTCGTGCCAGGGTGTTGAACAGGCGCAGCTGAAGGGAAGGGTCTTCATCTTCCAAGGGCGCGCTCAGGTGCTCAAAAGCCAGGCACTGAAGCGCATCGCCGGCAAGAATCGCGGTCGCTTCATCAAAGGCGATATGGCAGGTGGGCTGGCCACGGCGAAGGTCGTCATCATCCATGGCGGGCAGGTCATCATGCACCAGTGAATAACTGTGGATACACTCAATGGCGACAGCCGCTCGATCAGCCAGCTCAGAAGGCTTTTGGCCAGTACAGAGTTCGTAGCTCAGGTATACAAGTGCAGGACGCAGGCGCTTGCCACCATTGAGCAGACCGTGTCTCATGGCGTGCTGAAGGCGTGGCTCCAGCGCCCCTTCCGGCGAGATCAGCAGATCCAGATTGCGCTCGACACGCTCACGACACTCCGTCAGCCGTTGTTGGATGCTCATTCGGCCTGCTCTTGCGGTTCGTGGAAGTCAGTGGCGCGTATTTCGCCGTCCTGTTCGGTCAATAGCTGAACCTTCTGTTCGGCCTGTTGCAGAATGCTTTGACACTCACGTGTCAGTTTGACCCCCTGCTCGAAGGCTTTAAGTGCCTCCTCAATGGGAAGATCACCCTGCTCAAGCTGTTCAACCAGCCCTTCCAGTTGTTGCAGGGAGTTCTCAAAGTCAGGAGCGGATGCTTTTTTAGCTGCCATATTGATCTGCCTTCTTGAGTAGGGCGCTCACGTTAACCAACACTAGGATAACGGTCAATCCGACCGCCTCAAAAAGCGGCGCCATAGGATGAACACACGTTTAATTCTGGTATCATCATCGGTGGCAAAGTGAGCAGTCTTGCCTTTGTATCGGGTCTAATACTTATCAGGAGCGATCTGTGGATCTGGCTACCCTCGTTGGTTTAATTGGGTCGTTCGGTATCATCGTAGCAGCGATGGTCCTGGGCGGTGACATTGGTATCTTTGTAAACCCGCCTTCCATGTTGATCGTCATCGGCGGCACGCTGCTGGTTGTACTGATGAAGTTTACCCTGGGGCAGTTCCTGGGGGCCGGCAAGGTGATGGCCAAGGCTTTCATGTTCAAGTCGGTGAACCCGGAAGACATCATTGCCGAAACCGTTGATCTGGCTGATGCCGCTCGTAAAGGTGGCCTGCTGTCACTGGAAGAGAAGGAAGTCTCGTCCAACTTCATGCAACGCGGTATTCAATTACTGGTTGATGGTCATGACCCAGATGTGGTCAAACAGTTGCTCAAGAAGGAAGCGACCCTGACTTACGACCGTCACGATTTCGGCACCAAAGTGTTCCGTGCCATGGGTGATGTGGCGCCAGCGATGGGCATGATTGGTACCCTGGTGGGTCTGGTTCAGATGCTGTCGAACATGTCTGACCCCAAATCCATTGGCCCTGCGATGGCGGTGGCACTGTTGACCACACTGTATGGCGCCATGATCGCCAACATGTTTGCGCTACCTGTCGCTGACAAGCTGGAAGTACGCCGTGATGAAGAGGCGCTTAATCAGGCGCTGATCATCGATGGCTTGCTCGCCATTCAGGCAGGGCAAAACCCGCGTGTTATTGACCAGATGCTGCGCAACTATCTGCCTGAGGGCAAACGTGCCGTTGCTGAAAGCTGAGGGAGTCGGCCATGAGTGACGACAACGAAGAGCAGAAATGTAAATGCCCGCCTGCGGGGTCGCCTTTGTGGATGGCGACCTTCGCCGACTTGATGTCTCTGTTGATGTGCTTCTTCGTACTGCTGCTGTCCTTCTCCGAAATGGATGTGCTCAAGTTCAAGCAGCTGGCAGGTTCCATGCGGGAAGCTTTTGGTGTTCAGGCGCAAATCAAGGTTGAGGATATCCCCAAAGGTACCTCCATCATCGCACAGGAGTTCAGCCCCGGTCGTCCTGAGCCGACGCCTTTGAATGAAGTGCGTCAGATGACGATCAACAATGATATGAACAGCCTGGATGTGCGCTCCAAGGAAGGCGAGTCGCAGATACAGGATAAGATGCAGGGGCTTCAGGAGCTGCAGCGCCAGCAAGAAGAGCAGGCGAAGCAGGAAGCCGTAGCGGTCGCGCAAGCACTGGCTAAAGAGATCGGAGAGGGCAGTATCGAAGTCGAGACCGACGGCACACGCATTATTATCCGTGTTAAAGAGCGTGGTTCTTTCGACTCTGGTTCTGCCGAGCTTAAGTTTGCTTACATTCCGGTGATCGCCAAGATTCGTGACCTGTTGCTGCAGATTGGTGGCAAGGTTGCGATCGAAGGGCATACCGATAATGTGCCCTACAATGGTGGGCGTTTTGAGTCCAACTGGGATCTGTCTTCAGCGCGTGCGCTGGCCGTCGCGCATGAACTCTTTGCTGATCGGCGTATTGATCAGTCCCGCTTCAGTATTACCGGTTATGCGGATACTAAAGCACTGGCGCCCAATACTTCGCCTCAATTACGTGCACGCAACCGCCGTGTTGAGATCGTGATTCAAAAGGGCGATGCCCAGGAAGCACTGGAAAAGCTTCAGTCCAGAGAAGATGGTGATACCGAAGGGGAAGCGATCGACCCGACGAGCCTGTTCTGAGGATAAGACACGAACAGCCAAGACAAAAAAACCGCCCAAGAGGCGGTTTTTTTATGCAAGTCGTTTCGAGCTTACTTGGCGTGGTCCAGCATGTACTCGATGGCAGACTTCAGCTCAGTGTCTGAGCAGTCCATGCAGGTGCCTTTAGGCGGCATGGCGTTGATGCCGGAAATAGCAGTCGCCAGCAGAGCGTCAACGCCTTTCTCGGCGCGAGGAGCCCAGGCAGCCGCGTCACCAAACTTGGGTGCGTTGGCAATACCGGCTGCGTGACAAACGGAACATTTGGTGTTGTAGACTTCTTCGCCGGAGCGTTCAGCCATGGCAACCGGAGACAGCATCAGCGTAGCGGCTGCGATCAGCAGAGTTTTTTTCATTGCAGGTTTCCTTTATTACTAAGGTTTTTCACCCATTATACTCGTATCGGCGAGTTTAGGATCGCCTGTAGTGCCATGTAAATAGCGCTATGGTCGAGTTTTGTACAGGGTCAAAGTATCCGTGTAGTTGGACCTGCTTTGGTGCCAGGGGTTGAGTTCAGTTGCTTTTGCCCAGGCGCATGGCGAAGTCGGCTTGCCCTTGCAGCAAGCGGTCATGGCGGCGGCTATGCTCCTGTAGGCGGTGTTCGCGTATAGCCTGCTCCAGTACCTCATGGGGAACCGCTACCAGATTACGTACGTCATCGATGGAGTAGCCACGGTCCAGCAGTTGTCTCAGCTGTGCAGTCAAATGAATGGCGCTCATAATTTAATCCTCTTAATGGTCAGGACTATTATTAAGCGCCATCTATTGCAGTACTGTGTCAGTTTGATGCAGGAGGCGTGACAAAGTGTCGACCGGTTGCCATGAGAGTAAGCAGTACAAAAGGAATGCTGGCGCCAAACAGCCATTCCGCCATGCTGAAAGGTCCCACCATGGGCGTATAGCCGCAGGCTTCCCAGATTTCAAACATCCAGGGCCACCATTGGTCGGGGGTAAACCAGGTCGGTAGACCCGATTCCAGTGTGCAACTGCTTTCGATCCAGAGCCTTTCTACCGCCAGCACGCGCCAGCTTCTCTCGGCAAAGCCGATGGCGGTCAGTAAAGCCAGAGGGTGGCAGAGGCTTTGGATAAATCGAAACCTGAACCCAAGTAATGCGACAACGGCTATTACGGCCAGGGCGAAAAGCCAAAGGCGTATGTGAATACAGAGAACGCAAGGACCGAAGTCCAGCACGTATTGATAATAGAGCGCAACGCCCTCAGCGCAGATAACGCCAATCAAAAGCAGCCACCAGTAGGCCGGTGACAAGAGCAGGTTCCTTAGCATTAACTTGATTCCGATTCTGGATTCAGACTAGGTAAGGGTAGCCTGAACCCAGAGGGCGTCACAATAGAGGGCGTTTATTCGGAGCTCACCTGCTGTTTGAATTGTCCGATGGCATCGACCACACCCTGGGCCTCGATACGAATCTCGCGCATGATATCGCCGGTGTTGTTGGCCATGGAAACGCCTTCTTCCACCAGACGTTGGCTTTCGCGTGTTTCTTCAACCGCCTGTTCGGCCATGCATCGGTTCTGCTCAACCACCTTGTTGATTTGTTCGGTCGCTTCACCGGTACGGCGCGCCAGGTTGCGTACTTCATCGGCTACGACTGCAAAGCCCCGTCCCTGCTCACCCGCACGCGCCGCTTCAATCGCTGCGTTGAGTGCCAGCAGGTTGGTTTGATCGGCAACCTCGCGGATAACGCTCACAATACGGGCGATTTCGTCGGACTGGTGGTTCAGCGCCGATACCTGCTCGGTAACGCTGCCCAACCGAGTCTCTATACGGCGAACCATGGTAATCGTCTGCTCGACCGATTGTTCGCCGGAAATCGCGCTTTTATCTGTATCCAGCGCAGTCTCATAGGCCAGTTGTGCGGCCTCTGATTCGGCGCGGCGGCGTGTTTCGTTTTCCGTGATATTGCTGGCGATTTTCAAAACGCCATACAGTTCACCCGCCACGTTGTAGAGCGGGTTATAGGTGGCGCGCAGCCAAAGGTCCTGACCAGACTTGGTCACCCTCTGGAAACGATCAGCTATGTATTCACCACGATTGAGGCGCGCCCAAAAGTGCTCGTACTCGGTGCTGTTGGCATAGTCGCTGGGACAGAAAATGCGGTGGTGCTGGCCCTGAATTTCATTTAGCCGGTATCCGGAGGCGGCAAGAAAGTTGTCGTTCGCGCGGATGATGTGGCCCTGAAGATCGAACTCGATAGTTGCCATGGAACGATCGATAGCATCAATCACGCTTTTGTGAACCTGCTCTGACTCCACACTTTCAGTGATATCCCGTGCCAGCTTTACCACCTTAGAGACTTTGCCACCATTCGCCTGATCCTTTACCGGGATGTAACTGGCGGACAGCCATATAGCCCGGCCACTTTTATGCACACGCTGGAAGCATCCAGTCATGCTTTGGCCTTGGGCCAATTTGCGCCAGAAGCTTTGGTACTCTGATGAACGAGTGGTTTCGGGGGTACACAGAAGGCTGTGGTGTTGCCCGATCAGCTCTGCTTCTGAATATCCGGTCGTCGTTTGAAAATTTTCATTGGCGGTCAGAATCTCTCCCTGGGGAGTGAACTCAATGATCGCCATGGTGCCTCTGACAGCTGCGCTGACTTGGGCAGCTTCAGATAGTTGCTGACGGCAACTGGCCAATTCCTGCTTAAGCGCTTTATTGGAAAACATGGATAAATCCTGATTAGCTGCATGTAGGCCACGGGTGAGGGGTGGCCTCAAGAGGTGAGGGCGTGTGTCTATTATAGGATTTCTCGTTACGTGAGAGATCAGCGATTGGATCTGTCCAGGTGGTAAAAAACCATTTATTGTCATGGCTCAAATGTGAGACAGATACGATGGCGGGTGTTATTTATTCTCGTCGTCAGCCGCGTTAATCAAAATTCTGTCTAGCCAGCGAGTTGGCAGAATACGGCGCAAGAAGCCCAGTAAATAGGTTGGGGTTGTAACGTAATAGCGTGCCTTGGGGCGTTTGCTTTCCAAAGCGCCTTTGAGGGCCTTGTAGACTGCTTCGGGGCCCAGGGTAAAAGCCGACCCCTCTTCGCCACTGCTTTCAAGGCGTTTCAGCACTCCGGCGTAAATATCAGCATGTGCACTGTTGGAGTAATCAATATTGCGCTTGAAGGCTTCCAGTGCGTGCTGTCGAAAGGCGCTGGTGATGGGGCCGGGTTCAATCAGTAACATTTCGATACCACTGCCGGACAGTTCCTGGCGGTAGGTGTCGGTCAGGCCTTCAAGCGCAAACTTCGAGGCATTGTAGGCGCCGCGGTACTTCATGGCGGCCAGTCCCAGCACCGAGGAGTTCATAATGATCCGGCCATACCCCTGGCGACGCATCACCGGGATAATCAGGTTAGTCAGCTCAACCCAGCCAAACAGGTTGGTTTCGAACTGAGCTCTTAGCACATCACGGCTCAGGTCTTCCACAGCGCCGGGTTGTCCGTAAGCGCCATTATTGAATAGTGCGTCGAGCGTGCCTCCGGTACAGCTCAGCGCCCATTCAACAGCCGCGTTAATGGAAACCGAGTTATCCAGATCCAGTTCAGTGGCTTCAAGGCCTAGAGCCTTCAGCTGTGCCACATCTTCTGCTTTACGTGCGGTGGCCAATACCTGGTAGCCCTCGGCACGCAGCGCAAGAGCACAGTAGTGCCCAATGCCGCTGGAGCAACCTGTGATAAGAATACTGGGAGCCATGCTTTACGTCCGTGGGTCAGGTTAAAACAGTTCGACGTCGCTGTCGTGCTGCATGCTTTTATTGCTTTCAGTTTGCAACGTCACGCAGTTGCGACCCGAGGTTTTTGAGGTATACAGCGCTTCGTCGGCGATTTCGATAATGTTGCTGATTGGCTGATCCGGAGAAATCGGGGTGCAGCCAATGCTGACTGTTATATGGCCGGACGGGAAGTCATATTGCTCGACACACTGGCGGAAACGTTCCAGCGCATTCTCGACACCGACAGTGTCCGTCCGGTTAATGATGACCAGAAACTCTTCGCCACCATAGCGGAACAGAAAATCGGAGTAGCGGAACTCGCGCTTCATCAGGTTGGCAAAGTGAATCAGTACCTCATCACCATAGAGATGACCATAGGTGTCGTTAATCTGTTTAAAGTGATCAATGTCCAGTACGGCGACCCAGGATCTGAATGTGTCCTGCTCTCGACCGCGGTAGAAGTCCATTACCTGGTTCAACGTGATCGGCAAGGTTTGGCGGTTATTCAGCAGTGTCAGAGGGTCACGCTCTTTGGTATCAAAGAGTCTGACCTGGCGCTCATAGATCAGTGCCATGCCATTGATCAGCTCGGCATCATAGGGGCTTACCTGGCCTTTGATCAGCACGAGGCGCTCGGGCGTGGTGTCCTTCCAGATGTAAATCACGATATATGGGGCGCCACCAAACTCGGTGACGCTGACACCTTCTTGCCCTTCGAAGGCTATTGCTCGGATGATGTCATTGTTATCGTCGATGTAATTTTCGTCGAGCGACATGGGAAAGCGTCTAACCAGCAGGTCAGGCTCTCCAGGCTTTTTATCCTTTCGCGCCAGAATTTCGTAGGAAAAAACCTCATCCACCCCGGCAAAGGTCTTCAGACGTGCGATCAGATCCCGGGTGAGGTCATGGTAGTTGTTTGACTCCAGCAGCTGGGCCGCGAGTGAAAAAGCAGTTTTCAGGTCTTTAAATTGCATTAATTTCAGCCGTGAAGACCCGAGTGGTGGCAGGTCCGTAAAACAGTCCAGATATTTACCAGCCGTGTGTGGCTGAGGCGTTTACAGTACATATGGGGCAGTCGTTACATGCTAACAATACCTGCCCCCTTTCTGAATACCTAACATCCCTGTTCACCTGGGCTTTGTGTCTGCGTCAGATCACATGCTTGGCTAAAAGCAGTAAACGAATACGCTCGGCCAGTTCAATCTCAAGGTGGCTCAGTTCGGACTGGCTGGTGGGTTCCGACAGGTGCCAAACGGCGTGCTGCACGGCGGGCAGGCGCTGTTTCAGCCCGTTGGTCATCCAGGCTGAATGCTCCTCTTCACTGCACAGCATGATGACCAGATCGATACTGCTTTCGGAAAGCCCATCGACAGGTTCGAGTGCCGATGCGGGGTCACCATCAAGTTTTCGAATCAGTACCCGTACATGATCCGGGATTTCGGCAGGTGTCAATCCAGCGCTGGTGGCTGAAAAGTCAGGACTGATGTGATGGGCAATAGCGACCGCCAAGGGGGCACGAACAGCATTGTTCTGACTGACAAATGCAATGCGCAGCTGGGACGTCATCAGGGTTATCTCATTCTTGTTGTGTTGACTATAGTGTAGTTGAAGCAGGGATAACGGAAGGTCTTACAAACACTCAGCCCGGGTTAAGTTGGCAGGGTGCAGTCTGTGCTGAGAGGCTTGCAATTTTACCCCCGGAAATTTCCAAGCCTGGTGTAAAGGACATTCAACTCTTGCTTAATGAAGGTGTGTCATGGCGAACGGCAAGTTTTTTTCCAGTTTGGTACGGCTCTATCACGCGACCTTTGATCGTGAGTCGGATATGAAGGGTGTGGGCCATTGGGCGTCCAAACTGGCCAAGGGTGAAGTGACGTTTGAAGATGTAGCCCTTGAATTCATGCAGTCGGAAGAGTTCATTGAAAAGTACGGTGAGAACTTAAGCAACGAAGAATTTATTACGCTGTTGTACGAAAACGTGCTCAAGCGTGAGCCGGATGAAGCGGGTATGGCTTACTGGCTTAAAGTGATGGAAGAGGGCACGCTGCGTCATCAAGTCCTGATGGAGTTCTCTGAGTCCGACGAGCATACGGATGATATCGAAGACGAGTTTGGCGATGAGCTTGCGGAGGCGGAAGAAGCTGAAGATGCTCTAGACGACGATTCAGACGACGATTCAGACGACGATTCAGACGACGATTCAGACGACGATTCAGACGACGATTCAGACGACGATTCAGACGACGATTCAGACGACGATTCAAGTGATGAGTCGGATGATGTCAGTGACGATCTGGAAGAGCTGGACTCAGACAGCGATGGCCTCAGCGACGAGGATGAGCTGGTTCTACTCTACAATGCCATGTTCCAGCGCTCGCCTGATGATGACGGCCTGGGCTTTTGGATGGGCAAACTGGCCAGCTCTGACACCGACTTTGATGACATTGTTGAGTTCTTTATGGAGTCCGAGGAGTTTGTCGAACTCTATGGTGAAAACCAGTCCGACAATGACTTCATCGAAGCGCTGTATAACAACACGCTGGATCGTCCAAGTGACTCTCAGGGCAAGGGGCACTGGTTGGGCAAACTGGCCTCAGGCATGGCGCGTGGTGAGATTGTGGAAGCCTTTGCGCAGTCTGAAGAGCACGTCGAGATTGTCCTCTCTGGTGGTACCTCCGGCACCGATGATGTGCTGATCTAAGGCTGCTTAGAACCAAAAAAATGCCGCGTCTTGGAAAGAGCGCGGCATTTTTTGTGTCCGGTACTTGAGATCAAATCGGCTGTGGATGGCTTTTGAGCTGTTTTTGCCACAGCTTCTCGATGCCGGGCAAGCTGGTCGCACCGTAAATGGCGTTATCCGCACCCGAGTTGTAGGCCCAAAGCTGGTTGCCAAAATCGTAATGCCACCATTCGCTTGGCAGGTTGGTAAACCCGGCCTGACGCATCACGTTGAACAGCAAACGTCGGTTATCCCTCGCCTGCAACTCTTCAGCGTCACATTGCTTCTGCTCCAGCGCACAGGTCCAGGAGAGCGGGTTGGCTTCGTCGAACAGGGTGCCCATATCCAGGAAGCGACCGTCATGATCAGCCAGGGTGACATCCACAGAGCCTCCCGTCAGGTGCGGGCTGGGGGCGCTGGGGTCGGTGCTAGGCGGTGACACCAGGTTGCGTGCCTCCAACTCGACCTGTTCAGGGTTCATATCTTCATTGGCGTGCCGAATCAGGTTCACCAGCGTATCGAACAGGTACTGCTGAACCGAGAAGGGGCGCCAGCCGTCCAGCACGACCAGCTGGATACCCTCAGGTAAGAGACTGGCTGCGTGAAGTAGACGTTCAAACACCTGCGAACGGACGTGACACTCCGGGATGGAGTTGGCCACGTTCATCTTGTAATAAGCCGGGTACACGGCGATTTTTTTGGAAACACTCAGCGGTACCAGTGCATCCTTACACTCGATAATGGGCGTCGTCTGATAGGTTTTCCAATCAGGCATCGCCTGCTCAGGTATTACTTCATTGTAAAAATCGTTCATGGCTTAGTGAAACAGGCTCGGAATAAATAACGTCAACGACGGGAAGAAAATAACGGTCAGCAGCACGGCAATCGCAACCAGCACAAATGGCCAGATCGCTTTGAACATCACTGTTATATCCAGCTTACTGACGGCTGCTGCAACAAACACACAGGCGCCCATGGGGGGGGTGATCAATGCGATGGTGATATTCATCGTAATGACAATGCCCAGGTGTACGGGGTCGATACCGGCATGCAATGCCACCGGCAGAAATACAGGGGTCAAAAGCATCAGTGATGACACTTCTTCCATCAGCATGCCCACACCAAAGGTAATCAGACTGAGCAGCAACAAAATGATGACCGGGTTATCCGCGAAAGGCTGCAGGATAGCGGCAAAGTGTTCAGGCACCTGCGCATAGGCCAGCAACCAGCTTACAACAGCGGAGGCGGCGATGATCAGGAAGATGGCACTGGAGAGCAGTGTAGTCTCAGTCAGCGCTTTCCAGGCGGATTTCAGGGTCAGGTTGCGGCTGATAAACCCGATGGCCAAGGCGTAGGCCACAATCAGGGCACCAGACTCGGTCGGGGTTACAAAACCGAATACGATACCGGCCACAATGATGAACGGGGCGATCAGGGCCGGAGAAGCTTTAACAAATGACATCAGCACGTTCTTGATCGTGGGGCGGTCGTGTTGGGCTTCGATATTGGCCTTGCGCGCATAGAGCCAGTTCATCAGCATGAAGGCCAGACCCAATACCAGGCCTGGAATGACGCCGCCCAGAAACAGGTCGCCGACAGATGTATTGGTCAGCGAGGCGTACAGAATCATGAAGATGCTGGGTGGAATAATCGGGCCGATCAGCGAGCTGCCTGCGGTCAAACCAGCGGCGTAGCTCGGGGCATAGCCTTCTTTCTTCATGGCGGGAACCAGCAGTGAGCCCAGTGCTGAAGTATCCGCCACGGCAGAGCCGTTAACACCGGCAAAAAATACGCTGGAAACGACGTTTACGTAGCCTAGACCACCACGCAGGTGGCCGACCATGGAGTTGGCCAAGCGGATCAGCTGCTGGGTCAGGCCTGCACCATTCATCAGGTTACCCGCCAGGATAAACAGCGGAATGGCCATGAGTGAGAATACATCGATGCCACTGAAAATCTGCTGCGGCAGCATGCGACTCAGCATGCCCAGATCCACAAAGAAAAAGCCGACAACAGCAGCAACCATCAGGCAAATAAATAATGGCAGCCCAAGGAGCACATTAATAACAAAGCTGGCCAAAATGGCAATTAACATGAGGGTTGCTCCGAGTCTTTATATTTATCGTGGTAAAACGGCCCCATTAAAAGAGAGACCAAAGCAAGCAAACCAAAACCAACAGGAATCGCCATCAACGGGACGCTTTTGCTGATGCCGAGTCCCATGGTGGTGAATTTGGAAACAGACAGGGCATACATGGCGCTGCTGTAACAAACGTAGCTGCTCAGCCCGGTAATGATGAACCAGTGATAGAGCTGTAAAGCCTTGCTTAACTTGCCCTTCAACATGCCCTGCAAAACAGTCACGCGCATGTGATCATCTTTCAGATAGACAACGCCTGCGACCAACATGACGCTGCCGATAATCAGGTAGCGGGATAGTTCATCCATCCAGAAGGGCGAGTGATTCACCAGGTAGCGGGTAAACACTCCGTACAAAAGAACGACGACATTTCCGCACAGCAAAAGAGTCGAAATGGTCAGCAGACCCGATACCAGGCCTGACCGAATTCGAGAAATATTCATGGTGAGCCTCACAAGGGTGCTCGGACGAGCACCCTGGTTTGTACGATTACTTCAGTGCTTCTACGTCACGCATGGCCATATCAATCCATTCTTGATCGATGGACTGCTCTTCCAGCCATTTCAGGTAAGACGGCTGACCGGCTTCCTTGAACTTCTGCAGCTCTTCAGCGGTAGGACGGTACACTTCCATGCCGTTATCGGCCAGGAACTGGATACGGGTTTCAACCTGATTCTGTACCGCGTCACGGTTGATGGCGTTGGCTTCAACAGCCGCTTCTTCCAGTGCCTTGCGGTGTTCTTCGCTCAGGCTGGACAGCAGTTCATCATTTGCCACCAGGAACTGGTCAGAGTACTGGATGTTAGCCAGGGTCAGGTGCTTCTGTACTTCGTGCAGACTGCCCAGAATGATGTACATCGGCGGGTTCATCTGACCATCCGCTACACCGGTACGCAGTGCCAGGTAAACTTCAGTCCAGGGGATTGGAGTGCCGGAAGCTCCGAAAGCTTCGTACAGAGCAACCTGGCTCTTGTCCATGGCACGGAAACGCAGGCCTTCAAAATCGGCAGGGGTACGAATCTGTTTTTTGCTGTTGGTGAAGGCCAGGAAGCCACCTTCCTCAACGACTGCCATCAGATGAGCGCCGGTTCTTTCATAAAAAGCCTTGCGAGCGGCTTTCCAGTATTCGCCCTGATCAAAGAAAGCACGGGCAGTATCGAAGTCATCGAACATGAACGGGATGGAGCTGACGAAAATCTCCGGGAACAGGGGGGAGATACCGCCAAAGGATGCAATGTTCAGGCTGGGGGTATTAATGACCTGCTCCATGCGTTCCTGTTCTTCACCCAGCATGCTGTTCGGGTAAAGCTTGAGAGTCACTTCGCCATTTGTCTTCTCGTCCACCAGACGCTGCAGGTTGGTTGCAAACAGGTGCACAGCGTTTTTCTCGGCGTCCGGTGCGCCGTTGTAGCTCAGGTTAATCGTCTGAGCCTGCAGGGCTCCGGCAAACGCTGCCATGCTGACACCCATGGCCAGCTTCTTCATAAAGCGAAATGTTTTCATATCGTTATCATCCTTATTCGATTGTCGAGAAGACGCAGCAACCATATCGATTGCGATGTTGACATCGCAATACTGATACTGTTGCTTTTAAATCAACACTGAATTTCGTCGGCGTCGGCCATCAAAAACGACATCGACTGTTTCAAGTGATCAAGAAAGGCCTGAGCGGCCAGGGTGAGCTCCCGTCCTTCAACGCACAGAACGCGAATACGGGCTTGAGAGAGTGCTGAGTGTGCCATGGGAACCACGCTGATTTTGCCGGAGCGAATCTCGTCTAGCACCGTCAGCTTGGGCATGAAGGTAATGCCCATTCCGGAGCTGACGAAATTTTTTAACACGGCTACGGAGTTGGTTCGCAGGCGGGGTTCCAGGCGTATATGGCTGACCTCTTCGACAAAGCTGACCAGTCGGCCCATCCCGGTAGAGCTGTCGATAAGTGCAAGAGGCGTATCGGCTATTTCACTGAACGAAAGCGGTTCAGTGGCTTTGGCAAGCGGGTGCCCGGATGGAGTGATTAAATCCAGCGGGTGATGTTTCTCAATCAGACAATGCAGCTTTGGGTTACGCACGGGGGCATAGGCAATGGCAAAGTCGATCTGATCGTCTTCCAGCATTTGCACAGCATCTTTGGCACCGGCAATTTCAACGCCGATTTGGATGCCGGTGTAGGCCGTGAGGAAGCTCTGCAGTGATGACGAGATCAGGTCGCTGATAAAACCTTCACCGACGGCAATGCGTACCTCACCGGTCCTCAATCCAATCAGGTCATGCAGGCGTGAAAGCGTTGCTGCTTCGCTGGCTTTCATTTTCTTGTAGTAACGCAGCAGTTCAGCACCTGCCGGAGTTATCGGGCTGCTGGCGTTCATGCGGTCCCACACTGGCATACCCACGGTATCTTCCAGCTGGGATAGCTGGCGACTGACCGCCGATGGATCCACATTGAGCCGTGCCGCTGCCTTGCGGATAGTTCCGAAGCGTTCAACTGCGTTCAAGTACTCAAGCGCGCGGGGACTGAATTGCTGCATCGACACTGCCCTGTCGGTAAGTTGGGATAATTCTTAATTGAGAGCGCTAATAGTAGCAAACTCGTTGATCTTAAAGGCGCTGGATTCTGAAAAGCTATGCTGCAGTGGCGCTTGCCTGGCTGGGTCTTGTGCTGGAATCGAAGAGAGGGCGAGCGTTCTTTAAAGTATGTGTTTGAATAGATCTAAGAGAAGGCTCTATTTAATAGAGTGCGTATTTCTGATTTTTCTATATTTTAATTTTCTGTCTTATATATGCGTTATTTTTCAGGTGTGTGAAATATTAACGAATGATTAATTTGTTGCGCCGAAGAGACGTTTTATATAGTTTGGTGTAATTTGGATACATATATTTATCTAATACTTAGGTCTATTTCTCTTTAAAATAAAGTTTTAGTGAATTAACATGTGCCCCGATTTTCAACTGGGTAGCCAGGGCTTAATTCAATGGATCTGAATTTAATAGTCGTCAATGGGCAACATTTAAGCCCTGCGAACACGAACGTGCCGGTAGATATGGATGTATTTTCCATAGGCAGAGGCTCTGATAATTCTTGGGTGCTACCCGATCCCGAATTGCATATCTCGAATAAACACTGTGTTATTCATCGAAAGAACAACGAGTTCCATTTAACGGATATAAGCACCAACGGTGTTTATTTGAATGGTGCTGATCAGCCCATTGGGCGTGGCTCAAGTATTGTTTTAAAACAAGGCGACCTTTTTACGATTGGTAACTTTGATATCAAGATCGAATTGTCTGAAGTTGCCGCAGACGAGCCGATAGGTCGGTCTTTTGATGACTTGCTGTCAGCGGATGCCTTGACTGGAGAAACCCCCGATTTTGCCCAAATTCTTGGGCAGGACACCGAGGTGTCTCCTGCTCCTGTACAAGAATTTAGAAGTGCCAAGAGCATTTCGCCCGAGAAAGAAAATATCCGTATACCGTCCATTGTTTCCGCGGATGCTCCGGTACGTGAACCTGCTGTCGCACAGCCGTGCAGTGATCAGGGTGTAATCCCTGAGAATTGGCTTGATGGATTGGAGGGCTCTGATGGTCCTGCTGTAGTTACCCCCCTGCAGACTGTTGAGCAAACCAAAGAGCCAGAAGTGCTCGTGCCGTCGCATGCTGAAACTTTCCTTGCAGCAGATCACTTAAGGGATACCCTGGCTGCGCCTGCTGCGCCTGCTGCGCCTGCTGCGCCTGCTGCGCCTGCTGCGCCTGCTGCGCCTGAGGCTGCAAATGTCCCGCTCACTTCCGAAAACCAAACTCCAGGTCGAGACTTTGAAATCCTGCTTGAAGCCGCCGGTATTTCTGGTGCGCTGGTTCAAAGCGAAAAGGGCTCAGATGAGTTGGCCCGTGATTTGGGTGAGTTGCTGCGCTTGCTCGTACAGGGAATCGTTGAAGCCCTGGCTACAAGAAGCCTGGTTAAAAGCGAATTCAGGCTGCAGCAGACCATGATCCGACCAGTGGAAAACAATCCGTTGAAGTTTGCGCCTACGGGTGTTGAAGCGCTGAAAATCATGATGATGTCGGGGTCCGCTGCCTATCTGCCTGCCTCTGCTGCTGCGGAAGAAGGGTTTCGCGATATCCAGGCGCACCAGTTGGCCATGATGTCTGGTATTCAGTCTGCGTTTGAACATTTGCTGTCCAGGTTTGAGCCTGCTCGCCTTGAGGACAGCTTCTCCCGACGTCCGAGATATAAATCCAAGGGTTTGCTGGGGCGTCAGCAAGTTGATTATTGGAAAGAATATCAGGACTTTTATGACGAGATATGTTCTCTCATGAAAGATGATTTTCAAAGCCTGTTTGCTAATGAATTTGGCAAGGCATATGAAGAACGACTAAGGGCGCTGAAATGAAGGCGTTCTTTTGTTTTTGTGGATTAGTTCTGCTTGCCCTTCAGCTTTCGGCGTGCTCCGGGACAAATCCTATCGAGCGTATTCTTAATCCGTTGGATGGGATTGAAGAAGTACTCGTGGATAAGAATAAGCCGATTAAACTGAATATGAATATCGCGGCTGCGCAGAATATAAATCCTGATGACAATGGGCAGGCATCCCCGCTGGAAGTTCGTATTTATCAGTTTGAGTCAATCCATGATTTCGAGCGCAAGGATTTTTTCTCTTTATATCAGGGGTCTGACAAACCAGAAGGACTACTGGAAGAGAAGTATTTAATCCTGTTGCCGGGTGAAAAAGAAGAAATCGAGTCTGATTTAAACCCCAGAGCTCGGTATGTCGGTATTCTGGCGGCGTTTCGGGATATCGATGAGGCTGTTTGGCGCGACTCGGTGCAGGTGAGGGATTCACGGGGATTTTTGAGTCGCATCATTTCATCACAAAGAGCCATGCGAATTGATGTGGCTGTCGAGAATGCTGAAATAGAACTGGTTGAGAGCGAGTAAGGGATTATGAGTTGGCATCGCAAGGTAGCCTGGCTTGAAGGGATGTTCATCCGGCCACAGCATTTCCAGCAACAGGATCGTTATCTCGAGCATGTGATCAGTGAGTCCCAGGCTCAGCTCCACTCTCATGGCTGGGGTGTGAGCGAACTGGAATTTGATGATTCGGCGTTACGTCTTGGCAAGGTCGTGATCAAAAAGTGCCGTGCCATTATGCCTGATGGCGGTTTAGTGTGTATTCCTGCCGAAGATGAGGTGCCCGAGCCGTTGGAGTTGACGGTTGAGGATGAGGGCGGCCTGGTATATCTGGCAATCCCCATATGGCGGGCGGGCACCAAAGATATCGACCGCCAGGTGCAGGCAGACACCAATGCGCGTTTTCGCATTTCCAGTCTGGAAGTGCCTGATGTGGTCGCTGGCTCCAGTACGCTGGCTGACATCGAAGTCGCAGGTAAGCGAACAGCGCTTCTGCCGACGCGCGATTATCATCACCAGTTCACGGGCATTCCGGTTGCTCGCGTCAGGTCTGTGAAGAATCAGGCGATTGAGCTTGATGAAAACCACGTGGCGCCAACGCTCAATGCCATGACCTCAGTCCTGATCAAGCGCGTTCTGAACGAAGTACATGGCCTGACTCAAATGCGCATTGTGGCCCTGGCTGATCGGCTGCAGTCCGCTTCGGGTGGTGGCGCTGCAGAAATCGCAGATTTCCTTTTGTTGCAGCTGTTGAATCGGCAGGAGTCTCTGCTGGCGCATTTTTCCAAATCGGACCAGTTGCATCCGGTGGAGCTCTATCGAAGCCTGATCCAGTATGCCAGTGAGTTAGCGACGTTTACGTCTGAGAACAAGCGGCTGAGCGAACGACCTGTGTACGAACATGGGAATTTGCAGGCGACATTTGAAGCATTCGAAGCGGTGCTGCAAAAGCCTCTGGGCACGATGCTGGATCAGAATGCGATTCAGATAAGCCTGGAGGACAAGGGTTACGGTATCCGGGTTGGATACATTCCGGAAACCGAAGCGGAATCCCTGTTTGTTCTTTGTGTTCGAGCGGAAATGCCGCGTGAGGACCTGAGAACCCTGCTGCCGAGTCAGGCAAAAATCGGGCCCCTTGAGCAGATCACCAGCCTGGTCAACAGACAGCTGCCTGGGGTGCGTTTGGAGCCACTACCAGTGGCTCCGCGTCAGATTCCCTACTACAACGGCGCTGTTTACTTTGAGCTGTCGACTCAAGGTGATCTATGGCGGCAGATATGTGAGTCAAGAGGGCTTGCCTTGCATGTAGGCAGCCAGTTCCCTGGCATCCAGCTGGAACTTTGGGCCATCAAATAACACGCGGTAAATGGAATTAGTGGAAATGGATTTCAGTGGCGATCGTACCGTCGTTATTCCTACGCCAGGAGGCCAGGCTGCCTTTGGCGATCCTGTGTCTGAAGCGCAGGATCCTGGGCAGGGTCAATGGTCAACATTGTTTGATGACCGGGATACCAAGGTCGGGAGCGGGTTTAACCGTCTGGAAAATGCGGCCTTCAAGCTGCTCAGTCTTATCCCCACTATCAAGAAATCGCACTCCAACCCCAGTGCCGGCCTATTGCGTCAGCAGATGAGCGAAGAGATTGAGCAGTATGAGAAAAATGCCCGCCAAGCGGGTGTCGATGTCAGAACGATCATGATGGGGCGTTATGTGCTTTGCACTGTGTTGGATGAAGTCGTGCTGAACACGCCCTGGGGTGGGCAAAGCGATTGGCAAACCCGGAGCCTGCTAAGCATTTTTCACAATGAAACCTGGGGTGGTGAGAACTTCTTTATCATGCTTTCTCGTTTGGAGAAGGACCCCGGTGCGAATGTCGATCTGCTGGAGTTGATGTACATCTGTCTGACATTGGGCTTTGAAGGCCGCTATGCCATCGAGGCCGACCGCATGGGCAAACTGGCGGAAATTCGTACACGCCTCTATCGTGTCATTCGTACGCAAAGAGGTGAAACCATCCGCCAGCTGTCTCCGCATTGGCAAGGCGTGGCAATGGCCAATCGACGTTTGCGCCGCTTCATACCTCTTTGGGTTTTTACCGCCGTGACAGCAGGACTGCTGGCTCTACTGTTCTTTACCCTGTTGTATCTGCTCAATCAGGTTTCAACGCCGGTGTTTCGTCAGGCTGCCAACCTGGCGGCTGAGGTGAACACCTCATTTGAACGCCAGAGAGTGGTTGATTTGTCGGCGCTGCAAAAACTGCGCATCTTCCTCAAACCTGAAATCGATGAAAATCTGGTTGCCGTTGAAGAGCGTGACAACAGGGTCCGGATCATCCTGAGAGGCGACCTTTTCTTCCGTTCCGCCCAGGCTGAAATCATCGGAACCCATGAAGCCTTGCTTAAACGCATTGCGCAGGCTCTGTATGAGGTTGAGGGCAAGGTGCTGGTGGAAGGTCATTCAGACAGCCAGCCGATCAGCACATTCAAATACCCCTCAAATTGGCACCTCTCGCTGGCTCGGGCTGAAGAAGTGGTTGACCGCCTGGCGGCTTATACCCGTGAGCCGGAGCGTTTTGAAGCTGAAGCCAAGGCCGATACTGTGCCTGTCGCTGACAATGAGTCTGCCCAGGGTAGAGCCCAGAATCGCCGTGTCGAGATTGTATTGCTCTCCAATGTGATCTGGCGAACTGACCGGGGGGGGAACTGATGCGCTTCCTGTCATCCATGGCTTCCCGTATGAAAGGCCTGCTGGGATTGTTGGCACTGGTCATCATTGCGTTGTTGATCTGGTTTGTGTTGCCTGCGGTCATGATCGGTGGTCAGGATCCTTTTGGATCTGCAGTCACCCGAGGCGGAATGATTGCCGGTATGTTCGGTATGGCGTTCCTGTATAAAGCCAAAACCTATTTTCAGAACAAGCGAAAAAATGAACAGCTGACGGCTGAAATGGCTGGGCAGTCACAGGAAAGCGTTAACCCGGCAGAAGGCGAAATAGAAGAGCTCAAGGGTAAGTTTGAGTCTGCTCTGGGTATGCTGAAGAAAGTCAAAACACGTGAAGGTGGCCGTGGCAGCTATCTGTATGTGTTGCCCTGGTACGTAATGATTGGACCGCCGGGCGCAGGTAAAACAACAGCCTTGATGAACTCGGATCTGCACTTTCCGCTACAGGATTCTGTCGGCCCCTCGATCAAGGGTGTAGGTGGCACTCGAAACTGTGATTGGTGGTTCACCGACGAAGCTGTTTTGCTGGATACGGCTGGGCGCTATACCAGCCGTGACGCCCAGTCTGAACAGGATGAAGCGGAGTGGAGTGGCTTCCTGGATCTGTTGGCTCGCTATCGTAAACAAAAGCCAATCAACGGCATCATTGTCAGTTTCCCGGTCGAGAGCCTGCTGAAGCTTCAGGAAGCTGAATTGATCGCCCATGCTCGGCAGATCAAACAACGCATTCAGGAATTGCAGGAGCGATTCCAGATTCGTTTCCCTGTCTATATCAGCTTTACAAAGTGCGACCTGTTGCCAGGGTTCAGCGAGTACTTCGACGATCTTGATCGCGAAGAGCGGGAGCAGGTTTGGGGCATTACATTCCCGTATTCAGAAGACGAAGACCAGGATGTTGTGCCGACATTTTTGACCGAGTTTCGTACCTTGCAGGACCGCGTTCAGTCACGTGAACTGGACCGTTTGCAGATGGAGAATGATCTTGGGCGACGTAACCAGATCTATCTGTTTCCGCGTGCCTTCGGTTTGTTGCAAAACTCGATCTCTACTTTTCTGCAGGAAGTCTTCAAGTCTACGCGCTTTGAAACCCAGCCGATGCTTCGGGGTGTGTACTTCACCAGTGGCACTCAGGATGGCACCACTCTGGATCGTATCGTCAATGCGCTCGGCGCTCGTTTTGGCCTAAGAGCCGAAGTCCAGGGGCATAGAGTCGGCAAAGGCAAAGGCTACTTCCTGCGGCATCTGTTCCAAAAGGTGATTTTTACCGAAGCCGGTTTGGCGGGCACCAACATCAAGCATGAAAAGCGGATGCTGGTGTTACACATGCTGGGATATGCCTCAGTGCTGCTGGCGGCTTTGGGTCTGGCGGGTTACTGGAGTTACGGTTTTGTCGAAACCCAGGGCTTTGTACAGCGGGCTAACGCAGCGGTTCAAGAGGCGGAAGCAAGCATCGGCGAGATCAGCCGTTACGATCAAAGTGTGTTGGCTCCGGAGTCCGCGTTGGATCAGGTACGGCAGTTGCCCGGCGGCTATGCCGACCAGCAGGCGAACACTTCCCTTTGGTGGCACCATTTGGGGCTTTATCAAGGCGACAAGATTGGCCAGGGAGCGCTCTCGGCCTATAAACAGTTACTGTACAAAGCGCTTTTCCCGCGTTTGTTGCTTCAGGTCGAACAGCGTTTGCATGACCGACAGAACAATGCCGATTACCTGTATGAAACCCTCCGAGTGTACTTGATGCTGACCTCTCCTCAGCATCTTGAACCCGAGTCTGTGAGTGTCTGGTTCCAGCGTGAATGGGAGCAGAGTCTGCCCCAGGGCACCCGGGCGAGTGATCGCGATCAGCTGGAGGCACACTTACAGGCTTTGCTGGAATATTTGCCGGAAGAGTCCGACATCGAGCCCGATGCAGAGCTGGTTGCGGGTGTGCGCCAAATGCTGAGTGCATTACCCCCGGTTAGACGCCTCTACTTCAGACTGAGACAGAATGGTTTGAGTGACGCTGAACTTGAACCCTTCCGTCTGGTGGAAGCGGTCGGCAGTGAAGCGGTCTATATGTTCCGGTTCAGGAATGGATTACCAATCACACATGAAATCGATGGCTTCTTCACCCGCGAAGGGTACCAGAAGTATTTCATCGACCAGCGAAATGAACTGCTTGGACGTTATTTGACGGATGAGTGGGTAATGGGTCAGGAATACGGTCTTGAGTCTGCAGGCCTGAGTGCGCAAAGGCTGGAGCAGCAGCTGGAGAGCATGTACCTGGATGAGTACCTACAGAGTTGGAGAAACTACCTGGATCAGCTTGGCTTTACGGCCATGAACAGCCCGCGCGAAACGCTTGATGTATTGCGTGAGTTGGCGGGCAAAGACTCACCGCTGGTTGATTTGCTGAAGGCGGTGTCCTACCACACGTCAGCGCCAGCGTTCGCGTCCCTGCCAGCCGATATTCCGGTGGAAGAGGACCCGACTGAGCAAGTGGCTTCCGGTGCTGTCAATGCGGTAACCGGGGCCCCCAGCCGTGAGCAAAGGCTGTTGAACCCTGTGGTTGAATATTTTGCCGACTTGAATGCGCTCGTGGAAGCCGATGGTGATTATCCCGCCCCCATTGAGGAAACCCTCAAGATGCTGGATGAACTCTACGTTGAAATGAAAGCTATGGACGGTGCCTTGAATCGAGGGCGTACCGCGTTCCAGGCCTCATCCGACTCCATGGGATCTTCATCTGTGCTCAGGGGTATGGATGCAGAGGCCTCCAGGCAACCGGTGTTCCTGGCGGGTCTGATGAGCACGCTGTCACAGAACGCCAAGCGCCATACCACGTCTGATGCGCGCCAATACATGAGCCGTCGTTGGGAAAATGATGTGGTTCGCCATTGCAAGAATATGGTGGACCAGCGTTACCCCTTCAATAAACGCAGTCAGCGCGAAACAACACTGGATGATCTGACCGCTTACTTCGGGCCTGGTGGAATTCTCGACCAGTACTTTAACGATGTGGTGATTGACCACGTGGATACCTCGCGTCGTCCCTGGCGTTGGAACTATAGCCAGGGCATCAGCCTGGGCTTTTCCGACGACGTGTTGCGGCACCTTGAAGTAGGGCGCTTGATTCGCGACACCTTCTACCGCACCGGTTCTTCAGGCCCATCTGTGTCGTTTGAGATCCGACCGGTACGGATGGATAAATCCATTTTGCGCATGAGCCTCTCTCTGGATGGCGAGCAGATGAGCTATGCCCATGGACCGGTTACCGGTCGGCGATTTGTTTGGCCTGGAGTAAATCGCGCTGCCAGCCGTCAGAGCCTGGCACGGCTGGTTGTCGTGACGCTTGACGGCCAGGAGTCGATTACCGAGCAGGGTGAGTGGGCGCTTTTCAGGTTGTTTGATCGAGCAAAAGTGAAGCGTCTGGATACGGAACGCTATGAGTTGACCTTCCAGTTGAAAGGGCGTCATAGCGTGTCTTTGGAAGTTAAGGCAGGGAGCGTTTACAACCCCTTCCAATTGGCCGAGTTGCGACAGCTGAGGTGTAACTGATGTCCGGTTTTGAAATTGGAATTTACGGCAAGCTCCCTGCACACGGGGATTTTATCAACGTGAATGTAAGCGCTGCCTTGAGTGCAGAGCTGTACGAGTGGTGCAACAGCGTCATTTTTGAAAGTCGGGAAAAATTGGGTGACGTGCCTTGGCTCAAGTCCTACCTGGTGTCGCCGGTATGGCGTTTTTGCCTGCCGGCACCTGAACAGGCAGGAAAGGTCGTCACGGGGGTGATGCTGCCCAGCGTGGATGCGGCCGGGCGCTACTTTCCGCTGTTCCTGATGCATGCCCTCGATGGAAGCAAAGTACAGACCCAGTGGCTATTCAAGGAAGCAACGCCCTTGTTGCAAGCATTGGAACAGTCGGGAATGGCGGCCTTGCAGCAGCAGTTGAATCTCAATGATCTGAAACTGCTGGTTCAGCAAAAAACATCCGCGCTGACATCAGGTTCCGCTTTGGAACTGCCAACCAGTACTGCACTGGTTCAACGGCGTCTGCCCTTGTTGCTGGAACTCACGATCAATGATGCCGGCGGCAGCTTATGGTGGTCAGCAATGTCGCTGAAGGAAATGGATAAGCCTTTTTGCAGCTTCGCGGGCTTACCTGAGCCGCAAGACTACGAAGCACTGATAACCGGGAATGGATTCTGATCGAGCATGACCAAACCAGCATGGAATGGCCACGGGCTGACGGACGTTGGCACTGTAAGAAGCGAAAACCAGGACAGTTTCGCGTGCATTAACCTCTGTGGGGTTTGGTGTGTTGCTGACGGTATGGGGGGGCACAAGGAAGGCAGTATCGCCAGCCACCTGGTGACCCAGAGCCTGGAAAGCCTTGAGTCGATCAAGTTCAACACGTTTGCGGACTTGTTAAAGCAGGCCCAGCAAGTGCTGGACGAGGCCAATACCGCGCTTTGTGACATGTCCAAAAGTTTTTATGTGGATGACGTTATTGGCACCACCATCGTTGCACTGGTGATTTACCAAGAGCAGGGAGCGGTGCTCTGGGCTGGAGACTCGCGACTGTACCGCATGCGCGGCAATAACTTTGAGCTGATAACGCGGGATCATACCCAGTATGAAGCCCTGCTCGCTCAGGGCGTTATATCGGCAGGCACTCCCGAGGGCTCGCATCCGGCCAGTCATGTGTTAACCCGCGCATTGGGCGTCAACCAGCACACGACGGTTGAACTCAAGTATCTCGATATCGAAACCGGGGATCGGTTTCTTATGTGCAGTGATGGTCTATCCAACATGATTGAGCAGCTGGAGCTTGGCAAAACGCTGTATTACAGCGAAGACAAGCAACGTGCGGTCGCGAACCTGATCAATATGGCGTTGGCCCGTCACGCGAATGACAACATCACAGCACTGATTGTAGACAGGGAATAAGTGATGAAAATTGGTTTTAAAATCAGCCTGTTAGCATCTCTGTTTTTGCTGCAGGGCTGCGTTATGAATGCCAAGAAGGACGAGGCGCTTTATGGTGGCCTGATGCAGGTGGGTGTTATCCACGAGGCTGATTTCAAAATCCAGCCCGAGGACGCCTACTTGGGACTGGATCGGGTCGGAATACTGACACTGACCGAGAGCGGTGATGATGTCCGTTCGGCGCTGAAACAGGCCGAGCAAGCGTTGCTTACCTCAGCGGACTACACCAAGGCCAGGTTGTTGTTGGGGCGGGTTCTTTTCCTGGTACCGAATCATCGCCGTGCGAGAATGCTGATCTTGACGATTGATGCTGACCCCTCGCACAAACTCAGGGCATTGGGTATCGACCCGTCGACCTTGCAGCAATACACAGTCAAAACGAATGACAGCATTCAATCGCTTGCCCGTCGATTTGTCGGAGATACCGACTACTACCCGCTCCTGATGCGCCTGAACCAATTGGAATCGGGCGAACTGACAGCAGGCCAGGTCATTTTGTTACCTGAAAAGGAAATCAAGCCAGTTCGGCGCCAGACCGCCGTAGCGCAGCCTGTTGCCAGTACGCCATCTGGCGAGCAGGAAGCTGCGCTATCGACACCTGAAGAACAGGCCGTGACTTTTGAAAACGAATCGCCTGAGGACATGCAGGAAGCGCTGGAAGGACCTGCTGCTGAGGCTGTAGGCACCGATGTTCAGGTGACAGCGACGACTGAGCAACCTATCGCCCAACAGGACGCGTCAGCGGAGCCCACTGCAGCAAGCGCAAATAGTGAAGCCTTGGCAGAAGCCGTTGATGAAGCGCCCATCGAATCAGAACCGGTCACTGAGACTGAAGTTATCCACAATGAATACTCGGAGCAGGAGAGGCTGGCGTTTCAGGCGTATGGGCGCGGTGATTCCAAAACTGCTTACCGCTTATTGAAAGAGTCGGCTGCGGACCGTGAAGGACAGGTCGATGCCCTGTTTCATACCTTGCAGCGAGAACTGGTCGAAGCGCCCTACGCGCGAGGCCTGCAGTATTACCAGGAACAGAAACTCAATCTGGCGATAGCCGAGTTTGACCAGGTGCTGGCAGTAGAACCTCAGCATGGGCAAGCGTTGCTGTACAAGGCGCGCTGTACTGAGCTGTTGGCGCGGTTGCGCACAATCGAATAAGGGGCGGATCAATGGAATCGAGCTTACTGGAGCCCATCAGCGATGAGCGTGTGCATGGCGAAGATCTTCGGGAGCACCCCGAGTGGTCAGCGGACTTCCATGCTCTGCGGGACCAGCGCAATGCTATTCGTGCACAAGAACGCAAGGTTCTGGACCTGGCTGATTTATATGCATTGGCAACCGAATGGCAGCCCATCCGGCAACAGTGTATCGAAATGCTCGAAATGCGCTCCAAGGATGTGGAAATTCTGGCCTGGTTGATTGAAGCCAGTGTGCGAATTGAAGGGTTTTCCGGCCTGGCGCAAGCGCTTGAGCTGGCTGAAGCATTGCTCAAACAGTATTGGGGAACCTTGCATCCCATGCCGGATGAGGAAGGCATAAGTGCAACGCTGTTCCCGCTGACAGGGCTCAATGGTGACAACGGCGAAGGCACCCTGATTATGCCTATTCGTATGGCGCCTGTGCTGATGACCCCCGAGGGGGAACCTGTTTCAACCTGGGACTACATCAAGTCCAGCGAGCTGGCGCAGATTCAGGATGAAACCCGACGTCAGCGCAAAATTGATGAAGGTGCAAAAACGGTTGAGCAATGGCAGCAGCTGATTGTCGGGCGTGATCGAGAGGCGCTCAAGGCGTCTGCGCGTGCAATCGATGCCTGTCGTAAACGTTTTTCGGCCATTGAGGAATTTTTATACGAGCACTGTGGCCATGAATCGCCGCCTACTTCAGCGATCAAGAACATCCTCTCGCTGGCGTGGGAAGCGCTTGGAAGTTTGGCCAGAGTCGATGAGTCCATTCTGGGCGCTGGGGAAGAGTCGGAGGCTGAATCTGTAGCTGAGGACGCCACTGTTGAGGATGTCCGTGATGCACCCTCGGCAAAGCCAGTCACAAGCCCGGTTACTAAATTTAACCCTGAAAGTTATGTACCTGCTTCGCGTGATGAGGCGCTTGTGATGGTGTCCAGGTTGAGTACGTATTTCAAGGAATGCGAGCCGCACTCGCCGATCTCCTATCAAATGCAAAGGGTTGAACGCTGGGGAAGGATGGAACTCGCTGAACTGATGGAAGAGCTGCTGGATGATGAGGCCGTTCGTGGCCAGTTCTTCAGACTGATCGGCTTGAGCGGGCCTCAGTCGCAAGGCTGAGATTAGGGAACAACAAAGGAAATTAAGCGAGGGATAACAATGGCGATTGAGAGCATTCACAAGAAACTGGCTCGAGTCCGAAAGCCACGCGTTCACATTACCTATGACGTGGAAACAGAAGGCGCGGTCATTCAGAAAGAGCTGCCGTTCGTAATGGGCGTGATGGGCGACTACACCGGTAATAACCCGGGTGTGCCGACTAAGAGCTTGAAAGATCGGAAATTCATCCAGGTGGATAACGACAATCTCAATGATGTCATGGCACGCATGCAGCCGGGCTTGAGTTTCAAAGTAGACAACAAGCTGAAGAATGACGACAGCTCCATGTTGGTCGAACTGGATTTCCGTTCCATGGATGACTTTGAGCCTGGCAACGTCGTTGAACAGATTGAACCGCTGAAGAAACTGCTGGATACCCGTAACAAGTTGCGCGACCTGCTGACCAAGGCGGATCGCTCTGAAGAGCTGGAGTCTCTGTTGGAACAGGTGCTGCAGAACACCGATGACATGGAAAAGCTCTCAAAAGAGCTCAACACCAGTACTAACGACTGAAGACAGGTGAACAAGGATGAGTGAAACAACGACAGCTCTGCAGGCGGAATCGGCGGTTCTGGTAGAAGACTCTGCAAGCCTGCTGGATCAGGTTATCGGTGCTACCAAACAGACAGAAAGCGATGAAGCTAAAGATCTTCTCAAAACACTGATTGATGAAGCGCTTGAAGGGACCGTGGTTTGGGATCGCAACATTGCGAAAACGATTAACCAGGCCATTGCCTTGCTGGATGCCAAAATGTCAGAGCAGTTGGCAGCCGTTATGCACTCCGAGGAGTTCCTTAAACTGGAAGGCTCCTGGCGCGGTCTTAAATATCTGACGGACAACAGTGAAACCAACGCGTCTCTTAAGCTGAAAGTGCTCAACCTCAGCAAGAAAGAGCTGTTCCGTGATCTGGACCGCGCGGTGGAGTTTGATCAGAGCGAAATGTTCAAAAAACTGTACGAAGAGGAATTCGGTACCCCAGGTGGCGAGCCCTTTGGTGCAGTGATCGGTGATTATGAGTTCTCCAGCAAGCCAAACGACATCGAACTGCTGTCCAAGATGTCCAACGTTTCCGCCGCTGCTTTCTGCCCGTTTATTTCCGCCGCAGGGTCTGAACTGTTCGGTCTGGAAAACTGGACTGAGCTTTCTCGTCCCAAGGACCTGGAAAAAATCTTCGACTCCAAAGAGTACGTGAAGTGGCGCAGTTTCCGTGAGTCTGAAGACTCTCGCTTTGTGTCTCTTACCATGCCCCGCGTGCTGGCGCGCCTGCCTTATGGCTCACAGACCAACCCCGTTGATGCGTTTGGCTTTGAAGAAGCTCCGATCGATGCTCAGGGTATCGCACGTGAAGCCGGTCATGATGATTACTGCTGGATGAATGCGGCCTATGTGATGGGCTCCCGTCTGACCAGTGCCTTCTCCCGTACCGGCTGGTGTACGGCTATTCGTGGTGCTGAAGCGGGTGGTCGAGTGGATAACTTGCCGACCCATGTGTTCACCAGTGACGACGGCGACCTGGATCTGAAATGCCCGACCGAAATCGGTATTACGGACCGCCGTGAGGCCGAGCTTTCCAAGCTGGGTTTCCTGCCTCTGTGCCATTACAAGAATACCGACTATGCCGTGTTCTTCGGTGGCCAATCAACACAGAAGCCTGCCCGTTACGATCGCCCTGAAGCGACTGCAAATGCGGCCATTTCTGCCCGACTGCCGTACCTGATGGCAACCTCACGCTTCACGCATTATCTGAAAGTGATGGGCCGCGACAAAATCGGCTCCTTTATGGAAGCCGATGACGTTGAAGCCTGGCTCAACCGCTGGCTGCTGAACTATGTCAACGACAACCCCGACTCAGGCCAGGACATGAAGGCCAAGTATCCGCTGCGTGCTGCCAAAGTGCAGGTAACGGAAGTGCCGGGTCAGCCGGGTGCCTATAACGTCGTTGCCTGGATGCGCCCCTGGTTGCAGCTGGAAGAGCTGACAGCCTCCATGCGCATGGTTGCTCGCATCCCCCAGTTGGGTGGCAAGTAATCTGAAGTCATTCGGCCGGGCTGGACAGCCCGGCGTTTGATCACGGGAACTGATGAACAGGGATGCTATGACAGGGATGAAAAGGCGTGCACGTGGATAATGCCTGGCTGATGGAATTGCTCGACGTACTGGGTGCGGATGCCCTGCGTCGTCGGCCGTCCAAGTTGCAGATTCTGCATGCGCTGAACCAGCAAATTGCACAGATCGACCTGCTGGTTCAAAGCCAGCTGGATGAGGTGCTTCATCACCCTGACTTTCAGGCCCTTGAGTCTGCCTGGAGTGGCTGCCGTTATCTGCTGGAGCAGCTGGCTTTTGATCCTCAGGTGAAAGTGAAGTTGCTTGACGTCAGCTGGCGCGAGCTGCATCGCGATCTGACGCGTGCGATTGATGTGGATCAGAGCGACCTGTTTGCCAAAGTCTATAGCACCGAGTTTGGTACACCGGGCGGTGAGCCCTTTGGCGTAATGCTGTGTAATCAGGACATCGGCTTAAGTCCAAAGGCCCAAGGGATGGATGACCTTCGCGTTCTGCAGGGACTGGCGGCCGTCGGTGCAGCCAGCTTTACCCCCTTTATCTTCAACGCCTCGCCTTCGTTGCTGGATCTCGAAGATTTCAGCGGTTTGCACACAAGTCTTGATCTGGACACAACCTATCGTCAGGCGCGTTACATCAAGTGGAACGCCCTGCGCGAACAGGAAGATGTTCGCTTTATCGGGTTGGCGCTACCAGGCGTTTACATCCGTAAACCCTACACCTTCAGTCGATTGCGTCAGGATCGCTTTGTGTACAGGGAGCAACTGCGGGGCGAGCGGGACTACCTAAAGGTTGGGGCCATCTTCCCATTGGGGGCTGTAATTGCACGCTGCTTTATTCACACCGGATGGCTGGCCGAGATAACCGGTAAACGGTATTTCGGTGGTGGCGTAGTGCCCAATCTGAACATTCATACTTCGGATGTGGATAACCAGCCGATGATCTCCTCTCAGGTGATGATTCCTGATGCACTGGAGCGCTCCCTGTCGGACTTGGGTTTCATCCCCTTGTGCTACGCCTCTCACGCGGGTGCGGGGGTGTTCTACAGCGCCTCATCCCTGCAGAAGCCAACCCGGTATTCCACGCCTCAGGCGCAAATTAATGCGCGCTACTCGGCCATGCTGCAATACGTGCTGTGTACCTCGCGCTTTGCGCATTTTTTGAAAGTGCTGGTGCGGGACAAGGTCGGCTCATTCACCACCACGGAGGAGTGCCAGCATTTTCTGCAACGCTGGATCATGCAATACGTCATGTCCACCGATGAAGCCAGTGAGGTGTTGTTGGCCAAGTACCCATTGCGCGAAGCCAGAGTTCAGGTCACTGAACCGGCGGGCGGACAGGGGGCTTATCAATGTGTGGTGCATTTAAAACCCCATTTTCAGCTTGAATCAATCGAAACCTCGATACAGTTCAGTGCCGAGGTTGTGACTAATCGGATGACAGGATCATGATGGCTATCAAGGAGATAGGCGACCAGTTTCGAAATGGAAACCTCGAAACGGCGCTCGCAAACGCAAAGGAATATGTGCGTGATAACCCGGAGTGCGAGCAGGGGCGCAGTCTGTTGCTGCAGCTGTATCTGTTTGCCGGGGAGTTTGATAAGGCGAGTCGACAGCTGGATGTGCTTGAGCTGAATCACCAGGCGGACCCCGCTTCGTTTATCAACTTGAAACTGATCGCCGAAATGATCAATGCGGCCATCACGCGCCGCGAGTTCTTTCGTCAGGTAACCGAGCTTCCGCTGATGTTTGAGGAGGATAAACCCTGGCTTGAACCGGCCTATCAGTTGCTCAGCGCCTTTCAGACCGGTGCGCTTGAAGCAGGTCAAGTCGAGCAATTGCTTGATCAGGCGCGTCAGGAATTCAATTTCAGTTGCCTGACACAGGATGATCCTGAAGCCGGTTTGCTGATTGAGCCGGATGATATGACGGCACCCTTATTGGAAGTGTTTACACCCAAAAGCGGCTATTCATGGCTGGCCTGGCATAACATCAGCAGCGTCGAGTTTTTCCCTTATGAAAAGCCGATTGATTTGATGTTCCGCCGTGCGCTGATCAAGCGGGTGGGGGACGATCCTTCAGCCAGCCCAATGCCCGTCTATATACCGGTTGTGTATGCCCAGACTCCGCTAACGGATACCAATGCCAGTATGGGACGGGTAACCGACTGGGTGGCGTCCGAAGCAACGGGGTTGGTTCAGGGCATCGGGCAAAAATGTCTGTTGGTCGGGGATGAACTGGTGCCCCTGCTGCAGATTCGTTCGCTTGAACGGGCAGGAATGCCGGGATGATCTCGCAGGACAATTTCCAGGCGCCCTTTATGCAGATGATGCTGGATGACAATCCTCATCATGCCTCAGATGAGAACAGCACAGCTGCATTGCGCTACCGCGCCTATAAACAGAGTGTGATGCAGGATATGGAACACCTGCTGAACAATCGTTGCCGCCACGCTGACGAGAGTTTCAAGGGCTCTGGGGAAATGCTCCTGACATACGGTGTCACTGACTTTGCCCACATCAATATATCGGCACTCAGTGGCCGGGAAGCGCTGCGTCAGAAAATTCTGGACACTATCAGAACCAATGAGCCGCGATTGAGTGATGTGCACGTCGAACTGCTGGAGCGTTCACCGGATCAGGATCGACTGGGATTCAGAATTGATGCGCGCTTGCGCATTTTTACGGATGCCGAGCCGGTAGTGATACAGGCCGCGTTTGAGCCTTCACGGAACATCTTCAGTTTTCAGCCGGTACCACGATGAGCAACGTACTGATCGATTACTACCAGCGTGAGCTGAACTACCTGAAACGGCGGGGTGAAGCCTTTGCTGAAGAGTTTCCCAAGGTAGCAGCACGCCTGCAGTTGACGGATGATCAGGCGCGCGACCCGCACGTTGAGCGCATTATTCAGGGGATTGCCTTCCTGAACGCCAGGGTTCGCAAGAAACTGGATGATGAGTTTCCGCAGCTGTGTCAGACCTTGATGGATGTCATTTATCCACATTATCTGAGACCGCTGCCCAGTTATTCCATTATCAGCTTTGAACCGGATACTGATCTATCCACACCCGCGTGTATTCCTGCCGGTGAAGAAGTGCATGCCGATGTGGATGAACAATACAGCTGCCGCTTCAAAACTGTCTACGATGCACAGGTGCTGCCGCTGCGTCTCAACAGCGCACGTTTGCAGCGCTATCCGGTTGATGCGCCCAATCCCGGGCAGACATCTGAACTGGAGTCGGTTCTCAGGCTGAGCCTGAGTGCAGTCAATCCGGATGTCGACCTGGCAACCTCCGATATTCGCAAGCTGAGGTTCTTCATAAAGGGCAACCGTCACTACAGCTTTGCGTTGTATGAGCTGATTCATAATCACGCGCTAACCCTGGGGGTTGCGGATAACGAATACGATGCCAACGCGGTTTTCATGCCTGCACGTGAAGCCATTCGTCCTGTTGGATTCGAAGAGCATGAAGGAATACTGCCCTATCCGGAGCAATCATTTCTGGGCTATCGACTGCTGACTGAATATTTCAGCTATACCGACAAGTTCCTGTTTTTTGACATCGAACTGGATGCGCGTGCACAGGCCAAGTTGAACGGTCAGCGACTGGACCTGTTTATCTACTTCAATAAAAGCCTTCCGGATATTGAAGCCACCATTGATGCGGGCAACTTTATCCTCAACGCGACCCCTTTATTGAACCTGTATGAGCAGTTTGCAGAACCGACACGTCTGACACACCAGGAATATGAGTACCCGGTCATTGCCGATGCGCGTCATCCGGACAGTGTTGAGGTGTACAGCATCGATAATGTGTCCGTGAGCGCGGATCAAAGCCAGATCGAGCAGGTACGCCCCTTCTTTGGTATTCATGGCTGGGATATAGGCCCTCAGTCGGGTGCCAGTTGGCACTCTCGTCGAGAAGAGCGGGAAACAGGCAATACACGCAGTCAGGTGTACCTGTCACTGATCAACAGCGATGGGTTGATGGCACAGCAGGAAGAGGCGGTTGTTCTCACACGACTCAAGTGTTTCAACGGCAACCTGCCGAAGCGGCTCAGCCAGACCTGGAGTCAGCCGCCTTTGGTGTTGAGCTCTGGGTCATCAGCGGTCGGTAAAATACGGACGGAAACCTCCTTCAGTGATGTGATACGGCCGCAATTGGGTGATGACACCTACTGGAACCTGCTGTCTCACCTTAATCTGAATTACGTTTCGCTCTCGGCGGATGAAGCTGGAACCCAGGTGCTGCGCAAGATGCTGGGGCTGTATAACAACAGCCGCAGTCGCGAGAATGCCAATGCGGCGGATGCCGTACGCATCAGCCATGTTGCTCCGGCAACCATGCGGATGGTGGATGAGCGTGGCATTCCTTTTTTCTGTCGCGGAAGTCGCGTCACGCTGACCTTGGACCCAACCCGCTTCTCCGGTAACAGCCCCTTCCTGTTTGCGTCCGTACTGGAGCGTTTCTTTGGGCTGTATACCCATGTAAATGCCTTTATTCAGCTGAGTGTCGAGCTGGAAGGGGAAGAGGCAGCACTGAAAGCCTGGCCAGCCAGAGCCGGGGAGCAGGCATTGCTATGATGGCTGAAACCAGGCTCCCGAATACTCACTTTTTCCAATTACTGCGCCGTCTGGAAGTGGAAGCGCTGAACGCTTCCGATCTGGCGGCACCGATTGGACGTGACTATCCGCTGCACCGGGAGTTTGCCGAGTTTCGCGTCCTGCAAACCATGGATTTTCCTCATGCGGCCTGTGTGCGCCTTGAGCCCTTGCAAGCCCGAGGCTATGCCAAAAACCTGCTGCATGTTGCCTGCTTCGGTTTGACCGGTCCTTCCGGCGTACTGCCTATCCACTATACCGAGCTGCTGAAAGAGCGGCACAGGCTCAAGGACACCGCTTTTATCCGCATGTTGGACGGCTTTAACGCACGTGCCATTGGTTTCCTCTACAGAGCCTGGCGCAAAAGCCGCCTGCCTTTGGGGGAAGAGCAACATCTGCACCAGGCGCGCAGTGAAGATCGCGGCACCGGGCACAGGCTTTTGCTGGGGTATACGGGGTTACGCAATGAGTCTGAGGCTGGCGCCGTCAGTGCAGAAGCCGAGGCGAAGGCACTCTATTTCTCGGGTTTTTTCAGTAAAAGGCCTCGCCATGCCCAGGGTATGAAGCGTGTGATCTCCAGTGCTCTGGGATGCGAAGTCCAGATTCAGCAATTTCATGCTCGCTGGTTTGAACTGGATTCGGATCAGGTCCACATAACCGGACAGAGCAACAGTACCCTGGGGCGCGATTTCGTTATTGGCGGTGCCGTTTATGAGGGTGCGTGCAGCATTCGTATTCGTACTGAGCCCTTACCCTTGCGTCTGTTCGCTGAACTACAGCCGGGTAAACCACGCTTTCTCCAGTTGCAGGAGCTGGTGCATCTGTATCTGGGGCGAGACTACTACATCGACCTGCAAGTCGTACTTAAAGGCGAGGAAAGGCCCGATCTGATCATGGGTGGGGATGGTAACAATGCCCAGGCTTTTGGCCTGGGAGAAGGACTCTGGCTGGCTGCAGGACCCTCTGCAGTAAATCTGGAAGACACAGTGCACGAAGTCAGTCGTTAGCGGGGCAAGGAAAATGGACCAACTGGGACGTTACAAACTGCAGGGAATCATTGGCGAAGGTGCCATGTCACAGGTCTATAAGGCCTATGACCCGGTGCTCCAGCGCACACTGGCAATCAAGGTGTTGCGGCCTGAGTTTGCCGAGGACAAGGAGCGTCTGAGATTCTTCCTCAATGAGGTTCAGGTATCAGGCAAGCTGAATCATCAGAACATTGTTCACATCTTTGATGTCGGTGAAGTGGAAAACACGCCCTTTATCGTCATGGAGTATGTGGAGTGCCAAAGCCTGGACGACTGGATTCGGGAACAGGATTCGCTGGAGCTGGATACCACGATCGATATTGTGTCGCAGATCGCCGCGGCGCTCGAATATGCGCACGGCAAAGGCATCATCCATCGCGATATCAAACCCAGCAATATTCTGATCGAACCCAGTGGCCGGGTACGCCTGACCGACTTCGGTGTTGCCTATCTCCACGAGCACACCGAAGTGGGGTGTGGTGAGACCATTGTGGGTACGCCGTTCTATATGTCACCCGAACAGTTGGCCGGACACTCGCCTGATCGACGCAGCGACCTCTACTCGCTGGGGGTTGTGTTTTATCAAATGGTGTTCGGTCAGCTGCCGTTCGAGGCTTCCAGCATTCGTAACTTGATGGCGTTGATCCAGCAGTCCGAGGTGGATCTCTCTGCCTCCCGTTGTCCGCATGCAATCAAGAAAGTTATTCAGCGCCTGCTGCACAAAAAGACCTCCTTTCGTTACCCCTCAGCCGCCGAGCTGATCAAGCAGCTGGATGCACTGGAGATCGAGCTTTCGGCCCAGGATCCGAGCTGGAGCGAAAAGATCAACGCCAGCTGGCGCTATACCGCCATAGTCGCGACCACCCTGAGCACCTTGCTGGTCGGCGTGCTGGTTCTGACATTGAATGATCTGTCGGGCAACCTGTCAGGTGTGCTGAGCAACTATGGTCGGATGCTGGTGCAGCAAACCCGGGAACAAGTTGATGAAGCGCTGCTTCTGGGTGACGAACTGAACCTGGGGATAACCGTCGAGCGGATGTCGACGAACACCGAAATCGATTATTTGATCATTACGGACCACCAGCATCGCGTCGTCGCGGCCAGCCAGGCAGAGCTCAGGGGCGAAACCTATCGGCCGCCCCTGGAGATGGACAAGCTGGAAGAAAAGCAGGATGTCAGCATCTTCGAGCGCCGTTTGGATGGGCATCGTCTCTACCATATGACCTCTCCCATCATCTTCAACGACAAGCAGATCGGCACTGTGGTGATGGGGCTCTCAGCCGGTTCGATTGACGATGTCTGGGACAGCACTGCCTGGTCCCTGGGGATTTTCGTCATTCTGGCCTGTGTGCTGATCACTGTGCTGGTGTACTACCTGTGCCGTTTTTTTGCCGGTCAGTTCAAGCAGCTGGCGCGTGCACTGCAGAGCCTGTATGTCGGCAATTACTACACACGGCTGGATGTGGCGCGTATGGATGAAATAGGTCACGCCCGGCGTCAGTTCAATGAGCTGGCAGAACAAATGGAGTCCTTCATTCGAGAGTCCGATCCCGATATTGAAGAAGAGGCTTTGCCTGAGTCGGATATCCAGGAAGCAGAAGACAGGACTGTGGTTATCAAGAAAACAGAGGATGTTACATGAATATGCGTGCCCTGATAGGCAAACTCTCAGCGACCAGCCGTGCTGCCTTTGAAAAAGCCGCTGCATTGGCGGTGAGTCAGCGCCATTATGCGATAGAGCCTGAGCACCTGATTCTGGCGTTGATCCAGCATGAGGCCAGCGGAGTGCGTCGTGCGCTCAGCCGCCATGGAGTGGACACGGAGCGGCTGGAAAATGAACTGGTGGCACGCTTTGAGGTGTTCGACCGTGGGCATAGCAGCGCGCCAGCGTTCTCTCCAAATGTTGTGGAAATGATCCGTAAAGCCTGGCTGCTTTCAAGCCTGGAGTATGGTGAAGCTGAGGTTACGGGCATTGCATTGCTGGTAGCGGTCCTCAAGGAAGAGGCTTTCAGTCTGCCACTTTTCAGCCACTTGCCGAGTCTGGCTCAGATCGATACCGATGCTTTTGTGCGCAATGGCCCCCGTCTGGTTCGCCTGGAGGAAGAACAGGCTGAGGCTTCAACGTCTGAATCAGAAGACGACGCCTCTCCGCCCGTTAAGCCATCAAGTGGCCGACCCTCTGCGCTGGATGCTTACACCCAGTGTCTGACCGGGCAGGCACGCGAAGGCAAGCTGGATCCAGTGGTCGGGCGTGAGCCGGAAATTCGCCAGATGATCGATATTCTGTGCCGTCGTCGCCAGAACAATCCGATTCTGACCGGCGAAGCAGGGGTCGGCAAAACCGCAGTGGTTGAGGGGTTGGCATCACGTATTGTTGATGGCGAGGTGCCGGATAGCCTTCGCGATGTCGAAATTCACATCCTGGATCTGACCCTGCTGCAAGCAGGGGCTGGCGTAAGGGGCGAGTTTGAGAATCGTCTGAAAGGCGTGATTGATGAGGTCAAGCAGTCCAGTCGTCCGATCATCCTGTTCATTGATGAAGCCCATACCCTCATTGGAGCAGGCAACTCCGGCGGTCAGGGGGATGCGGCCAATATTCTGAAACCGGCGCTGGCGCGTGGAGAGTTGCGCACCATCGCGGCGACGACCTGGGCGGAATACAAGAAATACTTCGAGAAGGACGCCGCGTTGACGCGTCGCTTCCAGGTCATCAAGGTTGAAGAACCTGAGCCGGAGCAGGCGATGCGGATGCTCAGAACGTTGCAGGCGGCATTTGAATCGCATCACCAGGTCATGATTCTCGATGAAGCGGTACGCGATTCAGTACTGCTGTCGAAACGGTATATCTCGGGTCGTCAGCTGCCGGATGTCTGTGTCTCTGTATTGGACACGGCCTGCTCCCGCGTCAATCTTGAACAAAGAAATGCACCCGCTGCGCTGGAAGAGATCAAGGCACGTCTGGATCAATACCAGAAAGAACTGGACAGCGCGCGCCGTGAAATCAGGGCATACGGTGGTGATGAGCAAGCCGTTGAGCAACTGGCTGGCCGTATCGCGTCGTTGCAAGAGCAACAGCAACAGCTTGAAACCCGCTGGGGACAGGAAAAGAAACTGGTCGAGCAGATTCTTGAATTGCGCCAGGCCTTGAGCGAACAGGCGGACCAGCAGGATGACGTCATGCGTGGCCAGCTGGATGACCTGAGAGGGCAACTGCAGCAGATTCAAGGTGAAGAACCCCTGGTGCGCCCGCATGTTGATAGTCAGGTTGTGGCCGAAGTGATCGCGGGTTGGACCGGCATTCCGGCGGGCCGAATGGTCTCCAGTGAAATTCAGAAGGTGTTGGGGGTTCAGGATGCCCTGAAAGATCGGATTATCGGCCAGGATCACGCCCTGGAGGCAGTCAGCCAGAGTATCCGAATTTCCAGCGCCAAGTTACGCGATCCCAGACAGCCTATTGGTGTGTTCATGTTCTGTGGCAGCAGCGGTGTGGGTAAAACCGAAACGGCGCTGGCGCTTGCCGAATTGCTGTACGGAGGAGAACAAAATCTCACCGTTATCAACATGTCCGAGTTCAAGGAAGAGCACAAGGTCTCACTGCTGATGGGCTCTCCACCGGGATATGTCGGCTATGGCGAAGGGGGCGTACTGACTGAAGCGGTTCGTCGCAAGCCGTACAGCGTGATTCTTCTGGACGAAATGGAGAAGGCTCATCCGGGGGTACAGGATGTGTTCTATCAGGTGTTCGACAAAGGCGCGATGAAGGATGGCGAGGGGCGTGACATCGACTTCCGCAACACCCTCATCATTATGACGACCAATGCCGGTACCGAGACCATCTCTCGTGTATGTGCAGACCCGGATACCATGCCGAGCGCAGACAAGCTGGAAAGCATGATCAAGGATGAGCTGCTGACACACTTCCGTCCCGCATTCCTGGGACGTACTCGCCTGATTCCGTACCTGCCTCTCCATGATGAAGTGATGGCCGGCATTATTCGCTTGCAGCTGGCGCGAGTAGGTGCCCGTTTGAGTGAGCAATACCAGGCCCGTTTTTCGTTTACGGATGCGGTCGTAGAGACCATTGCGGCGCGGTGTCAGGAAGTTGATACCGGGGCTCGCAATGCCATCCACATTATCAACCGAAGCCTGCTGCCAGAGATCTCACTGCGTATTCTGGAAACTATGAGCGAGGACGCTCCGCTGGAGGCTGTTGAAGTGGATGTGGATAGCAACAGCCAATTTATCTACAACCTGATCAAAGGAGTTCAGGATGAGCAGTAACCTTTCCCTTCGTGGTGTCGTGACCGCAATCGGTTTCATGGGGTTGGTGGCAGCCAGTACTTCATCCTTTGCGGCTGATCCAGCAGACATCAAACAGGAGAGCTTCCGCTTTGCGGTTCCTGAGCACTATGTATTGGTCCAGCATAGCGTAGAGCCCAGTCTACAAGGTGGAAGTGTTAAGTTTGCGCCTGATTCAGGTCAGGATGCGCAGGCGCGTATCCTGCATTTGCAAACCTACCTTTCGAAGTATTATCCCGAACAGCTGGCTGCGATGGTACCTGGTCAGCCGCGTGAGTTTTTAAATCTCGTTTTGGACACAGAACTAAAACAAACCTGTAGTGATTACACTTTAGACTCGGGGAAGGTTCGTCAGCGAAACGGTGGCACCCGTATAAATTGGTGGACAAGCTGTCAGTTAAAATCTGATCCAGGTCAATACCGCTTTGAGCGTGGCAGAATGTTTTTGGCTGAAAGTGGCGGGTATTTTATAAGTCATATTAATTTGTCTCAGAATAAAGACCATAAATTCAACCGTCAGGAAATACACTGGTTTGATAAATATCTCTATAACAGTGGATTGTGTGTAAAAGGCGCTGACTGTGGTGATGAAGGTGCTTTGGTCAGTGAGCTATTTAATGAAAAATAGGAAAAAATCTGGACAAAAAATGGTCTTTTTTTGATAGAATCCTGACCAATTAAAATCAATACACATGCGATACTGGATATGGATGCCTTAAGCTAGATGTGTCTTTTTATTATTCCAGAATAGCCTTATTGAAATTTAAATAAGGTTTCTTTTTGGAGACATCAATAGTTTTGTGAATTTGCCCATAGCTATATGGATATGGGCACGGAACACTTGTGTCAAAAAATGTGTTTTTCTGATTTTTCCAGATTATAAGATTTACTAGCACGGTGTGGCTATACGGCGTCGCTTTAATGCGGCATCGAAAAGGAAATCAACTATTTGGCTTCTTGCAGTGTGGCTGGGTAGTGATTAAGCGTGAGGGTTTCTCACATTATTTTGTTTTAATAAGGATGTGTAAAACGTATGGCAATCTATCTGAAAATCGACGGTGTTGACGGTGATGTTACTGCTGCTGGACACGAAAACTGGGTTGAATGTGACTCCATGGAGTGGAGTGTCAACCGTAGCCTGACCACCAAGCCGGGTCAGGGTAAAGACCGTGAATCATCTACAGCAGTTGTGGGCGAAATCACACTGACCACCAAGATGGATAAAACCTCTCCGCTGTTCTTCGCGGAGTCCTGTGTTGGTCAGGGCAAAACGGCCCAGATCCACCTGGTTCAGACCACTCCCAGTGGCATCGAAACTTACATGGAATACACCCTGACCAATACCCTGATCAGTGGCTATAACATGATGAGCAACGGTGATCGTCCGGTTGAAGCTATCTCCCTGAACTTCACCAAGGTAGAGCTGAAGTACACCAGCTGGAACGAGCAGCATCAGCCGGAAGGCAGCGTACCTGCCGGTTACGACATCGCTACAGGCGTTCGTCTGTAAGAAAAATACCCGTGCGGGAATCCGCACGGGTATCTCTTTTAAGACAGTATCCCATGACATTCTTTTCATGAGGACTGTCATTTTTAGTCACAATAGAAAACTAAGGGTAGCTCCATGGCAGTTTTAGATGAACATGGAATGTTCGTAGATGAGAAAATTGAGCAATATAGATTCTCTTCAATCGAACATGGAGAGTTGCAAAAAGTAAGCGCGATAGTAGTACATCAAACAGCCGCTCCGACTGCCAAGCACACATTCAATAGCTATAAGTCTGGAGGCAATGGCGCTCACTTTTTGATTGCAAAAAATGGAGATATTTACCAGACAGCAAGCGTCAATAAGCGTTGCTATCATGTGGGAAGATTAATAAAAGCAAAATGTTTGTCCGTAATTGACGTTGAGTGCGACAGTGAAAAAATGGACAAGATGCTTGCTATGTCATGGTCCAAGCAAATTAAAGCAATAAATGCTAGTGAACGTCTGAAGTCTTACCCTCAACGCTACCCAGTTAATAGTGATTCTATTGGGATCGAAATTGTAGGTAGTCATCTTAAAGATAATGAATTTGAAGTCGTAAACCAGCAGCAGAATGCATCACTGAAATGGTTGGTTAATATTCTTTTTAAGCAGTTTAACATGTCTGATCAAGATGTTTATAAACATCCTGATGTTTCATATAAAAATATAGGCGAGGCTGCTACAGTAAAATGGAAATAAAGTCGGTTATTCTATCTTTATTTTTTTTATTTATTCTTACCGGATGCGCTTCAAATGGCATTAGTAGCGTCTATATAGAAGACTTTGTTACCAGTGAGCCAAACAGCTGCAGGCCTTCGGATATTGATTTAAGCAATGATGAAGCAGCACAGTTTTTCCAGCTGGCCAGGAACGTTGAGTTTTCTGAAATTCATGACCATTACAACTATGCTCCTTGCTATATAGAAGGTTGGCTTAAACTAAATGGTCATGTATGTGATTGGAAAATACGTGCGGGCTTCACAGGATCAATTAGTTGTGATGGGCGTGAAAAGTATTATGTCTGCGAAAATTGTGAAGATCTTTTCTTAGGAAACTAAATTTTACCGCTTTTGTAGTGCTAAGTGATATTTCTTAAATGTTACGCCCCATTTTATAGATGGGGAGCTTAAGTACAGTCTAAAGATGACGTGCTTTACGAAATTTAGATACTGCAGGCAGCCCCTGAGACATTGCGCTGTATCGGCGCCTCTTGAACCAAGGAACATGGAAGTCTATGGCTAATTTTTCGCAACAAAACCGCCTGCTGGCGATAGACACCCCGCTGGGGGCCGATACGCTGTTGATGACTCGGCTGAAAGGAGAAGAGGCCGTTTCAAGCCTGTTCGAGTTTGAAGTTGAGGCCTATTCTCTGCGCAAGAGCATCGCCCCAGCCGAAATCGTGGGCAAAAACGTCACAGTGCGTATCACGCGGGCTGATGACCTGGGTTTTATGACGCCGGGTAGTTATCGCTATATCAACGGTTACGTCAAAAGCTTCCGCCAGGAAGGGCGGCACCTGCAGGACTTGCGTGCGTACGCCGCAGTCATCGTGCCCTGGTTCTGGTTTCTGACGCAGACCAGTGATTGCAAGGTGTTCCAGTTCAAAACCGTCAAGGAAATCGCCTCCAGCATCTTCAGCGAAAACGGTTTTACCGACTTTCAGTTTCGTCTGGTGGGATCACATCCTGTCCGTGAATACTGTGTCCAGTATAAAGAAACAGACTTCCAGTTCCTGTCCCGCCTGTTTGAAGAGGAAGGTATTTTCTACTACTTCGAGCATCAGGCCGGTAAGCATGTGCTGGTGCTGAGCGATCATGTGGGCGGCTACGGCCAGTGTGGCGAAGCGGCGGTCGAGTACCGCGCGGGTACCATCAGTGCTCACAGTATCCATGCTTGGCACCACAACTATCTTTACCGTACCGGCAAGCAGGCACGTCGGGACTATGACTTCAAAAAGCCGCGCGATCGACTGCAAACGGGTGAAACCGCCAGCATGAAAGTGCCGGGAACAACCAAGTACGAGCACTTTGAATACCCTGGCCGGTATGAAGAAAAAGGCTTGGGTGACACCCTTACTCGCCTGCGAGTGGAGGCCGACGAAGCGGCGCATGATGTCGTCTATGGTCACAGCGGCTGTCGCACCTTCACCAGTGGCCACCGATTTACCCTGAAGCGCCATGACGACGCGCCTGAAGAGATGGCCGAGTATGTCTTGCTGGGTGTCGAACACGATGCACAGGATTACTCACACACCATCAACGATGAAGATGAAAAGTCCTACAGCAACAGCTTCCATTGTATTCCCGCTAGCACGGTGTACCGACCGCCATTGCTGACAGGCTGGCCGCAAATGCAGGGGCCGCAAAATGCCATGGTGGTAGGCCCGCCGGGTGAAGAGATCTACACCGACGAATATGGCCGCGTCAAAATCCAGTTCCCCTGGGACCGTTACGGCAAGTACAACGAAAACAGCTCCTGCTGGGTCCGTGTAAGCCACAACTGGGCTGGTAAAAACTGGGGCGGTATTTTTCTGCCGCGTATAGGACAGGAAGTGATCGTCGATTTCATGGACGGCGATCCTGACCGACCCTTGATTACCGGCCGCGTCTACAACGCCGATCAGATGCCACCCTGGAGCCTGCCGGCCAACAAGACACAGAGTGGCATTCTAACCCGTTCCAGTAAGGGCGGCAGCGCTGCCAATGCCAACTGGATACGGTTTGAAGACAAGAAAGGTGAAGAACAGCTCTTTATCCATGCCGAGAAAAACCAGGACATTGAAGTCGAGAACGACGAAACCCACTGGGTGGGCCACGACCGTACCAAAACCATCGACAACGATGAAACCGTGCACGTTAAACACGATCGCACGGAGACTGTGGATAACAACGAGACAGTAACGATTAGAAGTCATCGTGTTCATACGACAAATCTGACTGAAATCAAGACTGTTGGGACGGTTCGAGTGCACAGCGTTGGTATTAACGAAACCAATTCAATTGGTGCTACTCAGGAAAATTTAATCGGAGTATCGAGGCTGACTGCTGTTGGTGAAAGTGATCAGCTCACAGTTGGTAAGACATTGCAGATAAATGTTGGTGAAACCATAGAGATCTGTTGTGGAAAATCTCTAATTAAAATGGAAAGCAACGGAAATATAGTGATTAAAGGTGTCAATATTGATATTTCCGGTGATGATCATGTTCAAGTAACTTCTAAGAAAATTGATTTGAATTAGCGCTAAGATCATAAATATTTTATGAGGGTATTTAAACTATGATGCAAACCGGAATTTTTACCAGAAGTTTTAGTATTGATGTGCCTGTTGAATGGGTCGATAGAAGTATGCAAATTTGGAGCGCGCCACCCTCTGAAGACTCTAAGGTAGCGCCAAATGTGGTCGTCATGCGAGAGCAAATGCCCGAAGGGAAAGATTTATCCTCTTTTGTAAGTATGCAAATGAAAGAGCTCCTGAATAAGGGAGACGATCTTGAAATAGAACATCAAAAAGAAATTGTCTTTAAAAATGTGCCTGCAAAAGAAATTTTGTTTACATGGAAGGCCAGTAATCAAAGGCTGAAGCAAAAGCAGCTTTTCATACTTCAAGACAATGATCAAATCGTAAGCATGGTTTTTACAGCTGCAGCGGAAGATTTTGAAAAGCATCTGCCTGTTTTTAGCAATATTGAAAACAGTTTTTCCTGGGTTAACTGATAATCTGGATAGATCGCGCATAGGGATATGTAATGAGTTCTGCTGCAATGGCTGCCGCACGGATCGGCGACCCCATAAAACATTCAAATGCCCTTTCCGGGTTCATCGTTGGTGCAGTTACTGGTTTAGCTGTTGGAGTGGCTGTTGTTGCTGCAACCGTTGCGACTGGTGGTGGAGCATTATTGGTTATTTCTGCCGTTGGTGCAGGAGTGGCGACAACTGGCGCAGGTGCTTCTACGGGGGGCGCTATAGGCGCAACCATTCAGGGCGATGTGACGGGCAAAACCATTACCGGCGCCAGTACGGTGTTTGTAAATGGTATCCAATCGAACCGTGCCGTCATTGACAAAGTCATATGCAGCAAGCATGTCAATAAAATAAAGAATATTGCTCAGGGTAGTGGCACAGTTTTCATTGAGAGTTATCCCGCCGCACGCAAAGGCGACAAAATACAATGTGGAGCTGTCATATCTGAAGGCAGTCCGGATGTTTTCTTCGGTGCTGAAGCTGAGACATATCTTGAAATTGATTCTGAAATCCCGCAATGGATGTCATCTACAGCTGACTGGATGATGATGGTGGGAGGGTCGGTTGCTTTGCTTGGCTTTGGTGGCGCTGCATTCATTGCCAAAGGGGTGTGTGGGCTCACCAGATTTGCCGGTACCGTCGCACTGGGAGAGGTGGGAGCAGCCGTAGGGGCAGAAGTTGGAGGCGAAATCGGCTACCGCATTTTTGGGGAAACAGGGCGAGAAGTCGGTAAGTTAGCGGGGAGTCTATTGGGTGGGCTTAGCGGCGGAAAACTGGGTAACCGGACCTTTTCCGGGCACCCTGTTGATGTTGTAACAGGCGCTTTGCTAACCGAACGCACGGATTTTGTTCTGCCAGGCCCGATTCCGATTGAGTGGCATCGAGTATGGTTATCCTCCTCAACACACCAGGGTGAGCTTGGCAGTGGCTGGCACCACCCGTATGACATGGCGCTTTCTGAGCTGAAAGGTGCGCCGGAAGCAGCGATTGGTGTGCGGCTGCAAGATGGGCGCATCGTAGCCTTCCCTGAGCCTTGGGAATCCAAACCTGCATTCAACAGGGCCGAGCAGCTTGTTCTGCACCGTGTGCAAGACGGCTATCGAATGGATGATTTCGAGGGGCGAAGCTATCATTTTTTACGCCGTCTGTTGGAACATTCAGCGTCTGATTTCATGCTGGATGCCATTACCGATCTGCAAGGAAATCGTATTGCGTTGAGACGCAATGAATTCGGGCAATTACTGCACATGAAGGATGGCACAGGGCGTTGTCTGGATATCCTGCGCAGTTCGTGCGGCAGGCACATCACCTCGGTCGTGCTGCGCGGAGCTGAGGGAGAAGCGGATCATCCGCTGGTGTCTTATGGCTACCAACACACTCCAGACGGCCTGTCGGATCTCGTCTCGATAACGGACGCAGAAAAAGCAACTGAATTCTTTGCCTACACCAACCATCTGATTACGGAAGAAAAGCGCAGAGATGCGTTTTGTTACTGGTTTCAGTGGGATCAAACATCCTCTCCTGTAACAGCGCGGTGTACCAAAACCTGGGGGGGTGATAACAAGGTTCCCCATTTTTACCGTGAGCTTGCATACACCCCGGATGAACGGCGTACTGATGTCCTGGACGGGCGCGGTACCTGGATGACCTATATCGGCAACGAGTTGGGGTATGTTCATAAAGAGATACAACCCAACGGTGACAAAAATACCTACAGCTATGATGCCGATGGCCTGCTTGTTAGCCTGCGCACGCCCTCAGGTGAAACAACCTATGGTCACGATGAGCTAGGGCGCCTTGTCCTGAGCGTTGCGCCGGATCAGGCTCAAACCGACTATCGTTACTTGGTTGCAACCATTCACCAGCATATCCCTCAGCCCTATAACCAATTCAATACACTCACTACAGCGGATGGAGCCGACCATCTGTTCAGCCGTGATGATAAAGGTAATCTGGTTCAATACATTGATCCTGAGGGGCGGCATACACGTTACTTGAGAGATGCTGAAACCGGTTTGGTACAGGCCATTCAGGATGCACATGGAGAATGGGTTCGGTATCAGTGGAATGCAGCGCAACAGTTAGCCTCCATTATCCACCCTCAAGGAGGGCAAGAGCGCTTTGAGTACAATCATCTGGGTTTGTTGTCGTGCCACTACCGTGACGGTGTAGAAACCCGATTCAACTACGATGGCATGGGGCGCTGCATCAGCAGTTCGCGATCAGACGGCCAGGAGCAACACTGGAGTTATGATGCGGAAGGCCATTTAAGGAGCCACCAACGTGCCGACGGAGCGCGTCTGGAGTGGCAATATCTTGGCGACCTGGTGTACCGACGCATCAACCCGGACGGTAGCCACTTCAATTACCAGTATGACACCGACCACAACCTTGTTGCGTTAGTTAATGAACGAGGTGAAACCTATCGGCTGGAGTACGATGAAAACGAGCGCCTGGTCGGTGAAACCGGCTTCGATGGTCGGCAACAACGTTACCGGTATGATGACAAGGGACAGCTGGTTGAATGGCAGGATCAAGACCGCTTGGTCGAGTTGACCCGCGACCCGATGAATCGTGTTACCCAAGCGCTATACCGGCTTGTTGATAACGATGGCACTCCGCTGGAACAAACGGCCGAACACGTCTCTTTTGTGTATGACCCCCTCGGTCGCTTGCTGGAAGCGGATAACGGCAATCGACGTTTAACCTACCGGTATAACAAGGCAGGGGATCTGCTCGAGGAATGGCAAGACAATACCTGCATTCAACACGCCTATAGCGAATCCGGGCTGAGGCACTGCACCCGTTTGCCGGATGGACGCACACTCGCCTTCGAGCACAACGAACAGCATCAACTACGTGAGCTGAGTCTGGACGGCCAGATTCTGAGCCGTCACCAATACGATGTGTGGGGGCGTGAGCGACAACGCCAGTGCGGCCACCTCACTCTGCTGAACGACTATGACCCACTGGATCGTCTGGTACGTCAACGGGCTGGCCGTACAACACAGGCCCCGGTGGTGGCCCGGCAGTATCGATACAACCAGTCCGATCAATTGATTGAGCAGGATGACTTGGCCCGTGGTCGCCAGCGATACCACTATGATGTTCGCCAGCAACTGGTTGCCTGGGATAGTCAGCATCCTCAAACGGGTCATCAACAGGGTGAGTACCTGTTCGACCCGGCTGGCCAGCTGATCGGCGTAAAGGAAGAAGCGCAGGACAGCAGTCTACAGCAGTCTCCCGGTGTGACAACGCCCCAGGGCCTGGTTCAGCAGGGTCGGTTAACGCACTCGGGTGATGCTCGATACCTCTATGATGCCCGCGGCAACCGCATCCAGCGTCTGCGCGGGCGCGGCGGTGCTATCAGCACTCAATATCGATACAACCTCAAAAACGAACTGATAGAGGTTATTGAGCAAACGCCGCACCGCAGTACACGTATTCGCTATGAATACGACCCACTGGGCCGCCGAAGCCAAAAGGAGAGTTGGCAGTACACGGCCGAGAGCGGTCGGCTGCAGAGCCATGTACGTACCGATTATCTCTGGAGCGGTGATGTACTTCTACAGGAAGACCGGCAGGTTCTGGCTGACAAAAGTGAACGTACATCAGTAGCGGCATCGGCGCCTCATGAACGTGTTATTTACCTGCATGAGCCCAACAGCTACCGCCCGCTGCTACAGCTGCGTAATACGGGCACGAACAATAACTCAGCTGACCAGGTGTATTATTACCATCTGGATCACCTGGGAACGCCTCAGGAACTGACCGACGCTGAAGGGCGTGTCGTCTGGCAAGCCCAGTACCGAGGGTTTGGCCGTGCCAAGGTTGTGAATGCCAGCATCGACAACCCAATCCGCTTCCTAGGTCAGTACGAAGACAGTGAAGTCGGCCTGCACTACAATCGATACCGCTACTATGACCCCGGCAGCGGGCAATATACCAGTCAGGACCCGATTGGCTTATTGGGTGGCGAGCAGCTATCCCAGTATGTGTCTGACCCGGTTAACTGGGTTGATCCGCTAGGGCTACATGAGGTCTGCGGGAAGACTGCAAAGGGAGTGCCTGGTCGTGGTTATCACGAGGAGGTTTATGCGAGTAAGCCGGTTAAACCTCAAGATGTAACTGATAGGTGGGACGCGTTCTTGGGCTCTGGGCCCCACACTAATAAGAATCCACGTACGGGTGAAATTGATCCTGACAGAATCGTTTCAGCCGATGGAAAGCGTAGTATTCGATACGGCTCCCATGAAATGAATAGTAAGCCTACTAAACATCATTATCATGAAGAAACTTGGACTCATGACCCGGTGAATAATGTTATGAACGTAGATAATACGCTTGTACGTGTACCTCTGCCGAAGAAGTGATTATGAAGATAAAAATAGAAAATTTAATTGATGACAGTGATGAAATATGTGTCTATTTTTCATCTGAATATGGGGTTTTATCTGCTTTGTGGGAAGGTGATAAGCCAACCACCAATGAAATTTATGATGTTGAATTAGAAATTGATGATGATTTTGTGTGGGAAGAAAATATCTACAAAGCTATGGGGAATGAGACCCGAATAGAATTAAAAGGAGGTGTTTATACAATTTATGGAAAGGTTATAAATCTTGAAGAGGACGGTTGTCTTTCAGTCAGCTTGGGTGATGGTGTTATTTTGTTGGATACAGAAAATGTGCCAAAGGATATATCTGGGTTAATTGAGTGTAAAGCTTTTAACTTGAAACTATATCCAACTGGTTTATGATTAGGTGCGTAGTGATATAGAGTGGCTTTTTATAAACTTAATGAATTCATTAAAATGGTTTGCCTACATGGACGTTGTGGTATGAATTTAAAAGAAGATGAAAATATTTTTTCAGTTCTCAATGGTGAAGTAAAGAATCATCCTGATAAGATAGAGCTTAAAATTATAAGTAATATTGAGCATGGCGCTCTATCCAAAGTGAACTCTATCGTTGTTCATAGAACAGCTGCGAGTACGGCAAAATCTACCTTGAACGCATGGAAAACGAAAAAGTCAGGGGCCCATTTTTTAATTGATAAAAATGGTAAGATTTATCAAACAGCAAGGCTTGATAAAAAATGCTGGCATATGGGGTATGTTGTTTCAAGGTGCAGACTTGAGGCTTCTTGTACAGAAGAAGATGCAAAAATTATAAAAGACATTCTGCATGGCAGCGGTCGCTGGTCCGAGAAATTCAAGAAAGTATTGCAGCATGAAAGGAAAAAATACTATCCAGATCGATACCCTATGAATAGTGACTCTATTGGTATAGAGATAGTTGGTTTATATCTTGGAAGTAGTACAAGTGATAAAGGCCTATTCGAAGAGTTAACGGCTGATCAAGCTTCTAGCTTTCTGTGGCTTGTTACTAAACTGCTTGAGTATTACAAGCTTTCTCTATCGGATGATGTATATGCTGATGGCGCAGTTGCAAGAAAGAAAATAAATGAAGGCTCTACGGCTCTTGATTGGCTTAAGGAGAACTATAAATGAAGAAGTTTTTCTTTTTATTATTTGCCTCACTCTATTCAGTCCATTGTTTTTCGGATGTTTTAATTACTAATATTAATATTTTGACACAAGGTAATAGCATAGAAGAAAGTGTTGAAGTAATTGAAATGTGTAAGACCTTTCATTTAACGAAAGAACAGGTCGCGGACTATGTCCTGGTATCTCGGCTGAGTAATGAGCGAGAGGTCCATGATGATTATAATATTTTCCCCTGTAACTCTACTGGGACTATGAAGATAAATGGAGAGCTTTTTTCATGGATCATACGTGCGGGTGGAGTAGGCAACTTTGAGAGTAAGGAGCGACGTTTTGTCAGGGTGTGTGATGAAGCATGCTGTAAAAAAGTAAAGGGGATTTGTTGAGCGCTCGTAAGCAGTTGCTGTTCTACTAGCTAACAGTCTTCACCAGACAATATCACCTTTCCGCAACATTTCAGCCTGAAAGAGCTGCTGTTTGGCCTAAAGCCGTGAAGCGGGCATTCATCCGGCGTCAATCTATTGACATACCACCCGCTTCCGGTACCTTTGACGGAATCCTGACAAGTCTCGGATCCAATCATGCAAGGAAAGGGTAACCCCGCTGCGTTAGATATACTTATTCTGGATGACGATCCCCAGCGGCGCGACAGTCTTCAGGCTGTTTTCGAATTGCTGGAGCGAAAGTGTCATGTTTTTGACTTCGTTACCTGGTTGCAGCAAGGCAAGGGCCTCTCTCTGTCTGAGGTCGGGTTGGTTCTGATTGGTGAAAGTACTCTGCCAATCGCTCTTGGCAAGTTGATTTCGGACCTCGACCAAACGCGTCGTATCCCCAAGTTACTTACCTGCGAATGGCCAGAGCTGGATCGCGCCGATTTTTCACGGCATTTGATTCTTGGCCTGCTTACTCAGCCTTATCGTTATCCACAGCTGATGGACTGGTTGCATCAGTGCACAGTACTGAATGAACAGGCACCGGAGCATTGGAAGGACCTGCCCGATATGCCCGGCTTTGTTGGTCAAAGCCGTTCGGTGTGGACCATTCGTCATCTCATTTCCCAGGTGGCGCCGCGTGATATCAGTGTACTGGTGACCGGTGAGTCGGGTACCGGCAAGGAAGTTGTTGCGCGCTGCCTGCATGAGCACTCGGGCCGTGCTAATGGGCCCTTCGTACCCGTAAACTGTGGCGCCATTCCCTCCGAATTACTGGAAAGCGAGCTGTTCGGCCATGAAAAAGGCGCCTTTACCGGAGCGATTTCCAGCCGTCCCGGCCGTTTCGAGCTGGCTAATGGTGGCACGCTGTTTCTGGATGAAATCGGTGATATGCCGTTGCCGATGCAGGTCAAAATCCTGCGTGTGCTGCAGGAGAAGCAGTTTGAGCGTGTGGGCGGCAGTAAAACGCTGAATGTGGATGTGCGTATCATCGCCGCCACTCATAAGAATCTTGAACTCATGATTCAGGATGGTCAGTTCCGTGAGGACCTGTATTACCGCCTGAACGTTTTTCCCATCGAGATGCCGGCATTGCGTGAGCGTCTGGAAGACCTGCCGCTGCTTATCCATAACCTGTGCGAGCAGCTGGATGATCAGGATGCAGGCCGTTTGCAATTTCATCCTGCAGCACTGGAATCACTTAAGCGTCATCCCTGGCCCGGCAACGTCCGTGAGTTGTCCAACCTGGTCGAGCGACTCAGTATCATTCATCCCGGTGGTGTCGTTGGGGTGAGTGAGCTTCCCGCCAAATTCCGCCATCTGCCGGAGCCCAATCCGGAACATTATCAGCATCAACTGATTGAAGATGAGCCTCTGTCGCCGATGGAGGTGGTCAGTGCAGTTGAGGCTCAGCCAGTATGTCTGAATGAGTCGGCAGGTTTGCCTGATGAAGGTCTGGATCTGAAGGACTGGCTTGAAACTCAGGAACAGCAGCTCATCCAGCAAGCCTTGGATAAGTCCAATCAGGTGGTGTCCCGTGCGGCTCGTTTGCTACAGATTCGACGCACCACGCTGGTGGAGAAAATGCGTAAGTACGGAATTGAACGCCAATGACGTTATCCTCCGATGCCCTGGCCCGTATTGCCGAACTGGAAGCTCGCATTGCGGAACTGGAGCAAAGTAATCAGAGCCTGCAGCTTGAGAATGAAAATGCTCAGTTGAAAAATGAAGGCCTGCAGCAGGAGCGTACCAACCTGCAGCGCCTGCGACGGCTCATCGATCGAATGCCTGGCGGGGTGCTGGTGATCGGCCAAAACGGTCTGGTGATCGAGCATAACCCTGCCGCTGAAGCCCTGTTGGGCATCTCTCTGACCGGAAAAACCTGGTTGGAAGTGATTAACGCCTGTTTTGCGCCACGCCCTGATGATGGTCACGAAGTGTCGTTGAAAAACGGCCGCCGTGTCAGTCTGTCGACCCAATCACTGGATGGCGAGCCGGGTCAGCTTGTGTTTCTGACGGATCAAACCCACACCCGCACACTGCAGGAACAGCTGCATCACTATCAGCGTCTGTCCGAAATGGGACGGATGATGGCATCGTTGGCACATCAGGTACGCACGCCATTATCAGCCGCATTATTGTATGCCAGTCATTTGATGGCGCCTGAGCTGGATGATGAAAAGCGTATTCGCTTTGCCGGCAAGGTGAAATCGCGCCTGACCCATCTGGAACAACAGGTGCGTGACATGCTGATTTTTGCCCGTGGTGAAACCAAGTTGGAAGACCGGGTTGATGGCCGCACGCTGATGTCCCGCCTTGAAGACCTGCTGGATCAGCCGCTGACCCAGTACGATGCTGATTGCGACTGTATTAATGATGCGCCGGATGCTCGCATCCAATGCAATCTTGAAGCCCTGCTGGGGGCCGTTTTGAGCCTGGTCAGCAATGCGCTTCAAGCCGGTGGCGAGGGAGCGGAGCTGCAACTACGCTTGAGTCAAATGGGCGATAGACTGCAGATTGAAGTCATTGATCAAGGGCCGGGCATGGATGCGGAAACGCTCAAACGCGCCCAGGAACCCTTTTACACCACCCGTTCTCATGGCACCGGCCTGGGGCTGGCAATCGCCCAGGTAATGGCCAAGGCGCATCATGGTGAATTTGAATTAAGCTCAACTCCGGGGCAGGGCACACGTGCCTGTTTTCGTTTGCCCCTGCTGAAAACTGACGAAGGACACTCATGACCGTCAAGGTACTGATCGTAGAAGATGATGTAGATCTGCGCGAAGCCATCGCCGATACGCTGGAATTGGCCAATATCGACTACCTGCAGGCGGGCAGTGGCGAAGAAGCGCTGGAGTGTCTACAAGGCAACCGGGTTGATATGGTGGTCTCCGATGTCAACATGCCGGGCATGGATGGCCATGCGCTGCTGGCTCAGGTGAAGCAGCTGTACCCGGCGCTGCCGATGGCGCTGATTACGGCCTATGGTCAGGTCAGCAAGGCCGTTGAGGCAATTCGCAACGGGGCTGTGGATTATCTGATGAAGCCCTTTGAACCTGAGCAGTTGGTGGCGCTGGTGCGCACCCATGCCGAAGGGAGGATTTCGAATGACAGCGAAGAGCCCATCGCCGATGCACCGGGCAGCCGTCATCTGCTTCAATTGGCGCAAAGAGTCGCGGCAACCGATTCAACGGTTTTGATTACCGGCGAGTCCGGTACCGGTAAGGAAGTGCTGGCGCGTTACATCCATCAACACTCACCGCGTAAGGCACAGCCGTTTATCGCCATCAACTGTGCAGCCATCCCTGAAAGCATGTTGGAAGCTACCCTCTTCGGCCATGAGAAGGGGGCGTTTACCGGTGCGATAGGCAGTCAACCGGGCAAATTTGAACAGGCCAACGGTGGCACTCTGCTGCTGGATGAGATCAGTGAAATGGACCTTGGCTTACAGGCCAAGCTGCTGCGGGTGTTGCAGGAGCAGGAAGTTGAGCGTATCGGTGGGCGCAAGGTGATTCCGCTGGATGTGCGGGTGCTGGCCACCAGTAACCGTCAGCTGGAAGCCTATGTGGCAGAGGGTAAATTTCGCGAGGACCTCTATTACCGCCTCAATGTATTTCCCTTGCAATGGCAGCCCCTGCGCGAGCGTAAGGAAGACATCGAACCGCTGGCCAAGCGCTTGCTGCATCATCACTGCCAAAAGATGGGCCGTACACAGGCGAAACTGGACGCAGCAGCGGTTGGTGTGCTGCGTGAGCACGGCTGGCCGGGCAATGTGCGTGAGCTGGATAACGTGATGCAAAGAGCGCTGATCATGCAGACAGGTGCATCGATTCGTGCCGAAGATCTGCATCTGGGCACTCAGGCAATTCCGCTGGGTGAGATGCCTGTTGCGACCCCTGTTGAGGTTGATGCTGCGGCTGAACCTGAGGCGGATGGCCTGCTGGGTAATGATCTAAAGCAGCATGAATATCAGCTGATCGTCGAAGCGTTGAAAGCAACCAATGGCAGTCGCAAGGATGCCTCCGAGAAGCTCGGGATTAGCCCCAGGACACTAAGGTATAAGCTCGCTCGAATGCGTGAAGAGGGAATTGATCTGGAGTCGATGTTGTCAGGTAGGTAAGTACTCGCTTACCTTGGAGTTTAAGACTTTTGTCGCTGTCCGAATAGACCAATGTCTAATTCAGGGGGACGGAGGCGCTTCGGTATAACCTCCCTAGACAACTCGCATGCGCTGACAATACCGACTATAACCAAGAGCGGCGCGACCAAGGTATAACAACAATTCGCAAGTTAAGGGCATCACGATGAGTGAACAAAAAGTCTACCCGGTTGATCCGGCTTTCGCTGCCAAGGCACATATCGATAACGACACCTATCAGGCCATGTACGAGCAGTCGGTCAATGACCCTGATGCCTTCTGGGGCGAGCAGGGTAAGCGACTGGATTGGTTCAAGCCGTATACCAAGGTTAAGCACACCAGCTTTGATCCGCACAACGTCGATATCAAATGGTTCGAAGACGGCGAGCTGAACGCCTCCTACAACTGCCTGGATCGTCATCTGGATACCCGTGGTGACCAGGTTGCCATCATCTGGGAAGGTGATAGCCCTGAAGACGACGAGAAAATCACTTACCGTGACCTGCACGCACGTGTCTGCCGCTTTGCCAATGCGCTGAAAGACAAGGGTGTTGGCAAGGGTGATGTGGTTACCCTTTACATGCCGATGATTCCGGAAGCTGCGGTTGCGATGCTGGCCTGTGCCCGTATCGGCGCAGTTCACTCCATCGTATTCGGTGGCTTCTCGCCGGACGCTCTGGCCGCCCGTATCGAAGGTGCCCAGTCCAAAGTGGTTGTGACCTCCAACTACTCCCTGCGTGGCGGCAAGGTTGTACCGCTGAAAGCCAACGTCGACAAGGCTTTGGATGAGCATGCGGCGGCAGGCCAGCTGGTTGATAATGTATTCGTAGTTAAGCGCGTTGATCAGGATGTTGCCTGGAACGACAGCCGTGATGTTTGGTACGAAGAAGCCGTAGCGGCTGCTTCTGCCGATTGCCCGGCTGAGCCGATGAACGCTGAAGCTCCGTTGTTTATTCTTTACACCTCCGGTTCTACTGGTGCGCCTAAAGGCCTGGAGCACACCACTGGTGGTTACATGGTCTACGCGTCCATGACGCATCAGTACGTGTTCGACTATCAGGAGGGTGATATCTACTGGTGTACTGCCGACGTGGGTTGGGTAACCGGTCACAGCTACATCGTTTACGGCCCGCTGGCGAATGGTGCCACCACTGTGATGTTTGAAGGTGTGCCGAGCTACCCGGACAACAGCCGTTTCGGTCGCGTGATCGAGAAGCACAAGGTTAACCAGTTCTACACTGCACCGACTGCCATTCGTGCATTGATGCAGCAGGGTGAAGATGTGCTGGGTGACTCCGATCTGTCCAGCCTGAAGCTGCTGGGTTCCGTGGGTGAGCCGATCAACCCGGAAGCCTGGGAGTGGTACCACCGCGTAGTCGGTAAGGGTAACTGCCCGATCGTGGATACCTGGTGGCAGACTGAAACCGGCGGCATCATGATCGTTCCGCTGCCGGGTGCGACTCCGACCAAGCCGGGTTCTGCGACCCGTCCGTTCTTCGGCGTGCAGCCTGCACTGCTGGACAACGAAGGTAACGAGCTGGAAGGCGCGACTGAAGGCAACCTGGTGATCAAGGATTCCTGGCCGGGCCAGAGCCGCTCCATCTGGGGGGATCACGAGCGTTTCACTCAGACCTACTTCTCTAGCTTCAAGGGTGTGTACACCACCGGTGACGGTGCTCGTCGCGACGAGGATGGCTATTTCTGGATCACCGGCCGTGTGGATGACGTTATCAACGTATCCGGTCACCGTATGGGTACCGCCGAAGTTGAATCTGCACTGGTTGCACACCCTGCGGTTGCGGAAGCGGCTGTAGTGGGTTACCCGCATGACCTCAAGGGTCAGGGCATCTACGTGTACGTAACCCTGCAGAGTGGCTTCGAGCAGTCTGATGAATTGATGAAAGAACTGCGCAACTGGGTACGTGCGGAAATCGGCCCGATCGCGTCTCCAGACCTGATCCAGTTTGCTCCAGGCATGCCTAAGACACGTTCCGGTAAGATCATGCGTCGTATCCTGCGTAAGATCGCTGAAGACGATTTTGCCGCTCTGGGTGACACCTCGACTCTGGCTGACCCGAGCGTGGTGGACGACCTGATCGAAAACCGCATGAACCGCAAAGGCTAATACGCTTTAACCCTTAGGGTTCATGAACGCCCGCAGCCTCAGGCTGCGGGCGTTTTTACGTCTGTCTATAATTACCTGACACCTGCTCCGGTTGCGGCTTTGTACACTGATAAGTGCTATGATGCTGACCCGGAAAACGGTCTGCCCCGGCCTTGGAGCCGATGGCCCAGTTCATTAACAGCACCTGGGAGTACATGCATGCAACTGGCACACAAGATCATAATCGCTGACGACCATCCTCTTTTCCGTGCGGCCTTGCGTCAGGCTGTCACTCAGGCTGTACCAGGTATCGATATTGTCGAAGCCGATAGCCTGGCGGCGGTACAGGAGGCGGTTGAGAAGCATGCGGATGCTGATCTGGTGCTGCTGGATATTCATATGCCGGGTACACACGGTTTCTCCGGTCTGGTATTTCTGCGTGGCCAGCATCCGGGTGTTCCCGTGGTGGTGGTGTCGGGCAGTGAAGAGCCACATGTGATGAAGCGTGCCATCGATTATGGTGCTTCAGGCTTTATTCCCAAGTCAGCGCCGCTGGAAACACTGTCCGAAGCGATTACCGCTGTTCTGGAAGGTGAAGAGTGGTTGCCGCAGGAACTGACCGATAACATGGATGACGTCAGCGAAGAAGATCAGCAGTTTGCGGCTGCGCTGGCATCCCTGACCCCGCAGCAGTTCCGTGTACTGACCATGCTGACCGAAGGTCTGCTGAACAAGCAGATCGCCTATGAACTCAGCGTTTCGGAAGCGACTATCAAGGCGCACGTGACCGCTATTCTGCGTAAGCTTGGTGTGCACAGCCGTACTCAAGCCGTTATTGCTGCACAGCGTCTGGGTGTAGAGCCGCCTAAAACCGAAGTTTGATCTTCTGCATTAAGTAACCCCAGCGTATATCCGCTGGGGTTAATGCCTCGCCTAATCCCGTCCCGCTTTCAGATTTGCCACAGTCTTGTTGATCAAAGCCCTGAGAGCCGCAGGCTTGACCGGTTTGGTCAGCAGTTGAGCACCGGCAGCGTCGATTTCATCCCGTACTTCATCGGTGCGGTCTGCTGTTATCACAATCGCAGGGCTAAAGTATTCGGCGCCCTCTGATTGACCCGGCAGGTCGGCCAGTTGTTTGAGCGCCATGATCCCGGTATCGACTTCACCCAAATGGTAGTCGGCAAGAATAATATCCGGCGTCCAGCCCAGCGTTTCCAGTTCTTCAAGTGCCGCTTCTGCAGATAGCGCCACGGCGACCTCACAGGACCAGCCTTTCAGCAGAGCGCCCATGCCTTCCAGAATCTTGGGTTCGTTGTCGATTACCAGTACGCGAACGCCGTTCAATCCTTTGCTGCGAATCCAGCCACGTTTCTCAGGGCGGGACTTCTGCGCCAGAGCCGGATCACCCAGCGGCAGTGTGATGCTGAATACGGTGCCTTGGCCCGGCCAGGAGCGAACATCGATCTGGTGTCCCAGCATCCGCGCGATACGGTCGGTAATGGCAAGTCCCAATCCAAGTCCTTTAACCTGGCTGTGTTTGGGGTTGTCGATCCGTTTGAACTCTTCAAACACCTCACGCAGCTTGTTTTCCGGAATGCCGACACCCGTATCCCAGACCTCCAGCCGCAGTTGGCGTCCGACACGACGCGCACCCATCAGGACCCGCCCCTGAGCCGTATAACGCATGGCATTGGATAGAAAGTTCTGCATGATGCGACGTAGCAGCGGCTGATCGGAATAGACCACCTGCTTGCAGTCTACGGTGGCAAACTTGAGGTCCTTTTCCCGTGCCAGAGCGCTGAATTCGTTATTGAGCGTCTGGAACAGGCCTTCCAATGAGAAGTGCGTGAGCGTAGGTTCCAGCGCACCGGCATCCAGTTTTGAAATGTCCAGAATGGCAGTGATCAGTTCTTCAGCAGCCTTGAGTGAACCATCCAGATTTTCGACCAACTGACTGGTTTCATCGCTGTGGCTTTGTTGGGCCAGTGCCGAGGTAAACAAACGTGCGGCGTTTAGCGGCTGCAGCAGATCGTGGCTGGCTGCGGCAAGAAAGCGTGTTTTGCCGAAGTTAGCGGCTTCCGCATCAGATTTGGCCTGACGTAATTCGTCTTCCATCAGCGCACGGATGGTGTTTTCCTTGCGCAGCTCCTTGTTCACCACGGACAGGGCGTGGGTACGCTCGCGAACACGTTGCTCCAGGTTCTCGTTGGTTTCCTGCAGCGCCTGCTCGGCTTTGCGACGCTCTGTGATGTCCTGATAAAGCGTGAAGTAGCCCAGCACATCGCCGTATTCACCGATGTGGGGTATATAGGTCACCTCGGCAAAGCGCAGGCTGTCATCTTGAGTCGGCAGGCGGGTTTCAAAGCGCTGACGCTCGCCTCTCAGTACCTTGTCAATATATTGACGCCGATGTAGATATTCCTCTTTCGGCAGTGCATCCAGTGCCGACATCCCGGCAATATTGTGCCGGTCCAGCCCAAAGGCATCGGCGTAGGCCTTGTTGATAAACAGGAAGCGTTTGTTTGGATCAAGGTAGCCAATCAGGACCGGTACGTTGTCGGTATAGATACGGATGTTCTGTTCACTTTCGCGCAGCGCTTCCTCGATGCGCTTGTGCTCGGTGATATCCATGTAGGTGTTGACGTAACCGCCATTGGGCATGGGATTGCCGCGGACTTCCAGTACGGTGCCATCAGGGCGGAAGCGTTCGTAGGAATGAGGATCGCCGGAGCTGATGGTGTCCAGACGCATGCGTACCTGTTGCTCCACATCGCCCAAACCGTATTCGCCCTTGATGGCGTTGTAGCGGAACACCTCCTCGATCGGGCGGCCGATGCAGATGAGTCCCTCGGGATAATTGAACATATCCACATAGCGCTGGTTCCAGGCCACCAGACGCATTTGCTGGTCGACTACGCTGATACCCAGGCTGATGTTTTCGATGGTGGACTGCAGCAACGAGCGGTTAAAACGTAACGCCTGGGAGGCTTCGTCCACAATGGTGACCACGTCGCCAATCTCCATCTCCTTGCCGCGCAGGGTGGAGTCCATGACGATACGGGCCGACGAGGCGCCGATGGCACCGGACAGCAGACGTTCCGTGTATTGGATCAGTTCAGGTGAGGCTTTTTCTGCCGCCATAGGCGGACCTTCCCCACGTTGCTGGCCAAAGGTGCTGAATGCCTGCCGGGTACGGCTCATACCCAGGAAACGCTCACTCAGCATCTGCAGGTCACCCACGGTCACCTGACCCAAGTGGCGAGAGGGATCAGTAATGCCTTTAGCGGTGATATTGACGAAGGCGCTGGCCTGAATGCGGTCAACCAGTCGAGGTGTGGCCAGACGCGAGACCAGGACAAACAGCAGGAAGTTGACGCCCAGGCTCCAGACCACACCATGGGTCAGCGGGTTCATGCCGTCAAAGCCCATCAGCCCGGTAGGGCTCAGCCAGCCCTCGTTCCCGCTCAGCTGTGGCAGCCATTCATAGGGAATCAGGCGCGCTGAATTCAGCGTGGGCAGTACCAGGGTGTAGAGCCACAGCAGAAAGCCTGCAACCAGGCCTGCGAGAACGCCGTGGCGGGTGCCACCTTTCCAGTAGATGCCGCCCAGAATAGCCGGCAAAAACTGAATGGCTGCGACGAATGCCAACAAGCCGAAGGAGGCAAGGGGGCCTTGTTCGCCCAGAATTCGGTAATAGAAATAGCCCATCAGCAGCAGGCAGATGATGGTGATCCGGCGTACCCGCAACAACAGGGCGCCCAAGTCCTTGGATTGCGACAAATGCAGCCAGGAGATACGGAACAGCAGTGGCATGATGATGTCGTTACACACCATGGTCGCCAGGGTGATGCTGGCCACTATGACCATGCTGGTTGCAGCAGAAAGGCCGCCGATAAATGCCAGTGTGGCCAGATGCTCGGCGCCGGTTGCCAGTGGCAGCATCAGTACATAGGTATCGGCATCTACACCTGTGTTACTGAAGTATGTAATACCGCCGGTGGCAATAGGCAGCACGAACAGCGCCATCAGAATCAGGTAGGTCGGGAACAGCCAGCGCGCCGTCATCAGGTTCCGCTGGCGGGTATTCTCTACGATGCTGACGTGAAACTGGCGCGGCAAGCAGATAGCGGCCGCACAGGCCAAAACAATTTCCGTCAGGAAACCGCTGCTCAAGGCGTTATCGAAGTTTTCGTTATGACGCAGCTGGGCGACCACCTGAGTGCTGACTTCTTCAATGCCATCAAATAGCCCAAACACTACAAACAGGCCCACGGCAACAAACGCGGTCAGCTTGATCAATGACTCGAACGCGACCGCCAGCACCAGACCCTCATGGTGCTCGGTTGCGTCAATATGGCGGGTACCAAACAGGATCGCAAACACTGCCATGACCAAAGCGACAAACAGCGCGGTATCGCTACCGTTGCTCATGGCCTCAGTTGCACCGGGGGCTAAGGCGTTATAGCTGATGGCCACCGCCTTGAGCTGCAGGGCAATGTAGGGGATGGTGCCCATGACGGCAATAATGGTCACCAGGACGGCCAGTACCTGGCTTTTGCCATAACGGGAGGAGATAAAGTCGGCAATAGTGGTTATGTTCTGCTGTTTGCTGACCATAAACACTTTTTCAATCACGCGAATGGCAAACAGAAATACCAGCACTGGCCCCAGATAGGTTGCCAGGAACTCCCATCCGGTTGAAGCGGCCCGACCGACGGCGCCGTAGAAGGTCCAGCTGGAGCAGTACACGGCCAGCGAAAGAGAGTACACCACCGGGTTGCTGGCCCACTGTTTACCGGCGCTGCTTTTATCACCGAAGTAGGCGATGGCAAATAACAGGCCCAGATATGCCAGTGAGATCAGAATGATGGACCAGCCGGACAGCATAAAGGTGCTCTCTTAAATTAAAGATGGGACGGGTATAGAGTGTACCGTCTATGAGGAGGCGGGCACAGTATAAGTCTTTAGTCTAAATTGGCAGCTTAATATCATGAACGGCACTTGACTATTGTATTACATGACGGGAGTCATGTTTTTGACGATGTTTTTTAAGTTGTTGAAATTAAAAGATAATTCTGTTTTTTGAATCTTGTCCAACAGTTTCTTCTACTAAAGTCGGGGCTTTTCTTGCTTCGGTTCTTTATGCAAGATCAGGGTGTATTTTCCCGGCTCCAATAACAAGAAATCGGAGAAACACCATGGCAGATGATAAATCCAAAGCTGCTCAATACTGGTCGACGAACCTTCGTCTGATCCTGGGTAGTCTGGTCGTTTGGGCTTTCGTGTCCTACGGCTGCGGTATCCTGTTCCGTCCCCTGCTGTCCGGCATCACTGTAGGCGGCACTGACCTTGGCTTCTGGTTTGCTCAACAGGGCTCAATCCTGGCCTTCATCGGTCTGATTTTCTTCTACGCCTGGCGTATGAATAAACTTGACCGTGATATGGGACTGGAGGAGTAAACGATGGATCAGTTTTATATCAACCTGCTGTTCGTAGGTGCGTCTTTCGCGCTCTACTTCGGCATCGCGATCTGGGCCCGTGCTGGGTCTACCAAAGAGTTCTACGTGGCGGGCGGGGGTGTTCACCCGGTTGCCAACGGTATGGCGACGGCTGCTGACTGGATGTCTGCGGCTTCCTTCATTTCCATGGCGGGTCTGATTGCCGCTGGTGGTTATGCAAACTCTACCTTCCTGATGGGCTGGACCGGTGGTTACGTGCTGCTGGCGATGCTGCTGGCACCTTACCTGCGTAAGTTCGGCAAGTTCACTGTGCCTGACTTCATCGGTGATCGTTTCTACAGCAAAACTGCACGTCTGGTAGCAGTTGCCTGTCTGATCGTTGCTTCTACTACCTACGTTATCGGCCAGATGGCCGGTGCCGGTATCGCCTTCTCTCGCTTCCTGGAAGTAGATAAGGACACTGGTCTGGTTATCGCTTCTGTAGTCGTATTCTTCTACGCCGTACTGGGTGGTATGAAGGGTATCACCTACACCCAGGTTGCTCAGTACTGCGTACTGATCGTGGCTTACACCATCCCGGCCATCTTCATCTCCATGGAGCTGACCGGTAACCCGATTCCGGCGCTGGGTCTGTTCGGCGATCACACTGCATCTGGCATGCCGCTGCTGGCTAAACTGGATCAGGTCGTTCAGGAGCTGGGCTTTGCTGCCTACACGGCTGATGTTCCGAACAAGCTGAACATGGTGCTGTTCACCCTGACGCTGATGATCGGTACTGCTGGTCTGCCTCACGTAATCATCCGTTTCTTCACTGTACCTAAGGTTGCTGATGCTCGCTGGTCTGCCGGCTGGGCTCTGATCTTCATCGCGCTGCTGTACCTGACTGCTCCGGCGGTTGCGTCCATGGCTCGCATGAACCTGATCGACACTGTCTACCCGAATGGTACTGATGCTCCGTCAATCCAGATTGATGAGCGCCCTGAATGGATGAAAACTTGGGAAGAAACCCAGCTGATCACCATCGAAGACAAGAACAATGACGGTCGTATCCAGTTCTACAACGATAAGGCTGACATGTCTGATCGTGGCTGGCAGGGTAACGAGCTGACCTACAACCGCGACATCCTGGTACTGGCGAACCCTGAAATCGCACAGCTGCCGGGTTGGGTTATCGGTCTGATCGCAGCTGGTGGTTTGGCGGCAGCACTGTCTACTGCGGCAGGTCTGTTGCTGGCAATCTCCTCTGCGGTGAGTCATGACTTGATCAAGAACTCCATCAATCCGGATATTTCCGAGAAAGGCGAGCTCATGGCGGCCCGTGCATCCATGACGGTCGCGATCGTTGTTGCAACCTACTTGGGTATGAACCCGCCAGGCTTTGCGGCGCAGGTAGTGGCGCTGGCCTTCGGTATCGCGGCAGCTTCCATCTTCCCGGTACTGATGATGGGTATCTTCTCCAAGCGCGTGAACAACAAAGGCGCTGTGGCCGGTATGCTGTGCGGCCTGATCGTAACCCTGGTGTACATCTTCATGTACAAGGGCTGGTTCTTCATTCCGGGCACTGCAAACCTGCCTGACAATGCCGAGAACTGGATCTTGGGTATCTCTCCGCTGTCCTTCGGTGCAATCGGTGCGATCATCAACTTCGTAGTGGCCTTCGTAGTCTCTAGTGCAACTGAAGAGCCGCCGGTAGAAATCCAGGAGCTGGTGGAAAGCGTGCGTTACCCGAAAGGTGCTGGCGCTGCAGTTGACCACTAAGTCATAATGATTCTACAGACAGTCTGACTGTCACGTGTTGAACCACCTCGGGCTTCCAACTGGAAGCCCGACTTTTTTCAGGAAGTAGAAGTATGGTCTGGAATCTGGTTGCTACTGTTTTTGCCGGTCTTGGCGCTGCGGGGATCGCCCTGATCCTGCGCTCACTGACCCGCAAAAAACTGCCCAAATGGATCGTGCCGGCCGCTGCCGGTCTGGGAATGCTGGGGTATTCAATCTACAACGAATACACCTGGTTCGAGTTCAAAACCAGCCAGTTGCCGGAAGGCTCTGTGGTTGTGTCCTATGAAGCCAATAGCATGATCTGGCGTCCCTGGACCTTCCTGTTTCCGATGACCGATACCTTTACCGTGCTGGATCGCAACAGTGTTGCCCATGCCGTAACCGAAGATGGTGCTTTGGCGCAGCTGGTGCTCTACCGTTTTGAGCGTAGCTATGTCGACCATGTCGAACACAGCGCTCACTTGTTGAACTGTGACAAGGCCGAAATGGTGGCGCTGGATGATGAGCAGGGAATGGTACCTGGCAGCCTTACCAAGGTTGTGACGGCCTCTCCGCTGTATCAGATGGTGTGTCGCTAGGCGCTGACAAAGGTTATATGGCTCCAAAGTGCTCCGACTAAAGTCGGGGCATATTTAGCCTGTTCTGTTTGTTAGATTCAGGGTGAACCCCACCTTCAATAACAATAACAGGATGGTGCTATGTCATCTCAATCGGACGGTGCTCGCGCATATTGGCGTGAGAACTTACGTATCATTTTTACCTACATGGTTATCTGGTTTGCGGCTTCCTATGGCTGCGGCATTCTCTTTGTGGATGCGCTTGATCAGATCCAATTCTTCGGCTTCCCGCTTGGTTTCTGGTTCGCCCAACAGGGCGCAATCTATATTTTCATTGGTTTGATCTGGGCCTATGTGTTCAGCATGAACCGTCTGGACGAAAAGTACGACGTCCACGAATAACAATCACCACGTCAAGGAAGCTGAGTGATGAGTCTTGATCTGCTGACCTACATGTTTATAGGTGGCTCTTTTGCCCTCTATATCGGTATTGCAATCTGGGCCCGTGCAGGGTCTACAACAGAGTTCTACGTGGCCGGTGGTGGTGTGCCTCCGGTAGCGAACGGTATGGCAACGGCTGCTGACTGGATGTCGGCTGCTTCTTTTATTTCCCTGGCGGGTATCGTGTCCTATATGGGACGGGATGGCGCGGCCTATCTGATGGGCTGGACCGGGGGCTATGTGCTGCTGGCGATGTTGCTGGCGCCTTACCTGCGCAAGTTCGGCAAGTTTACCGTGCCGGACTTTGTGGGTGATCGCTACTACTCGAAAACTGCGCGCTATATTGCGGTGATCTGCACAATTGTTATCTCCTTCACCTATGTTGCCGGCCAGATGCGCGGTGTGGGTATCGTGTTCTCTCGTTACCTGCATGTTGAGATCGAAACCGGTGTGATTGTGGGTATGGTGATTGTGTTCTTCTACGCCGTTTTGGGCGGTATGAAAGGCATTACCTACACTCAGGTGGCGCAGTACTGCGTGCTGATCATGGCTTTCATGGTGCCGGCGTTCTTCCTGTCCATGCAGGTAACGGGTCATTTCTTGCCTCAGGTGGGGCTGGGGGCTACGCTGGATAGCGGTCGCACTGTGCTGGTCACCCTGAATGAACTCTCGACGGAACTGGGGTTTGACCAATACACCCAGGGAAATAAAAGCACCATCGACATGTTCTTTATGACGGCAGCGCTTATGTGCGGTACTGCTGGCCTGCCCCATGTAATCGTGCGTTTCTTTACCGTGCCGCGCGTCAAGGATGCGCGTATCTCGGCGGGATGGGCGCTGATTTTCATCGCGATTCTGTACACGACTGTGCCTGCGGTGGCGGGTTTTGGTCGTGTAAACATGATTGAAACCATCAATGGTCCGGATCGCTCTGGTGTGGAATACACACAGATGCCAAGCTGGTTCAAAAACTGGGAATCTTCAGGCTTGATTGCCTGGGCTGACAAGAATGGTGATGGCAAGGTGCAGTACCAGGCTGGCGCAGCTTTTGACGGCGGTAAGCCTGTATTTATCGATAGCCGTGGGGAATTCGGTGAACGTCTGACTGAAAACGCGTCCAGTAATGCCAATGAGGTCTATGTGGATCGCGACATTATGGTGCTTGCCAACCCCGAAATTGCCAACCTGCCTGACTGGGTAATCGCTCTGGTTGCGGCGGGTGCTGTTGCTGCAGCGCTTTCAACCGCGGCCGGTCTGTTGCTGGTGATCTCGACCTCGATCTCCCATGACCTGATGAAGAAATCGATCAATCCGAATATTACCGACAAGCAGGAACTCACATACGCTCGTATGGCGGCGATTGTGGCGATCATTATTGCCGGTTACTTCGGTATCAACCCTCCGGGGTTTGTAGCCCAAGTGGTGGCATTGGCATTTGGTCTGGCGGCATCCTCGGTGTTCCCGGCTATCGTGCTCGGCATTTTCAGTACGCGCATGAATACTCAGGGCGCCGTAAGCGGCATGCTGGTGGGTCTGGGCGTAACCATCGCTTACATCGTCTACTTCAAGTTCATGGGTGGTACACCAGACCAGTGGCTGTTTGGTATCTCACCTGAGGGCTTTGGTACGGTGGGTATGCTGTTGAACTTTACTGTGGCCATGCTGGTGTCTTCCATGACGCCTGAACCGCCACAGGAGATCCAGAGCATCATCGAGGATATTCGTATTCCTCGTGGCGCTGCCGAGGCGCACGTGCACTGAGTCCAGGGGAGCAGGGTCCGGTTGCCATGTGGCAACTGGGCGCTGCTGTTGCAACTATCGGGTGAGGAGAAAATAGATGCCTGATGCGTTCAAGATGGACAATATCCCTTTCAGTCTGCTGAATGAGGAAGAGCAACACCTGTTGGCCAGTAATTTGGATATCGGCTATTTCCAGCAAGGTGAAGCGATCATCACGGCGGGAGAAAAGCCTGAGGGGTTGTTTGTTATCCTCAAGGGGCGGGTCAGTGAAAGCGAGGCGGCAGGCGCCGAAAATGATGCTGAAAGCCTGCATATCTTCGTGCAGTACGAAAACGAGGATTACTTTGGCGGTTGGTCAGCCGTTAAAGGCACTGCGATCCACAATTTTGTAGCGGACGAAGAAACCATCTGCCACATATTGCCGACTCGAACCTTGCTGGACCTGATTGCCAGCAATGCCCAATTTGCAGACTACTTCCAGCAGAACCTGTCGGTCAAAAGCGAAATTGTGGCACAGCATGGCGGCAACCAGGATATGGCTGAGTTCATGCTGGCCCGCATCACCGACGCCACTGTTCGCGAGCCGCTGGTGGTTGACGAAGGTACCAGTCTTAAACACGCCACTGAACTGATGCGTGAGCGCAAGTCTGATTGTGTACTGGCGCGTCGCGGCGGCCGTTTCGGTATGGTCACGGGCACCGACTTGCTGGATGCAGTGGTGATCAACGAAAAGCCGTTGGATACGGATATCGCGGATGTTGCCAGTTTCCGCCTGATCACGATTGATCATGAAGACTATCTGTTCAACGCTTTGGTCATGATGACGCAGCAGCAAATTGAGCGAGTGGTCGTCATGGATGGCCAGTCCATGGTCGGGATAGTCGAGTTGACTGATGTGCTCAGCTATTTCTCCAGCCACTCCCATGTGATCGGTTTAAGGATCGAGCGTGCGGCCAGTATCGAGCAGTTGCGCGACGCTGCTCACGGTCTGAATGAGTTGATCAAGGCGCTCATCTCGGCCGGTGTAAAGATTCGTTTTACCATGGATTTGTTGGCGGCCATGAACGGCCGCATCATTTCCAAGTTGTTTGATCTCACCATCCCGGCCGATATGCAGCCGCATGTCTGCCTGATTGTGATGGGGTCGGAAGGCCGTGGTGAACAGATCATGAAAACGGATCAGGATAATGCGCTGATCTATCGTGAGAATCTGGTCTGGCCCAAAATGCAGGAGACCATGAACAGGTTCAGTGAAAACCTTATCTCCTTTGGTTTCCCGCCCTGTCCGGGCAACATTATGGTCTCCAATCCGGAATGGGTGAACTCTGTAGGTGACTGGACTCAGCACCTTGGTGACTGGGCCGATACCTGCGAAGGTAATGCCCAGATGAATCTGGCCATTGCGGTGGATGCCAAGCCCGTTGCCGGTAATGAGGCGCTGTTCAAGGTGGCGCGAAACTGGTTCTTGCGTCACCTGCGTAACAATGACGTCTTTTTCTCTCACTTTGCCCGTGCTGCCGTTGAGTTTGATACACCCCTGACCTTCTTCGGTAATCTCAAGGACAAGGGGCAATTGGATATCAAGAAGGGCGGTATTTTCCCCATCGTACATGGTGTGCGAACACTGGCTCTGGAGCACCGCATCCTCAAGACCAATACCTTCCAGCGCATCGAAACTCTGGTTGAGCAGAAAGTGATGCAGGCTGAACATGGCAGTGACCTCACCGAAGCCCTGTCCCTGTTCATTCAGTTGCGTCTGCGGCAACAGATTCGCCGTGCGGAGCAGAGCGAAGATGGACAGGATCCATCACCCAACCAGATCGACTTGCAACAATTGAACAAACTAGAGCGAGACCTGCTGCGTGATGCCTTGCACGTAGTGAAGGGTTTCAAGAAGCACCTGGCGACACGCTATCACCTTGGAGGCTAATACTAATGATCATTCCGCGCTCAATAAGGCGCTTTAAGGAAAGACGGGAACACCGGGAGGGACCCTGGGCGAATTTGTTTGAGCCGTACAAGGGAGAGGAAGTGGTTTCTCTGGACTGTGAAACGACCAGTCTGGATGTGAATAAGGCAGAGATCCTCTCGATCGGAGCCGTCAAAATCAACGGCCGCAAGGTGATCACCAGTGATCGTCTGGATATCAAGCTTAAGCCGCCTGCTAGCCTCAGTGGCGACTCCATTAAAATCCACAAGCTGAGAGCGCGTGATCTGGCTGATGGTATTGAACTGGAAGATGCCCTGCAGCAGGTACTGGAGTATGTGGGCAATCGACCGATTCTGGGCTATTACGTCAATTTTGATGTCCGCATGCTGGATAAATTCCTGCGCCCCCAGCTGGGGTTTGGCCTGCCTAACAAGGCGATTGAGCTGTCCCACGTTTACCACAATATTATCAAGTGGAAACATGTCGGCGGGGATGTGGACCTGCGCTTTGATACTATCGCCGGCAAGCTGGATATCCCGATTCTTGAGCGGCACACGGCGCTGGGTGATGCCATCACTGTTGCCTTGATGTATGTGCGTTTGAAGTATGGTGAGGCGCCAAAGAATATCTACTAGGGCGTGATTAGGGTATATTGCTGTTCTGAACGGGCCTCTGGCCCGTTTTTTGCTTACTTACCTGTATATGGCCTTTCACAGCAAAATCGTCAATCTATTGTCGGTTTATGTTTTATTCAGCTTGATGAGGTTGGGCCAGGCTCTATAATGTCAAAATATTGCCGCACAGGAGAGGTATAGCATGGTTGATCGTGCTGATATCAGCAGCCTGCTGACGCAGATGCGCGCGATACGGCAGGAAATGCATCAGGGCGTTGCGCCCGTGCAGAAGCCGGAGCTGAATCAGGTTTCCGGGATCAGCAAAGCAGACAGCAGTGGCTTTGCGGACTTGCTGAAAGGCGCTGTGGATAAGGTGAATGAACACCAGTCCGAAGCATCGCGTCTGCGTACGGCGTATGAACAGGGAGATCCTTCGGTGGACCTGCCGCAGGTGATGATTCAGGCCCAAAAGGCATCGGTATCATTTCAGGCGATGACTCAGGTACGAAACCGATTGGTAACGGCCTATGAAGATGTAATGAAAATGCCGATCTAACAGCGTCGGCTAGTGGTCAGGATTAAATGGATAATACGGCGACACAATTAGGTGGTAAGGGCAACTTGATGACCGGCTTCAATAGCCTGGGCATCTTGCGCCAGCTCGGTCTGATGATCGGTTTGGCAGCCAGTATTGCTATTGGATTTGCCGTTGTACTCTGGTCTCAGAAGCCTGACTACCGTGTGCTGTTTTCCAATCTCAATTTTGCCGATGCCAATGAAGTCATCGAGCAACTCAAGCTGTACAGCGTTCCCTATAAGTTCGATACCGATGGTCGGGCGATTCTGGTCCCCGAGGAACATGTACATCAGGCGCGCCTGAAACTGGCGGCCGAAGGCTTTACCGCAGATAAAACCGTAGGCTTCGAACTGCTGGAGCAGGAACAAAGCCTGGGTACCAGCCAGTTCATGGAAAACGCGCGTTTCCGCCGCGGCCTGGAAGGCGAGCTTGCCCGGACGATCAGCAGTCTGCTGGCGGTGCGCTCGGCCCGCGTGCATCTGGCGCTGCCGAAAGAATCCGTATTCGTGCGTGACCAGCGCAAGCCGCGGGCATCGGTGTTCATTGAAATGTTCTCTGGACGCACCCTGGCGCGTGACCAGGTGGCGGCTATTGCCAACCTTGTTGCATCCAGTATTCCGGAACTGGCGGTCGAAGATGTGACGGTCGTTGATCAAAAAGGGCGCCTGCTCAATACCCGTGATCAGGATGAAGACGTCGTACTGGCAGCCAAACAGCTGGAATATACTCGTCAGATCGAACAAACCCTGGTTAACCGCGTTAACAGTATTCTGCAGCCGGTCGTCGGCTTGGGTAACTTCCGTGCCGAAGTATCCACCGACATCGACTTTACCCAGATTGAACAGGCCGATGAGATCTACAACCCCGATCTGCCCGCGTTACGCAGTGAAAAAACCATGGAAGAGAAACGCGCAGCGGGCGAGATCGCACGAGGCGTTCCGGGTGCTCTGACCAACCAGCCGCCGGGCCCGAATGAGGTGCCTGAACAGGTGGCGCCAGGAACGGTGGCCGCTGCGAATGCTTCAGGTGCATTGGGCAGTGGTTCCAGTCGAGAACAGGCTGTACGTAACTATGAGTTGGACCGAACCCTCAGTTACACCCGTCACCAGACCGGTGTCATCAAGCGCTTGAGCGTTGCGGTTGTGGTGGATGACCTAGTCAGCACCAATCCGGAAAGTGGCGAGCAGCAGCGCATGACCTGGTCTGAAAGTGAATTGCAGCGTTTGCAGACGCTGGTGCGTAATGCGGTTGGCTATTCGGCAGTGCGCGGTGACAGCGTGACAGTGGTCAACTCGCCATTCGTGCCGGCTGAGCCGATCAATATGGAAGATCCGGCCATCTGGGAGCAGGACTGGTTCTGGGATCTGATCAAGCAGCTGATGGCCGCCCTGTTTGTGCTGATTCTGGTATTTTTCGTGCTGCGTCCAATCCTGCGTAGTCTTGCGGATGCAGGTAAAACCAAAGAGGTGGTATCTTTGGGGCCTGCAGGTGAAATTTCTGCCGATCTGGAAGGTCTGGAAGGCGGCGATGTATCTGATGACAAGGTAACCCTGGGGGTAGGCGGTAGTCGCGGTGTGTTGCCGACCCCTAATGAAAGTTTTGATTATCAGCTCAATGCGATCCGAAGCATGGTGGCTGAAGACCCGGAGAAAGTGGCCCAGGCGGTGCGTCAGTGGGTAATCGAACATGACCAGTGATGCAGACCTGAGTGACATTCAAAAAGCGGCCATCCTGCTGATCAGTCTGGGTGAGTCTGATGCTGCGGAGATCCTGAAGCACCTGGGCCCGAAAGAGGTTCAGAAAATCGGTGAAGCGATGACTCAGCTGGACAACGTGCCTCAGTCTCGCGTGGAATCCGTTGTTGCTGATTTCATGAATGTGGTGAGCGACCAGACCGGCATCGGCATCAACAATGACCGCTATATCCGTGCCATGTTGAATCAGGCGCTGGGTGAAGAAAAAGCCAAAACCCTGATTGATCGTATTCTGTTCAGCACCAATACCTCAGGGTTGGATACACTGCGCTGGATGGACCCGCGCCAGGTCGCAGAGATGCTGCGCTATGAGCACCCGCAGATTCAGGCGGTTGTGATTGCCTACCTTGATCCTGACCAGGCCTCCGTCGTACTGACCTATTTCGATGAAAAGACCCGTCTCGATATCCTGATGCGTATTGCGGCGCTGGATCGTATCCAGCCTCAGGCACTACAGGAACTCAACGACATGTTCGAATCCCAGTTTACCGGTAGTAAGGCGAGTCAGTCCCGTACACTGGGCGGCGTTCGTTCTGCTGCCAATATCATGAACTTCCTCGACTCCAACCTGGAAGCGGAACTCATGGATGGTATCCGTGACAGTGATGAAAGCCTGGCCACGGAAATCTCGGATCTCATGTTCGTGTTTGACAACCTGATCGACGTGGACGACCGTGGTATTCAGGTAATACTGCGAGAAATTTCTACGGATAACCTGGTGCTGGCGCTTAAGGGTGCTGAAAGTGCGCTTCAGGAAAAGGTATTCAAGAACATGTCCAAACGTGCTGCCGAGCTGCTGCGTGATGACCTTGAAGCCAAGGGACCTGTGCGTGTATCTGAGGTGGAAGAAGCACAGAAAGAGATCCTTACTGTGGCTCGTCGCTTGGCGGATGATGGTGAAATCATGCTGGGTGGCTCCGGCGAAGAGATGATCTGATGAAAAAGGATCAGCCCGTCCGAATTCGAGCGAGTGAAGCCGAGGCGGTCCAGCCCTGGTTGCCGCCGGATGTCAGTGGTGGCGCCCGTGTTGTTCAGGCTCTGGCACGCAAGGAGCCTTCACCGTTAGAACATGTAGATGTCTCTGTTGTTGAAGAAGAGATTTTTGCCGAAAAATTGACGCTTTCGCAGTGGGAAGAGATCTGCGAAGAAGCGCGACGCGAAGGGCATGCTGAAGGCTTGGCTGAAGGCCATGTTCAGGGGCGCGAACAAGGCTATCAGGATGGCTTGCAGCAGGGGCTTGAAGCGGGTCAGTCGCAGATCACTGAACGCTTGCAGCGACTCGATGGTCTCATTGAGCTTTTGCAGAAACCGCTTGAGCAGGAGCGTGCCGAGCTGGAAGAAGCGCTGGTAAATCTGGTGATTGAGCTGGCTCAGGCAACGGTGAAGGCGGAGTTGAGTCAAAATATTGACGTTCTGCTGCACAGTGTGCATGACGCTCTGGATCAGTTACCGGAGGGCGAAGGTAGTCTGGTGTTGCGTATCGCTCCTGATCAAGTGGCACCCCTGGGGCCCTTACTGGCTGACCTCAAACTACAATTAAAACCTGATCCCGAACTGGAAGCTGGCAGCTGCGTGCTGGAAAGCGGCAACTGTCGAGTCGATTATCAGGTGGAGCAACGTTTTGCCCAGGTGGCGGAACAACTGCGTGCCCGCTTGATCAAAACACCCGAGACGCCATCGGAATAACGGGGTTTTCCCATGCCAGATCTGGCACAACGCCTGAATCGCTATCGCCACATTGAGTATGAGTCTCCTCGGCCGGAAGTCGAAGGTCGGGTCACGCGTTTGATCGGCCTGACGCTTGAGGCAGTGGGGCTGCGTGTCGCCTTGGGTGATTATTGCCTTGTGTCCCTGCAGGATGACGGCGAAGTTGAAGCTGAAGTGGTGGGCTTTTCCGGAGACCGCATCTATCTAATGCCATTGGACAGTGTTGATGGCCTGGCTCCCGGTGCCGCTGTACGCCCACGAGTGGGGGCAAGTCTGGTACCGGTGGGGTTTGGCCTGTTGGGGCGGGTGATTGATGGCATCGGTCGCCCGCTTGATGGCAAGGGGCCATTGGCGCCGGATGACCTGGTGACGCTCGCGGGTGAAAGCATCAACCCTCTGCATCGCCACCCTATCGAGCAAACCCTGGATGTCGGTGTTCGTGCCATCAACGGTCTATTGACGGTCGGTCGTGGCCAGCGTCTGGGCTTGTTTGCCGGTAGTGGTGTGGGTAAATCAGTTTTGCTGGGCATGATGACTCGGTTTACCGAAGCTGAGATTACCGTTGTCGGATTGATTGGTGAGCGTGGTCGAGAGGTGCGTGAATTTATCGATCATAGTCTTGGGGCCGAGGGGATGGCGCGCTCTGTTGTGGTTGCATCACCCGCCGACGATTCGCCGCTGATGCGCCTGCGTGCCGCGCAGCTTACGACTCGTATTGCCGAGTACTTCAGGGCACAGGGCAAGAATACCTTGTTGCTGATGGACTCCTTGACCCGTTATGCCCAGGCTCAACGCGAGATTGCACTGGCTGTGGGTGAGCCGCCGGCCACCAAGGGTTATCCACCGTCGGTGTTCGCCAAGCTGCCTAAGCTGGTAGAACGTGCGGGTAATGGGGAAACCGGTGGTGGCTCGATCACCGCTTTCTATACCGTGTTGACCGAAGGTGATGACCAGCAAGACCCTGTGGCCGACTCTGCACGCGCCATTCTGGATGGGCATGTGGTGTTATCTCGATCTTTGGCTGAGCAGGGCCACTATCCGGCGATTGATATAGAGGCCTCGATCAGTCGTGCCATGCCACAAATTGTCGATGACTCGCATCTGGGTCTGGCGCTCCAGTTCAAGCGACTTTATTCGCGCTATAGTCAAAATGCCGATCTGATTTCGGTGGGCGCCTATGCCCGTGGCAGTGATCCTGAAACCGACCGGGCAATTGATATGATGCCGACCATTAAGGCCTATCTGCAGCAGGGAATGAATGAGCCCATGCCGTTACAGCGCTGTATGCAGGAGCTGGCTATGGTGATGAGCACTCCGCCCCAGCCGAAGCCGGCCAGTGGTGCCGGGCAGCCCGGTATACGACGTGTACCCTGATACAGGAGTAACTCATGGCTAAACCAAGATCAAAACGGCTGGAAGTGGTGTTGGCCGTGGCGGAGCGCAAACGCCGTGAGGCGGAGCGTTTTCTGGCTGAAGCTCAACAGCGCGTAGAGCAGGGGGAGCGCGGTATTGGTCAGCTGCAGCAGTATCTTGGCGAGTATCAGCAGCAATATACCCAAGTAGGCCAGCAGGGAATGAGTATTGGGACCTTGCATGCTCAGCAATCCTTCCTGCAGAAGATCAACTCGACGATTCAGGCTCAGGAGCAGGCGCTGGTACAGGCGCGTGATCAATTGCAGCAAGTGCGGGCTTTCTGGCAACAGGCCTATGCCAAGGAAAAGGGTATAGAGGAGCTGATTCGAAAAGCCCGAGAAGCCGAGTTAAGGCAGGCCGATAAGCAGTTGCAGCAGTCGATTGATGAGCGCTCCCAGCACCGCAGACCCCAATTTATCTAGGGTTGGCATCTATATTGCTTGATGATGGCTATCGGATACTAGGAGTCCACCATGGCCATTGTTAAAGCACCCAGTCAAAACAGCATGTCTTTGCTCGATCTCAGCACGACGCCTGCGCAGCTAAATGGCAAGCTGGGCGCGATTCCTGGTGCCGCTGGCGCGGCTCCCGGCAGTTTCCAATTACTGTTTCAGGGCAGCATGCAGGCGCAAGGCAAAGTACCGGCAAGCGGTGAATCCTTGCCAGCGGATGGCGAAAATTTGCCAGCGACCTTGCCGCCGACAACTGATCAGGCTGATGGCGAAGTGGGTGCAGATTCAGATCTCGATGGACAGGTTGCAGTCGAGGCTGATCAGTCTGCTGCTCAACAGCCGGGCGCTGAACTGGTCAATGCTGAGCAGGCCGCCGGCAAGGATCCAAATGTTACGACCACCGGTCAGTCAGCTACCGGAGCATCAGCTTTCCCTTCCTCTCCAGCCATGCAGGCGGTAGAGAATAGCCAGGCGGGTAATCAGGCGTCGTCAGGCGTGATGCAGTTTGGCGATGAGCCGAGCACTTCTCTACAGGGGCAGCAGCCTGTCACAGGAGAGGTCAAAAGTCAGCCGCACATACCACCGTCTGCTGCTTCAGAGGCTCAGAGTGGACAAAATGTTCAGGGGCAAGCGGGTGAGGCCAAACTGCCCTCTGCCAGTACCCAGTCAGTAAAGGTTGAGCAGGTTGAAGTTGCTGAACGCCAGCCACGCCCTGATACCTCTCGGACAAGCCCAATACAGGCTGAAGCTTCGCGTCCCGTTGAGTCACAGGTGCAATCACAGGGATCTGGAGTAAGGTCGGCTGCGGATGCGAGTCAAACTGGAGCTCCTGGATCTGAACAGGCTGATGAGGCTCGTGCTGGTCGCACTCAGTTGCCGGAGACAGCCAATCCGGTCGCGCGCAGTGAAGCAGAGCTTAGAGTTGATGCCAATAAGGCATCCGAAAATGCGTCCCCCTTGCCGCACCCGTTGACACAGGGTGCTGATGACGGTGCGCAAACCATTGCCCCAGCAGAGTTGAACCAGTCGGCGTCAGTGAGGGGTGATCAGCCCGCGTTGGCGGGTACAGCCAAACCCTCTGACAACTCTCCACTTCCCGGGACAATTCCGTCTGTTCCTGTCACCGAGAGCACGACAGGAGAGGTCAGTGATCTGGATCCGGTGACGCTTCAGGCCAGGCTTGATGCCGTTCAAGCTCAGGAAGCGATGCGTTCAGGTACTGAGTCTCGTGGGCCTACTCAGTTGGTCGCCCCGACTGGGCCGGCTGATACAAGTCAGGCTCGCCAGTCTCAATTGGATGCTTCGAGTGTCGCTGGGCGCGGAGGCGAAGGGGCTGCGCGTATTGATCTTGCCGCTATGAGTGCTTCCGGGGCCGGTACCGGTGGTACTGGCGCGGATGCTGAAGGCGGCGACAGTAACTCAAAACAGGACTCGGGCGCTCAAACGGCAGCCGTGCAAAATGCTCAATCACGTACTACCCAGTCGGTGCCCACCCAGGCTCAAACACAGGCGCAACTTGATGCCCATCAGCAGCTATTGACTCCGCGTTGGGGACAGGCAGTGGGTGAGCGCATGATCATGATGGCGCAGCATGGCCCTCGCAGCGCTCAGATCCAGCTGGATCCGCCTGAACTGGGTTCCATGCAGATTCGAGTCCATGTACAGGGGCAGGATCAGATCAGTGTCAGCTTTACCAGCGCCAACCCGGCAGTCCGTGATGCTCTGGAGCAGCAGATGCCGAGACTGCGTGAGATGCTTGCGGAGCAGGGGCTCCAGCTCAGCGAAGGTTCAATTTCGGATGACTCTTCCCGTCGTGGGCAGGATTCCGATTCCCGTAGCGGTTCAGATGGCCGCGCCGGTGGCTATGCCGGTGGCGGCGGTAGTGAGCTTGATGCTGAGGCTTTGCCTGGAGCAGCAGTAGCCGTTGGACTGGTCGACTACTACGCCTGAAGGCTTCAGCCCCAAAAACAGTGTGTTATATTATCCCCATCAGGGAAAAGGCGCAGTGTTCTGGAGGCATGAATGGCTGACAATGAAGCACCCAACGAGGGTGAATCGGGTAAGAAGTCAAAGAAAAAACTGATTATCTTGATCGCTCTGGGGGTGGTCCTGCTGCTGGGCGGTGGCGGAGGTGCAGCCTATTTTCTGTTGATGACGGGAGATGAAGAAGCACCCGCTGAGGCTAATGCAGCACCGGTACGCATGGAGGCTGTCTACACCAAAATCCGTACCTTGGAAGGCAAGCCATCATTTGTGGCGACATTGCAATCGGCTGATACCAAGCGTCACTACATGCAGGTATTTGTTGAAGCCAAAAGTCGAGATCCTTTGGTGGATGAAGCCTTGAAAAAGCATATGCCGCTGATTGTTTCGCGGCTCAATGCGCTGTTCTCATCTCAAAACTTTGAAGAGCTGCAAACAATCGAGGCCAAGCAGGCGCTGCGGGCCGATGCGACTGCCATGGTGCAGTCGATCATGCAGGACAAAATCGGACAGCCCGGTATCGAGACAGTCCTGTTTACTAACCTCGTGATGCAGTAGGGGGCCGGATGTCGGTCAAGGATTTACTCTCCCAGGACGAAATCGATGCGCTTTTGCACGGTGTCGATGATGGAGATGTTGAAACCGATGATGATGCTGACGGCGAAGATGCCGATGGTGTCCGAAGTTACGACCTAGCCAGTCACGAGCGTATCGTGCGTGGGCGCATGCCCACGCTCGAAATGATCAACGAGCGTTTTGCTCGCCATACCCGTATCAGCCTGTTCAACCTTTTGCGACGTACTGCGGATGTCACGGTCGGTGGCATTCAGGTTATGAAGTACGGCGATTACATCCATACCCTGTATGTTCCAACCAGTATGAGTCTGGTCAAAGTGCATCCTTTGCGTGGCACTGCGCTGTTTATTATGGATGCACGTCTGGTATTCAAGCTGGTGGATCAGTTTTTTGGCGGCGATGGTCGCCATGCCAAGATCGAGGGGCGTGAGTTTACGCCTACGGAAACGCGCGTTGTCCATCGTACCTTGCAGCAGTTGTTTCAGGATCTGCAGGATGCCTGGAAACCGGTTACGCATCTCGAATTTGAACATGTAGGTCATGAAGTTAACCCCGCGATGGCGAATGCGGTCAATCCGACCGAGGTCGTCGTTGTCTGTTCATTTCAGGTTGACCTTGAAGGTGGTTCGGGTGATCTGCATATCACCATGCCATACTCCATGCTGGAGCCGATCAAAGACATGCTGGTGTCGGGTGTCCAGACCACCGAAGAGCAGATGGATGAGCGTTGGCTGGTCGCGCTTCGACGTGACATCATGATGGCCACACTGGAGCTGGATCTGCGTGTCGCCGAGCGAGAAATGACCCTGAGGGACGTGATGGAGTTCGAAGTGGGCGACATCATCCCGATCGAGTTGCCTGACAGTCTGGAGCTGAAGGCAAACAACGTCCCCATGTTTGAGTGTCAGCTGGGCACTTCTCGTGGCAACCTGGCCGTAAAAATCAAAGATACCATCAAGCAGCCGGGCAACAGATGACCGGCGCGCGGAGAGTAAAACGTGAGTGACGAAAACAACGATCAGGATCAACAGGCACTGGCAGACGAGTGGGCGGCGGCGCTGGAACAGCAGACCGGCGATGCGACCACTGATACCGATGCGTTGCTGGACGATATCCAGTCGCAAATGGCGCCTCCTGCTCAGGGTGTTGAGCTGGATGAACTGAAGGATGAGTCACGTCCGGTTACCGACCCAAAACTGGACGTGATCCTGGATATTCCTGTGACGCTGACGATGGAAGTGGGTGGCACTGAAATTGCCATTCGAAACCTGTTGCAGTTGAGTCAGGGATCCGTGATTGAGCTGGATCGAGTCGCGGGTGAGCCGCTTGATGTTAAGGTAAACGGTACGTTGATCGCTCACGGTGAGGTTGTGGTGGTGAATGACCGCTACGGTATTCGCTTGACCGATGTCATCAGTCCTCAGGAACGGATTCGACGCCTGAAATGATTTTTGCTCGCTTAACCGCTGCATCTGTTTTTGTGCTGCCAGCTCTATCCTGGGCGGCAGAGGAAAAGACGCCAGCCACGACGCCTTTGGCACGTGCCGAAATGCCTGACCCTCTGTCCTGGGGGGCGATGATGCAATTGGGAATCGGGCTGGTACTGGTCGTTGGTTTGATTCTGCTGTTGGCCTGGCTTATACGTCAGGTTAATGGTGTGCCGGCCGGCGGGCGGGGTATGAAAGTGCTGGCAGCCTTGCCGCTTGGGCAGCGTGAACGAGCGGTTCTGGTTCAGGTTGGTGAGCGCCAAATGCTGTTGGGCGTCGCGCCAGGGCGGGTCAGTCTGCTGGTCGAGTTTGAAGAGCCTGTACTGGATAGTGCTGAGGTACGTGGCGCCGCCTTTGCTGAGCGGTTGCAGCAGGTGCTTTCTCGAGGAGCCGAGCGTTGATGCGATGGCTCAGCTTGTTGTTTCTGTTGTTCCTTTTTGCCCCTCGGGTTTGGGCTGAAACCGGTATTCCGGCTGTTACTCTGGTGACGGGCGAAGACGGTACTACAAACTACAGCGTCACCATCCAGATTCTGGCGCTGATGACATTGCTGACGTTCCTGCCGGCAATGTTGATGATGATGACTTCTTTTGCCCGCATCATCATTGTTTTTGCGATCCTGCGCCAGGCACTGGGCCTGCAGCAAACACCGTCCAACCAGATCATAATCGGTCTATCACTGTTTCTGACACTGTTTATCATGTCGCCGGTACTGGAAGAGGTGAATACAAATGCCGTGCAGCCCTACATCAATGAAGAGTTGGGGCCTGAGGAGGCTTTCAGGGCCGCGGGCGTGCCTTTTCATGAGTTTATGCTGCGTCAGACCCGTGAAAGTGATTTGAATCTGTTCATGCGCATCTCGGATACCCCGCCGGTGGAAAAAGCCGAGGATCTCCCCTTTACTATCCTGATACCGGCTTTTGTCACCAGTGAGCTGAAAACGGCTTTCCAGATCGGCTTTATGCTGTTTATACCCTTTCTGGTCATCGATCTGGTGGTGGCAAGCGTTTTGATGGCGATGGGTATGATGATGTTGTCACCGATCATCATTTCATTGCCTTTCAAGATCATGCTGTTTGTACTGGTCGATGGCTGGGCGATGGTGATTGGCACCCTGGCTGCCAGTTTCGGAATGTAGCGGGAGGGCATATGGATCCGGGCATGATACTGGATTTGTTTGGTCAGGCACTCTGGCTAATCGTGGTGATTGTGGCGGTGATTGTCGGTCCGTCGCTGGCCGTTGGTCTGGTGATTTCCGTATTCCAGGCTGCTACCCAGATCAACGAGCAGACCTTGAGCTTTCTGCCGCGTTTGATCGTGACGTTGCTCGCTGTAATGTGGGCAGGGCCCTGGATCGTGACCAAAATCTCGGATCTGTTCAATTACATGTTCCTGAACATTCCACGTTTGATCTCTTAGGTGCGCCATGGAAATTGGCCTGATGGAGATCGAGCAGTGGGTAAGTGGCTTTCTATGGCCGCTGTTTCGTGTCATGTCCTTTTTCATGGCCATGCCGATCATCGGCACTCAGATGTTGCCGGCTCGCATTCGTCTGGGGCTGGCGCTGATTGTGACCATTCTGATTCATCCTTCCTTGCCGCCTATGCCGGTGTTTGATCCGATCTCGCTGCAAAGCTGGATTATCATTGCCCAGCAAGTTCTGCTGGGAAGTCTGCTGGGGTTTTCTGCAACCATCTTGCTGCAAAGCTTTGTCGCGGGCGGCCAGATCATGGCGATGCAGATGGGTCTGGGTTTTGCGTCCATGACCGACCCGGCCAACGGGGTAAACGTGGTGATTATTTCCCAGATCTACCTGATGCTGGTGATGCTGTTGTTTATGGGGATGGATGGGCATTTGGTGCTTATCGAAATCATGGTGGAAAGTTTTCACGTGGTCCCCGTGGGGCTGGAAGGCGTCAGTCGCATTACCTTATGGGAAGTGGCGCTGTCCGGTGGTTGGCTGTTTATGGCGGCTCTGTTGATGGCGTTGCCGGCGATAACGGCACTGCTGGTCGTTAACTTCGCATTTGGCATCATGACCAAGGCCGCACCCCAGCTGAACATCTTCGCCATCGGTTTCCCCTTCACCATGCTGATGGGCCTGTTTATCGTTTGGGCCAGCCTGGCGGGCTTCTTCAGCCACTACCAAACGTTCTCGACTGAAGCGCTGGAAAATATCTCTCAGCTGTTGAAAGCGGGACGCTGAGATGGCTGAAGAGACGGGGCAGGAAAAAACAGAAGAGCCCACGGAGAAGCGCCTGCGTGAAGCGCGCGAAAAAGGCGATATTCCCCGTTCGCGTGAGCTGGGATCTACGGCCTTGCTGCTGTCAGCAGCTGCGGCAGCGCTTCTGTTTGGTGAAACGGTCGCCACTACCATGATGCGAGTGATGCAGGAAAACTTCACCCTGGATCGTCAGGATATTTTTGACCCTTCGCGCATGTTTCTTCACTTGGGAGAGGCGCTGTACGAAGGCTTCTTCAGTCTTTGGGGATTCTTCCTGCTTACTTTGCTGGCCGCTTTGCTCAGCCCCATTGCTTTGGGTGGCTGGAACTTCAGTGGCCAGGCCTTGTTGCCCAAAGGCAGCCGTTTGAACCCCTTGAGTGGTATCAAGCGGATGTTCTCGTTGAAGTCGCTGGTCGAGCTGGGCAAGGGGTTGGCCAAATTTCTGCTGGTAGGGGCCTTTGCCATAATGGTGCTCTGGATGGATCGGCCGGACTTGGTCGCGCTGGCACGTGAAGCAGTAGAGCCGGCTGTCGCTCACTCCCTGCAAATTCTGGGCTGGTCGTTTCTGGTCATGAGTCTGGCGCTGATCATCATTTCGCTGGTGGATGTGCCTTTCCAGATATACGACTACAACAAGAAAATGAAAATGACCCTTCAGGAAGTGAAGGATGAGATGAAAAACACCGAGGGTAAGCCCGAGGTGAAAGGGCGCATCCGTCAGTTGCAGCGTGAAATTTCTCAACGCCGAATGATGAAAGAAGTGCCTGAAGCTGATGTGGTCATCACTAACCCGACACATTATGCCGTGGCGTTGAAGTATGACCAGCAGGGTGGCGGTGCCCCACGCGTGGTGGCTATGGGCGCAGATTTTGTTGCACTTAAGATTCGTGAAATTGCCGAAGCGCATGACGTACCGATATTGTCAGCGCCTGCGTTGGCAAGGGCGTTGTACCATAATAGCGAGATCGGTGATGAGATACCGGCAGGCCTTTATAAGTCTGTTGCTCAGGTACTGGCCTATGTATTTCAGCTCAAGCGTGCGCGTCAGCATCTGGACGAGAAACCGGTTCCCCCGCGAGAAGAAGACTTTGAGATTCCTGATGAACTGCGTTCCGACCCTGAGCCTGAATAAAATTGGCTGATTTTTTGCATAAATCCCTTCCGGGTGTCGGTTAAACGTCAGAAAAACATTAAAATCACCCGTTTATTTTCTGTGGCCATTCAATGTCTTGTCATGGTCGCTTATAACCGTCGTTTTTTTGACGCTCAGGAGGGTAAGTGGAGCGCGAAGCAATACTGAATAACGTCCGTGGACTGACCCAGGGGAATTTGGGTATTCCGCTGTTGCTGCTGGTTATCCTGGCCATGGTCACCTTGCCCATGCCGGCATTCCTGCTGGACGTTTTCTTTACCTTCAATATCGCGCTCTCGATCGTGGTCCTGCTCGTCAGTATTTACGCTCTGCGTCCCTTGGACTTCGCAGTTTTTCCGACCATCCTGCTGGCAGCAACCCTGCTACGTCTGGCATTGAACGTAGCCTCTACCCGTGTGGTGCTTCTGTACGGTCATGAAGGTGGTGATGCGGCTGGTAAGGTAATCGAGGCCTTCGGTGATGTGGTCGTTGGCGGTAACTACGTAGTGGGTATCGTTGTCTTCCTGATCCTCGTCATCATCAACTTCGTGGTGGTGACCAAGGGTGCCGGGCGAATTTCAGAAGTAAGTGCACGTTTTACCCTGGATGCCATGCCGGGTAAGCAGATGGCGATCGATGCTGACTTGAATGCCGGTTTGATCAATCAGGATGAGGCGCGAGCACGGCGCCAGGACGTGACACAGGAAGCGGACTTCTACGGCGCAATGGACGGTGCCTCCAAGTTTGTGCGCGGCGATGCGGTCGCCGGTATTCTGATTCTGGTGATTAACCTGTTGGGTGGTCTTGGTATCGGCATGGTTCAGCATGGGCTGAGCTTTGATATGGCGCTGGAGTACTATTCGCTGTTGACCATCGGTGACGGTCTGGTTGCACAGATTCCTTCGTTGCTGCTGTCCACGGCTGCAGCCGTAATGGTGACCCGAGCAAACTCGTCTGAAGCGATGGGTGCTCAGGTATTCCGTCAGATGTTTTCATCGCCCCGTGCACTCAGCGTTGCCGCTGCCATACTGTTCATTATGGGTATCGTGCCGGGCATGCCGCACCTTGCCTTTGTCGGCTTGGCTGCAGTGGCTGCCGGCGGTGCCTGGTTGATCCATAAACGTGAAGAGCAGCGCAAGGAAGAGGCAGCTCAGGCGGCTGAGCAGGAACTGGCTGCCCCCACCGATCAGCCGGTTGAAGAGCAGCGTGAACTGGGCTGGGATGACGTGATGCCGGTGGATATGATTGGCCTTGAGGTCGGCTATCGCTTGATCCCCATGGTGGACAAGATGCAGGGCGGTCAGTTGTTGGGCCGGATCAAGGGGGTGCGCAAGAAATTGTCACAAGACTTGGGTTTTCTGGTGCCTTCGGTGCATATCAGGGATAACCTGGATCTGCTGCCGGGCGCCTACCGTGTCACCTTGATGGGTGTGATAGCTGGTGAAGCTGAAATCTATCCGGATCGCGAGTTGGCGATCAACCCCGGTCAGGTGTTCGGTGATCTCAAAGGTGTCGCCGTTAAGGACCCTGCCTTTGGCCTTGATGCTGTCTGGATTGAAAAGAATCAGAAGGAACAGGCACAGACGCTGGGCTATACCGTGGTGGATGCCAGTACGGTGGTGGCCACCCATATCAACCAGATCATGCAGAACCATGCCCATGAATTGCTGGGGCATGAAGAGGTGCAGCAGTTGCTGGATCTTCTGACCAAATCTTCGCCCAAGCTGGTGGAGGAGCTGATACCGAAGAAACTGTCGATCAGTGCGCTGCTCAAAGTATTGCAGAACCTGCTGATGGAGCAGGTGCCGTTGAAAGACTTCAGATCGATTGCCGAAGCGCTGGCGGAAGCTGTGCAGCGGACTCAGGATCCTTTGGCGCTGACGGCTGCCGTGCGTGTAGCGCTATCACGCCTGATCGTGCAAACAGTTAACGGCTCTGATCCTGATCTGCCGGTTATTACGCTTGAGCCTTCACTGGAGCAAATGCTGCTTAACTCCATGCAACAGGGACAGGGAGATGAGGGCATGGTGCTGGAGCCAGGTATGGCAGAGCGACTACAAAAATCCTTGGCCGATGCTGCGCAGCGACAGGAGATGGCCGGTAAGCCTTCCGTGCTGTTGGTGGCGGCCCCGGTGCGACCCCTGATGGCGAAATTTGTACGTTATGGTGAACACCAAATTCATGTACTCTCCTATCAGGAGATCCCTGAAAACAAGAAAGTCACCATCGTGGCCACAGTAGGTGGACAAAATGGCTAGGGTTTGGCGACTGGCTGCCGATAAGGGAAACATATGAAAGTCAAACGCATCTTTGCACCCGACATGCGACAAGCCATGCGCCGGGTGCGCGAAGAGATCGGACCCGATGCGGTCATTATTTCCAACCATCGCGTTGCCGGTGGGGTGGAGGTCGTGGCTGCGCGTGAGGATGAATATGAGGCTGCTCAGGCAGAGCTGAAACGCAACCGCGCCGCCGCTGCTAGGTCGTCAAACTCCAGCCCCGGTTACAGCTCCAATTCCAACCGTGAGGAGCAGGTGCGTATTTTGACGGGCAGCCACTCGCATCAGTCCGAGCAGGCCAGCCGAAACGCCGCTCTTGAGGCTGAGCTCAACAAGACCCGCGCCCGTATCGCCGAAGCCAGTCGACGGATGACCGAGCCCACTCCGGCAGCGGATCGTAATGCCAATCGCCAGATTGATAACGAAGATGATGAAGACCTGCGTTCCATTCTGGAATCTTTGCGCAGTCGCAATCGACGTCGCGAGCAGGAAGAACGTCATCAGCCGACGGCACCTCCAGCGAGAAGAGCGCCGTCTCTGCCATTGGATGAGCTGCCTCACTCAGAGCCTCCGATTGGTGATGATCATTTGCTGCAGAGCATGCAGCACGAGATTCAGGAACTGCGCAGCCTGTTACAGCAAAATGCGCAGTCAGCCTCTTTTGCACCGCCACAGCCTCCGTTACAGCCCAGAGCTGAAGCCCGAGGGCCCGATGAGCTTGTGGTCAATCGCCTGCAGCAGCTGGGCTTGAGTACGTCCCTGGTTCGCCAGTTGATGAGCGGTGTGGAACCTGACTTAACGCCTGATAAGGCCTGGCGAAATGCCTTGGCGCGTTTGTCGGATGCCCTGCCCGTGTTGGGCGAGGAGATGATCGAGCGAGGCGGAATGATCGCTTTTGTTGGCCCCACGGGGGTAGGCAAGACGACGACCATCGGCAAGCTGGCTGCACGCTATGTGCTACAGCATGGAAGCTCCAGTCTGGCACTGGTCACCACAGACTGCTTCCGTATTGCAGCTCATGAGCAGTTGAAAACCTTCGGGCGCATTCTGGATGTGCCGGTGCGTGTGGTGGATGAACAGCACAGCCTGGAAGAAGTGTTGCAAGGCTTGAGAAACAAGCGCCTGGTGCTGATCGATACCGCAGGTATGAATGCCAGTGACCCGCAGGGGCAATTACAGATGCAGATGTTGTCAGGTGTCACATTAAGATTAAAAAAACTGCTGGTACTCTCTTGCTCCAGTCAACAGCAGTTGATGCGAAGTGCCTATGACAACTACTCTACGCTTGGTTTGAACGGTTGTGTGCTGAGCAAAACGGATGAGTCAGGTAGCCTTGGCGAAGCGCTGACGCTGGCCGTTGAAAAACAGTTGCCGGTGGCGTACATCACCGACGGACAGAAAATTCCCGATGACATCGGCATTGCCAGTCGACACGATCTGGTGAGCCGAGCGGTTGTGACCGCACAGAGAGCTTCGGGGCAGTCGGATGACGGGACGGGATCGTCCCTGTTCCGGGCGGGCTGAGGAGTCGCTGGATGAAACAGACCCACCCGGTAAAAGTGATTGCAGTAACGGGCGGCAAGGGCGGCGTTGGCAAGTCCAATGTTTCCGTGAATCTGGCACTCGCGCTCAGTGAAATGAATCAGCGTGTAGTCCTGATGGATGCCGACCTGGGGTTGGCAAACGTGGATGTAATGCTGGGCCTGAGAGTCCGGCAGAATATTTCCGATGTATTGTCGGGGCAGGCGACTCTTAAGGATGTTATGGTCAGTGCCGCGGAAAATTGCTGGATAGTACCGGCTGCGTCCGGTACCCAGGAAATGACCGCGCTCAGTGCTCATGAGCATGCGGAGCTGATTCATGCGTTCAATGATATTGCCGATGAGTTGGATGTGCTGGTCATTGATACCGCAGCCGGCATATCGGATTCGGTGGTCAGCTTTGTCAGAGCGGCGCAGGAAGTGCTAGTGGTTGTGTGTGATGAACCTACATCCATCACCGATGCCTACGCGCTGATCAAGCTGTTGAACCGGGATTATCAGATGACACGCTTCCGTGTGCTGGCCAACATGGTCAGAACGGAGTCAGAAGGTCGCAGTATGTTTAACAAACTGTTGACAGTAACAGACAGGTTCCTTGATGTGACGCTTCAATACCTGGGATCAATCCCTTATGATGAATGTGTACGCAAGGCCGTGCAGAAACAGCAGGCGGTGCTCAAGGCCTACCCTCGTGACAAGGCGGCGCTGGCATACAGGCAGTTGGCTAATAAAGTTGATGGTTGGCCAGTCAGCAACAGCCCTCGTGGGCATCTTGAGTTTTTTGTTGAGCGCCTTGTCCAGGGGACAAGAGCTCCCTGATAGCAGCGTTTATGTACAACGAATTGGATTTTAAATCGGGCCAGGAGCTGATCCAGGAATATACGCCGCTGGTCAAGCGCATTGCTCATCATTTGATGGCGCGCCTGCCTGCAAGTGTGGTTCTGGATGATCTTATACAGTCCGGCATGATTGGACTGTTGGAAGCTGCACGGCGATATGATGCCAGCAAGGGGGCCAGTTTTGAGACCTTTGCCGGTATACGTATTCGTGGCGCCATAATCGACGAGGTGCGTCGAGGTGACTGGACTCCCCGTTCAGTGCATCGTAATGCGCGTCGCGTCAGTGAAGCCATTCATGTCGTCGAACACCGTACCGGGCGAGATGCAACGGACGCAGAAGTGGCCGCTGAGCTGGAAATCAGTGTGGCCGATTATCATGGTCTGCTTCAGGATTCGGTAGATAGTCGCCTGTTCAGCTATGATCAACTGACAGAGTCATCGGAAGAGTCTCCTGGTGATCAATTTGAGGCTTCGGATCCGGGGCCGGGCATGCAGCATGAAGATGGCGGTTTCCGCCAGGCGCTTGCGGATGCCATAGGGCGGCTGCCTGAACGTGAGCGTTTGGTTTTGTCGCTTTATTATGACGAAGAGCTTAATCTAAAAGAGATCGGACAGGTGTTGGGTGTCAGTGAATCTCGCGTAAGCCAGATTCACAGTCAGGCAGCCCTCCGGCTTAGAGGCCGGTTGAAGGATTGGCGTTGAGTGTCTGATGGCCTCTGTCATCAACGGACAACACTGAAAGATGTTTTTGAACTGGGAGAAGTGTCTTGAAAAAAGACATCAAAATTCTTGTGGTAGATGATTTCTCGACGATGCGTCGAATCATCAAGAACCTACTGCGCGATCTCGGCTTTACCAATGTGGAAGAAGCGGATGATGGTAAAACAGCGTTGCCCATTCTGCAGCAAGGGCATATTGAATTCCTGATTACGGACTGGAACATGCCAGGCATGACCGGTATCGATCTGCTGAAAACTGTGCGTGCTGATGCCTCCCTGTCACAGATACCGGTGCTGATGGTTACCGCTGAGGCCAAGCGTGAACAGATCATTGCCGCGGCACAGGCCGGTGTAAATGGTTACGTAGTTAAGCCGTTTACCGCTGCAGTGTTGAAGGAAAAGATCGATAAGATCTTTGAACGTATTGATGGCTAACGGGCGTTAGCGGGGAGTTGCAGATGGCAGCGCAAACGGCCAGCAAGGTGGATTTCAATGGTTTTGACGAGTTCCTTCGGGACAGGGCTAAAACCTTGGTGTCCGAGTTGGAAGCCGGTAATCTGCCGGAGGCCATGGGGCTAATTAATGAGCTACAGTTTGCTCGGCACCAGGTATTCTACAACGAAGTGGGCCATCTGACCCGCGGCTTGCATGAAGCAATCAAAACCTTTTCCAGTGACGTCGGCGGACAGATGGCCACAGCCGAGGCCGATATACAGTCTGCCATGGGGGATGCCTCAGATCGCCTTAGTTACGTCATTGAATTGACTGAAAAAAATGCCCACGAGACCATGGATCGTGTGGATCGCTCTCTGAGTCTGGTCGACAAACTGGATCAGCAAAGCGGACGCTTTAAAGAATTGTTATTGCTGGTCGGTCAGCTGGAAGGCGAATTCAAGGCGCTGGATGGCGTGTATGACCGCACCTGCAAACTGAAAAGTGAATCTGAAAAAACCATCGACCAACTGCGTACGACTTTGACCGATATCCTCGTCTCCCAAGGGGTGCAGGACATAACCGGGCAGTTGATTCGCCGCGTCATTACTCTGGTAACAGAAGTTGAAGGTCAGCTTGTTAACCTGATGGATATGGCGGCGAAAGTGGAGCGCCTTAGCAACCTGGAGGGCTCCGCAGCTTTTGCGGAGGCTGCAGCTGCTGATACTCCGGTATCGCCCACTGCTAAAGGCGACAAAAAACAAGACAATCATGATCCTATCCGCGCGGAAGGCCCTCAACTTCCGACGGGCAAAGGGGACAGTGTGTGTGACCAGGATGATGTGGATGACCTGCTTTCCAGCCTGGGATTTTGATAGGAGCTCCGTATGAGTTTGGATGTCGATCAGGAAATTCTGGAAGACTTTCTCGTTGAGGCGGGCGAGATTCTTGAGCAGCTCTCGGAGCAGCTGGTGGATCTGGAACAGCGCCCCGATGACAAGGATCTGCTTAACGCGATTTTCAGGGGCTTTCACACGGTTAAGGGCGGCGCTGGCTTCCTGCAGTTGGAAGCGATGGTTGAGTGCTGTCACAAGGCTGAAAACCTGTTTGACCTGCTCCGTAATGGCGAGCTGCCGGTCAGTGCCGAACTTATGGATGTGGTTCTCCAGGCGCTGGACTCCGTCAATGCCATGTTCGAAAGTGTGCGTTCAGGTGAAGATCCCGAGCATGCATCACCTCAGTTGCTGCAGACACTGCAGGACTTTGCCGAAGGTAAAGGCGGTGCGGCACCTGCGGCTCCCGCTCCGGCACAGCCTGTATCCGCGCCTCCAGCGCCAGCGCCTGTCGTTGAACCTGAACCTCTGAGCAGCAATCCCAACACGCCCAGTGATGAGTTTGAAATGCTGTTGGGTGATCTGGCTGGAAGCCATGCTGAAGGTGAAACAACATCATCCGATAGTGATCTGATTACCGATGATGAATTCGAGTCTCTGCTTGATGAATTGCATGGTCCTGGCAAGGGGCCTGTGCATACGCAGGATGACACGCCTGAGGCAAGTTCAGGTGCAGGTGGTGAAGACTTGATCACCGATGATGAATTTGAGGCGCTGCTGGATGAACTCCAGTCCTCGGGCCAGGGTGCTTTCGCACACCTGCCTCATGAAGAAGCACCCGCAACGCCTGCCCCAGTAACACCTGCTGCGACTGCTCCGGTCGTTCAGGCTGCACCTGAGCCAGAGTTGGCGCCTGTAGCCATGGAGCCGGACCGGACTAAAGAAAGCGCTGCTGCCAAGGGTACCAAGGCTGCATCCAAGACTGCGGCTGAGAGTAATGTCCGTGTAGATACTCGCTTGCTTGATAAGATCATGAACATGGTCGGTGAGCTGGTACTGGTGCGTAACCGTCTGGTACGTCTGGGTAACGCCCGTGAAGACGAAGAGATGGGCAAGGCCTTGGGCACGCTGGACATGGTGACAGCGGACCTGCAGACCTCGGTGATGAAAACGCGCATGCAGCCGGTGAAGAAGGTGTTTGGCCGTTTCCCGCGCTTGATTCGTGATCTCTCCCGCAGTTTGAAGAAAGAAGTTCGCCTTGAGCTGCGTGGTGAAGAGACCGATCTGGATAAAAACCTGGTTGAGGCTCTGGCCGATCCGCTTATCCACTTGGTGCGTAACGCTGTCGACCATGGCATTGAAGACCCGGACTTGCGTGCTAAAAGCGGTAAGCCTCGTGAAGGCCATGTGCTGTTGTCAGCCGAACAGGAAGGCGACCATATCCTGCTGATTATTCAGGATGATGGTGCTGGTATGGATCCTGAAAAGCTGCGTAACCTGGCGGTTAAACGCGGCATGATGGACGCTGAAGCGGCGCGTCGTCTGACTGATCAGGAATGTTTCAACCTGATCTTCCAGGCGGGCTTCTCCACCAAGACCGAAGTGTCCGATGTCTCCGGTCGTGGGGTGGGCATGGATGTGGTCAAAACCAAGATCACCCAGCTCAATGGTACCCTGAGCATTGACTCCATTCTGGGTCAGGGCACCCGTATTGCCATTCAGGTACCGCTGACTCTGGCAATCATGCCGACCTTGATGGTTGTGCTGGAAGGTCAGGCGTTTGCCCTGCCGTTGGTGAACGTTAATGAGATCTTTAACCTGGATTTGACCAAGACCAATATCGTTGATGGTCAGCAGGTGATCATCGTTCGCGACCAGGCGTTGCCGCTGTTCCATCTCAAGCGTTGGCTGGTGAAAGGACAGTGCAGTGCCGAAATGCCGGCTCAGGGGCATGTGGTCATTGTCAGTGTGGGTACTACTCGCGTCGGATTTATTGTCGATCAGCTGGTCGGTCAGGAAGAAGTGGTTATCAAACCATTGGGCAGCATCCTTCATGGTACACCGGGGCTTTCTGGTGCAACCATTACCGGTGATGGCCGTATCGCCCTGATTATCGATATTCCCAACTTGTTGAAATACTACGCATCAACCTGAACACGGCGGATGTGACAGAGGAAGTACTATGCCGGTAAGTGTGTTGATCGTTGATGATTCGGGATTCTTCCGGCATCGCATCGAAGAGATGCTTAAGGATGATCCCCGTCTCAGCGTTGTAGGCACCGCGGTCAATGGCAAGGAAGCGGTTGAGCTGGCCAAGCGCCTAAAACCAGACGTGGTGACCATGGATGTTGAAATGCCGCAAATGAACGGCATTGAAGCGGTTCGGATCATCATGCGTGAGGCGCCAACCAATGTGTTGATGCTTTCTTCCCTGACGCATGAGGGCGCCCGCGTAACCTTGCAGGCGCTGGAAGCTGGCGCTGCTGACTATCTGCCCAAGGACATTCGCGCCTGGATGGACAAGGGCAGCAGCGTGCGGGCTCAATTAATTGACCGTTTGGTTGCTTTGGGTCGTAGCCGTAAACATGTGCGCAGCTCGGTGTTTGATCGCGGCTTTTCCAGCACCGCCGAAAAGGGTACGACCATGGTGTTCAGGCCCGAGCCTGAAACTCCGCGTCGAACCACGCCGCCACCCGTAGCGCCTTCATCTAGACCCACGACACCAGGCGCGCGTACGACGCGTCCCGTTACTCCGCCTCCAACCCGGCCTCGTCCAGCGGCACCTGCCACACCTGCGGCGCCGAGTTTTCAGCCTGCGGGAGCTGCTGCCAAGACTGATCCGGCGACGACGCCAGCCAGTCGTGTACGTTTCCCGGACTGTAAACTGGTCGTGATTGGGGCTTCGACCGGCGGACCTGCTGCTTTACAGAAGGTGCTCACGGCCTTACCGGCCAACTTCCCCTATCCCATCCTGCTGGTTCAGCACATGCCGAAGACCTTTACTCAGGTGTTTGCTGAACGGTTGAACCAGCAATGTAATATCAGCGTCAAGGAAGCCGAAGACGGTGACCGTATGCGCCCGGGTCTGGCGTTGCTGGCGCCCGGTGGATTGCAGATGATGATTGACCCCAAGCAGCATGACCGTGTTCGTGTCCTGGCGGGTGACGAGCGCCTGACCTACAAGCCCAGTGTGGATGTGACCTATGCCTCGGCTGCCAAAACCTATCAGGGCAAGGTATTGGGCGTCATCCTGACCGGCATGGGTGCCGATGGCTGTGATGGTGCCCGCCTGTTGAAACAGGCAGGTGCCAGCATGTGGGCACAGAACCGTGAAACCTGCACAATTTATGGTATGCCTCAGGCGGTGGTAAATGCCGGCTTGGCTGATGCAGTGCTGTCACTGGAGGATATCGGGCCGTTGCTGGCGAACCGGGGCCCGCGCTAATGTGGTGGTTGCTGGGGCTGTTGCTGGGTGTGGGCGCGATTGTTGCCGCCAACTTGCTCGAAGGTGGCAGCCTGCTGCAACTGGTTAACCTGCCCGCGGCGCTTATTGTGGTTGGCGGTACGCTTGGGGCGGTTATGGTTCAAACGCCGCCGGCGATGCTGCGCCGTGCTGTTCAATTGCTGAGTTTGTCGCAAAAAGGGCAGTTGCAGCATGAGCAGGGCATACAGCAATTGATTCACTGGTGTATTACCGCGCACCGCAAAGGGCTGGTTGCACTTGAACGTGAAGCGAACGAAGTGGACGACCGCTTTGTGCGCAACGGTTTGCAGTTGCTGGCGGATGGTCGTACTGGGGAGGCCGTGCGTGCGGCCCTTGAAGTTGAATTGATCGCCCGTGAGCAGCGCGACCACCAGGCTGCGCGAGTGCTGGAAAGCATGGGAGGCTATGCCCCCACCATGGGAATCATCGGGGCCGTGCTGGGATTGATACAGGTAATGGCGCAGCTGGATCAGCCCTCCCAGTTGGGCAGTGGTATCGCCACCGCCTTTGTCGCCACGATTTACGGCATTGGTCTGGCGAACCTGCTGCTGTTGCCGTTGGCGGCGCGAATGCGTCAAATGATTGACAGCCGTAGTTTGTATCACGAGATGATGATGGAGGGCCTGCTGCTGATTGCTGAAGGGCAGGGTCCGAAGAATGTTCAGCTGAAGCTGCAAGGCTATCTGGATACGAGCGATGCCACGCCGACGTCGCCCTGAAACCGATCTGAAAACAGACCGCTGGATGATCTCCTGGGCGGACTTCATAACGCTGCTGTTTGCCTTTTTTGTCGTGATGTATGCGTTATCGTCGGTTAATGAAGATAAATACCGCGAACTGTCGGAATCACTGTCGCAGATTTTCAGTGCCGAGGGTCGCAATCAGCTGATCTCGGCACAGCCTGAAGGTCAGGGGTTACTGGACGGACAGACGCAGATACGCAGTGAGCCTGTCACCGAAGTCGCGCCGCCTGATCCCGAGGTCAGCGATCAGTTGGCGGATGTTCAGACGGCTGCCGAGCAGAGCTTTGCCGAGCAGATTGATAGAGGCTTGGTAAGGGTTAGCGGAAACCCGCTCTGGATCGCGGTGGAATTAAACGCCAGCTTGCTGTTCGAGAGTGGTGATGCGGTTCCGGTGATTGAAGCCGATGTCTTGTTGCAGCAGGTCGTTGAGCTGGTAAAAGACATCGAGAACCCGGTCCATGTTGAGGGGTTTACCGATAATCAGCCGATCAGTACGGATCGCTTCCCTTCCAACTGGGAGTTGTCAGCAGCACGTGCAGCCGCGGTGGTGCGTTTGCTGGAAAGAGGCGGGGTGTCACCCGCCCGCCTGGCTGCTGTTGGTTATGGTCAGTACCAGCCTGCCTACAGTAATCGTTCGGCAGAAGGGCGGCAGCGTAATCGGCGTATCGTAGTGGTGATTGCACGTGACCACAAGGTACGCAGGGCCGTTGAAGCCTATGGCAGCGACCGGATAAGCGATGATGCAATCAACACACTGCTGATTGAGGGCAGTAAAACTGAGCAGTCGTCCACACCCACACTGGAGCAGGTGGAGACGGAGTCTGGCATTCTGTTTCGTCAGGTAAGCCCGGAACAAGAACAGGAACAACAATGATGCAGGTATGGGCAGTTGCTAATCAGAAGGGCGGTGTGGGTAAAACAACCACAGCGGTAACCCTGGCCGGTCTTTTGGCAGAGGTTGGTTACCGGGTGCTTCTGGTCGATCTGGATCCGCATGGGTCAATGACCAGCTATTTCCGCTACGATCCAGATGAACTTGAGCACAGTGTGTACGACCTGTTTGAGCAGGTGAAAGTCGAGCCGGAAACAGTGCGCCGTCTGATTCTGAAAACCAGTCATGACAGCATCCAGTTGATTCCGGCGTCTACGGCCCTGGCGACGCTGGAGCGTAAGGCGGTTGCTCAGGAGGGGATGGGATTACAGGTGGCCAAGGCGTTGCGCCACCTTCAGGCCGACTACGACTATGTCATCATGGATAGCCCGCCGGTGTTGGGTGTTTTGATGGTGAACGCACTTGCTGCGTGCAACCACCTCCTGGTTCCGGTTCAGACCGAATTTCTGGCGCTCAAAGGGCTGGAAAGGATGGTGCGTACGATTGAAATGATTAACCGCGCCCGCAAAAACAAATTGGCCTATACCATCGTGCCAACCTTCTATGATCGCCGCACCCAGGCTTCGGTGACAAGCCTGCGTGAACTGCACCATCACTACGCAGATCATGTTTCCAATGCTGTGGTGCCGGTGGATACCAAATTCAGAAATGCCAGCATCAAAGGGCTGGTGCCGTCGTCGCTTGATGCGGGCAGCCGGGGGGTGCACTCCTATGCACGCCTGTTGCGTACCCTGCTGGAACGGCGTCGACAGGAGTAAACCATGGCTGACCAGAAAAAAGTTGTATTCGAATACCTGGAAGCTTTGCTGCATGACCCTGATCAGGCGCCTGTTGATGTACCTGAAGACGCTCAGTTGGCGTCTGAGTCTGAGCTTGAAGCCGAGTTGATGGATGATTCGGCACAAGAGGTCGCGGAGGCAGTAACTGAGGAGCCCGTCGTGGCCCCGGAAGAAACGACCGAAGAAGCTTCCCTTACCGAGACCGATGAACTCACACTGACTGCAGAGCCAGAGCCAGAGCCAGAGCCAGAGCCAGAGCCAGAGCCAGAGCCAGAGCCAGAGCCAGAGCCAGAGCCAGAGCC
>JBLXDP010000010.1:0-122095 GCA_048264005.1 Marinobacterium sp.
TTCTCTCCTGAGCCAGCCAGTCTTCCGTAGAAGTTGTTGTCTCAAGCGAGGAGGCGCATTCTACAGACCTGACAGGGGGCGTCAACACCTTTCTGTAAAAAAGTTTCAAAACGGTGAGCTCGGGCTATAGAAAGGAGTAAACACACCTGAAGAGGCAGAGGTAGAAGAATAAGCAGAAACGACAACGGGCACCCGAAGGTGCCCGTTGCATCAAACTGAAGAACCTCTATCTAGCCGCCGGTATAGCTAAGCGGTACCAAAGTGCTCCAAAGAATAACAGTCGTCGCTATAAGTCCAACCAAAACACAAAGCCCAACTGTCAGAATAGAGGTCGAGAAGAAGAAGGCCCTGTCTTCCTCGATCTGCATGATTTCCGGTACGCCGGTGTATAGCAGGTAGACTGTGTAGCTGAACGCTATCAAACCGACAATCACGTTAAACCAAAGCATTGGATAAAGCCCTGCGAGACCGGACAGGAACAGCGGTGTCGCTGTAAAGGTCGTCAGCGCCAAGCACTCTTCATAGGACACATTGCCGCCATAGGTTTTTTCCATCCAGTGGATCGACCAGGCAATAAAGCCAACTGCCACCCACATCGCAACATAAAACGCTAATGCTGCCGGTAAAGCACTGGCGACACTGAGTTTGACGAATTCACCTCCTCCGAGGCTCCATCCAATCTGAGTTGTACCTATAAAGAGAGATATTGCCGGGATTGCTGCCAACACACTGATCTGAGCCAGAAAAATGTGCATGGCAGAATAATGCTCGTTTCGAATTGAGCGCCATTCCTGTTTCGGGTGATAGAACACACCCATCATGTGCTGCAGGAACATATTGCTATCCTCCTTGCAGTCCGGGTTTGCACCGGGCTACACGTTTATATTTATTTGGTCAGGGACAGAGTCCTTTCCTGATTGTGTTATCTCCAAGGGTTTATACGAATGCAGGCCAGTAATGGTCTACAAGCAGTATGGCAAACAACAGCATGATGTACACAATGCTGTAACGAAACATTTTCATCGGGATACTGGAATCACTTGAGCGCTTTAGAAGCAGAGCCCAATACAGCAATCGCATATTAATCAGCATTACTCCCGCCAGATACAACCCGCCGCTCATCCCGGTCAAGTAGGGTAAAACCGTCACCAGGATCGTCAGCAGTGTATAAAGCAAAATCTGTGTGCGTGTGTAGTCAACACCATGAGTGTTAGGCAGCATTGGCACACCGGCTCGGGCGTAGTCGTCCCTGCGTGCAATACAGAGCGCCCAGAAGTGAGGCGGTGTCCAGGCGAAGATAATCAACATCAACAGCAGTCCTTGGAAATCCACACTGCCCGTAACAGCTGTCCATCCCAATAGCGGTGGCGCAGCGCCAGCAACCCCGCCTATTACGATATTTTGCGGCGTTGCGCGTTTGAGTATTGCGGTATAAATCACCGCATAACCGATCAATGAGGCCAAGGTTAACCATGCAGTTGCTGCATTTACTGTCAGGTTAAGTACGCTAATCCCCGCGCAACCCAATACAGTTGCAAAAATCAGAGCGTTTTTCTGGCTGATTTTCCCCTGTGGAAGAGGACGTCGCGCCGTTCGAGCCATACGACAGTCAATGTTGGCATCCAGCACATGGTTTACCGCTGCTGCTGACGACGCCGCCAGCCCAACGCCCAATGAGGTAAGGAAGAGCAGCCCCAGATTGGGTGCTTCCGGAGTCGCCAGACAAAAACCAACAATCAAAGTTATTAGCATGACTGCGACAACTTTCAGCTTGCACAGCCCCAGATAGTCTTTCCAGGACGCTGTTGCGGTATGACCTTCAGTGAGCGATAGCGAAGTCATGCTTCACCTCCTGCTGAGTGACACGAGCCTGACCATTCAATTGTAAGAGCGCAAGTAATACGGCCACCGCACCGGCATGATGTGCAACAGCCAAGCCCAAGGGCAGTAACCAGATAACATTAGCTATGCCCAGTAACGCCTGAGCGATCAATGCCAACCAGTACACTCCGAGTGATTTTCTTAAACCGGGGTTTCGAAAAAGATGTCGACTGGCCAATATTGAGACCAGTAGCAGTAGCAAAGCTCCGCCACGATGGGTCACCTGTATGGCCGAGCGCGCGTCGGCAGGTAACAAACCACCTTCATAGTTGGGACCAATTGTCATAATCGGGTTCAAACCGCTGGCAAAGTCATAGCCGGGATGGTTTTCCTCATGGCAGTAGACCCAGTCACTGCATGCCCAACCGGCATAATTGGTACTGGTCCAGCCACCTAATGCCAACTGGATGAAAAGTGCTGCCAACATCAGTCTTACCCAAGGGTGAGGGGCATCCATCCCCGCTTCCCCAAGTGCGAGGCGCTTAATTCGTTGCCTCAGAATTACCAGAAGGGACAACGTGGTTAGCCCACCCAGCAGGTGGATAGTGACGATAATTGGCAGTAACTGCAGGGTGACAGTCCACATGCCAAAAGCGCCTTGAGCAATGACCAACAGCAGCAAAGCCACTGACAAACCAACTGGATAACCCTGTTGATCTCGTTTCTTGAAAGCCACTACAGCCAACGCCAGAATCAACACTCCAAGCAAGCCGGCGGCGTAGCGATGAATCATTTCTATCCATCCCTTGCGCAGATCAATCAACGCATCCGGATGGGCTTGTAACAACTCCGTATGATCATCCGGTAATACCCAAGTGCCATAGCAACCCGGCCAATCGGGACACCCCAAACCCGCATCGTTCAGACGTGTCCAGCCACCCAGAAGAACAACAATCAATGCGAGCCCTATCGCCATATTGAGGATACGTAAGGATGTATTCATCAGCCGAGCCTCGATGCCTTGAGAAGACGCTTCATATCACTCAGTAGTGCTTTGCCTTCAAAGACGATTGGATAACGCAGCACAAGATTCCCCAAAGGGTCGATTACCCATATGCCTGAATCAATGCTGAGTTCATCTGCTGTCATAACACGCACACGGTCTGATTCGCGCCCCAGAGCATCATGTACCCGCTTCAAACTTTCCAGCTCGGCTTCACACAGGTCGCCACAGCCCGTTTCAGGCACCAACAGCATCAACCAGTGTCCGGTATGCTGCTCAGGATCTCCTCCCCACTGCGCCAAAGGCTGCGCCGGATCGATTAAGACACCGCTATTCACCCTTCCATCAGGTATCCCTATGCCCGTCCACCACATGATTGATGCCAATAGCACGGGCACTAATGCCACGACCCAGATTGCCCAGAACACGCGTTGGTTAGACTTCATCGGCTTTCTCCTTTCGCTCTTTCAAGCCTGCCCAAATCAGCCATACAGCCAATGCAAGCGCCAAACCAAACCATTGCATGGCATAGCCCGTATGGCGCTCAGGCGGGATACCGGTATAAATTGCTGTGCGTGGCAGTATGGATTCGCTCACGGCTGTCTTCAGGTGCAGAACCAACGGCTCTACAGGTAGTTCTAGTGATGCTTTGATCTGCTCCATGTCGAGCGTTTGAATACGCCTGGGCCAACCTTGCTCCAGTGGAGTGCCATTCAGGGTGATTGATTCCAAAGGCCTTGTTAGCACCGCCTCTACCTGTACCCATTGCCTGTGTAACTCGAACTCGGGAAGATCCTCACGTCGTTCAGGAGCCGCTATCCAGCCCAGGCTTCCCAGCCAAAAAGGTCCTTCATCAACACGAACCGGTATCACCACCTCGTAGCCCACTCGACCCTTGTTGGTGCGGTTGTCCAACAGGAATACCTTCAACGGCATCAACTCCATATCAAAACGCACCGGCACCCAGTCGCTGACCTCCAAACGCTGCAAAGCAACTTCGGGGGTCGTCGCCGGTGACTGCTCCAGCTGCTGCAGCCACATCGCCTTTTCTTCAGCTCGCTGGAGTTGCCAACTACCCAGCGCCAGTAATATCGGCAAGCCCAGACACCCAAGAATCAGGCGCAGCCATTTGAATCGGCGCCGGCTATCCGCTTTACTGACCTTGTCAGTCAAGGAGACCTCCCATGCTGCGCATTTTGATTCTTGTGCTTTTTATCGCGATTGTTGTCGCCCTGTTCAGCAGCCTCTGGTCATTACTGAGGCACCCGGCGGGTGATGGCGCCACCGCCAACCGGCTGTTATGGCGCGTTATTCTCAGCGCTCTACTGATTCTGGTCCTGATCTACGGTTTTAATACCGGACAGCTACACTCTCACGCGCCTTGGTAAACATCTAAAGGACATAGACGAACAGAAACAGGCCGATCCAGACCACATCGACAAAGTGCCAATACCAGGCAACGGCTTCGAAACCGAAATGCTGGCGTGAATCGAAATGCCCCAGCACTACGCGACCCAGGATAATGATGAGCATCAGCGTTCCCAGGGTCACATGCAGCCCGTGGAAGCCGGTCAGGATGAAGAAGGTCGCACCGTAGACACCGGCCTGAAGCGTCAGACCAAGCTCGTGATAGGCCTCGATGTACTCATATATTTGAAAGCCCAGAAACACGAGCCCAAGCACTATGGTCAGGAACATCCAGCGACGCACTTGCATCAGTTCGTCTTTCAGCAACGCCTTGTGGGCAAATGTCAGAGTAAAACTGGATGTAATCAGCAGACAGGTATTCAGCAGCGGAATATGCCAGGGGCTGATCACCGCTTCAGGACCCGGGAAACGCTCAGCATCAGGGGGACTAAACAATGGCCACTGCGCCGTAAACTCAGGCCATAGCATCTGGCTGACACCCTTGTCGCCCTCCCCACCCAACCAGGGCACCGCCAGGACGCGTACATAGAACAATGCACCAAAGAATGCGGCAAAGAACATCACCTCCGAAAAGATGAACCAACTCATCCCCCAGCGAAAGGATCGATCCATCTGAGGTGAATAAAGCCCACCTCGACTTTCATGGATCACATTGCTAAACCAGCCAACAAGGATCAGCCCCATCATGAGCGCGCCGGATAGCAGCAAGGCCACACCCAGCCCACCACCCGCGTCAGCACTCAGAGCGTTCATCAGTGTTCCCGCGCCGAATGCCAGTAAAAACAGCGCGATTGAAGCCAGAATTGGCCAGCGGCTTTGCTCGGGTACATAGTAAGTTGAGCTGCTCATAAGCGTTGCTCCTTATTGGACTGGTCCGCCGCGGATACCTCAGGCGAGATATCAAACAGGGTGTAAGAGAGCGTCAGCGAGCGAATGTGATCAGGCATTTTCTTGTCGATCACAAACAGCAGCGGCATTTCTACCGACTCACCCGCCTGCAGCGGTTGCTGCTCGAAGCAGAAGCAGTTCACCTTATGCAGATATTCTGCTGCTTCTGCCGGTGCTACCGATGGAATCGCCTGAGCGACCATATTGCGACCGGTGGGGTTGGCCGCAAGAAACGCCGTTTGCTTCATTTCACCCGGGTGTACCCGGAGCACTGCATCCTTGGGATTGAACTCCCAGGGCATGCCCTCGTTGTGCACGGCGATCAGTCTCACTTTGACTGATCGTGAAGTATCCGCCGGTGAAACAGCTATAGGTCCAGTGTTCGTAATTTTCCCGTTCAATCCGGTTATTTCACAGAACACATCGTAGAGCGGCACCAGCGCAAAGCCGAAGCCAAACATCAGCACCGCCCCCAGAACCAACCGGCGCACAAGACGTCGATTGGCTGCTTGAGCGTTCATCGCAAATACTCCGGCAATACGGGTGGTTTGGAGAAGGTGTGATAGGGCGCTGGTGACGCCACTTCCCACTCCAACCCTTCAGCCCCTTCCCAGGCACGTGCCTCAGCCTTGCGACCACCACGGATACAGGCAATGACATTCCACAGAAAGATCAACTGCGACAAGCCAAAGATGAAGGCACCGATAGAGGCCACCATATTGAAATCGGCAAATTGCAGTGCGTAGTCCGGGATCCTGCGCGGCATACCGGCAAGACCGATAAAGTGCATCGGGAAGAAGGTGATATTGACGCCGATAAAGCTAAGCCAGAAATGCAGCTTGCCCATGCGCTCATCCAGCATGTGCCCCGTCCATTTGGGCAGCCAATAGTAGGCCCCGGCCATAATGGAAAAGATTGCCCCCGGCACCAGCACATAATGGAAGTGAGCAACCACGAAGTAGGTGTCATGGTACTGAAAGTCCACTGGCGCAATCGCCAGCATCAGCCCTGAAAAACCACCAATGGTAAACAACACCACAAACGCCAGCGCGAACAGCATGGGAGTTTCAAAGGTCATGGAGCCACGGAACATGGTGGCCACCCAGTTGAACACCTTCACACCCGTTGGTACTGCGATCAACATGGTGGCATACATGAAGAAGAGTTCACCGGCCAGCGGAATACCGACCGTGAACATGTGGTGCGCCCACACCAGGAAGGACAAGATGGCAATCGATGCCGTTGCATACACCATGGAAGCGTAGCCAAAGAGGCGCTTGCGAGCAAAGGTCGGAATAATCTGGCTGATAATACCGAATGCCGGCAGGATCATGATGTACACTTCCGGATGCCCGAAGAACCAGAACACATGCTGGAACAACACAGGGTCACCCCCACCACCGGCATCAAAGAAACTGGTGCCGAAGTGGATATCCATCAGCATCATGGTGACCACCCCCGCCAGCACTGGCATCACTGCAATCAACAGGAATGCGGTAATCAGCCAGGTCCAGCAGAACAGCGGCAGCTTCATCATCGTCATGCCAGGTGCACGCAGATTGAGTATGGTGGCGATGATATTGATCGCCCCCATAATGGAGCTGATCCCCATCATATGGATGGCAAAGATAAAGTAGGTCACGCTCGGCGGCGCATAGGTGGTCGACAGTGGCGCGTAGAAGGTCCAGCCAAAGTTGGGCGCCCCTCCATCCATAAGCAATGTGGACATCATCATGGCGAAGGCGAACGGCAGGATCCAAAAGCTCCAGTTGTTCATCCTTGGCAACGCCATATCCGGTGCGCCGATCATCATCGGTACCATCCAGTTCGCCAGCCCCACAAATGCCGGCATCACCGCGCCGAACACCATGATCAAACCGTGCATGGTCGTCATCTGGTTAAAGAAACCGGGCTCTACCAGTTGCAAGCCAGGCTGAAACAGCTCGGCTCGGATCATCAGCGCCATACAGCCACCGATGAAGAACATCAACAGACTGAACCAAAGGTAGAGTGAGCCTATGTCCTTATGGTTGGTTGTGAACAACCAGCGTCCTATCCCTTTGGCCGGACCATGATGGGCATGAACGTCATTATCCAGGGTCGTATCCAGTGTGCTCATTGTTCACTCCCCTCCCCTGCGGATGGCGCCAGCAGGCGCGAAATCTGAGCCGGTGACACCGCCTCACCCAGACTGTTTCCCCATGCATTTCGCTCGTAGGTGATTACGGCTGCCAGTTCAGTGGCACTCAGCTGATCACGGAACGCCTGCATCGCTGTACCGCTTTTGCCGTTGAGCACGATCTCGATATGCGCCGCCACATCACCGGTAGCGATTGGGCTGCCCTTCAAGGCAGGGAAAGCACCCGGCACACCTTCACCGGTTGGCAGATGACAGGCTGCGCAAGCCCGCAGGTAGACCTGTTCACCCTGCTGCATCAGCTCATCCAGCGTCCAGGTTCGCTCAGCCGCAGCGGCTTCGGCCTGCTTCTCGGCTTTTGCCTGGGCCAACCACTGCTGGAACTCATCCTTGCTGACGGCCTCTACCACGACCGGCATAAAACCGTGGTCCTTGCCGCAGAGTTCTGCACACTGGCCTCGATAGAGGCCTGGCTCATTAATCACGGTCCAGGCTTCGTTGATAAAACCGGGAATGGCATCCTTTTTCACTGCCAAAGCCGGCACCCACCAACTGTGGATAACATCATTGGAAGTGAGCAAAAAGCGGATCTTGGTATCCACCGGCAGCACCAGATGACGATCCACCTCCAGCAGATAGTGCTCCTGCTTCTCGGCTTCGTTACTGATTTGCTCGCGAGGAGTCGACAGGTTACTGAAGAAGTTCAGGTCCTGATCCAGATAGTCATAACGCCATTTCCACTGGAAGCCGGTAATCTGGACATCAAGTTCAGCTTCATCCGTATCGTACATTTCCACCAGTGTGGCGGTGGCCGGAACGGCCATGGCGATCAGGATGAAGATCGGAATGATTGTCCAGATAACTTCAACCAGTGTGTTTTCGTGAAAGTGGTGTGCTTGAGCACCGCGTGATTTGCGGTGATGGAAAATTGACCAGAACATGACCCCGAAGACCACCAGTGCGATGGCAACACAGATCCAGAAGATCGTCATGTGCAGGTCGAAAACCGAACGGCTGATATCCGTTACGCCAGGCGTCAGATTGACTTCCCACTCTGCGGATGCAACCCCCGAGTACAGCGTCAATCCTACCCCTGAAGCGATGGTTGTTATTATTGTCCTTCCCATCTTCAGGCCTCCCCGTATTGACCCCGAGGAAGGCTCATCGTGCTCCCTCACAGGTGATCCGGTTAAGTCGAGTATAGCAGGGGATCTGAAAGCGCAAGTCGGATTACACTTTATCAGGCCCCTGCCAGACTGAGGGCCCAGCGCACCAGCAGAATGACCATAAGCACGAACAGTGCAGCCATCAGCAAGCCCGTAAAGACGTAGTGAAGAGGACGCCCATTCTGGAAATCGCGCTCGCGATTTCGCTCAGACTGAACGCCAAAGAAACTGGCCAGGACACTCATCAGTGTCTGCCAGAAGGTTGGTTTGTCGGACATGATGCTCACCTCAACTTGAGGTATAGGCGATATCCCAGCAAAAAGGCCAGTATGAAGGCATAGATCAACACTTCCAGATACCCGGCCCGGATCAGCCAGGCAAAATGCAGCAACACCAGCAACGAGATGGGGTATACAAGCCAGTGCAAAGTTTTCCAGCGTTTGCCCAAGCGTTTCTGCCAGCCCTGTGTTGAAGTAATCCCGAGAGGTAACAGCAATACCCAGGCAACGAAGCCTACGATGATGTAGGGCCGCTCAGTCAGTTCACGCAGTAACAGATCCGGCCGCCAACCCAGAATGAACGTGGCCACAGCCAACAGGTGCAAGCTGGCATAAAACAGCGCGTAGAGTCCGAGCATACGCCGATAACGTTGCAGCCAGCCCATGCCCAGCAAACGTCTAACAGGCGTCACAGCCAAGGTTATCCACAGATAGCGGAGCGCCCAGATACCGAGAAAAGTCACGATCACCTGGGCAGGATCAGGGCCCAGTTGCTGCTGCACCGCCTGCCAGCTGATCCAGCCCAGAGGTATCAGACTGCCAAAAAACAGCAATGACCAAAAACACCAGCGCCCAACCGGGTTTCGGTGCAACGCGGCTATACTCAATACCATTTACGCAAGTCCATACCACTGTAGAGCTGTGCAACCTGATCGGCATAGCCATTGAACGGCTGGGTATCGATGATGTTGGGACTGAACAGCGAGGATGGCAGACGCCGCTCAGTGGCCTGACTCCAGCGAGGATGATCCACGGCCGGGTTCACATTGGCATAGAAGCCGTATTCTCGGGGCGCTGTACGACTCCAGCTGGTCGGCGGCATCTGCTCACTGAGATGAATGCGCACAATCGATTTGATGCTTTTGAAACCGTATTTCCAGGGCACAACCAGACGCAGGGGCGCACCGTTCTGCGGCGGCAGCGCATCACCATACACCCCCACCGCAAGCAGCGTCAGAGGGTGCATGGCTTCATCCAGTCTCAGGCCCTCGACATAGGGCCAGTCAATGGTACCAAAACGCGAGCGCTGCCCAGGCATCTGATCAGGATCTTCCAGTGTTGTGAACGCTACGTAACGCGCATTACCTTTGGGATCAAAGCGTTTAATCAGGTCTGCCAGAGGAAAGCCCACCCAGGGAATCACCATCGACCAGGCCTCGACACAACGCAGGCGGTAGATGCGCTCCTCAAGATCGACACCCTTGAGCAGATCTTCCAGCTGATAGGTGCCAGGCTTGTGCACTTCACCACTGATCTCCACGCTCCAGGGATCTGTTTTCAGCTCCTGGGCATTGGCTTGTGGATCATCCTTGCTCAAACCAAATTCGTAGAAATTGTTGTAGCCGGTCACATGTTGATAGGGCGTCAGTTTTTCCGCAGTTGAGAACTCGGATGACGCACCTGCCGCTCTCAGCTTCTGCTGCAACCAGTCAGGACCCGGATAACGCTTCAGATCCTCGCCCAGATCATAACGGGCCAACGCTGCGGCTGAGCCGCTCATCAGCAGCGCACTGCCTGCTGCCAAGCCTTTTATGAACTGCCGACGTTGTCGATAAATGGATTCCGGTGTGATTTCGGATGGACGTACATCCGCTGCCTGACGTATTAACATGACTGCCCCCGTAGTTTGCACCTGCGTATCAGTTTAGATTCTCTACTCGTTTCAGGTTCCCCTGGATCAGGGTTAAGAGGCAAATAAAGCGCAGACATAAAAAAAGCAGACCGAAGTCTGCTTTTTAGAAATCAACGATGGCGCATTTTCCGCCAGCTCCACAGCAAGGGCCCTGAAGCGGTATACGCCAGGAACAGCAGCCAGAGGGAAACCGAGGTGCTGATCGAGATAACGCCTATGGCCAGGACGATAAGGGCCAGAATCCAGAACGGCACCTTGCCTCTGAAATCCACATCCTTGAAGCTGTAGTACAGTGTATTGCTGACCATCAGGATACCAGAGATAGCAACGAATGCAGCTATCAATACTTCCCACCCCGAAACGTCGACCTGAAAAGCGTCACACACCCATACCAGGCCGGCAACCGTCGCGGCTGCGGCAGGACTGGGCAAGCCTATGAAATAACGTTTGTCGACGGAGCCTATCTGGGTGTTAAAGCGCGCCAAACGCAGTGCACCCCCTGCGGCATACACAAAGGCCGCGAAGAAACCGAGTTTACCCAGATCCCCCAATGCCCAACTGTAAGCCAGCAGAGCCGGCGCAACACCGAAGGACACCATGTCAGCCAGGGAGTCATATTCGGCACCAAACTCGCTCTGAGTATTGGTCATACGCGCAACACGTCCATCCAGTCCGTCCAGCAACATGGCCACAAAAATGGCGATGGCAGCCGCTTCAAACTGGCCATTCATGCCTGCGACCACGGCATAAAAGCCAGAGAACAAGGCACCTGTGGTAAACAGGTTGGGCAGCAAATAGACCCCGCGTCGCCGGCGTCCCCCGGTCGTACCTTCAGTGCTCGATTCAGATGAAACGGCTTCAGGCTCCTGCGGTTGGTCACTCATGTCATACCCCTATGTCTAGACTCAGATGCTGCATTCTACTCAACCTGAGCGGCAGAACCCAAGCTTCAGGCCACAGCATCATCCTTGTCATCAGCATAGGCAGATGCCAGATTGTTGAACAGGGCACGGCTGATACCGGTAATCGCCATGAACTTATCAAGCTCCTGCGCCAACAGCGAGCTCTGATAAGACTCCTGCATGATAATCAGGCAGAAACCGGTGACGGCATTAACCGCTTTCATCATCTGCCCCAATTTCAAAGCATCATCCGAGTACACCTGAGTCAGAATCGGCACCAAATGCTTTTTTATTAGCAGGGTGCCACTGGACATGAACTCAACCGGTAGTTTCACCCGCACATGAACTTCACCGACGTGATGCATGCGCGCTGCGAAATGTGCGTCATAGGGGCCGGTAAACACGCTTTCCAGCCAAGCCTTATGCGTTGCTTTCAGGGCCTCTACGCGCCCTTCCAGGAAAGGGGCTGCAGCCGGAATCTGCTGCAGCTCGGTGTAAAACTGGTCGGTGACCTTGGACAGGTGCGGCAGGAGCTTGTGACCATCGCTCAACAATATTTGCTCATCTTCGGCATCAAAACCACAACAGGCCTTGCTGCGCTGGCACAGAGCGACGAAATCTACCTGACTCATGGGGGCATCCTTGATCATTTAAGTGTCATGCAAGCGTGCTAACGGCCTGCAAAAAACCGCCATTTTCGCATGGGTTTTATAAACATCAAGGATTTCTAATTTTTGTCGGTCCTAATGTCGATAAACAGGACAAGCTGTCCTACTCTGCCGACACTCCGTTCTTCTCTCGATAGGCCGCCGCCAAATTGGCGTACAGCGCTTCACTGATACCCGTCACCTCCATAAACCGATCCAGCTCATGCTCTCGATAGGACATTTGCATAATGATCAGACAATAGGTGGTGACGCCGTTTACTGCACGCACCACCTGAGCCAGCTTGGCGACATCCGTTTCGTAAGTCGTGGCCAGCACCGGTACCAGGTGCTTGGCGATCAAGCCTATGCCGCTGGCCATAAACTTTTCTGGCAAACGGACCTGTACATGTACCACACCCACGTGGTGCATGTAGGCCGCAAAATCCTCGTCATAGGGACCGGCAAAGATTTTCTCAAGCCAATTGCGATGGGTCGCCTTGAGCGCATCCAAACGCCCTTCCAAAAACGGCTTGGCTTCTTCAATCTGTTGCAATTCGGCATAAAACGCCTCCGTGACCTGGTCCAAGAGAGGCACCAACTCAGCGCAGACGGCATTCAGTGTTGCTTCATCACCAGGCTCAAAGCCGGCAAACAGCTTGGCCTGCTGATTCAGCTCGGTAAAGTTGATCGTTCGCATCCTGCGTTTTCCCAGTTATTGTTTTTCCCGCAGTGGGCGGCGTATTGGTGATACTAGACCAACGCGCCTGCATCTGCCTTGATCACTGGCAGGTTTAGACCTGCCCTGTTGCGGATCAATTTTCATGTTACGTCACATACTGGGAATCTATCCCTGTAAACCTTAGCTTCTCCTTAAGCCGCTCGGCCTCGCGAACTGCGATATGCCGCCGACAGATTGTTATAGAGCACACGGCTGATACCCGTAACCTCCATAAAGCGCTCCAGCTCATGACCACGATAGGACTCCAGCATGATCAACAGGCAGTAACTGGTCGCTGCATTCAGCGCCTTCAGAAGTGCACCTATTTTGAGGGCATCATTGGGATAGATTTCAGGCAACTTCGGGATCAGGTGCTTGTTAATCAGCCCGATACCGCTGGTCATGAATTTTTCGGGCAATTTGACCTGAACATGAATCACTCCCACCTGGTGCATGTAGGCGGCAAAATTAGCATCAAAGGGACCGTGGAAAATTTTACGCAGCCAAGCGGTGTGGGTGGTTTTCAGCGCGTCTATACGCCCTTCCAGAAAGGGAACCGCTTCCGGGATCGTTTGCAGTTCGGTGTAGAACGCTTCAGTGATCTGCTCAAGATAGGGTTCCAGCTGGGCCGCTTCTGCAATCAGCAGTGCTTCGTCTTCAGCGTCAAAACCGGCATAGGCTTTCGCCTGCTCACTCAGAACAGAAAAGTCAATTTCACTCATGTTATGCATCCTTGACGTGTGACAGTACGCAACTGCATCCGGTCAGCCTCACGGCCGGTACGCACTGTCAGATCTTATTTTTATTAGCCATCTGATACTTAGCGTAATCAAAACCGAATACAACCCGGTAAATTCGAATCCAGGATCTGGATCAACAAATGACTCTTTTGGGTGTGCGACTTTGGCATTCATTTGCCGTGTTCAGAGCCCCCAGAATCACAGGTCAGTACCATGCAGAGAACATGCCACAACCTTACATTTAGTATGGAATTAAAGTATTACGGGGATATGTCAAAACAGCGACAGTTATGAGGATGGGTAACGCAGGTAAAAATGCATGCTATTGGTGCACACTGAGCATAAAAAAGCCCCACAGGCGGGCGCCTGCAGGGCTAACTGAATCAGGTTACAACCGGATCAGTTCTTTTCTTTGTCGACCAGCTTGTTAGCAGCGATCCACGGCATCATCGCACGCAGTTTCTCACCAGTCTGTTCGATCGGGTGAGCCGCGTTGTTACGACGACGGGCAGTCATGGACGGGTAGTTGGTCTGGCCTTCAGCGATGAACATCTTGGCGTATTCACCATCCTGGATGCGCTTCAGAGCGTTACGCATGGCTTCACGAGACTGCTCGTTGATCACCTCAGGGCCGGTTACGTACTCGCCGTACTCAGCGTTGTTGGAGATGGAGTAGTTCATGTTGGCGATGCCGCCTTCGTACATCAGGTCAACGATCAGCTTCAGCTCGTGCAGACACTCGAAGTAAGCCATTTCCGGAGCGTAGCCCGCTTCGGTCAGGGTTTCGAAGCCCATTTTAACCAGTTCAACAGCACCACCACACAGAACAGCCTGCTCACCGAACAGGTCGGTCTCAGTCTCGTCCTTGAAGGTCGTTTCGATGATACCGGAACGGCCACCGCCAACGCCCATGGCGTAAGACAGAGCAACTTCTTTGGCATTGCCGGAAACGTCACGGAAGATCGCGATCAGGTCAGGGATACCGCCGCCTTTCACGAACTCGGAGCGTACAGTGTGGCCCGGAGCTTTCGGCGCAACCATGATTACGTCCAGATCAGCGCGCGGCTCAACCTGGTTGTAGTGGATGGAGAAACCGTGAGCAAACGCCAGGGTAGCGCCCTGCTTGATGTTCGGCTCGATCTCAGTCTTGTACAGCTGGCCCTGGAACTCGTCCGGAGTCAGGATCATAACCAGGTCAGCAGAAGCAACGGCATCAGCAACGTCAGCAACTTTCAGACCGTGCGCTTCAGCTTTGGCACGAGAAGAAGAACCAGCACGCAGGCCAACAGTAACGTCAACGCCGGAATCTTTCAGGTTGCACGCGTGCGCGTGGCCCTGAGAACCGTAACCGATGATGGAAACTTTTTTGCCCTGGATGATGGAAAGATTACAGTCTTTATCGTAATAAACCTGCATGGTTCTGATCCTTTGACTTAAATTGAATGATTTGGGTGCTGTCTGTCGCACCGGCCCTTGGCCGCAGTGACTATAGCAATGGTGGCTAGATTAAGGGATCGAACTTGTTGCGTAAAATGATATATTTGCAATACAACATTGCACAAAGTGAAATATATGGATACGCGCGCACTCCGCCTGTTTCTCAACCTGAGCGAAACCCTGCACTTTGGCCGCAGCAGTGAAGCCTGCCATGTCAGCCCTTCCACGCTGAGTCGTGCCATCAAGCAGCTGGAAGATGATCTGGGTGTTGCCCTGTTTCTGCGTGACAACCGCAGCGTTCAACTCACGGCTGAAGGCATTCGATTTGCCCAATACGCCCGCGAGGCTCTGCAGCAATGGGAGCAGGTACGTAACTCCCTGCTGGAGAATGCCGACGAACTGCACGGCGAAATCAGTGTGTACTGCTCGGTCACGGCCAGTTACAGCTTTCTTTACTCGCTGCTGAGCCGCTTTCGCCAGCTCTACCCCCGGGTTGAAATCAAGCTCCACACCGGCGACCCCGAACATGCCGTTGCCCGTGTCCAAAGCGGTCGGGAAGAAATTTCCATCGCTGCTCGCCCCGGCCAGCTACCTTCAGGCATTGCCTTCAGACCAATGGATCGCACCCCGCTGCTATTTATTGCGCCGGTGGATATGAACCTTGATGAAGGCGACTGGCGTCACCGCCCCATGATCCTGCCGGAAAGCGGTGTCTCCCGTGAGCGTATTAACCAGTGGTTCGCTCTGCAGCAGGTTCAGCCCGACATCTATGCACAGGTCACCGGCAACGAAGCGATCGTGAGCATGGTCAGCCTGGGTTTTGGTATTGGTGTGGTGCCACAGATCGTGCTGGACAACAGCCCGTTGTCCGGCCGGGTCGAAGTCGTTGCCACCGAACCGGCACTGGAGCCCTACGAGATCGGCCTGTTCGCGCAGGAGCGCAAACTGCGATCGCCCATCATTAATGCCTTCTGGTCCCTGCTGGACCCGGAGCCTGAAACGTCTTTGCCCATTTCTCTGGAGTCCTCATGACGACGGATATGCTGATTGTTTTTTCACTCCTTGCAGTAACCATTCTGCTGTTTCTGAGTGACCGTATCCGTATGGATATGGTCGCCCTGATGGTCGTCGTGACACTGGCCTTAACCGGGGTCATTACTCCTGGAGAAGCCGTTTCCGGCTTTGGCGAACCCATCGTCATCATGATTGCCGCCCTGTTTGTGGTCGGGGAAGGCTTGCTGCGCACCGGTATTGCCAGTGCGACCGGCAGCTGGCTGTTAAGAGTCGGCGGTGACAATGAGACTCGATTATTGCTGTTTTTACTGCCCGTGGTCGCACTGCTCTCCGCCTTTATGAGTTCCACCGGCGCCGTCGCTTTACTGTTGCCGGTGGTAATGAGCCTGTCTCGCCGCTCCGGCTTTGCACCCTCTCGCCTGCTGATGCCACTGGCCTTTGCCGCCCTGATTGGCGGCATGCTGACCCTGATCGGTACCCCGCCCAACATCATCGTCAGCGGCCAGATGCACAGCCAAGGTCTAGAGCCCTTCGGCTTCTTTGATTTCACGCCTATCGGCCTTGCGATTCTGTTGATCGGTATGGTCTATCTGATTGTAGTGGCCAAACGCCTGCTGCCGTCGCATCAAATCGCCGCAACCCAAAGTGCAGGCCTGCGTGCACTCTATGAGCGCTACGACCTGTCTCGTCAGCTGCACAAACTGGAAGTGTTGCCCGGTAGTCCGTTGGCGCAAAAAACGCCGGCAGAGGCGGCCCTGCGCAGCGAATATGAAGTCACGGTTATTGCCATTGCCCGCAGCGGTGGCTGGTTGCCCAGCCTGATTCCTGCACTCGCCAATACCCGCATGCATTACCGTGATCAGCTGCTGGTCTATGCCGATGACGACAGCATTCAGCGCCTGTGTGAAGAACAATTGCTGACATGTCGGGACTGCCCCGCCAGAGAAATTGCACGTCTGGAGAAAAATGCCGGTCTGGCTGAAGTCCTGCTTCCACCCGAATCCTCACTCTGTCGGCAGACACCCAAGCAAGTCCGCCTCCGTGAAAACCTGGGTCTGAGCGTCATCGGAATTCGTCGCAATCGAGAGCTGATCGGCCTCAAGTTTGCCACCACCGAACTGGAAGCCGGTGATACGCTGCTGCTGGCCGGCAGTTGGGAAAAGATTCGCAATCTGAACCTGAGCCGTGATCTGGTCGTTTTGAATACGCCGCCAGAGTTGGAAGAGATACCTACTCACGGCGATCGCGCCCCGCTCGCGCTGGGGATCCTCGGCGCCATGCTGGTCTGTATGACGACCGGCTGGCTGGATAGCCTGAGCGCCATATTACTGGCTGCACTGGCGATGATTTTGACGGGTTGCGTGAATCTGAAGGAAGCCTATGGCTCACTGAATGCGACCAGCCTGATCCTGATCGCCGGCATGCTTCCCATGGCGCAGGCGATGGAACGCAGTGGGGCGCTGGATTATCTGGTCGAGCACCTGGTCAACCTGATCGGTGACAGCAGTCCGCTCGTGCTGTGCGCGAGCCTGTTTTTGGTAACCTCGGTGCTGAGCCAGTTCATTTCCAACACTGCCACCACGGTACTGGTGGCACCGGTCGCACTGAGTACGGCTCAACTGTTGGGGGTGAATCCTGAGCCGGTGATGATGTCGGTAGCTATTGCCGCCTCCACGGCCTTTGCCACTCCGATCGCATCACCGGTCAATACACTGGTCGTCAGTGCCGGCAACTACCGCTTTGCCGACTTTGCCAAGGTCGGTATCCCCTTGCAGGTGCTGGCACTGATAGTCACGCTGATACTCGCCCCCTTGCTGTTTCCCTTTTGACAGGAGCGCAGATCAAGCACTCAGGTGCTGATATAAAAACGACAGAGAACGAGACCAGGCCAGGGCCGCGTTCTCCTCGTCATACCTCGCTCCGGTCGGGTTGGCAAAGGCATGATCGGCCACATACCAGTGCACCTGCAGATCGGTCTTGCCCGCCTCGTCCATGGCGCGTTCAAAGCTGCCCACCATCTTTTCATCGATACTCTTGTCCAGCGTACCGAAGTGTCCCAATACCGGGCTTTGCAATGCTTTGAGCTGCTCGGCTGTGCGCAGCACATTGCCATAATAGATAATGGTCGCCTCGACCGGCATGGCCAGGGATGCATTCAGCGACCAACCGCCACCAAAACACCAGCCCAGGGTCCCCACTCGCTTGTTACAACGCTCATGATTACGCAACCAGCCGATCCAGCCCACCAGCGTTTCTGTGGCAACCGCTTCATTGACCCCTTGCATCAGCGCCATGGCTTCGTCACGGGTTGTTCCCACGCCCCCGCCATACAAATCTACCGCCAGTGCGATAAAGCCCTGATCAGCCAGATCTGCGGCGACCGCCTTAATCTGGTCGTTTAACCCCCACCATTCATGAATCAACACCACCGCCGGGAAAGGTCCTTCTCCCTCGGGTATCGCCAGATGTGCACCAACCTGAGCACCACTGCTCAACGTGCGTTGTACCAGTTGGGTACGCTCTCCGGCTGCCTGGGCCAGCAGCGGATCCGCCAGCACAACCGCCAAGGGCAAGCTGAGCATGCCTTTGAGAAACAGTCGTCTTTGCTCTGAGTTTGCTTGCGGCAGGGGCCGAGTATCATCGGAGGTATTGCAGGCTTTCAGATCACACATGTCACATTTCCTCTCAGGTTGGGTTCACCAGACTATAGTTCACCGATCTCTCCAGGGAATGTACGCCAACCCTCCGTAAATGGAGCCCTGTTCTGCAGTGCAAAAAAGTTTCTCCTATACTGTTCCAAACCCTTTTTTTTGCCAACGTTTTGATACATATTGCGCGGTTTATTTGTCCGCCGCGGTCGCGGCTGATTTCGTTCGGAGGAGCCAAAGGCTCTCTCCTATACTCACCCTGCACTGCGGAGACCTGTGGTTATGAAAAAAACCCTCCAGACCCTGCTGCCTTCACTGCTTCTGACTGCTGCGACTGCCAGCACGGCTGCAGAGCTGCACATCTATAACTGGTCCGACTATATCGCCGAGGACACCATTGCCAACTTCGAACAGGCAACGGGTATAGATGTTGTGTATGACGTCTATGACGCCAACGAAGTAATGGAAGCCAAGCTGCTGGCGGGTCGTAGTGGCTATGACCTGATTTTCCCCACTGCGCGCCCCTTTGCCGAGCGTCACATCCAGGCTGAGCTCTATCAGCCGCTGGACAAAAGCAAGCTGGAAGGCCTGGACAACCTGGACCCGGTCATCATGAAATCCCTGGCGAGCATCGACCCTGATAATGCTCACCTGATCCCCTATATGTGGGGCTCCAGCGGTATCGGTTACAACGTTGAGAAAGTGCGCGAAATACTGGGCGACGACATGCCCAAAGACACCTGGCGTTTGCTGTTTGACCCGGAAATCGTTGCCAAGCTGGCGGACTGTGGCGTGACCCTGATGGATGACCCCACCGAAGTGCTGGTTGCTGCCAACATCTACCGTGGTGCTCAGCCGGATGATTTCAGCAAGAAAGGTATCGAAGCTGCCAGCGAAACCGTCGCAGCGGTACGTCCCCATGTTCGTTACTTCCACAGCTCTCAGTACATTAACGACCTGGCCAATGGCGACATCTGCGTGGCACACGGTTACTCCGGTGATGTACTCCAGGCACGTGACCGCGCCGCAGAAGCAGGCAACGGTGTAGAAATTGCCTACGCCGTACCCTCCGAAGGTGCGCTGGTATGGACCGATGTGATGGCAATCCCGGCGGATGCTCCCAACCCCGGCCCGGCACATCAGTTCATCAATTACCTGCTCCAGCCGGACGTGATCGCACCGATCACTGACTATGTGGCCTATGCCAACGCCAACCTGGCCGCCACCGAGCTGGTCGATGAGGAAATCCGCAACGACCCGGGTATCTACCCGCCGGCTGAAACCCAGGCCAAGCTTCAGGTGACCCCGACGCCGTCGGAGCGTGAGATCCGTACGCTGAACCGCAGCTGGACCCGCGTTAAAACCGGTCAGTAAGCCTGATCGACGACCGCTGTCCCTGCCTGCAGGGGCAGCGTTTCCCACACATCCAACACCCGCAAAATCGCACCAAAACGGCGCATCAAGCCCCCTTCAGACAAGCCTGTAAAAAGTTGATGCAAGGGTGCAGAAAATGCTTTTTTTTGACGGGTTTTTGCTCCATATTCTCGCTTTAAACAACCACTGCTGCGTTCGCAGCCGCACCTCCAGGGGCCAGCCAGTCCCCTCTCATCCACAGCGTTGCCGGAGATTCAAGGCGATGAAAAAAACTTTCAAAGGATTCAAACACTTACTGCCCGCCCTGATGCTTACAGGCGCAACAGTCAGTGCAGCTGAAGAGCTGCATGTCTATAACTGGTCGGATTACATCGCCGAAGACACCATCGCCGCGTTTGAACAGCAGACGGGCATTAAGGTCGTTTACGATGTCTATGACTCCAACGAGGTGCTGGAAGCTAAACTGCTGGCAGGCCGCAGCGGCTATGATCTGGCTTTCCCGACTGCACGTCCGTTTGCTGACCGTCATATCACGGCCAATCTGTATCAGCCGGTCGACAAGAGCAAGCTCACCCACTACGGCAACCTGGATAAGGTGATCCTGAACTCGCTGGTCGACATCGATGCGGATAATGCTCACCTGGTCCCCTACATGTGGGGCACCACCGGCATCGGCTATAACGTGAAAAAAGTCCGCGAAATCCTGGGCGATGACATGCCGCTGGATACCTGGCGTCTGGTGTTTGATCCGAAGATCGTGGCCAAGCTGTCCAGCTGTGGTGTATCACTGATGGATGATGCCACCGAAGTTTTCATCGCCGCCAACGCTTATCGCGGTGCTGCGACTGACGATTTCAGCAAGGAGTCCATTGAAGGCGCGGCTGCAACTGTTCAGGCTGTACGTCCAAACATCCGCTACTTCCACAGCTCTCAGTACATCAATGATCTGGCCAACGGCGACATCTGCGTTGCCCACGGCTACTCAGGCGATATTCTGCAGGCGCGTGACCGTGCAGCCGAAGCCAACAACGGTGTAGAAGTTGCCTATGCAGTACCCTCTGAGGGTGCCGTGGTATGGACCGATGTAATGGTGATTCCAAGCGATGCCCCCAACCCGGCAGCCGCTCACACTTTCATCAACTACCTGCTGCAGCCAGAGGTGATTGCCCCGATCAGCAACTATGTGGCCTATGCTAATGCTAACGCAGCCGCTACCGAGCTGGTTGACGAGGAAGTGCGTAACGACCCGGGAATCTACCCGTCTGACAAAACGCGCGAAAAGCTCATCGTGATCAAAACGCCGACCGAGCGCCAGACACGCGACATGAACCGCAGCTGGACCCGACTCAAAACAGGCCAGTAAGCGTTCAAACCGACACACCTTGCCCCTGAATTCAGGGGCATCTTTTTTTAGCAGGCCCTCTATTTTTTACCTGCAAGGGAGAAGTACTCAGTAATGAACCGTGTACGTCAGTTCAAGCCCGAAGAACCCTGGCAAGCCCCCGAAGGCGAACCCATTGTTCGTATTGAAAACGTCACCAAGCGCTTCGGCGCCTTTTATGCTGTCGACGATATCAGTCTCAATATTCACCAGGGTGAGTTTTTCTCACTGCTGGGCTCCTCAGGCTGCGGCAAGACCACACTGTTGCGCATGCTGGCCGGTTTCGAAACACCGACCAGTGGCCGTATTTTCATCGATGGTCAGGATGTTACCGAGGTGCCACCCTATCAGCGCCCGGTGAACATGATGTTCCAGTCCTACGCCCTGTTTCCACACATGAATGTGGCCGACAACATCGCGTTCGGCCTGAAGCAGGAAGGCATGGCCAAGGCTGAACGTCAGGATCGCGTCAAGGAGATGATGGCGCTGGTTCAGATCGAGCAACTGGCCACGCGTAAACCGCATCAGCTGTCCGGTGGACAGAGACAGCGTGTGGCACTGGCCCGTGCACTGGCCAAACACCCGAAAATTCTGCTGCTGGATGAGCCTCTGGGTGCACTGGACAAGAAGCTGCGCGAGCAGACCCAGTTCGAGCTGGTGAACATTCAGGAGCGTTTGGGCATCACCTTCATCGTGGTTACCCATGATCAGGAAGAAGCGATGACCATGTCCTCCCGTATCGCCCTGATGCATGAAGGCCGTATCGAGCAGGTCGACCCGCCGCGTCCGCTGTACGAGTTTCCCTCCACGCGCTACGCCGCCAGCTTTATCGGTTCCGTTAACCTGTTTGATGGCTATGTGGTGCAACAGGATGATGACCAGGTTCTGATCCAGTGTGACGAAGCCGACAGCCTGTTACAGGTGCGTCACAGCCAGCCGCTGGTACCCGGTATGGCCGTTACCCTGGCCGTTCGTCCGGAGAAGGTGCGCGTGCTGGATCGCTTCGAACCTGAAGCACCTAACCAGATTCGCGGTGAGATCAAGGAGATTGCTTATCTGGGTGACGTGTCCATCTACCACGTCGAACTGCCCAGCGGTAAGCGTATCCAGTTCACCCAGTCCAACGTTCAGGCCCTGGCCGAACAGCCCCTGACCTGGGAAGAAGAAGTCACTCTGGGCTGGTCTGCCAACAGCTGCGGGGTGCTCACGGAATGAAGCGGATGCCTGCACTGCCACTGCCACCGGCACGTAATCTGCTGATCGCCATTCCCTGGTTCTGGCTGGCACTGTTTTTCCTGCTGCCGTTCCTGTTCGTGCTCAAGATCAGCCTGTCTGAACCGACACTGGCGCAGCCGCCCTACATGGATCTGATCCGTGCGATCGAGGACGGCTTTGTCACCATTGTGGTCAACTTCAGCAACTACCAAATGCTGCTGGAAGACTCCCTGTACCTCAATGCGCTACTCGGCTCACTCAAGATCGCGGCCATCTCGACCCTGTTCTGCCTGCTGGTCGGCTATCCCATGGCCTATGCCATCGCACGCTCGCCTTCACACTGGCGACTGCCGCTGCTGATGCTGATCATTCTGCCGTTCTGGACCTCGTTCCTGATCCGCATCTATGCCTGGATCGGCATCCTGAAAACCAACGGCCTGCTCAACAACCTGCTGATGGGACTGGGCGTGATCGATACCCCGCTGGAGATCATGCACACTCCGATCGCAGTCTATATCGGCGTGGTCTACAACTATCTGCCGTTCGTGGTACTGCCTTTGTATGCCACCTTGATTCGGCTGGACCTGACACTACTGGAAGCGGCCGCAGACCTGGGCTGCCGCCCCTGGAAACAGTTCCTGCTGATCACCCTGCCGCTATCCATGCCCGGACTGCTGGCCGGCGCCATGCTGGTGTTTATACCGGTCATGGGAGAGTTCGTGATTCCGGACCTGCTGGGTGGTCCCGATACCCTGATGCTGGGTAAGCTGATGTGGACCGAGTTCTTCAATAACAAGGACTGGCCGTTGGCGTCGTCTCTGGCAGCATTGCTGCTGGTCGCGCTCATCCTGCCCTTTGTGCTGCTCCGACATTTCGAGCGCCGGGCCGAGGAGGCAGCATCATGAAACGACGCATGCCTTTGTTGATCACCATTCTGCTGTTTGGCTATGCCTTTCTGTATATCCCGATCGCCAGCCTGATCGTCTACTCGTTCAACGAGAGCCGCCTGGTGACCGTATGGAGCGGATTCAGCACCAAATGGTATGGCGAGCTGATGCAAAACGATCAGCTGCTGGGCGCGGCCTGGCTAAGTATTCAGATCGCTGCGCTGACCGCGAGTCTGTCAGTCATTCTGGGCACTATGGCGGCGCTGGCTCTGGTGCGCTTTCGTCGCTTCCGAGGTCGAGGCTCGCTTGAGGTCATGGTCACGGCGCCACTGGTCATGCCGGAAGTGATCATCGGTTTGTCCCTGCTGCTGCTCTTCGTCGCCATGGAAACCGTGGTTGGCTGGCCTGCAGGACGTGGCATGAACACGATCGTGATTGCGCACACCACCTTCGCCATGGCCTATGTCACGGTGGTGGTACAGAGCCGTCTGGCACATATGGATATGTCACTGGAGGAGGCCGCACTGGACCTGGGTGCCAAGCCATTGAAGGTGTTCTTCACCATCACCTTGCCGCTGATCGCCCCGGCGTTGGTGGCCGGCTGGCTGCTGGCGTTCACCCTGTCACTGGATGATCTGGTTGTGGCCAGTTTCGTGTCCGGCCCCGGTGCAACCACGCTGCCAATGGTGGTGTACTCCAGTGTGCGTCTGGGCGTCAGCCCCGAGATCAACGCACTGGCAACCATCATTGTGGGCCTGGTAAGCCTGGCGGTGCTCATCGCGGGCTACATACTCTGGCGCCAGGAAAAGCGTAACCAGCAGGATGCACACTGAACTATAACGTTCAGGTAATAAAAAACCGCTGGCCGTTTACACGGGCAGCGGTTTTTTTTTGGCTGAAAAAGTGCCGCCTTAGAGGCTAAGCACCTTTTCACCACGTGCGATACCACATACACCGGAGCGCACCACTTCCAGGATGGAAGCGCTGCCCAGCGCGCTGATGAAGGCATCCAGTTTGTCGGATGCGCCTACCAGCTGCACGGTGTAAGTCGTCGGCGTTACATCGATGATCTGACCACGGAAGATGTCGCAGGTACGCTTGATCTCCGCACGCATCTGGCCACTGGCCTTCAGCTTGATCATCATCACTTCACGCTCGATGTGATCACCTTCGGACAGATCAACGACCTTAACCACATCAATCAGCTTGTTCAGCTGTTTGGTGATCTGTTCAACCACGCGATCGTTACCAATGGTGGTAACGGTCAGACGGGACAGAGTCGAATCTTCTGTCGGCGCCACGGTAAGTGACTCGATGTTGAAGTTACGCTGGGAAAACAGACCTACTACGCGCGACAAGGCACCCGGCTCGTTTTCCATCAGGACGGATATGATATGGCGCATGCTCAGGTCCTCTCTGTCTTGCTCAGCCACATGTCACGCATGGAACCACGCGGAACCTGCATCGGATATACGTGCTCGAACGGATCGACCGCGATATCCATGAACACCAGACGGTCCTTCAGCGCGAAGGCTTCGCGCATGGCACCTTCCAGGTCGGAATACTTATCGACCTTCATACCCACGTGACCATAGGCCTCAACCAGCTTGATAAAGTCCGGCAGGGACTTCATGTAGGACTGAGAGTGACGAGACTCGTAGTTCATGTCCTGCCACTGACGTACCATGCCCAAAGACTGGTTGTTCAGACAGAGAATCTTCACCGGCAAATCATACTGATTACAGGTGGAGAGTTCCTGAATGTTCATCTGGATACTGCCCTCGCCGGTGACACAGGCCACATCGGCATCCGGGAAGTTCATTTTCACACCCATGGCCGCCGGCAAACCGAAGCCCATGGTGCCCAGACCACCGGAGTTGATCCAGCGATTCGGTTTATTGAACTTGTAGTACTGCGCCGCGAACATCTGGTGCTGACCTACGTCAGAGGTCACGAAAGCATCACCATTGGTGACCTTGCTCAGCATTTCGATAACCTGCTGCGGCTTCATCAGCTCGGAATCATCGGTGCGGAAACGGCCGCCGTGGCGCTGACGCCATTCGTCGATCTGCTTCCACCAGGCACTAATGGCTTCGGCATCAGGCTGCTTCTTGCTGCCTTTTACCAGCTGAATCATCTCTTCCAGCACCACTTTGGCCGGGCCCACAATGGGGATATCTGCCTGGATGGTTTTGGAGATCGATGCCGGGTCGATATCGATGTGAACAATCTTGGCGGTCGGACAGAACTTGTCACAGGCGTTGGTTACACGGTCATCAAAACGTGCACCTACCGCCAGGATCAGATCCGCATGATGCATCGCCATGTTGGCTTCATAGCTGCCGTGCATACCCAGCATGCCGATGAACTGGCGATCCGTACCCGGGAAACCACCCAGACCCATCAGGGTGTTGGTCACCGGGAAGTTCAGCTGGCGTGCCAGCTCGGTCAGTTCTGCACTGGCATCGCCCATGATGACACCACCACCGGTGTAGATCACCGGACGCTTGGCATTCACCAGCAGCTCTGCCGCTTTCTTGATCTGACCGGTATGACCGCGGGTGATCGGCGTGTAAGAACGCATTTTCACCTGTTTCGGATATTCATACGGGTAACGCTCGGTCGGCGTGGTCATATCCTTGGGAATATCGATAACCACTGGACCGGGACGGCCGCTTTCGGCGATATGGAACGCCTTGCGTACGATCGTCGGGATATCCTCCGGGCGCTGCACACTGAAGTTGTGCTTCACCACCGGACGGGAGATACCCAGCATGTCGGTTTCCTGGAACGCGTCCTCACCAATCAGATGGCTCATAACCTGACCGGTAATGACCACCATCGGAATGGAATCCATGAATGCGGTTGCGATACCGGTTACGGCGTTGGTTGCACCCGGGCCGGATGTCACCAGCGCGACGCCGGCCTTGCCGGTAGCACGCGCATAAGCATCCGCCATGTGAGTTGCAGCTTGCTCATGGCGCACCAGAATGTGCTGTACATCTTCCTGCTGGAACAGGGCGTCGTACACGTGAAGCAACGAGCCGCCCGGATAGCCGTAGATGTACTTAACACCCTCATCGCGGAGGGCGCGTACCACCATTTCTGCGCCTGAAAGTAATTCCACTGTTGTACCCTCTATCAGCATCGGCACCCTGCCGATGACTTACAGTTTCAGCGTTTCTGCAACGATGAACACGGCCATCTGCGGTCTGATGTTGTCGCAACCACAGCCCTCATTTAGCGGGATTCTGTTCGCTGGCACGTGCTCGGGTGTTGTCATGGCGAGGATCTTCTTACCTGACACACCTGTCTGAGACTTAAGCCGGGTAGCGCTTAAACCACCCGCGGTCTCGGGATTTCCTACCACCGCAAGCCTAGAAATCAAATAGCCCGCCATTCTCGCACCTTGACAACCTTCGATCAACCGCCTAAATGCCGTGAAACGGCGATCTACAACCAAGGTTAGAGACTGGGCGTACTCAAGTATTGGCGGTATAGTAGAAGCGATTTCAGATTCTGCGCCGGAGAGCACACGATGAGTATTGCCGAGATTAAAAACAAGGAGCGCGTCATCAACGAACTGCTGCGCTTTATCCGCAAGGTTCTGGTTGAGCCGGATATCAGTGAAAAGGCGCTGGAGATTGCTCGCAAGCATTTCAATGAAGAACATGCCGAGATGCTGATCGCCGAAGAACTGTCGTCGACTACTAACGTCAAAATCCCGTTGGAACAGAGTGACGCCGACCGCCTCTTCCTGGAACTGCTGATCGACGTTGTACGTGACGAGAAGGCGCTCTACTAAGCACCCGCTCAGGTAAGGCTCCCTGCCTTACTCAGGTACCAGCCAGTCCAGGCGTGAAGTACCGCTACCTGCCTCCACCTGCAGCTGCTCCACCAGCCATGGCGATACGTCAGCCAGGGCCTGGTCCAGCTGCCAGGGCGGGTTAATCACCAGCATGCCGCTGCCAAACATGCCCCGCTCCCCTTCCGAAGAACGGATTTCCAGTTCGGAGCAGAGAATCTTGCGAATGCCCGTTGCGGCCAGATCCCGTTTCATTTTCTGCCACAAACCCGCCGGCAACAATGGATACCAGATCGCATAACAGCCATTTGGCCAGCGCTTGTAAGCCTTGTTGATAAAGCCCACCAGATCGCTGTATTCCTGCTTCACTTCAAACGCCGGATCGATCAGCACCACGCCGCGATTGGGCTTGGGTGGCAGCAGTGACATCACACCTTCATAGCCGTCACGATGATGCACATTGACGCGCTCATCATGACGAAAAACAGCTTTCAGCGCTTCCGCTTCAGCCGGATGCAGCTCCATCACACTGATCACGTCCTGTTCACGCGCCATCTGTGCCGCCATCAGAGGCGACCCCGGGTAGGCCAGCAGCTGCTGTTCATTCACCGCAGCAACCTGCTCCAGGTAAGGCTGTACCGCATCGGGTGCCGGGCGTTGCCAGAGGCGGGCAATCCCCTCTTTGTACTCCCCGGTTTTTAGCGCCTGATCGCCTTCCAGGTCATAACGCGCGCGGCCACCATGGGTCTCCAGGTAGCTCCAGGGCTTGGCCTTACGGTTCAGAGATTGCAGCAAGAGGGTAAGAAGCAGATGCTTGTGCACATCTGCAAAGTTGCCGGCGTGAAAGCCGTGCTGATAACTGAGCATAGTTTTTCCGGATTAATTATTGGATGCGCGGTACATCCAGATGCGGGAAACGCTGTGACAGACGTGTTGCCAGAGTTCGCAGTTCATTCCAGCTGCGTCCATAGAGCACAGTATCACCGGACTCAACGTAGGGTCCCAGCAGTCCCGGCAGCCCTGATCCCAACTGGAACAGAGAACCACGGGTTTGGCCGCTGCATTCAAACCGTCCAGGTTGAGTGGAAGAGAAGACCCAACGCCCGCCCTGCCAGCGTGGGGCCTGGTCAGCACCCGCGTTAAGGCAGATACGTACGCGCTTGAAAACCAGCGCGTAGTCGGTGTTATTGCCACGCTGAATGCGGAAGGCGTTCATGATACTGCCCTGAGCCGCCGTCACAGCCAGACTGCCCCAGCTGTTACCCTGACGGTAAAGCACCATCAAGCGACTGGGGTCGTTGACCGAAGCAGCGCCCACGGGCTGGTACTGTTGATCCAGTACCAGCGGCAGCGACATGCGATAGTGAGGGCCTTTCAGATAGTGTGTCACCAGTTCCTGCGCCAGCGCATCAGAGGTATTCACGGCCGCAACCGGCATCAGCGGACGCAGTGAAATCGGCGTTACTGTCAGCGTTTGCTCAGGTTCCGGTGCCGGCGGCGGTGTGGCACAGCCACCCAGCAACATTGCGACTGTGACTGACGCCATAACCAGCGGTTGACGGAGACGGGACAGAATACTCATTAGCGGACACTGGCTATATATTTGGACAGGTGAGCCATTTTATCAGGGTCTTCATCCATAAAGCTGACCAAAACATCGACGTAAGCGGCGTCCAGTTTACGTTCGGTTGCCTGAACCGAGGTTACGAAACCGTTGATACGTGCGACGCTGTCACCGGACAGCTGCTCAATGTCGACCACCACCTGCTCCAGCACCTGCGGAAAGGCGCCTTCATTTTTGATCACCACCTTCACCTCCATCAGGTTCAGGTCCTTGATCGCACAACGGAAGGTTTGCGTGCTGTTACGCAGCTGAGCCAAACCCTTGGGCTTGGCCATCGACTTGGCAGGTGCGGCAGACGGTTTCTTTTGCTGATCGGCATCGAGCATGGCAGTGGCGCGCGCCTGCTGCTCAGGGCTCAACTGCTGACGCTTGCTCAGCGCCTTCACCATTTTCTGGACCAGCTGCTCACGGGTAAAGGGTTTACCCAGGTAATCATTCACGCCGGATTGAATCGCCTTGAGCACATACTCGCGTTCACCACGGCTGGTCACCATCAGAAACGGCGTTTGTTTGTAAGAGTCCTGAGATCTGCACCACTGCAGTACTTCAAGACCGCTCGTTTCGGGCATTTCCCAGTCACACAGAATCAGATTGAACTGTTTCTGTTGCATGGCACGAATGGCCTGGCTGCCATTTTCGACCGCCATTACGGTAAAGTCGGGAAAAGATTCCCTTACCATGGATGTCACTCGCTCACGAATGAAGCGCGCATCATCTACGACCAGAATATTGAGTTTACTCATTGATAACTGAGAGTCCGAACAACACTTTAACTGAGCACACTGTCCCACAAACTGGCGTCTGACAGAACCCCCGGAACTTGTTTAGAAGCAAAAAACAGACGTTTAAATACCTGAACAGTCAGCTGATCAGCCGCAGTGTTTGGTAAAGATTAAGTGTAGAACACCGCCAACCAAAGCGTCAGCTGTTCCGGGTCGGTCCAACTGACCCGATGGCGACGATGTGCCGGTATATTAAAGTAATCACCCGGCCCCAGACGGACCACCTCACCATCTTCAAATACCAGTTCACCGGCGCCTTCCAGCACCAACACCCATTCATGCTCATCCTGATCGTACCAGCCGGACTCCGGAGAACACTGCCCCTGAGAGGCTATGCGTTCAATGCGTAAACGTTCAGTGCTCAGCAGGTCAGTAAATACTTCTTCAGTCAGATTTTGGGGTAAGGCATCACGTAGATTGGGCATAGTTGACCTTCTGACCTTCTGCTTCTGATAGTGCCAGCTTTTGGCTACAGGAAATGTTTGACTCAGGCCCGGAACCTGACATTATGGTTTTATCATACCCTGCCAAATTCAGGTTCCGTGCACTGAGGAGGTCCTTGTGAAACAAGGGGAGGTTTCAGTCCTGGATAAGCTGATCATTATCACCCTGAGTGCAATGATCGGCTGCTTTACCTATTTTGCCGCAGAAACCCTGCTCAAGCGGGACTATCAAAGAGTTCTCCATCAGGATATCCGCTCTGCGTTCCAGCAGATCAACGCACTATCCGAAGAAGTCATCACCACACTGCGCAAACTTAACGACAAGGGCATCGAGCACTGTGATGACAGTATGCTGCATTACATGCGGCAAGTTGTGTTTCTATCGGTGTCTATCAAGGACATCGGTTTTTTGGATGGTGACCAGCTTTTATGTACGACAGGACTGGGGCAGATAACAACGAAGATCCTTAATCCCGAGCCTGACTTCATCGGTCCGAAAAAGACCAAGGTCTGGGTCAATATGCCCATTATCCTGACCGATCAGGAGGTGTATGCCATCGTCGCACAGCTAGGTCGATTTAACGCCGTTGTGCATCGGGATTTTCTGGATTCGCTGATCAGTGCTGATACCAACTGGGAATTGAGCTTTATCAACCAAAAAACCGGTGAGACCCTCCATCTCGCAGGGGACGAGCCAGACAGCCAAGAGCTCCAAAATTGGCGCAAGCGTGACTTTTTTATTGAAGAGTGTAACGGAGATATCCCCTATTGCCTGACAGTGTCGGCGTCAACTGAGGCATTCCACAGCTACTACCATCTGGTGCTATTGGGGTGGAAGATTATCGCGCTACTGGTTTTTGTGTTCTTTTGGCTGATCAGTTCTCATTTCATCCGCCACTATCGATCCGTGAAAGCCCGTGTCGCCCGTGGCCTGCATCAAGGCGCCTTCTACTGCCTGTACCAGCCCATTGTTGAGATCAAAACCGGTAAGGTGGTTGGCTGTGAGGCCCTCGCCCGTTATCAGGACGCCAAGGGTGATCTTTACCCCGACGAGTTCATCCCTATCATTGCCAGTCATGACAACACCTGGAAGTTTACCCGCGCCATTATCGATAAAATCAATCAGGACCTGAGCCACAACACAGAGCTGCCCGATGGCTTTAAGGTCAACATCAACTTTTTTCCTCAGGATATAGAGTCAGGTGCCATCATGGAGCTACTTGAAAACCCGACTCTCAGGCGTACAGGCATCAAATACGTGGTTGAAGTGATCGAAAGCGAACGTCTGGCGAGTCAGGCGGCCGGTAACACCCTGTCACGTCTCTCGGATGAGGGGTTTGAAATCGCTATCGACGACTTTGGTACCGGTTATTCCAACCTGCGTCAGATCCAGGAATACAAGTGCCATATCCTCAAAATCGACCGCAGCTTTATCAGTGACATGGAGGCCGGTGCCATCCGCGCCACACTGATCCCGCACATTGTGGATATTGCGCGTAAAATTGATGCCTGCGTCGTCGCTGAGGGTATCGAAAACAACATGCAGAATCAGGAACTGATCGGTGCGGGCGTGATATATGGACAGGGCTACATGTTTGGCAAGCCCATGCCTTTGAACAAACTCGTCAGCATGATGAACCTGGTCGCGGATCCGCGCTAATCCGGCCAATACCACGCCGGGATATCAAACTGCCCGAAGTTGGCTGCTTGCGTCTCACCCAACGCCTTATCCAGATGGACGGAGCAGCAGCTTTCGCTTTCTTCCAGCGTTGCGATCAAACGCGGCGCATGAGACACCACCCAGACCTGGCACTGCTCAGACGCCTTCAAAATCAACCGCCCCAAGGCAGGCAACAGATCCGGGTGTAAGCTGGTTTCAGGCTCATTCAGCACCATCAATTCAGGTGGGCGCGGCGTCAGCAATGCCGCCACCCAAAGAATGTATCTGAGCGTGCCGTCCGACAGTTCACTAACTGCCAGTGGCCTTAACAAGCCTTCCTGCTGCAGTTCCAGAAAGAAACGACCGTCATCTTCTCGCCGCACCAATAGCGAAGCGCCGGGAAAGGCGCAGCTGATCGCTTCATCCAGTGCGGCTTCATCGCCAATTTCTCGAATGGTCTGGATCGCAGCTGCCAGATCACGGCCATCATGGTGTAACACCGGAGTACGCGTGCCCAGCTGTGGCTGACGCGCAGGTGCATCCCGATCGGTGCGAAAGTGATCATAGAAGCGCCAGCGGCGGATATTTTCCCTCAGTTGAAACACCTCAGGCGTGGTTTGCACATCCGCGACCTGGTCAAACAGGGAGTCGAACCCCGGCAGATGCTGGGCAACCACCTGCCACTGGCGCCCTTCCCGGACTCGTACGGCCGGCCCCTTGCGATCGACCAGCAGGCCGGCAGGACGATAGAACTCACCATGCCAGATCCCTTCGCGTTTGATTTCCGGGTCCAGATTAAACACCGAGCGGGGCACCGGCTCCGGTAAGCCCATGGAGATGGCATAGCCATAGTCATCCCCGGCAAAGCCCAGTCTTAGACGCTTAACCTTCTGCAGGGGCCCGCCCTGCACCGGCACTTCGCCCCGGCGCATTCGGGCACTGATCTTTTCGGGTCCGGCCCAGAATACCGAGACGAGCCCGCCGTCTGCAGCCAGTGCATTCACCACACCACCGCGCCCGACCTGCGCCAGCAGCCTGAGTGCCTTGTAGAGATTCGATTTGCCACTGCCATTGGGCCCGGTAATCAGCGTCACCTGACCCAAGGGAATGACCAGCTTTAAAATTGAACGATAGTTTTCAATTGCGAGGGTTTTAAGCATCCGTTTTCAACATCCAGTGTTGATATAAAAAGTCGTTATTTCTTTGACTTGCGGCCTCTCAAAGCAGCTGCAAAGGCACAATCGGCCCATTTTTTGGCCAGCTCGGCATCATCAAACAGCTCGTCTGGCGCCGTGTAGTAGGACATCTGAATCGGCTTGCCATTTTTCACATACTCAAACGGCAACAGCCCCTGCTCCACAAATGCTTGTCGAGAGACTTCATCAGCTTTCAGGTAAAGCACATTATCTGCCACCAACGCGAACATCAGGTCATCTTTATAGATGCCAAAGCCTCCAAACATGCGACGAGCACGTATGCGCCCGAACAGGGCAAACACCTCGTGCAGGTTATCCACAAACTCTGTCGAAGATGCCATCAGATACTTCCCTCTTCGTGCTTTCCCAACTGCCAAAAAGGATACCAGCGAAGCCCTCGTCTACAACCATCGGCTGTGTGAGGAACTAGAGCCGTCTGTACTTTAGACTCGTTTTACTGTGCATGGATTGAACAGCCGATCAACGAGGATTACAAAAGCAGAAACCTTCACCCACAAAAGGATTTGCCATGCTGGGTTACTTTGCGGATCAAAGCCATTGGTATCTGCTGGCACTCATGTGCAGTACGACAGTGTTTTTTGCACTACCCATTTTTCTGACACCTCTCTCCTGGGCACGGCTGGTGTTGTGGAAAGTCCCCGATGAAACCGACCTGGCCGTGTACTTCGGCCGCTGTCTGGGTGCCTTCATTCTGGTGATCGAACTGTTAATGCTAAGAGGCATACTCGAGCCCGATTCAAGACTCTTTGTCTTCGATACCCTCTATGCCGTCTTTGCACTGATGTTCGTTGTCCACATCTACGGAGCACTCAAAGGCATCCAACCGATCACCGAGACACTCGAAATCGGCCTCTGGTTTTTGCTGCTGGTTCTGAACACCCTGTTTTATTCCGCTCAGCAGTTGAGCTTTTTGCCCCTGAACTGATATTGAGGAGATTCTGACCATGTACTCCCGCACCCTGCTGACACTTGGCTGCCTGACCCTGTTATCACTACCGGCAAAAGCCAGCGACCTCAGTTATGAGGCCTATATCGACTCGGACAAACGTATCAAATGTCTCTACGGCTATGCCGCCGACAAGACCGGTGACCATGCCGCTGCCATCAAGATTTTCGAGGACTGCATTGCACGCTGGAACGATGTCTATTCCATGATCTGGCTGGCCCAGATCTATGAATCCGGCATTGGTGTGCCTCGGGATATGGAATACGCCACGGCGCTGATGAAACGCGGTGCCGAAGCGAACGATACCGCCGGTTACTCCACCCTGGCGCGTTATCACTATGGCAAGGCGCTGTATGAAGGCGTGGGCACTGCCATGAACAAGGATGAAGGCCTGAAATGGCTCAGACAAGCCGCCGAAGAAGGCAGCGAAGACGCCAAGCAGTTTTTACACAGTGTTGAGCCCGCATCCTGAAACCATTGGAATCAGGTGTCCCTAACCATCAAAGCGGTAACCCATACCATGTACCGTCTGAATGATTTCGGGTGACTGGGGATCACGCTCCACCGCCTTGCGCAGCTTGGAGATATGCTGATCCAACGTACGGCTGCTGGGCAGATACTGGCGGCCCCAGCACTCGTCAAAGAGCTCATCCCGGCTCAGTACCCGGCCGGGATTGCTGAACAACAATTGAAGGATGCGCAAATCTCTCAAGCTCAGGTCGATTTTGTGCCCTTCACGCTCGGCCCTGAGTTGATCCGGGAATACCTGCAGATCGGCCATCTGAAAGCTGGCGAGCTCGGGCTTTGGCGTACCCTGTGCCAGGCAACGGCGCGTCACGGCATGAATACGCGCCACCACTTCGCGGCTGCCGAAGGGCTTCTTGATATAGTCGTCAGCCCCCAATTCCAGACCCAGTACCTGATCAATCTCCTCCGACTTGGCGGTAATAAAGATCACCGGCAGTTGCTGATCCTGCTGGCGAATACGACGACAGAGCGCATAACCATCCAGCTTGGGCATCATGATATCGAGCAACACTAACGCGGGGCCGGATTGGCCTGCGATCTGCTCAGAATACAGGGTCCATGCCTGCTCGCCATCCGCGGCTTGCAGACACTCATAGCCCTCGGTTTCCAGCAGATCACAGAGCCCCTGGCGAATATGCAGATCATCTTCAGCAATCAGAATTTTCATTCTCGGGTTTCCAGTCGCAGTTCAAAACAGGCACCTTTATCAGTGGGTATCAGACAAAGCTCACCGCCGTGCGCACGGGCCAGATCTCGCGCCAGCCCCAAACCTATACCGGTACCGGTAATCCCGTCGGTAAGGCGGTTACTGCAGCGATAGAAAGGCTCAAAGATACGCGCCTGCTCATCGGCACTTATACCGGGCCCCAAATCCTGCACGGAAACACAAAGGTTCTGAGCGTCCAGCCAGCTGCGGATTGAAAGCTCTCCGCTGTCAGGGGCATATTTCTCGCAGTTGCTCAGCAGGTTATTCAGAACCTGCTCCAACACGGCCGGATCATAATTCACCGACCGGCCAATACCGGGTTCAAAACGCGGCTGAATCCCTCGTTGCTGCAACAAGGGCGCAAAAGTATCTACGACCCGTTCAAGCTGCTCATCCGGCTTTTGACAGGTGATAGCCAGCGTCAGTTGATCGCGTTGGAGCCGTGACAGACTCAGCACATTTTCAATCAACCGTGACAGGCGCTGACTCTCATCACTGATCACGCCCAGATAGCGGCCAACCGCTGAATCCTCATCCCCTTCCAGCCGCTGCTCCAGCATTTCGGCGTAGAGCCGCACATTGGTCAGCGGGGTTTTCAGTTCATGGGAGACCTGATTGACGAAGTTGACCCGTTGCGCGGCCAGTTCCATCTCACGCCGGTGTTCGCGGTAAAACAGATAACCCAATCCCATAAGACCAGCCCCCAACAGCAGTAGAGGCACAATCAGAGTTAGCAGCGTCGGTGCAGCGGCTTGCAATGCCGGAGCACGGTATTCCAGACTCCAGCTGCCCAGCGGATGGCTCAAGCCAAGACTGCGCAGAGGCGGACTCGACTGCTGATACTGGCCCCAGCTATACAGGGTTACGCCCTGACTGTTCAGCATGCGTATCTGAGCCTCACCCAGGGCTGCCGCTCCGGCGCCCGCATCCGGTAGACGGTTGATCAGATCCGACAGCAGCCGGGCATCATTGAGTACAAATCCCAGTGTCCGTCCCTGAGGGTCCCGCCACCAATAGATATGCAACAAGCGCGCATCCACATACCAGGCGATCCAGCCACTGGCAGCGGGGTCCTGACGACTGTCACTCAGAGTGTTTTGTTCAGCGGCCATGACTGTATCAGCACGTTTCGCTTCGGCCTTGGAAGCCACCACTCGGGATGCGGACGGCCCCGCCAGAACCTGTTGCTCTGGCTCGGCCGCATAATCGCTCACCCCTTCTGCACTTACACCATCATTCAGAGGTACCGCCAAGGCGGACGGGGCCCGTTGCGCCAGCTGACCACTGACAAAGTAATCATCGGAGCGGGACGTTTGAACACGACTTTCTGAAGCTGACTCAACCAGCGGTGCCGCTGAGGACATAACCGGGTCGGTATCCGTGGGTCGCAATAGACCGGGAGATTGCCAGAGCGGCTCCAGCCGTTCGACCAACTGCTGCTCATCACGGCTGAGCGGCTGGTTTGCCGGCGGAAACAGGCGCCGGTCATTGGCATCCAGAACAAACATCTGTTGCACCTGAACCGAGCGGTTCACGAGGCTGCGCACACTCGCATCAGAATAGGCGGGATCTTCACGATAGAGCGAACGCGCCTGGCTCTGCAGCAGGGTTTCCAGCTGCTGGAAGTGGGTTTGCAGTTGCAGATCCACCGACTCGAGCTGTTGCTCGACCAGTTTCTGCAGTTGCAGCCCTACCAGTTGCTGCTCGTTTTGCTGCAGGCGATAGCCTAACCAGCCCAGTAAAAGCACCGGCAGCAGAACCAGCAAAATCAACATCAGCGTAGCGCGGTATCTCATAAGGCTCCCGTATAACGAAGCCCGACGTTAGCGCCGGGCTGTTGCTCCCTGGTGTCGCTTTCGAGCCAGGCTCAATAACTCTGTTGAGTCGCCCTTTTGTACTGTTTCTCGCGCAGCTCCTTGCGCTGACGCGTCCAGTCTTCCTCGGAGGATAACTTATCCGCATCCTGCAGCGCTTCTTCTTCCTGAGCCTTCAGCTCGGGAGAGGCCAGAGCTTCGGCCTGCTCACCCAGATAGGCTGCACTTTTCTCCAGCAGCTGGCGAGCACCTTCAACATCGCCCTGGTCTCGGCGTTCCACTGCTTCCCGGCTGTACTCGTTCGCAACCTGCTCAACAGCGGACTCCAGCGCAGGCTTATCCACGGCGTCCTTCACCTCGGTCTCGGAGGCACTGAAGCTGGCCAGTATCCGGCCATCCAGGCGTGACGTTTTCTGTGTTGCCAGGTTGGCATAATTCACTTGCACCCGTGCCAATTCCATTTCAGTTCCGGCTGACTGAGCAGGCACTTCCACTTCCAATACCAGATACTTTTCCTGCTCGCTGTACAGCTGGTTCAGACGCGTGGTGACACGGTCACCCATTACTTCGCCCTCACGCCCCAGTATGCGCAACGGACGCACACCATTGAGACAGTGGATCTCGATAGTCAGGTCCTGTGCGACGACCGAAAGTACATCGCCGAACTCGTACTGGAACACACGCGCCAGATCAGCCGGGTTATCCACAAAGGCATGGTTACCATCGCTCATACCCGCCAGCCGTGTCATCAGGTCTTCGTTATAGCCAAGCCCCAGACCGATGGTGGTAACACTGATGCCCTCTTTAGCCAGTGACTGCCCCAGCCGCCCCAGCTCCGAAGGTGATTGAGGGCCCACATTGGCGAGGCCGTCGGACAGAAGAATGACGCGATTAACCCGATTGCGTTCGATGAACTTGCGCAGCTCCTGAGCCCCCTTGCTGACACCGGCAAAAAGCGCCGTATTACCGCTGGCACGAATCTGTCGGATTGCGCGGTAGACCGGTTGTCGATCCTGCAGCCTGGTTGCCGGCACCACCACATCCACCTGAGAGTCGTAAGCCACCACTGAGACGATATCCCGTTCATCCAAACGCTCAAGTGCCATAATCGCCGCTTCCCGCGCATGACGTATCTTGTCACCGCCCATGGAACCGGAACGATCCAGCACTATGGCCACATTGGCAGCTGTGCGATCGCTTTGACCCGCAAGCTCAAAGCCGTCCAGTGACACCTTGATGTAAGCCTTCTGCGGGGTCTGCGCGGTCATCACCGGCGTTGCCAGACTGAGATCAAGCTGCACTTCCTGCATTTGGGTCTCGGTTTGCGCCAGTGACGGCAATGTCGCCACCAGTAAGGCACTGGCACAGACGCGTTTCATAAGGTTGAGGCAGTTCATGGCCTTTCTCCTGCTGCTGTTATTAAAAATAACCTCTGTTTGAACTGCACTCTAAGTGGCAAGCAAAAGGCGTTGGTCAGATGGATGTAGCGAGTTTGTAAAAGATTTGTAAGCGGGGCCGGAACAATTTTTTGCACCTGCGTTATAGCACTTTCATCAAGCTGGTCTAGATTCAATTGAGGTGCTCGATATTCGACACCCTTGCTAGATCGCGAATGCACAACACTCACGACCCACTCATATAGGGAAAACACAATGGCGTACGTAAGCATTGATGGCAAAAAGTATGAGAAAGAACTGCTCGAACTGGCCAAGGCACACACCACCGGCCGTGGCGAGGGCAAGATCTCCAAAGATGAAGCTGCAGACCTGCTGAAGTCGGCCAGTGACGGCCAGGGCGTGACCGATACCGAAATGGACACCTTGAAATACATCCGCGAAACCTTCGACTTCACCGACGCTGCGGCCAGCTTCTTCGACGAAGAACTGGCAAAGCTGTAACCGACCCGTATCAGGCCCGAGTGCTCAGGCCTCGGGCCCTGTCTTTCCAGTGACACTCCAATGTGTAGAGGTACAAGATGAGCCTGATTAATATGGCGGCGCAGCTGTTTATCAGCAAACTGGGCGGCAGCGGCGACCAACTGGACCTGTCCAGCGTCGTGGCCGGACTGCAGAACCTGTTGCCAACCGACGGTGGGGAACTGGACCTGAGCGCGCTGGTCACCCAGTTCGCCAGCGGCGGCGGACTGGCCAGCCTTGCCAGTTCCTGGCTGGGCGGTGGCGCTAACGAAAGCCTTTCCGTGTCCTCCCTGCTCGAGGTGCTGGGCAACGATCAGGTTTCAGCATTTGCCGGTAATCTGGGACTGAGCCAGGACACCGCTGCGAAAGGCCTGGCACAGATGATTCCTGAACTGATTGATGGCAACAGTGAAGGTGGTGATCTATTGGGCGGAGCTGTGGGCGATATGGCCAAAGGGATGCTGGGTAAGCTGTTCTGACCTGAGTGAGCTCTGACCTGGGTGAGCTCTGACCTGGTTGACCCAGGGTGCAAAACATCAGAGGGCCTGTTCACAACAGAGCCGGGCCCTCAATAAGAGCATGTCATCCTCCAATCTCAGAGCGACGCCGCCTGAAAGGTGTTGCACTGATTCATGTCGCCGCTTTGAACACCGGTCTGGAACCAGCGCATGCGTTGTTCAGAAGAGCCATGAGTAAAGGAGTCCGGCACCACATAGCCGCGTGACTGTTGCTGGATATTGTCATCGCCGATACTGTGCGCCGCCGTCAGCGCCTCTTCCAGATCACCCTGTTCAAGAATATTGCGAGCTCGGTTGGCGTGATTGGCCCAAACGCCCGCCAGACAATCAGCCTGAAGCTCCAGACGCACCGACAGCTGATTGGCTTCGGTTTGGCTCAACCGCCCCTGCATCTCATGCACCTTGCCGGAAATACCCAGCAGATTTTGCACGTGGTGTCCCACCTCATGAGCGATCACATACGCTTGGGCAAAATCGCCCGGTGCCTTGAAGCGATCACGCAACTGCTGATAGAAACCGAGATCGATATACACCTTCTGATCGGCCGGACAATAAAAAGGCCCCACCGCAGCCTGAGCAAAACCACAGGCTGATTTGACCGAACCGGTGAACAGCACCAGCGTGGGTTCCTGATAGGCCCGATTCATGGCACGAAACTGCGCATTCCACACATCTTCGGTATCGGCCAACACCACGGACACCATATCGGCGAGCTCGTTTTCAGCTGCTGGCCTTGCTGCCGGAGCACTTTGCGTCTGGCTGCTGGCAGGCGAAAGCGCGCCTGTACCGCCGAGAATACTCAACACGGTAGACAGATCGGCACCAAAGAACATCGCCACCACGGCGATCACCAGAATACCGATGCCGCCTCGGGTTGCACGCCTCGGAGCCGCCCCACGCCTGTCCTCCACATTTTGACTACGTCGACCGCCTTTCCATCGCATGGGGTGCCTCCTGAGCTCAATTCAGATATGCGTATCGCAGAACAAATATGGCTCTAAAAGTGCCATTTGTCGCTTTGCCTCTCTTATATAGAGCCCGACCATTACAACCAGAGCGGCCTTATGAAGATAATGGCAGCGGCATCATCCGTTCGATCCTGATCTCAAGACTCGACATAGAGGAAGTCGTTCTTACCGCCTTTTTTAACGCGATACATGGCAGCGTCAGCGGCTTTCAACAGCGTTTCCAGATCCTGACCGTCCTGTGGATAACGGGCAATGCCGATACTCGCGCTGACACAGGCTTGGGTGTCCGCCACACTGATCGGTTGCGCCAGCACATCCAGGATGCGGTTTGCCACCGAAGTCGTGTCATCTTCGCTGTGGTCGTGGGACAGCAGTACCACATACTCGTCACCACCAATTCGCGCCAGCAGGTCTTCCGAACGGATCGCCGATTGAAGCCGCTGCGCGACCTCACACAGCACCTGATCGCCGGCACCATGGCCGAGAGTGTCGTTGACCGATTTGAAGCCATCCAGATCGATAAACATCAGCCAGAGATTCTGATCATTACGCTCGGCATGGGCAATTTCGGTTTTCGCCGCCTCCTGCATGTAATGCAGACTGTGCACACCGGTCAGCGCATCTTTCATGGCGATGTCGTGCAGACGGGCGCGCGCCGCTTCCACTTCATCCAAAGCATCATGGAGTGCGGTGAAGTCGTACTCCACCACCAGAAACAGGAAGTCCCCATTGAGCGGATGCCGAGTCCGGCGGATATCCAGACTATGCCGGCGCAGTCCCTCGTGAGTGCGCATAATGAAGTCGTAACGCCCCTCTTCTCCGGCCTGAATCCGGGCCAGACAGGTCTGCCCTGCTTCAGGATCGGCAAAACGCGCGACAAAGGCACTCATACCTTGCGGCAGTGGCTGCTCATAGAGGAAATTGTAGGCATCGGTGGCAGCCGGGTTTTCAACCACCGGCTCACCGTCCAGTGTAAAGGTGGTAGCCGGTACACGGGTGTAGCGCATGGCTTCCATCAACAGCAGGTTTTCCGGCTGCTCGCCCAGATTCACTTGCTCATTGATGTACGCAATGATGCCGCGATGGCGCTCGGGTCCCAGCAACACCGCGCGGTGCATCATCAGCAGGGTTTTGGGTTTTCCGTTCGGATAGGTGGTCCAGGGGTCTACAGTAAGACCATCTTTGACTGCCAACTCGAAGGTTTGCAGGGTACGGTCACGCGCGCCCTGAGTATCACCAGACAAATCCTTGTCGATCAGTTGCTGCAGGCACTCCAGCCCCCAGAACTCCACGGCGGCTGAGTTGCCCCACCACCAGCCGTGCTTGTCCAGATCGAACACCCAGACCACATTGGGAATCAGCTCGTACAGGCGGAGCTCTTCGTGGGTTTCGATATGAACCAGATGATCATATTGTTTGCTATTCGTCATGGTCTGGCGACAACCTCGACAGGATTACACGTATGAGCACTATATTCGCTTACTTAGGGAAGCTCCATACTCAACAGACCCTGCGCCCAGCCGCCGGACAGCTATTTCGAAGCTGCAGGTCTAATAGCGCTTTAGCCCCTGAATAGATTTTTAAAATATGGAAAACATATAAAACCTATACAGGAGTGCTTAAAGTCTTTCATTTAAAAACACTGAAGAATGACCAAAAAGAATATAATACATACATGTTTCAGAAAATTATTTCCAAATAATACTGGTCTTAGTGGAAATAAAAAGATCTGACAAACCCAAGTAAAAAAACATACCAATAAATATTAAATCAAATAAAAACATATAGTTAACAAAAACAAACCACCCGAAAACCGCACCAAAACAAAACACCCGAAAAATTAACGCACCAAAAAAATGCACGACCAATCCTGAATAAAAAAACCTTATTCATTAATGCAAGAAATGATAATTGCTGGTGACTTCGCACAGGGATAACTTGATTAAAAACCAAGCACCTCCATTAATGACGGAGTTCCACGGCATGAAAGCACTGTCCTCCAAAGCGACGCTGAAAACCCTGGCTGGCGCAACACTGCTGGCAACATCTCTGGCTTCTGCACCGAGCATGGCCGGTAAACTGTCCCTGGGTCATACCACCTGGGTTGGTTACGGCACCCTCTATCTGGCTCGCGATATGGGCTTCTTTAAAGAAGAAGGGCTGGAAGTAGACCTGCAGACCATCGAAGAATCATCCATGTACATGGCAGCAGCTGCCTCCGGTCGCCTGGATGGCTCAGCTTCCACCATCGATGAGATCCTGAAGTACCGTCCTCAGTTCTGCTTTAAAGCGGTTGCCGCGCTGGATGAAAGCTTCGGCGGTGATGGTGTACTGGTCAATGAATCCATCGCATCCATTCAGGACCTCAAAGGTCAGCGCGTGGGTGTGAACGAAGGGTCCGTTTCCCAGTTCTGGCTGTCCTACCTGCTGAGCCAGAACAACATGGATATGAGCGACGTTCAGGTCGAGAACATGACCGCTGATGACGCGGCCAGTGCCTTTATTGCCGGCCGTATTCCGGCAGCCGTTACCTGGGAACCGCACCTGTCTCTGGTGCGCTCGCACAACACCGGCAAAGTACTGGTCGACAGTAGCGCCACGCCGGGCGTTATCGTAGACGTTGTTGCGCTGAACTGTGATGTGATCGAGAACCAGCCGGAAGACGTCAAGGCACTGGTGAAGGGCCTGTACAAAGCGGTGGATTACACCAAGACACACCCGAAAGAAGCCTATGAAATCATGGCCAAGGGTGTAGGCGGTTACCTGTCAGATCCGGCAGAGCTGGAAGCGGCAGCCCAGTCCGTGCGTTTCTTTGACGGTCCCATGAGCGAAAAATTGCTGGGCACCGAAGGCAACACCGGTGACATTGCCGAGATCATCAGTCTGGCCAATGACACCTGGAGCAAGCTGCAGGGCAAAACCTTCGACGTGAAATATGAAGATCTCGTCGACACCCGCTTTGTCAGCGCTGAATAACAGGTAACTCGGTCATGTCACAGCGTAACTCTCTTGTACGCGACTGCCTGACCCCCAAGCACGAGCTTCCTCGGAAGCTCGTGCTCGGTACGGGCATCGCCGGCTGGGTCGCCGTTATCGCGATCTGGATGATCTTCTCCCTCGGGGACATAGTGCCCGACATGTTTCTGCCCTCTCCCTTTGATGTCATCGATGCCGGCATTCGCCTGTTCAGTGATGGCTCTTTGACGGGGCATATCTGGGCCAGCCTTGAGGTGGTTCTGATCGGTTTCCTGGTGTCTTCACTGGTCGCCGTTCCCCTGGGTCTGCTGATGGGCAGCTTCCGTATTGTGCAGGCGTTGCTAGACCCGCTGGTCAACTTCGTCCGCTATCTGCCGGTTACCTCTTTCGTGCCCCTGTTCATTTTGTGGATCGGGATCGGCATCGAGCAGCGTGTGACAGTGATTATCTTCGGTGTGTTTTTCCAGCAGCTGGTCATGATCGCCGACGTATCCCGTGGCGTTTCAAAAGATCTGATGCAGGCCGCTTATACCCTGGGTTCCAGCCGCAAGGATGTGGTCATGCACGTGATTGCACCGGCTTCACTGCCCGGCGTTCTGGATGCCCTGCGCGTCACCATCGGTTGGGCCTGGACGTATCTGGTTGTTGCCGAGCTGGTCGCCGCGTCCAGTGGCCTGGGTTACATCAGCCTTAAAGCGATGCGTGGCTTCCAGGTCGACGTCATCTTCCTGGCCATCGTCATCATCGGCCTCTTGGGTCTGATCACCGATCAGGCGTTCCGTTTCCTCCGCGTGAGACTAGGATCATGGGACAAGTAAAAGCAATGTTTCCTCAACTCGAAGAACAGCTGTCAGACAGCAGTACAGCCGCCGTTGATAACCGCCCTGTGCAGCTCAGCATCGATAATGTTAGCCTGAGATTCCCCAAACCGGACGGTGGTGAATTTACCGCACTGGAAAACGTATCCCTGGAAGTGAAGGATCAGGAGTTTGCGGTGATTGTCGGCCCGTCCGGTTGCGGCAAATCCAGCCTGCTGTACCTGACCGCCGGTTTGAACACCCCCAGCGACGGCGAGATTCGTGTCGCCGATCAGCTGGTTACCGGCCCGGGCGCCGACCGCGGCATGGTATTTCAGAGCTACACCCTGTTTCCCTGGCTAACCGTGGCCCAGAACATCGAGTTCGGTCTTAAGCGCAAGAAAATGCCGGCAGCCGAACGCCAGGAAGTGGTGAAGTACTACCTGAATGAAGTGGGTTTGACCAACTTCGCCGACAACTTCCCCACCCAGCTCTCGGGCGGGATGAAGCAACGCGTGGCCATTGCCCGTGCATTGGCCAACGACCCGAAAATTCTGCTGATGGATGAGCCTTTTGGTGCGCTGGACAGCCAGACCCGTCTGCAGATGCAGCAGCTGCTGTTGCGCGTCTGGGAACACAGCAAGAAGACCGTCGTATTTGTGACCCATGATATCGACGAAGCCATCCTCTTGGGTGATCGCGTGTTCGTGATGGGCTCCAAGCCCGGACGTATCCAGAAGATTCTGGATGTGGATATCCCACACCCACGGACTCTGGACATGGTGATGGAGCCCGAGTTTATTGCCCGCAAACGCGAGATCCTTTCGCTGCTGCATGACGATCTGGAAGAAATTCACTGACACCAGTCGGTAACGCGGAGGCTCCCATGCCCAACAATGCTCTCGCACAACACGCGTTCGACTACCTGATAGTGGGCGCAGGCTCTGCAGGCAGCGTGATTGCCAATCGACTGAGTGCCGATCCGTCCATCAGCGTATGCCTTATTGAAGCAGGCGGCAGCGATGCCAGCCCGCGTGTGCAAACGCCGGCAGGGACCATCACCCTGTACAAGAGCAAAACGTTCAGCTGGAATTTCTTTTCCACACCGCAAAAAGAGCTGAACAACCGCAGCCTTCACTGCCCTCGTGGCAAGGCATTGGGCGGCTCCGCATCAATGAACAGCATGATCTATATCCGCGGTGATGCCAGCGATTACGATCGCTGGGAAGCCTCCGGATGCCCTGGCTGGGGCTGGAAGGATGTGCTGCCACTGTTTAAAAAATCGGAGCGCAACCTGCTGTGGCAGGACCCGAATTACCACGGCCGCGAAGGGGAGTTGCTGGTCGATAAGGCCAAGGATCCCAATCCGTTCTCGCAGCTGTTCGTTAAGGCCGCGCAGAACATCGGACTGCCACTCAATACTGACTTCAATGGCAAAGCTCTCGAAGGCTGCGGCATCTATAACCTGACGCAGAAGGATGCCAAACGCCTTTCCAGTTACCGTGCATTTGTGCAGCCGGTGCTGGATAAGCGCTCCAACCTCAGTGTGCTGACCGACTGTGAAGTCGACAGCCTGATTCTGGAAGGCAAAACCGTAACGGGCATTCGACTGCAACATAAGGGTCAGCCTCAAGTCATTCAAGCCAACAGGGAAGTGATCCTTAGCGCAGGCTCTCTCGGCTCGCCAACCATCCTGCTGAAATCCGGTATCGGCCCTGAAACCGAGCTGGCACAGGCCGGGGTTGAGGTACGCCATAATCTGCCCGGAGTAGGTAAAAACCTGCAGGACCACCTGGACGGTCTGGTAACAGTACGGTCTTCAAGTGCTCAATCCCTCGGATTTTCACTGGGGTCTCTGCCCTCGGTACTGCTGTCGCCGTTCAAGTACTGGCTACAGCGCAAGGGTTGGCTGACAACCAACTATGTGGAAGCCGGAGGTTTTGCCAAAACACCGCTGAGTCAGAACCTGCCCGACGTACAGTTTCACTTTGTTCCAGGTTATCGCAGCCATCGAGGCCGCCTGTTCGAATGGGGGCATGGTTATGCCGTCCATACCTGTGTTCTGCGTCCCAAGAGCATCGGCGAGCTGCGACTCAATGCCCGGCGCGAACTGGAGCTGGACTATAACTTCCTCGCCGATATGGAAGATGCCAAAGTACTTATTGAAGGCATCCGCCTGGCCCGCAAGATGCTGGCTGATGAAGCATTCGAGCCCTACCGCGGCAAGGAGATGCTGCCCGGCAAAGAGGTTCAGACGGACGAAGAGCTGCTGGCCTACATTCGCGAATACGCGGCTACGGTGTTCCATCCCGTCGGTACCTGCAAGATGGGGCTGGACGATGCTGCCGTTGTCAGTCCGGACCTTAAAGTCAGGGGCATCAATAACCTGCGCATCGCCGACGCATCGATTATGCCGACGCTGGTCAGCGGCAATACCAATGCGCCCTGCATCATGATTGGCGAGAAAGCCGCTGATCTGATTTTGAATCCGATCCCGACCCAAACACCCCAACCTGAGTACCACTCAGACAGCTCCCCACAGAGGGAGAGCGCTCATAATCGATACGCTAAGGAACCTGTATGACCTTTTCGATTGCCGGCTTTTGCCCGGACACAGGAATGCTTGGCTGCGCCATCAGCTCCTCCAGTATTGCCGTCGCCAGCCGCTGTGCCTTTGTCAGCACCGGCACAGGTGTGGCGTTGACCCAGAATGTGACCAACCCCAACCTCGGCACTATGGCGCTGGATTACCTGCGCCTTGGCCACGCGCCCGATCGCGTGATGCAGTTGCTGCATCAGGCCGACAGCAACATCCAATGGCGCCAGCTGGGCATTCTCAGTGCCAGGGGCGAGGGGCTAACATTCAGTGGGCAGGCGTCACTGGGGATTCACTGCACCCAGGTCAATCAGAACTGTCTCGCCATGGGCAACCTGCTGGCCAATGAAGAGGTTCCCCAGGCCATGATCGATGCCTTTATTGCCAGTGAAGGGCATCTGGCCACACGTTTGTTGGCCGCTCTCAGTGCCGGACATGCAGCCGGTGGCGAGATGGGGCCCGTGCGTTCGGCAGGAATACAGGTCTGTGCCGAGCCCAACTGGCCGGTTGTCGACTTGAGAGTCGATTGGCATATCGACCCTATTCATGAATTGAACATGATCTGGCGAAACTACGCGCCGCAAATGGAAGCCTATATCACCCGCGCCAAGGATCCGGACAATGCCGAAAGTTACGGTGTACCCGGCGACGAGTAGTTCAAAACGACAGGACTCCACACCCCTTTAATCACAGCGGGTGTGGGGCCCTTACGCCCAAAACAGGGCGACTAAAGTGGATTCAACATAAATTTTTTGAATCCAAGACAGTGATTAATAATATTTTAAGAATATTTTGCATCGCCCTATGCTGAGTGGATAAGAACGAATTTATCCATCAAACACTCAGTTCTGGAAGCGACATGGCGAATGCGTTAACCCTCGAAATTCTGCGTAACCTGATCGGTTTCGATACCACCAGCGCCAACTCCAACCTTGCACTGATGGCCTATGTTCAAGGCTTTCTGAAAGAACAGGGCGTGGATAGCCATCTGGTCTATGACCAGGAAGAAAAGAAAGCCAACCTATACGCCACCATTGGTCCTAAGGACAAGCCCGGCGTCATGCTCTCCGGTCATACGGATACAGTTCCGGTCACCGGCCAGAACTGGCTCAAGGCACCCTACGAGCTGAGCGAAGAGGATGGCCGTTACTACGGTCGTGGCACCAGCGACATGAAAGGCTTCATCGCCGTTGCGCTCGCCGCCGTCCCCGAAATGATCCAGCGTGATCTGCATACCCCCATCCATCTGGCGTTCTCCTACGATGAAGAAATCGGCTGTGTGGGTGTCCGTCGTCTGATCGATACCCTGAGTCAGCACCCGCTGAAACCGGCGATCTGCATTATCGGCGAACCCACCAGCATGCAGGTGGTAACGGCACACAAGGGCAAGCTGGCTGCACGTGTCACCGTCAAAGGTAAAGAGTGCCATTCCGGCATGGCGCCACTGGGGGTCAACGCGGTGAACTACGCGGCTCGACTGATCACCTGGCTGGAACGCCTGGCGCAACAAAAACGTGATCAGGGTCCTTTCGAGCCCGGTTACGACATACCCTACAGCACCGTCCATACCGGCACAGTGCAGGGTGGTACTGCACTGAACATCGTTCCCAATCACTGCTCCTTCCTGTTCGAAATTCGCAATATTGCCGCCGAAGACCCCCGCCAGTTACTGGCCGATTTCCGCACCTATGCCGATAGCCTGGTTGAGGAGATGCGTCAGGTCAGCAGCGAGTGTGATATCGAGATCGACATTACCACTGAATATCCGGGCTTGAGCACCGCAGATGATGCCAAGGTGGTCAGCTTTGTGCGCAGCCTGACCGACGAAACCGAACTCGGCAATATCAACTTCGGCACCGAAGGTGGACTGTTCAGCCAGGTACTGGGGGTTCCTACGGTTGTATGCGGCCCCGGCAGCATGGACCAGGGGCACAAACCCGACGAATTCATTCATGTCAGCCAGCTTGAGAAGTGCGAAGCCTTCATGACGCGGCTGTTCCAACAACTTACCGACACAACCAGCGAAGAGGTTCTTAAATAATACCCAACACTCCCCATCGCTGGGATGGAGTCGTCTCCGCTCAGCCGTAAACACTGACATACCCGCCTGAGGGTAAACTATAAAAACTGAATCAGGAGAGATAGATGTCTAATACTCTTTCGAGCACAGCCGGAGTATCCGGCGAAGCCACCAGCCAGAAGGGCTTCAGCCGCGTGCTGGGTCTGGGTGCACTGCTCGCAGTCGCCGTTGGTCTGGTGGTATCCCAGGGTGTAATGGTACTGATGCTGCAAGGCGCCGGTATCGCAGGACTTGGTTTTATCATCCCGCTGGCGATCGGCTACCTGTTGGCCCTGACCTACGTATTTTCCTTCTCCGAACTCTCACTGATGATCCCCCGAGCGGGCAGTCTCAGTAGTTATACCGAAGTGGCCATTGGGCACTTTCCCGCCATTTTGGCGGTATTCTCCGGCTATGTTGTGGTCGCCATGTTCGCCCTTTCGGCCGAACTTCTGCTGGTCGACTTCATCATCGACAAGATCTATCCGGGCGTTTTCCCGCACATGTCACTAGGCTTCGGCCTGCTGGCTGCCTTCACGGTGCTGAACCTGATGGGCATCGATGTGTTTGCCAAACTGCAGTCGGCACTGGCCTTTATCATGGTCGTGATTCTGCTGGTATTGGGCATCAGCGCCGTAGGTGGTTTTGCCAATCCGCATCCCGCCGGCATTGACTTGACCACGGACTGGAACCCGCTGGGCACTGAAGTGATCACCCTGACCGCGCTGGCGATCTGGGGCTATGTGGGTGCCGAGTTTGTCTGCCCGCTGGTTGAGGATGCCAAGAACCCCAAGCGCAACATTCCTCGCGCCATGATCATCGGTGTCACCGTAATCTTTGCGACCATCGCCATCTACTGCCTGGGGGCCCTGTTCTACATCCCGGCTGACGAACTGGCGGCATCTCCGCTGCCGCATTACGACTTCGCCAAAGCGGTCTTTGGTGATACCGGTCTGATCTTCCTGGCGGTTGCTGCCATCACTGCAACCTGCAGTACGCTGAACACCTCTCTGGCCGCTATTCCGCGCATGCTCTACGGCATGGCCCAGAATGGTCAGGCATTCCCGCAGCTGAAGAAGCAGCTGCCCAACACAGGCACCCCCTGGGTTGCGGTACTGTTTGTTGCGGCTATCACCGGGCTGCCGATGATTCTGATGGGTGACAATCCTGATGCCATTGGCCTGCTGCTGATTTCAGCCGCCATCGCCTGGTTGCTGGCGTACATCATCACGCATATCAACGTGATTGCCCTGCGCAAGCGTTACCCGGACCTGGAGCGTCCGTACAAGACACCTTTCTATCCGCTGCCGCAGATCGTCGGTATCGCCGGTATGGCCTATGCTGTCTATTACGCCTCACCGGCACCGGAGCTGACCAGCCAGATCTTTGGTGCGGCCGGGGTCGTACTGGGTGTGGTATCAGTGATCGGCGTGTTCTGGGTGAAAGTGGTCATGAAAAAACCGCTGTTTAAACCCGAGCCCATTGAAAAGGCTCTGAACGCGGAATAACACTTACGGTCGGCACCCTCGGGGGTGCCGATTGCATTCTGGGCCCTTACCAGGCATACAAACCCTGCACCATACCCCGCCAAGACCTAAGGCCGCATTGGATTAGTTTTTATAATCCTGACCCGTAAAAAATTATATTTTATTTATAGCCACCCCCTTAGTAACTTTGTAGATGAGAAACAGCTAAAAATAGAAATTCAGGAGTACTCTCGAAAATGTCCAACAAGCAACCGGTCGACATGAAGCAGGTATGGCAGCAGGACCGAGACCACTACGTTCATCCCTGGACCGACTTCTCTACCTTTAAGGAAAGCGGCTCCCTGGTTCTCGCAGATAGCGACAACGTCCATGTTAAAGATGGTGAAGGACGTGAATACCTGGATGGGATCGGTGGCCTCTGGTGCGTCAACATTGGTTATGCACGTGAAGAGATGGCACAAGCCGTTGCGGATCAGATTCGCCAGATTCCGTACTACTCCTGTTTCGGTCACCACACTACTGTTCCGGCAGCACAGCTGGCAGCCAAACTGGCTGAACTGGCACCGGGCAACCTGAACCACGTGTTCTACGGTTGCGGCGGTTCTGTAGCCAACGATACCGCTGTTCGTATCATCCATTTCTACTTCAACCAGCTCGGCAAGAAGACCAAGAAGAAGATCATCTCCCGCATCGATGGCTACCACGGCAGTACCTACATGGCGATGTCGATCACCGGGGTGAAATTCGACCACATCGGCTTCGATATCGAAGAAGAGCTGGTATCACACATTTCCTGCCCGAACCCCTACCGTCGCCCTGAAGGCCAGAGCCTGGAAGAATTCTGCGACGAGAAGGTTAAGGAACTGGAAGACAAGATTCTGGAACTAGGCCCGGACAATGTGGCCGCGTTCTTCGCCGAGCCGATCATGGGTGCCGGTGGTGTAATCGTTCCGCCGGAAGGCTACCACAAGAAAACGTACGACGTGTGTAAGAAGTACGGCGTACTCTACGTGTCCGACGAAGTGGTTACCGCCTTCGGCCGTCTGGGCCACATGTTCGCATCCGAAGCCGAGTTCGGTATCGTGCCGGACATCATCACCTGCGCGAAGGGCCTGACTTCAGGTTACCTGCCGCTGGGTGCGACCATCTTCTCTGACGAGATCTACGAAGTGATCAGCAAGCCGCAGGCAGACGGCGCCCTGTTCACCCACGGCTTCACCTACTCCGGTCACCCGGTCAGCTGTGCAGCGGGCGTGAAGAACATCGAAATCATGGAGCGCGAGAACCTCTGCGGTCACGTGATGGAGATGGGCGCCTACTTCGAAGAACAGGTTAAAACCCTGATCGACCTGCCGATCGTGGGTGAAGTTCGCGGTCGCAAGTTCATGATGTGCATCGAGAACGTTGCCAACAAAGAGACCAAGGAACTGATCGACCCGAACGCCAAAGTGGGTAACCGCATCGCCGACCACTGTCAGGCTCGTGGTTTGATCGTACGTCCGCTGGCGCACATGAACGTACTGTCTCCGCCTCTGACGCTGACCAAGGAACACGTAGACTTCCTGGTTGCCACCCTGCGAGAAAGTATCGAAGCCACCATGGCTGACCTGAAGGCAGAAGGCTTCCTGTAAGCTTCACTGCCTGAAACGAAAAAGAGGAGCGCTTGGCTCCTCTTTTTTTTGGCTGGTCTGTCACTCTTTAGCTGGATAGCCACTCAGCCCATAAGCGGTGCCCGCAAGCTCAGCCAGCCTTTACCCACACACGCGTGTCGTGGAATACCGCCCCACCTGCCGGTGCTGCCGGCTCGGCACTGGTCAGCGTATTGATCCCGCGACCATCCATAAAGGCACTGTTTGGCCAGATGCCTTCGACGATCACCACGCCCGGCTGTACACCTTTAAACAGGGATGCATGCACACGCACCTCACCCAGCTGATTGCCGATACGCACACTGTCGTCGTCTTCCACGCCCACACGGCGAGCATCACTGGGGTGCAACAGCACGCGAGGCTTGCCTTCCTTGCGCTGTGACCCCGGCGTTTCGGTAAAACTTGAGTTCAGGAAGGTACGCGCTGGAGCGGTCACCAAGCGGAAGGGGTGCTCCGCATCGACTACATCAATCAAGGGCGCGTGGTCCGGCAGACGAGGTAATAGTCCGGCCGTATCGCCCAACGCTGCCCAATCCGCCTTGAAGTGAAAGCGCTTGTCCGCGTGACCAAAGCCATCCAGGAAGTGAGCGGTTTCGAAATCCAGCGCGCAATCCACGCCCTGCTGCTGATGAATTTCGTCCGCACTGGGGAAGCGACCCTTGGCTAACGCCTGATCCACCAGTTCCAGCGCATCCACTTCAAACATCTCATGCTGCACACCCAGACGACGCGCCAGCTCGCTGACCACCCAATGGTTGCTGCGACACTCAGCATGGGGCTCGATGACGGCCTTGCTCACCTGCAGATAGGTATGACCGCTGGCAGTATAGATATCATCGTGTTCCAGGAAGGTGGTCGCCGGCAAAACAATATCCGCCATGGCCGCAGTTTCGGTCATCATCTGCTCATGCACCACCACAAACAGATCCTCTCGCTCAAAACCTGCACGCACCTTGGCAGACTCGGGCGCCACCGCCATGGGGTTGGTGTTCTGAATGAACAACGCCTTCACCGCAGGCCCATCACCCAGATCCTGAGCGTCGCCGGTCAGTACCGGGCCGATGCGGGACATATCCAACATGCGTACATTGGGGTCCCGCAGCTCCAGTCCATGCAGAGGGGTCGGGTCCAGATCCTTGTAAATGGCACTGCTGGAATAGAGCGCACCACCGCCGGGATACTGCCAGGCTCCGGTCAACGCCGGCAGGCAGGTAACCGCATGCATATTGGATGCGCCGTTGCGGGAGCGGCTGAAGCCATAACCCACACGAATAAAGCTGCGCTGTGTATTGGCGTACAGGCGCGCAAACTCGACGATCTCTTCGACGCTCAGGCCGGTAAGTTCCGCAGCCCACTCAGGCGTACGCGTGCTCAGGTGCTCGCGCAGCTCCTCGTCAAAGTCGGTATAACGCGCCAGATAGGCTTGATCCTCGAGCCCATCCGCCAGAATCTGATGCATCATGGCACAGGCCAGTGCACCGTCTGTACCCGGGCGAAGCTTGATATGCAGGTCAGCCTGTTTTGCCGTCGGCGTTTCATAGGGATCGACCACGACCAGCTTGGCGCCGCGTTTACGCGCCTTGGCGATCTGGGTCATCACGTTGATCTGGGTATGAACAGGATTGCCGCCCCACACCAGTATCAGGTCGCTCTGCTCAATTTCGCGGGAATCAACGCCACGCACAACGCCAAACCCTGCCTTCCAGCCCGCATGGGCGATGGCAATGCAGATGGTTTCCTTCTGACCGGAATAACCCAGCGCATGGCGCAGACGGTGCGCAGCACCACGCTGTGCCCAGCCCATGGTACCGGCATAGAAATAGGGCCAGATCGACTCGGCACCGAACGCATCGGTGATCTGCTGGAAACGCTGGGCGATGGTATCCAGGGCTTCGTCCCAACTGATCGGCTCAAACGCGGCCAATCCAACACCCTGCGCGCCCACTCGCTTGAGCGGCACGCTCAAGCGCTCGGGATGATGCACACGCTCGGCATAGCGCGCCACCTTGGCGCAGATAACACCGGCCGTGTAGTCGTTTTCCTTGCTGCCGTTAATACGGCCAATTCGATGTGAGTCCAGCTTCTCAACCTGCAGGGCGCAGGTGGATGGGCAGTCATGGGGGCAGACCGCGTAATGGTGACTTTTTCCCTGGGTGCTGTTCGTCATGGGCGTACCTTTAATGAGAATGCACCAATACATCTGATCGGCGCATCTGACCTGCTAAGGGCACAGTCTAGCGGAGCCGCGCTTGGGCACAAGCATGAAGCACTACAGATGAAAAAAAGGCTCCATGCGGAGAACATGGAGCCAAACACCTCAAAGAGATGAAGGTTTTTAGCAAGAAAGGCTGACCACCGGGGAGCACCGATGGTCAAAGTGGATCAACCCAGTTTGATCCAGGTGGTTTTGAGCTGGGTGAACTTGTCCAGTGCATGCAGGGACAGGTCACGGCCAAAACCGGATTGCTTGTAGCCACCGAACGGCGTGCTGAAGTCCAGGGCATCCATGGTGTTCACGGACACGGTGCCGGCTTTCAGCTTGCGTGCAACGCGGTGCGCTCGGTTCAGGCTTTCGGTCCAGACGGACGCTGCCAGACCGTAAATGGAGTCGTTGGCAATGGCGATCGCTTCTTCGTCTGTATCGAAGGTCAGCACGGCTACCACCGGACCAAATACCTCTTCACGGGCGATGGTCATTTCAGGTGTAACCCCTTCAACGATAGTCGGTGCCACATAGTTGGTACGTTCATCACCCACACCGCCAGACACAATGTTGGCACCCTCTTCCATGGCCTGAGTAATGAAGCCACGGACACGACGTGCATGGTTGCTGTCGATCAGGGCACCCACCTGAGTATCAGGCGCCAGCGGATCGCCCACTTTCATGGAGTTGGCCTTGGCGATCAGTTTCTCGATGAACTGATCCTTGATGCTGCTCTGGACCAGAATACGGGAGTTGGCCGAGCAGACTTCACCCTGGTTGAAGAAGATACCCATGGCAGCGTGTTCAACGGCCGCATCCAGGTTGCAGTCGGCGAAGATCAGGTTGGGGCTCTTGCCACCGGTTTCCGGCCATACCGGCTTCATGTTGGACTGCGCGGAGTAGCCCATCAGCAGTTTGGCAACGGCGGTAGAACCGGTGAAGGTCAGGCAATCCACGTCCTGATGCAGGCCCAGTGCCTTACCGACCACATGGCCGTGACCGGTAACGACGTTCAGCACGCCATCCGGCAGACCCGCTTCCTTGGCCAGTTCAGCCAGGCGCAGCGCCGTCAACGGCGACTGTTCAGCCGGTTTCAGGATGACGGAGTTACCCGCGATCAGAGCCGGACCCAGTTTCCAGGCGGCGATATCCAGCGGGAAGTTCCAGGGGATAATGGCGGCAACCACACCGATCGCTTCACGGGTGATGGTCGCAATATTGTTGCCATCGGTCGGCGCGACTTCGCCGTAGAGCTTATCCACCGCTTCTGCATACCACTCGAAGCAGGCCGCAGAACCGGGGATATCCAGATTCAGTGTATCCTGAACCGGCTTGCCGACGTTCAGGCTTTCCAGCAGCGCCAGCTCTTCGGTGTTGTCACGAATCAGCTCGGCCAGCTTTTTGATCACGGCCTTGCGCTGTGCCGGCGCGGCTTCGGACCAGGCACCGGACTCGAAGGCACGACGCGCCGCTGCAACGGCGGTGTCCACATCTTCAACGGTGCAGGCAGCGGTTTTAACCAGCAGTTCACCGGTCGCCGGGTTAATGGTGTCGTAGGTATCGCCGTTGCTGGCACTTACGAAGGCACCATCGATAAACGCCTGCGACTTGAGTTCGATCTGCTGCTGTTTTGAGAGCCAGTACTCTTTGGTCTGTTCAGACATTGTTCTCTCCAAAATTACGACCGCGTTAGACGGCTCTACTGATATTTTCCTGCTTACGCATGCGCCGCGGAGCGGTCATATTTTCGATGCTAAGCACTTCATCCAATTCGCTTGCACTCAGCAAGCCTTCTGCCAGTACCAGTTCACGGACACTTTGGCCGTTGGTGACCGCCTGTTTGGCGATGCGGCTGGCATTGTCATAACCAATATAGGGGTTCAACGCCGTGATGATGCCGATGCTGTTGTTGACCAGCTCCAGACAGCGATCACGGTTGGCGGTAATACCGCGAATACATTTGGCCGACAGGGTGTTGATGGCACGAATCTGCAGACGCAGAGACTGAAGCACATTAAATGCCAACACCGGCTCCATCACGTTTAACTGCAACTGACCGGCCTCGGCCGCCAGCGTGACGGTGATGTCGTTGCCGATAACCTGAAAGGCCACCTGGTTCACCATTTCCGGAATCACAGGATTCACCTTGCCCGGCATGATGGAGCTGCCCGGCTGCATCGGCGGCAGGTTAATCTCCTGAAAGCCGGCACGGGGACCACTGGACAGCAAACGCAGGTCATTACACATCTTGGACAGCTTCACCGCGTTGCGCTTGAGCACGCTGGAAAAGGTCACAAAGGCACCCATATCCGAGGTCGCTTCGATCAGGTTGCGAGCCCGTACCAGCTCCTTGCCGGAGATATGAGACAACTCTTCGATAGCCAGACTGGAATATTCCGGATCACTGTTGATACCCGTACCGATGGCAGTGGCACCCAGGTTGATCTCGCGGAAGTACTCCACCACATCTTTGGCTTCTTCGATGTCTTCTTTCTGGGTCGCGTACCAGGCATCGAACTCCTGCCCCAGGGTGATCGGTACCGCATCCTGCAACTGGGTGCGGCCCATTTTCACCACATCGGAGAATTCCACCGCCTTCTGCTTCAGCTCGTAGCAGAGGCCGGACAGGGCTTTTACGTATTCATCATGGCTCAGCAGGATGCCCAGGCGAATCGCCGTGGGATACACATCATTGGTGGACTGAGACAAGTTGACGTGATTGTTGGGGTGCAGGTGCTGGTACTCGCCCTTGGCGTAGCCCATCAACTCCAGTGCACGGTTGGCAATCACCTCGTTGGCGTTCATGTTGGTCGAGGTGCCAGCACCGCCCTGAATCACATCCACGACAAAGTGCTCGTGCCACTGGCCAGCGATGATCTCGTCACAGGCTTCACAGATCGCCTTGGCACGCACCTCATCCAGCATACCCAGTTTGAGGTTGGCACGAGCAGCCGCTTTTTTGACCATCGCCAATCCGGTCACCAGACGCGGGAAATGCTGCAGCTGGATATCGGTGATGGCAAAGTTTTCCATCGCCCTCAGCGTCTGGACACCATAGTAGGCACGCTGGGGCACATCACGCTCACCCAGCAGGTCCTTCTCGCGACGCACAGTGCCCGTGGTATCGATTGCAGCCATGGCGCTTTCACGCTTGATCGCCAGCTTCAGCAAGCAGGCCATCACCGTAGCCGTGGTAGCAGAACTGCCCAGCCAATCGCTCAGCGGTTTCAGTTCCAGCATCAACAGAAGTACATCGTTCTGGGCAATCAAAGAACCTGCCGGCTCCACAGTACTGTGCAAGGCGGCCATGTCGCTACAGAGCACAGGTGCCGCCAGGCGAACACTGCCCGCTTCCAACTCAACGCGGCAGTCACCCTCAAGCAACAGCAGCAGATGGTTGTGTTGGGCCGCCAGATTAAACCGGGTACCGGCTTTCAGCGTTTTAAGCTGACTCAAACTCAGCAGCTTGCTGAATTCATTGGCGGGCAGCTGATCACACTGAAGAACGGTCTTGATGCACTTCTTGTTATTGGCGTTCATTTTGATTCCGGATGCGCAGGAGCATCACTAATGGCTGAGTGAACGGAGTCATAAATACGACTCCTCAAGCTATTCACCCAGCCTAGAAAGCAGGCCAATATTTGTAAAATACTATTAATTTTCGGATTGCATCAATTTTTCAAATGCACCTGCATCCGGGACTTACAGCAGACGTTTACACCGTGGCCGCAAATACGGAATCAGACATTTCCTGGGTCTGAGCTTCCACCTGTTTAATAAAGGCTTCTGCCACGGGCGTCATTCTCAGGTCGGCCAAGCGTGCCACCCCCATGCGCAGCGGACGCAGTTTCTCTTTCAACGGCACCTGCCTCAGCGCGGTGCCATCCAGTGCCAGATTGTTGGCCATAGGCGTATTCGCCAGCGAGTAGCCAAAACCATTTCCGACCAAACCGCGCACCATGGCCAGTGATTGAGCCTCATAGGCGTACTGAGGTTCCAGTTCCAGGCTCAGGAATAGAGAGAAGAAGTACTCACGGCTCATGGGCCAGTCGAGCAGTACCATCGGGTGTTGTGCCAATTCTTTCAGGGAGACTTCGGCCCGGTTCGCCAGCGGATGATCGACACCCAGCACCGCATAGGGCGGAAACTCGATCAGTGGATGGAACTCAATTTCGGGCGGCAGCTGCAGATCATAGGTCAGCGCCAGCTCATACTTGCCTGCGCTCAGCCCCTGAATGATGTCCTTCTGATGAATCTCGTCGCACTGCACCCGTGCGGCAGGATGAGCCGCCTGAAAGCGCTTGATCAGCCCCGGCAACAGAATCGGGGTAAAAGTCGGGAAACCGGCGATCTTGATCGAGCCCGCAACATCCTCGCCCAGTGAACTGGCGTAATGTGCCAGCCCCTCTGCTTCAGACAACAACTGCTTGGCCTTGCGCATAAAGCGACGGCCCGGAGAGGTCAGCGACAGGCCTTGAGCATGATGACGTACAAACAGTTGAAGGCCGGTTTCTTCTTCCAGGTGGAGGATGGCGGAGGAGATGGAGGGCTGGGACACATGCAGCGACTCGGCTGCCTTGGTCACACTGTTCAAGTCGCCCGCTGCCACAAAATAATGCAGTTGTTTCAGGGTAAAACGCATCGGCTCTAGTCTCTTATTATGCTTATCGTTGGCGGCTAGCGTCTCCTTGCTGTCTCACCACTGCCTGCACTTATAGCATAAATAAATCATATTTAGAGTTAGACTCTGCATCATTAATATCTATGCAGGGATCAGGTTTTTCCTGGCCAAGCCCTCTTCAATGCCCCGCCATACCGGCAGGAAACCCTGAATTCGTTTTTCTAATGCTGGCCTTAAATTAATAATATTTTAACAATCCAACCCCTTCCCCTAGGCTTGATTCCAACTCAGGACGCGAGCCATGTCCCCCGTAATACGGGCGTCTGGCACTGCTCACTGAACCGTCCTTTTTCCTTGATAGCACGAATCGCAATACAGGATGCAGAGATGACAGCCACAAAAACAGAGATCGATACGCTGGTTGTAGGCGCTGGTCAGGCCGGCGTAGCCATGAGCGAACACCTCACCAAACTGGGTGTGCCCCACCTGGTGCTGGAACGTAATCGAATCGCCGAACGCTGGCGTTCAGAACGCTGGGATTCTCTGGTCGCCAACGGCCCTGCCTGGCATGACCGCTTCCCGGGTCTGGAATTCGAAAACTTTGGTCCTGACGACTTCGTGCCCAAGGAACAGGTTGCCGACTACTTCGTGGATTACGCGAAGAAGTTTGAAGCACCGATCCGCACCGGCGTTGAAGTGAAAAGTGTTATCCGCAACACCGAAGGTCCGGGTTTCACCGTTGAAACTTCTGAAGGTGTTATCCAGGCGAACCGCATTGTCGCTGCAACAGGTCCTTTCCAGAAGGCCTCTATTCCACCGATCGCACCTAAGGACGACAACATCACCCAGATGCACTCGTCCAGCTACCGCAACCCCGAGCAGATCGCAGATGGTGGTGTACTGGTTATCGGTGCCGGCTCCTCGGGCGTACAGATCGCTGACGAGTTGAACCGTGCTGGCAAGAAAGTCTACCTGTCCGTTGGTGCGCATGATCGTCCGCCGCGCTCTTACCGCAACCGTGACTTCGTATGGTGGCTGGGCGTGCTAGGCCTGTGGGATCTGGAAGCGATGAAGCCAGGTACCGAACACGTGACCATCGCCGTTACCGGCGCCCACGGCACCAACGGCACCGTTGATTTCCGTGAACTGGGTGCTCAGGGCATCAATCTGGTTGGCCTGACCGACAGCTTCAACAACGGCAGCGTCAAGTTCGCACCGAATCTGGTTGAAAACGTTAACCGCGGTGACGCCAACTACCTTGAGCTGCTGGACGCCGCTGATGAGTACATCGAGCGTAACGGTCTGGATCTGCCGGAAGAGCCGGAAGCACGTAGCAAGCTGCCGGACCCTGAGTGCATGACCAACCCGATTCTGGAACTGAACCTGGCGGAAGCCGGTATCAAGACCATCATCTGGGCAACAGGCTTCAGCGTTGATTACAGCTGGCTGCAGGTTAACGCGTTCGACGACAACGGTAAGCCTCAGCACCAGCGCGGTGTTTCCACCGAACCGGGTGTTTATTTTGTCGGCCTGCCCTGGTTGTCCCGTCGTGGTTCGACCTTCATCTGGGGTGTGTGGCACGACGCCAAACACATCGCGGACCACATCGCGACTCAGCGCAAGTACCTGGAATACAAGGACGCCACCGAGCGTCAGTCCGAACAGGGCTAAGTGCAGGCGGCAGCCCCGCGGTTCATACCCCGGGGCTGCACTCCTTCGAACTTAATTAACGTTTTGTTTTTCAAGAGAATGTCGATGCCTACACATACACGTATTCGCATGTTCAACACCAAGGAAACCTACCCCAACCAGACCCTGGACAACGATCTGTGCCAGGCGGTCAAGGCGGGCAACACGGTTTATGTCCGTGGCCAGGTAGGTACCGACTTTGAAGGCAATCTGGTTGGACTGGGCGACCCGCGTGCTCAGTCCGAACAAGCGATGAAAAACGTCAAGCAGCTGCTTGAAGAGGCCGGTTCCGATCTGTCTCACATCGTCAAAACCACGACGTACATCACCGATCCGCGTTTTCGCGAGCCGGTTTACCGTGAAGTGGGCAAATGGCTGAAAGGCGTTTACCCGATCTCCACTGGTCTGGTCGTAGCCGGTCTGGCTCAGCCTGAATGGCTGATGGAAATCGATGTCATCGCTGTTATTCCCGACGACGAATAAGGAGTCCTCATGACGTTTTCAGTAGCCGGCTTCTGTCCGGAAACAGGCATGCTGGGCTGTGCAATCAGCTCCTCCAGCATCTGTGTCACCAGCCGTTGTGCCTTTGTTGGCAGCGGCACCGGTGTCGCCCTGACCCAGAACGTCACCAACCCGGATCTGGGCCCGCTGGGCCTGGAGTTGCTGGCCAAGGGTATGACACCCGAACAGGCGCTGTCGGCCATGGGTGCGGCGGATGCCGACGTGCGCTGGCGTCAGCTGGGTGTGCTCAACAATAAGGGCGAGGGTGCAACCTTCAGCGGTGAGAAGGCTCTGGGCCTGAACGCAACTGCGGTAGGCAACAACTGCATCGCCATGGGTAACCTGCTGGAAAACGAAGGCGTACCGGCCGCGATGGTCAAAGCCTTTGAAGCCAGCAATGGTCACCTGGCAGAACGTCTGCTGCAGGCACTGGAAGCAGGCCTGGCAGCGGGCGGTGAGCTGGGTCCGGTACATTCTGCCGGACTGCTGATGTGCGCCGAGCCACAGTGGCCGGTGGTGGATTTGCGCGTTGACTGGCATATCGACCCGATCAGCGAACTGCGCATGGTATGGCATAACTACCAGCCGCAGATGCAGGCCTACATCACCCGCGCCAAGGACCCGGACAACGCCGAAAGCTACGGCGTACCCGGCGACGAATAAGCCTGGTTGCCCGGTGAAACCTGGTTGCGCCCCTGCCTGTGCTGGGGTGCTACCAGGAACTGCTGCGGCTCCCTTGGGTAACAACGAAAGCACCTGATTGATTCATAACTATAAAGCACCACGCCGCTGAACTCCGTTCAGTAGCTCCCTGCAGCAACCGCCCCCCTCCTGCTGCCGGTTCCCCCACGCCTTGGTACTGAGAAATGCAGAAAACCCCAATAAATCAATGCACTTCAGGAGTATGTAGTAAATGAAAAAAGTACTGTTTGGTCTGATCACCGCACTGACTACCACTCAGCTGTACGCAGCAGAAACCTCCGGCACCATCAGCTTCACCAATGACTACCGCTTCCACGGCATCTCTCAAACGGCCGGTGATGGCGCAGTCCAGGGCAGCCTGGATGTTGCCTTCGATAGCGGTATTTATGCGGGTATCTGGGGCAGCAACGTGGATTTCGGTGACGATGCCAATCTGGAAATCGATTACTACGTCGGTTACGGCAACAGCCTCACCGATGACCTCAGCTACGATGTTAATCTGGCCTGGTACAGCTACCCCGGATATGACGCCTATGACGGCGACTATGGCCAGCTCAACCTGAATCTCTACTACGGCAACGCCAGCCTGACCTACGGCTATGCCGACGATTACTTCAATACCGGTGAGTCCGGTCAGTACATCGGCGTTGGCTACAGCCAGCCGCTGCCCAAAGGCATCAGTCTGGACCTGCATGCCGGTCACAGCTTTGGTAATTACTGGGGCAATGCCGATATCAACGACTACGAGGACTATTCCATCGGCCTGTCTGGCAGCCTGGCGGGACTGGACCTGTCTGTTGCCTACCTGTTCAACAGCATCGACAAGACAGAAGAGACCAACAGCGGCCTGTTCCGCAGCGATAACACCCTGGTGCTGACTGTTTCCCGCACGTTCTGATTCATCTCCCCTTCAGGAGCCCGCAAAGGGCTCCTTTTTTCGCCTTTCCTGGCGAGTCTGCACAGCAGACGAAAACGGTGATATTTCCTGAGGCCGCAGCTGCAGACCAGCGGCCCAAAACGCACAAAGCACCTTCCAGGAGGTGCTTTTCAGACGTGCAGAGTTATTAATGCATCAGGAAGCCAGTTTGCGGGCCTCAATGCCGTTATCACCAACCAACTGATCGGCATAGCTCTGCAGCATCTCTACAAAGGCATTACCTGCGGGTGTCAGACGTGACTGCGCCAGTCGAGCCACGCCCATATTCAGCGGCATCAGCTCCTCTTCCAGCTTGAGCGTCACAAACTCCGTGCCATCCAGCGCAACGTTGCTGACTGCCGGGTTATTAAAGAGCGAGTAGCCGAAGCCATTAGCCACCATGCCACGCACCATGCCCAGCGAATGTGCCTTGTAGGCACAGTTGGCTTCCAGCCCCTGACTCAGGAACAGGGAGTTGAAGTACTCTCGGCTCATGGGCCAGTCGAGCATCACCATCGGCAGGTCTGCCAACTCTTTCAGTGATACTGTCTCCCGATCCGCCAGCGGGTGATCCTGACTCACCACCGCATAGGGCGGTAGCGACATCAGTGGGGTGAATTCAATCGCATCCGGCAGCTGCATGTCATAGGTGATCGCCAACTCGTAGTCACTGTTGAGCAGTCCCTGAATCAGGTCACGTTGATGCATTTCATCACAGTTCACGCTCACATCCGGATAACGCTCCACAAACTGCTTAAGGATGCTGGGCATCATCATTGAGGTGAACGTCGGGAAGCCCACCAGGTTCAGGTTACCGGTCACATCCTTACCCAGGCTGTTGGCAAACAGAGCCAACTCATCGGCTTCCTTGAGCAGATTCTTGGCCTTGCGATAAAACTGCCAGCCCTGAGATGTCAGAGTCAGACCCTGAGCATGGTGGCGGATAAACAGCTGCAGGCCCGTCACATTTTCCAGATGATGGATCGCAGACGAGATGGAAGGCTGGGACACGTACATCATCTCCGCAGCCTTGGTGACGCTGCTGTGCTCACCGGCCAACACAAAATATCTGAGCTGCTTGAGAGTAAAATTCATTGCTCCACCTTCACATGTAAGGAATCAATCAAGGTGTGCTTTGCACTTCCATGGACGGACGAAAACTGCATGGATTTAATAAATCCTATCCTGCTTAAAGCACTCGATAGAAAAACCTATGCAATAAGCTTGCCCAAAAAAAATCCAGCTACCGTAATAACCGCGAAAAATGTCGGAAAGCTGATCAGCAGGCGGCTGGGGAGAAGAAGGACTTACCGGCACAGAATCATCGGACGTGACAAGCCGGAAGAATCGGTGCAACTTAATGCACCAAAAAAGCGCAAAGCACCATAAGGGAACACTCATATTACTTAAACATCACCCTGTCTCGGCAGTTACCAAGACAAGGTGCGGGGTTCAAACCAGCGGCCTCAACCCTGTTTGCACAGGGCTTTTGTCACGGTTGCCCGTTACTGTTTTTCGTCAGTGTTGGCAGGGCGTAGATGAAGCTGTAGCCCCATCAGAAAATACCGCAGGATCTGGTCCTTACATAGACGATAATTTCGACTGCCGGGCTTACGGAAAAACGCACTCAACTCAGGCTTGCTCAAACCAAATTTGGCCAGCTTGCAGATATCGATAATGTCTTCAGTTTTCAAGTTCAGCGCGATGCGCAGCTTTTGAAGAATCAGATTATTGTTCAGCCGTTCTTCCGGCGCAGGCTGTTCACCCTCACGCTTGCCACGCTTAAGGTTGATCAACCCATTCAAAAACACGGCCAAGTCTCGGTCGCTCATTTTGATGAACTTTTCATCATCGTCTTTCTTCAGCCAGCCACTGACTTGCGCGACTTTTACCTCAACATCAGCCTGCGCAAATACATCGGTCATCGCATGGTCTTTCAAATCCAGCGCATACCGTAAACGGCGGAAAACATCATTATTATCCAAAACAGATCCTGATCTTGTTAATCCAGTCCTATCATGATGATGACTGGTGATGTGCAGATGTTATCAAACTCCCATACAGAGCGCCTGAAATCAGGTTTACAGGCAGACGGTGCGTTCCTCAATACACTCGTAAGAACCCATTTCGAATTCACGGCAAATCCAGGGCCTGTTTTCGTAAATCGTGCACATAAAGGTGTCCCTGTCCAAGGCGGCACACCAGCCATCGTCCAGCCTCAGCATCGTCTCGCCGCCGTATTCATCCCGCGAGATGAATTTTTCCGGCACGGGCGCATCGCAGATAATCAACACCTCCAGACGGCAGCAGCAGGCTTTGCAGTTCGAGCAGGCAACGTCAGTAGAGGTATCTTTAATCGGTATAGTCATCAACAGGCTTATCTGCCTCACTCAGAAGAGGTTGTTTTATCTACAGGTCTGGGCAGGGCGTCAGACTCTGCCACAGGATCAGGCCCATCTTTCAGCCGGAAGGTAAACTCGCCACGGGAGAAGGCATCACGGGCACTGGCAGTGATATTACGTATCTGCATCAGTGACTTGAACATGAAGAAGCCGAACACCGACAGCCCGAACAGCAGCAACAGACCCACATAGATCAGGCCCCATTTGACCTGATTGATCGACTCCGCCACCGTTTCCTGCACGGAGACAATCACCGGATCGATCGCTTCGGCTTTGGTTTCCTTCACAATATCCGACACCAGGCTCACCGTGGGTGCCCTGGCCTTCTCGATATTGTTACCGGCATTATCCAGGGTGTGATCAATCCGTGCTGTCACCGCTTCCATGCTGCTGGCGATGCGCTCGATTCGAGCCAGATCCTCGGAGCTCAGATCCCCTTTACGCTCCTTCAACTCTTTCATGGTCTGCGCCAACGAACCCGCCGCTTCTTTCAGCAGACCAACCGACTCATCAAGCCCCTGAATCTCGACAGTGACATTCACATATTGCGCCGGTGCTGGAGCCTGAGGCTCTGCCAGTGTTTCGGTTTGTGCAAAGAGCATCGCCGGAAGCAAACAGACAAATGCGGCAGCCGCTTTGGTGTACATGTTCATTTCGATCTCTCAGATGACCTGCACAAAGAATAGAACGCTCAGACTAAGCTGACACAGGAATAGAACAGGTTTTATCGATCAGACTCCAACCGCTTACCCAGTCCGACCACATTATCGTTGCCGTAACCCAGCGCATCGTAAAAGGCGATCACCGCCGTGTTGGTACTGCGCACCTGAAGGTTAATCTTGGGACAGCCCTTCTCGCGTAACCGGGTTTCCACCGCTGCCATCATCGCCTGCCCATAGCCTTTGCGCTGATGCGAAGGTTTTACCGCCAGGTAATTGATCCAGCCACGATGACCTTCATAACCGCCCATCACCGACGCAACCACTTCGCCATCCAGCACGCCCAGCAGGAGCAGATCGGCCCCCACCTGAAGCTTGCGGTCGATATCCTTATTGGGATCATTCTGCGGCACCACCAGCCCACACTCGGTCCAGAGCGCGATCAACGCCTGACGGTAATGCTCTGCAAAAACCTCGATCTGCATATCAGCCATACTAGCAATCAGTTGAAGGTCTGCAGATAAAGCGCTTCCACCTTGTCCCGAGCCCACTGGGTTTTGCGCAGGAACTTCAGTGACGATTTGATCGACGGCTCGTTATAGAAGCAGTTCACATTGATCTCATCGTAGAGGCCATCCCAGCCATAATGTTCGACCAGCCGGGTGAGAATCTTCTCCAGGGTCAGTCCGTGCAGGGGGTTATTGGGCTGTTGCTGGCTCATAGGGAGTATCCGTTGATGTGTGTGCTGCTAAGTCTATTCGGTTCTGTGGGGCGGGACAAAAGAAGCGGAATTAAATCCCACTCTCCGTTTCCCATTAGCAACCGCCACCTGAGCCACCATCACAGCCACCATCTGAGCCCCAGCCACTTGAGGGTGGAATCACGCCATTAGCTCCGCCCGAGCCTCCGCTCCTGCCACTGTCAGGCAGCCATTGAATGAACAGCCCGAAGATACCGCAACCGACAGTCACAGCCAGTGGCAGCCACTCAATTGTGGATGTTTCTCGGTAGCTGGTAATGACAGAATCGAGCGTGATGGCAGCAACTATTATGTAGACCAGCCATCCAAATACACTTATTCCCAGTTTTATATTCATTACAAATCCTTTTGTAACCAGATGCTATTAAGGTGCGTCAACAACGCATAGTAGAAGCCACCATGCGTTGCAAAAAATAAAAATTCAGAACTCACAGATAATAAATATGGGGCTTGTGGTTTCCCAAAGGGAAAACACACTCACAGCCCTCGGCTTGCATGCGTACCGAACGACGGCATAACTCTTTTTCGATGCGCCGCCTCGGACGTGTCATGAACAAATTCACCCACCCCTTGGGGGCAGAGTCGAACTTCAGCCGTTTATGATTACGAGTGTACCTCCTTTTTATACGACCACTTTCATCACGGTCTTTTGCTTTGTTTTTATCAGACATTCTTATCTCCCAGGTTTGTGAATACCTAGAAGATGTCTTGAGAGTAATAACTCATCAGGCCTCCTGAATTAATAGCGTTTCACACGATCATTAAAGTGTAGTTTGCAATCCGGCTTTGAGAACAGTTACAACCCGAAGCTTCATAAAGCATGACAGAAACCACCTGACACACTAATCACTCTGACATTGCTGTTCCCAGCCTTTGCGAGACATACGGTAAATACGCACCGGCCTGCCATGAAACTCTTGAGTTTTGTAATCACTGAACCCCGATTTTTCAGTGACACGAACAGACGCCAGATGCTCAGGTTCGATGATGACCACCACCGACTCAGAGTGCTTTTGCTCGAAGACATAGCGCAAAACACCCCGAGCTGCCTCAGTGGCAAATCCCTGATTCCAGTATCGTTGCGCCAACCGGTAACCCAGGTTCGTTTCTTCTACATCATCCACCAGCTCAGGGCCTACGCCGCAGAAGCCTATCAACGTACCTGTTCCCTTCTCAATCAGCGCCCAAGGCCCTACGCCATAGGATTCGTAACACTGGAGGCACCAGTCTATGAATTGACGCGTAGCCTCTTCATCGCAGACACCACGAAGTGAGTACTTCATCACCTCTGGGTCGCTCAGTATCTCAGTCAGCGCAGGGACATCTTCATGGGTTAAGTGCCTGACGATCAGCCTTTCCGTTTCGAACAGTTGCACGTTGATCTCCTTATTCAGTGCTAAAAAGCTAACGTCTGCCAATTATCCACAGGGCGCTTCAGCTGGCTTTAACCACCCCACGGCATGAAGGAAACTTCGAGCAGCCCCAGAACTGCTGCCCCTTGTTCTCACCTCGCCTGGCCTCTCGTAGCACCATATCACTGCCGCACTTGGGACAGGCAACTGCATCGTCCTTAGCCTCTTTAGCTTCAACAATGCTTTTAACGTGTTTCGCATGCTGACGGTGGGTAGCAAAAGTACGCGGATATCGTCCTGATTCTATCTGCTGAACAATCATGGCCACCTGCTCCTCAGACAGCAGCGGTTCAGTCCTGGATTTAATGTACTTCACATAGCCCAAACCACGGGTGACGTTATCCGGCATCGGAGTTTTGAAGGTACTGTCCCCGACAAACACCACCACAGAATGCAACTGCTCGCTTTCCAGCCCCAGCAATTCCTGCAGGGCTTTCACATGCTTGTAGTTTTGATGCAGCGGGTTCTGAAACTTCTGTGAGTGCTTGAAGATCTTCTGCGTCCACTGCTTCTGATTAGCACCACCAAAAATCCAGCCTTTCATGTTCTTCGTCTCAACGACGAATACGCCGTACACCGACACAATCACATGATCAATCTGCGTAGTGCCCTCTCCAGAAGGAAGGGTGACGTTCTTGATCAGCCGATAGGTGTCTTTATCCAGGAAGTGTCTGGTTGAAAAATTGACGAGGAATTCGCCCATGACGCCTTTGAACCAGGGCGACTTGATGAGAACTGCCAGTATAAAAAGGGGTATTAGATACCAGAAGCCAGTGAATAACTGGGTAACCAGTAAGGTAAAGTCCATTTCGATAATCCTTTCCCTGTCAGGAGACAGCCTGACTATAAGCGTGTTCTATTACTTTACTTCCAACTAACCTGCAATCCAGACACGCCATTCCCAGGCATGCTCTATTAGAAGCCCTAGCCCCATCACACAAGCATGCAGAATAAGGTCAGCAACGGACCTTATTCTTTTGAAGCAAAGAGCTCGAAGACTTCTTGCCCTGTCATATTCTTTGTCTGGTTCTTCAACTCGTAAAACGACGGCTTCTCATCAACGAAGATCTGACTGTCCAGTTCGAATTGCTCGTCCTGGAATAATCCAGCGGGCAGGATGTACTCATTACTGGGCAACAAATGATAGAAGAGATGTGTGCCGCACTGGCGGCAAAAGCCACGCTCCGCCCAATCGGAAGACTGGTAGGTTGCTGGCTCGCTTCCTTTAAACTCAACGTTCGGACCACAATGAACAGCAAACATGGGACCACCCGACCAGCGTCTGCACATTGAGCAGTGGCAGAGCCCAACTTTAGTTTGGGTATCCGCTACAACTTCAATAGAACCGCACAAGCATTTTCCTTTCATGAGATTTTCCATATTAGATTGGTGGCGTTTCGCAAAATCGAAGTAAGTCGACCTAACTATAGAAGGTGTCTATTGTTCGTGGGTAACTCGGATGCCTAACGCCGCGCACAGGGGCTGGCAAATCTGACACGTATTTGCGAAGCAAATTAAGTGACAGGTTTGACGGTCCGTTGCTGCTGCTTTTTATACGCTTTCAGCTCCATTCAATCTCCCCATATATCTTGAAAGCTTGGGCCATCTGATTTCGGAGGATATATTGGCTTATCAATTTGTATTGTCATTGGTATTGGAAAGTCAACGCCAACTAATGCCACTTCACCTTGTTTTAAATTTGGCAAGAAAGATGCCGCTGAGCGGTCTATTTCTCCACACGCCCTCTCAACAACCTCCCTATCTCTATCATTTGTTAACCTATGAACCAATAAAGTACCCATTTGACTAAGTACCCCCTCCGTTATATCCCGAGGCCTTTGAGTAGTTAGGCATATATTCAAACCGTACTTTCGGCCTTCCTTCGCTATCATTTCAAAAGCATCAAGTTTTGTAGAGTGATCTTCTGCCCCCACTCTTTTTCCGAGAAAGTTATGTGCCTCATCAACAATTACTAATACCGGCTTATCTCTAAAAGCTTCCTTCCTAGCAAATGACAGCAATTTTCGACCTATAACATTAGCTAATACCTCCCTAGCATAGAATTCATAACTAACGTCACTTAAACAGAGTCTAAATACCCTGCTATTACCATCAATAAAATTTTTGAGCGATTCCTCAAGATTTGATACACCATTATTTTTAAAAACAGCTTCAAGCGAAGGCGAGTGGATTACGGCCTGTATTCTTGTTAATAGAGATGAGCAATAGCCCAAATCGTTGCTTTCTTTTCCCCAGCTATCACCGTTATCCCAGCAACACTCTTGAACAAGTTGTTTGATCAACTTAGTAACATCAAACTCTTGAGAAGGGCTATCTACAAGTTTTGAATTACCGTCCTTATTCATGGCTTGTCGATATAGTGCTTTACTTTGATTTATTTTCTCAACAAATCCAGCAGGAAATAATTCTGGTGCAAGCTTTGCTAATCTAAGACTTTTAATAGCTTCCTTAAGCTTTGGTCCTTGCACTTTTCCTGAAGGGTCAAAAATAGCTAAAAAATCTGACTCCAAAAAATCTGTTGGCGGTATGCAAAGTTCTGTAGAAGCTTCGTTTTTATAGAGCGGGGAACTAATATGATAATGTGAGGTATATGTGTTATTAAGAGTACGATATTCACTAGTTGCATCAATAACAATAATTTTAGAGTTGTTATATTTTGCACATTCTTCAATTAATTTCGCTGTAGTCCAGCTTTTTCCACCACCAGTAGATCCTAGGATAGCGCAGTGGCGTCCAAAAAGTTTTTCGGGGGTTACACGTATTTTGCTTCCAGTCTCTCCGGTAATCTCACCAATCTCCAGTGTTACTTTAGTACTTCCTGAATCTGTTACACCGCTGATCATAAGTTCAGGCAAAGCGGATATTAATTCAGCCGGAGCTGAAAATACCCGATCCCCAAGCCTAGGGTAAGAAATGATACCTGCTTGTATTTTTAACTGTTCAATATTAATTGAACCCAACAATTGTACGAATCCGATAGCATCAAGCTTGGCAGAGCCCTCAAAATCTTGCGACAATTCTGTTCGATCTCTATCAGGTAATCTCACTTCTGTTAAGCGGCCCAGTAAAATCGATTGTTGCCCTTCAATCAAAAGAAGTTCACCCACTTCTCCTCGTCCGTACCTACTTCCATCAACATAACTACCGCTCACATCACCTGAATGAGCCAGATTGATTTTAATACCTTGGGCAGATACTGACGAAACAACACCGACTTTAAGTCGGTTGCTAAGAATTCCGTTTTCTGTGAATTGTAAATTTAAGTCCATTTTATCTTCCGGCTGCCTTAACTGCTTTTGCTAACTGATCAGCAGGAGTAAGGGCTCTTAGGTGTGGAATAATTGACACAAATTCTGAAAAGCTACCATTAATAAAATGTATGTCATAACCTTGAGAGGCTAATTCAGAAAGCTCTTTCCAGTAAGGACTGGTTTCTTTAGTCGGATTCTTGATATTAGAGGCTGCTTTATAATCAGCAATAATTAATTTTAGACTCGAATTTGATTTTATAGACGATATTATAGGCTCAGAAAGATGATCATCATTAAAACCAAACCCTGCCATAATTAAACACGAATTAGGCTGTCTTAAAGACTCTAAAAATCTTGATAGAAGCTCAAGGTGAGGTTGTATGAAGGCTTGTTGGTACTTTCCTTTCGCAGGGTAAATTAATACTGCATTTTCAGGCGATGGTGCATTCGTTTCATATACACTACTTCCTCTTCTTTCCCAGCTTACAGAGCCATGTAGTTTGTAAAGCTGTACTATTCCTTCCACAAACTCATGGTTATCACTTTCCCTTCTAACAACATCGTAATTAAAATACTTTCCATCAAATTTTCGATTACGTGTATAAGAAAAACCATCAACTATCATCATTCCAAGATCTGACGCGGCAGTTTCAAAGCACATGTCATAGTTTGTAGTGAATACTTTTAGCCGCGGGTCTCGAACTCTTCTTCTTGCTAACTTTTGCAAAAGACTTTGGTAGCTAGATATATCACTTTCTTCTTTATCTATAAATGATGAACATTCATGTAATATCGTTTTTTTAACTTGATTTAAGAAAATATCAACTTCTTCATCCTCATTAAATAAAAGATAGGCATCACATTGTGATAAAAAATGTTCAATATTGGGGTTTTCTAATTCTGAATATCTTACTTTATCTAATGTAGCTAACGCTTCCGTTGTAGGCACACCAAAGTCTTCATCTGTTTTTTCTGCATTGGGATATTTTAGCATCGACTTTTTCCATAGATCCCACATGCTAGGGCCATTGACCTCAGCAAGAGAAGTTCCACTACCCGCAAAGAAAGATAAATTAGGTAATTGCAATGACTTTAATAAAACATCGTTTATATGCTGCTTATTTTGCTCTAGCTTGCCTTTTTCCTCTTCACTTAAAGCCCTAGTTTCTGGTTCTGGAAGAAGAGCTAAAAATGAATCCTCACATAATGATTCCCACTTATCACCCCGAGGTTTTAGGTAAGCAAGCTTTCCGTCAATATTTGGTACTTCCTGATTATTCATAATACATCCATAATGATTGGACGGATTTAGTTAATTTCACTGAGCGCATAAAAGACTGTTAATGCGCTCTGCGACCTATAATAATTATTATCGGGTATACCTTTTTATTTCTTCTATATCATGCAACCCGCTGATAGATAAGGTTTTAACTTTCAGATAAGAAACAAAAAAGTATATCCTCTCGACAGAAACGCGCTCAGCCCGGTACGACGGGCACAGGCAACGAGAAGAACATCAGAGGAAAAATGTGACGAGGTGAAACCATCCCTAATACTCCTTCATTACATGCTGACCGCAACCGTGCTCGAACCCATAATCAGCACGGTACTCCCTGTCATCCATTCCCAACACTATAGCCAGTGACTCTGCGGGTGACCACCCAACCTAAGTAAAATCCCCAACTGGGTGTTCAAGGCACAGTTAGTTAAAGCCTGCCAAGCCAGTATTGCGGGCGACGACGGTGATGAGCGATGGCCAGAATCTGAAATTCGTCAGCCATCTCGCGGTAGATGATGGATAGTGGAAACCGGTGAAGCGGCGCGCTGCGGATATCGGGCTGCAATTGTACCTGCCAGCCTTTGGGGGACTGACCAATCAGACGGGCCAGGGCCTCAAATTCCTCTATCAAGGCACCACCCAAACCAGAGACTTTCAATTCATAGTAACCGACTGACTCCAGTAACTCGGCTTCCGCTGCCGGGTGAAAGGTATAGTTCATTTAATCAGTGCTCTGGCCTTTCTCATAACCTCGTCAGCAGACACCGCCTGGACCGAGCCATTATCCAACTCTTCAGCTCTGCGCCGGGCTTCTAGCAACCAATCAGCTTTCAGCTCCTCCTCCGAGGGTGACTCAAGGCTGAGCACCAGCTTCTGAACTAACTGGGCGCGCTCTTCCTTTGAAAGATGCAGCGCTTCATCTTCAATTTGCTGGAAGTTCATAGATAAACCTCTTGTACACATATCGAACAATTTTGGCACGTATACAAACCAGACGCCACGAACAAAAAACACCCTTCAAACTTACTACTGGCACCCATTCCCGCCCCTACGGAGCAGCCGAGCATCGCAGACTGAAAGGGTCCAAGAGGCCGAAGTGTTTGAGCTGCAAAGCAGCGAGTTTTCGGCCATGCCCTTTCAGGCGAGAAGCGCAGGGCAGCCGAAGGCCTGCTCCGCGGGGGTGCCCTTTCTTTTGGTTAGCTTCGTCTGTGCCCTCTGGGTATTCTTTGGGCAAACAAAGAAAAGATACTCGCCCTTCAGGGCGAAACCAGAACCCACCTACAAAAACAAAAAAGGCCCACCGAACTCCCGGCAGGCCTTCACTCACAACAAGGGTTCACCTCAGGTACCCATTACCTGAATACAAATTCCCCTGCTTCAACATCCACCACAATCTCTGTCTCCGGCTCATACTCACCAGCCAGCAACCGCTGCGCCAGCGGGTTTTCGATCCACTGCTGAATGGCTCGCTTCAGCGGACGCGCCCCGTAAATCGGCTCGAAGCCCACTTCCACCAGCTTATCCATGGCGGTACTGGTCAGCTTGATGCTCAACTCACGCTCGGCCAGACGACGGCGCAGACGTTCCAGCTGGATCTCGGCAATACCGGCCACCTGTTCCTTGCGCAGGCTATGGAACACCACCACCTCGTCAATACGGTTGATCACCTCGGGACGGAAGTGGGTGCCCACGGCTTCCATCACTGCCGACTTCATCAGGTTGTAGTCGTCATCATCGCTGTAGTTTTGGATCAGGTCAGACCCCAGGTTGGAGGTCATCACCACGATGGTATTGCGGAAATCCACGGTACGGCCCTGACCATCGGTCAGGCGACCATCTTCCAGAACCTGCAGCAGGATGTTGAATACATCCGGATGCGCTTTTTCCACCTCATCCAGCAGCAATACCGAGTACGGTTTGCGGCGCACGGCTTCGGTCAGGTAACCGCCCTCTTCGTAACCCACGTAGCCCGGAGGTGCACCGATAAGACGGGCGACCGAATGTTTCTCCATGAACTCGGACATGTCGATGCGCACCAGCGCTTCCTCGGTATCAAACAGGAAGCTGGCCAGGGTTTTACACAGCTCGGTTTTACCCACCCCGGTTGGGCCGAGGAACAGGAAAGAACCGTTGGGGCGGTTGGGGTCCGACAGACCGGCGCGGGAACGGCGCACGGCGTTGGATACGGCCACTACCGCTTCGCTCTGACCGACGACACGTTTGTGCAACGCATCTTCCATACGCAGCAGTTTTTCGCGCTCGCCTTCCAGCATTTTATTAACTGGAATACCGGTCCAGCGGGAGACGACCTCGGCCACCTCTTCTTCGGTTACTCTGTTGCGCAGCAGCGTGTGTTCTTCCGCTTGCTGAGCACTGTTGTCGGCCACCTGCAGCTGTTTTTCCAGCTCAGGAATCTTGCCGTACTGCAGCTCGGACATCTTGGCCAGATCACCGGCACGACGGGCCTGTTCCATCTCGACACGGGCCTGATCCAGCTGCTCCTTGATCTGCTGAGAGCCTTGCACGCTGGCTTTCTCGGCTTTCCAGACCTCTTCGAAGTCGGCGTACTCTTTCTCCAGCGTGCTGATGGTCTGTTCCAGCTCGGCCAGACGCTTGCGCGTGGCTTCGTCTTTCTCTTTCTTCAGCGCTTCGCGTTCCATCTTCAGCTGGATCAAACGACGGTCGAGACGGTCCATCTCTTCCGGCTTGGAGTCCATCTCCATACGGATACGCGAACCGGCTTCGTCGATCAGATCGATCGCCTTGTCCGGCAGCTGACGGTCTGTGATGTAGCGCTGACTCAGCTTGGCCGCTGCGATAATGGCGGAGTCGGTGATATCCACGCCGTGGTGAATCTCGTAACGCTCCTTGAGGCCACGCAGGATGGCGATGGTGTCTTCTTCAGACGGCTCATCCACGATCACCTTCTGGAAACGACGTTCCAGGGCAGCATCTTTCTCCACGTACTGGCGATACTCGTCCAGCGTGGTGGCACCCACGCAGTGCAGTTCGCCACGGGCCAATGCCGGCTTGAGCATGTTGCCCGCATCCATGGCACCCTCGCCCTTACCGGCGCCGACCATGGTGTGCAGCTCGTCGATGAACAGAATCACCTGTCCTTCCTGTTTGGCCAGTTCGTTGAGCACCGCCTTCAGACGCTCTTCGAATTCACCGCGGAACTTGGCACCGGCAATCAGCGCGCCCATATCCAGCGACAACACTTTCTTGCGCTTGAGGCCTTCGGGCACTTCGCCATTAACGATACGCTGCGCCAGCCCTTCAACGATGGCGGTTTTACCCACACCGGGTTCACCGATCAGGACCGGGTTGTTCTTGGTACGACGCTGCAGGACCTGGATGGTACGGCGGATCTCGTCGTCACGGCCGATCACCGGGTCCAGCTTGCCGGACTCGGCACGCTCGGTCATGTCGATGCAGTATTTGTTCAACGCCTGACGGGTTTCTTCCGCGTTGGGATCGTCCACGCTGTCGCCTCCACGCATGTTGTTGATGGCGGTTTCCAGTGACTGACGGCTCACGCCGCATTCTTTCAATACTTTGCCGGCGTCGCTCTTGTCATCCAGCATGGCCAGCAAGATCAGTTCGCTGGCGATGTACTGGTCGCCACGCTGCTGCGCCAGCTTGTCGGTCAGGTTGAACAGACGCGCCATGTTCTGCGACAGGCGGATTTCGCCATCCGGGCTGCTCACCACCGGCAGCTTGTCCAGCGCTTCGCCGACCTTGGTGGTCAGCGTCATGCGGTCAGCGCCCGCCTGGCGCAACAGAGGTGCAACCGAGCCGTTCTGCTGTTGCAGGAAAGCTGCCAGCAGGTGAATGGGCTCCATCATGTTGTGATCCTTGCCGATCGCCAGTGACTGGGCATCGGACAGGGCTTCCTGAAGTCGTGAGGTGAATTTGTCGGGTCGCATGAGGTCTCCTGTGGATCTCTCTGTGCCTTGGGTCCAACACACTCAGTCAGACACTTGGGCAGTTTCTATTAACACTATAAATAGGGGCATTCACGGACGCTTCAAGTCACCCGACTGATTAAATTAGCATCAACTGATTCAAGACAGGTTTATCTTGCCTCTCTCTTGTGCCTGCCCTCCTGCACCCACTTTAAGACCGGATTCAGTTGCTCTGTTGTTTCATAGACACCAGAAAAACGCCCTTGGGGCAGGAGGATTGATATGAACAAGATGACCATCGCCATTGCCACTCTGGCACTGCTGCCCGGCTTTGCAGCCGCCGATAACCTGACTCTGGATTCAGCCATTGGCGGTGCTGTAGGTGGCGCGCTGGGCGGTGCCGTGGGTGCCGAGCTGGGTGGTCGTGAAGGCGCTATTGTAGGTTCCGGCATCGGTGCTGCTGTGGGTACGTCTGTGAATACGCGCGAGTATGAAGACAAACGTGACCGTCGCTACTACGAACGTGAGGATCGCCGCTATCGTGATGACCACTACCGCGAGCGTCGCAGCCACTCCAGCTTCTGTCCGCCGGGCCAGGCGAAGAAAGGGCGCTGCTGATTAAGCTTTACACAACTTTACCCGCAGGCCCTCTGATCATGGCTGCCATTTAATATTGAATTCAGCTGCGCAGGTGTCTCATAGAGTTGAAACAGCGCGGTTGGACAGGGACGCCCGACCCTTCAGCAGATGAGGAGAGTCCTATGAACAAGTTCATTCTTTCACTGGCTCTGGCGGCCCTGCTGCCAACCAGTGCCATGGCGCGGGATGTCGTGGTTGAGTCCGCGATTGGTGGCGCAGTCGGTGCAGCCATTGGCGGTGCCATTGGCGCCGAGATTGGAGGCCGTGATGGTGCTGTTGTCGGCTCCACCATCGGGGCAGCAGTGGGTGTTGCGGTGAATACCGATGGCCATGACAAACGCCGCTACGATGATCGTCGCTATGATGATCGCCATCGTTATGATGACCGCCGCAGACATGATGATCGCCGCCGCTATGACAGGGACCGTCATCGCAGTGTCCGTATCGTTGAGCGTCATTATTACTCTAACGATCGTCCCCGCTATGTGGTGATCGAGCACTATCACCCCGGCAAGGCCAAGGGTCATAAGAAGCATTGGGACAAGCACTACAAGCGTTCCGACGACCGTTACTGGAACCGCCGTTAACACTTGAGGGGCAATAGAAAGCACCGGTTACACTCTAAGTGTGGCCGGTGCTTTCTATTGGATTATTCGATCCAGATCAGGCTGGCCATACGGCCGGTGCGGCTCTCGCGGCGATAGGAGAAGAACTGCGACTGTTGACTAAACGTGCAGTAATCGCCGCCGCTGATGTTCGTGACACCAGCAGCGCGTAGACGCTGCTCGGCCAGCATGTAGATATTCGCCAACCAGCGATCAGAGTGCATCGGCGAAGGCTGGAAGCAGATTTCAGCTTCCGCTGTATGCGCCATAAAGGCCGCTCGTACCTCAGGGCCTACTTCAAATGCCAGGGGGCCAATGGCCGGTCCCATCCAGGCATTCACTTCGGCTGGCTGATCGAAGGTGCCCAGCGTCGCTTCAAGTACGCCGTTAAGCAGCCCGCGCCAGCCGGCGTGCGCCGCTGCCACCTGCTTGCCGTCATTCGAAGCAAACAGCACCGGCAGACAATCGGCCGTCATGACGGTGCACACTACACCCGGCGTACGTGTCCAACAGGCATCTGCTTCTCGAACAATACCATCGCTTCGTGCCTGGACGACTGCAACTCCATGCACCTGCGTCAGCCACTGGGGCTGCCCAATGGCTAGTTCTTCCTGCAGACGTCGACGATTCTCCGCGACAGCCCTGGGGTCATCATCAACATGATCACCCAGATTAAGACTGTCCCAAGGTGCCTGACTTGTACCGCCCTCACGGGTGGTCGTCAGCGCCTGTATTCCAGGTGCAAGAGGATGGTGCGGCCGAATCAGCTTCATAGCTCGTAGTCATACTCCTGAGCATCCCTTTTCAGTACGGCCAGCAGCTGCTGCATATCTTCGGGCAGATCAATTTCCCAGGAGACCAGCTCGCCGGTGGTCGGATGCCAGAGTTCCAAACGTTTGGCATGCAGTGCCTGACGACGGAAGTTGCGCAGCACTTTTTCCATGCTGGCACGGCAGCCTTTAGGCAGACGGAAACGCCCGCCGTAAAGCTGATCACCGATCAGCGGATAGTTGATGTGTGACATGTGTACGCGGATCTGGTGCGTACGGCCGGTTTCCAGCTTCAGACGGATATGGGTGTGAGCACGGAACTTTTCCAGCACGCGGTAATGCGTCACCGCTTCCTTGCCCAAGCCAACCACGGCCATCTTCTGACGGTTCTTGCTGTGGCGCCCCATGGGTTCGTCCACACAGCCACCGCCAGTCATTACGCCGTGTACTACCGCCTCATACTCACGCCCCATGCTGCGTTCCTGCAGCTGGGAGACCAGTTCGGTCTGCGCTGCAATGGTCTTGGCTACCACCATCAAGCCGGTGGTGTCCTTGTCCAGACGGTGCACGATACCGGCACGCGGTACCTGATCGATATTCGGGCAATGATGCAGCAGCGCATTCATCAACGTGCCGCTGTCATGGCCTGCCGCTGGGTGTACCACCAGACCTGCCGGCTTGTTGATCACCAGGATATCGTCATCTTCATACACGATATCCAGCGGGATCGCTTCGCCCTGGTGCTGTTCGATGCGCGGCAGCTCAGTGCGCACACTGATGGCCTCACCACCGTTGAGCTTGTCACGCGGACGACGAGTCTCACCATCGACCTTGAGCGTTCCGTCCTTGATCCAGTCCTGAATACGGGAGCGAGAGTAGTCCGGAAAAAGCTGGGCAGCGGCCTGATCAAGGCGCAAACCGAACATTTCGGCCGGGACGTGCACATCGAGTTCTAGCAGTTCTGACATCTATTATTTCTTCGTCGGCGGAGGTTGGGGCATGGGCTCCGGTTATGGTTAAATAGACCGGAATTCTCAAGCCAGTATAACCGAATCAGGCCATTCACGCCGAATCCGGCTCCAGTATCAGGAATGATGAACATGCGACCCTTGAAAGTCCTAGCCACCTTAGTGCTCTTTAGCCTGCTTTCCGCCTGCTCATGGTTTGGCGGTGACGAAAAGGTGGCCCCGGATGTGCCCGAACAGGAGCTGTATGAGGAAGCGCTGAGCGCGCTTGACTCGCAGAACTATGACCTGGCGGTTGAAAAGCTGCAGCTGCTGGAAGCGCGCTATCCGTTTGGTCGCTACTCCGAGCAGGCACAGCTGGAATTGATCTTTGCGTACTTCCGCAACTTTGAGCCAGCTTCTGCCAGTGCTGCGGCAGACCGCTTCATCCGTCTGCACCCGAACCATGACAACATCGATTACGCCTACTACCTCAAAGGTCTGACCGCATTCGAGCAGGATCGCTCCTTTATTGCGCAGTACCTGCCGATTGATGTGAGCCAGCGTGATCCCGGTGCCGCTCTGGATTCTTTCGAGAGCTTTGCCACTCTGCTGCAGCGTTACCCGGACAGCCAGTACGCGCCTGACGCCCAGAAGCGTATGCAGTACCTGAAAAACCGTCTGGCGACTCATGAGATCCACGTTGCTGCGTACTACATGAAGCGCGAAGCCTGGGTTGCTGCCGCTAACCGTGGTCGTTACGTGGTGGAAAACATGCAGGAGACCCCGGCAGTTCCGGACGCCCTGGCAATCATGGCAGAAGCCTACACCGAGCTGGGCATGCATGACCTCGCCAAGGATGCACTGGACGTACTGCAGCTGAACTTCCCGGATTACGAAATCCGTCCGTTCAAACAGCGCGGTGCGACCCTGCTGCAGACTGCAAGCTTCGGCCTGCTGGGTGGTGATGAGCAGGCTGAGCCGGCACGCCCGATCCCGCCGGAACAGCGTCTGCGTGCAGATGTAGAAGAGTACAAGGCTGAAGAAGCCAAAAAGGAACGCTCCCTGTTCAGCCGCATGACCTTCGGTGTCTTCGATGACGAAGAAGAAACTGCGGAGAAAGCTGAGCAGTAAGCCTCAGCTTTCCATACGAAAAAGGGCCTGCAGATGCAGGCCCTTTTTTGGTTGTGCGGTTAGCCGTTCAGGCGTACTAAATACCGGCTTTCCAGCCCGACGTAATCGGATAACGACGATCACGGCCAAAGCCACGCTGGGTGACACGCGGGCCGATCGGCGCCTGACGACGCTTGTATTCGTTGATATCCACCAGACGCAGAACGCGGTTCACATCGGCAGGCTCAAAGCCTTCGTCGATGATCGCCTGGGCGGAGTAATCACGCTCCACGTACAACTCCAGAATACGGTCCAGTACATCGTAGTCCGGCAGGCTGTCTTGGTCGGTTTGGTCCGGCGCCAGCTCAGCCGATGGCGGACGGTCGATCACACGCTGCGGAATCACCGGCGACACCGTATTGCGGTAGCGTGACAGCTGATACACCAGTGTCTTGGGGATATCCTTGAGCACGTCAAAGCCGCCAGCCATATCCCCGTACAGAGTGGAATAGCCTACCGCCATCTCACTCTTGTTACCGGTGGTCAAAACCAGATAACCCTTCTTGTTGGAGATCGCCATCAGCAGTACACCACGGCAACGGGCCTGAAGGTTCTCCTCGGTGGTATCCGGGGCGTAACCGGCCAGCTGGCCCTGCAGCTGCTGCATGAAGCTTTCATACAGCGGCTCAATGGAGATCACGTCATAGGCGATGCCCAGTGCGCTGGCTTCCGCCTCGGCATCTTCCAGGCTCATGGAGGAGGTATAGCGGAACGGCATCATCACCGCTTCCACCCGGTCAGCACCCAAGGCATCCACGGCAACAGCAACGGTCAGCGCGGAGTCGATGCCTCCGGACAGGCCGAGCACCACACCCTTGAAGCCATTCTTGTTCACATAATCGCGTACACCCATGACCAGTGCCTGATACACGCTGGCATCGGCCGTAGGTTCGTCGATACTGTTCTGCCCAGAGGTCAGCATACCGGACGCCGGATCAAAGCTGGCCAGATACAGGCCTTCGTCACAATGGGCACCGCGGAACAGGGTTTCACCCTGAGCGGAGATCAGCAAAGAGTTACCGTCAAAGACCAGTTCGTCCTGAGCGCCGGTCTGGTTCAGATACACCACCGGTGCACCGACCTGCTGGGCGCGCTGGGCTACCACTTCGGCACGCTGAGTCGCCTTGCCGATATGGTAAGGCGAAGCATTCAGGCTCAACACCAGATCGACGCCGGCTTCCGCCAGCTGCGCAGTCGGTGCTGAATGCCAGATATCTTCACAGATGCTGAGGCCAATACGTGTACCCTGATGCTCGAACACGCAGGGCTGGTTGCCCGCCACAAAGTAGCGTTGTTCATCGAACACCTGATAGTTGGGCAGGCACTGCTTGGCATATTCGCAGATCAGCTCACCGTCACGGATCACCCCGGCCATGTTGTAAAGAGCACCATCACGGTAGCGGGGATAACCCACCACCAGCGTGATACCACTCACATCCTGCTTGATCCGCTCCAGCGCCTGTTCGATGCGCAGCTCCAGACTGGGGCGCAACAACAGATCTTCCGGCGGATAACCACTCAGGGCCAGCTCGGGGAACAGCACGAGATCCGCCTGATGGCGATCCCGTGCCTCAAGCGCGGTCTCGATAATACGGCCAGTGTTACCGGGGATATCCCCCACCAGCAGGTTCAGCTGGGCCATCAGGACCCGTATCGGTGTGCTCATTGATCTCCTGCGTATTTCAGCATTCGGTTAAACGTCCAGCCGGAGAGTATGCATCAGGATCGACCACGGGTGAACGCCCCAGCAGCAGATCGGCCATCAACCGAGTGGATGCCGGAGCCAACACCAGCCCGTTGCGGTAATGTCCTGTATTCAGATGCAGCCCCTGCCAGCCCGGAACAGCGCCGATAAACGGCACGCCATCGGGTGATCCCGGGCGCAATCCGGCCCAGTGGTGCTCAACTTCATAATCGGCCAGTTCCGGCACAATGCGGGTAGCGGTATCAAACAGGCTACGGCTGGCCTCTTCGGTAGTGGATTTATCAAACCCCACATGTTCCAGAGTGCTGCCTACCAGTACTCGGCCATCACTGCGCGGGATGACATAGCGCCCGTCCAGCATGACCACCCGATCGACCACGCCCGGGGCGGCCTTGAATACCATCATCTGGCCTCGCACGGGTTCTACCGGCAGCCCCAGATTCAGCTGCGCCAGCAGCTCACCGCTCCAGGCACCGCCTGCGAGTACGGTTTCGCCGCCCTGGTGTTCGCCACGGGAGGTTTTTACCCCCAGCACGCGCTCACCGAAGAGACTGAAGCCAGTGACTTCACTGTCTTCACACAGGGTGATGTTGGGATGCTGGCGTACACTCTCGCGCAGTGCCTGGCCCAAACGCGGGTTACGGATACTGGCCACTTCCGGCATCCAGATAGCGGACTCAAAGCCCGGTGCCAGATGGGCTTCGGTGCGGTAGATAAAATCCTTGCCGACCTTGGTTAACGGGCGATGATAACGACGCGCCCACTCAAGTGCCGTTTTTTCTTCTTCCGGCTTCACATCCAGCATCAGCATGCCCTTCTGACGCAATTCAGGATCGCAGCCGGTTTCGGCCAGCAGTTCCTGCGCCAGGTGCACGTAACTGCTCTGTGACCAGAGCGCCAGCGCCGTAATCGCATCCTGATAACGCCAGGGGTACAACGGCGATACAATGCCACCACCCGCCCAGGATGCTTCACGTGCACTGGTACCACGCTCAATCAGTTTTACCTTGGCGCCGTCCTGCGCCAGAAAGCGTGCCGTCATCAACCCGATAACACCGGCACCCACAATTACGAAATCAGACATTTCATCCCCTCTAGGCCTGAAAATAGATACTCACCAGCCCCGCTCGGCATCTTAACTGCTGCCAACGGCAGTACGAATACGGCCCAACATGGATACAACTACAAGGCGTGAATACGAGCTGCCGGTCGTGGAAATGGTGAAGGTCCCATTGGAGCCACCCAGTGCACTGCCATCCGGCTGATACACCACTGAGTCACCCCGGTTCCAAATTATGTGCACAGGCTCGTCAAAAGTAGCAACGTAAAACACTGTTTCCGTTCCTCCCACTTGCCTGTTCTGATCCAGATCAACAAATGCCAAAGCGCCCTGCCAACTCTGCTCACCTGAGCGTGAGGTGCCGGCACATTGAGTGCCGTTGAGTGTGCGACAGAGGGTGACACGCTGGTTTTGGCTCAAGGCACTCGAGCGAACCAACCGCAATAGCTGGACGATGTCATCTTCGGCAGCGCTTTGCCGACTGGTGTGTAATAACGATGTGAAGCTTCCCGGCGCTATGCCGACCGCAATGGCCAACACGGCCACGGCGATCATAAGCTCCACCAGACTCAGCCCCTGCTGTCGCTTGGGGGCACATACTAGGCAGGTGTTCATGACGCATCCCTGTTTCATGAGAGGGTGTTAAGCGAGCCACTCCTTGGCTCCACCCTTGGCAGTTTGCCGAACCCCATCTGCACCTTGCGGATGATTCGTTTCGGCTCCCTGCTAGAGACTGGTCAGTTTTTATTCAATCGTCAAGCAGCTTCGACTGCTCGCACTGCGACTTCAAAGATCAGTGTCTTGCCAGCCAGAGGATGGTTGAAGTCCACGGTGACCTTGTCGTCGTTGAAATCGGTAATCACGCCGGGCAGCTCGCCACCGGGCTCCTGGAACGAGATCACCAGACCCGGTTCCAGTTCCATATCCTTGAACTGGCTGCGTGGCATCACCTGGATGTTGCTCGGGTTGTGCATGCCAAAGCCACGTTCGGGCGCGATGGTCAGCTCGACATGCTCACCCGGCTTCAGGCCCAGCATCGCCTGTTCAAAACCTTCGGGAATGTTGCCGTCACCAAATTCAAAATGTGCCGGCTCAGCATCGAAATTGCTGTCGATGATCTGGCCGTCCTGCAGCTTGATCGCAAAGTTCAGCGTAATGGCCTTACCCGGCCCAATAACCGCGTCTGTCATCTATCTGTTTACCTAATCGTCCGAGGAGCGAGCGCCGGGCCGGAACATGTCCAGCAACAGCAGCAAGGTGCCGACCGTGATCGCACTGTCGGCAATATTAAATGCGGGGAAGTAGTATCCGGCCCAGTGCAGGGAGATGAAATCCACCACATATCCATGCACAGTACGATCAAACAGGTTCCCCAGAGCACCACCGAGTACCAATGCGAGGCCTACGCCCAATGCTTTCTGGGATTTGGGCGTACGCCACATCCAGTGCAACAGGAACAGGCTCATCCCCACAGCTATGGCCACAAACAGCCAACGCTGCCAGCCGTCATGTGTGGCCAGAAAGCTGAAGGCAGCACCTGTGTTGTACAACAGGGTGAGGTCAAAAACCGGCAACAAAGGCACGGGGTTGGCGTAGGTCAGTAAGGTGTCAGCCAGGAACTTGGTTCCCAGGTCCAGCACCAGTACCACCAGGGTCAGCCAGAGCCAGCGCAATGCGCTGGCTCCAGTTGTGGGGGAAGTGGCGATTGTCATCAGGCAAATTCGCGCTGTTCGCCCTCACCTTCCACGTTGGTAACGCAGCGGCCGCACAGGTCATCATGACCGCTGTGGCTGCCCACGTCTTCGCGGTGGTGCCAGCAACGACCACACTTGGCATGCTCGGAAGCAGCAACAGAAACCTTCAGGCCTTCCACATCCGTTGCACGGGCATCACCGGCTTCGGACAACGGTTTGATGTTGGCTTCAGAGGTGATCAGTACGAAACGCAGTTCGTCACCCAGGCGGGCCAGATCGGCACGCAGGTCCTCATCCACGTACAGCGTCGCTTCAGCCGCCAAAGAGGCCTTCACCAGCTTCTCGTTACGGGCATCTTCCAGGCACTTGTTGACCGCGTCTTTTACATCCATGACACGCTGCCAGAAATCACTGCCGAACGGCTCGTCTTCAGCCAGTTCGAACAGGTCTTCGTACCAGGTGGTCAAGAGGATGGATTCACGGTGCTCACCCGGCAGGGCCGCGTAGATCTCTTCAGCGGTGAAGCTGAGGATCGGGGCAACCCAGCGAACCAGTGCCTGAGCGATATGGAACAGCGCTGTCTGGCAGGAACGACGGGCCAAAGAGTCCGGTTTGGTGGTGTACTGACGGTCCTTGATGATATCCAGGTAGAAGCCACCCAGCTCCTGCACGCAGAAGTGGTGAACCTGCTGGTACACATCCAGGAAACGGTAGCTGTCGTACGCCGCGATCACTTTCTTCTGCAGCTGGGCAGTGGCATCAACGGCCCAACGGTCCAGCGCCAGCATGTCAGCCGGTGCAACCATGTGCGCTGCCGGATCGAAGCCATTCAGGTTGGCCAGCAGGAAGCGCGAGGTGTTACGGATACGACGGTAGCTGTCAGCCGTGCGCTGCAGGATCTGCTTGGAGACCGCCATTTCACCGGAGTAGTCGGTGGAGGCAACCCACAGACGCAGAATATCGGCGCCCAGGCTATCGGTCACTTCCTGCGGCCCGATCACGTTGCCCAGCGACTTGGACATTTTGTAGCCCTTTTCGTCGACGGTGAAACCGTGCGTCAGGACCTGTTTGTACGGTGCGCAGCCGTTGATGGCGATAGAGGTTTTCAGCGAGGACTGGAACCAGCCACGGTGCTGGTCAGAACCTTCCAGATACATATCCGCCGGGAAGCTCAGACCTTCACGCTGACGCAGTACTGCGTGATGCGTCACACCGGAGTCGAACCAAACGTCCAGCGTATCGGTCACCTTGTCGTACTCACCTGCTTCAACACCCAGCAGTTCAGCCGCATCCAGTTCAAACCAGGCATCGATGCCGCCCTGCTCGATCTTCTCGGCCACCTGCTCGATCAGCGTAGCGGTATTCGGGTGCAGTTCACCGGTCTGCTTGTGCGTGAACACGGTGATCGGCACACCCCAGGTACGCTGACGGGATACACACCAGTCCGGGCTCTGATCAACCATGGACTCGATGCGGTTCTGGCCCCACTCCGGGAACCACTGCACGCCCTTGATCGCATCCATTGCCGAAGCTTTCAGGCCTTTGGCGTCCATGGACACGAACCACTGCGGGGTGGCACGGTAGATCAACGGGGTTTTGGTGCGCCAGCAGTGCGGGTAGCTGTGCTGGAAACGCTTCAGGTGAACCAGTTTGCCTTCACGCTCCAGCGCTTCAGACACAGGACCATCGGCCTTGTACACATGGACACCGGCAAATTCGCCTGCCGCATCGGTGTAGGTACCGTTGGCCTGCACCAGGTTCAGGGTGCCCAGACCATAGGCCTGACCCACCACAAAGTCTTCCATACCGTGGTCAGGCGCCGTGTGTACGGCACCGGTACCAGCGTCGGTCGTCACGTGATCACCCAGGATCACTGGAACCTGTTTGTCATAGACCGGGTGCTTGAGCTGCAGCAGTTCCAGTGCGCTACCATTGCAGGTTGCCAGCACTTCAAACTTGTCCACACCCCAGCGTGCCATGATGTCGTCGACCATTTCTGCGGCCAGCACCATGCGATCCACACCCTGCTCGGTGTGAGCTTCAACCAGCGCGTAATCCAGCTCGCCGTTCAGAGACACGGCCTGGTTCGCCGGGATGGTCCAGGGGGTAGTGGTCCAGATCACAACGGATACCGGGGCCTCACCGGCCGCAGCACCGAACAGCGCCAGTACCTTGTCCTGATCAATGAAGGTGAAGCGGACATCGATAGCCGTAGATGTTTTGTCCTGGTATTCCACCTCGGCTTCAGCCAGGGCAGACTGACCGACCACACTCCAATACACCGGCTTGTAGCCTTTCACCAGGTGACCATTCTCGATGATCTTGCCCAGTGCGCGCACGATGTTGGCTTCGGTGTCGAAGTTCATGGTCAGGTAGGGATTTTCCCAGTCACCCTGAATACCCAGACGGATAAAGTCAGCTTTCTGACCGGCCACCTGCTCGGCGGCGTACTCACGGCACTTCTGACGGAATTCACGGTAAGGCACCTTATCGCCCGCCTTGCCGATCAGGGTTTCGACCTTGTGCTCGATCGGCAGACCATGGCAGTCCCAACCCGGCACGTAAGGTGCGTCGAAGCCACTCAGGGTCTTGGACTTGATGATCATGTCCTTGATCACCTTGTTAACCGCATGACCGATATGAATATTGCCGTTGGCGTAGGGAGGGCCATCATGCAGGATGAAGCTCTTACGTCCCTTACCCTCTTCGCGCAGCAGGCGGTAGAGGTCAATCTTGTCCCAGTGTTCCAGCCAGGCCGGTTCACGGTTGGGCAGATTGCCACGCATCGGGAATGCCGTTTCCGGCAAGTTCAGTGTAGCTTTGTAATCGGTCATAACAGGTCGCTTCCTGAGGTCAGTCAGTCTCGAGCCGCCTGGTCAAACCAGGCACGGACATGGTCAATATCGGTTTCAATCTGGGTCTTGAGCGCGTCGATGCCGTCAAACGCACGCTCATCCCGGATGAAGTGGAGAAACTCGACCCGCATCAGGCGGCCATAGATCTCCTCTCCACTGTAATTCAACAAATGGACTTCCAGCACCGGCTGGCGGCCACTTACCGTGGGTCGCACACCCACGTTGCACACGCCTTCCAAACGCTCGCCTCCCAGCAGGGCATGGACGGCAAAAACGCCACGCAGGGGGCAAGGATAACGGTGCATACGCACATTGGCGGTGGGCACACCCAGTTGGCGCCCCAGCTTCTGGCCATGCATAACGCGCCCGGTGACGGCATAGCGCCAGCCCAGCAGGCGTTCAGCCAGAGCAAAGTCCTTGTCCAGCAACGCCTGACGTACACGGGTGCTGCTGACACGGTCAGCCTCCAGCATGAAAGTCGCGGTGTGTTCGACGCTGAAGCCGTGACGGGTTCCGGCTTCGATCAGCATATTGAAATCGCCCTTGCGATCACAGCCGAAGCGGAAGTCATCGCCGACGACAAAGTGCTCAACAGCCAGCCCTTTCAGCAACAGCTCGTCGATAAACTCAACCGCTGACATCTGGCGCAAGCGGCTGTTGAACGTCAGGCACAACACCCGGTCAACGCCTTCGGCGGCCAGCAGACGTACCTTTTCATCAAAACGGGTCAGCCGCGGTGGCACTTGCTCACCACCAAAAAATTCGCGTGGCTGAGGCTCAAAGATGATCGCGACACTGGGCAATCCCAGCTCGGCCGCCTTTGCCTTCACCTGTGCCAACACCTTGCGGTGGCCCAGATGTACGCCATCGAAATTACCGATCGTCGCTACGCAGCCACGGTGTCGGTCGCGCAGATTGTGTAAGCCTCGTATCAGTTCCATGCAGTTGCTGAGCCAGCGCCAGAATGTGGACTGCGGAGTATACCGCACTCAGCCTGTATCGAGTACCGCTCAGAAAGTGTTCAGCTGCGTAAATGACGCGGTCTGAGCCCCAGCAATATCAACACCAGCAGGTAACTGCCACCACCCGCGACGACCAGCAAGGAGATCCATTGCACACGCTGCCACAGACCGGCCGCCAGCCAATCACCCAATTGCGCATTGATACCCAGCAAGACAGCCGCCATCACACCGACGCCACCCAGCAGGCGCACCAGCGTCATGCCCCAGCCCGGCTGCCAGCGGAACACGCCTTCGCGGATCAAGCCATGCAGCAGCCAGCCTGCGTTCATGAACGCCGACAGCGACGTGGCCAGTGCCAGTCCCGCATGCGCCAGAGGCCAGATCAAAATCAGGTTAAACACCATATTGGCCAGCATCGCCTTCACCGCGATGGTCACCGGTGTTTTGGTGTCCTGGCGCGAAAAATAGCCAGGCGCCAACACCTTGATCAGCATGAATGCCAGCAAGCCAAAGGCATAGGCCCTCAGACTGAGCGTGGCCATCTGGATATCAAAGTCGGTGATTTCACCATGATGGAACAGCGTTGCAAGCAAAGGCTCGGCCAGAATCACCAACGCCACGGCGGCAGGCAAACCGATCAACAGGACCATGCGGATGGCCCAGTCCAGTGTGCGAGCAAAACGCTCGGGGTCCTGACCGGCATGATTACGCGACAGACTGGGCAGGATCACCGTAGCAATGGCGATACCGAATACCCCCAAAGGCAGTTCAGACAAGCGATCCGAGTAGTACAGCCAGGACACGCTGCCGGTCTGCAGGAAGGATGCCAGCACCGTGTCCAGCAGCAAATTGATCTGCGCCACCGAGACACCAAACATGGCCGGCAGCATCAGTTTCAGAATACGGCGTACACCCTCATCCTTGAAGTCGGCCTTGGGTATCGGCATCAAGCGCAATCGCGCCAGGAAGGGCAACTGGAACAGTAACTGCACCGTACCTGCCATCATCACCCCCCAGGCCAGCGCCATGATCGGCGTTTCCAGCAAGGGACTGAGCCAGACCGCTGAGCCGATCAAGCAGAGGTTGAGCAACACGGGGGTAAAGGCGGGAATGGCAAAGCGGCCATAGCTGTTCAATATGGCGCCACAAAACGCGGTCAGAGAAATCAGCAACAGATAGGGAAAGGTGATCCTGAGCATATCGGACGCCAGGGCAAACTTTTCCCCACCCGCCAGATAGAAACCCGGGGCAAACAGCGCCGCCAGGACAGGCGCTCCCAACACAGCAATCAGGGTGATCAGGATCAGCACTGACCCCAGGGCACCCGACACCCTATGCACCAGATCCTGCACCGCCGCCAGGTCACGCTGGGTACGGTACTCGGACAGCACAGGAACAAACGCCTGCGAGAAGGCCCCTTCCGCAAACAGGCGACGCAGAAAATTGGGAATTTTAAAGGCGACAAAGAACGCATCTGCACCACCCGTGGCGCCGAAGTAACCCGCAATCACCACGTCACGTACCAGGCCCAGAACCCGCGAAATCATAGTCATGATCCCGACCACCGCACTGGATCTCAGTAGCCCGCCACCTTCGGTTTTTTGCTCGTCTGCCACCAGGACTCCCTAACTGCCTTTACCAAAATGAGCGCAGATCATATCCCTGTTTATTAAACAGACAAAACCCAGTTCAGAAACTGGTCATTTAGTTGACATCTAGCCACCTTACATGAATAATGTCGCGTCTAATTTTCGGCACTATCCATCGCCGTTTTTGATCAACTTAATTTTAAAGGAGCCGGATCGTGGCTAATTCCGCAGGATCCAAAAAACGCGCTCGTCAGGCGGAGAAGCGTCGTCAGCACAACGCTAGCCTGCGCTCCATGGCGCGTACGTACATGAAAAAAGTTGTTGCTGCTATCGATAGCGGTGACCAGGCTGCAGCTCAGGAAGCATTCAAAGCCGCTCAGCCGGTTATGGATAGCTCCGTAAGCAAGGGCATCTTCCACAAGAACAAGATCGCCCGCACCAAGAGCCGCCTGACTGCCCGCATCAAAGCGATGGCATAAGCAGCTTTTGAAAGCACAAAAAAACCGGCATCAGCCGGTTTTTTTGTGTCTACTGATCGGCGAACCGACCAGCAAAGTTTTCATCATGCCAGGATAAGATTATCCCGGTGCACCAACTCTTCCTCACCCATGAAGCCCAACTGCTCTTCAATGGCGCGACTGGGACGACCAATAATTTTCACCGCATCACTGGAACCATAGTTGGCAAGACCACGCGCAATCACACGCCCAGCCTCATCCATCATGATCACCATCTCACCACGCGAGAAGTCACCCGTAACAGAACGCACACCGGCCGGCAGCAAACTTTTACCACCCTGCACCAGCGCCTTCACCGCACCCGGATCCAGCACCAATGTACCCCGCGCCTGTAGATGACCCGCAATCCATTGCTTGCGCGCCGCCATGGGCTCACGCTCCGGTAGCAGCAAGGTGCCGACCTGCTGCGCAGAATGCAGCTTGAGCAAGACATCAGGTTCACGCCCACTGGCGATTACGGTAACCGCGCCGGAACGCGCTGCCAGCTTGGCCGCACGCACCTTGGTCGCCATACCGCCACGCCCAAGCTTGCCGCCGCCCCCAGCCATGGCATCCAGGCGCTCTTCGCCCGCCATTGCTTCGGAGATCAACTCGGCATCAGGATTACTACGGGGATCCGCTGTGTAGAGGCCATTCTGGTCGGTCAACAGGATCAAGGCATCCGCCTCAACCGCATTCGCCACCAGTGCACCAAGGGTGTCGTTATCACCAAAACGGATTTCACTGGTCACAACGGTGTCATTTTCATTAACCACCGCGACCACACCCATTTCGATCAGGGTGCGTAACGTAGAACGCGCATTGAGATAACGCTTGCGGTTGGACAGGTCGTCATGGGTCAGCAATACCTGAGCGGTATGCATGCCATGACGACGGAAGTTGGCCTCATAGGCCTGCACCAGGCCCATTTGACCGACAGCGGCCGCAGCCTGAAGACGGTAGATCTCTCGAGGTCGCTCAGACCAGCCCAAACGGGTCATCCCCTCGGCAACCGAGCCGGACGAGACAAGGATGACCTCGACTCCCCGACGGGTTAGCTCCACCAACTGATCAACCCAGCCGGCAATCGCATTTTGATCCAAACCCTGACCATCATTGGTCAGCAAAGCACTACCAATCTTTACTACCCAGCGCCCAGGCTGGGCCAAGCCCTTGCGTCCCGCTGTCACTTGTTACACTCCGTCAGCGCACATACTCCACTTCGATGTCGTAATCATCGTCATCGAAGTCATCATCATCCAGATCATCTTCCGCTTCGCGACGTGCGCGCATTTCGGCACGCAGGCGATTGAGGTTTTCACGCGCCTCCTCATCAATGATAGCGCGGATACGACGCTCGTCTTCCAGCAATTCGGGATTCTCCGCAATTGCTTCCATACGGGCATCCAGGAAACCCTGCAGGTCATGCACCAAAGGCGTCAGACCCGTCTTATTTAAAGCTGATACGCGATACACAGGACCTTCCCAGCCCAGCGCATCGACCACTGACTGACAAGCAGCCTCCTGCTCTTCTTCCGGCAGCATATCCAGCTTGTTCAGCACCAGCCAACGCGGCTGAGCCGCCAGGGTCGCACTGAATTTATCCAATTCGCGCACCGCCGTTACAGCTGCTTCCGCCGGCGTGGTTTCATCCCAGGGCGCCATATCCACCAAGTGCAGCAACACTCGGTTGCGCGCCAGGTGTTTCAGGAAGCGAATACCCAGACCCGCGCCTTCGGCAGCACCTTCGATAATGCCCGGAATATCCGCTACCACGAAGCTGCGATGCGCCTCGGTACGCACCACACCCAAGTTGGGCACCAGTGTGGTGAACGGATAGTCCGCCACCTTCGGCTTAGCTGCGGAGATGGAACGGATCAGCGTGGATTTACCGGCATTCGGCAGACCCAACAAACCCACGTCAGCCAGAACACGCAGTTCCAGTCGCAGGTTACGCAACTCACCTTCACTACCCTTGGTTGTCTGACGCGGAGTACGGTTAACACTGCTCTTGAAGCGCGTGTTACCCAGACCATGCCAACCACCCTGAGCAATTTTTTCGCGCTGACCGATCCTGGTCAGATCCGCCAGTACTTCATTCGTATCGACATCGACAATCGTCGTGCCAACAGGCACCTTCAGCACCAGGTCTTCACCCTTGGCACCGGTACAGTTACGACTGGCTCCACCCTGACCGTTCTGCGCGTCATAACGACGGGTAAAACGGTAGTCGATCAGTGTATTCAGAGACTCATCAGCCTCAACGAAGATGGAACCACCATCGCCGCCATCGCCACCATCAGGACCACCCTTGGGAATGAACTTTTCGCGCCGGAAGCTCAGGCAGCCGTTACCACCCTTGCCTGCTGCCACGGTAATGGTTGCCTCGTCGACAAATTTCATCGCTACCTCCAACACTTAAAATACATAACCCTGGGACAGTATACCCCGAGGGACAGAAACCCGGCGCCAACATGGCCGAGCTCAAACGAAAAAAGCTCCGCCTGGGCGGAGCTTTTCAGTACAACGCGTAGATGCCTTAGGCAGGAACGACGCTGACGAATTTACGGTTGTGAGGACCTTTGGTCTCGAACTTAACCACACCATCCGCTTTAGCGAACAGAGTGTGATCTTTACCCAGACCTACGTTCTCACCAGCGTGGAACTTGGTGCCACGCTGACGGATCAGGATGTTACCAGCGATAACAGCCTGACCACCAAAACGCTTAACGCCGAGGCGTTTCGATTCTGAGTCGCGTCCGTTACGCGTTGAACCACCAGCCTTCTTATGAGCCATTCTTCAATCTCCTAAGTTAGGTTAATCAGGCACTGATACCAGTGATTTTCACTTCAGTGAACCACTGACGGTGACCCTGACGCTTCATGTGGTGCTTACGACGACGGAACTTGACGATAGTGACTTTCTCGCCGCGGCCGTGACCGACAACTTCTGCAGCCACTTTGGCACCGTCTACTACCGGCGCGCCAACTTTGATGTCGTCGCCGTTGCCAACCAGCAGCACGCGATCGAATTCAATGCTAGAACCAGCGTCAGCAGTCAGCTTCTCAAGTTTCAGAGTCTGACCTTCCTGCACGCGGTACTGCTTACCGCCGCTTACGATTACTGCGAACATGTTTTTCTCCAATATTTAACCTGCCCGGCTACTATGGATACGAAACCTACTTCTAATGGCCGAAGCCTCTAGGACTTCTGGCACCCTATGGTAGGGAGCGTCGTTGGACAGGTTTAAGGCGCGAAATTGTACTGCAAACACCCTTGACACGCAACCATAAAGCGGACTTTGTAACGTCTTACGCAAGCCGTTGAAATGGTGGCTGACTTGACACTCCAGACCCCGCCCCCTAGCATGCGGCGGGTGTTTAAACCACATACAGAACCCGTCCGATGCAGCCACACCAGCTAAACCCGGCCATAGAGCCGCAGTTTGATGCCGTTACCGACTATATACTTAACCACCTGGGCTCCAACGTCCCGCTGGTCGAGAAAATAGGTCACCATATCGTTGCCGGTGGTGGCAAGCGCCTGCGTCCCCTGCTGGTTCTGCTCAGTGCCAATGCCTGTGGCTATGAGGGCGAACAGCATATCCCGCTGGCAGCGGTGATTGAATTTATCCACACCGCTACCCTGCTGCACGACGACGTGGTCGACAATTCCGAACTGCGCCGCGGCAATGCTACCGCCAACGCCAAATGGGGTAACGCCCCCAGCGTTCTGGTCGGTGACTTCCTGTATTCCCGCTCCTTCCAGATGATGGTGGATATCGGCCGCATGGAAATCATGCAGGTGATCTCCAACGCCACCACTGTGATCGCCGAAGGCGAAGTCTTGCAGCTGTTGAACCAGCGTAATCCGGATACCACCGAAGATTCCTACATGCAGGTAATCCTCGGTAAAACCGCCATGCTGTTTGAAGCAGCGACAGAAGTCGGTGCAATTCTGGCAGATGCTCCAGCCAACGAACGTGAAGCGCTGCGTTTATACGGCCGCCATCTGGGCATTGCTTTCCAGATCGTGGATGACCTTCTGGATTACCTGTCTGACAGCGACACCATGGGCAAGAACGTGGGCGATGATTTGGCCGAGGGTAAGGCTACCCTGCCGTTGATCTACGCCATGCGTGTTGGCAGCGAAGAAGACCGTAAGCTGGTCCGTCGCGCCATCCGCGAAGGCGGCCTGGATGACCTTCAGCCGGTTTTGGAGATTGTTCAACGTACCGGCGCCATTGATTACACTCGCCAGCAGGCTCAGGCCGAGCTGGACAAGGCGGTCAGCGCTCTGGCAGCCCTGCCGGCCAGTTCTTTCCGCGATACGCTGGTCACATTGACCGAGCTGGCACTGGATCGTACCCAGTAATTGATCTGCCATTCGGGAGCTGCACTCGCGGCTTCCGAAGCAATTCCCGTCCTTCAAAAGATACATATTCAGCCTTCGTCAGGCCCCGTAACCGGTTAGTCTCAGCCATCGAACAGCCCTCCTTCGCTTGCCAAATGAGCAAAATACATGACGCAGCTCGTGCCTGAAGGGGTTCAAACCGGTATAATTGTCGAAATATTGATGAAATGCCTCTGGAATAACGGTTTCTTATGACACGACCTTCTTCATTTGAACGCGAGCAACTGCTGCAGTGCGGCCACGGTGAAATGTTTGGCCCTGGCAATGCACAGCTGCCGGTTGGCAACATGCTGATGCTTGATCGTATCCTTGAGATCAACACAGACGGCGGCGAGTACGGCAAGGGTGAAATCATTGCCGAACTGGATATCCGTCCGGACCTCTGGTTCTTTGAATGCCACTTTCCGGGTGACCCGGTGATGCCTGGCTGTCTCGGACTGGACGCCATGTGGCAGCTCGTCGGTTTCTTCCTGGGCTGGCGTGGCAATGAAGGCCGTGGTCGTGCACTGGGTTCCGGCGAAGTTAAATTCACCGGACAGGTTCTGCCGCAAGCCAAGAAAGTGACCTACCATATTCAGCTGAAGCGCGTGATCGAACGCAAGCTGGTTATGGGCATCGCTGATGGCACCGTAGCGGTTGATGGCCGTGTCATCTATACCGCAAAGGACCTGCGTGTGGGTCTGTTCAAACAGACTGACAATTTCTGATACCGAACCCGCTTTAAGCGGGTTCTGTCTGATGACCCTATAATAAGACTGATAGTTCTGAACGAGTTGAAGAGAGGCTACACATGCGACGCGTCGTAGTGACCGGTATGGGAATCGTTTCCTGCCTGGGCAATGATCAGGACACCGTCCTGGAATCACTGAAACTGGGCCGTTCCGGCATTAAATTCCAGCCGGAATACAAAGAACTTGGCTTCCGCAGTCAGGTTGCGGGCAGCATCGATATCGATCTGGATAGTCTGATCGATCGTAAATTGCGCCGTTTCATGGGCAACGCGTCTGCTTACGCCTACCTGGCCATGAAACAGGCAATTGAAGACTCAGGTCTGAGCGAAGACCAGGTTTCCAACGTCCGCACTGGCCTGATTGCTGGTTCCGGTGGCGCCTCTTCTGCTGACATCGTAGAAACCGCTGACATCCTGCGTGAGAAAGGTGTACGTCGTGTAGGCCCTTACCGCGTAACCCGCACCATGGGTTCTACTGTATCAGCCTGTCTGGCAACCCCTTTCAAGATCAAGGGCGTTAACTACTCCATCACCTCAGCCTGTGCGACCAGTGCTCACTGCATCGGTAACGCCATGGAGCAGATCCAGCTGGGTAAACAGGATGTAATCTTTGCCGGCGGCGGTGAAGAACTGCACTGGTCCCTGAGCGTTATGTTCGACGCCATGGGCGCTCTGTCCAGCAAGTACAACGAAACGCCTGAAAAAGCGTCTCGTGCCTATGACGCCAACCGTGACGGTTTCGTTATCGCAGGCGGCGCCGGCATGCTGGTACTGGAAGATCTGGAACACGCCAAAGCGCGTGGCGCCAAGATTTATGCTGAACTGGTTGGCTACGGCGCTACTTCTGACGGTTACGACATGGTTGCTCCGTCTGGCGAAGGCGCGGTTCGCTGCATGCAGCAGGCGATGGCGACTGTTGACGGCAACATCGACTACATCAACTCCCATGGCACCTCCACTCCGGCCGGTGACATTCAGGAGCTGAAAGCGATGAAGCAGACCTTTGGCGAAGATATGCCTCCGGTCAGCTCCACCAAGTCTCTGACAGGTCACTCTCTGGGCGCTACCGGCGTACAGGAAGCGATCTACTCGCTGCTGATGATGCACAACGATTTCATCTGTGCATCTGCCAACATCGAAGAGCTGGACCCGGAAGCCGCTGGCCTGCCGGTCGTAACCGAGCGTAAGGACAATGTCGAGCTGAAACGCGTCATGTCCAACAGCTTCGGCTTCGGTGGCACCAACTCCACACTGGTGTTCGAGAAGTTCGAAGGCTAAGCACTGCACTGCTTCGACCGACCCTGTCGGTCGACCATAAAAAAACCGCTCATCGAGCGGTTTTTTTGTATCTGATACATGGAGCGCTTAATCAAGACTGCCCTGCTCTCGCATCTTGGCTTCCAGCCAGGATGTACTCTCGGCGTGGACTTCATCCACCGTACGCCCCTTGGTCGCAATGGCAGGTCCGACAGCGACCTCAACAGTACCCGGGTACTTGATGAAGGATTTGCCCGGCCAGTACAGACCCGCATTGTGTGCAACGGGTACGATCGGCACCTCACTGCTCACCGCAAGCATGGAGCCTCCCTTGTTGAGCTTGCCCAGCTCACCCACCGGTAAACGCGTCCCCTGCGGAAAGATCAGGAGCGGAATACCCTCGGCCAAACGGGCCTTACCCTGCTCCAACAGCTGCTTGAGTGCACCACGGCGCTTGCTACGATCCAGTGCGATCGGCTTCAGTAGCGCCAGCGCCCAGCCAAACAGCGGAATCCGCAGCAGCTCCTGCTTAAGGACGACCGCCTGGGGACGAATCAGCAACTGGAAGTACAGCGTCTCCCACTCGCTCTGGTGGTTGGAAATAACCACATAGCTGCCTTCAGTGGGCAGGTTTTCACGACCGGTTACCCGTACTTTGACACCACAGCAGATACGCAGCCAGGCGATGTAGAAGTAGTTGATCAGCGTTAGAAACTTGAAGCGGGCTCGAAACGGCAGCAGGGGACCGATGATCAAACAGATTGTCGAGAACACCATCGTGACCGGGTAGAAGCCGGCGTAATACAACAACGAGCGAATAAACAGCAAAGGCGTGGCCTTGGGTGTCGTCCTGGACAAGCTCACATCAGCCTCCTGTAACCGGTGGAAAGAACGCAACCTCATCCTGTTCGGACACGGGCGCCTGACGATCCACCACTTCCTGGTTGAGCGCACAGATCAGGTCAGGCGCCTGCAGCACGCTTCCCCAGGGCTCACCACGCTCCTGGACCAGCCAATCCACCAGCTGCGCCAGCGTTGCAATCCCTTCCGGCAGCGCCAGGGTTTCTTCATCCAGCCCCAGCTGCTCGCGTACACGGGCAAAGTAAATCAGTTTCATGCGTTGTCCTCACGGCGCCAGTCACCACTTTTGCCACCGGTTTTTTCGACCAGCTCGATACCGCTGATGCGCATGCCTTTATCCACTGCCTTGCACATATCGTAAAGCGTCAGAGCAGCCACACTGACGGCGGTCAGTGCTTCCATCTCCACACCGGTCTGGCCGCTGAGGCGGCAACGGGCGTCAATCAGCACGCGGTTCAATTCCGGTTGCGGCACCAGCTCCACTTTCACCGAGCTGAGCATCAACGGATGGCACAGAGGAATCAGATCAGAGGTTTTCTTGGCGGCCTGGATACCGGCAATACGCGCAACCGCCAGTACGTCACCCTTTGGATGTCCTCCGTCCTGAATCAGCGCCAGCGTCTCGGCTTTCATTTCGACCCAACCGCTGGCCGTTGCTTCACGCACGGTCACGGCCTTGTCACTGACATCCACCATACGGGCTTCGCCCTGAGCATTCAGATGGGTAAGCTGACTCATGAGGCCTCCTGTTGTGCCTTGTGATAGTTTTTCACCGGATTGGCATACATTGCCTGCAGGAAAGGACGCGCTTCATCGCTCACTGCATTGAGACGCTCATCAAAAGCAGCCTGCTGCTCAGGCGTCACGTTTTCACCTGCCGCCGCCAGATTGCTCGGATGCAGACGGTAGTTAAGGTAAATCTGACGATCAATTTCTTCCGCCAACGCTTCGGGAGATTCGAACTCGCCACTCAGCGGTTCACCAAAGCCCACATGTACGGCACCTTTCTCACCCGTGATACCACGCACGATGCTGGAGATATCTTCAAATTCGGATTTTTCGTAGGCGCCGTGCAAGGCAATCGCAGCCAACTCTTCAGCCTTGAGTGCATCGCAGGGGTCCAGCTCATAGGAGATCGCCACAGGAACAATGTTCAGGCGCTCGACCATCTCGGACAGGCTGCGCTGCTTGCGATGGGACATGTAGAACATTTTCAGCAGTGCAGGATCGGTCTGGTCATTACCGTCTTTGGCACGTCCTTCACGCTGAGCGATCCACACTGAGTGGCCATTGCACACACTGTGGTCGATATAGGACGACAACTGGGTCAGCGCAGTCATCATTTCACGCCCCTTGGCGGAACGGTTCACGATGAAGCTCTTGTTCAGACGCATCAGGTCAGACACATACGGCTTGCGCAGCAGGTTATCACCGATGGCGATACGCACGGTCGACATGCCACCCTGATGGCGAACCCAGTTCACAAACGCTGGGTCCATGGCGATGTCACGGTGATTGGAGACAAACAGGTAGGACTCATCCGGGTCCAGACGCTCCAGTCCAGAGCAGCTGATACGCGTGGTTGTGCGGGCGATCATCTTCTGCATGTAATCGGCCACCATCATCTGGAAGCCATGCACATCCTCAATATCACCCACGCGCGCAGCAACGGCAATCCGCACCATTGGCTTCAGCAACCAGCCCAAGGGACCAGAGGCTCGCGGGAACTGATAGCGGGTCAGTGCCGAAATACACTCATCATCCCGTATCAAACGCTGCAGTACCGCCTCAACTTCACTGTCCTGATAGGGGCGGATTGACTGGAAAGGGTCGTTGACCTGGTTGTCTGCGTTCATGCGCGCGCTTAACGTCTCTGATTGAAAAGCGCACATTTTACCTTGTTATAGCGCCATTTGCAGTGTGTCCCTTAGCACCAGACACGCAGTGTTCATGACTAGCCCCCGGTCATATTCATGAAACGCAGGATTTGCGGTTCCTCTTCCAGGTTGAAGTGATGCTTCTCCGGCTTGAGTGCCATGGCATCAATGATCGCCTCACGCAGTTGAGTTTCATCGGCGCCGGCTCGCAGCAAAGCACGAAGATCCAGCGAGTGCTCGTTACCCAGGCAGAGCAGCAAGCGCCCTTCTGCCGTCAGCCGCACCCGGTTACAGTCGGCACAGAAGTTGTGACTGTGAGGCGAAATAAAGCCGACACGGCTGTCACTGTCCGGCATACGGTAGTAGCGCGATGGCCCCCCGGTTCGCTCTGCCGTTGGCATCAGCGTGTAATACTCAGAAATACGTTCACGCAGCTCATCGCTGGAGCAGAAGGTTTCATTTCGGGCGTGTTCACTGATCGATCCCAGCGGCATCTCTTCAATAAAGCTGATATCCAGCCCTCGGTCACGGGCGAATTGCACCAGTGCCGGGACTTCATCGTCATTGCGCCCCTTGAGCACCACCGTATTGAGCTTGATGCGCTTGAACCCCACCTCGCAGGCGGCTTCAATACCGGCCAGCACCTGTGCCAGTCGGTCGGTTCGCGCCAACTGACGGAAACGCTCGGGGTTGAGTGTATCCAGGCTGATATTGAGTCGGCTGACCCCTGCCTCAGCCAAGGGCCGGGCAAAGCGAGTCAACTGAGAGGCATTGGTGGTCATCACCAGCTCAATCGGCAACTGCCCAAGACGCTCCACCAGCCAGAGAAGATTGCGCCGCACCAGAGGCTCTCCCCCGGTCAGCCTCAATTTGCGTACACCCAGTGACACGAACACCTGTGCCAGACAGAGCATCTCTTCCAGTGTCAGCACCTGATCACGAGGCAGGAATTGCATCTGCTCACTCATGCAGTAGACACAACGAAAGTCACAACGGTCGGTTACCGACAGGCGCAGGTAGTGGATCTGGCGTCCGAATCCATCCACCAGAGCAGAAGTTTGCTGGCTCATGATTCAAAAGACTCTATCAGGTGGTTATAGTTCTTGTTCACACAACCTGCTGTCCACAGGCGGTCTTTGCATCCAGTATAGGCCGCATTCAGCCGAACGTTTTCAGGAAGAGTCCAACGTGAATACCTATCTCATGCTGAAGCATGCCCACCTGACCTTCGTGGGACTGAGCATCACCCTGTTTCTGCTCAGAGCCTTGTGCATGTACGCCTGGCCGGGAGCACTCAAGGCCCGCTGGCTGAGAATCACGCCCCATGTGATCGACACCCTGCTGCTGCTCAGTGCCATTGGCCTGATGCTGACTATTTCCCAGTACCCGCTCACGCACCACTGGCTCACCGCCAAGGTTCTGGGTCTGCTGGCCTATATCGGATTCGGTACCATTGCGCTCAAGCGTGGACGCAACCTGCGCACCCGTAGCCTGGCGCTGCTGGCCGCACTGGCGAGTGTCGGCTACGTGCTGGCAGTAGCCATCACACGCTCACCCACACTGGGTCTCTAGGACCTGGTTGGAAGGGAAGTGTTGTAAAAGGACGTATCTGGCGGGTCTCAGGACTCGCCATAGATTTCACGGATAACCCGCTGCAGTTCGGACCGCCAGGGGCGTTGACGGATACCAAAGGTCGATAGCAGCTTATGGCACTTGAGGACTGAGGAGGCAGGCCGCTCAGCCAGCGGATGCAACTCAGCGGTTGAGACCGCCTTGAGACTATCCACCTGCAACTCTTCATATTGGCGCACAGCCGCCAGAATCGCCTCTGAGAATCCGTACCTTGTGGTGATTTCGGCCCCGCAATAATGGTAAGTGCCCCAGACATCGATGCCGCAGGTCAGCTGACGCAGAATCGCCAGAATCACTCGCGCCACATCATCCGCTGAAGTGGGACAGCCACGGCGATCATCTGCCGCTTCGATCACTTTCTCCTGACGCGCCTGTTCCAGCATCCGCAGCAGGAAGTTATGGCCTCGGGGGCTGAAAATCCAACTGACACGAAGAATCAGATGCTGTGGCTGCAACTGGCGTATTTTTTCTTCGCCTTCCCATTTACTGCGACCATAGGTACCCAAAGGCGCCGGATCATCACCTTCGCTGTAGCCACTGGCGTAGTGACCATCAAACACGTAATCCGATGAGATATGCAGCAAAGGAATGCTGAGTGCGGCGCAGGCCGATGCCAGATTGGCCGCGCCGTCACGGTTAACCGCAAAGGCTTCATCCACCTGACGCTCGGCGGCATCGACACGGTTGAAGCCAGCGCAGTTGACCACATAATCCGGCAAGTGCTTTTCAAGCTGGCTGCGGATGGCATCCGGTGAAGTGATATCCAGCTGACGACGATTCAGCGTAACCGGCTCGATACCGGGCGACTTCTCAAGCAGTTCGGCAAGTGCATGACCGACTTGACCGGCTGCCCCGAGAACCAGGACTTTGGCTGAGGTTGTGTACGCGCTGGCTACCATCTTGCTTGAACTCGAACTGACGCTTAGGACTAGGTTGCAGATTCAGGGATAATTCGAGCATACCCTATTCATTTCCCCTGCACACCCGCTGCACTGCAAAAAGTTGCCTTTCAGAAACGAAAAAGGCCCTGACAAACATGGGGTTGTACCATCAAAAAACGCCCTCCTGTTTTGCTGCAGGTGCACACAGGCAAAACGCGACTACATGTCCCACTCTTTCATAACGATATGGGTTTTAACGCGAACCATCTTGTGAAAATCTTCAATGGCGGCCCGGATCTCGATGAGTCGCTCCATGCTGGCCGTTTCCAGGTAAATCAACATATCTGTATCGCCACTAATACCACAGCAACGCTTTACCTCGGGAAACGCCCGAATCTTGTCGACATAGGCTTCACAGCGGCTCTCGTTGTAAAACAGTTCCAGGAAGGCTCGTACGGCCGGGACTTCGCCATCACTGACATCGGCATGGTAACCGCGAATGATGCCGCGCTCTTCCAGTTGTCGAATCCGATCGCTGACAGCCGTGCGTGACAAGCTCACCTCACGCGCAATAGCGGTAACCGCCATGCGTGCATCATTGCGCAACAGCGCGAGTATCTGCTGATCGAACTTGTCCAACTGGTCTTTCCTTATCCATGAACGCCGCGGATTGCGACGATAGTACCCAGAGCTGTACCCAATTCACTCTCCGCTGCATTATGCCGCGATTTTCCGGCAAATTGCAGCTGAGAACCGGCGCTCTGACAGCTCCGTATCAGGGCAATCGGGCGTAGGCTATCGCTTCTGTTTGCATAACGCGCAGCCTGATGAATCCGGCTGGGCCCCTGTCGGATACACCTATGAGTCGTTTGAATCGGGAATTAAGTTTACTGCAGGGCGTTGGCCTGCTGGCTACCTCCTTGCTGGGAACGGGTATTTTTGTCGTACCCGCTGCTGCCGCTGCCATTGCGGGCCCTGCCTCGCTCTGGGCCTGGCCACTATTGACACTACTAGTTCTGCCGGTCGCCTTTACCTTTGCCAAATTGGGGCAGCAGTTTCCTCACGCCGGCGGCGCTCCCGCACTCATTGGACGTGCTTTTGGCCTTTCAATGGAGCGCAGTGTCGCCCTGCTGTTTCTGGCCGTAATTCCGGTTGGCTTGCCAGCTGCGCTGAAAATGGCCAGTGGTTTCTGGTACGCCCTGGCGCCGATTACACCCGCAGGCGATATGACCATTCAGCTGCTGACGCTAGGCTTGATGCTGATTCTGGGGCAACGACCGGCCCGTGCATCCGGTCAAATCCAGCTTGCGATTGCCGTGTTGATCATCGCCACCGTCGCTTCCTTCTGGTGGTTCGGCGACCTCACCGCACATACCAGTGACCTGATGCCGCTGGAGACTGTTCACTGGCCTGCCATCACCGCAGTACTGGCCTTGATGTTCTGGTGCTTTGTCGGCCTGGAAGCCTTCACTCATCTGGGCGAAGAGTTTAAAAATCCGCAACGGGATTTCCCTTTGGCACTGTTGCTGGGTGTCCTGCTGGCCGGCGCGGTGTACTGGGCCTGTTCACTGGCAGTGGTTCACTTTGGAACCTACGGTGATCATCAAGCCAACACCACCTCTTTGCCCGAGCTGGTCGCACAGCTCTGGGGTGGCCAATGGCGCTGGCTGGCAGCCGCAATCGGTTACCTGGCCTGTTTTGCATCCATCAACATCTATCTGCAGGGGTTTGCACGTCTACTCTGGAGTCTGGCAGATGAGGGCAAGCTGCCTTCGGTACTGGCCCAGCGCAACCGTCATGGCGTTCCGGCACGAGCATTTAACCTGGTTGTTTTAGCCTGTGCACTCTGTGCAGCACTGAGCTGGATTTGGGGGCTGAGCATCGAAACACTGATGCGTTATGCCAATGGTAACTTTGTGCTGGTCTATCTGCTGAGTATGGCCGCCGGTTGCGTACTGCTGCGCGGCTGGGCGCGAGGAGTTGCCCTGGTCTCAACCCTGCTGTGTGCATTGGTGCTGATGCTGCTGGGCATGCAAATGCTCTATGCACTGGGAATCCTGCTGCTGTTTCTCCTCAGTGAACGATTCAAGCTATTGGGACGCGCGCCGCAAATCCATTAATCGCGCCAGCCTTTTGCTTACTCAACCCTGACACCAGCCTGCTCATACACCTATCGGTCAAAACTGACCCATTATGTATGAGCAAGCTGGAGTTCGCCTGCACCGGTGGCGCAAGCCACTTATATTACATTGATTATTAAGATATTTTACTGAGAGGCCCGTTTCTTGCTACCAGCTGTCAGTCGCTTCTGATGCACCTGATGGAGATTAAAATAACAATGTCGCGCACCCTCTTTATCCTCAGACACGGACAAACCCTGTTCAACGCTGAAAAGCGCTTGCAAGGGCACTGCAACTCACCGCTCACCGAACAGGGCCAGCAACAGGCCATTAATGCTGGTCTAACATTGAAGGCCTATCTGCAGGATCGTGAATACCATGTGTTCTGTAGCTCCCTTGGGCGGGCAGTTGAAACCGCCCAGATTGTCTGCGATAAGATCGGCTTCCCCGACACAGACCTGAGGCAGGACGACCGCCTGAAAGAGTTCTCTCTGGGCGAGTGGGAACAACGCACCATTCCGGGTTTACTGGACGATTATCCGCACTTAAAGACCGAACCCGACTGGTATTTGATGGCACCTCGATGCGAGCACTTTGAAGCCGTTCAGGCCCGCCTGAACAGTTGGCTGGACGACCTGCCTGCCACCGGTGATATCGTAGTGGTCACTCATGGTCTATCCAGCCTTGTACTGCGCAGTTTGCTGCTGAACCTGGATTACGCCGACACCTGGCAACAGGATATCCCTCAGGATGCGTTTTTCATGGTGCACAACAACCGGATCACCCGGGTGAACTATATCGAGTAGTCCTGACCGTTTGACCCTTTGAAGCCCTTGTCCTGTGGCTTCGAGGGCTGTCAGCCCTGGCGTTGGCAGCCCTGTGATTCTTAATAAAAACAACATCACAGGACACTTGGAGATATTGCACCATGTTGCGTTTTTTGCGACGGACACTGTCTTGCCTGTGCCTGCTGCTTGCGTCTAATGCGGTGGCACAACAGCCGCTGGTTGTGATCACCTCTTTTTCGGCTGAGGTGTCTAACTACCTGCATCAACAGCTGTCGCAGCAATTACCCGAATTCAACCTGAGGTTCATCAACAAGAAAACGCCAGCGGTGCTGACCCACCTTGAAAAGAACCTCTACCCCCGGCCCGATCTGGTCATTGTCAGTGCACCTGATGCCTTAGACTGGTTGAACCAGCAAGGACAACTGTCCCCTTTGTTACCTCAACAATCCCTGACGTACACACCCTTTGCCTACTCGGGCTACGGTCTGATGATCAATCGGCAGTACATGCAGCAGCATAAGCTCAAGGAACCCAGCCGCTGGGAAGACCTTCTGCAGGCCAATTACCGTGGCCATATCGCCATGACAACGCCGAGCCGCTCAGGGACGACACATGTGATTGTCGAAACCCTGTTACAGGACAAGGGCTGGAACCAGGGCTGGTCCTATCTGCTCCAGCTATCCGGTAACCTGACGACCATTACCGCGCGCAGCTTCGGGGTGCGTCAGGGTGTTATCAATCAGCGCTTTGGTCTGGGACTCAGTATCGATTTCTTCGCCTTCACCGCGCAGTACGATGACCCGAACATCCATTTTGTCTATCCCGAGCCATCTGTTTTCCTGCCCGCCAGTGCCGGGCTGGTTAAAGAAGGCCCTAACCCCGAAGCGGCACGGCAACTGGTAAACTACCTGCTCAGCCCTGAGGGGCAACGCATGTTGCTGGCACCCGAGTTAAGCCGCTTTCCGGTAAACCAGCAGATGCTGAATGAACAGCCGCAGCATCTGTTAAATACCTATCTGCCCGGTATTCAGCACAGCCGCGACTACGACAGCCAGCTGGCCGTCAAACGTTACCAACTGGTGAATGCTCTGTTCGATGAATTGATCACGCTGCGACTCGATTTTCTGCAGCACAGCTGGAGTCGGCTGGACGCCATTCGACAGCGATTGGACCTGAACCCTCAACCGGACTTTGAACCGGCGTATGCCGCCATTCGCGAGGATCTGATTTCAACACCCTTCAACGCCGATCAACTGGATAATCTGGAGCTGCTGAACAGCTTCACTCAGGTTTTACCGGGCGCCCAGCTGTCCGAAACCCAATTGCAGGAGATGGAGCGCTGGCGACAGTGGTCGCGCCAGCAGCAGGATAGGATTACGCACCAGCTGTCGGTGTTGAAGCACCAGTTGGACGGAGTATCCCGTGGCACTTTTTGAGCAGATCACACCTCGCCGCTGGGGCTGGAGCCGACTGGGCACCCGCCTCACACTGGCGCTGGGTGCCATCATGCTGCTGACACTGGGCATAGCCCTGACCGCCTGGATCGCCATGTTGCAGATCAGCGAGAAGGTGGATCACATCGGCCGTCAGCAGGTTCCGTTGATCAACACCTCTGCACGTCTGGCCTGGATCAGCGGCAGTATCACCTCGACCGCTCCACGCCTGGTCGCATCCGCCTCACGTTGGGAACAGGAAGATACCTGGAACCAGCTCCAGGACCAGCTGGAGACACTGAGAGCCCTGCCCACTGAACATCCACAGCAGATTTTGCCTGACGAATTTATCCGCAACCTGCAACAACTGGCCCCTCGCATTGAGCAAAACCTGAACCAGCTGAACCAGAATGTCACCACCCTGTTCGAGCTGCGCCGGGGGATCCGAGAGTTATCCACAGCCCTGCGCTGGAGCCACGCGGCCTTTCTGGATGAGATCAACCCAATCCTGACCGACAGCCGGTTCAATACCGATAGCCTGCTGGAAGATCTGGGTACCAGCAACCGCCCCCAGGACTTGCTGCAGCAGATCCATACCGAGTTGAGTAACCGGGACCGTCTGCAGGCGATGAACGCCGATACCAACCTCGCAGTGGGGCTGATCTTGCGCGCAGCCTCTCAATCCCAGACTCATCAGATCGAGACTACCCTGCACTATCTGGCCGAGATTGAAGATCAGCTGCAACAGCACCTGGATAGTCTCAAGTCGGTCGAGAGCACGGTTTCCATCCGTCAGGCATCACGGGATATTCTCTCTTATAGCCACGGAGATCGAAGCCTGCCCCAGCTGCGCCTGCAAGAGCTGGCCATTCTCAGCACCAACCAGACACTGCTGGATGAGAGCAAGCAGTTGCTTGGAGTGCTTGAAGCGCTGATTGAACAGCAAACCGAACGCACCGAGGCACTGGCCTCAGACACCAGCCGTAACGCCGAGCAGACCATCAACCGCTCGCGTGTGCTGCTGATCCTGACCGCGGTATGTGGCCTCACGCTGTCGCTCTTTGTCGGCTGGCACTTTGTCGGCCATCAGCTGCTGCATCGCCTGAACCGACTGCGTTCCAGCATGGAAGCCATTGCCTCCGGCGATCTGGGAACCCCCGTGGACACCAGTGGTGATGACGAGCTGAGTCAAATGGCCTTGGCCCTGCTGGTGTTCCGTAATACCGCCCGTGAAGTGGAAGATGCCAACGCTGAAGCCATTATCGATAATGCGCTGGTGGGCCTGATCAGTACCGATGATCAGGGTTGTATCGAGTTTGTGAACCCTAACGCCAGACTGTTGTTTCAACAGAGCCAGGCGGCACTGGAAGGACGCAACATCCACTGCATCCTGTCAGCACAACCAACTGATTCCGTTGATCTTTTGGCTCTTGCACAGCGCCAGGCCAGTATTGAAACGCTGGGACAACGCGCCAACGGTGAAGCTTTCCATCTGGACCTTTCGGCCCGCTCCTATGCCCAGCGCCAACGCACCAAGTACCTGTACACGCTGGTGGATGCCACCGAACGCCATCATGCCAAAGAGCTTTTGGAAGCCACCATCATCGAACGTACCAAGGACCTGAGAGCCGAAATCAGCGAGCGCCGCAAAACCGAAGCAGAACTGCGCGCGGCTCATCAGGAACTGATCCAGGCCGCCAAACTGGCGATGCTGGGCCAGCTGTCCGCCAGCATTGCGCATGAACTGAACCAGCCGCTCAGTGCCCTCAGATACAACACCCACAACCTGAGCCGCCTGTTGGAGCAATCCCGACTCGAAGACAGCCAGGTACTGCTGCAGAAAAATGAGCAACTGGCTGACAAGATGGCCCGTATCATTAACCACCTGAAGGTCTTTGCTCGTCGCAGTGATACCGCAATCGCCGCAGTGGATACGGCGAGTGTCGTCGACAGTGCTTTGGAGCTGTATACCGAGCGTCTTAAACGACTGGCCTGTGAGGTATGCATTAAAGGACTGACAAACCTTCCACCTGCCGCCAGTGATGCCATTCGTCTGGAGCAGGTATTGGTCAATCTGATCGGTAACGCGCTGGATGCCATGAATGAGCGAGAGGTTCCCTGCCTGACAATCGAAGGCCAGGTCCATCAACATCAGCTGATTTTGCATCTGCGTGATAACGGCTGTGGTATGGAAAAAAACCAGCTGCAGCAGATTTTCGACCCCTTCTACACCACCAAGGAACCGGGTTCCGGCCTGGGATTGGGCCTGTCGATCAGTCGCAAGATCCTGCAGGAACTCCAGGGTGAAATTGCTATCGAGTCCAGCCTGGGGCTGGGTACCCATGTTCAACTGACGCTGCCACGCTATGAAAACTGACCTGATGCCAGACATTATCCTGATCGAAGACGAAGCCGATGTGCGCGAAGCGGCGCAGATGACATTAGAGCTGGAAGGCTACTCCGTTAAAAGCTTTAGCCGTGCGGCCGCCGCACTGTCCAGTCTGGATGCCGACTGCCCTGCCATCGTTGTCAGTGACATTCGCATGCCGGGTATGGATGGCCTTGAGCTGCTCGACTGCATCATCCAAAGGGACCCAGAGTTGCCGGTTATTCTGGTCACCGGTCATGGCGATATCAGTACCGCCATTCAGGCCGTGCGCAAGGGTGCCTATGACTTCATCGAGAAACCCGTTTCACCTCAGCGCCTGCTGGAAGAAGTCCAACGCGCTCGCCAGACCCGCCGACTGGTACTGGAAAATCGCGCCCTGCGTGCCGCCCTGGCCAAACCCGCCGACATCGACAGCCTCATCATCGGCAATAGCCCGGTTATGCGACAGCTGAAGCAGCTGGTACGCAACATCGCCGATGCCGACGTGGATATTCTGCTGCATGGGGAAACCGGCACCGGCAAGGAGCTGATTGCCAAGACCCTGCATCAGAGCAGCAAACGTGCTCAGGGGCCTTTTGTAGCGCTGAATTGTGGCGCCATGCCGGAAAGCATTATGGAAAGCGAGCTTTTCGGTCATGAGGCCGGAGCCTTTACCGGCGCCAGCAAACGCCGTACCGGCAAACTGGAGTACGCCAGTGGCGGCACCCTGTTCCTGGATGAACTGGAAAGTATGCCGGCCTCACTGCAGATCCGTCTTTTGAGAGTGTTACAGGAGCGCCAGCTTGAGCGCCTGGGCGGCAATGCCAGCATCGATATCGATATTCGGGTCATTGCCGCCACCAAGGAAGATCTGCTGAAACTGGCCAAGGCAGGCGATTTCCGTGAGGACCTCTACTATCGACTCAATGTGGCCGAGGTGCAGATCCCCCCACTGCGCAACCGTGGCGAAGACATACTCTTGCTGTTTCAGCACTTCCTGCAAGGCTCCGCCGAGAAGTTGCAACGCCCCTGCCCAGCCCTCAGCCACGCCATGACCCTGAGCCTGTGCCAACACTCCTGGCCGGGAAATGTGCGTGAGCTGCAGCACGAAGCCGAACGTGTGGTTCTGGGGATTTCCCAACGGCTGGGGCAAGCTGTAGAAGAGATGGACCCAACGTCAGCAAGCCTGCCGGACAAACTGGCTGACTATGAACGCCAGTTGCTGACTGAAGCACTGATCGAAAGCGGGGGCAGGATTCAGGAAGCCGCCGATCGCCTCGGTATACCGCGTAAGAAACTCTATTTACGCATGCAGAAATATCAGCTGGATAAAGCCCGTTACAGCGAATCCTGAGCGAGTCACTTATGACTCATATCACCCGGAAAACAGGTGTCATCAATGACACAACGCGATAGATAGAAGTCACCTGTTACAAATAAAATCTTTAAATAACATAGGGTTATATTTTCAGGCCCGCTCCTTGCTCTATAGATTGATGCGCATCCGAAACGCGCACCTTGAATTCAACCGGCCTCTGCACAAAAACAACAAGGAGCAGGCACATGAAATCCAGGAAATCGTTTTTCGCAATCAGCCTCTTGAGCGCCAGCATCAGTTTGGCATCCATGCCCGCCTCGGCAGATACCAGCACACTGACCGTTGTCACCTCTTTCCCCCAGGATCTGACCCAGGTGTTTGAACAGGCCTTCGAGAAGGCCAACCCGGATATCAACATTGAGATCCTGAACAAGAAAACCTCTGCAGGTATCAAGTACATCAAGGAAACCGCCTCCAATAACCGGACCGATCTTTTCTGGGCATCCGCACCTGATGCGTTTGAAGTACTCAAGGATGGCAGTCTACTGCAGAAGTACGAACTCAAGAATTCAAACATTCCCGAGACAGTGGGGTCCTTCCCGATCCATGACCCCGAAGGCTATTACAAAGGCTTTGCCGCTGCCGGCTACGGCATCATGTGGAACACCCGTTATCTGAAAGCCAAAAAATTGCCTGATCCGACGTCCTGGGACGATCTGGAGAAGCCGGTGTACTTCGGCCATGTCGGCATGTCAGCCCCCTCTCGCTCAGGCACCACTCACCTCACGGTTGAAACCATTCTGCAGGCCGATGGCTGGGATAATGGCTGGGCCAGCCTGAAACGCATGGCCGGTAACTTCAAATCCGTTACCGAACGCTCATTCGGGGTTCCTGATGGTGTTAACAGCGGTAACTTCGGCCTGGGTATCGTGATCGACTTCTTTGGTCTGTCATCTCAGGGCGCGGGCTTCCCGGTCGAGTTTATCTATCCGGAAGGCACCTCTCTGGTACCGGCCAACATCGGCATCATCAGCAACGCGCCTAACCAGGCTGGAGCAGAGCGTTTCATCGAATTCCTGCTGTCCAGCGACGGACAGGAGCTGCTGCTTGACCCGAAAATCCGCCGTTTGCCGGTCAACCCGGATACCTATGCCAAGGCACCGGCAGGTTTCCCAAACCCATTCCAGGATAAAGCCCTGCAAAGTGCCCTGCACTTCGATCTCAACCTGTCCAAAAACCGCTACAACCTGGTCAACTCCCTGTTTGACGTGATGATCACCTATCGCATGGATGATCTGCGTGAAGCCACCGGGGCAATCCATGAGGCCGAAGCCGCACTGGCCAAATCGGATAATGCCGAAGCCCGCAAACTGCTGGACGAAGCCAAGGCACTGGTTGCCAAAACACCCATCACTGAAGCCCAGGCCAACGATCCGGACTTTACCGCCATCTTTACGCAAAAACGTAAAAAGGCCTCCGATGCTGTCAGCGGTCGTCAGGCTGAAGTCGAAGCCGAGTGGGATTCCATCGTGGTGAGTAACTACGAGCAGGCCCAGGACCTCGCTGAAAAAGCCCTTTCCCTGCTGTAACCAGGCACTGGGACCCGGTTAGCGACCCTCATCCTGTCTGAGGGTTCGCTAACCTGCCCCGGCATCCAGCTGCCGGGGCCAACCCTGATTGAATAACCGAGGTTTTTGTATGGCGAGCACGACTGCTACTCGTAAGGGCGCTCTGTGGCCTGTTTTCACCTCCGCGAAGTGGGGGCCTGGCACAGCAGCCGCAGCCATTGCTATTTTTCTGTTGTTTGTACTGGTACTGCCAGTCGCCAAGGTGATCTTTGTCGCCTTTCAGGACCCGACTACCGGCTCCCTGACCCTGAACAACTTTGTCGACTTTTTCAACGCGTCCCTGTTCAGGGAATCGTTTGTTAACTCCTTCTATGTATCCGCAATGTCGGTGGTGTTCGCCACGATCATCGCCTTGCCACTGGCCTACTTCACGACCCGTTTCAACTTTGCCGGGTCGACGCTGATCCAGACACTGGGGATGATTCCGTTGATCATGCCGCCCTTCGTGGGCGCTGTGGCCATGCAGCTGTTTTTCGGCAGCAATGGTTCCATCAACCTGATGCTGGATGAATACTTCGGTTTCACCATTCCGTTTATGGAAGGATTGAACGGGGTTATTCTGGTTCAGTCCGTTCATTTCTTCCCGTTCATTCTGATCAATCTCTCGGCCAGCCTGCAGAATATCGACCGCTCCATGGAAGAGGCCGCGCTCAACCTGGGCTCCAGCGGCATGCGTCTGTTCCGCCGTATCGTTCTGCCACTGGGCATGCCCGGTTACATCGCCGGTGCCTCTCTGGTGTTCCTGAAAGTGTTTGATGATCTGGGCACTCCGCTGCTGCTGAACGTCAACAACATGCTCGCGCCTCAAGCCTATCTGCGTATCAGTAACGTCGGTATTTCCGATCCAGTCGGTTACGTTATCTCCGTGATTCTGGTGCTGTTCTCACTGTTCTCCATGTGGGTCTCTTTCCTCGCCATGAAGGGCAAGGACTATGCAACCGCTCAAAAAGGTGGCGGTGGTCTGCTGAAACGCGACCTGAGCCGCATGGAAAAACTGGGCTGCTATATGGTCATTGGTCTGATTCTGGCCTTCGTGCTGGCACCACACCTAGCGCTGTTCCTGCTGTCGATCTCTACGGTCTGGTCATTCAGTCCTCTGCCCGATGGCTATACCCTTGAGCACTACACAACCGTGTTCGAGACGGCTAACGCCTTCATCACCAATACATTGCTCTATGCAGGTTTGGCCGGTCTTATCGACATCGTTCTCGGTACCGCCATCGCATACATTGTCTGGAGAACGGGCATCTGGGGCCGCAAGGCGTTGGACTTTATCGCCATGGGCGCTCTGGCCATTCCGGGCGTAGTACTGGGCATCGGCTACCTGCGCATGTTCTACAGCGTGGAAATGCCGTTCAGTGACGTTCCCCTGGCAACCTGGTGGGGCATCATGGTGATTGCATTGGCTGTTCGTCGCCTGCCCTACGCATTGCGTGCCTGTGTCGCCGCATTGCAGCAGGTCGCAATGTCGCTGGAGGAAGCCGCTGAGAGCCTTGGCGCCAGCAAATTCACCACTATTCGCCGTATCGTCGTGCCGCTGATGATGGGCGGCATCCTGGCCGGCTTTGTCACCAGCTTTGCCACGGCGGCGGTGGAACTGTCTGCCACCATCATGCTGGTCGCCAAGGAAGAGGATGCACCTCTGGCTTACGGCATCTACATCTTCATGCAGTCTGCCGCCGGGCGTGGACCGGGTGCGGCACTGGGCATTATTGCGGTGCTGATCGTTGGTGCCGGTACCTACCTGTCCCACCTCATCATTGAGCGCACCAAGCGCGCTCAGGGTTTGACGAAATAATTCCGGGAGCATAATAACAATGACTATTCATAGCGAAGCTGTAGGTATCAGCATTCAGAATGTAGGACTCTGCTTCGGTGAAACCGAAGTGTTGAAAGGGGTTAATCTGGATATCAAGCCAGGTGAGTTTTTCGCTTTCCTTGGCCCCTCGGGCTCCGGCAAATCAACCCTGTTGCGAGCCATTGCAGGCTTTGGCCCTACGCCAACCGGCAGGATTCTGATCGGTGAACAGAATGTTACCGAACTGCCGCCTTGGAAACGTAACGTCGGCATGGTGTTCCAGAGCTATGCACTCTGGCCGCACATGACCGTGCGTCAGAACGTGGCCTTTGGCCTTGAAGAACGCCGCGTACCCAAGGCCGAAATAAACAAGCGTGTGGAAGAAGCCCTGTCACTGGTCGACCTGTTGCACCTGGCAGAACGGCGCCCTTCGGCTCTGTCCGGTGGACAGCAGCAGCGTATCGCACTGGCCCGTACGGTGGTGGTAGAACCTCGTGTCTTATTGCTGGACGAACCGCTGTCCAACCTGGATGCCAACCTGCGTGTCCAGATGCGACGTGACATCCTGCAGCTGCAACGCAAGCTGGGGCTGACCACCATCTTCGTCACCCACGATCAGGAAGAAGCCAACACCACCTCCGATCGCATGGCGGTTCTCAGCGATGGTGTTATTCAGCAGATCGGTACACCCAAGGAGCTCTATGACAGCCCCTCGAACCGCTTTGTCGCCGGTTTCCTCGGCTCTGCCAACATCCTTGATGGCCACTTTGAGCATCAGGCGGATCAGCTCACCTTCAACAGCGACAAGGGGCTGAGTTTTCCCTTTGCCGCCGACTGTTCAGGTCAAGGCAGTATCGTGTTCCGTCCGCAATGCACTCGTGTGTTGAGATCCGATGACAACATCCCCGATGCCATCAAGCTACAGGGACAGGTGGTGTACAGCGAATTCCTGGGCGGACTGGTGCGTTACGGCATCGATGTGGCAGGTCATCTGATTGCCGTTGACGAGATACATACCATCGGCAAAGACCGTGTGCCCGAAGGGGCCGCCGTAACACTGGCGGTGCAACCCGAGCAGGTAGTTGTTGTTAATCCCTAAGCCTGAGGAGTGACCGGGCGCAAAGCCCGGTCCATACAAGATGACAATACGCAGAACCAAAATCGTGGCGACTCTCGGGCCTGCCACCGATGATCCTGATACGCTTGAACAGATGTTACTCGCCGGCGTAAACGTCGTACGCCTCAACTTTTCCCATGGCGCCCCTGCGGATCATATTCGACGTGCCGAACAGGTACGCGCACTGGCAGACCGCCATGGCCTGAATATTTCTATTCTGGGCGATCTTCAGGGCCCCAAGATTCGCATCGCGCGTTTTAAGGAAGGTTGCGTCACCCTGACCAATGGACAGACGTTTACTCTGGATACAAACAGGCCCCAACTGGGTGGGGACGAAACTGGTGTCGGGGTGGATTACCCGGACCTTATCCAGGACTGCAATTGCGGCGATACCCTGTTACTCGACGATGGCCGCCTGCGCATGCAAGTTCGCGAGAAGACGGAAACAACCCTCGACTGCGAGGTCATCATTGGTGGCCGCCTGTCCAATAACAAGGGAATCAATAAACTCGGCGGTGGCTTGTCGGCACCCGCCCTGACAGACAAGGACCGAGACGATATACGCACCGCCGTGGAACTGGATCTGGACTACCTGGCCGTGTCCTTTCCCCGTAGCGAAGCCGACATCCATGAAGCTCGGCAATATGTGGATAAGGCCGGTGGCCGCTGTGAGCTGGTCGCGAAGATTGAGCGCGCCGAACTGGTCCGGGATACAGAAGCACTGGATGCACTCATCCTGGCCTCGGATGCCATCATGGTCGCCCGTGGTGATCTGGGGGTGGAGATCGGGGATGCTGCCCTGATTGGCAGCCAGAAGAAAATTATCCGTCGCGCCGTTGAGCTGAATCGGATTGTCATCACGGCCACCCAGATGATGGAATCCATGATCGACAACCCTTTGCCCACCCGGGCGGAGGTGTTCGACGTTGCCAATGCGGTGCTGGATGGGACCGATGCCGTGATGCTGTCGGCCGAAACGGCCATGGGCCAGTATCCGGTCGCGACGGTAACCGCCATGGCCTGCATCATCACCGGTGCGGAAGAAGATATTTCCACCCGCACCTCACATCATCGCCTCAATCTGGCCTTTGCGGATGTGGATGAAACTATCGCCATGGCGGCCATGTATGCGGCGAATCATTCAGAAGGTGTCAAAGCGGTGGTCAGCATCACTGAAACCGGCAAAACCACCCGGCTGATGTCACGCATCAATTCAGGGCTGCCGATTCTGGCGCTGACACGTCATCCCCGTACCGCTCGTCGTGTTGCGCTCTATCGCGGCGTTGATACGGTGCATTTTGATACTGAGCGTATTCCCAACGCCGAGATTAACCAACGTGCCATCGATGAGCTGAAGCGACTTGGGATCGTGCACAATGGTGATCAGGTTCTGATTACCAAGGGCGACTACATCAACGCCCAGGGCGGGACCAATACGTTGAAACTGGTCAGGGTGGGCCAGCCCATTCATTAACTCTGCAAAACCACACTTCTGGCAGCCTTAAACGAAAAGACCCCGCAAAGCGGGGTCTCTATCGGACGAAATCAGCGTTCACATCAGAACGGAATATCGTCGTCAAAGTCGTCGAAGCCCTGAGCCGGAGCCTGAGGTGCCTGCTGCTGCGGCTGCTGCTGAGGAGGCTGCTGCGGCTGACGACGCGGAGCCTGCTGCTGCGGCTGGCCATAACCCATGTCACCGCCTTGTGAATAACCACCAACATCACCACCAGCGCCACCACGACCATCCAGCATCTGCATTTCACTGGCTACGATTTCAGTGGTGTAACGATCCTGACCATCCTGGCCCTGCCACTTACGGGTACGCAGCGCACCTTCAACGTATACCTTGGAACCCTTACGCAGGTATTCACCAGCAATCTCAGCCAAACGGTTGAAGAAAACCACGCGGTGCCATTCGGTGCGTTCCTGCATCTGGCCGCTCTGCTTGTCTTTCCAGCTATCACTGGTCGCCAGAGTGACATTGGTTACTGCATTACCATTGGGCATGTAGCGCACTTCAGGGTCGCCCCCCAGGTTGCCGACAAGAATTACCTTGTTAATACCACGCGCCATCGAATTCACCCCCGTTCAAATTCAAACTATCTGCAGCGTCCTGCCGCCGGATTCAAACGAGCAGAATAACATACCGCTGGCGTCGATAGTAAGGCTGTTACTCCTCATCACGCTGCCGGTTTAGCCACCGCCAGCAAAGCTCTATAATGGTTCTTTTGCCAGCGACAGCGGAGCACTAATGGACAAGATTCTGGTACGGGGTGCACGCACCCACAACCTGAAGAATGTGGACCTCGATATACCCCGCGACAAACTGATCGTCATCACCGGCCTGTCCGGTTCGGGCAAGTCATCTCTCGCCTTTGATACCCTCTATGCGGAAGGGCAAAGGCGCTACGTCGAGTCCCTGTCCACTTATGCACGGCAATTCCTGTCCATGATGGAAAAGCCCGATGTCGACCATATCGAAGGTTTGTCACCGGCTATCTCGATTGAGCAGAAATCGACTTCGCATAACCCTCGCTCCACAGTCGGCACCATCACGGAAATTTACGATTACCTGCGACTGTTGTTTGCGCGTGCCGGTGAGCCCCGTTGCCCTGACCATGGACTGCCACTGGCAGCACAAACGATCAGTCAGATGGTGGACCAGGTATTGGCGCTGCCGGAAGGCAGCAAGGTCATGCTGCTGGCACCGGTCATTCAAGGCCGCAAGGGCGAGCACTTGCATCTGCTGGACCAGCTACGCAGCCAGGGCTTTGTTCGTGCCCGCATTGATGGCCTGGTGGTTGACCTGGATGATGCCCCTGCGCTGGACAAGAACAAGAAGCACGATATCGAAGTCGTCGTCGACCGTATCAAGGTACGTGACGACCTGCAGACCCGCCTCGCGGAGTCCTTCGAAACCGCACTTGAGCTTACCGACGGCATTGCACGCGTCATACCTATGGAAGACGACATGGAAGAGATGGTGTTTTCCGCCCGCTTTGCCTGTCCGACCTGTGGCCACAGCATCCAGGAACTGGAACCGCGCCTGTTCTCCTTCAACAACCCTCATGGCGCTTGTCCTTCATGCGATGGTTTGGGGGTAAAACAGTATTTTGATACCCGCAAGCTGATTCAGGATCCAAGTCTAACGCTGGCACAGGGTGCTATCCGCGGCTGGGACAAGCGCAGCCTGTATTACTACCAGCAGCTGCAAGCCGTATCTGCCCATTACGGTTTTGATCTGGATACGCCCTACGAGCAATTGGCACCCGAACATCAGCAGGTCGTGCTCAACGGCTCGGGCAATGAGGATGTTGCCTTCTATTACCGCAACGACCGCGGCGATAAAGTAAAGAAAGAGCATCCATTCGAAGGGATCGTCAATAACCTTGAGCGTCGCTACCGGGAAACCGAGTCCGAAGCCGTCAGGGATGACCTCGCTAAATATCTGAACATGCACGCCTGCCCCAGCTGTGAAGGCAGCCGCCTGCGCCGAGAAGCGCGCCATGTGTTCATTGATAACCGTACCCTGCCGGAAATTGTCCGCCTGCCAATTGGCCAGGCCCAGCATTACTTCGAGCAACTTACCCTGAGTGGCAAACAGGGAGAAATCGCCGATAAAATTCTCAAAGAAATTCGTGAACGTCTGACATTCCTGGTCAATGTTGGTCTGGATTATCTGTCGCTTGAGCGCAGCGCTGAGACTCTATCTGGTGGCGAAGCCCAGCGAATTCGTCTGGCCAGCCAGATCGGTGCCGGACTTGTAGGCGTCATGTATGTACTGGATGAACCCTCAATTGGTCTCCATCAGCGTGATAACGAGCGCCTGCTTAAAACACTCGAACACCTGAGAGACTTGGGTAATACCGTCATTGTGGTTGAACATGATGAAGATGCTATCCGAATGGCGGATTACCTTATCGATATAGGGCCTGGTGCTGGCGTTCATGGTGGTGAGGTCATCGCAGCAGGCACACCTCAAACCATCATGGATACGCCCGAGTCTGTAACAGGACAGTACCTGAGCGGCACACGCAAAATTGAAGTACCCAGCGAGCGTAAGCCGATCAGCCCTGAGCATATGCTGCGCCTGAGCGGTGCAACGGGTAACAACCTGCAGAAGGTTGACCTCGAAATACCCCTGGGCTTGATGACCTGTATTACCGGCGTATCCGGTTCGGGCAAATCGACCCTGATCAACGCTACCCTGTATCCGGTCACCGCAACTGAACTGAACCACGCCACAACACTGGATGCGGCACCTTATGAAAGCATAGAAGGGCTGGACCAGCTGGATAAGGTGATCGACATTGATCAGAGCCCTATCGGTCGGACCCCCCGTTCAAACCCAGCCACCTATACTGGCATCTTCACACCCATACGTGAGCTGTTTGCCGGTACCCAGGAAGCACGTTCTCGTGGCTACAAGCCCGGACGTTTCAGTTTCAACGTAAAAGGCGGACGCTGTGAAGCCTGTCAGGGTGACGGGGTCATCAAGGTAGAGATGCACTTCTTGCCCGATGTCTATGTACCCTGCGACGTGTGTAAGGGCAAGCGCTATAACCGCGAAACACTGGACGTCCTCTACAAAGGCAAGAGCATCGACCAGGTACTGGATATGACGGTTGAAGACGCACGTGAATTCTTTGACGCCATTCCGGCTCTATCGCGACGACTGCAGACATTAATCGATGTAGGTCTGAGCTACATTCGACTGGGACAGGCGGCGACCACACTCTCCGGCGGTGAAGCCCAGCGCGTAAAACTGGCGCGCGAACTGAGTAAACGCGATACAGGTAAAACGCTGTATATCCTCGACGAACCCACTACGGGCCTGCACTTCTACGATATTCAGCAGCTATTGAACGTACTGGATCGACTGCGCGAACATGGCAACACCATTGTCGTGATCGAGCATAATCTGGACGTGATCAAAACAGCCGACTGGATTGTGGACCTGGGACCGGAAGGAGGCAGCGGTGGCGGTCAGATCATAGCCACGGGTACACCAGAGCAGGTCGCGGAGAATGAGTATTCCCACACAGGCCGCTTCCTGAAGCTAATGCTATAAACATGCTGAATCGGGGCATGTAACGACATGCTCCGGTATCGTCAGCTTTAGTCGGACGGCCATCCAGACAGTAACTAGCGAAGCCAAATAGCAGACACAAAAAAACCCGGAACCTTTCGGAACCGGGTTTTTTGTTAACTACTGAAGAAATTAATCTTCAGCAGTTTCTTCAACTACGGCCTGACCAGCAGGACGATCAACCAGCTCAACGTAAGCCATAGGAGCCTTATCGCCTGCACGGTAACCGCATTTCAGAATGCGGATGTAACCGCCAGGACGAGTCGCGTAACGCGGGCCCAGCTCGTTGAACAGTTTACCTACAGCTTCGTTGCTGCGGGTACGGGAGAACGCCAGACGACGGTTAGCAACCGAGTCAGTCTTGGCCAGAGTAATCAGCGGCTCAGCAAAACGGCGCAGTTCTTTCGCTTTCGGCAGAGTGGTCTTGATCAGCTCGTGCTCGAACAGTGAAACTGCCATGTTCTTGAACATCGCTTTGCGGTGCGCACTTGTACGATTTAAGTGACGACCAGATTTACGATGACGCATTTTCTAAATCCTTTGCAACTTAGGGCTAGAAGTCAGACTCAGGAAGCAACTTTATCGTCGCCTTTCAGGCTGGCTGGCGGCCAATTTTCCAGGCGCATGCCCAGAGACAGGCCTTTGGATGCCAGCACGTCTTTGATCTCAGTCAGAGACTTCTTGCCCAAGTTAGGAGTCTTCAGCAGCTCTACTTCGGTGCGCTGAATCAGGTCACCAATGTAGTAGATCTGCTCTGCTTTCAGACAGTTCGCGGAACGTACAGTCAGCTCCAGATCATCAACCGGACGCAGAAGAACAGGATCGATCTCCGGCTCATCCGGCTCAGAACGGGTCTGCTCACCAGCATCTTCAAGGTCTACGAAGACCACCAGCTGCTGCTGCAGAATGGTAGCTGCACGACGGATACACTCTTCGGGATCGATTGTGCCGTTAGACTCAATGTCGATCACCAGTTTATCCAGGTCGGTACGCTGCTCTACACGTGCACTTTCAACTGCATAGGACACGCGCAGAACAGGACTGTAGCTGGCATCCAGCTGCAGACGACCAATGGCACGAGTTTCGTCTTCGTCGCTGGTGCGCGCATCGGCAGGCACGTAGCCACGACCACGCGTTACACGCAGCTGCATGTTAAGCGTAGAACCCGGGTTCAGGTGTGCAATCACATGGTCGGGGTTTGCAACCTCGACGTCCTGATTCAGCTGGATATCACCAGCGGTCACAGCACCGGCTTCTGACTTAGAAAGGGTCAGGAGCGCTTCGTCACCGTTATGCAGAGCGATAGCAACACCTTTGAGGTTCAGCAGGATCTCAATGACATCCTCCTGAACACCTTCGATGCTGCTGTACTCATGCAGTACACCTTCAATTTCCACTTCGGAGATAGCACATCCCGGCATGGAAGAGAGCAGGATACGGCGCAGCGCATTGCCCAGAGTGTGGCCGAACCCACGCTCAAGCGGCTCGAGAGTCACTTTCGCGCGAGTCTTGCTGATCTCCTGCACGTCAATGTGACGTGGGTATAGAAACTCGTTTACTGAACGCTGCATAGTTCCACCAGTCAAGAGTTCAAAATTACTTCGAGTAGAGCTCGACGATCAGGTGCTCGTTGATGTCGGCTGACAGATCACTGCGCTCTGGCTGGGCTTTGTAAGTCCCTTCCATTTTTGCAGCGTCAACTTCAACCCACTCAACCGGAGCACGCTGAGCAGCCAGTTCCAGAGCGTGTTTGATACGCAGCTGGTTTTTGGCTTTCTCGCGAACTGCTACTACGTCGCCAGGCTGTACCTGGAAGGAAGGAATATTCACAACCTGTCCATTTACAGTGATCTGACGATGGGAAACAACCTGACGTGCTTCAGCACGGGTAGAACCGTAACCCATGCGGTATACAACGTTGTCCAGGCGGCCTTCCAGAAGCTGAAGCAGGTTTTCACCTGTAGAGCCCTTACGACGAGCTGCTTCTTTGTAGTAGCCACGGAACTGACGTTCCAGGACGCCGTAGATACGACGTACTTTTTGCTTTTCACGCAGCTGCAGACCGTATTCAGACAGGCGACCGCGACGGGCACCGTGAACACCAGGTACTGTTTCTGCTTTGCACTTGCTGTCAAGCGCGCGGACACCACTCTTCAGGA
>JBLXDP010000011.1:0-107660 GCA_048264005.1 Marinobacterium sp.
CAGCATTTACACGGGACGCACGCTCCAGCAGACGGGAGTGCAAGTAGAATACGTCACCCGGGTATGCTTCACGGCCCGGCGGACGACGCAGCAGCAGAGAGATCTGACGGTATGCCCAAGCCTGCTTGGTCAGGTCGTCAAATACGATCAGCGCGTCTTCACCGCGGTCACGGAAGTATTCACCCATGGTCGCACCGGCGTACGGTGCCAGGTACTGCATGGCAGCCGGATCAGCAGCGCCAGCAGCCACGACGATGGTGTGATCCATTGCGCCGTGCTCTTCCAGCTTGCGTACCACGTTAGCGATAGTGGACTGTTTCTGTCCGATCGCAACGTAGATACATTTGATGCCAGTGCCTTTCTGGTTGATGATCGCATCGATCGCGATAGCAGTCTTACCGATCTGACGGTCACCGATGATCAGCTCACGCTGACCACGACCAACCGGCACCATCGCGTCGATTGCTTTCAGACCGGTCTGAACCGGCTCATCAACAGACTGACGTGCAATTACGCCCGGCGCTACTTTTTCAACAGCGTCGGTGAGTTTCGCGTCGATCGGACCTTTACCGTCGATCGGGTTACCCAGTGCGTCTACAACGCGACCGAGCAGTTCCGGACCAACCGGTACTTCAAGGATACGACCGGTACAACGGGCAGTCATGCCCTCTACCAGACCCTGGTAGTCACCCAGTACTACGGCGCCTACAGAGTCACGCTCCAGGTTCAGCGCCATACCGTAGACGCCACCTGGGAATTCGATCATCTCGCCGTACATTACGTCGGCAAGACCGTGGATCAGGATAATACCATCGGAAACACTGACGATGGTGCCCTCGTTACGGGCTTCAGAAGACACGTCGAGCTTTTCGATGCGCTTCTTGAGAATCTCGCTGATCTCAGAAGGATTCAGTTGCTGCATTGTTATTCCTCACACTCAGGAATTCATCGCTTCGGCCAGTTTCGCCAGTCGTGCACGAACGGAACCATCGATCACAAGGTCATTAGAACGAACGACCACACCGCCAATGATGGACTTGTCCACCTGGGAGGTCAGTTTCACTTCACGACCCAGCTTGCTGCTGAGGGCTTGCGCCAGCTTTTCCTGCTGTGCGTCATCCAGAGCAAACGCGGTAGTAAGATCGACATCGACCTTCATTTCCAGGTTTGCTTTCAAGATGTCGTACTGAGCAGAAATCTCCGGCAACAGTGCCAGGCGGCGGTTTTCAGCCAAGAGGCTGATAAAGTTCTTGCCGGCATCGTCGATCTGCTGTTCGCAGACGGCGATGACCAGCTCCGCTTTCTGTGCAACTGTTAGTGCCGGATTACCCAGCAGTTGTGCCAACTCGCTGTCCTGAACCGCCTGAGCGGCCAGGGACAGCATGTTGGACCACTGATCGAGGTTGCCCTTGTCGCGTGCAAATTCGAACGCGGCTTTGGTGTAGGGCCGAGCGACTGTATTGAGTTCAGCCATCGTAAACCTCGCTTAAAGCTCAGCGGCCAGTTTCTCAACCAGCTGCGCGTGCGCTTTTTCGTCAACAGAGGCTTCCAGAATCTTCTCGGCACCGGCAATTGCCAATGCGCCAACCTGCGCACGCAGAGCTTCGCGTGCCTGGTTGATTTCCTGATCGAGTTCAGCTTCAGCGGAGGCTTTTACGCGATTAGCTTCTTCGCGCGCCTGCTCTTTGGCTTCTTCGATAATCTGGTTAGCCCGCTTGTTGGCCTGTTCAATGATGGCGGCTGCCTCTTCCTTGCTGGCACGCATGTCGTCAGCGGCTTTTTCCTGAGCCAGCTTCAGATCACGTTCAGCACGGTCGGCCGCATCAAGCCCTTCGGCAATCTTCTTCTTACGCTCAGCCAGCGCGCCAGTGATCGGCGGCCAGACGTATTTCATACAAAATACGACGAAGAGGAAGAATGCAATGGCCTGACCAATGATGGTGAGATTGATATTCACGCCATTACCTCTCGCGGTTGTCGGTTTAAGTAGTTACGTAAAACGCTATTCGAACTACTTGTTAGCCAGCAACAGCGAACAGGACGTACAGACCCAGACCAACACCGATCATCGGGATCGCGTCAACCAGACCCATGACGATGAAGAACTGGGTACGCAGCAGCGGTACCAGCTCAGGCTGACGAGCAGCACCTTCCAGGAATTTGCCACCCAGGATACCGATGCCGATAGCAGCACCGATTGCACCCAGACCCAGCATCAGAGCAGCAGCGATATACAGCAGTTCCATTTTCTTCTCCAACAGTTTTTCAAGGTTAAGTTTAAGTTTTCAGAGTTTTACAAAAGTAAATCGTTAGCTATCCGATCGCACTCAGTGATCATCGTGTGCCATGGCCAGGTAGACAATAGTCAGGACCATGAAGATGAACGCCTGCAGCGTGATGACCAGAATGTGGAAGATCGCCCAGGGCACGGACAGTACCCACTGAGCCCAGAACGGCAGCAGTGCGATCAGGATAAAGATCATTTCACCCGCGTACATGTTACCGAAGAGTCGCAGTGCCAGAGATACCGGCTTAGCCAGCAGACCCACGATTTCCAGGAACAGGTTGAACGGTGCAAAGATTTTAGGCAGCGGCTGGAAAGACAGCTCTTTCAGGAAGCCACTCACACCTTTTTGCTTGATACTGTAGTACACGATCAGACCGAAGACACTGAATGCCATACCACCGGTGATGTTTACGTCAGTGGTCGGTACGATCTTGAAGTAGCCGACGCCCATCTGGCCAGCGATGTATGGAATCCAGTCGATCGGCACCAGGTCCATCAGGTTCATCAGGAAGATCCAGACGAAGATGGTCAGCGCCAGCGGCGCAATCACCGGATTCTTGTGATGGAAGATACCCTTCACACTGTCGTCGATGAACTCGATGATGCTTTCAACGAAGTTCTGTGCGCCACCCGGAACACCGGAAGTCACGGACTTGGCGACCTTGCGGAAGAACCATACAAACAGAAGACCCAGGCCAACAGACCAGAGCATGCTATCCACGTTGATTGCCCAGAAACCCATCTCCGCCGCCTGCTGTGCAGTCTCTGCAGCATTTGCACCATGTGCAAACCCCCAGCCATTTTCGGGATGATTACCGAAGGTCAGGTTGGTCAGGTGGTGGGATATGTATTCTGAGGATGTAACTGTTCCACTTGCCATTCTCAGCGTCTCTCATTCAAAGTTTTTCAGGAACTGGTCTTGAACAGCTTCACTTGCAGCATCCAACCAGATAGTTGCAGCAATATGAAGGTGCCAAATAGGGAAAATGGGCTCAGAGGTCGAACCAGCAAGAAGGTTGCGCTGAAAAGCGCGACCGCCAGCATCATTTTCCCTATTTCGCTCGCGTACATACTGACCAGTACGTGTCGTGCACTCCTGTCATGCCGGTTTCCCATCGCACGCCAGGTAAAATACAAATTGGGTACCAGGTAAAGCAGCCCACCTAATAGGGCGGAATATGCCTCCATGGCTCCCAGCAGTAAACAGGCCGCAGATACCAACAGTATCAACACGGCCTGGATTGCAAAGATGCGCATGAACCCCTGAAAGCTGCGTCGCGACTGGCGACTGCGCACCACGGGGGCCTGTTCTGCCTCATCTTTTTTCAATTTTGATCCTGCTGTCAGCCTGAACAGTGCCCAAATTGCGGCCCGATTATAGGCATTTGGCCCCGTATTCTCAACAGAAACCGGACCCTTTTGCACTAAGGTCTTAGCGGGCTAATCCCTTTCACCCCTACCCTTGATCCGTCTCAACCGAGCAGTTCAAGAATGGCATCCAGCTCTTCACGGGACTTAAAATCGATCGCAATCCGCCCCTTACCATTGTTGCTAGTCTTGATACTCACTGGTGCAGAAAAGCGTTGTGATAGCTCTCCAGCGCGCTGCTGAAGCCCTTCATCCAGCTTAGGTGCGGGCTTGGGTTCAGGCGTTTCGCCCTGCTGCTGATAGCGTTTTACCAGCTGTTCGGTTTCACGCACAGACAGGGCTTTGGAGACAACTTCGTCGGCCGCTTTAATTTGTCGCAAACCTTCAAGCGCCAGCAGAGCACGGGCATGACCCATTTCCAGATCGCCGTATTCCAGCATGCGCTTTACTTCGTCACTCAGGCTCATCAGGCGCAACAGGTTGGCAATGGTTGAGCGCGATTTACCGACTGCGTCAGCAACCTGCTGCTGGGTCAGTTCAAATTCGGTCTGTAGACGATGCAAGGCGATCGCTTCTTCGATCGGATTGAGATTTTCACGCTGGATGTTCTCGATCAGCGCCATGGCAATGGCCGCTTCATCGGGCACATCGCGAACCATCGCCGGAATTCGACTTAGTCCCGCCATCTCGGCGGCACGCCAGCGACGTTCACCGGCAATGATCTCATAGCGGCCATCGCCGATCGGGCGCACCACGATCGGCTGCATGACACCCTGTGATTTTATGGAGTTGGCCAGATCTTCCAGTGCCTGGGGTTCAAGATCACGACGCGGCTGGTAGCGACCACGCTGAAGATCTTCAAGTGCAAGCTCTTGCAGCAGCTGATCACCAGAAGCCTCAACTTCCTGGTTTTCACCCGCGGGTTGCATGTTGTCTGCAGATACATTTGACAACAACGCGTCCAAGCCTCGTCCCAAGCCCCTTTTTTTTGCGACCATCAATCCGTTTCCTGTTCCGTTGTAACTGCTTCTGTTGCGATTTCGGCTTCAGTGTACTGATTCAGAGGCTCGTCAGCGCTTTCAGTTGCTTCCTGTTCGGTTCGACGAATCAATTCACCGGCCAGAGCCAAATAGGCCAGAGCGCCTCGGGAATGCTTGTCATACTGCAGTGCTGGCATGCCATGGCTGGGAGCCTCGGCAAGGCGAACATTGCGAGGGACTACGGTTCGATACACCTTATCTCCGAAGTACTCCACCAGATGACTGGAAACATCCTTGGTCAGGCTCATGCGAGGATCAAACATAGTGCGCAAAATGCCCTCGATACGAAGCGAAGGATTCAAACGCTGATTGATCTTGTTGATGGTTCCCACCAGCGCACTAATCCCTTCCAGGGCGTAATATTCGCATTGCATGGGGATGATGACCCCGGATGAAGCAGCAAGCGCGTTCACCGTCAGCAGGCTCAGTGATGGCGGGTTATCGATCAAGATGTAGTCGTATTCATCCATTACATCCGCCAGCGCCATTTTCAAGCGAAACTCACGACGTGGCAGTTGCAGCAGTTCCACTTCGGCCGCGGTCAAGTCACCATTGGCACCCGCCACATCATAACCGCCAGTGGTGTCCTTGATGATACAGGCACGGATATCCGCCTGGCCGGTAAGCAATTCATACACCGAATGCTCCAGCTCATGCTTGTCGATACCACTGCCCATGGTGGCATTTCCCTGGGGATCCAGGTCAATCATCAATACCCGTTTCTGGGTCGCTGCCAGTGAAGCCGCCAGGTTGACGCAGGTCGTGGTTTTACCGACGCCACCTTTCTGGTTGGTGATAGTGATGATTTTGGCCACGCTTATACGCTCCCTAGAACCAGCAGATGCCGCTCGCCGTCACTGACCGGCAATTCAAGCCGGTGGCTTTCCTTGAGGGTGTAACCTGCCGGAATCTGTTCGATTTCCGACTCAGGATACAGTCCTTTCATGGCAAGAAAAATACCCTCAGTCGCACAGAGGTGACCACTCAAATCCAGCATATCCTGAAGTGATGCGAAGGCGCGGGAAATCACCATATCGAAGGGAGGCTCCTGCACAGCTTCAACACGGCCATTGATCACCTGAAGGTTGTTCAAGCCAAGTTCAGCCTTTACCTGGACCTGAAAGCGGGTCTTTTTACCATTGCTGTCCAGCGTCGTTACCTGCAGATCAGGTCGGCAGATTGCCAACGGAATACCGGGTAACCCCGGTCCGCTGCCAACATCCAGCAAGCGGCCGTCACCAATCCAGGGCAGAACACTCAGGCTGTCGACCAAATGCCGGCCGATCATGGCTGCAGGATCACGCACTGCAGTCAGGTTGTATGCCTTGTTCCACTTCACCAGCATGGCGTGATAAGCCAACAACTGGTCAATTTGCGCATCCGTCAGTTCAATCTGCAGTGGTTTGATACCCTGCAACAAAATATCGCGATAGTCCTGCATCAATGCGCTACCTGCTCCTGTGACGCTACGGCCTTTTTCATATGACGTTTTTTCAAATACACCAGCAGCAAAGAAAGGGCGGCTGGTGTCATGCCCTGAATACGCGAAGCCTGTGCCAGGGTTGCCGGGCACTGCTGTTTCAGTTTGGTCTTGAGCTCGTTCGACAGGCCACTGACCTGGTCGTAATCGAAATCGTCCGGCAAGGGTGTATTTTCCTGACGGCGCATCTGGTCAATCTCGTCTTTTTGACGATCGATGTAACCGGAATACTTCAGCTGGATTTCAACCTGTTCTGCTGCCTGTTCATCTTCAATGGGTGCGCCTTTCAATGAAGCCACATCGGCATAGCCCAATTCGGGACGTTTGATCAGATCAGCCAGATTGTACTCACGACCCAAGGGTGTTTTCAGCTTGGTGTTCAACTCTTCAGCTTCGGGTGTCGACGGATGTACCCAGGTGCCGGACAAACGTTGCAGCTCCTGTTCCATCGCCTCACGCTTAGATTCGAAACGAGCCCAGCGTTCATCCCCAACCAGTCCCAACTCACGGCCTTTTTCGGTCAGGCGCAGGTCTGCGTTGTCTTCACGCAAGATCAGGCGGTACTCCGCGCGGCTGGTAAACATGCGATAGGGTTCGGAGGTACCGAGTGTAATCAGGTCATCGACCATGACACCGATATAGGCTTCATCACGGCGTGGGTACCAGCTGTCTCGCTCGAGCGCACGAGCTGCAGCGTTATAACCGGCCAAAAGTCCCTGAGCACCAGCCTCTTCATAGCCTGTCGTACCATTGATCTGCCCCGCGAAGAACAGGCCCGGTACATGACGGGTCTCCAAGGTGTGCTTCAGATCCTGCGGATTGAAGAAGTCATACTCAATGGCGTAGCCCGGGCGAGTGATATGTGCGTTTTCAAAGCCGGCAATGGAACGAACCAGCGCCATCTGCACATCGAACGGTAAACTGGTTGAGATGCCGTTTGGATAGAGTTCATGCGTGGTCAGGCCTTCAGGTTCAACAAACACCTGATGGCGGTCCTTATCGGCAAAGCGATTGATCTTGTCTTCTATCGACGGACAGTAGCGTGGACCTATGCCTTCGATCACTCCGGTATACATGGGAGAGCGATCAAGTCCATTGCGGATGATGTCGTGGGTATGCTCATTGGTATAGGTGATAAAGCAGTTCACCTGCTCGGGATGCTCAGCCAGGCTGCCCATGAATGACATGACCGGAGTCGGTGTATCACCGGGCTGAGGCTCCATCACAGAGAAGTCTACACTGCGGGCATCGATACGAGGCGGCGTACCTGTTTTGAGACGATCAACACGGAATGGCATCTCACGTAATCGTTGTGCCAAACGCACAGATGGCGGATCACCTGCTCGTCCACCTGCATGATTGTCGAGACCGATATGAATGACACCACCCAGGAATGTACCCGCTGTCAGCACAACTGACTTGGCATGAAAGTGAATACCCGTCTGAGTGACAACACCGGCAACCTGCTCACCATCCATTATCAGATCATCAGCCGCTTGCTGGAAAATCTGCAGGTTGGGCTGGTTCTCAAGAATAGATCGAATAGCGGCTTTGTAGAGTACTCGGTCAGCCTGTGCACGTGTAGCGCGTACGGCAGGTCCCTTGCGTGCATTGAGAACCCTGAACTGAATACCGCCACGATCTGTTGCACGTGCCATTGCACCATCCAACGCATCAATTTCTTTCACCAGATGACTTTTACCGATGCCACCAATGGCTGGATTACAGGACATCTGTCCCAGCGTTTCGATGTTATGGGTTAACAGCAGTGTTTTGGCACCGATGCGGGCAGCTGCCAGTGCAGCTTCGGTACCGGCATGTCCGCCACCAATCACGATCACATCAAAGCGGTCAGGGTAGTCCACTGAAGGCCTCACAGATTACAGGTTAGAGCTGGTCGTGTCCGACCGGAGAAAAGGGTGACAAGTATAGCCTTCTGAGCGGCGTTAAGAAATGGTCAAAATTTAATCAGTCTATGTTCAGTCCTGTTTGAATGTTTTCTTCTTATATATAGATAAAGAAGAGAATATATATTTAAAGAGATTGTTATTGTTTGTTATTAATAGGGCGCCCCTTTTTCAGGGATATCTCAAATTTCTCTTTATATCTCATTAAGTTAGCGACCTGTTAACCCTGTTGGCCAAAGGCGTGTTGGCTGGTTGCCAGCTGAGGACAGTCTGTGCACAAAATGCCTGGTTACACACAGGGCAAAGTTGTCCAACAGATCCACACAGTTATTCACTGGTACAGGTCACAAGAACTCACCAACCTTTTGTGTATAAATATTTACGGGCACAACATTGTGAGTTGTCTCTGGAAAACCACTTCGTATCCTTGGGAGAACTGAAGTGTGCATAAAATCTTATCCCATGAAAATGTGTTTGCCTTTGTGAGTAACTCTGTGGGTGAAGTGTATAACCTGTTTGCCAGATCAGTGGATTAACTGTGAGTTATTTCTTTATAATAGGGAGGTTATCGGTATTAGTATCTCAGAATCAATAGGTTATGATTCTTTGCGCTGTTGGTAATATTGTGAATACAACTGTTTTCAACAGCCTGTAATTTGGCAGGAAGTAAAATCTGGGCAGCTTTTGTACACTGCAAGGGGAATGAAATTTTGCCTGTGGAAATTCAAAAAGGCTCAGAGTTGAACGGAAAAACAAGCTGTGGGTAAGTTGCGGCTGGCAGTGCAGCCGCAGTGTGTATCAGGTGTTTACTGGCGAATGCCTTCAACCGTAAGGGTCAGGAGTACTTCTTCAGCCTGAGGTCCAAGCTGGGCGTTGATACCGAAGTCGGCCAGACGAATCTTTGTTGTACCCTCAAAGCCTGCACGGTAATTGCCCCAGGGATCATCACCCTGGCCAACCAGTGCAGCATCAATCACAACTTCTTTGGTTACGCCGTGCAGTGTGAACTCACCTGTAATCGCAAGGCGACCGTTATCCAGTGCTTTCACGCTGGTAGACACAAAGCTGGATTCAGGATGTGCGTCTACATCCAGGAAATCACCGCTGCGCAGGTGCTTGTCACGTTCGGCATGGTCGGTATCAACGCTGGCAGGATCGATTTTGACACTGATCTTGCTGGCCTCAGGGGCGTTTTCATCCCAGCTGAAGGTACCTTCGAACTCATTGAAACGACCGTACAGCCAGCTGTAGCCCAGGTGGCTGATTTTGAAGTTGATAAAGGCATGCTGGCCCTGAGTATCAATAGTGTAGTCGGCAGCCTGTGCGGATACGCCGCTGAGTGCCAAAGATGTACCCAATACCAAAGCGCTCAATGTCTTTTTCATTCAGAAATCCTCGTTAGTGACGGTGAAGGTTTAAGCATGCGCACCAAAGTGGTGTCGCGATCAATCAGGTGGTGTTTGACTGCACCCAGTGCGTGAAGTGCCGCCAGTGTCAGAATACTTATGGCTGACCAGTAATGGATGCTGCCCGCAATATCAGCCTGCCCATCCAGTCCTGTGATGAGGGCCGGAACTTCAAACCAGCCAAAAAAGCTGATGCCCTGTCCCTTTGCAGTCGAAATCAGATAGCCACTGGCAATGATGACAACGATGAGTACATAGAGTGCCTTGTGGGTCAGTCCTGCGAGGACTCTCTCCCAGCGGCTGTGGCTTGCATGGGGATCAGGTGTAGGCTGGCGCAGTCGCCAATAGAGTCTGAACAGAAGAATGAAGGCGATTGCCAGGCCAATGCTCTTGTGCCAGAAGGGAGCTGATTGATACCAGGGGCTGTAATAGCTTAGATCTACCATCCATAGACCCAGAACAGCCAGGCCAATGATGCTGATAGCCATACCCCAGTGAACCAGGATCGCGATCCAGCCATAGGATGATGAGTGATTATGTAACTGCATGGGTCTCCTCCAAATCAGATAGCCTATTTTGGCAGTCTGTTTGGAGGAGATGAATGCGATGAAGTTGACCAAAGTGATCAATAAATTTGATCTTGGCGGTCAGTTTCGAAATGGTGTTCGGTCTCTTACTTGCCGATGCAGAAGGAGCTGAAGATACGGCCGAGAAGGTCATCCGAAGTGAATTCGCCGGTGATCTCGCTCAAGACCTGCTGTGCCTGGCGAAGATCCTCTGCGAGCAGCTCTCCAGCGCCGTGCATTTGAAGCTGGTCAGAACCCGTTTCAAGCAGTTCACGGGCGCGCTCCAGAGCATCAATATGACGCCGACGTGCCATGAAGCCGCCTTCAGTGGTACTGCTGAAGCCCATGACTTCCTTCAAATGCTGGCGCAGTTGGTCGACGCCCTCACCGGCCTTGGCACTGAGTCGGATCAGGGTGTATTCGCCCTGCTGCTCCAGTCCGATGCTCTCCCCGGTCAGATCCGCCTTGTTACGGATCAGTGTGACGTGACTGAAGTTATCCAGATGATCGGCCAGTTCGGGCCAGAGTTCGGCGGGATCAGTGGTGGCGGATTGAGTGCTATCGACCATCATCAGGATTCGATCGGCCTTGCGAATCTCCTCCCAGGCACGGTCAATACCGATACGCTCTACGGCATCGGGCGCATCCCTGAGGCCAGCGGTATCGATAATATGCAGTGGCATGCCATCAATATGAATATGTTCGCGCAACACATCACGGGTGGTGCCTTCGATATCGGTCACGATGGCGGTTTCACGTCCTGCCAAGGCATTCAGAAGACTGGATTTACCCGCATTGGGTCGTCCGGCAATAACTACGTTCATGCCTTCACGCAACAGGCTGCCCTGACGTGCTTCCTGGCGGACCTGCTGCAGGTGAATAAGGATCTCATCCAGGTCGTTCTGCACTTTGCCATCAGCCAGGAAGTCGATCTCTTCTTCCGGGAAGTCGATAGCCGCTTCCACATAGATACGCAGTTGGATCAAAGACTCTACCAGTGTGTGCACGCGCTCTGAAAAAGCGCCCTGCAGTGAACGCAAAGCGCAGCGTGCGGCCTGTTCTGAGGAGCTGTCGATCAGGTCGGCTATTGCCTCGGCCTGAGCCAGGTCGAGCTTATCATTCAGGAAGGCGCGCTCGGAAAACTCTCCGGGCCGGGCCAGGCGTGCACCGAGCTGGATGACTCGCTGCAGCAACAGGTCAATAATGATGGGTCCACCATGTCCCTGCAGTTCAACCACATCCTCGCCGGTAAAGGAGTGTGGATTGGGGAAATAGAGCGCTATGCCCTGATCGAGTACCTGACTATTCTCACCCATAAATGGCGTGTAATGGGCATGGCGGGGTTTGGGCTCAAAACCCAGTATCTGCTCGGCAATACTCAGGGCCTGAGGTCCGGACAGGCGAATGATGCCGACACCGCCGCGTCCGGGCGGTGTGGCCTGAGCGGCAATGGTGTCCTGAGTGATGAGCATGCGGGTCTCCTGACCATGATCGTGATTCTGAAACGAAAAAAGGCTCCCGAAGGAGCCTTTCATTTTACTGCGGAAGTGAAAGTTAGTCTTTCACTTCGCCTGATTCGATCTGCTTGTTGATTACGTACTGCTGTGCAATCGACAGAATGTTGTTGACCAGCCAGTACAGTACCAGACCTGCCGGGAACCACAGGAAGAAGAAAGTGAAGATAATAGGCAGCATCTTCATCATCTTCGCCTGCATGGGGTCAGGCGGGGTCGGGTTCAGCATCTGCTGGATGAACATGGTGGCACCCATCAGGATCGGCAAGATGAAGTACGGGTCCATCTGCGACAAATCCTGGATGTAACCGAAGAAAGGTGCGTGACGCAGTTCAACGGATTCCATCAGTACCCAGTACAGCGCGATGAATACAGGCATCTGAACCAGAATCGGCAGACAGCCACCCAGAGGATTGATCTTCTCCTTTGAGTAAAGCTTCATCATCTCCTGAGACATCTTCTGACGATCGTCGCCGTAGAGCTCTTTCAGGCGGGCCATTTCAGGTGCAAACTTGCGCATCTTGGCCATGGACTTGAACGCTTTGGCGTTCAGGTGGAACAGCGCAGCCTTGACCAGAATGGTGATACCAATGATCGCCAGACCCCAGTTGCCCACAACCGAGTGGATCCATTTGAGCAGCATGTACAGCGGAGATGCAATCCACCACAGCCAGCCGTAGTCGATGGTCAGGTCCAGGTTCGGTGCGATCTGCTCCAGCTGGTCCACATCTTTTGGACCGGCATAGAAGGTAGCGGATACCATCTGCTCTTGACCCGGTGCAACTGTGAAGCTGGGAGACAGGAAACCAACCAGGTACTGGCCGTTAATCTTACGTGACTGATAGGTGTACTCGGCACCGGGAGCCGGAATCCATGCACTCAGGAAGTAGTGCTGAACCATGGCAACCCAGCCGTCCGGACTGGTCGCTTTGAACTGTTCTTCGTCCATATCACCGAAATCAACTTTTTTGTAGTTGTTTTCAGCAGTGGAGAAAACGCCACCCAGATAGGATTGCATACCCATTGAGGTCTGCTGAGACGGATCCGCAGTACCATCACGTTTGATTTGACCAAACAGAACCGCGTTGAACGGTTCGCTGCCGGCGTTATTGACCAGGTATTCAACTGCAACATCGTACTGGCCTTTCTCAAACGCAAAGCGTTTGGTGATCTGTACGTTGTCAGCAGTCGTCAGCTTCAGATCAACCGTCAGGCTATCGCCATCGAGAATGTATTCTGACTTGGCAGCTGTATAGATCGGGCGACCTTCAGCGTTGCTGTCAGGACCGTCCTGTCCGACCAGGCCACTTTGAGCGACATAGGTACGGTTGGCGTTCTGCTCCAGCAGGACGAAGGACTGACCAGAACTCAGTGCTGATTCATGTTCAGGCAGAGCGGCATGAATAATGTCGCCCCCTTTGGGATCGATCACCAGTTCCAGCACATCAGTGCGAACAGTGATCAGCTTACTGCTGTCGGCTGGCTTGGCTGTTGCCTGACCGCTAACAGGAACATCTGCATCCTGGTTGGCATCGCCGGCTTGAGGCAGTTCAGATACTGCCTGACTGCTGCTGTTGCCATAGGCTGAAACACTTGCAGTTTGTTCCTGCTGAGGTAGCTGGGCGGGGCCGTAATCTTCGTTCCACTGCAGCACCATCAGGTAGGAAACCAGTGCCAGAGCGGCGATCAGTATGACTCGCTGTACATCCATGGTGGTTGAACCATCAGTTTATTGTGTGAGCTTTCGGGCTTTTTTGCTGGCGCGGGTCCAGCACCGCCTGATCATTGCATGCACATCCGAATTGTCGAGTTCATCCAGACCCTTGCGAGCGAGGATTACCATGTCCAATGCCGGGAGTTGATGCTGGTGCAGGCGGAAGGATTCGCGAATGATACGACGAACACGGTTACGTTGCACCGCTCGACGGACATTTTTCTTGGATATGACAAAGCCAATCCGGGGGTGATCCAGATTGTTCGGGCGGGCCAGAATGAGCAGATGCTTATCTGGTACTTTGACGTCAGCACGATCAAATACGCGCTTGAAATCCCCGCCGGACAACAGACGCAGCCGGCGGGAATATCGGAAATCGGTCATTCAGTCATGCGACCTTATGCAGATGCAAAGTCTGATATTAGGCAGACAGACGCTTACGACCTTTTGCACGACGACGGTTCAGAACCTGACGACCATTTTTGGTGGCCATGCGAGCACGGAAACCGTGTGTACGTTTGCGTTTCAGAACGCTGGGTTGGAATGTTCTTTTCATTGCCTCAGTCCTACTTACACTGATGTACGTGAGGTGGCTGATATCCACGGGTAAAAAATCAAGACGCGAAATCCTAATGAATTACTGGTTATCTTGCAAACACTTTTTACGATTTAGACAAATAAATAATTGCCAGGTCGTCGGTTGTTTGTGTGACCTGTGATCAATTTCAGTGAGTAGTCTGTTTTGGTAGCTTTTTGTTTATAACATTAAAAAACTATTTAAATACAGGTGGATGAGTTGTTTATAACCTTGAGTGAAACCTGTTTTAAAGCAGTGTTTATCCATTCGAAGAGGAGTTTTGGCACGGGATTTGAGGCTTTTTTAAAGTTATTCAACCGTTGTTAAAAAAGTGTCTTGTATTGTGGATAACCACTTTGACAGCAGGTAGAATGGGTGGATTGGATTTTAAGTGCCTTATATTGGAAGCAAGTTTGTACGCTTGGGAGCTAATGGATGTCGGTTGACCTTTGGGAGCAGTGTCTGAACTCGCTACAGCAGGAGTTCCCGTCCCAGCAATTCAACACCTGGATTCGACCGTTGCAGGCTGAAACCTGTTCAGCGTCTGAACTGGTGCTGATGGCGCCGAATCGCTTCGTGCGTGACTGGGTGGCAGACAAGTTTCTGGCACGTATTCAACAGGCCGTTTGTGAAGCGACCGGCAGCATGAATACTGAGGTGCGTCTGGACGTATTCGGGGGCAGCGCTTCAGCGGCGCCGCGAGCACGCACATCGATGAATCGTATGCGTCAGCCGCGTCATGTTGAAGCAGCTCCAGCTGGTATGCCTGCGCGTGAGCCCCGCCCGGCTCCGCCTCCCATGCCGGACACTGCGCTTCACCCTACCGATAGCCTTCCCGCGACCCACTTGCCGAAGTCTGCTCAGCCAATTGCACGTGCTCCTGAGCCTGTCACGTCCCTGGAAGCGGAGCTTTCATTTGGCGGCCAGAGTGCAAATTCTGCCGAACCGGCGACAGCCGATGATGCGACTCCTCAAATGGGATTCTTTGATCAGTTTGATACGGCGCCGGATCATCCTGTCAGTGCACCGGGTGGGCGCAGAGTTGAAGTTGAAGGTGCGGTACGCCACCAGTCGAACCTCAACCCGATGTTTACCTTCGAGTCGTTTGTTCAGGGTAAATCCAACCAGTTGGCATTGGCCGCTGCCCAGCAGGTGGCCGATAACCCGGGCGGATCCTATAACCCACTGTTTATATATGGTGGCGTAGGCTTGGGTAAAACTCACTTGATGCATGCGGTCGGAACCGAGATGCTCAAGCGAAACCCCAATGCCCGAATTGTTTATCTGCATTCTGAGCGCTTCGTCGCCGACATGGTGAAAGCGTTGCAGTTGAATGCGATTAACGACTTCAAGCGGTACTACCGTTCAGTCGATGCGCTTCTGATTGACGATATTCAGTTCTTTGCCGGTAAGGAGCGCTCCCAGGAAGAGTTCTTCCATACCTTCAACGCCTTGCTTGAAGGTGGTCAGCAGATGATCCTGACAAGTGACCGCTATCCCAAAGAGATCAGCGGTGTTGAAGAACGTCTCAAGTCTCGCTTTGGCTGGGGCCTGACCGTGGCGATCGAGCCGCCTGAACTGGAAACCCGCGTTGCGATTCTGATGAAGAAAGCGCAGGAGGCACAGGTCAACCTGCCCGATGATGCCGCTTTCTTCCTGGCACAAAAGATTCGCTCCAATGTGCGTGAGCTTGAAGGTGCGCTCAAGCGTGTTATTGCCAACGCTCACTTCACCGGCAATGCGATCAATACTCCGTTTATTAAGGAATCCCTTAAGGACCTGCTGGCGTTACAGGATAAACAGGTTAGTATTGATAACATTCAACGAGTTGTGGCGGATTACTACAAAATTAAAGTGGCTGACCTTCTGTCGAAGCGTCGTAGCCGCTCGGTTGCACGTCCACGTCAAATGGCGATGAGCCTGGCGAAGGAACTGACCAACCATAGTTTGCCCGAGATCGGCAACGCCTTCGGTGGACGCGATCACACGACAGTTCTCCATGCCTGTCGTAAGATCAAGGAATTGCGTGAAACCGATACTGATATTGCTGAAGATTACAAAAACCTGCTGCGTCATCTGACGGCGTAGTGAGAAAGGACCTGACAGGGTAGCCCGAATCATGAGACTTGTTATATCTCGAGAAGCGCTCATCAAGCCACTGCAGTTGGTAGCTGGTGTTGTGGAACGCCGTCAGACACTGCCGGTACTGTCCAACATTCTGTTGGTAGCCGAAGGTGAGCAACTGTCGCTGACTGGTACCGACCTCGAGGTTGAGCTGGTTGGCCGTGTGCAGCTGGACGAACCCGTTGCTGAACCCGGTTCAGTGACCGTGCCGGCGCGTAAGCTGATGGACATCTGTAAATCCCTGGCTGACGATGCTCGTATTGAACTTGAGCTGTCTGGCCAGAAGATGATGATCAAGTCAGGCCGCAGCCGTTTCAGCCTGTCGACGCTGCCTGCACATGAGTTCCCCAATGTGGAAGACAGCCCTGAGACATTCGAACTCCAGCTGCCTCAGTCCGCGTTGCGTCGTCTGATTGAACAGACCGGCTTCTCCATGGCGCAGCAGGATGTTCGCTACTACCTCAACGGTATGCTGCTGGAAGTGAAGGAAGGCGAGCTGCGCAGTGTTGCGACGGATGGCCATCGACTGGCGACCGCAGTTAACAGCGTTCAGAGCGATACCGATTCGCAGCAGCAGATCATTGTACCGCGCAAGGGTATTCTTGAACTGGCACGTCTGCTTCAGGGGGGTGACGAGCATGTTCGTCTGGTGATTGGTGCGAACCATATTCGTGCCAATGTGGGTGACTTCACCTTCACCTCCAAACTGGTGGATGGCAAGTTCCCGGATTACCAGCGTGTTATCCCGCGTAATGGCGACAAGGAGCTGCTGGGCGACCGTCAGGAGCTGCGCCAGGTGTTCAGCCGTATCGCGATCCTCTCTAATGAAAAGTACCGTGGCGTGCGTTTGACGCTGAACAACGGTTACCTCCAGGTGATGGCAAACAACCCGGAACAGGAAGAAGCCGAAGAAACCGTAGCGGTAGATTACCAGGGTGGTCCGCTGGAGATTGGCTTCAACGTGAATTACCTGCTGGATGTGTTGTCGATCCTGAATTCCGATGTTGTACGTTTCACCCTGCTGGACTCCAACAGCAGTGCGTTGATTCAGGGCTATGATGAGCCTGATGCCGTCTACGTCGTAATGCCAATGCGCATGTGATGACTTCGGGAGCTCTGTCTTACAGGGCTCCCATCCTTCCCTATCCCCATGCCCCTCAAACAACTCAAAATTCAGCACGTTCGTAACCTTGCCGACGTAGACCTGTTTCCGCTGAGCCGAATCAATATTCTGTACGGCGAAAATGGCAGTGGTAAGACCAGTGTGCTTGAGGCGATCCACTTTCTTGGCCTGACTCGATCCTTTCGCAATAGCCAATTCAAACACCTGGTCACCGAGGGTGGCGATCAGGCCCTTGTGTTTGCTCAGGCTGACCCTTTGGGCACGGGCCAGGTCAAGCCACTTGGCGTCCAGCGCCATCTCGATGGGCATGTTCGCGCGCGTTATGCGGGCAGTTCGCTGGGTGCGACTGACCTTGCCGAGCTGCTGCCTATTCAGGTGATCAATAGCGATACCTTTGATCTTCTGGACGGTTCTCCGGGCGTACGCAGGCAGTTTCTGGACTGGGGTGCCTTCCATGCCGATGCCGGTTTTATTCATCAGTGGCGTGGCTTTAAGCGGGCACTTAAGCAGCGGAATTCACTGCTGAAATGTGGTAAAATTGACCCTCGTGTCAGACGGGTTTGGGATGCTGAATTTGTGCAGTATGCCGAGCAGATGACGGCGCTACGTCAGGCCTATATTGAACAGCTGAGGCCTGATTTCGAAGCCGCCCTTAGCGCGCTATTACAGGGTGTTGAGGTGCGTTTGCTATTCAGTCCAGGTTGGGATCTTGGTAAGGGGCTTGAATTGCTCCTTAATGAAAGTTTTGAGCGCGATCTGCGCCAGGGCTTCACCAGTCTGGGCCCTCAGCGTGCTGATCTGCGGTTTAAGGTGGGTACGCTCAACGCGGCCGACCGTCTTTCCCGCGGACAGAAAAAACTGGTGGTCAGTGCGTTCAGGCTGGCCCAGGGTGCGTTATTTCATCGTTTAAGTAATCGCGCCTGCATTTATCTGATCGATGACCTGCCGTCAGAGCTCGATGAGCGACACTGTCGGCAGTTTTGTGAATTCCTGCAGGCGAGCGCCAATCAGTGCTTCATTACCTGCGTGGATCCCGCTTACCTGAGCAAGATCTGGCAACCGGAAACGGATGTTGCCCTGTTCAGAGTGGAGTCCGGTACGTTAACGCACAGGGGTGCGCCAGGAGATCAAATATGAGTGGTGAAAACCAGAATTACGACTCGTCCAGTATCAAGGTACTGAAAGGGCTGGATGCCGTTCGCAAGCGACCGGGCATGTACATTGGCGATACCGATGATGGCAGCGGCTTGCACCACATGGTGTTCGAGCTGGTCGATAACGGGATCGACGAAGCGCTTGCCGGACACTGTTCAGAAATCGGGGTCATTATTCACCCGGATGAAAGCATCACCGTGTCTGACAACGGCCGTGGTATTCCGACCGATATTCATGAAGAGGAAGGTGTTTCCGCAGCAGAAGTGATCATGACCGTCCTGCATGCAGGCGGTAAATTCGATGACAACACCTATAAGGTTTCTGGTGGCCTGCATGGTGTAGGTGTGTCTGTTGTAAACGCCCTTTCGTCTGACCTCAAACTCACCATTCGTCGTGCCGGTGAAGTCCACGAGCAGATCTACCACCATGGTGTACCTGAAGCACCGCTTAAGGTTGTTGGGGCTACAGACCAGACCGGTACGATTGTTCGCTTCAAACCGTCTGAAGATACCTTCAGCAATATCCAGTTCCAGTACGATATTCTGGCCAAGCGTCTGCGCGAGCTTTCCTTCTTGAACTCTGGCGTACGTATCCGTCTTAAGGACGAGCGTTCTGGCCGTGAAGAAATCTTCGAGTACGAAGGTGGCCTGGGTGCGTTTGTTGAGTTTCTTAACAACAACAAATCTCCGGTCAACAAGATTTTCCACTTCAACTGCATGCATGAGAATGGTGTCGGTGTTGAAGTGGCGATGCAGTGGAATGACAGCTTCCAGGAAAGCCTTCACTGTTTTGCCAATAACATTCCTCAGCGTGATGGTGGTACCCACCTTTCTGGCTTCCGTACAGCACTGACCCGCTGTTTGAATAGTTATATCGAATCCGAACAGCTGAATAAAAACGGTAAGGTCAGCACCAGTGGTGATGATAGCCGTGAGGGCCTGACCGCGATTATCTCGGTTAAGGTCCCCGATCCAAAGTTCTCTTCTCAGACCAAGGACAAACTGGTTTCGTCTGAAGTGAAAACTGCAGTTGAGCAGCTGATGGGTCAGTACCTGAATGAATACCTGCTTGAGAACCCTCAGGATGCCAAAGCGGTCGTTCAGAAGATGATCGATGCGGCGCGTGCCCGTGAAGCGGCCCGTAAGGCCCGTGAAATGACCCGACGTAAGGGTGCGCTTGATATTGCAGGTCTGCCGGGCAAACTGGCGGACTGTCAGGAGAAAGATCCCGCTCTGTCTGAACTTTACCTGGTGGAGGGTGACTCTGCGGGTGGTTCCGCCAAGCAGGGTCGTGACCGTCGTACCCAAGCTATCCTGCCGCTTAAGGGTAAGATCCTGAACGTTGAAAAAGCGCGCTTCGACAAGATGCTAACTTCGGCTGAGGTAGGTACTCTGATTACTGCCCTTGGCTGTGGTATCGGACGGGAAGAGTTCAACGTCGACAAGCTGCGTTATCACCGCATCATCATCATGACCGATGCGGACGTGGATGGTTCTCACATCCGTACCCTGCTGCTGACTTTCTTCTTCCGTCAGATGCCGATTTTGATTGAGCGCGGTTACATCTATATTGCCCAGCCGCCTCTGTACAAAATCAAGAAAGGCAAGCAGGAGCAGTATCTCAAGGATGATGAGGCGCTGGATAACCATCTGTTGCAAGGTGCCCTGGATGGAACCAGCCTTTACCCCAGCGAAGACTCACCGGCTATTTCTGGTGCGGCGCTGGAGTCTTTGATTACCCGTTACCGCCAGGTAGAACGTATCTGCCAGCGTCTGAGTCGTGTTTATCCTCTGGAAGTACTTAAGCGCCTTCTTTACTTGCCTGAACTGAGCCTTGAAGACCTGGCTTCCAAAGATAAGGTTGAGGCCTGGTCTGCAGGGCTGTGCGAAGCGCTGGCCAATTATGTGGATGGTGGTGAGCGTTATTCCTGCACCCTGCGTGAAGATCGTGAGCATAGCCTCTTTTTGCCGGTTGTGAAGGTTATTCAGCACGGTGTTGATACCGACTATGTGTTGGATGTTGAGCTTTTCCGCTCACGTGATTACGCCACTATTATCGCGCTCGGTGGTGAGCTCCGATCTTTGCTTGAAGATGGTGCTTATCTGCAGCGTGGTGAACGTCGCTTCAGCCTGACTGAACTGGGTCAGGGTATTCTCTGGTTATTGGATCAGTCTCGACGTGGTAACTCCATCCAGCGCTACAAGGGTCTGGGTGAGATGAACCCGGATCAGCTGTGGGAGACCACGATGGATCCGGATGCACGTCGAATGCTTCAGGTGACCATTGATGATGCGATTGCTGCGGATCAGCTCTTCACTACCCTGATGGGTGATGAAGTTGAGCCTCGTCGTAACTTCATCGAGTCTAATGCATTGAACGTATCTAACCTTGATATCTAATATTTGAAGGTTCGATAGTATAAGCCGCTCCCTTGAGCGGCTTTTTTATGTCTGGCATTTGCTTCTTGCAGCCTTTGGTTTGCTGATTGCTATTTTCATTTTTTAGTGCTCTTTGGGTAATACGTCACTGTTTCACGTGAAACAATCCTGAGTCCAAGTCCAAGTCCAAGTCCAAGTCCAAGTCCAAGTCCAAGTCCAAGTCCAAGTCCAAGTCCAAGTCCAAGTCCAGGCAGTGTGCTTGAGTTGCGAAGCACGTATAAAAAAGAAATGAGGGCTTGAATGAAATTTACAGGCGTGAAAAAGGAGGGAATGTTTCACGTGAAACAAAAAAAGCCCCGCGCATTGGCGGGGCTTGGTATATCAGAGAACTACAGCGAGCAATTAGCCGAGCAGAGAAATGTCCGCCACGCCCAGGAACAGGCGACGCAAACGCTTCAGGAGTGCCAGGCGATTGGCGCGTACGGCTGCGTCATCAGCCATTACCATGACATTGTCAAAGAAGCTGTCGATCGGTGCACGTAGAGATGCCAGCTTCTCCAGTGTAGAGCGGTAATCGCCCTGCTCGCACAATGGCTGGATCTCGGCTTCAATGGTTGTGATCGCTATGGCCAGAGCCTTCTCTGCATCTTCTGTCAGCAGTGACTCATCCAGGTCGGAAGACACCTGACCTTCCTGTTTGCTCAGGATGTTGCTAACACGCTTGTTCGCGGCAGCAAGGGACTCGGCCTCTGACAAATTGCGGAAATGGCTAACAGCCTGTACGCGACGGTCAAAGTCCAGCGGGCTGGTCGGACGCAGTGCGTGTACAGACAGGAACGTTTCAGCACTGATGTCGCGGTCTTCATACCAGGCGCGGAAACGCTCAAGCATAAAGTCCAGAACACGGTCTGCAAGACCTTCACTGCCAGGAAGTTCACCATGCTGTTCAGCCGCAATGCTGAGCAGTTGGTGCAGATCCAGATCCAGTTTGTGTTCAACGATGATGCGCAGAACACCCAGTGCGGCACGACGCAGTGCGAAGGGGTCCTTAGAACCGGTAGGTGGCTGATTGATACCAAACAGGCCTGTCAGGGTATCGAGGCGATCCGCAATGGCAAGCGCGATACCTGACTGAGTCTTGGGCAGTTCGTCGCCGGCGAAGCGCGGCATGTACTGCTCGTCCATCGCCTTGGCGACTTCTTCAGCTTCGCCATCATGCAGCGCGTAGTGATAGCCCATCAAACCCTGGAGCTCGGTAAACTCGAACACCATGTCAGTCATTAGGTCGCATTTGCTCAGCTGAGCAGCACGACGCGCGTAATCAGGATTGCCATCGATCAGCTCAGCAATAGCGGCTGCCAGGCCCTCGATGCGCTGGGTCTTGTCGTAGATGGTGCCCAGCTGCTGCTGGAAGACTACAGACTTAAGCTTCTCGATACGGGCTTCCAGCGGTTGCTTCTTATCGGTTTCGAAGAAGAAAGCGGCGTCAGCCAGACGTGGGCGAATAACCTTTTCGTTACCCTCAATCACCTGCTGGGGATCTTTGGACTCGATGTTGGCCAGAGTAGTGAAGTACGGCATCAGCTTGCCGTCAGAATCCAGCGCGTGGAAGTACTTCTGGTTCTCTTTCATGGAGAGAATCAGTGCTTCGGCTGGAACATCCAGGAAGCGTTCTTCGAAACGGCCGGTCAGGGCTACTGGCCATTCGTTAAGGGCTGTAACTTCGTCGAGCAGGTCTTCATCGATCTGTGCCGTACCGCCAATGCGCTCACCTTCGCGGATGACTTGCTCGCGAATGGACTCACGGCGCTCGGCAAAATCGGCAACGACCTTGCCGGTTTCCTTGAGCACGCGTGCGTAGTCGGAAGGCGCAATCAGCTCGATGTCATGGTTGTAGTGGAAACGATGGCCGCGGGTTTTGCGGCCAGCTTTCAGGCCGAGAATGTCGGCATCTACAACCTCATCGCCCAGCAGCATCACCAACCACTTAACGGGGCGAACGAATTCCGTGCGCGAAGCGCCCCAGCGCATGCGCTTGGGAATCGGCAGTTTGTTAAGCGAATCGGTGACGATACCCGGCAGCAATGATGCAGTGCTCTGGCCTTTTTCGACACCGCGATAGACATAATAGTTACCCTTGGGGGTCTCCATTACTTCCAGTTGATCCATGCTGACGCCACAAGAACCGGCAAAACCCTGTACTGCTTTTTCGGGTGCCTGAGTTGCCGGGCCACGCTTTTCAATATCACGGTCAGGCTGCTGAAGTTCGATACCGGACAGCAAAACAGCCAAACGACGCGGTGCTGCATAAGGACGCGCTTCAACAAAGCCGATACCGGCAGCAGCAAGGCCTGAGGTAATGCCTTCCAGGAAGGCAGCTGAAAGCGTTTTCAGCGCTTTAGGTGGCAGCTCTTCAGTGCCGAGCTCAACCAGAAAATCATGCTGAGACATTATTTGTCCTCCTCACAGGCAGCCAGTACTTCTGCCCGGATCGCTTCAGGTGCCAGCGGGAAACCCAGTGCGCGACGTGTTTCGAAATAGGCATGGGCAACATCACGTGCCAGAGTACGGACACGCAGTATGTAACGCTGACGCTCGGTAACGGAGATGGCGTGACGTGCATCCAGCAGGTTGAAGGTATGAGAAGCCTTGAGCACCATCTCATACGCAGGCAGTGGCAGGTTCGCCGCCAGCAGCTTCTGGCACTCGGATTCGTAGTGATCGAAGTTGGCAAACAGTGCTGGAACGTCAGCGTGTTCGAAGTTGTAGGTCGACATCTCGACTTCGTTCTGATGGAACACGTCGCCGTAGGTAACAACGCTGCCATCCGGTGAGCGAGCCCAGATCAGATCGTAGACGCTGTCCACGTTCTGCAGGTACATGGCGATACGCTCAAGACCGTAAGTGATCTCACCGGTTACCGGGTAGCATTCCAGGCCGCCTGCCTGCTGGAAATACGTGAACTGGGTTACTTCCATACCGTTCAGCCAAACTTCCCAGCCCAGACCCCAGGCACCCAGAGTCGGTGACTCCCAGTTATCCTCGACGAAGCGAACATCATGTACACCCAGGTCGATGCCCAGTCGTTCCAGAGAGCCCAGATAGAGCTCCTGAATGTTATCGGGAGACGGCTTGAGTACAGTCTGGAACTGGTAGTAATGCTGCAGGCGGTTGGGGTTTTCGCCATAGCGGCCATCGGTCGGACGACGGCTGGGCTGCACGTAAGCCGAACGCCAGGTCTCGGGTCCAATTGCGCGCAGGAACGTACAGGGGTGGAAAGTACCGGCACCCACCTCCAGGTCCAGTGGCTGCACGATGACACAGCCCTGCTCGGCCCAGTATTGTTGCAGGGCCAGGATCAGTCCCTGGAATGTGCTAACGTCTGGGGTCACCTTGTCAGTCACAGAAATCACCATTGCTGTTGAATGTGGTCGAAATAAGAGCCGAATTATACATGAATTTGGCGGGCTAAAGCTTGACCCTCAGGGGAAAATCTGGCGTGAGAGCAGGCCCTCTTAACCGCTTCGGCGGCACTGACTATAATCCTGTCCCAGACACCAACTGAAGGACGTGCAAATATGAAACTGATCAAATCGCTGCTGGCGATACTGGTACTGGGAATATTGGCACTGCTGCCTTTAGGCACCGCACAGGCGCTGGGACGTTGGTTGGGTCGACGGATGTGGCACAAGGGCAAGAAAAGCAAAATGGCGCGCCATACAAAACGTAATATAGAGGCCTGTTTTCCCGACATGCCTGACGCAGAACGTGAGGCATTGATCCGGCAGAGTTTGGAGCAAACCGGTTGCACGCTCTGTGAAATGGGGATGGCATGGCTGTGGTCGCCCAAGCGTTCGCTCAAGAAGATCCGAAAGGTGCATAACGAGGAAGGGTTGCTGGCTGCCCAGTCCAAAGGAAAAGGTGTCATCCTGATTGCGCCGCACATCGGTAACTGGGAAGTCATTAATCTGTATTTATCGAATCGCTACCCTTTCACCGCCATGTATAAACCGCCTCGCATGAAGTTAATGGACGATCTTGTGAAGCGGATGCGTGCGCGTCTGGGCACGCGCATGGCGCCGGCAGATACCAAAGGCGTCCGGATGGTGATGAAGGCCCTTAAGCGTGGTGAGATGGTTGGTATTTTGCCGGATCAGGAGCCAGAAAAAACCGGTGGTATCCATGTACCCTTCTTCGGTATTCAGGCATTGACCATGAAGCTGGTGCCTCAGTTGGCGGCGCAGACAGGTTCACTGGTGCTTTGTGCCTACGCCGAGCGCCTGCCTGATGCTGAGGGCTTTGATCTCTATTTCACGGAAGTGGATCCGGCGATCAACAGCCGAGAACTGGAGTTGGCAGCAACGGCGATGAATCGAGCTGTGGAAGACTGTGTGCGCCGGTTTCCGGAGCAGTACCAGTGGGAGTACAAGCGGTTTAATACGCGGCCCGAAGGCGAGCCGCGATTCTATTAAGCCTGTTGAGCCGATCAGCGGCGCCAGAATGCCGGGGTGAAAAGCACCAGCATGGTGAACACCTCAAGGCGTCCCAGCAACATGGCAAAGCACAGAATCCATTTGGCGGTCGGGTTAAGATCGCCGAAATGGGCGGATACATCACCCAGCCCTGGGCCCAGGTTGTTCAGGGTAGCACCCACCGCAGACCAGGCCGTCACCTGATCCAGCCCGGTTGCCAGCAAGGCGACCAGCATCACAATGAAGACAATTAAGTACACCGAGAAGAAGCCCCAGACGGCCTGCAAAATGCGGTCAGAAATGGGGCGTTGACCCAGCTTGACCGGAATCACGGCATTGGGGTGAATCAGCCTGAGGATCTCACGGTAGCCCTGTTTGAGAATCAGCAGGATACGAATGGCTTTCATACCACCGGCAGTGGAGCTGGCACAGCCACCGACAAAGGCCAATACGAACAGCATGAACGGCAGCATGGCAGGCCAGTGGGCAAAGTCAGCGGTGGCAAAACCGGTTGTGGTCGCAACCGAGACCACCATAAAAGCTGCCTTACGCAGGGATTCTACGGCGGGGTAAGTATTGGTGACGACCAATACAAACAGGGTTAGCAGTGTAATCAGCCCCAGCAGGGATAAATAGAATCTAACCTCGGGATCCTGCAGGTAGTGCAGCAAGGTACGATGGCGCCAGGCAAAAAAGTGCAGGCCGAAGTTGATGCCCGCTATCACCATGAAGAAGATAGCAATCATCTCGATCGCGGGGCTATCGAAGTAACCGATGCTGGCATCATGTGTCGAAAAGCCACCAATAGCCACGGTGGAGAAACTATGGCCAATGGCATCAAACAGACTCATGCCCGCGGCCCAATAGGCTAGCGCACAGGTAATGGTCAGTGACAGATAGATGTACCAGAGTGCCTTTGCAGTTTCGGTGATTCGGGGGGTCAGTTTGTTATCCTTAACCGGGCCCGGCGCTTCGGCACGGTAAAGCTGCATGCCACCGATGCCCAGCATGGGCAGGATGGCTACTGCCAGTACGATAATACCCATACCGCCAAGCCACTGAAGCTGCTGACGATAGTAAAGGATGGAGTGTGGCAGATCATCCAGACCGGTCATGACGGTAGCGCCCGTCGTGGTGAGCCCGGAGATGGATTCGAACACAGCATCGACAGCGCTAAGTGCCGGCTGCTCCGACAGCATGAGCGGCAGCGAACCGAACACCCCCAGTACCGTCCAGAAAAGCACCGTCACCAGGAAGCCATCGCGAATACTCAGTTCCTGCCTCACTGCATAGACGGGTACCCAAATGATAAAACCTGTCGCCAGGGTGATCATAAAGGCCGTGATAAAGGCCCAGTGGGTATTGTCATCATAGTAGGCAGAGACGAGCAGCGGGGGCAGCTGGGTAATGCTGAAGATCATCAGCAGAATACCCAGAATGCGCAGAATCACTTGAAAGTGCATCGCCAGAGCCTCAGAAGAATGCCAGACCAACCTGAAACAGGCGCTCAACTTCTGCAATGCGGCGCTTGTCTACCAGGAACAGGATAACGTGGTCATCGTTCTCAATGACCAGATCGTCATGGGCAATCAGCACCTCACTGCCACGAATGATGGCACCAATGGTGGTACCCGGCGGCAGGTCGATCTCTTCGATGGCGCGGCCCACCACACGGGAGCTGCGCTTGTCGCCATGGGCAACGGCCTCCAATGCTTCAGCCGCACCACGACGCAGGGAGTGAACGGCCGCCACATCACCACGGCGCACATGGGTCAGCAAGGCACCGATAGTGGTTTGCTGAGGTGAGATGGCAATGTCGATCACCCCGCCCTGCACCAGATCTACATAAGCCGGGTTGTTTATCAGGGTCATCACCGTGCGAGCACCCAGGCGTTTGGCCAGCATGGACGCCATGATGTTGGCTTCATCATCATTGGTCAGGGCGCAGAAAACATCGGTATCCTCGATGTTTTCTTCGACCAGCAGGTCGCGATCAGACGCACTGCCGTGCAGTACGATGGTGTTGTTGAGGTTACGTGCCAGCAGGTTGCAGCGAGAAAAGTCACGCTCGATCAATTTGACCTGGTAGTCATTTTCCAGAGAGCCGGCCAGACGTGCACCGATGTTGCCGCCTCCGGCAATCATGATGCGCTTGTAGGAGCGGTCCAGTCGACGCAGCTCGCTCATCACGGCACGAATATCCCGGCGCGCAGCGATAAAGAAAACCTCGTCATCGGCCTCGATCACCGTATCCCCTTTCGGGATCATGGGGTGGTCCTGGCGGAAGATGGCGGCGACACGAGTATCAATGTTGGGCATGTGAGAGCGTAAAAAGGAAATCTCACGACCCACCAGTGGTCCACCGTAATAAGCTTTAACCGCAACAAGCTGAGCCTGACCCGAGGCAAAATCCAGTACCTGCAGTGCACCCGGATACTGAATCATGCGCTTGATATGCTGAGTCACCAGCTCTTCCGGGCTGATCAGTACATCAACCGGAATGCCCTTGTCACTGAAGATGGCATGATCGCGCTGCAGGTAATCGTGCTCACGTACACGGGCAATCTTGGTGGGGATGTTGAACAGGCTGCGTGCCACCTCACAGGCAACCATGTTCACTTCATCACTGTTGGTGACCGCAATCAGCATGTCCGCATCCTGGGCACCGGCTTGCTCCAGCGCAGAGGGATAAGAGGCCTTGCCTTCTACCGTGCGAATGTCGAGGCGATCCTGAAGTTCGCGCAAGCGCGCGCCATCAGTATCGATTACGGTGATGTCATTCGCTTCGTTGGCCAGATGCTCAGCGAGGGAGCCACCGACCTGGCCGGCACCCAGGATTATGATTTTCATGCGCTCTTGTCGTCTACCTGTTTATCCAGTACGGCATAGTAGAAACCGTCATGCCCATCGATGTGCGGGAAAAGCTGGCGCCCGAACGGGCGAGTCTCACCCCATTCTGCCTCAATCGGTTTGTGCAGTGCATCAGACTGTTGTTGTAGAAAGCGCTCGATGACACGTTCGTTCTCCTGTCCAAAAATGGAACAGGTGGCGTATACAAGGCGCCCGCCTGGTTTCAGCATGATCCAGAGGTTGGCCAGAATGCTGAGCTGAACCTTGGCCAGTGCGGCGATATCTTCACCTCGACGCAACAGCTTGATGTCCGGGTGGCGACGAATAACGCCGGTTCCGCTACAGGGCGCATCGATCAAGATGCGATCGAACGGGCGACCGTCCCACCAGTCGCGACTGGTCGCATCATTGGTAAGCACTTCGCACTCAAGCTGGAGGCCAAGGCGATGCAGATTATCGTGAATGCGCTGGGCGCGTTCAGGCTCGAGTTCAATGGCAACCACATCCTGCAGATGAGCGTTTTGCTCAAGCAGGTGACAGAGCTTGCCACCGGGTGCCGCGCAGGCATCCAGTACGCGCTGTTTATCCGACATCGCCAGCAGGCCGGCGGCCAGTTGAGCCGCTTCATCCTGGACACTCAGCTCCCCTTCTGCAAAACCGGGCAAATCGGCCACGTCCATGGCTTTGTCCAATCGAATGCCATCGTCACTGAATAGACAAGCGGCAGCAGTGATGGATGCATCGGCAAGCTTCTGTAAAGCGGATTCTCGTGTAAGTAAGCGCTTATTAACCCTAAGTGTCATCGGTGCCTGGGTGTCGTTAGCCTGCAAAATCGACTGCCAGTGATCAGGCCAGTTGTGCTGCAATTTGCTGATCATCCACTGCGGGTGATTCCACTGAAACATCTCATTGGAAGCCAGCGCTTTCTCGGCCTCCTCTTGCTCACGCTGGAAGCGACGCAGAATGGCGTTGAGCAACTTGGCTGCCCAGGGTTTGTTAAGAGCGGTACAGGCATCAACGGTTTCATTCAGTGCGGCGTGAGCCGGAATACGGCTTGAGCGTAGCTGCCAGAGACCCACCAGCAGCAGTGCCTGAATATCCAGGTCCTGTTGTTTGAAGGGCTTGCGCAGAAAGCGTTCTGCCAGCTGCTCAAGGCGAAAGAGTTCACGCATGGTGCCGTAGCAAAGTTGCTGTAACAGCGCCCTGTCACGTTCGGGACAGTGTGCCAGGTGATCTGGCAGGTGTGTGCTCAAGGAGCCATGCTGGCGCAGCAAAGGCGCCAGCACCTGTGCTGCCAGCGCGCGCACGTTGATGGTGTCAGCCAAAGGTCACTCCCGGTGCCAGGCGGGCACTGTGGGCGTTAAGCAGATCACGAGCTGACTGAGGACGGCCTCCCGGAAGCTGTAGCTCGGTCAGGACGACGGATCCACTGCCGGCAGCAACCCGGATGCCTTTGGCGTCAGCGGATACTATTGTGCCGGGTGCAGCCTCAGCCGTTTGTACGTCAGCCTGGCCGGACCAGATGCGGACGTTGTCGCCACCCAGATTGCTGAAGCAAACCGGCCAGGGATTGAAACCACGGATACGGCGTGCGATCTCAGCGGCAGGCTGTTGCCAGTCGATCTGCCCTTCCTGCTTTTCAAGCTTGTGGGCGTAGGTTGCCAGCGAGTCGTCCTGAACCTCGGGTACCAGTTCCCCCGCTGCCAAAGGCGCCAGAGTATTGACCAGCGTCTGTGCGCCCTGCTCGGCCAAGCGGTCGTGCAGGCTGCCACTGGTGTCCTGTTCCAGAATGGCACACTCGGTTTTGGTCAGCATGTCGCCCGTGTCCAGACCCGCATCCATCTGCATGATGGTAATACCGGTCATCTCATCCCCGGCGAGCAGTGCTCGGTGAATGGGCGCAGCGCCACGCCAGCGCGGCAGCAATGAAGCATGGACGTTAATACAACCCAGTCGCGGCGCATCGAGTACCGCCTGCGGCAGAATCAGGCCATAGGCGACGACGATCATCAGGTCGGCATTCAGTGACGCCAGTTCCTGCTGCTCTGCTTCACCTTTCAAGGACAGCGGCTGGTAAACCGGCAGGTCATGCTCCAGCGCGAGGCTTTTCACGGGGCTGGGGCGCAACTTGCGGCCTCGGCCAGCAGGACGGTCGGGCTGGGTGTAGACGGCGACGACTTCATGCTCGCTATTCAGTACTGCGGCCAGGCTGGAGGCTGCGAAGTCGGGTGTGCCGGCAAAAATAATACGTAGAGGGGTGTGGCTCATTGGGTGGGCTCCATACGAAAACAGGCTTGCGTCTGCAAACCTGTTCTTTGAACCAGCGGCTTAAGCCTGCTGTGATTCTAACCGGTGTTTTTTCTCAAGCTTGCCGCGAATACGGTTGCGTTTGAGAGCGGTCAGATAGTCGACAAAGAGCTTGCCATTGAGGTGATCAAGTTCGTGCTGAATGCAGACCGCCAGCAGGCCTTCGGCTTCCAGCTCGTAAGGCTTGCCATCACGCCCTATGGCTTTGAGCAGAATGCGGTTGGGACGCTTAACTTCTTCATAGAAGCCGGGAACAGAGAGGCAGCCTTCCTGCATCTCTTCCAGATCGTCCTGCAGTACGGTGAATTCAGGGTTGATCAACACCAGAGGGTCGTTACCTTCTTCGGAAATATCGATGGTAACCACACGCTTGTGGACGTTTACCTGGGTCGCAGCCAGGCCGATTCCAGGTGCGTCGTACATCGTTTCGAACATGTCATCCACCAATTGGCGGATTTCGTCGTCAACTTGCTCCACTGGTTCGGCAATGGTTCTTAGACGCGGATCAGGGAATTCGAGAATATTGAGCTTGGCCATAGGTATATGCTTTTTCGGAGGTTAAAATCCGACCATTTGGTGGCAAAATTATTGAGCTACCCTCATTATACTGAATAACGTGCCTATTGCATTGCTTTGGGGGCTTTCTCAGACGTGATGGCTGGGTGGTCCAAGGCCGGAAACAGAAAGGGAGTTGAACAATGAGAGGAGTGCTGTATGGCTTGATCGGGGGCTGTCTGCTCTGGACCGGTGTCGCTAATGCGGACCGTGTACAGTTGCAGGAAGGTCATCCGACCGAGTATGTCGTCGTTAAAGGCGATACCCTGTGGGACATTTCGGGACGCTTTCTGCGCAGCCCTTGGCGCTGGCCTGATGTCTGGGACGTAAACCCTCAGATCGATAACCCTCACCTGATCTATCCCGGTGATGTGATCTACCTGACCTGGGTCAATGGCGAGCCTCGCCTGAGTCTGAGTCGTGGTATCCGCAAGCTGTCACCTCAAGTACGTGTGCAGCAGCTCGAACAGCCGATTCCGGCAATCCCCTTGAGTGATATCTCCAGCTTCCTGAGCGAGAACCGTGTTGAGCAGGAAGATACGCTTGCAACCGCGCCTTACGTCATTGGCGGCCGCAATGAAAGCATCATTGCCGGTGCCGGTGATCGTGTCTATGCCCGTGGTGAGCGTGTTGAGTCCGATATTGATCAGCAAAGTCTGTATCGACCGGCGCGTCAGTACACGCACCCGGTGACCGGAGAACTGCTGGGTTATGAACTCTACAAGGTGGCGGATGCACTGATCAGCGCTGAAGAAGGTGACGTGCTGACGCTGGATTTGACCAAGACCCGTGAAGAAGTCCGTACCCGTGACCGACTGCTGCCTAACGATACGTCACGCATCGAGTCCGTGTTCTATCCAAAACCGGGTCCTGACATTGAAGGTGCACTGATCATCGATGTACTGGGCGGCGTGACCAAGATTGGTCAGTACAATGCCGTTGCCCTGAGCTTTGGTGAGCAGGAAGGCGCAGAACCTGGTCAGGTATTTGCCATCTTCAAAAAAGGTGAGCAGGTCAAGGATCCAGTCAATGGTGAGTTGGTCAAATTGCCGGATGAACACGCCGGTGAGCTGATGGTGTTTAAAACCTTTGACCGTGTCAGCTATGGTCTGGTGATGGATGCAACCAACGTAATTTCCGTTGGCGACAGCCTGCATCAGCCCTAAAACAGGATAACGCTATGATCGGTGATCCAAGGGAATGGATCGCCGCCGGCTTACTGCCCGGGCTTGGCCCGGTGACGGTTGCTCGACTCAGCCAGGAAGGCATCTCTCTGCCACAGCTGCTGCGCAGTGAATGTGGCTTGCCAGCGCAGGTGCGCTTGCGTCGTCAAACCCTCGATGCCATCCATGAGTTTCAGCGCGGCGGTGATATCTATCAGCGAGCTGAAGGTCTGTATCAGCAGGCCCTGAAACAGGGCTGGACCCTGTTGACGCTTACTCACCCCCTCTACCCTCCATTGCTGGCAGAAATTGCAGATCCTCCTTTGGTGCTCTGGTGTCAGGGCAATATGGATGCGCTTGCACTCCCCATGGTCGGGATTGTTGGCAGTCGAAATGCCAGTCGAAGCGGCCTCAAGCTGGCGTATGACTTTGCTGCTGAGTTCAGCCGTTTGGGCTTGATGCCGATCAGTGGACTGGCGTTGGGGATAGACGCTCAAGTGCACCAGGCCTGTGTAGATCAAGGTGCGCCCACTCTCGCGGTTGTGGGCACGGGGCTGGATCAGGTCTACCCGCGTCGCAATACTCGGTTGGCAAGCCAGATTCTGGATGCGGGCGGCTTGATCGTCTCAGAATACCCTCCCTTAACGCCACCCCGCCCCGCCAGTTTTCCGAAGCGCAACCGCATCATCAGTGGCTTGTCGGTTGGTACGTTGGTGGTGGAAGCCGCACCACGCAGCGGTTCGCTCATTACCGCCCGACAAGCGCTTGATCAGGGGCGTGAAGTCTTTGCCATTCCAGGCTCCATCCATAACCCGCTTAGCCGAGGCTGTCATACACTGATTCGTGAAGGTGCAGTGCTGGTCGAGCAGGTTGAGCATATCGTTGAACATTTAGGGCCTCTTTTGGGGGCGCTTGCCGATTCTCAAACGCCTGCAGTGACAACGAAAAGCACCCAAACGAAAGACTGTCCCGGGCTGCTGCACTCCATCCCCTTTGATCTGACCTGGATTGATACCCTGGCACAGGAGTCTGGCCTGACACTGGCCGAGTTTCAGGCACAGTTGGTCCAGCTCGATATGGAGGGCTGGATCGAGATCAGTGGCGCGCGCGTACAGCGTATTCGTAGCTAAATACCCCGTATCGTGCAGCGAAGTCAGGAGTGGGGAATTTTCGTCCAGTGCTTGCTATAATCGCTCACTTTCCTTTTTCCGGCGAGGCCGGAAACCCGCCCTTTGAAGCGGTAGCGGCGTCCGTTGCCCTGCTGCACCGGGCAGAGTGATGACGGGAGTAACCGATGAGTGCAAAAGTGGCGATCGTGATGGGTTCGCGTTCGGATTGGCCTACCATGGAAGAAGCGGCTGGAATTCTCGATACCCTGGGCGTTGAGTATCACGCCGAGGTGGTGTCTGCGCACCGTACACCGGACAAAATGTTCCGCTTCGCCGAACAGGCCGCCGACAATGGCTACAAAGTGATCATCGCCGGTGCTGGTGGTGCTGCACACCTGCCGGGCATGATCGCCGCCAAGACACTGGTGCCGGTGCTGGGTGTGCCGGTACAGAGCAAGGCGCTGAGCGGTCAGGACAGCATGCTGTCAATTCTGCAGATGCCGCGTGGTGTTCCGGTCGGCACGCTGGCGATTGGTGGTGCTGGTGCATTCAATGCCGGTTTGCTGGCCGCGCAAATGCTGGCCACTGATGATGCCGAGCTGGCGCAGCGCCTGGCGGACTGGCGTCAGGCTCAGACCCAAACTGTTCTCGATAATCCCGATCCGCGAGGTTAATCCTGATGCTGCCACGAATCGTCGTTGCCGGTAACGGCCAGCTGGGCCAGATGCTGCAGCAGGCGGGCGCACCCCTGCAACTGGAGGTGATGCCGGTTGATCCCAATGGTGATATTGAACTGGGCCTGCGTGCCGATGATGTTATCACGGTCGAAATCGAACACTGGTCCGACAGTGTCAGCGGATTACAGCTGAAACAGCACCCCAATTTTCGTAATGCAGCTGCCCTGCACGCGGTGATTGATCGCCAGCGTCAAAAAGCCTTGCTGGACCGACTGAATGTACCGACCTCACCCTGGGTGAACCTGGAAGCCGGTGACCTGAATGCGCAGCTTGAGTCCGTGGCAGACAAGGTGATCGTCAAGCGCCGCCGTGGCGGTTATGACGGTCGTGGCCAGTGGCGCTGGCAGAAAGGTGACCAGCCGGAGGCCGAGTGGGCTGGAGAGTGCATCGCCGAGGCGATGATCCCTTTCAGCCATGAGGTATCCTTGGTCGGTGCGCGTAACGCGGCTGGTGAAAAGGTGTTTTACCCACTGACACGCAACTGGCATGAAAACGGTATCTTGCGTGCCAGCGTCGCCAATCTGCCGGTTCCGGCTGAGCAGCAGCAAAATGCTGAAGAGTGGCTGGGTCGCATCATGGACGACGAAGACTACATCGGTGTCATGGCGATGGAGTGTTTTGTAGTCGATGGTCAGCTGCTGGTGAATGAGCTGGCGCCGCGTGTGCATAACTCCGGTCACTGGACTCAGGAAGGCTCCGCCATCAGCCAGTTCCAGCTGCATTTGCGTGCACTGGCGGATCTGCCACTGATTACACCTCCGGTAGAAGGGGCATCTGTGATGTACAACCTGCTGGGTCGCAACTGGAAGCCGGAATGGCTGCAGGTACCGGGTGTACACGTACACTGGTACGGCAAGGAGATCCGTCCGGGGCGCAAGGTTGGTCACGTGAATATCTGCCGTGCTGATCAGGCATCTCTGATCGAAAGCCTTGAAGCGCTACAGGCGCTGGTGGATGAAGAAGATAAAATCGTCTTTGAATGGAGCATTGCTCAGCTGCAGGGCTGAGACGTTCCGAGATGATGCCCGGGCGTCTACTCTGACAGCCCGGCTTACCCTCTGTTTTATTTTCGGTGGTAGCGATGAATCACTGGCAGCTTAAAGAAGCAGTACGCTGTATCAATAGCGGAGGCGTCATTGCCTACCCGACAGAAGCCGTTTGGGGGTTGGGATGCGATCCCTACAACCGAGAGGCGGTACTGCGCCTGTTGGCTCTTAAGCGCCGGCCTGAGCACAAGGGTCTGATTCTGGTGGCAGCGGATGAGTCACAGATCGAGCCTTTGCTGAGCCCTTTAAGTGAGGAGCAGCGCCAGTGTTTGCGCGATACCTGGCCTGGCCCCAATACCTGGTTATTGCCGGACCCCAAGCAGATGATTCCGAGTTGGGTGAAGGGCTGTCACTCGCCCGTGGCGGTAAGAGTCAGCGCCCATCCGCTGGTACAGGCACTTTGTCGAGAGTATGGTGGCCCCATCGTATCGACCTCTGCCAATCGAAGTGCTGCTGATCCTGCGCGATCAAAACTGAAAGTGAGTACATACTTCGGCTCTAGCCTCGATTTTATATTGCCGGGTGAGCTGGGTGGCTTGGATCGGCCGACTGTCATTCGAAATATACAGGATATGCAAACGATACGGGCGTAGTGAGCGTTCGCTAACTTTTTGGAGGAGACACATGTCGGCACCTGATGTACAACAGGTAAAGGCCTATCTGCTGGATCTGCAGGATCGTATCTGCGCTGCATTGGAACAGGCAGATGGTGGTGCTCGCTTTACCGAGGACAGCTGGGATCGGGCCGAAGGCGGTGGTGGTCGTACACGTGTCATCAGCCAGGGCGCCGTAATTGAAAAAGGCGGCGTTAACTTCTCCCATGTACATGGCTCTGCACTGCCCGGTTCTGCCACCGCACACAGGCCGGAGCTGGCGGGTCGCAGTTTTGAAGCCATGGGCGTGTCTCTGGTAATTCATCCGCATAACCCCTATGTCCCGACCTCCCACGCCAATGTGCGTTTCTTTATTGCTGAAAAAGAAGGCGAAGAACCTGTGTGGTGGTTTGGCGGCGGTTTCGATTTGACGCCTTATTACGGTAATGATGACGACTGCCGTCATTGGCACCAAATGGCACATGACGCCTGCGCACCCTTCGGTGAAGACATCTATCCGCGTTTCAAACAATGGTGCGACGATTACTTCTACCTGAAGCACCGCCAGGAGCCGCGTGGTATTGGTGGTCTGTTCTTCGATGATCTCAACGAACTGGGCTTTGAAAAAAGCTTTGCCCTGATGCAGTCCATCGGAGATGCCTATGCCCCGGCGATTGTGCCGATCATCGAAAAGCGCAAGGACACCCCGTACGGCGAACGCCAGCGTGATTTCCAGTTGCACCGTCGCGGTCGCTACGTTGAGTTCAACCTGGTGTGGGACCGTGGCACCCTGTTTGGCCTGCAATCAGGCGGTCGTACCGAATCGATCCTGATGTCGCTGCCACCGGAAGTGCGTTGGGACTATGACTGGAAGCCTGAAGCCGGTACTGAAGAAGCTGTTCTCTATGAGCGCTACCTGCAGCCACGCGACTGGCTGGAGTGCTGAGATGAGTGATCGTTACGCAGTATTGGGCAACCCGGTTGCGCACAGCAAGTCACCGCAGATTCATACCCGCTTTGCCGAGCTGACGGGCCAGGCCCTGAGCTACGGTGCCGTACTGGTGGAGTCGCCGGATTTTGAAACTGAAGTCACACGTTTTCTTCAGGGCGACGGCAAGGGACTGAACATCACCGTACCCTTCAAGGAGCGTGCCTGGGCCTTGGCGCAGTGCCGCAGCGAACGTGCAGAGCGTGCTGGTGCTGCCAATACGCTTTACCGATTGGAAGACGGCCGTCTGGCAGCGGATAACACCGATGGTGTCGGCCTGGTTCGTGACCTGAGTGATAACCACAGGGTTCAGCTGAAAGGGGCTCGGGTACTGATACTGGGTGCGGGCGGTGCGGTCCGCGGTGTTATGCACCCGCTGTTTGAAGCCGGGGTTGATTCAATACTGGTTGCTAACCGCACGGTGTCCCGTGCCGAAGAGTTGGCTTCTCTGTTTGCCGATGAAGGCAAGGTTGAGGCCTGTGGCTTTGCGGATATTCCGGCCGAGCCTTTTGATCTGGTGATCAACGGTACCTCCGCTAGCCTTCAGGGTGAGTTGCCTCCGGTGCCAGCCGCCGTTGTAGCATCACACACCACCTGTTATGACATGATGTATGGCGCCAAACCTACGCCCTTCTGTCACTGGGCAACGGAGCTGCAAGCCGGTCAGGTGATTGATGGTTTGGGTATGCTGGTGGAACAGGCGGCGGAAGCCTTTTCCGTCTGGCGTGGCGTGAAGCCGGAAACGGCTGATGTCATTGCGCAACTGCGTGCCAGCCTGGCTGCAAACTGATCAGCTATTTAACTGAATTCCAACGCGTTTTCACCCGCCGCCTTGCATCCTGTAAATGCGAGGCGGTATAACAGAGACACACCCTCTGTTGTGGAGTACGTGCATGGAAAAGCATCTGCCTCTGTCGCCTGAAGCGCTCTATTGCCGCTGCGACCCAGAACTCCTGCCCTTTAAAACGACCGAATCCGTTGAGCCTTTCAGCGGCTTTTTTGGTCAGGATCGTGCCATCGAAGCGATGGCATTTGGCATCGGCATGCAACGTCCTGGCTACAACCTGTTCGTGATGGGCAACCCCCACACCGGCCGCTTTTCATTTGCCATGGAGAGCCTCAAGGCTTCCGCCAAAAAACAGCATAAACCCAGTGACTGGTGCTACATCAACAACCTGAGTGATAACCGCTACCCGGTTATTCTGGAACTGCCATCCGGTCGCGCCACTCAGCTCAAGCGCGATGTGCGCCACCTGCTGGACGCCATTCTGGCAGAACTCCCCGCCGCCTTCGAAAACCCGGCCTATCAGCGCATGAAGAGTCAGATTGAGCGTGAGTTCAATGGCCACTATGACAACGCAATGAACCAGGTCGAGCGTAAGGGACGGGAATACAATATCGCCGTGTTCCGTGATGGTGGCACCGTGGGCTTTACTCCGGTGTCCAATGGACAGGCGATTGATGAAGCGGCCTTTTCCCAGTTGCCGGAAGAGGAGCGTGATGCCATCCAGGCGCATATCTCCGAACTGGAGGAGATGCTCAATGAAAGCCTGACCGAGTTGCCTGTCTGGCGTCGCGAGGCTTCCGAGCGGATTGATACGCTGGATCGTAATACCGCACGTCAGGCGGTCTTCCCGCTGTTACAGCCGCTCAGGGACAAGTACGCCAACATCCCCTGCATTGTGGATTACCTCAAGCATGTGGAATCGGACCTGATTCGCAATGCGGGTGAGATCGTAAACGATGACAACCCACTTGAAGCCAAGACCGATGCCATGCGTCGAGACTATCTTGAGCGCAATTACGGCTTGAACCTGCTGGTCGATAACCACAAGACCAAGGGTGCGCCCGTCATCTTTGAAGCACACCCCAGCTATGAAAACCTGTTCGGCCGTGTCGAGTACATCAGCGATATGGGGGCCATGGTCACCAACTACACGCTGATTCGATCCGGCGCCTTGCACCGTGCCAACGGCGGTTATCTGGTGCTGGAAGCCGAAAAGCTGCTGGAGCAGCCGTTCGTCTATGGTGCCTTGAAGCGTGCACTGAAATCGCACGAAATCCGCATCGAAAACCCGGTCAGTGAATATACCGGGATCAGTGCGATTACCCTCAGTCCTCAGCCAGCCCAGCTGAAGGTGAAGGTGGTGTTGGTAGGTGAACGCGATACCTACTATCTGCTACAGGAGCTGGATCACGACTTCGAGAAGATGTTCCGTGTCGTGGTGGATTTTGATGAGGACGTGCATCGTACGCCCCACTCCATTCGTCAGTATGCACGCCTGATGAAAACGCTGGCGACAGAAGAAAACCTTGCGCCGCTGACCCGTCGAGCAGTTGCACGATTGGTTGAGCACAGCTCACGCCTGTCGGGCGATCAGGATCTGCTGTCGGCTCACGTGGGTGAGTTGGTGGATCTGCTGTGCGAATCGGATTTCCGCCGCCGTGAACAAGGCGATACCCAGATCAATGCCGAGCACGTGGAGCAGGCATTGGAGGCCAAGGAACGCCGGACCGGCCGCCTGTCGCAGAAAATACTGGAAAGCATCCTTAATGAAACCGTGCTCATCGATACCGATGGCGAAGCCGTGGGCAAGGCCAATGGTCTGACGGTGTTACAGGTGGGTGATGTGTCTTTCGGTAGCCCTGCACGCATTACGGCAACGGTGCATCCGGGCAGCAAAGGCATTATCGATATCGAACGTGAGGTGACTCTGGGACAGCCAATACACTCGAAGGGGGTGCTGATTCTGTCAGGTTTCCTGGGTCATACCTATGCCGGTGACTTTCCCATGGCACTGTCCGCCAGTCTGGCCATGGAGCAGTCCTATGGCTATGTGGACGGTGACAGTGCCTCACTGGCCGAGATCTGTGCCCTGATCTCGGCGCTCACTCATATCCCGATTCGTCAGCAATACGCCATTACCGGCTCCATAAACCAGTATGGTGAGGTGCAGGCAATTGGTGGCGTAAACGAGAAGATTGAGGGCTTTTTCCATCTTTGTAAAACCCGTGGTCTCACCGGTTGGCAGGGCTGCATCATTCCCAAGGCCAATGTGCGTCATCTGATGCTCAAGGCCGAAGTCGTGCAGGCCGTTGAGGAAGGCATGTTCCATGTCTATGCCGTTTCCAGCGTCGATGACTGCCTGGAGATTCTGATGGGGCGCACAGCGGGTACTTTGAAAGCCGATGGTCACTTCACCCAGCGCAGTATTAATGCGCAGGTTGTGAAGCGCCTCAGAGAGCTGGTTAAAGCCAAGGCATAAACCCAGACATAAAGCCGAGAAAAGGGGCTATCCAGTGTTGGGTAGCCCCTTATTCATTTGGGCTCAGCCCAGACGCAGGTTCATATGGTTATCCCAGGCCAGGTGCGAGGCGATGGGGTCCAAAGGCAGGCGCTCGCGCACATTCTCCAGCGGGCGCATGCGATACAAGGTTCCCAGGCCCGAACTCACCAGAAACTCACCTGCCCGATCCGTTGCGGCCAGGCCACAGCCATCGCGACAGCGCAGTGCGCTGATAAAACGATCCTGCTCAATATCCCAGAAGGTCACCAGATTTCCGCGTGGCGCGGAGATGGCAGCTATCCGGCCAGACTGATCAATGCGCGCACTGCCGGCATACTGCTCCATCTGGTTATTGATCGGCTCAGGGGCACGCAGCAGCTTGAGGGGTTCACCCCGTCGGTGCAGCGCAACCAGCGGTTTGTTGTCACTGGTGGGGCCCTGATACTGCAGTGCGATCGCGACCGTGCCTGAAGCGCTCAGGTCCATATGCCGAATGCTGAGCTGGTGGTTCTCGGCACTCATACCAACCTGTTCCAGCAATGCGCCGGAATCAAGATCGATATAGGCCAGGCTGGGCTGCATGCTGTCCAGATTCAGCTTCTCACGACCCCGATCGGGGTGGGTGAGAATGCCGCCGTTGGCGACCAGTACCTGAGTTCCATTGAGCAGCAGCTCGTGGGGACCTATGCCATAGCTTGGCATGCGGCTAACTTCAGTGAAGTGATGGTTCACGTCACGAATAACGACCTGCCCTTGCCCGCTGGCGATATCGTTCTCGGTACTGACCAGCCAGCGTCCATTTGGGGTAAAGAGTGCATGACCAAAAAAGTGATGGCCTTCGCCGGCATCCACACGTTTGACCTGCTTTCCACTATGGAAATCGACGATCTCGATAAACCGGCCTGGTCGTCGTGCAACGGCGGCTGCCCAAGGTTGGGTCGGGTGCAGTTCCACATGATGCGCACGCTCCGGCAAGGGATAACGCAGTTTGGTCTGCCCTTCGGGGTCGGTAACCAGCAACCAGTTCTGCTGGCGGTCACTGGCGGCACTGACCAGAAGCCCTGTAACTGAACCCTGAGCAAATACCTGAGCTGCCGGTAGCAGGCTACTGGCGGCCAGCAAGCTCAGGAAACGGCGACGATTAATCTCCATCACGGCTGTTGAATCCCAGTTCAATATCCAACACCTGCATGGCGCTATCAAGCTGCTCGCTCAGCTGTTTCAGCAAACGGGTGACCTGCTGAAGCTGTGCGTGGGCGTCCGGTTGGGTGATGGCCGCTTTGAGTGGCGTATCAATAGCCGCGAGCTGTGCATCCAACTGCTTAAACGTGCTGTTGATATCCTCGGCGAGCTGTCCTGCTTCGGCTTGCTGCAGCAGCTGGAATACGTTGGCATCCGTACCTTGGTAGAGCTCGTTCAGGGCTGCCAGATTACTGCGAATATTGGCCAGGGAATTGCCGCTGCGGTGACTCTCGAGCAGCTTGGGACGCGCCTTGTCAGCCGTGCCATTCATGGGCTTTATCAGCTTGCTGTCGCGGACGGCTTCGATAGGTTCAACCAGAGAGGCCATGAACTCTACCGCCAGTTCTGCAGCCTCTTCGCGGTCTTGCTCGAGTGCAAAATCGTTTTGGGAGAGATCCTGCCACTCTGCATGGATAGCCTGGCTCACATTAGCCACATGGCCCGCGATCGCCTGGGTCAGCTCACAATTACGCCCTTGCTGCATATCCTGTAATGCCGAGTCTGCAAACAGCAGGCGTTCCAGTGCTGGAAACCCCTGCAGCGAAACACTGGCAAGACGGAAGAATTCATCATCGTAAGGCTTGTTGCTGGCCAAGGCCTCGCGGAGCTGGCGCGCGCCAATATTTTTGCGGTCAGGCCAGAACTCGAGACCAAAATTGCGCATCAGAAACTGTACGGGGCCGAACTGAACGTGCTGAATGCCTTGCCAGGCTCCCATGGCTTTACGCCACTGCTCCTGGGCTTCTAGCAGACTGGCCTCAGAAGGTGCGGCACAGAGTGCTTGGCTCGCCTCGGACAGCTGCAGGGTTGTCTGCTCCAGGGCGGCATAACGTGGCTGCACATGCTGTACGGCGGCTTGATGGTTAAAACGAGGCCAGTCCGGTGTCTGTGGCGTGGCCTGAGCCTGTCCTGCCAGCACTGTCAGGCTGGAAACCAGTAGCCAAAGTGGCTGGATGCGGGTGCGTGTGAAAAGCATCAAAGTGACTCCAGAAACTCGATCAATTGCTTGCGTGCTTGAGGTTGCAGCTGGCGAAAACGTTCGCGTGCCTGCTCAGCTTCGCCACCGTGCCAGAGAATGGCTTCGGTCAGCGTGCGAGCCCGGCCGTCATGCAAGAGCGCCCGTTCACCCGTGACGGCTTGATGCAAGCCCAGTCCCCAGAGTGGAGGGGTTCGCCACTCGCGACCTGAAGCATCGAACTCCGGTCGATGATCAGCCAGGGCATCACCCATGTCATGCAGGAGCATGTCGGTATAGGGATAGATCTTGCGATTGCTCAGTGCCGGTCGTTGCGGGTGCTCGGCGGTGCGTTGCATGGGGGTATGACAACGGGCACAGCCGGTTTGCATGAACAGCTGCTCACCAGCCAGAACGTCGGGGTGCTGGCTGGTGCGTCTTGGCGGTACAGCCAGATGACGCGTGTAGAACAATAGCATATCCATCATGTCGGCTGAGGCCTCAAAACCGCCCTGCAACTCAGTGTTGCCGTCAGGTGCATTCAGACAAGCAGGTTGACGTGCCGTACAGTCACCAGCGGCCAAAGGATAGAGCGGATTCGAGATGCCGATATCCGTATTCAGGGCATTGGCATTCTGATGCTCAAGATCGGCTGCACCGGCTTTCCAGCCGAAGCGGCCCAGCGGTCGCTCGTCAGGGGCCGCATGGTAAAGGCGATTGGCACGACCGGAAATACCGTCAGCATCCTGATCCTCGGGGTCTTCCTGAGCGAGCAAGTCAGTGTCAGGGATCAATTCCAGCAGGCCCAGGCCGATCATGGCGGGAGCCAGGCGGGGCGATAACTGAAGTTCAGGATGAAAGTCACCATAGCCCGGCTGTATCAACTGGTACTGCGGCTGGCGCAGCTCCACCTGTTCACCCCCCTCAAGTTCAACCTGATGGGTGCTATAGCTGACCGAAACCTGAGCTTCGGCGGCGAGTCCGGTTGCGGCAAAGGTCTGTAATTGAGCGCCGTAGGTGGGCTCAGGTGTGACGCCCTGTGCGGTTGTATGGCCATTGCCGGGAATACCCAGGCGTATCAACAGGCCATTACGGTTGGCACTGCCCTGCTCATCAGGCGGCAGGCCGCGGCCATTGTTGATATGGCATTGTACACAGGAGCGTGCGTTATAGAGCGGGCCCAGGCCATCGCTGGCGGTGGTGGATGAGGGTGAGGGAACCCAGATTTTCTCGAAAATGGCGCGACCCAGGACAAAGTCCATGCGCTTTTCGAAACCTATGTGTGCCATCGGCTGCATAAAGGCCAGGCGGTCAGCGGCCGAAAAAGACGAACCGGGCGCTGTACTGGACAGGGCCCGGTTCGATTCGGCCGCTACTGCCATAGCGGCCTGGCTGGTGCACAACGCCAGCCAGATGGAGAGCCAGCCTGTCAGACTGTGTGCAGAACGGGTCATCGAATAAATCAGCCGCCCATAACAGCTGAAGGGTTATCCAGACTGTCGGAGCCTTCCAGCTCGACACCGGAGATACCCAGTGTTGCCATCACCTCTTCGAGGACCTGTGTTTGCGCGGTCAGGGCATCAACAAATGCCTGTACCTTGGCGTTGCCTTCGGTGTTGCCGGCAGCGATCAGTACGTCAAAGGTTTCACCCTGCTTGGCGGCGTCAACCATCGCCTGAGCAGCGGCTTGAGTTGCGTCCAGGTAGGTACGCATTTTCTGGTCCAGCTCCGGGTTGGCGGCTTTGGTCAGGTCGGACAGAGACGGACCTTTTACCTGGCTGCCATCGACGCGGCTGTACTCACCCAGGTATGCGTTGCGGATACCCAGAGCGTCGTAGTAATGAGACCAGTGTGTGTTGTCGGAGAAGCAGTCATGCTCTTCTTCAGGATCATGCAGCATCAGACCCAGCTTGGTACGCTCACCTGCCAGTTCGCCGTAGGACAGGCTACCCATACCCGTGGTGATGGTGGCCAGGCCGCCCAGTTCACTCTTGTCCATCAGCTGTTTGCGCGCTTCACCGCCGGCTTTCCAGGCATCAGCCATCTCGGTCAGATCGTCGATCAGCAGTTCAGTTGCGGCCTGCAGGTAAGCGCGACGACGGTCACAGTTGCCGTTGCTGCAGTTATCAGTGTCAAAGTCGCTGGCAGGACGGTTGCCGGCACCCTTTTCAGTACCGTTCAGGTCCTGGCCCCACAGCAGAAATTCGATGGCGTGGTAGCCGGTCGCAACGTTGGCTTCAACACCGTCGATCTCATGCAGGGTTTCCGCCAGCAGCGTCTTGTCGATGCTGGAGGCATCAACCGCCTTGCCACCGATGTTCAGCTTGGGATTGGCGATGATGTTGGCGCTGTACCAGCCGTTGAAATCGGACTCGGTGCCGTAACGCGTGGTATCAACGTAGTCGATCAGGCCTTCGTCCAGCGGCCAGGCGTTTACCTTGCCTTCCCAGTCATCGACGATGGCGTTGCCAAAACGGTAAACCTCGGACTGTTGGTAAGGTGCACGTGCCGCTACCCAGGCTTCACGTGCGGCTGTCAGATTTGCCTCGGTCGGCTTATCCAGCAGGACGTTGATCGCCTGCTGAAGCTGTTTGGCGGTTGTCAGGGAGTCAGCATAAACGGCTTCGGCAATATCCGCGTAATGGCTGTTCACGCTGTTGGCCTGAGCTTCTACCGCAGCAGTAGCGGCACTGGCCTGGCTGATTGCAACGGGTGTAAGCGGGGACAGAACGGCAGCTGCAATCGCAGCCGGTAGCAGAAGGCGTTTAAGTAGCATGACAGCTCCACACAAAGATAAGCGACGTTTTGCAACACAGTAAAATAAATGCAAATCGTTATCAATAGTGTTATTTGAACTATATATTAAAAAACCGGTCAGGTGACCGGCTTTTTGATCAGGCTCAGGGTTCAGGCCCAGTCTTCGGCCTGGTGTTTGGCTGCCAGGCGGGCGTAGTTTTCCGCGGTATAGGTGAAGAAGGATTTCTCCTTGTCGGTCAGCTCGCGCTGAGCCTTGGCCGGACGGCCGACATACAGGTAGCCGCTTTTCAGGGTTTTACCTGGCGGAACCAGGCTGCCTGCACCGATGATGACCTCATCTTCCACCACGGCTCCATCCATGATCATGGCGCCCATGCCGACCAGAATGCGGCTACCCAGAGTGCAGCCATGCAGCATCGCCTGATGACCCACGGTCACGTGGTCGCCCAGGATCAGCGGGAAGCCGTCCGGGTTGTAGGGGCCGGCATGGGTAATGTGTAAAACAGAGCCATCCTGAATGCTGGAATAACGCCCGATGCGGATGCGGTGCATATCGCCTCGAATCACCGTCATTGGCCATACTGAGCTGTGTTCACCGATCTCAACATCACCCAGCACCACCGCGCTGGGGTCGACAAACACATTGTCGGCCAGTTTAGGGGTCATCCCCTGATAGGGTCGTACATTCATGCGGCTCTCCCGATTCTGATTGAAATCCACGTACCTGAGCCCCATTGTATAGTAATTGATGCTTTGACCCTGAAATGCCGATCCATAATGGAGATAACCTATGTCCAACCCTCTGCTCGAACGCCATCTGTTGCCGCCGTTCAGCCGTATCCTGCCGGAACATGCTGAGCCTGCCGTTGATGAGTTGCTGGCGCGTAACCGCAGCCGTATCGCCGAGTTGACAGCCGATGCGTCTGTCAGTGGTTGGGCACTGGTGGCTGAATTGGAACAGCTGAATGATGAACTGGCGCAGGCATGGTCTCCGGTATCGCACTTGAATGCGGTGATGAACTCCGATGCCTGGCGCGAAGCCTACAACGCCTGCCTGCCGAAATTGTCTGAATACTGGACCGAATTGGGCCAGCATCAGGGGCTGTTTCAGGCTTTTGAATCACTCGCTAACAGCGAGGCGTATCAGCAGTTGAACCCGGCCCGTCGCAAGGTGGTGGATAACGCTCTGCGTGATTTCCGTCTGTCCGGCATCGCCCTGCCGGAAGCCCAGCAAAAGCGTTATGCCGAGCTGCAGCAGCGTCTGTCTGAGCTGACCACCAAGTTCTCCGAAAATGTTCTGGATGCCACTCAGGGCTGGTGGAAAACGATCACTGATGAAGCCGAATTGGCGGGATTACCTGACCATGCAGTGGCTGCAGCCAAAGAAGCCGCTGAGGCCAAAGAGGTTGAAGGTTGGGTGATTACCCTGGACTTCCCGGCCTATTACGCCGTGATGGCCTTTGCCGATAACCGCAGCCTGCGTGAAGAACTCTATCGTGCGTTCAGTACCCGTGCCTCGGATCAGGGACCCACTGCAGGTCAATGGGATAACTCCGAGGTGATGAACGAGATCCTGTGCCTGCGTCATGAGCTGGCGCAGTTGCTGGGCTTCGAGACCTATGCGGACTACTCGCTGGCGACCAAAATGGCACAGTCACCGCAGCAGGTGGTGAGCTTCCTGGAAGACCTGGCGATTGAAACACGTCCGGTGGCGGAGCAGGATCTGGCGCAGCTGCAAGCCTTTGCCCGCGAACAGGATGGCATCGAGGCGCTTAATGCCTGGGATGTGACCTACTACGGCGAAAAACTGAAACAGGCACGCTACGACATTTCACAGCAGGAGCTGCGCCCCTACTTCCCGCTGCCGAAAGTGCTGGATGGCATGTTCGACATCGCCGGCCGCCTATTCGATATCGAAGTGGAAGAGCAGCAGGATTTCGATACCTGGCACAAGGATGCCCGCCTCTTTGCCCTCAAGCGCAATGGCGAACCGCTGGCGTATTGCTATCTGGACCCCTTCGCGCGCAGCAGCAAGCGTGGCGGTGCCTGGATGGATGACTGCCGTGTACGTCGTCGCCTGAGCGAAGCGGATCTGCAGCTGCCGGTGGCCTATCTGGTCTGTAACTTCACCCCGCCTCTGTCGGGCCAGCCTGCACTGCTGACGCATGATGAGGTGACCACCCTGTTCCACGAATTCGGCCATGGTCTGCACCATATGCTGACTCAGATGGAAGAAGCGGATATCAGTGGCATCAACGGTGTTGCCTGGGACGCGGTGGAGTTGCCCAGCCAGTTTATGGAAAACTGGTGCTGGGAGCCGGAAGCGCTGGCGCTGATCTCCGGTCATCATGAAACCGGTGAGCCACTGCCACAGGCACTGCTGGACAAGATGCTGGCGGCCAAGCATTTCCAGTCTGGCATGATGATGATGCGTCAGCTGGAGTTTTCGTTGTTCGATTTCTGTCTGCACCACGAATACCAGCCGGGTGAAACCCAGGTGCAGGCGGTACTGGATCGCGTACGTGATCAGGTGGCCGTCATTCGCCCGCCGGCAGAGAACCGTTTCCAGCATGGCTTCAGCCATATCTTTGCCGGTGGTTACGCCGCGGGTTACTACAGCTACAAATGGGCTGAAGTGCTGTCGGCAGATGCGTTCTCCCGCTTTGAGGAAGAAGGTATTTTCAATACGGATACCGGCTTGGCTTTCCGTCAGGAGATTCTGGAGCAGGGCGGCTCGGGGGATCCCATGGATCTGTTTGTGGCCTTCCGTGGTCGTGAGCCCAGTGTGGATGCGCTGTTGCGCCACTCCGGCATTCGTTGAGAGGATCTGGCATGAGTGTACAAAAACGTTTTATCGCCGGTGCGGTCTGCCCGCGCTGTGGTGAAATGGATACGGTGCGGATGCACAGAGACGAAGAGCGTGAATACCGTGAGTGTGTGAAGTGCGGTTTCTCGGATTCCTTGCGCCTTGATGGTCGCCCCGATCCTGAGCAGATCGAGACCCGTGTCAGTGGTGAGCGTTCTGACAAGGCTCCAGCGGCCGTAGCAGACGACAACCCACAGCCGATTCGGATCATGGACCCGGGTACGTTGCGACGGGATCACTGAGCAGCTGTTCTGTTAGTCGCTAATTGATAAAGCGCATCCAGGCTTGGACCGGATGCGCTTTTTTTGTGATTGCGTGAAGGAACAGCTCTAGGGCTGATACCAGACCCGGTAGATCACGCCTGCCTGATCATCGGAGATCAGCAGATCTCCATCGGGCTCCACTAGCACATCCACCGGGCGTCCCCAGGCCTTCAGGCCCTGCAACCAGCCGGTGATAAAGGGTTCGACAGTGAGGACCCTGTCCCCTTCGGTCTCGATACGCATCACCCGATATCCCACCTTGCTGGAGCGGTTCCAGGAACCATGTTGGGCCACAAACAGGGTGGTTTCAGGTGTGTTCGGAAACTGGTTAGCGGTATAGAAGCTGATGCCCAGTGCTGCCACATGTGCGCCCAGCAGGGCTACAGGTGGCCGGGTTTTGACGGTTTCAGTACCGGCACCGAATTCAGGATCGATCACATCCCTGGCATGTCTGAACGGAAAACCGAAATGTAGTCCACCCTGCTCGGCCTGATTCAGTTCGTCGTCAGGCTGATCATCGCCCAGGTGATCGCGGCCATTATCGGTAAACCAGAGGCTCTGATCCTGCGGATGCCAGGCGAAACCAACGGAGTTGCGTACACCTTGCGCCCAAGGCCCGGCCTCGCCCGTGTCCGGATCAAGCCGCATGATACTGGCAAAGCGAGGGTCGGATTCCTGACAGACGTTGCAGGGGGCGCCCAGGGTGAAATAAAAGGCGCCATCAGGTCCCTGTTTGAGGTATTTCCAGCCGTGATGGGTGACATCCGGCAGTCCCGTCAGCACAGGCTCTGGTGCTGGCGGGTTACTGAGGTGCGTGTCGACATTGGGCAGGCGAACCAGCTGTGTTAGCTCGGCCACGTAAAGATCGCCATTGGACCAGGTAACGCCATTGGGCATGCGCCGGTTGCTCATCAGAGTATGGCGGGTTTCGTAGCGCTGATCGTCATCAAGATCCTGCAGTGCGAAAACACGGCCATCGCGTCGCGTACCAACATACAGAATACCCTCAGGACTGAAGGCCATCTGGCGTGCATTAGGCACTTCAGCGGCGATCTGAATCTGGTACCCCGGTGGCAGCTGCAGCTGATCCAACGGCAGTGCTTGAGCCTGACAACTGAGGCCCAGAGTAACGAAAAGCAGTGATAGGCGCATGTGGCGGTATCCTCCCTCTGGCCAAACCCAGTGTGGCCTTAGTCGGCGCGGTTTGCCACTCAGCGGTGAGACTCGAACCAGGCGTCACGACGGTCCAGGCGCCAGAAAACCCAGGCGCCACTGATACCTCGTGCGGCAAAGAGGCACAGGAAAGACAGCCACAGACCCTGGTTGCCCAGTGGCTGACTCAGCCACCAGATCGGCGTGAACACCAGCAATACCGAGAACAGCATCGTATCCTGCATGGCCTTCACGCGGGTGGTGCCAATAAAGATGCCATCCAGCAGGAACCCCCAGGTGCTGACCAGTGGCAACAGAATAATCCAGGGCAGATAGTGAACGGCGGCTTCGCGCACATCCGGCAGGTCCGTCAACAGGTGGATGATGGGCTGACCACCGAGCCAGAACACCAGCGTCAGCAGTACTGCACTGACACCGGACCAGAGGGTCGCGCACACCAGTACCTGGTAAAAATGGCGTCGCTGGCGCTGTCCCAGAGCACGTCCTGTCAGCGCTTCAGTGGCGTGAGCAAAGCCGTCCAGCGCATTGGAAATAAGCAACATGAAGTTCAGCAGCACCGCATTGGCAGACAGAATTGTGGTGCCCTGCTTCGCGCCCTGGGCGGTAAAAAATGCCAGTGTCATCAACAACAAAAGCGTACGCACGAACAGATAGCGGTTCACGCTGATCAGTTCACGGTAATCGCTGAAACGGCGCAGACGTTGCCAGATCCACTCCCCCGGCAGCCGTGCCAACAGGCGACGGCAGAACCAGAGCCCCAGCAGCAGGCTGAAGTATTCCGCGCATACAGTGGCCAGAGCCACACCATCGGCCGCCATGCCCAAACCAAACACAAACAGTAGATCCAGCAGCATATTGAGCAGGTTGGTACTGGTCAGCAGGATCAGGGCGATTCGGGTGTTCTGGTTGCCGACAAACCAGCCCAACAGGGCGAAATTGCACAGGACGGCGGGAGCGCCCAGGGCTCGAATGGCAGTGTATTCGGTCGCTGAGGCAAGGACGGCGGGTTCGGGGTCCATCAGTTGCAACGCCAGGCTGGTCAGCGGCGTGCGCAGTAACAGGATGACAAGGCCGATGACGCCACCGAGCACCAGTGACTGTCCCAGCAGGGTGCGAATAGCCGCACCATCTTCACGTCCTGAGGCCTGAGCAACCATGCCGGTGGTGCCCATGCGCAGGAAGCCAAAGGCCCAATAGATAATGGAAAAAATCATGCTGCCCACGGCGACCGCACCCAAATGATGGGGTTCGGGCAGGTGGCCGATGACTGCTGTATCGACCAGCCCCAGCAAGGGGACAGTGATGTTGGACAACATCATCGGCCAGGCCAGGGCCCAGACCCGGCTGTGCGTTGCCCGGTCTGGCCAGTGCGCAGGCTGGATCATCTCGTCTGCAGGCCTCGCAGCGGCAGCGTATAGAGGATCAGGAACTCAACCAGTGCGGTAACCACCACAGAAGGCCCAGCTGGAGTATCCCAGAACCAGGAGGCACTGATGCCACCCAGTACTGCCAGCATGCCCAGCAGTGAGGCAAAGATCGCCATCTGCTCGGGGGTTCTGGACAGGCGACGCGCGGCCGCAGCGGGAATAATCAGCAAGGAGGTGATCAACAGGATACCGACCAGCTTCATGGCGACGGCAATCACCACCGCAATCAACAGCATCAGGGCCAAACGGGTACGGGCCACGGGTACCCCTTCGACCTGAGCCAGCTCCTCGTTGATGGTGATCGCCAGCAGAGGGTTCCAGAGTCTCCAAAGCAGCAAGAGTACCAGCGCGCCACCGCCATAGATCCAGTACAGGTCGGCCGGTGCGATCGCCAGCAGATCACCAAACAGATATTCCATCAGGTCGATGCGTACATTATCCAGCAAGGCAACCGCTACCAGACCCAGGGAAAGCGAGCTGTGTGCCATGATCCCCAGCAGTGTGTCGGTGGCAACCAGGTGCTGGCGCTGCAGGCTGACCAGCAGCACGGACAGCATCACACAGCAGGCGACTACGGCCAGGTTCAGGTTAATTTCGAACAGAAAGCCCAGCGCAATGCCCATCAGTGCTGAATGGGCCAGGGTATCGCCGAAATAGGCCATCCGGCGCCAGACTACAAAGGCACCCAAGGGGCCTGCCAGCGCGGCGATTCCCAGGCCGCCAGCCAGAGCCAGTATCAAAAACTCAGCCACAATGATGTCCGTCGCAGTTATGAGGTTGGGGGTGATCGACGATGATATCGCCATGGGCATCATGCTGGTGACTGTGATGATGGTTATACAGAGCCAGGGTGCTGGCCTGAGCCGGCCCGAACAACTCAATGAACGAAGGGTCGTTACTGACGTGTTCGGGATTACCCGAGCAGCAGATGTGGCGGTTCAGACAGATCACATGGTCGGTGGAGGCCATCACCAGGTGCAGGTCATGGGAGATCATCAGCACACCGCAGTGGCGCTGTTTGCGAATATCGGCAATCAGCTGATACAGCTCCAGCTGGCCGTTCAGGTCGACTCCTTGCACAGGCTCGTCCAGAACCAACAGCTGAGGGTCCCGCAGGAGCGCCCGCGCCAGCAGTACGCGCTGCGTCTCACCACCTGAAAGATTGTGAATGGAATGTTTAAGTAGATGTGCGGCACCGACATCCTCAAGTGCCTTAAACATCAATTGCTTATCAACCTTGACGGGAATTTGCAGAAAACGTTCTACCGACAATGGCAAGGTGTGATCAATATGCAGTTTCTGCGGCATATAGCCTATTCTCAGGCCGGGCTTGCGCCAAATAGTGCCGGACGATGGTTTGATCAGTCCCAGTACCACACGAACCAGCGTGGTTTTGCCTGCACCGTTTGGGCCTATGAGTGTAGTGATACAGTCATCGTGCAGGTTCAGGTTGACCTGATTCAGCGTAGGCTGATTGTTGAATCGAACACTGATCTCTTCCAGACGAATAAGATCAGGATTGTGTTCTGCCATTCCCCTTACTCCTGGTTACGACAATTTGGGCAGAGTCCGGTGACCTCGATGGTTTCCTGTTCGATGCTGAATCCGACTTCTGCCGCGCTTTGTTTCAGGGTTTGATGGACCGGTGCCGACTCCAGCTCGGAGGTGGAATGGCAATTGCGGCAAATCAGAAAACAGCCCTGATGTTTCTGCTCCGGGTGTGGGCAGCCAACAAAGGCGTTCAGCGACGCAATACGATGGACAAACCCCTGTTCCTGAAGAAACTCCAGCGCGCGATACACCGTTGGAGGTGCCGAATTGAAACCGGCTTCGGCCAGAGCTGGAAGCAGCTCATAGGCGCCTATCGGTTTGTGGCTTTGCCAGATCAGTTTCAGAACCAGCTCACGAACAGGTGTAAAGCGTTGCTGGCGCTCACGGCAGAGCGTGCGTGCCTGCTGCAAGGCCTGATCGATACAATGCTGGTGATTGTGGCCGGATTCAAAGGCCAGATTATCCATACTCATCGGGTTCGTCTATCGCATGTTTTGTTATAGTATAACTACATTGATTGCCAAGAAGAGATTTCTGACTGATGAATTACAGCCTGCGTAATGTTTTCTCAAACCTGACACTGTCAGCGGCGATGCTGGCAGCACTGCCAGCCAGTGCGGCAGAGGTTGTGACCAGCATCAAGCCACTGCAACTGATTACCTCTGCTCTGACGGCAGGTGTAACCGAGCCTGAACTACTGCTGCCGGCAGAGGGAACGCCACACCATTATTCACTCAAGCCTTCTGATATGAAAAAGCTGACAGAGGCTGAGGTAGTCGTTTGGGTGGGTCCTGGGCTGGAACAGTTCCTGCAGAAGCCATTGTCCCGCACCGACGCCAAGATTGTAACCCTTCTGCCGGATAGTGTGCCCCACGCACATGGCGATGAAGAAGCTCATGGTGAGGAGCACGACCATGAAGAACATGAACATCATGATGATCATGGCCACGATGCTCACGAGCATGATGAACATGAAAAAAATCATGATGAGCATGCCCATGAACATGATGAAGCCGAGCACGAGGAGCATGAAGGGGAAGAGCATCATTCCCATGCCGACGGTGAAGACCCCCATATCTGGTTGGACCCTCTAACGGCTCTGGAGATTGCAGACCAGATCATGCCTGCCCTGCTGCAGACCTTCCCGGATCAGTCTGAGCAGTTGAAAGAAAACCAGGCCGCGTTTGAGCAGGCGGTACGTGCCAAAAACGCCGAAATTGAGCTTCAGCTGAAGGATGTTAAGGGGCAGGGCTTTTTTGTGTTCCATGATGCGTATAGTGGTTTTGTGAATCACTATGGTCTGAACCAGCTGGGCTACTTCACGGTCGATCCGGGCCGTAAGCCGGGCGCACGTCATCTGGCCGAGATTCGTGAGCAGTTGGAACATAGCCAGGCAGTGTGTGTGTTCAGCGAACCTCAGTTCACCAGTGCCGTGGTAAATGCGATCGTAGGTGATCTGCCGGTACAGCTGGGTGAACTTGACCCTCTGGCACGTTCGTTTGAGCCTGGCAAGGATGCATATGTGCAGTATTTGCAGTCCATGGGTGATGCCTTTGCTAACTGCCTGCAAAAATAAAGATTAATTAATTTAAAAAAGTACTTCACAAGGTGAAATGGGGCCGATATAATGCGGCCCACTTTCGAAGCAGATGTGGTGGAATTGGTAGACACGCTAGCTTCAGGTGCTAGTGCCTTCACGGGCGTGGGAGTTCGAGTCTCCCCATCTGCACCACCTTTCATCGTTAGATGTCAGGCTCTTCGAAAGTCACAATTTGGGTGGTGACGCACGTTAAAACGTACAATACGCAGATGTGGTGGAATTGGTAGACACGCTAGCTTCAGGTGCTAGTGCCTTCACGGGCGTGGGAGTTCGAGTCTCCCCATCTGCACCATCCCCTCCGGTAGTACCCGCTTCATTCTTTTTTTCTATTTGTTTTAAATCCAGTTGTACAGGCTAAATCCTGTTTTCAGCTTTATTTCTGTTTTCCATGAAAAAGCCCCGACAGAATATCTACCAGGGCACTTCTCAATTTCTCTTCTACTCTACCTGCGTTGTTGACGCGGTATATCCTGCTCAGGCTTTCTATCACTGAGTGATTAACAGATATACCTGCATTAGCGCTGGCAGAATCGCGACCACAAGCCCCGCCAATACCATGGCAATAGAGGGTACGACACCAATTACTTCATAGTCCTGATCATCATGTGCATGGCTCATGCTGTATTCCTCATCTGATACTGTTGTGACAGCCATATGAACTGGCTGCATGTTTCATACGTCTATAAGCAAACGCAGTGCCAAGGAATAAAAGTAGCTATTTATCAGTGTCTTACTTCTTAATAGTGAAAGAATTTGGACCTGACCCCAGAATATTCAGTGCCGATTTTGTCAGCTGAAAATCATGATTTGTCATTCTTGGCGGGTCTGCTGTTTTGTATCTGCCAAATTCAAGCTCTGCGAGCTTCACGAGTGGCACTTGTATGCTTTGCCAAGAGCCGTACAGAGCAGTAATTGTTATTCACAGCTTGTTGTTACGTATGAAAAAAATGCCGGGGATCTGTCATATGTAGATTACATGTAGGTAGCCTGGGGGTAACTATTATGTGCAAGGGGTCTGTATGTTAAGTGATCAGGTTTATTAATCGATTTTAAAACAAGTAGTTATGATTGCTTATGCTACGTTCCACAAAGCTTGTTCACAAGGTTGTTCAGTAATGGTGTGGAAAACAATATCTGTAGTTATCAACAGCCTGTATTAGCCCGAAAGTTGTTGTAATAAACCATCCACAGGCATTAAAAATTCAGGTTGTGTGTAAATCGGTGGTCAGGCCTGTGCGCGTTTGGGCATAAGGTAATTCCGGGCATCTGCAGCGGGCATGGGACGTGAGTAAAAGTACCCTTGCACCCTGTCACACTGATTGATACGCAAGAAATTGATCTGCTGTTCCGTCTCGGCGCCTTCAGCAAGTACCTCGAGCCCCAGGTTCTTGGCCAGGCCGATCACTGTGCGGACAATGGAGGCATCTTCAGCATCATCCGGCAGGTCACGAATAAATGACTGATCAATCTTGAGCTTGGTAATAGGCAGGCGCTTCAAGTAGGACAACGAAGAGTAACCGGTGCCAAAGTCATCCAGTGCGATACGTATGCCTGAAGCATGTAGCTGGTTGAGTATCTGAATGGCTTCTTCCGGTTTGGTCATCAACTGAGTTTCGGTTACCTCGACCTCAAGCCACTGAGCCTTGAAGCCTGACTCTGCCATCAGCGCTTCCAGAGTGCTGATCAGGGATTTATTCTGGAAATGTCGGATATTCAGGTTAACCGACAGGGTGCCGGGATTGAGTCCCCGGCCATACCAGTCGACAAAATGCTGCATGGATTTACGGATAATCATCCAGTCGAGCGGCTCAATAAGACCAGACTGCTCGGCAATGGAAATAAACCGTCCAGGTGGAATGAGTCCTTCCTCAGGGCTATGCCAGCGGGCTAAGGCTTCAAAACCTTCAATCTTGCCCGTGCGGATGTTGATTTGGGGTTGGAAGTAGGGAATCAGCTCACTTTGCTGTAATGCCTTTCGCAGGCGAGCTTCCAGACTAAGCAGCTCCTGAGCGTTTTGAGCCAGGCTTGGATCGAATAGTTGATACCCGTTGCGGCCTTCCTGTTTGATCCGGTTCATGGCGGTATCTGCCTGCATTAAAAGCTCCGTCGTTGAACTGCCCTGATCGGGGTACAGGCTGATGCCGATGCTGCTGTTGATATATAGCTGCTGACCGTCAACTTCCAGGGGTTCACTGATGGCCTGAAGTACTTGCTGAGCGAGTGCTTCGGCCTCAGACGTTGCCTTGAGGCCTTCCAGCACGATGGTGAACTCGTCACCGCCCAAGCGTGCCAGGGTATCGTCTGAATGGATCAGCTGGCTCAGGCGCTGGGTGATCAGGGTCAGTACTTGATCGCCTGCCGTGTGTCCCAGTGAATCATTGATCTTCTTGAAGTGGTCAAGGTCGATCATCAGCAGCGCCAGGCGATAGTTCAAGCGGCGAGCGCGGGCGATACCGCCTTCCAGACGGTCGTTAAAAAGGGTGCGGTTGGCAAGTCCAGTGAGGGCATCATAGTGCGTCATGTGGGTCACCGTATCCTTCTGCTGCTGCAGGTCGCGCTGCGACAGGCGGATAGAGGTCACCATACTGTTCATATTGCGGGCCAGGGCACGCAACTCCATGGGGCCCTGTTCGGGAATGGTGTCTTTGGGGATGCCCATTTTGTCGGTATTGGCGATCGCCTGCATCATCTGTTCCAGCGGGCGGGCGACAAAGCGTCGGCTGAGAATCAGCAACAGCATTGCCATCAGAAAGCAGGTGACTAATGCGCTGAGCAGAGACTGATTGAGGGTATCGTAGAGTTCGGCCTCCAGTCGCTTGTTGGAGGAATAAAGCTCCAGCGTGCCGATCTGCTGATCCTGGGTATCCAAAATTGGAGTGGAATAGCGCTTCAAACAGGTGGAAAGTTGAGTCTGGTGAGTCGTTGAACTCGAGTCATAGGCGAAGCGGTCTCCCTGTGTGTTCAGAAGATAGCCGGAGGTGTATGGCTGGCCCATGATTTTGCCCATATTGAAATCCTGCACGATGATCGCGCAATGCTGGTGCAGACCGATTTCACTGGCCAGGATATGTTCGTATTCGTTAACGGCATAGGCTTCCATTAGCCCGCTGATTGTATTGTTTAAAGAGGTCAGGCTGCGTTCGGCATCTTGTTCAACCTGCTGCAGAATCGCCTCTTTGGCCTGGTAATAGTTAAAGCTGGCAGTGAGCGCAAGGGTGATGATGATCGTCGGTAAGACCAGGCTGACGAGCAGAACATACAGAGAAAGGGGCTGACGATTCATTGTGTGATCTGCTGCCCCAGGACATTGCGTTGGATAACCTTCAGGTGGGATTCCAGATTCTCGGCTGAAATCGCCAGAATTGGCAGTTGCGGCTGATGGGGCACCTCTTTGCCATTAAAGTGATCATGCAGGTACTGTACCGCCTGTTCCCCCATCAGGAAGGGTTGTTGCATGGCGGAGCCGACCAGCTGGCCCTGCTGAATCATCTCGATAAACTCCGGCTCGGCATCAAAGGTGGCCAAGAGAATCTGGCCTTCCCGGCCGGCATCTCTGATTGCATCGAGAGCGGCCTGATAGCGGTTGGACCCCTGCAGCCAAAGTGCGCGTAATTCGGGTTCGTCATCGATCAGCTCTCGACTGAAGCTATAGGTTTCAGCGTAGGAAAAGTCGACCTGCTGGCGAATGCCGCCTGCCTGGATACCTGCTTCTTCGAGGGCCTTCAGGAAGCCTTCTGTCCGTTGCCGTCCATTGAGGCGGCGTTGCGGGATTGAAACAATACCGACACGCCCCTCATGCCATCCCTTTTGCTTTAATGCCTGGCTAAGTATCAGGCCCAGGTCATATGCGCCCTGAAAATTATTAAACGAAATAAAGCTGAGGTACTGGTCGGAATCAGCGCCGATATCCGCCACGACTACCGGGATACCCGCTGCATTGGCCAGCTTGATCAGGGTGGCTCCGGCGGATGAGGTGGTTGGCGAGATGATCAATCCATCGACTTTTTGCTGGATTACCTGGGCCAGGCTCTGGAGTTCCTGTTTAGCGCTGTTGTCCGCGCTGAAAACCAGCACATCATAGTTCAGTTGCTCTGCTTGAGACTGAACACCTCTGGATAGAATGTTCCAGAAAGGGATGCGTTCATCAGAGGTGATGTAAGCAAGGGTCTTACGGGCCTCGAGCTGGGCCTCCGCGCTTGCATGTGAGCCAAAGCAAATGCTCAGTGGCAGGAGCAGTAAGGATAGTAAGAGTCGTCTGGTAGCCACGTGTGCATCTCCTTGCAGCAACATCATTCCGCGAGCGATTCAGAGCCCAAGTGAAGCACAGGCTGAGTGCCTTCGGTTTTAAGACATACAAAAAGTAAGATTATCTAAGACGTGCGTCAGTGCAAGTATTGATGGTGATTTCAGAGCTTTCGTGAGTAGAGAATTTCGTCCATCAGAGCGTTTCGTACACCACGTGTACGCCCGTACCGTTGTCAAAATACTCAACACTGGAGCATAGCGACGATACCAGTTTGATGCCGCGTCCCATCAACTGATGCTGCCTATCCTCGGCTTTTGCCTGTCGTTGCAGTACTTCTTTTACGTTGAAGCCCGCACCACTGTCGATAATACGTATGTCCAAACGCCGATGTTCGTCGATCAAACGGGTGAGCTTAAGGCTGATTAGGACGCTGCCGCTGATCAGGTTCTTGAGACGCTCTTCCCGCAGTTTGAAATATTCCATGAATCCGTCAGCGGAGGTTTTGAGGGACGAATCCAGCCCAAGGACACCATGGTCCAAGGCGTTCACATATAGCTCGGTGAGGACGGTAAACACGGGGTCCCAGCGTTCGCTGCGACCCTCGGTTTCAAGCAGGAAGCTCATTGCCAGTGCAACAGGGTTTGCTTCTGCCAGGTCAGGCCCTTCAAGCTCCAGACTCCAGCGCCATGCACCGGACAACGCCTCGGCCGTACTTCGGGTAACCAGGCAGACTCCTGTCGGTGTGAATGAGGTGGCCGGGGCGGCACGAAACTCAATCATTGCGATATCGTCACTTTGTGCCTGTCCTTGGGTGAATGTTTGCAGCGAGGCTTGCAGGCATTCACTGAGACTGGATGCCTGGGGGCTCAGACAGCTCAATAGCCGCTCTTCACCAAACAGCTCCTGCTCCTGATTACGTGCTTCTGTAACGCCATCGCTGCACAGTAACAGGCGGTCATTTTCGTTCAAGGTTGTATTAAAAGCGGAGAAGGTCTGAATATTTTCCAGAATACCCAGCGGTGGATTGTCCGACGGAATACGCTCGATCTTGCCGTCATTACGCAGCAAAAGGAGGTCGGGCAAGCCTGCATTCCAGACGCGTACCAGCTGGCCATCGGGCGATACGGCTACCATGGCCAGGGCAAGGAACATGTTCACGGGCAACAGTTTTCTCAGCTTGGCATTAATCTGCTCAAGAATATGGTGAGAGTCGTAGCCCTTGTTCACCATGGCGCGGAAGGTCTCTGACAGGGGTAAGGCCCCTACTGCGGTTGTCAGGCCATGACCGGTAAAGTCGCCCAGCATGAAGAAGAGTTCGCCATCCAGGCGACGGGCGCTGAGCAGTACATCGCCACTGAAGGTTTCGGCCGGTTTTTTATAGAAGCTGAGACGATGGTCTTCCACGTTGGCCTGTTCAACCGCTCGGCTAAACAGTTGCTCGGCCAGCTGCTCTTCCTGCTCTCGGTTTGAGATCAGCTGCTGTGCCGTATGGTGCATGCGTGCGAAGCGCAGCATGGACAGAATCTTGCCCTTCATCAGATTGATCGAGAAGGGGCGACGGACGAAGGAGTCCCAGCCGACGTCCAGACTTTCCTCGATCAATTTTTCCTCGTTAGAGGCTGTTGCCAAAATAACCGGTACAAAGTCGTCCTGGGACAACTGCTTGATCTGACGTGTCAGTTCAATGCCATCCAGATCCTGCATGCATACATCGGTAATCACCAGATCCGGGCGCTGTTCCTTAAACAGCTGCAGGGCCTCCAGACCTCCGCTGGCCTGAATCGGCTCCATCCCCATTTGCTTGACCAGCCGGCTTAGCAGGATGAGATTCGTATCGAAATCATCGACAACCAGTATGCGTGGAACTGTGTGAGTGCCACGATATTTGGACGAATCAACCATGCTTACTTCTCGACGGTCATCAGTTTGTGGAAATTGGCAATGGTCAGAATTTTTTCCACGGCATTGGAGGGGGAAACCAGTACGATCTTACCGCCCTGTTTGTCTGCGTGCTCTTTCAGCAACAGGATCATGCCCAGTGCTGAACTGTCCATGTAACTGGTTTTGCTCAGGTCCAGGCGGATGCTGGTACCAGGGGTGGTCAGGTTGCGGTAGGCATCGCGAAAGGCCTGGTGCTGGGAAAAATCGAACTGTCCTTCAACCTGAATAGTGGCCGTTTTTTTTCGCTATCGTATTTACTGCTGATACCCATGATGTCGTCCTGTTCAGAAAAGTTCGATGTCGCCTTCGTCCATGCTTTGCTGGGATACGGCACGGCGTGAATCCAGTTCACGTGAGCGCTGCAGCAGTGCGGCACAGGCTTCATTAAAGTTGCGTAAGCTTTCGGCATCCAGTTCACCGGATTCATGCAGCCTTTGCGCCAATGAACCCAGCTCCTGCAGGGTACTGGTATTGTTCTGCATGGCGTGAAGAATCTGGGTGCACATGTCTTCAAACTGCAGGGAGCGCACAGCGTCCTGGATAGCAATGGCGAGGGTCTGGCCGATGTCGGACAGCTCGCCTACACCTCCGCTGAGCTGCTGGTTCATGTCCGCCATGCTTTCCATCATGGAGGTCATCTGCTCCTTGGTGTTGATGGTGCCGCTCATATCGTTTGAGGCCATTTCTGAAACGGACTCACGCAGCTTATCGATGGTGCCCTTGGCCCCCTGAATATGATCACGGATCTGATGGTTCAACTCTGAAGAGCTGCGGGACAGGTTACGGACTTCATCGGCAACGACCGCAAAACCTCGACCGGCTTCTCCAGCACGAGCGGCCTCAATGCTGGCATTGAGTGCCAACAGGTTGGTTTGCTCGGCGATCCCTTCAACGCTTTCGATCAGGGTGAAAATACCTTCCAGCTGCTCCATCATGTCGTCGATGCGATGGACAATTTCCAGGCTGTTACGGCTGACATCCACGATGGTGGATACGAACTGGTCCAGTGTCTGTTCTGCCTTGCCAATGAACTGGGTGACAGAGAGGTGCTCCTTGCCATCGTCGGCTTCCCGGGAGCGGGACAAAACCTGCTCGACCAGTGCCATTTGGCGTGTCGACAGGTCATTCAAGTTCATAAAGCTGCCACTGAGGGTTTGCACTGCATCCTGAATCAGCCCTTCGAGACGTGCCCTTTCCTGCTCAACCTGGCCGTTCTCCTGCTGCAGTGTCTGCTCAATGCTGCCAAGGAGGTTGACCAGCTCCGCCTTCTGCTGGGCATCAGGTGTCTCGCTTAACTCCACGACCTGTTGTTTTACCAGGCGCATCATGGACAGCACCAGAATGGCAATCAGTGCATGAGAGCCCCAGTGTACCCAGGCATTCCAGTCCAGCCACTCGGCCACTGCAGCGAGCAGTACCAGTACCAGTACGGCACAGGCCTTGATATTGATCCAATTCATAGAGAGCTCCAGGTGTAACAGTGTTTGAGCAGTGCTTTGGGTATTTGGTTGAGTGCCAGTGTCTGGCTGGCACCGCCTCGTTTGACAACGGCACCGGGCATCCCCCAGACCAAGCTACTTGCTTGATCCTGAACCAGAGTCAGCAGGCCCGCGTTATGGCACTCGGTCATGGCGTCGGCACCGTCTTCCCCCATTCCGGTCAGCATGATCAGGGCGCTATGCTGGGTATCCAGCCGGAGCAGGCCGTTGAACATCACATCAACAGACGGCTTATGGCGATTCACGGGATCACTGTCATCCAGCTGGACCCTCAATTCACCGCCAACTTTAACAGGGCTCAAGTGCAGTCCGCCGGGCGTGATATAAACCCAGCCCGGCAGCAGGCGTTCGCCCTGCTCGGCTTCCTTCACCGACAGGCGGCAGCAGTTATTCAGGCGTTGCGCAAAACGGGCACTGAAGCCGGCCGGAATATGCTGCGTCACGATGATGGGGGGTAATTCGGGGGGCAGTACCTGCAACAGATCACGCAAGGCTTCGGTACCACCGGTGGAAGCGCCAATCGCGACCAGGTTCTGAGTAAAATCAAAGGCTGCAGAGCCACCTGCTTTTGCCTGTCCGCCGGGTTCTGGTGCCTGACGCTGGCGTGCCCGGGCGCTCAGGCGCTGGCCCAGACTGGCAGCGGTGCGTACTTTCTGCTGTAAAACCTGGGCAAAGTGCTCCAGCGAGCTGTCGGAACTATCGGTGCCGGGCTTGGCGATGAAATCCACCGCACCGGCTTCGAGTGCTTCCAGTGTTACATCAGCACCTTCATGCGTGAGGGAGGACAGCATCACGACCGGCATTGGGTGAAGACGCATGAGGTTGCGCAGAAAGGTAACGCCATCCATACGCGGCATTTCGACATCCAGAGTGATGACGTCCGGCTGCAGTGCCTTGATTTTCTGGCGCGCTTCATAGGGATCTGCGGCAGTGCCTACCACCTCGATATCCGGCTGCTGAGCCAGCACTTCAGTGATGACTTCACGGACAACCAGTGAGTCGTCAACAATCAGTACCCGTACCGGCCGGTTGGTGTTTGACGGCATTAAAACAGCTCCACATCCTGATGAATGGCTTGCTGGCGCGTTTGTTCCTGATACGCCTGCTCTTCCTGCAGCAACTGGCCTGCGCTTTCGATTTCCATCCGCTTGATCAACATGCGCCCCTGGTCCGGGAAATAGATCAGGCGTCGTGCCTGATGGCCACCCAGGTCCTCCGCGTGGAGCTGGAGTGACTCACGTGCGAGATAGTTGCGAATGAAGTCGACGTTCTGTTCGCCCACTCTGTAACTTCCGCTGAGCATATCGGCACCTCCCGCCAGTTTGACCTCCAGGGTCGAGCGGTTGCAGCCCAGTTTGAGCAGGCTGTTGATCAGCTGCTCCATGGCAAAGGCGCCGTAGCTGGCACTGCTGAGGCGGCTGCTGTGTTCGCCGCTATCCGGCAGCATGAAATGGTTGATACCACCGATGCCGGTTTTGGGATCACGGATACAGGCGGTTACACAGGATCCCAAGACGGTGGAAATGCCCATGCTGGGAGGCGCCACATAGAATTCACCGGGTTTTACCTTGACGATAAAACGCTGCCAGCGCTCGTGCCACAGGGGGGTAAAGTGTTCAAACCCGACAAAGGGACGTGGCGCCCGTGGCTGGTTCATCTCAGGACACCTTCCGGTAGATGGTATTGCCACTGAGCCGCAGGCGCTGGGTCAGCCGGTAGGGGGATTCCGAGTGTCCAACAACCAGAACACCGTCTTCGGTGAGCAGGTCGGCAAAGCGATCCAGCAGGCGTGCCTGGGAGTCATTATTGAAATAGATCATCACGTTGCGACAGAAAATCAGATCAACAGGGCCTTTCAGCGGCAGCGGCTGCATCAGATTGATCTGACGAAACTCGATCATCTGCTGCAGGTGAGGTTTGGTTTTCACCCGTCCGGCATTGCTGCCGGTACCCCGCAGAAAGTGTCGAGACAGGCACCTGGGGTCCAGCTTGGAGATGCGCTCCAAGCTGTACACACCGGCTGCAGCGGTTTCCAGCACTCGTGAGTCTATATCCGAGGCCAGAATACGGATGTCCCAGTTGGCCAGCTCGTCGCCCAGCGTATCGACCAGCGTCATGGCGATGGAGTAAGGCTCTTCGCCCATGGAGCAGCCGGCTGACCAGATTCTGATTTGCCGTTTACCCTGGCTGCGGCATTGTTGCAGGAAGGGGCCGGCCAGGAAGTCGAAATGGTGTTGCTCACGAAAGAAGGCGGTGAGGTTGGTGGTCATCGCATTGATGAACTCACCAAACTCGGCGGGATCATTTTCCACGCGCCCTGCATAATCCTTGAATGACTGCAGGTTGAGCTTTCTGAGGCGACCAACCAGACGGTTGTACACCATGTCTTTCTTGTGCTCAGCAAGCTCAATGCCGGCATGGTCATGCAGCACCCGTCGTACCCAGTCAAAGTCCTGACGTGTGTAGGGAAACTCGCGCCCCTTTTCCTGGCCAGAAATGGCCGCGGCCAGGCTAGGGGCTGAAGTATCGGATGCTGTTTGCAAAGGGGTGGTCCTCTAGAACTCTTCCCATTCGTCCTGACTGCTATTGGCGGTCATGACACCTAGTTTGCGCTGGTTGGCTTCCGGTGCCTGTGTCTGTGCGGCCAGGTTGCGAATCCTGCTAACCTGGGGTGTGGCGGCTGTCATGGGCGCATTTGCCTGCTGTTCCGTATTGACGCGGAATGCATTGACCAGACGCTGCAGCTGGCTGGCCTGCTCTTCCATGGATGCGGAGGCTGCCGCCACCTCTTCTACCAGCGCCGCATTTTGCTGAGTGCCCGCATCCATGCTGGACACGGCGGTATTCACCTGATCGATCCCCTGTGCCTGCTCGATACCTGCTTTGGCAATCTGAGAAATAATATCCGACACTTGGTTGATCGATTCCATGATCCGCTTCAAGGCTTCGCCCGATTCATCTACGTAGCGAGCACCTTCATCCACTTTATTGACGCTGTCGCCGATCAATTCCTTGATCTCCTTGGCCGCGCCGGCACTGCGTTGTGCCAGATTACGGACTTCGGAGGCGACGACGGCGAAGCCGCGACCCTGTTCACCGGCACGGGCCGCTTCCACCGCTGCGTTCAAGGCCAGCAGGTTGGTCTGGAAGGCGATCTCGTCGATGACACTGATGATCTCGGCAATCTTGTTGGAGCTGGCGCTGATGGCACCCATGGAGGCAACCACACGGGTCGAGATATCACCACCCTGCTCGGCCAGCGTACGGGCTTCTTCGGCCAGACGGCTGGCCTGTTGAGCGTTGTCGGCGTTCTGTTTAACCGTACTGGTCATCTGCTCCATGCTGGCAGCGGTCTCTTCCAGGCTGGCAGCCTGGGACTCGGTACGCTCACTCAGAGTGGTGTTGCCGGTGGCAATTTCGGAGGCGCCAACGGCAATGCTGGAGCCTGCGCGTCGGATCTCGTTGACCATGTTCTCCAGACGACCCAGAGACGTGGTCAGAGAGTTGTTCAGCTCGGCAAACTCACCCTGATACTGGCCCTGCATTTTCTGGGTCAGGTCGCCTTCTGACAGTGCGGACAGCACGTGCTTGATGTCGCGCAGCGGTTCTACAACCGCATCCAGCAGGGAATTCACACCGTTGGCGACGGTGCGGGTGAAATCGGCGTAGCCCTCGGTATCCAGTCGCACGTCCAGCTGACCGACCGTTGCGTTGGCGATCAGCTCTTCGATTTCGTTTTCGGCACGCAGCTGCTCGGTGACGTCCTGCCACTCAACTACAGTACCCAGACGATTGTTTTCGTCATCGATAACCGGGTTGGCAACCAGGTCGAAGCTGCGACCGCCGACTTTGATGCGGCTGCGGAACGTATCCTGCAGTGACTCCAGCAGACGGCGCTGATGTTCGGGTTTCTTGTGGAAAATATCGATATTGGCGCCCTGCAGGCGATCGACCGCGAACTCCGGCAGGTCCTTGCGCAGATCCTGCTCGGCATTGCGCATCATATTGATCACGGATTCGTTCAGGTAAATGATGTCACCCGAGTTGGAAGCGACCATTACGTTGGAGGAGACGTTGTCCAAGGCGACCTTGATGCGCTGTGCGCTGCGCTGCTGCAGACGGGCATCATTGACGTCAAAGCCAAGCTTGATCGCCAGACTCTTGGTCATGCGCAGCAGCTCACCGCCCTCACCGGGCGCGCTAAAGGGGATATCCTGATAGTAGTCGCCTTCGGCCACTCGACGCATGCGCTCTATGGCTTCCCGCATGGGTTGAAGGGCGTGTGTTTGCAGGGTCTTATTGGCGCCCAGCATCAGTACCAACATGCCGATGGCAGGACCCAGGGCTACCAGCGCCGGGTTCACCGGTGCGAACCAGAACGCCAGTGCCAGCAGTACGGCAACGACCACGGCCAGCGTGGTGGTTTTGCTCATGGCCGCTTCCAGGCTGCGTGACGGGATAGAGCTGACCGACGGCAGGCTCACCTCGTTCTTGTTCATGCGGCGGTAGAGTGCTTCGGCAGCGTCAATTTCGTCCTGGTCAGGACGCACGCGTACGGAAATATATTCGGCAACCTCGCCATCACGGAAGATGGGCGTGACATTGGCACGTACCCAGTAGTAGTCACCGTTTTTACAACGGTTCTTAACCAGGCGAGACCAGGGGCGCCCGGCCTTGAGGTGATCCCAGAGATCCTTGAATGCCGCGGGCGGCATGTCCGGATGGCGCACAATGTTGTGATTGGATCCCACCAACTCCTGGCTGCTGAAGCCGCTCACTTCGACAAAGGCGGGGTTGGTAAACGTAATGGTCCCTTTGAGGTCGGTAATGGTTACCAACTCCTGACCATCCCTGAGTTTGACCTCGTTGTCTGTCACCGGCAGGTTCTTTTTCATGGTCGAGTCTCTTTGTCGATTATTCGTCTTCAGCTGTCAGAGGTTCCAGCGCCAACTCGTCTGCACTGAGCAGGTGGTCCAGGTCCAACATGACAATCATGCGTTCATTAATGGTGGCCAGACCCGCGATAAAGTCCGGTCGAATAGCGGTTTCCAGGCGCGGCGCCGGGCGAATCTGCTCTGCCGCAATGTGGTAGGTCTCGGCGACCGCGTCGACGACCAGGCCAATGACCCGCTCCTGATCTTCCTGCATGGCTCTGACCACTACCACAACCGTGGTGGGGCCATAAGGCAGGGTCGGAAAACCAAAACGCTCGCGCAGGTCGACGACAGGGACGATGGCACCGCGCAGATTCAGCACGCCTTTGATGTAATGCGGGCTTGCCGGGAGACGGGTGACCGGTGTCCAGCCTCGTACCTCCTGCACACGCAGGATGTCGACGCCGTACTCCTCTTCGTCCAGCATGAAGCTCAGGTACTGTTCACCGCTGAGCAATTCTCCGGAGCTATGTTCGCTTGCCATGTCAGGCCTGTACCTCTTGTTGTTCGTTCTTTTGTCGCGCGATCAAGGCCGTATCTGCATCGAGACTACGGTTGATCAGACCTGCCACGTCCAGTATCAGAGCAACGCTGCCATCGCCCAGTATTGTGGCACCGGAGAGCCCAGGCACTCGGCGGTAATTCTGTTCCAGACTTTTGATAACGGTTTGCTGTTGTCCCATCAGCTCATCGACGACCAGGCCGGCTTTCTGGCCACTGTTTTCGACCACAACGACGATACAGCCGGGCTGTAAGGGCTGGGTCGACGGTTGAAGACCAAAGGTACTGGTGAGTCGGATCAGCGGCAGATATTCATCGCGGAAGTGCAGCAGACAGCGGTTCCCGGCCATGGAGACCAGCATTTCCGAGGTTGCTTGCAGGGTTTCGACGATGGAAATCAGCGGGATAACGTAGGGATCCTTATCCAGCCGCACCAACTGCCCATCCATAATGGCCAGCGTCAGCGGCAGACGGATGGTGAAGCGGGAGCCTGCACCCGGGGTTGAGACCAGCTCGATATTACCGCCCAGTGATTCGATGTTACGTCGCACGACATCCATGCCGACGCCACGACCTGAGAGGTCGCTGACCTGTTCTGCGGTCGAGAAGCCGGGCAGGAAAATCAACTCATCGACATCCTGGTCTGACAACTGTGCATGGGCATCGATCAGGCCACGCTCTATGGCCTTGCTGCGAATTCGAGAACGGTTCAGGCCGCGGCCATCATCGCGAATTTCGATCATGATACTGCCGCCCTGCTGAGCGGCGGTGAGCCAGAGATGACCGGTCCGGTCTTTGCCGGAGGCCAGACGCTCTTCGGGGCCTTCGAGACCATGATCCAGACCGTTGCGCACCAGGTGCACCAAGGGGTCGCCGATCTTTTCCAGTACGGTTTTGTCCAGCTCGGTATGTTCACCCTGGAGGTGCAGTTCAACCTGTTTGCCCAGTTGTTGGCTGACGTCATGCACCAGACGCGGGAAACGGTTGAAGACGAAGCTGATCGGCAGCATGCGGATACGCATGACATCTTCCTGCAGCTCGCGGGTATTGCGCTCCAGCTGCAGCAAGCCCTTTTGCAACTCTTCGACTGCAGGGTGTTCGATATCGGCCAACGCCTGGCTGACTTCCAGCAGCATCGCCTGGGTAATCACTAGTTCACCGACGCGATCCACCAGCGAGTCCACCTTGCCGGTGTCGACGCGGATTGAGGATTCGCGCACGGCCGGTTTTTTCGCCGTGCCAGCAGGCGCTTTGGCGGGTGCGGCCGATGAGGCGGCCGTTACAGGCGTACTGGTCTTGGGTGTTTCAACGACAGGGGCTGGCGAGGGCTCTTCTGTACCGGCCTGAGGTGTGGCGATGTCCGTTGGAATTTTCTCCGTGGCGTCTTCCTTTTCCTCTTCCCGAGGGGTACCCAGTCGTGTCAGGGTTAATTCAACCTCGTCTTCGACCCATTCAAAGACTTCACGGATCGCGCTCTCATCACAATCACTGTGCAGGGTCAGAGACCAGTCCAGATAGAGTGCCGAAGGGTCCAGCATGGACAGTTCAGGTAGTCGCTCTGTGCTGATTTGAGCGTCCAGCTGGCCCAGTTCGACCAGAGAGGCAAATAACAGCAGAGGATCGTTACCGGTGTGCAACAGGTCTTCGCTGGGGTGTAGCTGGATCTGCCAGCCTTGAGTCTCCTCAGCACCGTTCTGATCAGAGCAGACCTGGTCACAGGCAGACTGAATCACCAGCTCAACATCATCCTCAACCCACTCAAATATTTCACGAATGGCGTCTTCCGAGCAGTCTGAATCGAGCTGCAGCTGCCAGTGCAGGTAAAGCTGCTCAGGTTCCAGCTGATCCAGTGAGGGCAAAGCGTCTGACACAACCTCTGTGCGGAGTGGACCCAGGTCTGCCAGGGCCTGAAACAAAAAGATAGGGTCGTTACCGGTCGTCAGCAGGCCGGGGTTTGCCTTGACGTCAATCTGCCAACCTTCTGTTTGGGGGGCTGCGTCAGGAGTGGGCGTGACTGAGGGTTCCTGAGCTTCGTCTGGAGCGACAGGAGCCGGTTCCGAGTCGGATTGTGCCTGGCTCAGTGCACTGGCCAGTGCTTCCGCCTCGGGGGGCAAGCTGTTATCCCCATCGGCAGCACGTTCCAGCAGATCGCGAATCACATCGACGGATTGCAGCAGCAGGTCAGTACGTGTTGAGGTCACCTCGACGGTGCCGTTACGCATGGCATCCAGCAGTGTCTCAGCTTCATGGGTGAACTCGGCGACCCCGGAGAAACCGAAGGTGCCGGCACCGCCCTTGATTGAGTGCGCGGCGCGGAACACCTCGTTGATCGTTTCGTTATCCCCGGGTGTCAGCGCCAGCAGAGAGGTCTCCATAATCTGGAGCCCCTCGTGACTTTCCTCCAGAAAGCCCGGGATAAACTGCGACAGATCGACACTCATCGTCTGACTCCTGCTGGTGTCAACGTATGACGCGTTTAATGGTGCTGAGCAGTGTATCCGGGTTGAACGGTTTGACCAGCCAGCCGGTTGCGCCGGCAGCCTTGCCGCGCTGCTTCATTTCGGCAGAGCTTTCGGTGGTCAGAATCAGGATGGGGGTGAACTTGAAGGCCGGTTTCTTACGCAGCTCTGCACAGAGCGTTACACCATCCATCTGCGGCATGTTCACGTCGGTCAGCACCAGATTAAAGCTGCCGCCATCCGCTTTGGACAGGGCTTCCTGGCCGTTGGCGGCTTCGGTTACCTGATGCCCCTCTTTCTTGAGGGTAAAAGCGACCATGCTGCGCAGGGAAGCGGAGTCATCGACAACGAGAATATGGGCCATGTCATTACCTCATGCAGGCTCGAGATTCAGCGGTGCTGTAACACCGAGAACCTTGGCGAAATCGTGGAGTTCGGGGGAGGTTGATGACCAGGTTAGAGTGCCTCCCTGCTTTTCAACCTCGACGGCTACCGCCAGCAGCAGCTGGAGTCCGGCAGTATCGATATCCTTTAAAAGACTGGCATCCAGAGGGGGGACGGCGCCATCAGCAAGATCATGGATGAAACGTTCCTTCCAGTCGGCGACATTCTGGATCACGAGTGCATCGGGTAACTGTATCGCGGAATCAGCCATTTTAAGTCCCTGAAACGAACAGCGTTAATTAAAGCATTTTGAGTTATTTGTCGCAATCGTGACTATTGCGACTTTTGTATTGTTTGGCGACCAAGAAGGCTCAGGCTGATACAGATGCTGTCATGAAAACGTTACAGAATGCTAACGGAAGGTATGGTCATGCGTGGTCGACCAGTCACAAGCATACGAGATTCCATGTTTCTGTGGCTTGATACTGAGCAGCTAAAGTACAAATCCTGAGTTTCTCTACCCTGCCTTTGTCGTGTACCCAAGCCTTAACATAGACCTCTGCAGAGCAGTTATGCAACCTGCAGAGGGTTGGACGTATGAGAATTCCTTCGCTAGGTGTCTTGGGTAGTGCGGTTATATTCACGTGTGAAACGCTCAAACTCATCCGCAGGCACCGGCTTGCTGATATAAAAACCCTGCATTTCGTGGCAGCCAAGCTCACGCAGGTAGTCCATTTCTTCCTTTTGCTCCACGCCTTCGGCGATCACTTTCATGTTAAGGCTGTTGGCAATTCCCAGTACCGCTTTGACGATGCCCTGATCGGCCGTATTTTCAAGTAAATTACAGATAAAGGCGCGGTCAATTTTGATGTAATCCACATCGAATTTCTGCATGTACTCCAGTGACGAATAGCCGGTTCCGAAGTCATCCAGCGCCAGGCTGGTACCCAGAGCCTTGAGCGATTGCAGCATGCCCAGCGCTTTTTCCGGGTTGTCCATGGCACTGCTTTCGGTAATTTCGACATCAATGCGGGAAGCCGGCACATCGGCTGCGTTTAAAATACGCTCTAGCCGTTCGGCGAAATAGGTATCATTGAACTGCCTTGCTGACATATTGAAGCCGACCCTCAGGTCCAGTCCACTGTTACGCCATTTTGCCTGTTGTCCGACCGCCTCTTCTGCAACCCAGCTGCCCAGGCTGTGTATCAGCTCCATCTCTTCCACCAGCGGAATAAATTCGCCCGGCGATACCAGCCCCATAGCCGGATGGCGCCACCGGATCAATGCTTCGGCGCCAATTATGCGATTGGTCGCCAGGTCCAGCTGTGGCTGGTAAAACAGCTCAAACTCATCCCGCTCTATGGCATGTCTGAGCTCTGCTTCAAGATAGAGTTGCCGTGCATAGTCCTTTTGGCAGCTGGTATCAAAAATCTGATAACGACTGCCACCGCTGCGTTTGGCAACCAGACGAGCCTGTAATGAGCTGCTTAGAAGAGAGTGCGCATCTGTCCCGTGGTCAGGGCCGAGGGATACCCCCACGCTGGTTTCAATAAACACTGCCTGCCCTGCCAACTCGTAGGGCTCGCTGAGTCGTTTTTGCATGGCATCCAGCCACAGGTGTAACTCCTCTTCACCTTCAAGTTCTTCGACCAAAATACCGAACTCATCCCCTCCCAGGCGGGCTAAAGGATAGAAGCCGTGAGTCAATGCATGCAGTCGTAGTGAGAACAGCTGCAGGAGTTTGTCACCTTCGTCCTGGCCAAAGGAATCATTGATCATGTGGAAGCGGTCAATGTCGATCGTAATGACTGCGCAGTTCTGCTGTTGCGCCAGACTTTGGTCCAGCAGACGGAAAAACTGTGCCCGGTTGACCAGATGGGTCAGGGTGTCGTGTGAACGCTGAAACTCAATGGTTGCCTGGGCCTGGTAGCTATCAGTCACATCCTGGAGTACTACCAATACCTGTTTATCCCTGGGACACCTTGCCATGGCACTGACATGAAAGGTTCCCGAGGGGGTTGTCAGGCTATGCCTGAAGACGGCTTTTTTGACCTGTCGGGCAGCAACCTGATCGAGCTGGATACTCACGCCCGTTCTTTCATGCTGAGGGATCATGTCCAGATAGGCGCCAAGGCCTCTCCCCTGGATCTGATCGGAAATGTCGAATACCTGCTGTATGCCCTTGGACCAGTGAATACGGTTCAGGCCCGGATTCCATTCGAAGTATCCCAGGCGGGCAATCTCTTGAGCTTCCGACTGGATGATGCGGATGCGCTCGAGATCGACTGTCAGCGCATGAGTGCGGAGGGCGTAGCGTACGCGGCGAATCAACAGCGGCCAGCTGATCGGCTTGGTAATGAAATCAGTGGCGCCCTTGGCGAAAGCGTTATCGATGGCGGAGACATCTTCCATACCGGTAAGCATGATGATCGGCAGATGAGCATCTTGTCGACGCACGGCCTCACAAACTTCAAAGCCGTCCACACCCTGCATGACCACATCCAGCAGGACGAGGCTTGGCAGCTGTTCTGAGATAAGCTCCAGAGCACGGGCACCATTATCAGCCTGAATGACTTCATAACCGTCTTTTTGCAGCAGCTTGACCAGTGTCAGTCGGATACTGGCATCGTCGTCGACAACCAGAACGCGTGATAGCTGGCCTTCTACTTTGTTTTCAAAGGGCATCATGGCTCCAAAGGATCAAGAGTCAGTGTCAGTATAGTCGGCAAGTGCCTGCGTCAAACGCTCGGTTGCCTGTATCAGTTGTGTCACGGCTGTGGTCAGGTGACTAATATTCTCTGTCTTGGCCCCTGTTTCCAGTTCACGAGCACACTCGGCGACTTCAAGGCCGCCAATATTGGCAGCGCTGCTTTTCAGCGTGTGAGTGGCAATGAAAAGCGCTTCTCGGTCGTCCTGTGCCAGTGCCTGTTTAAGCTGTGAAATCAAAGGCGGCAGCTGTTCAAGGAAGGGAGTGATGATCGTATCAACTTCACCATCCAGCAAGATGTTCAGCTCATCCAGCGTTGCTGTTTTCAGGACAGGGTGGCTGTTGCTGCATGTTTGGTAAGGCGCGGCTATAGGCTCAGCTTCCTGTGCTGTTTGAGGCGGTTGTGCTGAACCTGCATATTGTGTCAGCAATTGATAAAGGGCTTCGGGCTGGAATGGCTTGTCCAGTTTGTCATTCATGCCAGCCGCTATGCAGTCTGCAATGTTCTGATCGGAGTTAAAGGCGGTCATGGCAATAATAGGGGTTACATCCCGGCTCTGTGCCTGTTCCCACTGGCGCATGGCACGACAGGCACTTAGGCCATCCATAACCGGCATTTGGCAATCCATCAGTACCAGATCAAAGGACTGCTCGCAGAAGATCTTCAGGGCTTCAGCACCATCGGCTGCGGTTGTGACCTTACAGCCGAATTTGTTCAAGTGAGCCGTGGCAACCTGGCGGTTCACCTCGTTATCTTCTGCCAGCAGAATACGTGCCCCGGATGGCAGCTGAGCGTTTCGTGTACCGGCAGGAGAGCTTGTGGTCTCAGATGCGGCATGGCCCAGCAGCACCTGCTCCAGTGCATCATGCAGCTCACGCCTACCAATGGGCTTGGGCAGCAGGCGGTCAAATCCTGCAATATTGGCCTGCTGGTTGAGCCCGCGTCCGGTGTAGGAGGTGATGAGCAACCATTTAAGGCCGGCAAATCGGCCATTGGCACGGGCCTGTCGCGCCAACTCAACGCCGTCCATATCAGGCATCATCATATCGCTCAGTACACAGTCGAAGGCTTTGCCTTGTTTTGCGGCTGACTCCAGCTTTTGTAGTGCGCTGTGGCCGCTGGCCGCACTCTGGTGATAGATCCCCCAGGCGTCACAGAAGCGCTCAAGAATGACTCGGTTGGTGACCTTGTCATCGACAATCAGGGCACGTAGTCCCTGCAAATTCTCATTCGGCACGAAGAGTGTTTCCGGCTCTACAGCCGGCTGCAAAACAGCGGTGAAATGGAAGGTGCTGCCTTGTCCAAGTGCCGACTCTAGCCAGATCTCACCACCCATCTGGGTCACAATCTTGCGGCTGAGGGTCAGGCCAAGGCCCGTGCCGCCATAGCGCCTTGTGGTTGAGCCATCTGCCTGGGTAAAGCATTCAAAGATACGTTCCTGCGCATCGACTGCAACACCAATCCCGGTATCTCTGATCCCCACGTGTAGTTGGTACGCCTGGTCTGGGCTGGTTGTCATACAAGCAGTCAGGGTGATCTCACCCTCTTCGGTGAATTTGATTGCGTTGCCCAGCAGGTTGGTGATCACCTGGCGCAGACGTGTGGGGTCACCGTTGGCAAACTCAGGAACGGAGTCATCGATGAGGGCCGCGATCTCCAGCCCCTTGCCCTGTGCCTGGGGGGCAAACAGTTTGGTTGTTTCTTCCAGCGTTTCGCGCAGGTTGAAATCAGTACTTTCCAGCTCCATGCGACCGGCTTCTACCTTGGACAGATCCAGTATGCTGTTAAGCAGTGCCAGCAGGGTTTGTCCTGAGCTGTTGGCAATACGGATATAGTCCTTATGTTCAGCAGGCAGGTCCGCATCCAGTACCAGTTCCAGCATGCCCAAAATACCGTTCATCGGGGTGCGGATTTCATGGCTCATATTGGCCAGAAACTCGGATTTGGCCTGGTTGCTGTCCAATGCATCCTGATGTGCCTGCTCCAGCTTGGCTTCGTATTCCTTGCGCCGCGTAATATCCCGAAAAATGGTAATGGAGCCGGCGTTCTCATCTTCCACTTTGAATTGAGCGCTGGTGACCTGAATCGGGATGAGGTGATTGTCTGAGTAACGACGGAAGAACTCGTCTTCACTGGTATAGACCTTGCCATCTGCGGTTGTCGTCCTGATCGGGCAGGCTTCAATTGGTACGGGAATTCCATCAGCGCCTAAGTGAACATGGAACAGGTCGTGGGCAAATTGCCCTAATGCTTCTTCTTCACTAATACCCAAGGTTGCCTGGGCTGCGGGGTTGATAAAGGTGATACGTCCTGCCGGGTCCTGTACAAGCAGGCCTTCGGCCATGCGTTCAGTAATGGCTTGCAGCTTATTGCGCTCATTTCGCGTTTCCTGTGCGCCCTGTTGCTTGCGATAGAACAACAGGGCCAGCCCGGCAATCAGGATGACCAGCAACAGTTCGAGCCAGCGCCCTTTTAAAATCAGGGTTTCAATTTCGGGCACTCGGGTTGCGGTAATGATATAGGCCTGAGTCGTATCGGAAAGGTCTGGTACGGGCATGAACAACACAGCGTAAAAACTGCCATCGACATCATGTGTCATGGCAAACGCCTTGCCTGAGTCCATACCCGTACGGATCTCGTCCTGATGGTGCGTAAGCGCATGCTCCAGCCGTGACTGAATGGGCCGGTGGTTAATGGCGTTGCCCAAGTGCGCTTCGCTGTTCTCGATCACGAAGTCATCATTCAGGGCTAATGGCGTAAACAGAGAGCGTTGCCCCGGATGCAGTTTGGCAAATACCGAATCACGTTTGAGGGCAAAGATAAAAAAATCGTTTTGAACCAGCTTATCCAGCTCCTGTTCCAGTGTGGTAAAGGGCACACTCAGCTCTACACTGCCAATATGCTGGTCCTGATCAAAAAGTGGATATACAAAGCGGAAACCATGGAACAGACGCCCCATTTCAAACCCTTCGGCTGCTTTAAGTCGAGTATTGACTTGCTCAACCAGTGGGCGCTGCGCAAAGAGAGCATCGTCAAACCTCAACGGGCTGTGAAATCGGAGCAGGGTTCTGCCTTCAGGGGTATGAAAATGAAACTGGCGAAAGCCCAGATCCTTCAGGCGCTGGTAGAGCGGGTAAAGCTGGCGATACAACAGGCCTCGGGCAGTGGCCTGCGCACTTCCCCTGCTTTCAATAACAGAACGGACACGGGCGGTGACCGAAGGCTGATTGATATGCTCACTATAGAGTGTGTTGGCAATGCGCTCCTGCGCTCTGAGAATCGCGGCATAGGCGACTTGCTCATGACTGAGGCGGACCTCCAGCTGCTGATTTTTTTCGAAATTCAACAGGGTGTCGATCAGGGTGACACCGAGGGCGCTGAACAGGATAAATCCGGCAATTGTCAGCGCCAATAAAGGCTTATTTGTGTTCATGAGGCTCACCCACCAGGTTGATATGCAGCTGTTGGTAACAGTCTTAAGGTATAGGGCGATTAGCGCTATCTTATAAAACGTATATTATGTGACATTTATGCAATTGGTTCAATTCGCGCCTTCGTCTAAGAGTCGCGGTTTTTATTCCTGCATGGGGTAGTGCCCAGACTTTCAACGCATCGATAAGCAACGGCTTTCCGGTATCCGAATTTCAGTGAAACTTCTTCGTTGTTGAGGGGATGCGGCAAGCTGGATGAAGAAAAGGATCGAGGCGCTGATGTTGGAACAATTGGGGGAAGGGTGGGGCGTGCAGAAACAAAAAAGCCCCGCTTTCGCGAGGCTCTTTTGTGAAATTTTGGTGCCCAGAGGCGGAATCGAACCACCGACACGGGGATTTTCAATCCCCTGCTCTACCGACTGAGCTATCTGGGCAACGGGGGCGTATTAAATAGCAAAGCCCCTGCTTGGTCAAGCAATAATTTCAAATTATTTATTCTGAGGTACGTAGCCTTCGGCCTGATCGTAGTCTTCGCCGGACAGGAACTTCTCCATTTCCTGCTGCAGGTACTTGCGGCTTTCCGGGTCCATCATGCTCAGGTGCTTCTCATTGATCAGCATGGTCTGGTGGTCGGTCCATGCCTGCCAGGCTTTCTTGGACACATTGTCATAGATGCTCTGGCCCAGCTCGCCGGGGTAAGGGGGACGGTCCAGCCCTTCCAGTTCCTCTTTGAATTTGCGGCAGAAAACAGTGCGTGTCATATCAATCTCCGAGGTCAGCTGGCGTAGCGTTCAAGCAGACGCTTGACCGGGGCCGCCAGGCCAATATTTGCGGGTTGGTCCACGTTATACCAGAGTGCCGGCGTGCCTTCCATGACAGAGTTTGTAGGGCTTTTCAGCGTTACTCGGGCCGGGGTGATGTCCAGATGGTAGTGACTGAAGGTATGGCGCAGAGGCTCCAGCACTTCTGTAGCGTCCTGTTCCAACTCCACCCCCAGCGTGGCGGGCGCATCGCGCAGGTCGGCTACCTCCGGCAGGCTCCAGAGTCCGCCCCAGATGCCGCTCGGAGGTCGCTGGTGCAGCAACACTTCACCGGCGTCGTTGCGAATCATCAACATCAGTGTCTGCTTGACCGGCAGGGTTTTCTTGGGCCGTGGCGACGGCAGTGTGTCGGTCAGGTTCAGCAGTCTGGCGTCACAGTGTTCCTGCAGTGGGCACAGCAAACAGCTGGGCTTGCTGCGGGTACAGAGGGTGGCGCCCAGATCCATCATGGCCTGGGTGTAGTCACCAACACGCTGGTGTGGCGTATTTCTCTCAGCATAACCCCAAAGCTCTTTCATCACGGCCGGGGTACCGGGCCAGCCCTCGACGGCATAGAAGCGCGCCAGCACCCGTTTGACGTTGCCATCCAGAATGGCCGCACGGTTGCCGGTGGAGATGGAGACAATCGCGCCTGCTGTGGAGCGGCCTATGCCGGGCAGTTGTTCCATCGCTTCAACCGTAACCGGAAACTCGCCTCCCAGGTCGCGACTGACGATACGTGCAGTCTTGTGCAGGTTGCGTGCCCGTGCGTAGTAGCCCAGCCCGGTCCAGAGGTGCAGCACTTCGTCCTGCTCGGCGTCAGCCAGGTCATGCACGCTGGGAAAGCGCTCAATAAAGCGTTCGAAGTAGGGAATGACAGTTTTCACCTGGGTCTGCTGCAGCATGATCTCTGAGATCCAGGTGAAGTAGGCCGTTTTTTCAGCCTGCCAGGGCAGGTCATGGCGACCGTGCCGGTCAAACCACTCCAGCACGGCACTGTGGAACTGTTCGGGTGTCATTGGCCAAGCAACCCCTTCAGGAGATTGCTGGCGCCCTCTTCGCCCAGCTTGTCTTTCAGTTTGCCTTCCAGTTTCTCACTCACTTTTTCTTCAACCTTGCGTTTGGCTTCCGCCTTGATGGCATCGGTAATAAAACGGGTATCCAGACGGCAGAGCTTGGCTGGCTCGTCATAGAAGCTGCCCTTGCAATCCACCGGCACTTCCAGACCCTGCAGACGGTTGTTGACCGAGCAGCTCTCATTGAACAGGTTGTTCTCGATCTTGGCGCCTACCCGGTAGTCCAACGTTTGCTGGGGCAGATTGACGCTGCCCTTACCGGCAACTGTCAACGCGTCCATTTTCGCACTCAGATCCTGGTTGCTGACCACGCCGTTGCGGATGTTAAAGCTGGCGCCCATATCCGCGAAGGGAGTGGATTTATCCACCTGCTTGGCGTCGATCCACAGGGCTGACACATTGTTGATGCCCTGACACAGGGCTTGAGCCGCATCGATGCCGTTAATGACGCCTTCAGCCATGTGCAGGCTGGCGCTGCCGTTCAATGAGTTCACCCAGGCATGAATGGACTGGCCGCTCATGTTCAGCTCCGTTTTGGCGCTGAACTTACCGGTCAGGGTGTCGTTGTTGGCCAGTGTTTGCAGCGCCTCGCCCATTTCCAGATTGGTCAGTTGTTTGCTGACACTGATGCTCAGCGGTTTCTTACGGGCGTCTATACGCGCTGTGGCACTCGCTTGACCACTGAAGACCTGACTGCCGAAGCGGGTCAGCTGGATCAGGCCTGATTTGGCACTCAGGCTAAGACCCGGTTTACCCAGCTCGATGCCGTTCACGGTCAGGCTATCCATGTCCAGTTCTGCACTGAGATTCAACGCTTGCAGGGGCTCCAGCGGGATGACTTCATCCTTGGGCCATTCCTGAGGGGCTTTGGCGGTTTTAGTTTCCGAGCCGGATGTTGTTTCGCCGCTGGCTTCCGTTTTGGGTGGCAGGTAGCGATCCACATTCAGATCATTGCCTTTCAGCTTGAGCGCTATGGCCTGGCTGGCCAGTGTCAGGCTTGCTTCGCCGTCCAGTTGGGTATCATCCAGTTTCAATTTCAGCGGCTTGAGTGACAATGCTTTGTCATTGCCGGCCAGTGTTGCGCTGAAGGAAAGGTCACTTAGCACATCGGCATCAGCGGTTTCAGGCGCTGTTTGCCCCAGATTCTGCAGCAGTTGCTTGAGATTGAAGCTGTTGCTGCTCAGCTGGCCCTTGACTTCGGGCTGGCTGAAATTCGTCAGGCTGAGGTCGCCTTTCAGCTCTACCGGATCGGCCGACAGGCGCAGTGCCTTGATATCGACTTTCTGCTCGTTCAGCAGGGCTTCCAGGTTTTTGGCTTCCAGGGACACACTCAAGGGTGCCGGCATACCTGCACCTTCCAGCAGTTGCAGACGGCTGGCCAGATCGCTGAGCTGGTAGTGGTTATTGGCCATATCCAGCAGAATTTCGGTCTTCAGCTCCGCTTGAGTGCTCAGCTGAACTTGATCCTTGATCAGTTGGCGCAAGGCGAATGTCAGCTCTACCGGAATGGCTTTTTCGGTGCTGATGCGTCCGGTAGTCAGATTAAGATCACTGAGTTCAATGCGGCTGTGGCTGCTCTCATCGGTATAAGTTAGCGCGGCGTTCAGTACCTCAATCGCCTGAATATCGATTTTCAGCGGGGTACTCTCAGCGCTGCCGGGTGACGTCTCGGATGAGGAGTCTTCTGGCTGAGTTGCCTGCTTTTCGGTGTTTGCATTCCAGTTAGTGCTGCCATCGCTGTTTTTCACCAGACTCAGGCTCAAGCCATCCAGCACCAGACGGTTCATTTGTAACTCGCGCTTAAGCAGTGCAGGAATGCTGACAGAGACTTCGACGCGCTGCAGGCGACCAACCTGGGGTTGTTGCGGGTAGCCCACACCAACGGCGTTCAGTTCCAGTGCCAGCCAGGGGAAGAAGGACCAGCCGATATCCCCATCCAGTTCCAGCTCAATACCTGCACTTTCCAGTGCGGCGGTTCGGATGTCATTTTTGTAGTCGTTTGGGTCGATCACCATGGCCAGCACGGTCAGTGCTACGCCTACCAGTACAATCAGCCCCAGTATCAGGCCAAAAATCCACTTGAACACTTTCATGAGAAGGTCCTGTTGTTTCCCTGCAGGTTAGACAGGCTGAGTATAGCGGATCTGACTTGCCGGTTGGCATGGCGTCGATGAACCTGCCGTTACGACTCGGTTGGATGTATACTGAGCGCTTCAGAAAACCCCAGGCGGAGAGAATAATGGCCGAGCGTAAAGCCCAGGTAACCCGCAACACGTTGGAAACGCAGATTACCGTAGCGGTTAACCTTGATGGCACCGGGAAACTGGATGTGGATACTGGTGTCCCCTTTCTTGATCATATGCTGGATCAGATCGCCCGACACGGCTTGATCGATCTGGAGGTCAGTGCGGTCGGCGATCTACACATCGATGATCATCACACCGTTGAAGATATCGGCATCACACTGGGCCAGGCGTTCAAGCAGGCCGTAGGTGACAAGAAGGGTATTGTCCGCTACGGCCACTCCTATGTGCCGCTGGATGAAGCCCTGTCACGTGTTGTGATCGATTTCTCCGGTCGTCCAGGTCTGGAAATGAACGTGGAGTTCACCCGTGGCCGTGTTGGCAGCTTCGATGTGGATCTGTTCTCCGAGTTCTTCCACGGCTTCGTGAACCACGCCATGGTGACCCTGCACATCGATAACCTGAAGGGTAAGAACACCCACCATCAGGCTGAAACCATCTTCAAGGCCTTTGGCCGTGCACTGCGTATGGCGCTGGAGTTCGATCCGCGTGCCAAAGGCATGATGCCGTCCACCAAGGGGTGCCTCTAAACCATGAGCAGTATTGCAGTAATCGATTACGGCATGGGCAACCTGCACTCCGTCGCCAAGGCGCTGGAGCATGTGCAGCCCGGTGTCGAAGTGCGTGTTACCGCTGATCCCGAGCAGGTACGCAGCGCCGACCGTGTGCTGCTGCCGGGCGTAGGCGCCATTCGTGATTGTATGGCTGAAATTCGTCGTTTGGGTGTGGATGCAGAGGTGCGTGAAGCGATTGCATCCGGCAAGCCGTTTCTGGGAATTTGTGTAGGCTATCAGGCCCTGATGGAATTCTCGGAAGAAAACAGCGGTGTTGACTGCCTGGCCGAGTTTGAAGGACGCGTCAATTTCTTCGGCGATGACCTCAAGGATGCCGATGGCGAGCGACTGAAAGTCCCGCACATGGGCTGGAACCAGGTCTACCAGACTCAGGATCACCCGCTCTGGGCCAACATTGAAGACGGCAGCCGCTTCTACTTTGTGCACAGCTACCATGTGCAGGCAAAACAGCGGGAGCTGGTGGCCGCGACCTGTAATTACGGCGTTGATTTCGACGTGGCCATTGCCAGCGATAACGTCTTTGCGGTGCAGTTCCATCCCGAAAAAAGTCAAAAAGCAGGCCTGCAGTTGCTGCAGAATTTTTTGAACTGGGATGGCCGCCCCTGACGACCCGCTGAAGCTGAAACTTTTTACTGATTATTCTGGATCCAAGCCGATATGCTGATTATTCCCGCGATTGACCTCAAAGATGGTGCCTGTGTTCGTCTGCGTCAGGGCCGTATGGATGACTCCACCGTATTCTCCGATAACCCGGTCGAAATGGCTGCCAAGTGGGTCGAGGCTGGTTGCCGTCGTCTGCATCTGGTTGACCTGAACGGTGCCTTTGCCGGTGAGCCGGTGAACGGCGAGATCGTGAAGAAAATCGCGGAAGCCTATCCGGACCTGCCGATCCAGATCGGTGGCGGTATCCGCTCTGCTGAAATCATTCAGGCATATCTGGATGCGGGTGTTGAGTACGTCATCATCGGTACCAAGGCAGTGAAAGAGCCTGAGTTCGTCACCGAAATGTGCAAGCAGTTCCCGGGTCACATCATCGTGGGTCTGGACGCTCAGGACGGCTACGTGGCGATTGATGGCTGGGCTGAAATCACCGATGTGAAAGCGGTAGATCTGGCCAAGCGCTTCAAGAACGACGGTGTTAGCGCCATTGTGTACACCGATATCAGCCGTGACGGCATGATGCAGGGCGTGAACGTTGAGGCTACTGTGGAGCTGGCGCGTGAAGCGGGTATCCCGGTCATCGCTTCAGGTGGTGTGACCAACATCGACGATATCAAGGCGCTGGCGGACGTAGCCGATCAGGGTATTCTGGGTGCCATCACCGGCCGTGCCATCTATGAAGGTACGCTGGATGTGGCTGAAGCTCAGACGCTGAGTGATGAGCTGACCGCCAAGTAAGAGGACGCGACATGGCATTGGCAAAACGCATTATCCCCTGTCTCGACGTGGAAAATGGCCGCGTGGTGAAAGGGGTAAAGTTCCTCGATATTCGTGATGCCGGCGACCCGGTAGAGGTAGCCAAGCGCTACGACGAGCAGGGTGCTGACGAGATCACTTTCCTCGACATCACTGCGACCCATGAGGGCCGTGACACCATGGTACACACCGTGGAAAAAATGGCGTCTCAGGTGTTCATCCCGCTGACCGTGGGTGGTGGTATCCGTACCTGCGAAGATATTCGCACCATGCTGAATGCCGGTGCTGACAAGGTTTCGATCAACAGTGCGGCGGTGACCAACCCGGATTTCGTACGTGAAGCGGCGGAACGGTTCGGCAGCCAGTGTATCGTTGTGGCGATTGATGCCAAGAAAGTCAGCCAGCCGGGTGAGCCGGACAAGTGGGAGATCTTTACCCACGGTGGCCGCAAGCCAACCGGTCTGGATGCCGTGGAATGGGCCAAGAAAATGGTCGATCTGGGCGCTGGCGAGATCCTTCTGACCTCCATGGACCAGGATGGCGTCAAGAACGGCTACGATATCGGCGTGACACGTGCGATCAGTGAAGCCGTCCATGTGCCGGTCATCGCTTCAGGTGGTGTAGGTAACCTGGACCATCTGGTGGAAGGCTGTATTGAAGGCAAGGCTGATGCGGTGTTGGCGGCGTCGATCTTTCACTTCAATGAGTACAGTATTCCGCAGGCCAAGGAATACATGCGTGAACGCGGGATTGAAGTCCGCCTGTGATCACCTGATGAGCTGCTGAGGACGCTTCAGCAGCTCATTTCTCTCCCGGTTAAAACTCGTAGCTTAACCCTGCTTCATACTTCATCTTGTCTTCATCCGGGCCATTCATATCCCGCTCCAGTTTCAGCTCAAACTCGAAACCCGGCAGTGGCGTTTCATATTCCAGCTGTACCCGTGCCAGCCAGCGCTCTTCATCTTCCCAGACCCAGCGATGACTGTCATTGTCACGTTCGCCCTTGTCTTCGCGTTGCCAGGTAGGGCCGAACGTCACTTCCCAGCCATCCACGGGTGGAATCCAGCTCAGCCAAAGACTGGTTTCATACTGCAATTCCTGCTCGGCGTTTTCCTGACGTTCTCGGGCCGAGTCGTACCATTGCTGATAGCGCTCGTGCTTCACTTCGAAGCGAGGGGTAAAAAACAGGCTGCTGACGGCTGTCATGTATTCGCCCTGCAGGCGCAGCCGGGTTTCATAGCCGGCGCCCCGCCCAGCTCTTGGCTTGGCCTTTTCAGCCAGATTGGTCGCTTTGTATTCGATATCAAAAAAACGATCATGGTAGCCCAGAACACGCCAGTGATAGCCGCCCAACGCTCTGCCCAATTCGTACTCGAAGCCCAGCCCGATCAAGGGTGAACTTTCCCATTCGGTACGGCTTTTATCGTTTTTGAGCGATCCGTCTTCGCGGTATTCACGTTTGATATCGCGGGTACGTTCATACTTCATACCCAGGCGGCCTTGCCAGCTCAAGCGTTCATCAACAGCCTGATTCATCAGCAGCAGGGTTTTGCTTTCGATCTTTTCCTTGCGGTCATAATCATGCTCGTCGAACTGGCCGTCATCGTATTTGATCTGGCTGCTGCTCGGGTAGCGGTTGTATTCCAGGTCGGTTTTAAGCTCCAGGTCCATGCCTGTCGCCAAACCGGGGACACAGAGACTAAAAGCTGCCAGACGGGAGTACTTCATCGGTTGTTTCCAAAAGAGTTTTCAGGTCGTTATAGGGCATGGGGCGGTGAAGGCCGAAACCCTGGCCGTAGCGACTGCCCAGCAATCGATAACACTCGCGCTGACTGTCGGTTTCTATGCCTTCGGCAACGACCTGCAGTTGCATGGACTCGGCCAGCGTCAGAATGGTCGCTACCAGAGAATTACTGCTGCCCGGTTTTAGATCACGGGTGAAGCTGCGGTCGATCTTCAGACCGTCAATTGGCAGTTGGTGCAGGTAGCTCAGGGAGGAGTATCCGGTGCCGAAGTCATCGATCCAGATGTTCATGCCTGCGGCTTTCCATTGATTCAGGGTCTGACGGCAGTCATCCAGATGGCGAATCATGCTGGTTTCGGTCAGCTCGATGCTGAGGCAGTAGTCGGGTACCTGCTCGCGCTGCTTCAGGTCGGTCAGGAAGTCTCGGGTACTGTCCTGATGCAGAGCTGCGCCGGAGATATTGATGGAAACCGCAAACCCGGGTTTCAGGGCCTGAAGTGTCATCAGATCCCTGACGGCCTGTTGAGCAACCCATTGGGTCACGGGTTCGATCAGATCCGAGTCTTCGATCACCGGGATAAATTGTCCCGGTGGGATCAGGCCGCGCTCCGGATGTTTCCAGCGTAACAGGGCCTCGGCTGCTCGGATGCGATTAGTGCTCAGGTCTATAACGGGCTGATATTCGAGATGGAAATGCCCCTGATCCAGTGCCGTTCTGACGCCCTGGAGGATTTCCATGCGCTCTTGCAGTTGCTGGTTCATCTGCATGGAGAAGAAGGTGTACTGGTTGCGGCCGCTCTGCTTGGCTGCGTACATGGCGATGTCGGCATGCTTGAGAATTTCGCTGCTGCTGTTGCCGTCATCCGGGTAGATGGTGATCCCGATGCTGCTTGAGATATTGAAATAACGTCCGTCGATCAGGAAGGGTTCGTCGAGCACCTGAGCAATGCGCTGCGCCAATTCGGCCAGTTGGTCGCTGTGTTGAAGATCGGGATAGAGGGTCACGAATTCGTCGCCGCCCAGGCGAGCGAGCAGAGGCTCATCAGTCTCGGCGGAGGCAATATTCATTTCCAACAGCAGGCTGCGTAGACGGGCAGCAGCCTCAAACAACAGCAGATCGCCCATGTCATGGCCGGCGGTATCGTTCACTTCCTTGAAGTGGTCCAGATCGATGAACAATACCCCAAGACGTTGTTGCTGCTGCCGACAGGTTTCCAGCATGCGTTCCAGCGATTGCTGGAACCAGTGACGGTTGGGCAACTGGGTCAGGTTGTCGATATAGGCAAGCTGGGTTGTCTGGTGGTGGCTCTGCTCAAGGCTAAGCCGCATCTGTTCCAGTGCGTTACCCAGCTGCCCCAGCTCATCACGCTGTGGCAGCGCAAACCTGATGCTTCTGTTGCCCTCACCAAAAGCGATACTTTTGTCAGCCAGGGCGCTCAAGGGTGCAAGCTGATAGCGGCTAAAGCGATAAAGCAGCCAAATAGTGATGGCCAGAATTAGTAGTACGATCAGCAGCAGGTCGTGAAAGGTTTGCTGTGCGGTTTCCTGAGCCTTTGCTCCAATGGTTTGGCCACGACTATCCAATGCGTGAAGCGCCTGGGTAAAGTCGACACCCAGTGCCAGATAGCCCGAACGCTCACCCGCTGTTATGACGGGCTGAAGCAGGTGAAGTGTTCGGCCATGCCAGGCGTATTGCAATCGAGGGGCGGCGGATAATGGGGTGAGCGATGACATGGCCAGGCCAAACTCGGGAATCACTTCACTACCATCATGTACCAGGCGTTCATCGCGGCTGAACAGGTAGGCATATTCAAGACTGCGATGCTTGCGGACCAGCGAAAGCTGTTTCTCAATTGCGCTGAGATCAAGATGATACAGGGGCAACTCAAGGTGTGCGCTGAGTGTATTCGAGAGCAGCTGCGCGTCTTCCTCCAGCTGGGTTCTCAAGGCTTCAGCCAGCTGCTGCTTACCCTGATAAATCGTTTCTTCGGTGAAGTTGGTCAGGCTGTAATGCAAGGTCAGTAGCACAGCCGCAACGAGCACAGAGGCCAGCAGGGTGAACCCCAGGGTAAGTCGGTTGGCCAAAGACGACAGAATCTTAAACTTCATGGCAGCAACTCCAGATCGAGTTGTTGCAGCAATCGCTGATGTTCTTCAGTGACGGGCGTTAAGCGTTCAGTTTGCTCATAACGGGCCAGTATCTTGGCATGCTGCTCCGGTGTAAGTGAAAGCAGTGCTTGTTGCAAAGCCGCCCTGTCTGCTTCTGGTAATGCCGACGATGCCAGCTCGAATGCACGGGGGTACTCGGCGGAACGGTAGATAATGCGCATTTCCTCTTTAGGTGCGGGGGGCAAACGGCCTGGCTGGGTCCAGTCACCATCATTCAGGGTGCCGGCACTGACAATCCCTTTTTGTACCCAAAGCAGATTGTTGCGCTCATTACGGCTGAACAGGTAGCCGACTTTTTCAGACGGTATCAGTGCACCAGGCGCTTCGAGTTGCTGCAGTGATAGACCGGCCTGCAGTAAAGCGGTAGCAGGCAAATAGTAACTGCTGAAGGAGTTGCGATGCTCAAATGCGATGCTACGGCCTTGCAGGTCCTGCAGGCTTTGCACAGGACTGTCCTTACGTACATAGATCAGGCTGCGATACTGGCTCTGGCCACGTTTCCATTTCATTGCAATGGGTTTGGCCAGTCCGGCCTGTACCAGTTGGGCAGAGGTCAGGGCCGTTTCTGACACCCAGTGCACGCGGCCCTGACGAACGGCATTCATCAAGGACTCTATATCCGGATAGAGCTCCACATCGGCATGGTCATAGCCCTGGGCTGCCATTAGCGACTGAATGTATTCAGCCATGGGTCTGAGCTGACGATAGTCCTTTTTCGGGCGATCACTTATCTGGGCAAGGACCAGTGTCTTGGCGGGCACTGACATTGATGTCAGTAGGGAGGCCAGGCAACACAGCAGGATTAGCGTCGGATACAACAAGGTGCGTGTCATTATCACCAGGGACTTCGGCTGAATGTTTATCAGGCCTAAATCCTACGCCAGAGCCCCTGGCGACACCAGCACCCATTGCCCTTGATCACCTTCGAATTGATCTAGTCGGGGCGTATCCGAAGAAAACGCGCAAATCGAGGTTTTCCATGCTGTGTCAGTCCGTTAAACCTGAAGGTGATGGTACTGCCTACGGGCGGGGGCGCAGCACGCTCGGCATCAGTGAACCCCGAACCGATTTTCATATGTGTCCCGTCGCGAAGTTGTACTTCCAGCGAGCCCATCATGCCCGTGTATTTTCCTTGTCCCGGCAGGTGCGCAGTGACCAGAGCTTCGTCATCTTCAAACGGCTTGAGTTTGCGGATGTCTGCTGAGCGTTTGAGTTGGTAGAGAGCACTGGCACGATGCAACATCAAGCCTTCACCTCCTTTCGCCAGAACTTGCTCGAGTCTTGTCTCCAGGCTGGTTTGGTCAAGGCCTGAATACTGTGAAATAAGCTGCAGGTTTGGTTGGTCGAATGAAGGGCTGATGAGGTGCTGCAACTGCTGTTGTCGTTCAGCGAAAGTGCCGGGCCACTGGGGCAGATCGAACACCATAAAACGCACAGATTCCCAGTCTTCTGGAGTGGTGTCATGGGTCTGGATCAATGAAGCCAGTTGGGAGAACTGGTCGTAGCCGATCCATAGCTCGCCTTCCAGATGTTGATCGGGCCAGTCTTGAGTGAAGCCAGGAGGCGTATGGATGGGATATCCACTGCGTGTCAGCAGTTGATTGCCATTCCAGTAAGCACGTATGCCATCGAATTTTTCACTGACCAGCCAATGACTCAAATCGTCGGGCTGACTAAGTTGATGACCGATCTCCATCCCTTTCATCAAGGGAAGGCTGGTGTCAGCATGAATTGGCAAGGCGGTTAAGCCTGCCAGTATAAGGGCGGGATATTTGAGCATCTTTCATTCCTTGAAAGTAGATTTGGTCAATCCTTGACCGCTGAATAACAAAAAGGGCCGCCGAAGCAGCCCTTTCTGGTTTTACACATTCATTACTTCAGCATGTGTTCGATTGCAGCGCTGATCTCGTCATCAGAACAGTCAGCACAGGTACCGCGCGGCGGCATTGCGTTGAAACCATTCAGAGCGTGAGACAGCAGAGTCTCCATGCCTTTTTCGTCCAAACGCAGCTGCATTTCGTTGGTGCCGAACTTCGGCGCACCCAGTACACCGCTCGCGTGGCAGGCAGCACATTTGCCGGTGTAGATCTCTTCACCGGAACGTGCACCACCAGAAGCAGGAGCCGCTGCAGCAGCGCCACCACAGCTGTCGTCGCCCTGAACGCATACAGAACCAACCGGCTTGATACGCTCGATGATAGCTTCATCGGTAGCCGCCTGAACGGACGCTGTCAGCGCCATGCTCAGACCGAATGCACAGAGTGCAGATGCAGCTTTGGCAGCAAATTTTTTCACAGTCACGACCTCATCACTTGAGTAAGTTGTCTGAGCAGTGATGCCTGGCTGAAGGCCTTAAAGTGCCTGTGGCTGGGACCCGATGCAGACATGACTGCGCTCATAAAAACTGATCGGGGATTATACCGACAAAAATGCCCTTACGGAAATTGCGTTAAGACAGCATTCGACGTTTTATCCATGTGGTCCCGGCCGATCAGGCTATTCGAAGGTCGTGATATGGCTTTTGGTCAGCTGCAAGACGATCTGCCGAAGGGCTTCATTGCCTGAAAATTACTCTGCAATTTTCTTGACCGCTTTTTTCACTGAGGGCTCGTCCTTGTGGTTCAGTTTGTCCTTCACTTTGCCATCGCCCATTTTGTCCGGCACTACGTCCTCAACCTTGTCAGACGCCATATCCTTGGCTGCTTCTGCGGGTGTACAGCGTCCACCAACACCAATGGTTGCTTTGGCCGCGGCGCTTTTGGCTGCTTTTTCGGCGTTGCAATCCGGGTCAAGAACACCGGCGGACGCGGTCGAAGAGATGAAAGCAAATACCGCAACGACTAAACTTTTTCTCATATCCATATTGTTCTCCCGAGCAATCAATACTGTGCTCAGCCAAGGGCCGGGTTGATATCTGCACCAAAGGCAACGTCCATACCAGCGGTATCGTCTTCAGGCAGCTTTACATCATTTAAAGGATAGCAGTTCACGCCAAATACAGAGTGCTGGCTTTAGGCGCTGCTGAGCAGTATCAGTTGTGATGAAGGATTGCTTGCAAAGCACAGCCGAACAGGTAAGATTACGCACCGCAAACACTTCCATTGTGCGCCTGTAGCTCAGCTGGATAGAGTAGCAGGTTCCGATCCTGTTGGTCGGGGGTTCGAATCCCTCCAGGCGCGCCATTTTTGGTTAAGTGCCTTGCGGTGATCGGATTGTGCCCAAGCGCATTCTGGTGTTTAGTGCCGGTATAGCTCAGTTGGTAGAGCAACTGACTTGTAATCAGTAGGTCCCGAGTTCGACTCTTGGTGCCGGCACCATTTTCAGGGTATTCCTCGATAGCTCAGTTGGTAGAGCAGTAGACTGTTAATCTATTGGTCGCTGGTTCGAGTCCAGCTCGAGGAGCCATCCTGATGCGGAGCGGTAGTTCAGTTGGTTAGAATACCTGCCTGTCACGCAGGGGGTCGCGGGTTCGAGTCCCGTCCGTTCCGCCATTTCCTTTTCAGCAATACCATCATTATTTCCCGATCTGTTTGGAGCACTCGTACTCTCTCAACTTCTGGAGAGGAAGCAATGCCATGTTCTACTGTGGCTGTCTGTAAAAGAATCGAAATATTACACCGTTAGGCTCAGGGTTTGCTTATAGCTCAAACCTTGAGGAGATTTCGATGCGAGTACTTAAAACGGCCCTGCTGGGTAGCCTGGTAGCGGCGATGACCGCTTGTACAACCGGCACCAAGACAGAACAGGCTGCGGTTCAGATGGACCTCAATAATGAAGATCTGTACGAAGTCCATCATGACGGTCGTGTACACGTGTTTGATGATCTGGCGACTTACAAACAGTATTTGGAAGTTGGCGAAACCTCTTTCCGTCAGACCTTCATTGGCGCAGGCCCCAAGGGTGAAACCCTGGTTTTCGGTGTAACCGACGCGGACAAAAAGAAAACCTACGACAAGGTTGCGGGCTACAATCTGTACCACGGCAAGCTGGAACCGGCTGAAGGTTTCTATGGCGAAATGCGCATGGAAGGCCGTATCTATGTGTTCGACCGTCTGGCTGACATGGAAGCCGTGCGCACCACTGGTGAAGCACCACTGCGTTTCACCCAGATTGGTGCCGGGCCCAAGGGTGAAACCCTGGTCTACGTTCTGCGTGACGATAACAAGAAGCAAAAGCCTGTTGAGCTGATAAGCGCATTCAAACAGCACAACATGTAAGCGGTTCTCGTTGCCCGGCAACATAGTGCTGTCGGGCAACTTTCATTCCTGTTAGCGGTCGCCGCCAATCATGCGGCCGATGCCACCCAGTACTGAACCTTCTCCCTGATCACTGCCGCCGCTTGACGGTGCGTGAGCGAGAATGCGATCCGCCATGCGCGAGAATGGCAGGCTTTGCAGCCATACAGTTCCGGTGCCCTTCAGCGTTGCGAGAAAGAGACCTTCGCCCCCGAATACCATGGATTTCAGCCCGCCCGCGCGCTGAATGTCGTACTCCACCCCTTCGGTAAAACCAACCAGACAGCCGGTATCCACACGCAGGGTTTCGCCCTTCAGCTCTTTTTTGACCACGGTGCCGCCAGCCTGAATAAAGGCCATACCGTCGCCTTCCAGTGTTTGCAGAATGAAGCCTTCGCCCCCGAAGAAGCCTGCACCGATGCGGCGGTTAAAGGTAATGCTGATTTGTGTGCCCAGAGCAGCGCAGAGAAAGGCATCTTTTTGACACACAATACGGCCACCGATCTCGGCCATGTTGAGGGGCACTATGTTACCGGGATAGGGCGCGGCAAAGGCGACGCGGCGTTTGGTTGAGCCTCGGTTGGTAAAATGGGTGGTGAAGATGGACTCACCGGTAAAGACCCGTTTGCCGGCCGCAAAAAGCTTGCCCATAATACCTTCATCCGGGTTGGAGCCATCGCCCATGCGGGTTTCGAATTGGATGTCTTCTTCCATGTAGGTCATGGCGCCGGCTTCGGCGACAACGGTCTCATTGGGGTCCAGCTCGACCTCGACCAGTTGCATCTCCGAGCCGATCAGTTCGTAGTCCAGTTCATGACAGCGCATTGTCGTGCTCCTGCTAAGTGGTTAAAGGGTTATCATGCCGCTCACCGGGAGGGCTGCCAAGCCTCTGTTCGTGCGGTATCAGAGCCGATATACTCGAATGATAGTAGTTAGTATCCGCATCGCTTGAGAAAGGAGACACCAGTGGCATCGACCGGTGCAAAACTCATGGCCGAGGAGCCGAAGCTGGAAGTATTGATGGCGCGGCAGCCCATCTATACCAAAAGCCAGGATGTGGTGGCGTTTGAGCTGCTGTTCCGTGACTCTGAAGGCCGCTTTGTTGAAGGGCTGAGGGACGAGGAGGCCACCCTGGGTGTTCTACTCGGTACCTACTCCAGTATCTTCAAGAAAGGTGCCATCCGGTCCGTTCCCTGTTTCCTGAAGGTGACCGACAGTTTTCTGCTCAACAACGATGTGCCCGAGTTGCCTCGTGAGAGCTTTGTACTGGAACTGCTGGGGCATTCCGATATAACGCCGGAATTGATCAGCCGAGTAAAAGGGCTGGCGCGACAGGGCTACCGTCTGGCGCTGGCGGACTATGATCCGCGTGACCCCAAGTTTGAGCCTCTGCTCAATATTGTGCATGTGCTCAAGCTGGATATTCAGTTGCTGGGCCTGGATAACATTCCTGCGCTGCTGCAGCGTTTGCGTCCTTATCAGCTGGAGTTGCTGGCGGATAAGGTGGAGACTCAGGACGAATTTCGCCGTTGTCTGGAGATGGGCTTCGCGCTCTACATGGGGTATTTCCTCAACAAGCCGGAGCCGGTGAAAGGCAAGAAGATCACCGGTAACAAGGTGGTGCTGCTGCAACTGTTGGCAGAACTGCAACGGCCGGCCGCGACGGCTCAGTCGATCGAACAGGTAGCCCTGCATGACCCTGCCCTCACCTATCGTATTTTGCGTGTGGTGAATTCGGCGGCCTTCAGCCTGCAGCGTGAAATCAGTTCTCTGTCCCATGCCATTTCCCTGTTGGGTGTTGATCAGATCAAGCGCTGGGTGATGCTGTTCCTGACCAGCAGCGACAGCAGCAAGCCGGATGAATTGACCCGCAACATGCTGATTCGAGGCCGCTTCTGTGAGTTGCTGGCTGAAATGATGGGCCGTGATGAACCGATCAACCATTTCATCGTTGGCCTGTTGTCACAGCTGGATGTCCTGCTCGACATGAGCATGGATGACCTGATGGACCAGGTGCCACTGCAGCAGGAGATGAAAGACGCCCTGCTGAGCCGGGAGCATTCCTACGGTGAGCTGCTTAAACAGATCGAATTCTATGAGCGTGGCCAATTCGACCAGCTCAACACCGGTCTCGACCGACCCTTCTATGAAGTTGCCTATCGTCACAGTCTGAACTGGGCGCAGCAAATTCTGCAGGCCATGCAGGACGGTTAATGGCCGATCTGCTGACCTGGCTCCCCGCTGATCTACTGCCGTTTGACGCCCTGCTACTGATTCTGGTGGCAGGTTTCACCTCTATGATGACGGCAACCCTGGGAATCGGCGGCGGTGTTCTGTTACTGGTGATCATGGCACAGTTGGTGCCCGTGTCTGCCCTGATTCCTGTGCATGGTCTGGTACAACTGGGCTCCAATGGCAACCGTGCGATCATGACTCGCCAGCATATCGACTGGCCGCTGAGTCGACGGTTTTTGATCGGTGCAGCCGTGGGTGCGGCGCTGGCGTCTCTGGTTGTGGTGCAGCTGCCGCTGGAGATGATTCAGCTGGCGGTGGGGGCTTTCATTCTTTGGATGATCTGGGGCCCCAAGCCTGCGGCCAAAACGCTATCGCCGCTTAAAACATTCCTGGCTGGTGGTCTGACGACCTTCTTTTCCATGTTTGTGGGCGCCACAGGACCGCTGGTGGCGGCTTTTGTGCATCGTCACAGCCACGACAAAATGCAAACCGTAGCGACTTTCGCCACGACCATGACGGGTCAGCACCTGTTGAAGGGTGTGGTGTTCTCGGTGGTGGGTTTTTCCTTTGCGGATTGGCTGCCGCTGATCACTGCGATGATTCTCAGCGGCATGCTGGGTACATGGATAGGGCTGAACCTGCTGCGCAAAGTATCTTCAGTCTGGTTCAGCCGCCTGTTCAGGCTGGTGGTTACACTTCTGGCACTGCGGCTATTGTGGCAGGCAGGCGAGACCTTGCTGCCCCGCCTGCTCGGTTAGACTTAAAGCGGCTGCAGGTTGGCGAAACCCACCACCAGCCACTTGCTACCTACGTCCTCAAAATTCACCTGTACCCGTGCCTTGGGGCCGCTGCCTTCAAAGTTGGTTACCATGCCGACGCCGAACTTCTGGTGCATTACGGCTTGGCCCAGGCGCAGATCGGTGCTGGGCACTTCTGCACTGGACAGGGATGAGCCACCACCGAACAGGCTGCTGCCCGAATCGGCCTGGGCACCATAAGGACGACGCACACTGGCGTTGAGACGCACTTCTTCAATCAGCTCGTTGGGGATTTCGTTCACAAATCGTGATACACGGTTGAAGTTTTCCTTGCCGTGCAGGCGGCGTGATTCGGCGTAGGTCAGATGCAGTTTCTGCATGGCGCGGGTCAGGCCCACATAGCAGAGGCGGCGTTCTTCCTCCAGACGTCCGGGTTCTTCTGCCGACATGCTGTGCGGGAACAGCCCCTCTTCCATACCGGCCAGGAACACCAGCGGGAACTCCAGACCCTTGGCAGAGTGCAGGGTCATCAGCTGCACGCTGTCGGTGTTCACATCGGCTTGTGTTTCACCGGCATCCAGTGCCGCCTGGTCCAGGAAGGCCGCGAGGACAGAGGTGAAGCCCTCCTCGTTATCTTCCTGCCATTGGCCGGCAAACTGACGGGTCGCCGTAACCAGCTCTTCCAGGTTCTCGATACGTGACTGAGCCTTTTCGCCCTTCTCTTTTTCGTGGTGTTGAATCAGCCCCGAGTGCTCGATTACGTGCTCGGTTTGCTCATGCAGCTCGACATCGTGTGTTTCGGTATCGAGTCGATTGATCAGGTCGACAAAGGCCTGCAGGGCGTTGTTGGCACGTGCCGGCAGCGTATGCAGCTCGGTGATTTCGTTGGCCGCACGCCACATGGACACGTTCTCGCTGCGTGCGTGTTCACGAATCGCTTCGATGGTCCGGGTGCCGATGCCGCGAGTCGGTACGTTGATCACACGTTCCATGGCGGTATCGTCGTCACGATTGGCCAGCAGGCGCAGGTATGCCAGTGCGTTTTTGATTTCCAAGCGGTCATAGAAGCGCTGACCGCCATAGATGCGGTAGGGCATACCGGCACGGATCAGCATCTCCTCCAGCACACGCGATTGGGCGTTGGAGCGGTAGAGGATGGCGGATTCATCACGACGGTTGCCCTCTTCGACCCATTTCTGGATCTGGTCAACGATAAAACGGGCTTCGTCCTGTTCGTTGAACGCGCTGTACAGGGAAATGGGTTCACCATCACCCAGCTCGGTCCAGAGCTGTTTGCCCAGGCGACCGAAGTTGTTCTGAATCACCGCGTTGGCGGCCTGCAGAATGGTTCCCGTTGAACGGTAGTTCTGCTCCAGACGGATTGTTTCGGTACCGGGGAAGTGTTCTTCCAGGTGCTGGATGTTCTCGATTCGGGCCCCACGCCAGCCGTAGATCGACTGGTCGTCATCGCCCACCGCCATCAGCTTGTTCTCACCTTCGCACAGCAGGCGCAGCCAGGCGTACTGGATGGCGTTGGTATCCTGGAACTCGTCCACCAGTACATAGCGGAAGCGCTCGCGGTAGTGGTGCAGCAACTGGGGTGCACGGTCACGCAGCAGTTCCAGTGCACGCAGCAGCAGTTCGCCGAAGTCGATCATGCCGCCACGTTCGCAGGCATCTTCGTAGGCTTCGTACACGCGGACCATCATGGTCTGGTAAGGGTCGCCGGTGCGCTCGATATGCGCACTGCGCAGGCCTTCGTCTTTCTGTGCGTTGATAAACCACTGGAACTGGCGTGCCGGCCAGCGGTTGTCGTCCAGGTTCATTTCCTTGCACAGGCGCTTGAGCAGACGCAGCTGGTCATCACTGTCCATGATCTGGAAGTTGTCGCGCAGGCCTGCATCACGCCAGTGGGCGCGCAACAGGCGGTGGGCCAGTCCGTGGAAGGTGCCTACCCACATGCCGTGGGTGTTGATGCCCAGAAGGTGCTCGATACGGCCACGCATCTCGCGGGCGGCCTTGTTGGTGAAGGTCACCGCCATGATGGAATAAGGTGATAGGCCTTCGGTCTCGATCAGCCAGGCGATGCGGTGCACCAGTACACGGGTCTTGCCGGAACCGGCACCGGCCAGTACCAGCAGGTTTTTCAGATCAGCGGAAACTGCCTGCCGCTGGGCGTCGTTGAGCGAGTCGATGATATGTGTAACGTCCATGGAGCCTGCCGAATTGAAACGTGAACTTGAGCCTGGATTGAAACGTGGCCGCGAGCGGGGCCGGGAGCAGTATACCAGCCTCGGTTACACTGCCCGAACTTTCGGGCAGCCGAGGCCGGTGATTTTTCTAGCCAGCCGGCGTTAGGCTGGCTGGTTGGGCAATACGGTTGAGCAGAATGCGGCGCAGCTCGTCCGGGTCTTTCAAGCGCATTTCAGCGCCCTGACGAGATGCCTGCTCGACGCCAAGCCAGGGAATCAGGCGTGACAACCAGAACCGCATTGCCGCCGTGCGGGTCAGAGTCGACCAGGCTTGGCACTCTTCATCGCTGAAAGGACGAATGCTGGCGTAGGCCCGCGTCAGTGCCTGCTCTCGCTGGGTATCGATGTTGCCTTGTGCATCGGTACACCAGTCGTTGGCAACAATGGCCAGGTCGAACAGCAGAAAAGCCGTTGCCGCGTTATAGATATCCAGAATCGCTTCCAGACGGTCGCCAACAAACAGGGTATTGTCGTGGAACAAGTCACCATGGATCGTGCCCAACGGCAGGCCAAAAGGCTTGTCGCGCAGCTCATCGAACAGCCTGACTTCCTGCTGCAGAAGCTCTGAATCCTCAGGTTTGAGCAGGTGCTGGATCGCCTGGCTTTCACGACGCCACCAAAATACACCTCGCTGTGCCTGACGGCGCAGGTAGAACTCTTCCCCCGCCAAATGGAGACGGGCCAGCGCAGCCCCGATTTCGGCACAGTGCTCAGGCCTGATTTCATCACGCTCGATATGTTGGCCCATAAAGCGTGGCTGGAAGAATGCCGGTCTTCCCGCAACCTGCTTCAGGGCAATGCCGTTGCGATCCTTGATCGCATAGGGAACAGGCACCTGGCGTGCCTGTAGCCACTGGCCCAATTCGACAAAGAAAGGCATTTCTTCGTAACTGAGTTCTTCGAACAGGGTCAGAACGTAATCAATGGGCTGGCCATTCTGCTCCAGGGTAACGAAAAAGTTACTGTTCTCAATGCCGCCTTCGATGCCTTTGAAGTCAACCAGCTGACCGAGGCTGTAATCCTCAAGCAGGGCTTCAAGCTGGGAGCGGCTGATGTGGGTGTATACGGCCAAGATGAGTTACCAGCGGAAGATGACCCATTTCGGAATCAGCAGTTGTGATTCGTCCATGCGGATGAATTTTTGCGACCCCTCGGCCGGCACCAGATAATAGGGTTTGCCAGTCTTGGGAACGACCTTGATCTCTTTGAGCTGACCATTGATGGAATACTCATAGTAAGTATTGCCCTGGTCATGGGTAATAGTGATTTCAGGCTCAGTACTTGCCGGGTCGTCCACTACCTCGGCCTGAGCCAGCGGAGCGACTGCAAGCAGTGTCGCCAGGGTCAGTTGTTTCAGCATCATTGCGTCTCAGTTGGTGAGTCCGGGTTGAATTGTCTATGATTGTGGGCCTTGTCGCAGGCATGAACAACCCCAAACAGCTTTTAACGGAAATTCCCATGAGCGAACAGCACGCCCCGGTCATTCTGGTGGATGGCTCCTCCTACCTTTATCGCGCATTCTTTGCCTCTCAACAGGCGGACTTGCGCACCGCCGATGGCACTCCAACGGGGGCCATTCGGGTGGTGACCTCGATGCTCAAACGTTTGCTCAAGGACTATCCCGACAGTCCGGTAGCGGTCATTTTTGACGCCAAGGGCAAGACGTTTCGTGATGAAATTTACACGGAGTATAAGTCACAGCGTCCGCCCATGCCGGATGACCTGCGTACTCAGGTAGAGCCGATTCACGCCATTATTCGCGCCATGGGGTTGCCGCTGTACGTCGAAGAAGGTGTTGAGGCAGACGATGTCATCGGTACCCTGGCGCGTCAGGCCAGCGAGTCTGGTCGGGCGGTTGTGATTTCCACCGGCGATAAGGATATGGCCCAGCTGGTGGATCAGCACGTTACCCTGATCAACACCATGAACGACACCACTATGGATGAAGCAGGTGTTGAAGAGAAATTCGGAGTACCACCACGTCTGGTGATCGACCTGCTGGCGCTGATGGGTGACAAGGTCGATAACATTCCGGGCGTCCCCGGTGTGGGTGAAAAAACCGCGTTGGCTCTGTTGCAGGGTATTGGCGGTATTAATGACCTCTACGATAACCTGGAGAAAATCCAGGAACTGAGCTTCCGTGGCTCCAAATCCATGGCCAAGAAGCTGGAAGAAAACCGCGAGGCGGCTGAACTGTCCTACCTGTTGGCGACCATCAAGACGGATGTTCCCCTGCATATTCATCTCCACGACATCGGCATGCCTGCACCTGAGCCGGAAAAGCTGGTTGAGTTGTTCAAGCAGTTCGAGTTCAAGAGTTGGGTGCGTGAACTGGAAGCTGGCGATGCCGGTGAGTTGGGGGCTGATGAGCCTGTGGTGGCAGAGCCCGCGATCGAAACCGAGTATGAGACGGTTTTGACTCAGGAGGCGCTCGATGCCTGGCTGGAAAAACTGAAGGCGGCGGGTGAATTCGCCTTTGATACCGAAACGACCAGTCTGAACTATATGGAAGCACAGCTGGTGGGTGTCTCTTTTGCGGTTGAAGCCGGTAAAGCGGCCTATGTGCCAGTGGCCCATGATTACATGGGGGCTCCTGAACAGTTGGATCGGGCCGAGGTATTGGCGCAGCTGAAGCCGTTACTGGAAGATCCATCCCTGAAAAAAATCGGCCAGCACATCAAGTACGATATGAATGTACTGCGCCGTTACGACATTGAGTTGCAGGGCGTAAGCGCTGACACCATGTTGGAGTCTTATGTACTGAACTCCACCGCCAGCCGTCATGATATGGACACTCTGGCAGACCGGCATCTCGGCGTAACCACCACCAGCTTTGAAGAGATCGCCGGCAAGGGCAAAAAACAGCTGACCTTTAACCAGATCGAGCTGGAACAGGCGGCGCCCTATGCGGCAGAAGATGCGGATATCACACTGAGATTGCACCAGAAACTCCAGCCTCAACTGGCGGCAGAAGGCGATTTGCAATCGGTATTCGATGAGATTGAGCGTCCGCTGATCCCTGTGCTGTCGCGTATGGAATATCGTGGTGCCCTGGTGGATGCCACAATTCTCGGCGAACAGAGTCTGGAATTGGAGAAACGTCTGGGCGAAATCGAGAAAGAAGCCTTCGAACTGGCCGGTGAAGAGTTCAACCTGAACTCGACCAAACAGTTACAGGTGATTCTGTTCGAGAAAATGGGCCTGCCGGTTAAGAAAAAAACACCCAAGGGTGCCCCCTCGACTGCTGAAGAAGTCCTGCAGGAACTGGCACTGGATTATCCGCTGCCCAAGCTGCTGATCGAGCAGCGTAGCCTGAGTAAACTCAAGAGTACCTACACTGATAAGTTGCCGATGATGATCAATCCGGCGACTGGCCGTGTGCATACTTCTTATCATCAGGCGGTGACGGCGACGGGTCGTTTGTCTTCCTCTGAGCCTAACCTGCAGAACATTCCGGTACGAACGCCTGAAGGTCGTCGTATTCGCAATGCGTTTATTGCGCCTCAAGGGTACAAGATTGTGGCGGCAGATTATTCACAGATCGAATTGCGTATCATGGCGCATCTGTCTGGCGACGAAGGTCTGCTGAATGCTTTCCGTCAGGGTGAAGATATCCACAAGGCAACTGCAGCTGAAGTCTTTGGCACTACTGTGGATAACGTAACAACGGACCAGCGCCGCAGTGCCAAGGCGATCAATTTCGGTCTGATTTACGGCATGTCGGCTTTTGGCCTGGCCAAACAGTTGGGCATCGGTAACAAGGAAGCTGGCAGTTACATCGAGCACTATTTCACCACCTATCCAGGTGTACAGCGCTATATGGATGAGACTCGTGCCCAGGCCCGCGATCAGGGCTATGTTGAAACTTTGTTTGGCCGCCGCCTTTACTTGCCGGATATTAACAACCGTAACCCGATGAAGCGTCAGGCGGCCGAGCGCACAGCGATCAATGCGCCCATGCAGGGCACAGCAGCCGATATCATCAAGAAAGCAATGCTGGCCGTGGATAACTGGCTGCAAAAGGGTGAGATGGATGCTCGCATGATCATGCAAGTACATGATGAATTGATATTTGAAGTGCGTGAATCCGAAGTGGATAACTTTTGTGCACAGCTTAAGCCGCTGATGGAACAGGCGGCTGAGTTGGCAGTACCGCTGCTGGTTGACGCCGGTGCAGGGGATAACTGGGAGCAGGCCCACTGATCTTTTTTGGTCAGCGGTGAACTTTTTCACACTGGGCGGTCTCAAGTTATGAGCCACGCAAGAAAAGTCCAGTGTCTGTGCCAGCGTGGACCGTGGCTCACTCTGTCATGACATCTCTTACCCCGGTTGTGGTGCTCCCCTTCCACCAACCGGGGTTTTTATTGGGCGGAAGCCAGTCAGGAAACCCGATCAGGCTTCTTCGTCGGTATCGTGTTCAATCAGGTCGTCCAGCAGCCAGCTGTTGATACGCTGTTGCAGCTGATCAACGCCGGTACTTTTCAGCGCTGAGAAGGTCTGCACACTGACTTTATCTCCCAGTCGTTCTTTCAGCGCCTTTTTCACTTGTAGCAGAGTGCTTTTGGCGGGGCCTCGCTTAAGTTTGTCTTCTTTGGTCAGAAGAACATGCAGCGGCACGCCAGTGGCTTCGCACCAGTGCACCATCATCTCGTCAAACTCTTTCATGGGATGACGAATATCCATCACCAGTACCACGCCCCTGAGGCTTTCACGATGCTGCAGGTAGGCATCCAGATGGCGCTGCCAATGCTGTTTCATGGCGATGGGCACCTTGGCATATCCATAACCGGGCAGATCGACAATTTTCAAGCCTTCGATATTAAGACTGAAAAAGTTGATCAGCTGAGTGCGACCAGGCGTTTTGGACGTACGTGCAAGGCCGGTCTGTTGGGTGAGTGCGTTAATGGCGCTGGATTTGCCGGCGTTGGAGCGACCGGCGAATGCAACCTCGGCCCCGTCGTCCGCCGGGCACTGATCCAGGCGAGCGGCGCTGGTTTCGAAACGGGCGAGGTTGTAATGGATCTTGGGCTCTAGGGTTGACATAGCGCAGCACTCGGTGGACACAAACTGAACATATCCGTTCCAGTTTGTGGGGATATTGGTTTATAATGCCGCCAATTTTACCCGCGAACAGAGTCTGTCTCCAGTCAGGGTAATAGTGGAAATTGGTTGTTTCGGCATAATTAAAAATCATAATGTCGGAATATACACACATTTCGTCAAGCAAGAGTCTGGGTTAGTCAATGAACAAACTACTGATCAGCTTACTGGTAAGCATCGGCCTCACTGGTGTCGCTCACGCGGCTGGTGATGCAGCAGCAGGCCAGGCCAAGACTGCCGTTTGTGCAGCCTGCCACAGTGCAGATGGCAACAGTGTTGTCGGTAACTTCCCTAAACTGGCTGGACAGGGTGAAAAATACCTGCTGAAACAGCTGAACGACATCAAGAGCGGTGCACGCATGGTTCCGGAAATGACCGGCATGCTGACCAATCTGAGCGATCAGGATCTGGCCGATATTTCCGCCTACTTTGCCAGCAAGAAAATGCAGCAGGGTCAGGCCGCTGAAGACCAGATCGAGCTGGGCCAGAAAATCTGGCGCGCCGGTGTGGCTGAAAAGGGTGTTGCTGCTTGTACCGCTTGCCATGGCCCTTCTGGCGCTGGCATCGACACGGCTGCTTACCCGAAACTGGGTGGCCAGCACGCACAGTATGTTGAAAGCACTCTGCAGAAATTTGCCAAGGGCGACCGTGCAAACGATCCGTCCAGCATGATGCGTGATATTGCTGCCAAAATGAGTGCAGAAGAAATGAAGGCGGTTTCCCAGTACGTGCAGGGTCTGTACTAACAGGGTCATCGAACTTCATGACTTAAAGGGCAGCTTCGGCTGCCTTTTTTGTCGCCTTAAATTGGCTACATTCAATGAACCAATTGCCGTTTCGAGTGGTCTATCCGCCCATAACTGAACAGAATCACTAAAGGACACTTCCATGTTCAAAAAATGGTTTGCAGCACTCTGCGTATCAATGTTGGCAGCATTGCCTGCCTGGGCTGAAGAATATCGTGCCAACCAGCACTATTTCGAGTTGCCTTTCCCGGTGAAAACCCTGAATGAGGATAAGGTCGAGGTGACCGAAGCTTTTGGTTATCTTTGTCCTCACTGCAACACTTTTGAACCGCTGCTGTCCAGCTGGCGCAAGAAGGTGGCAGACGATGTGGACTTTGTGGGATTGCCGGTAGTGTTTGGACGTAGTTGGGAACCGTTGGCACGTGCCTACTACGTGGCTGAATTGTCCGATAAGGTAGAAGCTACTCATCAGGCCATGTTCGATGCGGTTCACCTGCAGCGCAAGACCTTCCGCAGTCAGGAAGACCTGGCTGAGTTTTACTCTGATCTTGGGTTGCCAGAAGCCGAGTTTAACAAGCTGTATGACTCATTTGCTGTCAACATGAAGCTGAAACAGGGCGATGCCAAGCTGCGAGGCTACGAAGTCACGGGTGTTCCATCAATGATTGTTAATGGCAAGTACCGCGTGACAGCACAATCTGCCGGTGGTCATAAGCAGATGCTGGAAGTAGTGGACTATTTGATCGAAAAAGAGCGAGCCGCGCTCGCTAAATAACCTTGATCTGGGTTCAATAAACCGCCGTCAAACGGCGGTTTAAGTTTCCAATTTTTGGTTTAAGGGAATATGCTTTGAGGGGTGAATTTAACGATCATGCCTATGAGGGGACCCAGTGGTGCCAGACCAGGAAAACTGGAAGCGTAAGTACACGGAACTGACGCTTGAAATGGAGCGCAATCAGCAAAGTGATGAGCGTTACACTGAGCAGCTCCGATCCCTTATAGACCATCTTTCTCTGGGTATTCACGGCATATCCGGCAGCCTTGACGACGAGCTGAACAAGCTAAATAACGCTCTCAAGCAGCAAGACCAGAACCTTATTGCTTCAATCCTGCGACAGATTAAAAAAGAAATCGGTCAGCTGGATATGGAGCGTCAAAGCAGTCGAGAGCTGTTGGGCCGTATTCTGCATCGCTGGACTCAGCAGTTGAAGCGCGCCAACCCTACCCCTTCAATAGCGAATCTGATCGCCAGCATCGATAACCGAGTGCCCGAGGCAACAGATCATCTGTATGCCCTGGCCGAATTGATGAGCGAGCTGGTTGAAATCCAGAACGGCATTCTCATTCACAGCCCTTTACCGGAGTCTGATCAGGACTTCGAGCTTAATACTGAACAGCACAAGGACTTCGAAACTCTTAGTGCTTCGATGGCGAGCGAACTGTTGCAGATTATCGAGCTGCTGCAGGTGCCAGCCGAAGGAGTTGAGCAGGCCAAGGGGCTGGTTGTTGAGATTGAACGGGGTATCAGCCTGGAAAGGCTCCCCGAGATTCTGTCTTCGCTGGTACAGCTGGTACGTCTGGCCAACGGCAATACCCAGGAAGACTTTGAAAATTATTTGCTGACACTGAACTCTCAATTGAGTTTTGTGCAGCAGTTTCTGGAAGAAAGCCGCACCGAAGAGCTGACGGCAGTGCAGACACATAACCAGCTGGATTCTCAGGTTCGCAGGGATGTACGCAATATCCACCGTTCGGTGAAAGAGTCCGAAGACCTGAAAACACTTAAGCTGAATGTATCTCAGCAGCTGGCGTCCATTGTCCGTGCAATGGACAGCTATCGTAAACAGGAAGCTGAGCGTGAGACTCGCCTTAATCGTCGCTATGACGACCTTCTGGGCAAGGTTGAGCAGATGGAGCTTGAGACCAGTAAGGTCAAAGCGCGAATGCAGGAAGAGCAGCTCAGGGCTCGCACCGACCCTCTAACAGGACTGCCGAACCGGACATCCTACGATCAGCACATGAGTACTGAGCATGAGCGCTGGCAGCGTTATGGTACCCAGTTCTCCATGGCGGTCGGCGATATCGATTTCTTCAAGAAAATCAATGACCAGCTGGGTCACTTGGCGGGTGACCGGGTGTTGCGTCTGGTCGCTAAGGTGCTCAAGCATAATCTGCGCTCAAGTGACTTCATTGCTCGTTATGGTGGTGAAGAGTTTGTCATTCTGTTCCCTTCTACCGATGCGGATGAAGCCCTGCTCGCAACCGAAAAACTGCGTCATGCGATTGCTGAAAGTCCGTTCAACTTCAAGGGGGAGCGCGTTGAAGTCACACTCTCTTTTGGTGTTGCTCAGGTTCGGCAGGGTGATGACCCTGAAGACCTCTTTACCCGCGCGGACCAGGCTCTCTATCTGTCAAAACAACAGGGTCGTAACCAGACACAGGTTGCCGTAACAGGCTAGAATAGGCTCTTTTGAGACCTGACAGGATAGACCGCGCCGTGCGAACCCTGATCCGCTCGCTGAAGATCGCCTGGATCTTTGCGTATTACCGCCTCGATACCTTCTTCACCCAGCCGCTCATGCCCTGGTATGTGCAGCTCATGTTTCGTCTGATGCTCTGGCGCTATTTTATTCCGGCACAAAGGCCGCAAGCCGAACGCTTGCGCTTGGCGCTGGAGGCACTGGGACCAGTTTTTATCAAGTTTGGACAAATGCTGTCGACGCGCCGAGACCTCCTGCCCGATGATCTGGCAGAAGAGTTGGCGCGTTTGCAGGATCGTGTGCCGCCCTTTGCGGGTGCGCGTGCGCGCCAGATTGTAGAGCGAGAGCTTAAACAGCCCCTGGAGCAGATGTTTGCGGAATTTGAGCAGGAGCCAATGGCCTCGGCTTCCGTTGCGCAGGTACATGCGGCCACACTGAAGAATGGTCGTTCGGTCGTGGTGAAAGTGATTAGACCCGGCATTGCAGGGGTGATTCGTCAGGATGTCGCCCTGCTCTACCTGCTGGCACGTCTGGTGCAGAAGCTATGGGTTGAGGGCCGTCGTTTGCGTCCCGTTGAAGTGGTTGCCGAATACGAACAAACCATCTTCGATGAGTTGGACCTGCGTAAGGAAGCGGCTAATGGCTCTCAGCTGCGTCGTAACTTCGAAGGCTCAAATATCCTCTATGTGCCGGAAATCTTCTGGGACTATACCCGTCAGCAAGTATTGGTCATGGAGCGTATTCACGGAATTCCGGTGGCCGATGTTGGCCAACTGAACATCCAGAATACGGATATGAAGTGCCTGGCAGAGAGAGGCGTGGAAATCTTCTTCACCCAGGTGTTCCGCGACAGCTTCTTTCATGCGGATATGCACCCCGGCAATATCTTTGTATCCCGGAATAATCCGTCGGACCCCCAGTACATTGCGGTGGATTTCGGCATTATCGGTTCCCTCAATACGGAAGATCAGAATTACCTGGCACGCAATATTCTGGCGTTTTTCAAACGAGACTATCGTCAGGTGGCACAGCTCCATATTGATTCGGGTTGGGTGCCACGAGATACCAACGTCCATGCATTTGAAACCGCGATTCGCAGTGTCTGCGAGCCGATCTTCGAAAAGCCGTTGAAGGATATTTCCTTTGGCATGGTATTGCTGGGACTGTTCCAGACGGCACGCCGTTTCAATATGGAGGTTCAGCCTCAGCTGGTACTGCTGCAGAAAACGCTGCTGAATATCGAAGGGCTGGGGCGCCAGTTATACCCTGATCTTGATCTTTGGCAGACAGCCAAGCCCTTCCTGGAAAACTGGATGCAGGAGCGTATGGGCGTGAAGGCGGTCTACCATAATGTGAAAGAACAGGCGCCTGAATGGCTGGAGAAGCTGCCGCACCTGCCGCAAATGGTCTACGACAGCTTGGAACAGATGAAGCTGCACTCAGCTTCGGACGCCGAATCCCAGCGCCTGTTGGCTGCCGAGCAGACAAGGGAGCGCCGTCACACACGGCGTTTCATGCTGGCGGGAATCACCTTGCTGGCCAGTGGTTTGGTGGTTAGCCAGCCACAGCTCTGGCAGTCGGTACAGAATGTGCCCTGGCTTGCATTTGCTTCAGCAGGTATCGGCTGGTTACTGATCTGGATAGCCTGAGCTAGTCGCTGTGTTATCGATCGGTTATGCTCTTGCCCCCCTTAAACAACCCAATACGGTGGATGATTGATGTCTGAGCAATGGATCGAGCAGGTCAAGTGGGACGAAAAAGGACTGGTACCGGCTATTGCGCAGGACCATATCAGCGGCCGTATTCTGATGGTTGCCTGGATGAATGAAGAAGCGCTGCGCTTGACCGTTGAAGAAGGTCGAGGCATTTACTGGTCTCGTTCGCGCAACCGCCTCTGGCGCAAGGGCGAGGAATCCGGACATGTTCAGAAGCTGCACGAAATCCGCCTCGACTGTGATGCCGACGTCATCCTGCTCTGTGTTGAGCAGCTGGGGGGGATCGCCTGCCACACGGGTCGGGAAAGCTGCTTTTACCGCGTGCTAAATGAAAAACATGAGTGGGAAACGGTGGACCAGGTCCAGCGCGACCCCGATCAGATCTATGCAAACAAGGACTGAGTCATGAGTGAAGTACTGGATCGCCTTGCTGAAGTGCTTGAGGCACGAAAAAACGCCAGCTCGGACAGCTCCTATGTGGCGTCCCTGCATGCCAAGGGTCTTAACAAGATTCTGGAAAAGGTAGGCGAAGAGAGCGTTGAAACCATTCTGGCTGCCAAAGATGCAGCCGTGAGTGGTGATAACAGTGACCTGATTTATGAAACCGCTGATCTTTGGTTTCACTCACTGGTCATGCTGTCGCACCTGGGCGAAAGTCATCAGGCCGTTTTGGATGAGTTGTCGCGTCGCTTCGATCTCTCCGGTCTGGAGGAAAAGGCATCACGCAGCAAGTAATCGAAGCTCGGCAAGGGTGCCGAAGTCTTTGAAATAGCGTATAACATTAACCCAATCGAATTAGCCCATCTGTATACCTGCGGGAGGCATCATGCTTGGTGGTATTAGTATTTGGCAGCTGTTGATTGTCCTGGTGATCATCATCTTGCTGTTTGGAACCAAAAAACTGCGCAATATCGGTGGTGATCTGGGCGGTGCATTGAAAAGCTTCAAAAAGGCGGTCAATGAAGATGACGCCAACAACGCCAATGTAGATGCAAATGCTCAAAAGAAGCTTTCTGATGAGCAGGATGCACAATTCAAAGACAGCGATGCCACTGGCAGCAAAGCTGACAGTAAGACTGACAAGTAAGAACGCAGCCGATGTTTGATATCGGGTTTTTTGAGCTAATGGTAGTTGGTGTTGTTGCGCTGCTCGTATTGGGGCCGGAGCGATTGCCAATGGCAGCACGCACTTGTGGCCTTTGGCTTGGGCGCGTGCGGCGCTCACTGACATCTATCCAGACAGAAATCCGAGAGGAGTTGCGTTTGGAAGAGCTGAAGCGAACAACTGCTATACAAAAGGAGCAGCTGGACAAAGAGTTGAACGAAATGCGTCAACCTTTTCAGCAGGCTTTCTCGGACAATGACAGTTCCAGCGAGAAAGAGCCCACAGCCGCTTCGCCGTTCTCGACGGATGACGAACAGAAAGCCGCTCCGAACAAGGGCAGTGATAACAAGGAAACATGATGGAGCAGCATACCGACCAGGAGCAGCCACTGATTGCGCATCTCGTCGAGCTGCGTCAACGTCTGCTGTACAGTGTTCTGGCGATTTTGATCATTTTTCTCTGTCTGTTCTACTTCGCCAATGATCTATACACCTGGTTATCAGCTCCTCTGACTGCGCTATTGCCGGAAGGGACAAGCATGATTGCCACGGATGTAACTTCGCCCTTCTTTGCCCCTTTCAAGCTGACTCTGGTGTTTTCAGCATTCCTTGCCATGCCGTTTCTGCTGCATCAAGCGTGGAGTTTCATTTCGCCTGGGCTGTATAGCCATGAAAAGCGCTTGGCGATCCCGCTGCTCTTGTCCAGTATTCTGCTGTTCTACATGGGGATTGCCTTCGCCTACTTCGTTGTATTCCCTTTGATATTCGGCTTCTTTACCAGTGTGGGGCCTGAAAATATCGCGGTCATGACGGACATCAGCAGCTACTTGAACTTTGTGCTGAAGCTGTTTTTCGCTTTTGGTGTGGTGTTTGAAATACCTGTGGCGACACTTTTGCTGTTGTGGTCGGGAATCGTGACAGTAGAAGGGCTGAAAGCCAAACGTGCTTATGTGGTAGTGGCCTGCTTTGTTCTGGGTATGTTGCTTACGCCGCCGGATATCATCTCCCAAAGCCTACTGGCAATTCCCATGTGGCTGTTGTTTGAAGTTGGCATATTGATGGGTCGCATCCTGATCAAGCCAAAGGATGAATCGGTATTGGGTGATGAGTTAGATGATGCGATTCAACAGGAACAGCAGAATCGCGATTCTTGAATAAGTTAATGCATCTCTACAAGACAACGGGCACCTTGGGGTGCCCGTTGTCGTTTCTACGCTTACTCTATCTCTCAGCGGTGCGTTTTGGCCTTTCTATAGCCCGAGCTCACCG
>JBLXDP010000012.1:0-101418 GCA_048264005.1 Marinobacterium sp.
CTCGATGAGATCGGGGTTTTTGCGTTATAGCGCGCTAGTCTTAGTCTCTGAACCTGAACCTGAACCTGAACCTGAACCTGAACCTGAACCTGAACCTGAACATCTCTGTTCCCCTTGCTCCCCTCGCACGCACGCCTGTAACGCACTCTGTACCAAATCAGGCAGGATGCGCGGCAGGAGCTGTACAAGGTGTCAGAAGGCCTGTTTGGGGGCAAAACTAAGGGGTAATCCTGAAATCGAGTTCTGCTGAACTAAGGGGTACTGAAAACCTGAATTACATGTCAGTGAGATATCGATACTTCGAGGACAGGATAGGGGACTGACAAAAGAGGAGGGTGACAGGTGGGTTGTCGTGTATTGTGGATAAAAAAAGGGCCCCAGCGCTATCCATGCAAGGGGCCCTGTCACCAACGTCCGTGTCGGCCGCTGTACATACCTGTACAGGCTTAGAGGTACGCTACTCCTGTAGCCGGGTCACTTCCTGTGAACCTCAGGGCGAATAATAGCCATCATATATTTAAGGGTATATAGGAAAAAATCCTATTTTATCCCGCAATTCCGTATTCAGCGCGATATGCTCGGATGGCATCCAGTTCTTGTGCCATATCGCCTTTCTCTTCCAGGTACTCGGCGAGGTCGGCCAGCGTAATAATGCTGATGACCGGCATGTTGTAATCACGCTCTACTTCCTGAATAGCGGAGAGTTCGCCTTTGCCCTTTTCCTGGCGGTCCAGTGCAATCAAGGTAGCAGCAGGTGCGGCACCGGCTTGCTCAATGATGGTCATGACCTCACGGATAGCGGTACCTGCGGTGATGACATCGTCAATGATGAGTACACGGCCTTTTAGTGCTGCGCCTACCAGATTGCCGCCTTCGCCATGATCCTTGGCTTCCTTGCGATTGAACACGTAAGGGACATCCTGGTCATACTCTGTGGCAAGAGCAACACTGGTAGCAGCGGCAAGCGGTATACCCTTGTAGGCAGGGCCAAGCATCACATCGTACTCAATGCCGGCGTTTTGCAATGCGGCTGCGTAAAAGCGACCCAGTTTGGCCAGGGCTTGACCTGAGTTAAACAGACCGGCATTAAAGAAGTAGGGGCTCTTTCGTCCGGACTTTAGAGTGTACTCGCCAAAGCGGAGAACCTGTTTCTCCAGAGCAAACTCGATAAACTCACGTTGATAATCCAGCATCTTGGCCTCCACAGCAGTAATGAAATCCGCGTTATGATACCTGTTGGGAGCCTGTAGATGTACTGCAAAGAGTGGCAGAAAAGTTTTAAATTAGGCCGGCTCTGGGTACAATTCTCAATTACATTTTCTTCCCAGGTTCGTTTCAATCGCGCTCAACGGGGCTAAGACGCTATGCGTGTGATCACCTTCAATACTCAGGGTATTGAACAGGCTGCAGACAAAGGCTTTTTTGACTGGATGGTCCGTCAGGACGCCGATGTTGTCTGTCTGCAGAACTTAAAGGCCAAAGAGTACCAGCTGGATGGTGATCGTTATCATCCTGAGGGCTACCATGCCTATTTTTTCGATGCGTTTGAAGACGGCTTTAGTGGTGTTGCCATTTACACTCGTCATCTGCCCAAGGCAATCATGACGGGCCTGGGCTTTGAGCAGTGTGACTTTCATGGCCGTTTCATCCAGGCGGACTTCGATAAGGTCAGTGTCAGCTCGATGACAATTCCATCAGGTCTGCGCAGTCCTGAAGCTCAGGCAGGCAAGATGGAATATCTTGATCTGTTCATGGGGCATCTGAAGAAAACGCTACGTAAGCGCCGCGAGTTCATTTTTGCCGGTACCTTCAATATTGCTCACCGTCCGATCGACTTGAGCAACTGGTATGTAAACCAGCGCGTTTCAGGCTTTCTTGAAGAAGAGCGAGCGTGGATTGAAGAAGTATTGGGTGAGATGGACTATGCCGATGCCTTCCGTCAGGTGAACAAGGCTGAGCGTCAGTATACCTGGTGGCCAGACTACAATCGTGCCTGGACGTTGAATGAAGGTGCGCGACTGGATTATCAGATTACGACGGCGAACCTTCGCAAAAATGTGAAAAGCGCGCGCATATACCGTGAAGAGCGTTTTTCTGAGCATGCGCCTCTCATCATCGATTACGATATCGAGATTTGAGCAGGCGAGGGCCGCTGGTGAAGATCAGCGGTCCCTGTTTGTATCGTTTAACCTTCCAATGCCTGCTTCTGCAGAGCTACCAGTTCCTCGATGCCCTTTCGCGCAAGCGCCAGCATGGCATTCAGTTCGTCCTGGGTATAAGGAGCGCCTTCAGCGGTGCCCTGTACCTCGATGAAGCCACCCTGATCGTTCATGATCACGTTCATATCGGTTTCAGCGGCTGAGTCTTCCGGGTAGTCCAGATCCAGTACGACTTCACCCTTGTAGATACCGACAGACACTGCCGCGATCATGTGCTTGATCGGGTTGCCTTTCATGGCGCCGTTTTTGTCTTTCTTCAACACCGCGATCGCATCCATCAGCGCAACGCAGGCACCTGTGATCGAGGCGGTACGTGTACCCCCGTCGGCCTGGATAACGTCACAGTCGATGGTAATGGTGTTTTCACCCAGCTTGTTCAGGTCCAGGGCTGCACGCAGAGAGCGGCCGATCAGGCGCTGAATCTCGATAGTACGGCCTGTCTGCTTGCCACGCGCGGCTTCACGGTCGGAACGAGTATTGGTGGAGCGGGGCAGCATGCCGTATTCAGCGGTAACCCAGCCGGAACCACTGCCGCGCAGGAAGCGGGGCACACCACGGTCAACGGTGGCAGTACAAATGACTTTAGTGTCACCGAACTCGACCAGTACTGAGCCCTCGGCGTGACGAGTGAAGTTGCGGGTGATCTTGATCTCGCGCAGCTGGTCGGGCTGCCGGCCGCTTGGACGCATTTTGTTCAGTCCCAGGTTTTGCAGCTGTTCAGAAAAGCTCGAGCTCATGATTATCTACCCTATACACTTGTCTTCTTCGGCCTGTTAACGCACGGTTATAGGCAGGCTATTAAATATTTACCAAGCGCAATTCTAATAGAGATCGACCCAATATGACACGAAGCATGACCGCCTTTACTCGTCAGGAACGGCAGGAGCCTTGGGGCACGCTAACGTGGGAGCTCCGTTCGGTGAACCATCGCTACATGGAGCCACATTTCCGCTTGCCCGAATCCTTCCGTGAAATTGAAGGTGTCCTGCGAGAGCGGCTGCGTAAAGCAATCAGCCGGGGTAAGGTCGAAGCAACGCTCAGATTTGTGCCTGAACAATCTCAGGAGACGCTTCAGGTCGACTCCGCACGTTTAAATGAAGTGGTCAGTGCCGTTGCCCAGCTCGAAAAAACCAGCCTAAGCATGCAGAAGGTTAATCCGCTTGAGCTGTTATCCTGGCCAGGCGTTCTGGTGGAGTCTTCGCTGGACATGGGGACAATCAAAAAAATGGCACTGGAGCTGTTTTCTGACGCACTGGATGATCTGTTGCAAGGCCGTGAGCGAGAAGGGGCCGAGTTGAAACAGCTGGTCGAGCAGCGTTTGGACGGCATCGATAATACCGTTACTGAGGTAAGAGGACTGCTGCCGGGCATTTTGCAGGCACAAAGGGACAGTTTAATCCTGAAACTGGCCGACATGCAGATTGAACTTGATCCTGCCCGTATCGAGCAGGAAATAGTCATGCTGGCTCAAAAGGCGGATGTGGATGAGGAGCTGGATCGCCTGGATACCCATGTGCAGGAGGTCCGTAGGGTATTGGCTCAGAAAGGACCTGTGGGGCGTCGACTGGACTTCCTGATGCAGGAATTGAATCGAGAAGCGAATACGCTGTCATCCAAGTCTATCGTTGCGAATACCACGCGCAGTGCGGTTGAACTTAAAGTTCTGATCGAGCAGATGCGCGAGCAGATCCAGAATATCGAATAACACTGACGAGGATTGGGAAGATTCACAATGAAATCGCCCGGCAAAGGCCGGGCGAATATCAGATCAAGTCATATCAAAAACGATATTTAAGACTGGCCGTTACACTGCGGGATTCGCCGTAGTAACACCAGTAGCTGCAGCTGGCGACGTAGACTTCATCGGTCAGGTTGCTGACGTTCAGCTGAGCGCTCCACTGCTGGTTGAAGTCATACCGGGCCATGATGTCGGCCAGGGTGTATTTGGGTACGCGGGTTTCGCCATCAACCGATTCTCCAACATGACGCAGGCCTGCGCCCAGTTTCAGGCCGTTCAGCTCGGTACCACTGAAATCGTAATCCAGCCACAGTGATGCGCTGTGACGCGGGATCAGTGCCGCTCGGTTGTCGTCCTTGTCGCGGGCATCGGTGTAGGTATAGGCCGCGGTAACCTGTAAAGCATCGGTCAGGTAACCCATGGCTTCCAGTTCAAAGCCCTGAGAGGTGCGCTTGCCATCCTGGCGCGTAACAGGCCCTGCAATGATGCTGTTGGACTCCTCGATATCAAAGTATGCGGCTGAGATATAGCCATCCCATCCTGCCGGAGCATACTTCACGCCGGCTTCCCACTGCTGACCTTCGAGCGGATCAAACAGGCTACCAGCGGAATCGGTCTGAAGCTGGGGTTCAAAGGATTCTGTATAGCTTAGGTAGGGGTTCAGGCCGCTGTCAGACAGGTACATGGCACCGGCTGACCAGGTCAGCGCATTATCATCGGATACCTGTTTAACACCGTTGGTGTGGTCCAGGTTATCGGTTTGAGCATCGTCATAACGCACGGATCCCAACAGCACCCAGCGATCATCGATACGGACCTGGTCCTGAATGTAGATGCCTAGCTGCTTCTTATCGATGCTACGCTGCAGGAATTGATCAGGGGTGACCGGTGTATAGTTTCCGTACTCCGGGTGGAACAGGTCAATCGGATCTCCAAACGGGAAGGGATCTGCCTCGCGACCATCGACCTGTTGGTCCTGATAGTCGAGGCCAATCAGCAGGGTATGCTCGACGCGGTTGCTGCGCCAGTTGCCGACCAGACGGTTATCCAGTGCGTAGCTCTCGATCTGGCCATCTCGCTGCAGGTGACCACGCATCCCCTGTTGCTCATCCAGTGCATAGAAAATGTAGGTGCTGCGCAGGTCCAGATCCAGCTGGTTGTAGCGGAAATCCTGTTCGAAGGACCAGGTATTGTTAAATGCGTGACGCAGTTCGTAACCTAGGGATGTCTGGGTATGCTCGTCCTTGTCGTAACCCGGCTCGCTGTAGTTGGTCTGAGGGTCTACCCGGCCATTGGCGGTATCCAAGGTACCATAAGGCAGTTTGAAGGCATTGGTTGGGACACCATCGTCCTTTTGGAAACTGGCCAGCAGTGTCAGCCGAGTGGCATCCGAGATATCCCATTCCAGGCTTGGCGCGATGTAGTAACGATCGTTGTAGGTATGGTCCAGATCGCCGTCACGCTCTTTATACAGGCCGACCAGACGGTATCGCACATTGCCGCTTTCGTTGGCCGGACCCGAGCTATCCAGTCCGATCTGACGGTGGTTGCGGTTGCCTGTCTGAATCTCGATCTCATTTTGCGCGCTGGCAGTTGGGCGCTTGCTGACCGCATTGATCACGCCACCTGGAGGCGCTTCGCCATACAGGATAGACGCAGGGCCTTTGAAGACTTCGACGCTTTCCAGGCCATAAGGCTCAGGGAGCCACTGGTAAAAGCCGGTGCGGTAGATACGCAGGCCATCCTGATAGGTGGACTGGTCAAAGCCACGTACCTTGAACCAATCGGTGTTGTTATCGGAACCATACAGACCCGCCAGAACACCGGCACGGTAGCGGAAGCTTTCATCCAACTGCTGGACGTTGCGCTTATCCAGCTCTTCACGATTCACACTCGAAACCGAGCGCGGGGTTTCGACCAGGGGGGCATCAACCTTGAGGGCGGTTGCGCTGATAACCATGGTTTCGGAGGTGACTTCGGCAACCTGATCTTGCGCCTGAGCCATGATTGGCAACGCTGCCAATGACAGGCCCAATGCACAGCGAATGGCTGATGCAAGTGTGCAGGACTCGTCTACTGTGCGGGTGGAGAGCTTCATGTGTTGACCCCAATGAATACGATACTCGAGCGATACAATTGTAAGTTAGTATCATAATGATAATTATTACTAACTAATTTCACAACAACGACTGCCCCTGAACGCCGTCATCCCTGTCTTGTTCATGTCCCGGCGGGAAGTCGGGACAGGTCATCAAGTTGCAACTGCACGGGTGTTTACTAAAGGGTCATGCCTGCAGAAGTAATGTGAATGTTCTCTAGCGCACAGTCCCATCCAGCCTGTTCAAATTCCGTTGTAACGCGTCAGCGGGGTGTGGCCCTGCTCATGGTGCTGTTCGCCTTGGCCCTGGTTGCTACGGGGTTACCGGTAATTCTGCAGCAGGGGCGAGCGGAGTTGTCGACACAACGGGAAATCTATCAGCTGCAGCAAGCCAAGGCGCTGCATCAAGCCGCCCAGTTGCTGGTGGAAGAGGGAATGACCAATAAGCACTGGCGGCAAAATCCGTTGTTTTGGAGAACCCTGCAAGGGGCGTGGCTGGAGGTACCTGTGGCTGAGCTGGCAGGCGATGACCTTCCGGCTGCACGCATCAGTGTCAGGCTCAGAGATATGCGGGCCTGCTTCAATGTGAATCAGCTTGCCGGTCCGCACGCTCAAGCGGGACAGGCTCAGCTGCTGTATTGGCTCAGTATGCGAGACCCTAGAGCGGCACAGGGGCTGGTGCAGCGACTGGGTGATTGGCTGGATCAGGATATGCAACCTCAGTCACAGGGCGCCGAAGCCGCGCTTTACGCTCGTCAGGCAGGAGGGCATTTGCCGGCCAATGGCCCGATGTCGGATAGCAGTGAAATCAATCTGATTTTACCGCGAGACAGTGGGCGTATTTGGCAGTACCCGGCGCTCTGTGCCTGGCAAAATTCAGAACCCTGGCGACTCAATGTGAATGCGCTGCGGTTAAAGGATCTGCCCTTATTGGAGGCGCTTTTTGTCGGCGAGGTTTCCTCTTCCACGCTACGCCGGTTGCTATTGCGCCGTCCCGCGACGGGCTATGCGTCAGCGGATCAGGTGCGAGCCGTGTTACAGGGATTGGATGACGCAAGTCGGAGCCGCATAATGGATGCGCTGGTATTAAACTCGGAGCGCTATGAAGTGGAAACGCGAGTGGAGCTCAATGGTCAGGCGTATGCCTTTACGCAAGGTTTGAAGCTGGAGGGGATATCGCGCTGGGCGGCTCAGGTTCCAGCACAGCGTGTTACCTGGCTTGCGGTACAGAGGCCGTTTAACTGACCTGCTTTTGCTGATGTCGAAACGTAAAAAGGGACCCGAAGGTCCCTTTTTGACGAGTGCGTTAAAGTGCGTAATTAAACGCCGATCGGGCCGCCGTCTGCTTTCTGGATAACCACGGTAGAAGCACGTGGACGCAGTGTGGTGCCGTCCGGAGTCACTTCAGTGGCATCGTCAGAGTACGGCCAGTTGCCCGGGTGCTGGATGTTGACAAACATGGCTGTGTTGTCAGCATTGAACGCCAGGCCGGTGACTTCACAGCCGTTCGGGCCAACGAAGAAGCGCTTCAGCATATCCTGGTTGTCCGCCGTGATCGGAGTCAGGTTGCCATCGTCGTCCAGTACGGTAGACGGGATAACGGCCAGAACCTGGTCGTTGGTGTCATCCGCAACGTCGGAACCGTTATCGGTCTGGATCCACAGGATACCGCGGCTGTCGAAGCCCAGGCCGTCAGGGCTGGCGAACTCGTTCAGGTCGGTCAGGCCAGACAGGTTGGTGTCGGCGGTAGCGGAGTCGTTGGAACCGAATACGAAGATTTCCCAGTCAAAGCCTGACATGTCGTCGGCTTCAGTCCAGCGGATGATGTGACCGTAGTCGTTATCGATACGCGGGTTGGCAGCGTTGGCTTCGGTACGACGGGTGTTGTTGGTCAGGGTGAAGTATACATCGCCATTCAGCGGGCTTACGGCACACCATTCCGGACGGTCCATCGGAGTAGCGCCCATGGCATCAGCAGCACCACGGGTGTTCAGGATGATGTCCGACAGATCGCCGAAGATCTGGCCCAGCGTACGACCGTCGGTAGCAACAGCATCAACGGTCAGCGGCAGCCAGGTACCGGTACCGTCTTCGTCAAAGCGCGCAACGTACAAAGTACCTTCATCCATGTACTTGGCACCAGTCGCCAGACGATCGCTCGGGTTGGCGTCAGCAGCATCCCACAGGGCAGTGGAAACAAACTTGTAGATGTATTCGAAGCGAGAGTCGTCACCGGAGTAGAACACGACTGGCTTGCCTGCTTCCAGTTTGCCCGGCCAGCAGCCTTCGTGGCGGAAGCGGCCCAGATGGGTACGCTTAACAGCGCGAGCAGAGGCATCGTGCGGATCGATTTCCACGATGTAACCGAAGGTGCTGCCTTCGTTACGGTAATCTTCAGTGGCGTCTGCTCCGGTCGGAGTCACGTTCCAGCGCGCGAATTCGCTTTCAACTTCAGAGGCATCGCCTGCCGCCGTTTCCCAACCGTAACGGCTGGAACTGCCGAAACCGATACGCTCCTGCTCGGCAGTCATGGTGCCCTCATGCAGGAAGTAACCCGGCCAGTTTTCTTCGCAGGTCAGGTAGGTGCCCCAAGGGGTGTAACCATTACCGCAGTTGTTGTTGGTACCGCGAGTTTTGGTGCCATCCAGCGAGAACGGGGTGATCAGGTGATCGGTACCCGCCATCGGGCCGGAAATGTCCATTACGCTGTCAGAGGTGAAGCGACGGTTCAGCGGATCGTTCTCGATCACCTGCCAGTTGCCATTGAGGCGCTTGATGCGAACAACTGCCACACCGTGGGCATAGATTTCCTTGCGTACTTCCTCAACCGGACGCTTGCCTTCAGCATCGGTGGTAGCGCCGTTCGGGTGCAGAGCGTTCTGGTCGATGTATTCGTGGTTGATCACCAGCAGGCCGTCGTCGGCGCTGCCATTGATCGGGAAGAAGTGCATGCCGTCGTGGTGCATGCCCATGCTGTTGAGCTGATCGGCAGAGGTATTAGTACCATCGTTTTTCCAGGCCGCAGCAGAGCTGTTCAGCGGTGTACCCCAAGGCGCCAGTACAGAAGCCGTGTAACCCGCTGCAACAACACAGCCGTCAGTGGTAGAGCCGGCAATGGATTCAAATGCCAGCGCGATGCTGTCCAGTACATCGTCATCGACAGAGTCGGAATCATCGCCGTTACAGCCAGTCAGTGTCAGGCCTGACAGCAGGGCAATGGCGCCGCCCAGACCGCCGCGAACAACGCTACGGCGAGACAGGTGCTTTTCCAGAACAGAGCTGAACGGAGTGTTTTCACTCTCGTTATGAACTACATCGGTCGTGGTGAACTTACTCATTGCGAAGGTCTCTTTTTCGATGACTTTAGGGCCGGACGTGCCGAATCAGCGACATAGATTAGGCATCAGTTGTGATCATCCTCTTACTGTTTTATGTGTTTTCAGTGTCTGTTCTGTTTCACTCGCAAGGCATTTTTGTAACAGCTTCGCCATCTTCGCTGCCTAGACTAGCGCCCCAAATGAAGTAAATGATGCGGGCAAAGTGCTGATGTATGACCACAATCGACGACGGGTATTGCACTGGCTGGGGGCTGGATTAACGGTACCTGTTTTGGCTGGTTGTGCCAGCACGCAGCAGCGGGTGCCTGCCAACGTCAGCAGCACTGAGCTCGAACTGTTGTACTTTGCCGATACGCTGGATTCGCGTGAGCCGCGTCGTCCCGGAATACCGGATGTGCACCTTGGCCCTGCCCGTTATCAGGGGCGTGCTCCCTGGCTGCGGGGAGCGTCTGCACGTCATCAGCTGCAGCCGCATCAGGTTTGCTCACAGGTTATTGACTGGTTTGACGGTAACCGTGATCACCCGGTCGGAGGCTACGCCCAGTTGACCGCATTGCTTGAGCAATGTCGACGTGAGTCACGCAACAAGGGGGTCGAGAGTCTGACGTTGGAGAACGGCCAGTGCTGGAATGGCAGTGGTCTGGCCTACGTCACCAATGGTGAAAGCGGGCTCTGGGGCAGCCGGTTGCTGGGATCCGAGTTCAGGGTCAGCAGTAATGAGCGCACGCTCTGGCCGGCGCGAGCCGAAGCACTGTACCGCTCTGCTGCTGCGGATGGGCCCGTGACGCTGGCCGCTACTTTGGCGGAAGGCTCCACGGGGGCCAGTACGCTGGCGCCGTTCAAGGTTGTGCACAAGGCCGGGGTTCGCATTGCGATTGTGGCGGCGACAGATCCTTATGCCGCGGATGAGCAACGCTCACTAGCTGACTGGTTTGAACCTCTGCAGCAGCAGTTGAAGGCTGCGCGTCAGCAAGCGGATCTGGTATTGCTGTTGGCGGATGCCGGAACAGGCCCCGCGCTTTGGCTTGCAGAACATGCGGATCATGTGGACCTGATACTGGCAGCCCGGGGGCAAGATCTTTGGCCATTGTTGATCGAAGCACCTGGGCAGTGCCCCGTATGTCTACCAGGTAATGGCGGTATGGGAGTTTTCCGATTAGGCGTCACCGGTGGTCCCGGAGACTGGCGCTTCAAGGGAGAGTTTATGCCTGCCGATGGTTCTCAGCTGGACGCCGAAAGCATTGCCCGCCTGCCCGTCATCCAACACACATTAGACAGCCAGCGTCAGCCGCATGCCGCTTGGCTGGATCAACCGCTGGCACCGGCTCCGCAAGATCTTTGGCGACGCGACCTCTTTGGTGGCGGTTGGGATCAATTGATTCATGCCGCACTAGGCACCGATGACAACACAACCAATATTTTGCCCGGCTGGCGCTATGACGTGCCTTTGAAAGCCGGGGAATGGATTCGTCGTGAGCACCTGCTGATGCTGACGGGCAGTGCCGAAGCACGTTTGGCCCGCTTTTCGATCAGTGAACAGCAGTTGAAACAACTGCTGGAACAATCCGCCGAGCAGCTGTGGGCGAACCCTATGCTGCTGGATACCTCCAAGGATATGCCCCGCGTGCCGGATTTTGATTACCGGTTGGATTACGGCAAGGGGCCGTTTCTCGCAGACCTCATAGCCCGCCGTTCAGACCTGACGGCCAGCCGCTTCAATTGTCAGACACTGACCACTGACCTTAAGGCGCAGGGAACTCCGTTGTGGCAGCAACTGGAACTCTATCTGCGTGACCGGTTGGAATCAGAGAGCCTGCCGGTAATGCCGCGACCCGACGTACGTTTCGCTGAAGGTCATCCCGGCTGGGGTAAGGCCGCGTCTGCATGAAATGGGTGCTGGGTCCGGTTCAGCTGTTAATAGCCGCCGCAGTTGGCTGGTTGCTGGCGCAGTCCGTGTTGATGCTGACCGGAGTGACGGCGTTGAGCATTCGGCCGGAGCCTGTGCTGGCGCCGCCAGTGGTCCACTTTCCACTGGATCATTGGCAAGCGACCACAATAGTGCCCGGCGCTCAGCAGTCTACAGCCGGTGGTGTCCCTGTGACCCGGTTACCGCTGCAGTGGCTAGGTCAGCTCAGAACCGCCATGCCCAATGGTGACTTGTCGGACAGCCTGGTGGTGCTGGGGTTTGAGCAAGAACAAAAAGTGCTGGGCGTCGGGGATAGCCTGGCGCCGGGTATCCGTATCGATCAGATCGACCAGCAGGGAATCATCATTGATAACCAGGGTCGGCAGGAAAGGTTTGCCTGGCCGCAGACGCGGCCGATGACGGGAGTACGCAGTCTTGATCAATAGTATGCGGGAGCGTGCTCCCATTCGTGCAACCCTGAGTGCCGCAATCCTGGCGTTGATGCTGGGTACGAGCACTTCTGCTCTGGCTGAAACCCGTTACGAAATCAATTTCGAGCAGGTCCCCGTTAATGAGTTCATCACCAGCATTGGCCGTATCACCGGTCGCACACTGATTGTTGATCCGCGTGTGCAGGGCAGTGTCAGTCTCTACAGCCCTCAGGCGCTGACGGCGGATGAGGTGTACTCGGTGTTTCTGGCGCAGCTGCGCACTCAAGGAATCGCTGCGGTTGAGTTGGGTGACGGTCGTGTGAAGTTGTTGCCGGATCAGGCCGCACGGCTGGAGCCCTTGCCGGTGGAAGCGTCCAGTCAGCGTGTGTCCAGAGTGGGTGATCAGATGCTGACGCGGGTGTATGCCCTCAGTGAAGTGGATACGGAAGAACTGCTGAGTACCCTCAAGCCGTTAGTTGATCCCAAGGTGGGTGTGATTACGCCGTTACCCTCCAGCAATCAGCTAGTGGTCACCGATTGGCGCAGCAATCTGGATCGTATCGATGCCCTGCTGGCGCAGCTGGAAAAGCCGGTGGCGGTGACGGAAAACTCCGAAGTGATCTATCTGCGTCATGCCCGCGCGGCCGACGTCGTGGCAGTGTTGCGCAAGCTGCAGGCGGGAGCCGTTGCAAGCACTGAAACTGGAACAACCGGTTCCCTTGCCGGTCGCAACGAATTTCGCTTTGAAGCTGACGAGGGCACCAATGCCATCGTACTCCTGGGTGAAGATAAGCAGATCGCAGGCTACAAACGCATTATCGATCAGCTGGATATTCGCCGTGCTCAGGTTGTGGTTGAAACGATTATCGCGGAAATATCGGACTCCCGTGCCAATCAGCTGGGCATGCAGTGGCTGTTCTGGGATCAGTCCGGCAGCAACCTGCCCTTGGCGGGCACCAACTTTGGCAATACCACCAGCCTGAACGCCATCGGCGCGGCGGTCGCCAGTCAGGATTCAGGTGCGTTGGGTGAATTGCTCACCGGTATGCAGGGCATTACCGCCGGGGTGGGCCGGATAGGGCAGGGTCTCAGTTTTGCGGCCTTACTGAATGCGCTGCAGAGCGAAAGCGGATTTAACCTGCTGTCGACGCCGACATTGCTGACACTGGATAACGCCGAAGCGTCCATTCTGGTTGGTCAGGAAGTGCCCTTTGTGACCGGATCGGTGACACAGAACAACTCCAATCCCTATCAGACCATTGAGCGCAAGGATGTGGGGATCAAGCTGACGCTGAAGCCCCAGATCAGCGCGGGTAACTCGGTACGCCTGGATATCGTGCAGGAAGTCTCCTCCATTGCGGATAATGCCAGCGCCAGTGATGTGGTCACCAATAAACGTGAAATCCGTACCAGTGTGATGGTGGACGATCAGGGGTTGGTGGTACTGGGTGGCCTGATCAGTGATGAGCGCAACGGCAGCCAGCAAAAGGTGCCGCTGTTAGGTGATTTGCCCGGCATTGGCGCTGCTTTCCGCTCGGATGCCGAAACTCAGAGCAAGCAACATCTGTTGGTATTTATCCGTCCCCGTATCGTGCGTGACCCTCATCTGCTGGAGCAGCTGAGCAGGGAAAAGTATGCCGATGTACATGCCCAGCTTAAGGAACAGGTGGGCGAACTCAATGCCGGTCTGGATCTGTCCATGCCTGCCGATTGGAAAGCCTATTTTCCCGCCTCGCGTGCGCGGCTTGGAGATGGGCTGTGAGCCGTCCGCTCTTGAGCTACCGTCAGGCCCGCCAGTCCGGCTTCTGCCTGATTGAAGAGCAGGGGCAGAGGCAACTGCTCTGCGGCCCGGACCTGAATCCTGTGATGCTGCAGGAGCTGCAGCGGACACAGGGTATGCCTGAATGCTGCCAGTGGCTGGATGCCGAGCAGTTCGAGCAACGCCTGACCGCGGTGTATGAAAGCCGTGAGGGCAGCACCGAAGCCCTGCTGGATGGGCTGACCGATCAGGTCAATCTGCAGGAACTGATGGGCGATCTGCCCAGCAGCGGTGATCTGCTCGACAGTGAACATGAAGCGCCGGTGATTCGTCTGATCAACGGGCTCTTTGCCGAAGCCATCCGTCTGGGGGCTTCCGACCTGCATATCGAAACCTTTGAAGACTCGGTGCGGGTGCGCTTTCGTGTCGATGGCCAGCTGCGTGAAATGCTGCGACCTCCCCGTGCGCTCTCATCCATGCTGGTGTCCTGCATCAAGGTGATGGCACAGATGGATATCGCCGAGAAGCGTACACCTCAGGATGGACGTATCCACCTGCGTGCCGGTGGCCGTGAAATCGATATACGTGTCTCCACCCTGCCCGGTATTCACGGCGAGCGTGTGGTGATGCGTGTATTGGACAAGCAGGCTGCACGCCTGTCACTGCAGCATCTGGGTATGCCGAACCGGGTACTCCAGCCACTGGAGCGTACGCTTTCGCGGCCCAATGGCATCATCCTCAGTACAGGTCCCACCGGCTCGGGCAAAACCACCACGCTGTACAGTTGCCTGAACAGCCTCAACGATGGCTTGCGCAATATTCTGACGGTGGAAGACCCGGTGGAATACGCCATCCCCGGCATTGGCCAGACGCCGCTTAACCCACGTGCGGGTATGACCTTCGCCAGTGGTTTGAGAGCCATTCTGCGTCAGGACCCCGATGTCATCATGATCGGTGAGATCCGCGACCGGGAAACTGCCGAAATTGCCGTGCAGGCCAGCCTGACCGGTCATCTGGTGCTCTCCACGCTGCATACCAACAGTGCCTTGGGGGCCATTACCCGTTTGCTGGATATGGGGCTGGAGCCTTTCCTGTTGGCGTCATCGCTCAAGGGTGTGATGGCGCAGCGCCTGGTGCGCCGTCTCTGCCCTGATTGCCGTGACTGGCAGCCGATCACCGACGCCGAGCGTCGGTTGCTGCCGGGTCTGGATCGGTTAACCGAATTGCCTCAAAGCAAGGGCTGCCATAGCTGTCATGGCAGTGGTTTTCGGGGCCGTACAGGCCTGTATGAATTTATCCCCATTGATGGCGATCTGGCCGAACGCATTCATATCGGTGAAAGCGAAGGTGCGTTGGCACGCTATCTGGGGCACCGGCATCAGAGTCTGACAGCCGCGGCCATTGAGCGCCTCGCCGAAGGTGAAACCACCTTGGCGGAAGTGCTCAGAGCGGTGCAAGGAGCCGAGGGGAGTCACTGATGCAGACTTTCCGCTATGTGGCGCTGGATGCCCAGGGGAAGCAGATACGAGACCTGATTCAGGCTGACAGTGAACGCCAGGCACGGCAGATATTGCGTGACCAGGGGCTCTTTCCACGCCAGCTGCAAGCCGCAGCATTGGATACGGCGTCTGGTGAAAAAGGCGCCCACAAGTCACGTACCCTGAAGATTAAACACGGCGAACGGGTCGAGCTGACGCGCCAGCTGGCGACCCTGATTGCGGCGGCACTGCCATTGAGAGAGGCGCTGCAAACCCTGGCCGGGCAGGTGACTCAGACGTCCAGCCGCACCCTGTTGCTGCAGTTGCAGGGGCGAATTCAGGAGGGCTACAGCCTGGCGGATAGCCTGCGTCGCAGCGGTGCCGGGTTTTCGCCCATGTATTGCGCGCTGGTGGAAGCGGGAGAGCGCAGTGGACGCCTGGGCCAGGTGCTGGAGCGGTTGGCGGATTATCAGGAGCAGGTGCAGCGGCAACGGCACAAGGCACAGACCTCGCTGATCTATCCGGGTGTGCTCCTGCTGGTCTCTCTGGCGGTGGTCGTGGGGTTGATGACCTTTGTGGTGCCCAAGCTGACCGAGCAGCTGCTCGATTCGGGGCAGGCACTGCCGCTGATTACACGCCTGCTGATCGGCTTCAGCGATGCACTGGTGACGCTGGGACCATTTGTATTAGTGGGCCTGCTGCTGGCCGGGGTGTGGATAAGTCTGCTGCTGCGTCTTGATGTGTGGAAGGTGCGACTGCACCAGCGACTGTTACGACTGCCCCGCGTGGGTCGCCTGTTCATCCTGCTCGACAGTGCCCGGCTGTCACGGGCGTTAGCTATTTTGGTGAACAGCGGCGTGCCTTTGCTGGAAGCGCTCAGGGTCAGTGTCGATACCCTCGGCAATCGCGTGCTTCAGTCGGCCTTGCGTGAGTGTGCCGAGGAGGTACGCGCGGGTCAGGCCTTGCATCGAGCACTGGCGCAGAGCGGCTATTTCCCTTCGTTAATGGTGAACATGATCGCCAGCGGTGAAGCCAGCGGTCGGCTGGATGAAATGCTGGAACGGGTCGCCAGTGATCAGGAGCGCAGCTTTGGTCAGCGCGTGGATACCACTTTGGCGCTGTTTGAACCGCTGATGGTGCTCTTTATGGGCGGGGTGGTGCTGTTCATCGTACTGGCCATTCTATTGCCGATCATGCAGCTCAACCAGGCTTTGAATTTCTAACTTTCGTAACGGGATGGAGGTCGCAATGTCAGCGCTTACTATCAACACATACGCCACAGAGCATCGTCAGCAGCAAGGCTTCACCCTGATGGAAATCATGGTGGTGATCTTCATTATCGGCCTGCTGGTCGCCATCGTCGCGCCCAATGTGCTGGGCAATCAGGACAAGGCGGTGGAGCAGAAGGTCAAGGCAGATCTGGCATCACTGGAGCAGGCACTGGATATGTACCGGTTGGACAACCTGCGTTATCCAACCGCAGAGCAGGGCCTGGCAGCGCTGCTTAAGCGACCGACGGTGGGGCCTGAGCCACGCAACTACCGTGCCGAGGGCTACATCCGCCGTCTGCCGGAAGACCCTTGGGGGGCGGAATATCAATATCGTACACCGGGCGAATATGGCCGTTTCGATGTCTTCTCGCTGGGCGCAGATGGCGCCTCCGGCGGTGAAGGGGATAACGCTGACATCGGTAACTGGGCATTGTAAGGCTGAACAGCAATATGCGCCCATCTCTCGGATTCAGCCTGCTGGAATTGATGCTGGTACTGGCACTGATGGGGCTGGTGAGTGCGCTCGCGGTCGCCAGTCTGGGTGGCGATCCGGGACGGGCCTATGAAGCGCAGCTGGAGCGGCTGGTGGTGCGTATGTCAGATGCCGAATCTCAGGCTCGGCGTCGAGGTTGGGTGCTGGGGTTGGCGTGGACTGAACGTGGCTATCGCTTCATGCGATTACGGACTCTGGTGCCTGATCCGGAATGGGTCGAATTGGGTCGTGAAGGGCCGGGTGACAGCCGAGACTGGTCTGAGACAGTTCAGCTGCTGGGTTCGCCGTTGCTGACCAACGTCGATGGGCTGGCGCTGTACCGTATCTGGTCGCCGGATGGTGAAACGCTGGGACCCGAGTTGAGCTGGCAGTGGCCGGGTGGTTCGGCGCGTATTGATCCAGAGGGCCAGTGGCACAGGGATACCCCCTGATGCGGGCGCATAAGGGATTTACATTGATCGAAGTGATGGTGGCGCTGTTTATCGCCGGTGTGATGGCCGTGGCAGTTGCCCAAGTGGTCAGCCAGCGTGTGGAAATTCACGTCAGTGGGCAGCTGCGCACCCGTGCCACTCTATGCGCCCGTGAACTAATGGCTGTGTTTCAGCTGGAGCGTTACTGGCCGGCACCCGGACGTGTGCAGGGTGAAATGCGTCAGGGCGGACAGACCTGTTATTGGCAGGCCGAGATCAGCGCAACCGGGCTCAGGTCAGTGCGTCGCGCCGAACTGAGCCTTTTCTCGGATGCTCAGCGTCGATCTGAAACGGCCCACTACAGCCTCTTTTTGGCCGCACCTTGAAAGTGACGTTGAAACAGCAGGGGCTGACCTTGATCGAGATGCTTCTGGCATTGGCCTTGACCGCCGTGCTGGGTGTGATGCTGGCCACGCAGATGGATGTATGGGTGGGGCTGCGTCAGGACCGGAGCCTGGCTGACAGTCCTGATGCTCAGGTACTGGCGTTATGTGAGCTGCTTGAGCAGAGATTTGCCGGTTTGATTGAGCGACCACTGCAGGCACACGGATTGCCTTTGTATAACGCACCCTTGGATTGGCAGCCGGACCGGCGCCGGTTGGAATGGGTCGCGTTGGCAGGTCCGGGATTAGCCAGTTTGGTGGAGGATCAGGATCGCATACCGGGGCATCGATTCAGTGCGGTTCAGCGTCAGGCGCTGGTGTGGCAAAAGGAGCGGCTCTGGCTGGAGGTCAGTGATGATCTGGATAGCGTTCAAGCCCCGGTTTGGCGTCGGCTCCAAGTCTATGATCAGGTCAGGGAGGTCGGTCTGACTTTTCGTGCTGCAGGCCGCTGGCAGGGGTTTCCGTCGGACAAGCCTGAAGACAATGAGGCTGTTCGCCTGCAGTTCAATATGGCGGCGGCGCCCGAGGGGGCCTATCAGTGCACCTTTGTGCTGCCGGGAATCGAACGTCGAGACTAACAGTGATCAACTATGAATAACGCCGGTTCCGAGCAAAGCACCGACCACGCAGCCGAGAAAGGTTTGCCGCGATTTATTAAACGGCGCAAGGGCGAGCTGTTGTTGAGGAGTGTGCCTGAAGGTACTTCTCAGCTGCTCTGGGCCTGGCTGGCGCGCCAGCCGGGACAGCCTGACCAGATGGGGTTTGGAAAAATTCCAGAACCTGTGCGTACACTGCCCGCGACGCTGGTACTGGGGGCAACCGATTATGCAGTATTCGATGTGTCAGCACCGCCGGGCTTGAAAGAAAGTGAATACCCACTGCTGCTGGAAGACCAGCTAATGGGGGACGTATCTGCGCAGCACCTGAGCTGTATCGGTCGTCAGCATGGACGTTTGCAGTTGGTGGCCTGTGCCCGCGAGAAGCTGGAAAGCTGGCAACACTGTGCTCAACAGGCAGGTATCAGGCTCAACGCCATCGTGACTGACTTCCAACGTCTGGCCGATCCTGATTCCGGTGTTCTACTCTGGCGGCAACAGGGAGCGATTACGCTGATAAAGCCTTCGCTTCCAGATCAAGCAGGTGGAGTGCTGAGCTGGCCTGATACCGAACTGCCACCCCTGCCGCAAAGCTGGCAGCCAGACACTGTGCGCAGTGCCGGGGACATCCGGGCTGAGCTGACGCAATTGGCCGATCTGGCAGGCGCTGAGGAAACCTCATTGCTGCCGCGAAAACGTGGGTCCCGTTCGGCCCTTGAAAGGCCCAACGGTTATACAGCTCTACTCACCCGGCTGTTTCCGCTATGGCGTTCTCTGAGGATCCCTTTGGCAGCTTTAGTACTCTCACTTGGCTGTTTTGGATTGGCGGCGGCCGGTCAAAATTGGACCACTCAATCATCCTATCGCGTTGCGGTTACCGAACGCCTGGGATTACCTGAGGGTGCCTCAGAAAATCGGGTTCGTCGTGAGCTAAGACGGCGTCTTAATCAGCAGAGTGAGCCTTTACTTCGTCTTGATGATGCATCATTGCTTTATCGGCAGTTGGATGCCTGGCTTCAGCAAACTTCAGGCTGGCAACTACAACACCTTGAAATGCAGACGCAAACACCCCGCATAGTCCTGAGTTGGCAGGGAACAGGAGCGGCTGTGCTGCCGGAGCCGGAACCGCAGTGGGCGTCTCTGGCATCGCTTGAGTGGCAGCGCGTGCAAGACTCCGTCACACCCCTGTATGAACTGACTCTCAATGGCGAGGAGAAACCATTATGAGCGCGCTCATGAGTGCTTTGAGATGTGCCTGGCGATCCAGACCCGAAGGGGAACGCAAACGGTTGATGTTGGGAGGTGTGCTGGCGCTTTGTCTGTCGGGGTGGCTGTTGGCTGAATCCGCCGTCAGTGCTTTTCGGCACCAGCAAGGCTGGGAGGAGTTGTATCAGCTCAGCAATCAACTGATCAGCAGTGCTGAGCTGAGTGCTGACCAGATTCAGGCGATGGCACAGGCCCGAACTCTCGTCCTGAGTGAGGTCAATGCGCTGGATCAGGGGTGGCACTTAGTGGGTAGAGGCTCTTCTCCGGCAGCGGTGCAAAGCCTGCTGGAAGCACTGGCCTCCTTGGGCTGGTATAGCCATCGCTGGTCGCTGGAGTTACAGGATAATCAGTTTGCATTTGAGCTTGAAGTGCAGCCCGTTGCGCCTGTCATGGCTCCATAGGAGGGAATGCAATGACCGTTATGAGCCGTCTTTGGTTAGCCGTCTGTGCCTTCGTTGCGGTCCTGGTGTTTTGCCTGACGTTCCTGCTGAATGTGCCCCTGGCATCGCTGCTGGCTCGAATGGAACTGCCCGGGGATCTGGAGCTTGAACAAGCTGAGGGTACCTTGTGGCAGGGGCGTATCTCTCGCGTTGCCGGCCCCGGCTGGGAACTACGTTCGGCACACTGGCAACTGGTTCCGGGTTGGCCATTACGGTTGGAGGCCGGAATACACGTGTCCGGCCAGCGCTGGCACGTGAACGCTCAGGGGTGGCCCTGGCAATGGCAGGCCAGCATTGAGCCCCAGCGAGGTCGACTGGTACAGCGGGCTGCTCCAAGTGAGGCTTTCCGTTGGCAGGGTGACTGGCAGGGTGCCTTGCTGTTGCAAGGACGTCTGGGTCAGTGCACAGGGTCACAGGGCGGTCTGTTCAGTGATGCCATGCAGTTGGTGACGCCAATGCCGGCGGATTTTGGGCAGGTGCAACTGAGTCTGGATTGCTCGCAGGCACCGACCCTGAAGCTGACTACACAGGGCGAGGGGCAGTCATTGAGCTTTGTGGCGAATCTGGACACGCGCCGAAGCCGGTTGCAGGGGCGGATTGCTGCACAAAGCAGCCTGGCTGAACCGGCTCGGCTGATCGGATTGAGTCGACAGGGCAGTGAAGTGATCAAACGAGGCTGGCGTTGGTAACACCAGCCTGGAGTGTCAGGCGGTTTCTTCCATTTCCTCAACAGGAGGCCGGATCAGGATGCGCACCATGACGATGCCCAGTTCGAACAGCAGCCACATGGGTACCGCCAGCAGGCTCTGTGAGATCAGGTCCGGTGGCGTCAGCAGCATGCCAACAACAAAGCAGCCCACAATGATGTAAGGGCGTTTGCCACTCAGGTCCTGCACGGTGGTGATGCCAGAGCCGACCAGTAACAGGGTCGCCACCGGGATTTCAAACACCACACCAAAGGCAAAAAAGAGCTTCAGCACGAAGTTCAGATAGCTATCGATATCAGTCATGATCGCCACACTTTCCGGTCCCACACTGGTGAAAAAGCCGAAAATAAGCGGAAAGACCACGAAGTAGGCAAAGCTGATACCGATGTAGAACAGCAGGATGCTCGACAACAGTATGGGTGCCGCCAGCCGTTTCTCATGGCTGTACAGGCCCGGAGCGATATAGCTCCATGCCTGATGCAGCACCAGTGGCATCGCCAGAAACAGCGACAGTACCAGCGTCAGTTTGAAGGGCGCAAAAAAAGGTGAAGTTACATCCGTTGCGATCATGCTGGTGCCTTCAGGCAGCAGCAGCCTGAGTGGTTCGGACACCCAGGCGTAGAGCTCATTGGCAAAATAGAACAGCGGCAGAAAAATGATCAGTACGGCCAGTACGCAGTAGAGTAGCCGCTGGCGCAGCTCCACCAGATGACTGATCAGAGGCTGTCCACTGTCGACAGAGTGTTCACTCATGGGGTTTCTTGAGCCTCAGGTGTGGCGCTGCGGGTGTCTGCCGCAGTGTCAGTTGTCGCGCTCGTTGTTTGCTCATTGGCGCCCATTGAGCCGAAAGAGCGTTTTACCGGCTCGTATTCCTGCTCCAGCTGCGAGCGTTTGCGTGCTGCGGCCTGCTTAAGCTCCTCCACACGCAACTCTTCCTTTATCTCTGACTGGATGGCGCCCAGAGAGCGTTTGATTTTGCCCAGCCAGAGGCCGCAGGTTCTGGCCGCAACCGGGAGACGGTCGGGACCCAGTACCAGTAGAGCAACGACACCTACGGTCAGCAGTTCGGTAAAACCGATATCAACCATGGCAAGCACTTACTTGTTGTGGGCGGGTTCGGTGATGGCCGCGGGCTTGCTTTCGGTATTGAACTGGGCATCTGCCTGGTTGAGCTTATCCTGTTCATTTGTCGCCAGATCATGCTCATTGACGGCTTTTTTGAAGCTTTTGAGTGCACCACCCAGGTCGCCGCCCAGAGTACGCAGGCGCTTGGTGCCAAACAGCAGTACTACGATGGCCAGTACGATTACCAATTGCCAAATACTAATATTACCCAGCATGAATCTATCCTCGGATCTTTGAGTTGTAGCGACAAATTACAGCAGGTTTTGGTGATCACTTTGTTACAGCCATGACTCGGATCGCTGTTTAAGGCAGCAGCAAGCTGGACAGGATATCTGTCGGTGCATTCATGAGCGGCTATTGGTGAGCCTGTTCGCCACTGAGATCGGAAAACGCACCTGATTTCAAAATATAATTTGCATAGCGTTGCTTTATATTCTGTCCTTGCTGTTTTTGAGTTATGTGTGGGTTTTTCAGTATTATCAGCTTATTACACTGGTTTTTGGGCAGTAATTGTATTTAAACCAGGCGTTTTTTTGTAAATTTATACTTAGATATGCTAAACATTTGTTCTGTACTGAGCGAAACAGCCCGTGCATGGCTTATCTGAAGTGAGGCTGTGCGATTAATTGACGATTGGAGATCTGATATGACCAAGCTGAAAAAACTGGTGGGTGCCTGCACGGTTGCAATGGCCACACTGGGTGCAACTCTCTCGGCAGAAGCCGCCACCTGGCGCTACGCATTCGAGGAGGCCATCACAGACGTTCAGGGCGTGTATGCGTCTAAATTCAAGGAATACATCGAAGCCAATTCCGACCACAGCATTCAGCTGTTTCCTTACGGTACCCTGGGTGAGTCGGCTGATATCATGGAGCAGGCTCAGGCCGGTTTGTTGCAGTTTGTCGATCAGTCTCCCGGTTTCACCGGTTCCCTGATTCCGGAAGCACAGATTTTCTTCATTCCTTACCTGCTGCCGGAAACCCATGAAGCGCTGGATCACTTCTTCCGTAACAGCAAGGCGATCAACGAAACCTTTAAGGCTACGTATGCACAGCATGGCCTGGAACTGCTGAAGATGTTCCCTGAAGGTGAAGTGGTTATAACGACACAGGAACCCTTCAAGACTCCGGCCGAACTGGCGGGCGTAAAAGTGCGTGTCATGACTAACCCGCTGCTGGTTGAGTCCTACAAGGCGTTTGGCGCTACCCCGACTCCGCTGCCTTGGGGTGAGGTATACGGCGGCCTGCAGACCAACATCATCCAGGGTCAGGAAAACCCGCTGTTCTGGGTAGAGTCGGCCAAAATGTATGAAGTAACCGATGTGCTGACGTTTACAGGTCACAACAACTTCACCACTGCCGTAATGGCGAATAAACGTTTCTATGATGAGCTGCCGGCTGAAGACCAGAAGCTGGTACAGGACGCCATGGATGCAGCATTCGACCACATCATGGAATACCAGAAAGGCCTGAGCGAACGCTCGCTGGAAAAAATTCTGGAGAAAAAGCCTGAAATGCAGGTGGTACGCCTGAGCGCTGAAGAGCGTGCGCCTTTCCGTGCTGCGGCGTCAGACGTAGAGGCCAAGTTCATCGAGATGACTGGTGACAGTGGCAAGGCGCTGCTGGAACAGTTCAAGCAGGATCTTGAGGCCGCCAAGGCTCAGTAATGCTGCTCATCCGAGTGCCGACCTTCGTGTCGGCACTCGTTGCTCAAGGTGACTGCCATGTCTGATAACCCTTCCATACGGCATGAGTCGTCATTGCCTGGCCCCCTGGGTTGGATTGATGCCTGGCTCGGACGTGCCGAAGCGCTAATGCTCGGGGCTGGTGTCCTGTTGATGGCGCTCAATACCGTGGCCAACGTGATTGGCCGTTTCGTATTCCAGAACAGCCTTTTCTTTACCGAAGAGGTGAACCGCATTTTGATTGTCCTGATCACCTTTGCCGGTATCGGCTATGCCGCGCGTCATGGTCGGCATATTCGCATGTCGGCGTTGTTTGATGCTCTCCCCGTTACCGGGCGTAAATGGATGATGGTGTTTATCGCCTTTGTTACCGCCATGATGATGTTTGCATTAACCGTCTTCTCGGTGCGCTACATCGGTAGCGTCGCTGATTCCGGGCGTATTTTGCCTGCGTTGCAGATACCGGTCTGGTGGATTTTCCTCTGGGTGCCGCTGGGGTTGGCGGTGACCGGTATTCAGTATCTGCTGACGGCGATCAAGAACTTGATGGCGCGGGATGTGTATCTGTCTACGCAAGTACTGGATGGATACGATGATGATGAAACCGAGGTCTAAGCCCGGCCTCGGCTGTACAGGAGTACCTATATGACTGCCATTATGGTCAGCACAATGATCGTGCTGCTTCTGCTGGGCTTTCCCATGATGATACCGCTGATCGTGGCGGCATTTATCGGCTTCTATTCCATGTTCGGCGGCTTTGATCAGATGAATTTCATGATTCAGCAGTTCATGGCCGGCATTCGCCCAGCGTCCCTGATTGCGGTTCCGATGTTTATTCTGGCAGCAGACATCATGACCCGAGGTCATTCGGCGGACCGCCTGATCGATATGGTGATGAAGTTTATCGGGCATGTTAAAGGCGGTTTGGCCATTAGTGCGGCCACTGCCTGTACCCTCTTTGGTGCGGTATCGGGCTCAACGCAGGCAACGGTCGTTGCGGTGGGTTCTCCACTGCGCCCGAAAATGCTCAAGGCGGGCTACAAGGATAATTTTGTCCTGGCCCTGATCATTAATTCCAGTGACATCGCCTTTTTGATCCCGCCCAGTATCGGCATGATCATCTACGGCGTGGTGTCCAATACCTCTATATCGGAGCTCTTTATTGCCGGTATAGGGCCCGGGTTGCTGATCCTGGGTATGTTCGCGCTCTATAGTTATATCTATGCCCATATTCACAAGGTGCCGACGGAAGAGAAGGCGACCTGGAGTGAGCGCTGGCAAGCTGTGCGCAAGGCGATCTGGCCGTTGGGCTTCCCGGTCATTATTGTGGGCGGTATCTATGGGGGGGTGTTTAGCCCTACTGAAGCAGCGGCTGTGTGTGTGCTCTATGCGGTGATCCTTGAGTTCATCGTGTTCCGGGCACTGAAACCGGCAGAGCTTTATAAGATTGCCAAATCCACCGGTTTGATTACGGCGGTTGTCTTTATTCTGGTGGCAGCAGGTGCGGCGTTCTCCTGGATCATCTCCTTTGCTCAGATTCCGCAGGCTATCTTGGAATCGGTAGGTCTTGCAGAGGCCAGCCCGACAGGTGTCCTGATTGCCATCTCGATTGCATTCTTTGTTGGCTGCATGTTTGTTGATCCCATCGTGGTGATTCTCGTGCTGGTGCCGATTTTTGCGCCTGTGGTGCAGTCGGCCGGATTGGACCCGGTGCTGGTGGGTGTGTTGATCACCCTGCAGGTCGCTATCGGCTCGGCAACGCCACCCTTTGGCTGTGACATCTTTACTGCGATCGCAATATTCAAACGCCCCTACATTGAAGTGATCCGAGGTACTCCACCTTTTGTGTTCATGCTGATTCTGGCGGCTGTACTGCTGATTCTATTTCCGCAAATCGCTCTGTTCCTGCGTGATCTGGCTTTCTAGGTCAGAGCAGGTCAGGGGTAGAGCAAGGAGGCTGTATGTTTAAACGAATCCTGGTGCCGGTGGATGGGTCGGTGAAGGCATTGGACGCGCTGGACAAGGCGATTGAACTGCAAAAATTGACCCATGCTGAGGTGCTGTTGCTGTGTGTATTCAAGCATCACAGCCTGTTCGAGGCTTCGCTGTCGATGGTGCGGCCGGGGGATCTGCAAATCCCGGACGATGCCCTGAGGGAGTATGCGCGCGAGGTCGTGGAGTTTGCTCGGGCACATGCGGTGAAGGAAGGGGCGGAAACCCTGCGTGGTTTCGTTAAAGGCGGGCGCCCCTCGAAGACGATCATCAACTTCGCACGTGAAAAGGATGTGGATCTGATTGTAATGGGAAGTTGCGGTACGTCCGGTGATGTGGAAGGCATGCTGATGGGGAGTGTATCTCAGCGTGTGGCAGGTCATGCCCATTGCCCTGTGATGGTGGTTTGATCACATCCCGGCCGCGGGCTATAGTGCGCGCTTTGGTTGACAGCTGCGGAACAGATCAATGACACAACTTGCCGGTACTCTGTATATTCTCTCTGCCCCTTCTGGTGCAGGTAAGACCAGCCTGGTTAAAGCACTGCTGAAGCAGGACTCGCAAGTAGTTGTCTCTGTTTCTCATACAACGCGCGCCATGCGCCCGGGTGAGCAGGATGGTGTGGATTACAACTTCGTCTCCATGGAGGCGTTCAATGAGCTGATCGAACAAGGTCAGTTCCTTGAGTATGCCGAGGTGTTCGGCAACAAGTACGGTACTTCTCAGCAGTGGGTGCGAGAGCAGCTGGTTGCGGGACGCGATGTCATTCTTGAAATCGATTGGCAGGGTGCGGAGCAGGTGCGTCGGCTGATGCCGGAAGCGGTGACCGCTTTTATTCTGCCGCCCAGTCGTGCCGCCTTGCGTGAACGCCTGAACGCCCGTGGTCAGGACAGCGAAGACGTGATTGATGGCCGTATGGCCGAGGCGATCAGCGAAATGAGTCACTATCCGGAATATGACTACTTGCTGATCAATGATGACTTTGACGTTGCGCTGGATGAGCTGGCCAGTTTGTTCAAGGCACGCCGTTTGCGTCAGAGTGCGCAGCAGGAAAAGCAGGCGGCATTGCTGACCGAACTCTTGTCTGAGTAGTAAGATCTGCGTAAACTATTCAGTCTTTTTCTTTGTACCAACCCTGTTCGAGGTCGCAATGGCACGAGTAACCGTTGAAGATTGTCTGGAAAATGTTGATAACCGCTTTGAACTGGTAATGGTCGCTTCCAAGCGTGCCCGTCAGATCGCCGTGGGTGGTCAAGACCCCAAGGTTGAGTGGGAAAACGACAAGCCGACCGTTGTTGCCCTGCGCGAAATCGCAGCAAACCTGCTCGACAAAGAACAGTACGTCGCCAAGACACAGGACTGATCTTTTCCTGAAGACCGTAATGCGGCATCATCAGGGGTGAACGGTCGGCGTTAGCCGACCTTTGATCCGAGCGGAGACGTGGATGCCGACGATAGACGCCCTTTCACATCGCCTTGAACACTATCTGGTAACCGACCAGATAGCATCCGTTCGGCGTGCCTATTTTTACGCCGAACAGGCGCATGACGGTCAGCGCCGCAAGAGTGGCGAGCCCTATGTAACTCATCCCCTGGCTGTTGCAAATGTACTGGCCGGTATGCACATGGATCATCAAAGCCTGATGGCTGCCATGCTGCATGATGTGATCGAAGATACCGAAATTGACTACAGCGGCATCGAGGGCCAGTTTGGTACCACGGTAGCCGATATTGTCGATGGTGTGTCCAAGCTGACCCATCTGGAATTTGAGACCAAGGCCGAGGCCCAGGCGGAAAACTTCCAGAAGATGGTGCTGGCGATGGCGGAAGATATCCGCGTCATCCTGGTTAAGCTGGCGGACCGTTTGCATAACATGCGAACCCTGGGCGCCATGCGGCCGGACAAACAGCGTCGTATCGCCCGTGAAACCATGGATATCTACTCGCCCATCGCTGCTCGTCTGGGTATGCGTGACCTGCAGGTCGAGCTTGAAGACCTGGCCTTCCAATCCTATTACCCCATGCGCGCCAAGCGAATCCGCAGAGCAGTTGTTCACGCTCGTGGTCAGCGCAAGGATATTATCGAGCAGGTCCGTGAGACGATGCAGAATCGTCTTAGTCAGGAAGGCCTGACTGGCGAAGTCAGTGGTCGCGAGAAGCACCTGTATAGCATCTATCGCAAAATGAAGGTGCAGCGTAAGGCCTTCGCCGACATCATGGATGTGTTCGCCTTCCGCGTAGTCACCGATAGCGTTGACGATTGCTACCGCATCCTGGGTGCGGTGCACAATTTGTACAAGCCGGTGCCGGGTGGCTTCAAGGACTACATCGCCATTCCCAAGGCCAACGGCTACCAGTCATTGCATACCGTACTCTTCGGTGCCCGTGGCATGACCTTCGAGGTGCAGATTCGCACCCGTGATATGGATGCTGTAGCCAGCCAGGGTATTGCCGAGCACAGCCATTACAAGGTCAAGGGCAGCACCGAAACCGCCATGGGTTCCTATAACCGGGCGCGCAAATGGGTGCAGGGTCTGCTGGAGATGCAGCAGAACGCCGGCGACTCCATGGAATTTATCGAAAACGTGAAGAAAGACCTCTTCCCCGATGAGGTGTACATCTTCACGCCCAAAGGACGCATTCTGGAACTGCCGCGTGGTGCAACGCCGGTGGATTTTGCCTATGCCGTGCATACGGACATTGGCAACTCCTGTGTATCCTGCCGCATCAACCGCCGTTTGGCACCGCTGTCAGAGCCGCTGCAAAGTGGCCAGACCGTTGAGGTCATTACGACGCCCCGGGCTCAGCCCAACATGGCCTGGCTCAATTTTGTCGTCACCGGTAAGGCGCGCAGCAGCATTCGTCATTTCCTCAAGAGTCAGCAACGCAATGAGTCGGTCGAACTGGGTCGTCGTCTGCTGAGCCAGTTCCTGGGGAATTATGGTGCGACGCTTGACGATGTGGATGATGCGGCCCTGCAGCAGCTGCTGTCCGAAGCGGAGTTCTCCAATATAGATGATCTGTTGGAGGATATCGGCATGGGCAACCGCATGGCCTATGTGGTGGCCCGCCGTCTGCGACCCGAGTCGAGCCAGGATGTAGAGCCTGAGGTGAATAGCCAGGGTCGCCCCATGGCGATTCGGGGTACAGAAGGCATGGTGATGCAATATGCGCGTTGCTGTCATCCGATTCCCGGCGATACCATTGTGGGGCATATCAGCAGTGGTCGCGGTTTGGTCGTGCATTGCACGGATTGCCGTAATATCGGCTACCTGCGCGACAATCCTGAAAAGACCATCTACCTGGAGTGGTCCGACCCGGAAAACAACGAAGAAGAGTTTGTGGTAGGACTGCAACTGGAAGTGGAATCCCAGCGCGGAGTGATTGCCAATCTGGCGATGGCTGCGGCTCAGACCGGCGCCAACCTGCTCAAGATCGACAGTGGTGAGCGTGATGGTCAGCTCTGCAGTGTGCAGATGGAACTGACCGTGTTTAACCGTGTGCACCTGGCGCGCGTGATTAAAAAGCTGCGAAGCCTGTCATCGGTTAACCATATCCACCGTCAGTAACTTGCCTAAGGCTGGCGGGGTTTAGTCGCCCAATGCCAGCCCTTCTCGACGGGGGTCTACACCGGACTCCCAGTAGCCATCCGCACGTTTTCGCATCAGGTGCAGGCCGCTGTTCAGCTCACGCACTTTCACGCTATGCCCTTTGTCCTCCAGGCCCTCTTTGAGTGCTTCAGCATCGGTATCCAGCTCAAGTTCCGTGGTGCCGTTACGGTTACTGATATGCCCCTGTGTCAGCAGAGCCTGCACTGACTGGTCAGTGTGCAGCATGCGTAACAGGGTTTCGCTGACATAGTTGATAATGCGGCTGCCACCGGGAGAGCCAAGGGCTGCAATCGGTTGACCCTCCGCATCCAGCACTATGATGGGTGCCATGGAGCTGCGCGGGCGTTTGCCGGGCTGCACGCGGTTCGCGACAGGCTTGCCATCCTGTTCGGGAACGAAGGAGAAGTCTGTCAGCTGATTGTTGAGCAGGAAACCTCCTGTCATCAGTGTCGAGCCGAAGGCCATCTCAATACTGCTGGTCATGGAGACCATATTGCCCCTGGCGTCGCGCACCACAAAATGACTGGTGGACGGCAGCTCGGGGGCCTGGTCATCGGCACGTGCCAGCTCTACAGGCGTGCCCGCCTGTGCCTCACCCATATCCTTTTCAACATCGATCAATTTGGCGCGCTGGCGCAGATATTCCGTCGCCAGCAGTTCTTCAACCGGAACCTGCACGAAGTCGGCATCGGCCAGGTAGCGAGCACGGTCTGCATAGGCCAGGCGGCTGGCCTGCGTCATCAGGTGGCTGAATTCAAGTGAAGGTGCGTCGGCGCCAGGTGCCAGACCGAAAGGCTCAAGCAATCCCAGTATCTGTAGCAGGGTGACACCACCGGAAGTTGGCGGCGGAAAGCCACAGACTTGCCATTGGTGATAGGGGCGACACAGGGGCTGGCGTTCAATGGCCCGATAATCGGCCAGATCCTGGGCGCTGAGCGCACCGGGATTGTCGCTGCCTTCCTGAAGCGCGTCCAAAAGGGGCTGACTTAAGGTGCCTGTATAGAATGCATCGGCACCCTGTTGGGCGATGGTCTGCAGTGATTGGGCCAGCGCGGGATTCTTGCGCAGATAGCCGACCGGCAGTGGCTCACCCTCAGGCGTGAAAAAATAATCACGGGCGGCCTGGTAACGGCCCAGGCCCGGATTGATGCCGCTGGCAATCAGCTGGTGCAGGCGGGGGCTGACGTCAAAGCCGGCTTCAGCCTGTGCAATGGCGGGCTGAAACGGTGTTGACCAGGGCAGGGTGCCATGTTGTTTGTGCGCAAGTTCCAGCATGCGTAGTACACCCGGTGTCCCCACGGAGCGTGCGCCGACAAGGGCATCGATCCAGCGCATGGGGGTGCCGTCAGGCTTGAGGAAAAGCCCGCTGTTGGCTGCGGCCGGTGCTGTTTCACGGCCATCAAAAGCTTGCAGGCGTTGCTGATTGGCATCCCAGTACAGCATGAAGGCGCCGCCACCAATGCCGGAAGATTGAGGTTCGACCAGCGTCAGCATGGCCTGAATGGCGAGTGCTGCATCCAGTGCGCTGCCGCCCTGTTGCAACATGTCATAACCAGCCTGGGTTGCCAGTGGATGAGCACTGACCACCAACTGGTGCTGAGCCAATACGGCTTCGGACTGCTGGCGCCCTGTGGCGTGTTCGGGGGCGGGGATTTCCTGTGCCTGGCTGAGTGTTGAAAAGCCAAGTATCAGGCCCAGTGACAGGCCAGCAAGCGTCTGCATCCTAAAGACTCCCTTATTCGCGGATCTGGAATTGTCCGGCGGCGCGGTTTTTCACGGTGTTTTCCGGGTGGAAGACGCGTCCGTTCATATAGATATACACCCCTTCCGGCATCGCCTGAGACAGAGCGACAGCGCCTCCCAGATTAAAGTGGGCATCGGTTTCGCGGAAGCGTGCGGGCTGCATGGCGCCGGTAAGCACTATAGTACGTCCGCTCAAACCCTGCAGACTCATGGCTGTTTGCACCAGCGTATCGGTGCCATGGGTAATCACGATATGGCGGCAGTCATCGGCTTCAATGGCGTCGCGCAACAGCTGGCGATCATTGTCGTCCATCTCCAGGCTGTCCTTACGCAGCACCGATTCAATGCGGTATTCGTAGCCCACGCCAGCCTGGGCCATCAGGTCGGTCGCAGCGGGGTCGCCAATGCTGTATTCGCTCAGCGCATCGAAGTACACCTTGTCGATTGTGCCGCCAGCGGTCAAAATCTTGATCTGCATAATTGTATCCGGTTCCTATAATCCCTAGGCTAGACTGCTCTAGTATGTGTGATACTCGCGTATAAGCCTAACCCAGCCCTGTAAGCGGAGAGAAGACCTTGTCTTTAGGAGTTTCAGTCCAGCCTCTAATGGAAATGGCCGCCATTCGGCTTGTCCTTTTACATGACCGTGATGGCAAGCTGCTGGCGCTGTTGCCCGGTGAGCAGATGCTTGATCTGAATCGTCTCTGCCAGCTGACGGGGCGGGAGCTGCAGCCGGTTAAGGCAGAAGATGCACGTCGTTTCTTTGCCCAGCCGGGCATGCAGACTGCTGCCGGCCTGGAAAAACTGCTTGCCCTGCCGCTGGCCGTTGACAGCAGCTGCCCGCAGGGGGCTGTTCCGGGATATGAGCCTCACTCCGGTTGGAGCTTTAATCTGGTCGCTATGCCCGCACATGAGCAGGTGATGCAGGGCGCCTTTTCCCTGCCGCCGCAGGAACCGCACGAGGCGGCAGCCGGTGCCAAGGATGAAGTGGTTATCACGCGCGCGGTGGAGAAGTTCACCAGTCTGAGAGTCAAGCAGCGTCTGGAAGACACCCTGAGTCTGCCGGGGTTGTCAGAGTCCATGCAGTTAATCGTTAAACTGCGTTCAGACCCCAGTGCCGGAGTGGATGATCTGGTGCCCGTGATCAAGCGTGACCCCAGTCTGTCTGCTCAGGTGATGGGGTGGGCGTCCTCTCCCTATTACGCCGCGCCGGGCAAGGTACGCTCGATTGAAGATGCGATTATTCGTGTGCTGGGGTTTGACCTGGTGGTGAATCTGGCACTGGGTGTGGCGATGGGTCAGGTACTGCGTTTACCGGAGGATACGCCGCGTGGTGCTGTGTCCTACTGGGATCAGGCGATCTACACCGCAACGCTGGCCGAGCGTCTGGCGCAGAACTCGACGCTTGAGCCGCGTCCGCGTCCGGGTCTTGCCTATCTGAGCGGCCTGCTGCACAACTTTGGTTATCTGGTACTGGGGCATTTGTTCCCGCCGCACTTTTCGCGTCTATCACGCTATATCGAGGCCAACCCTCATCTGGAGCAGCGCCTGATCGAGCAGGAGGTGCTGCATGTCACTCGTGAGCAGGTGGGTGGCTGGTTGCTGGACAGCTGGAAGCTGCCCAGTGAAGTCAGTACTGCGGTGCGTTATCAGCAGGAGCCGGAGCTGGCTAATCAAGACGAGCGCATCTACGCCCAGCTGATTTACCAATCCAGCCGTCTGCTGCGCGCGCGCGGTCTGAGTGATGGGCCCCGTACGGCCTGCCCTGATGAATGGCCGGAAGCCTTGGGTTTAACGCCGGAAAAAGTACAGGAGGCGGTGGAAGAGGTCTGTGCCCAGGCTGAAACTCTGGCTGAGCTCTCAGGGATGTTTTCCCCTAAAGGACGCTGATCAGGCGTCCTCCAGCTCCTGTTCCAGGGCTTCCAGTGCGTCCTGCTGCTCCAGCCATTCCGCCTCCACAATCTCCAGCTGACGGCTGATCTCGGCCTGACGCTGCAGCCAGGTTTTCAGTTCTTCCTTGCGGGTATCTTCATACAAGCCGGTATCGGACAGGGCGTTTTCCACCTCGCTCTGTTCGCTGCTCAGCTTATCCATCTGCTGCTCCAGCTTGGTGACCGCCTGACGCAGAGGGCGCAGTTTGGCCCGCTGTTCCGCCTGTTGGCGCTTGAGCTCCTTGCGCTCGGCCGCGCTCAGTGAGCGTGCTGCATCTGATTTGGGCGCGGCCTGCTCCCGTTCACGGCTCTGTTCATCGCGTCGCTGCTGAGCCAGCCAGCGGTGGTAGTCTTCCAGGTCGCCCTTGAATTCATCGATGCGGCCATCGGCCACCAGGACGAACTCATCCACGGTGTTACGCAGCAGGTGACGGTCATGGGACACCAGAATCAATGCGCCTTCGAACGATTGCAGCGCGAGTGTCAGTGCCAGACGTACTTCCAGGTCCAGGTGGTTGGTCGGTTCGTCCAACAGCAGCAGGTTGGGTTTCTGCCAGGCGATCAGGGAAAGGGCGACACGCGCCTTTTCACCACCGGAAAAACGTCCCACAGGGTCCAGCGCATCATCGCCGTTGAAGCCGAAGCTGCCCAGGAAATTGCGTAGCTCCTGGTCGCTGGCATCCGGGCTGATACGTTGCAGATGGGTGAAAGGCGAGGCTTCCATATCCAGTGCTTCCAACTGGTGCTGGGCAAAGTAGCCGACGCGTAAGTGCTCGCCTTCATGACGCTCACCGGATACCAGTGGCAGGTCGCCCACCAGTGTTTTGATCAGCGTCGACTTGCCGGCTCCGTTGGCGCCGAGCAGGCCGATACGGGTACCCGGCAACAGTGTCAGTGACTGCTGTTTGAGGATGGTACGCTCCGGATAGCCCAGATCGGCTTCATGCAGGGTCAGCAGTGGTGATGACAGCTTGTCGCTGGCATCAAAGCGGAAACTGAACGGGGAATCCACGTGCGCAGGTGCAATCTGCTCCATACGCTCCAGTTCCTTGACGCGGCTCTGGGCCTGCTTGGCCTTGGAGGCCTTGGCCTTGAAGCGGCGCACGAACTGCTCGATCTGTTCGATACGGGCCTGCTGTTTCTCGAATGCGGCTTGCTGTTGTGACAGTTTTTCTGCACGCAGGCGCTCGAACGCGGTGTAGTTGCCCTTGTACAGCGTCAGTGTCTGATGTGCCTGATGCACGATGTGACCGGCCACATTATCGAGGAAGTCGCGGTCGTGCGAGATCAGCAGCAGGGTGCCGGGGTACTGACGTAACCACTGTTCCAGCCAGATAGTCGCATCCAGATCCAGGTGGTTGGTGGGTTCGTCCAGTAATAGCAGGTCGGAGGGGCACATCAGGGCCTGCGCCAGATTCAGACGAATGCGCCAGCCGCCGGAGAAACTGTTGACCGGGCGCGCGGCGTCTTCGGTACTGAAGCCAAGACCGGCCAGCAACTGGTGGGCACGGGATTCGGCCGTATAGCCATCCAGAGCATCCAGAGTCGCGTGCAGCTCACCGATGCGTTCAGCCTGGTGTTCAGCTTCCGCCTGCTGTAATTGTGCCTGCGCTGCGCGCAGCTGGTGATCGCCATCAATGACGTATTCCAGTGCGCTGCGGCTGGTGCTGCCAACTTCCTGCGCCATATGCGAGATGCGCAGGCTAGCCGGCAGCTTAAGCTCGCCAGCGTCTGCCTGCAGCTCGCCGAGCAGCAGTTTGAACAGCGATGATTTGCCCACGCCATTGGCGCCCACAATACCGACTTTCCAGCCGGCATGAAGGGTCAGGGTGGTGTTCGCTAGCAACGCCAGGGCGCCGCGGTGTAGGCTTAGGTCTTGTATCTGAATCATGGCGGGAGATAGTACCAGTATGGCACTGGAAAATCCCCTCTGGCAGTATGTGCTCAGGCTATATTCTGCACCGGGTGTAGAGGCCGCCTGTCTGGCGCTTCAGGCGCAGGGCGCAGCGGTGAATTCCCTGTTGCTGGCCTGTTGGTCCGGGCAGCGTGGCATTGCGTTAACAGAGGCGCATTGGCAGCAATTATCGCCTCAGTGGCGTACCGATGTGCTCGAGCCTCTGCGCCGGGTGCGTTACCGCACACGGGAGCATGTACAGCAAAATTCCGCGCTGGATGCCTGTTATCAGGCATTGAAGCAAGCCGAGCTGCTGGCTGAGCAGGCTGAATTGATGCAGCTCCATGAGCAGGTTGCGCAGTGGAATACTGATTCCGATCGCCCTGCGCATAGGCGGATACATGATAATCTGGCAGCCTATGGCCGCCATGCAGGGATAGAACTGCAGACGGATCTGTTGGCAACATTGGTTCAGGCGACACTGGAAACACCTGAAGTCGGCTGAACTTTCCCAATTACAGGTGTACTAACGCCTTGAGATGCACGCACACATACGTGAGATAAGGATTAACATGATGAAAAAAAGCATGCTGGCCATCGCACTGGGCGGGGCTCTGATCGCTGCACCGGTCGTCCAGGCCGATACACTGGAAACCGATAAGCAGAAACTGAGCTACAGCCTGGGTCTGATTCTGGGGGAGCGCCTCCAGGCAGATGTAGATGACCTGGATATCAAGGCGTTTACTCAGGGTGTCGAGGCGATCTACAACGAAGAAACTCCGCTGCTGAACCAGGAGCAGATGGCTGAAGTGATGCAGGCGTTCCAGGCTCAGAAAATGGAAGAGCAGCGTCAGGCCATGGCTAAACTGGCTCAGGACAACCTTGATAAAGGCAAAACCTATCAGGACGACAATGCTAAGCGTGACGGCGTGAAAGTCACTGATTCAGGTCTGCAGTTTGAAGTGCTGGAAGCAGGTGAGGGCGCGAGCCCCAAAGCAACTGATACGGTTAAGGTTCACTACCGCGGTGAGCTGATCGACGGTACTCAGTTCGACAGCTCCTACGCCCGTAACGAGCCGGTTTCCTTCCCGCTGGACGGTGTTATCCCGGGCTGGACTGAAGGTCTGCAGCTGATGAAAGAAGGTGGCAAGAGCCGTCTGGTGATTCCGGCTGACCTGGCTTACGGTCCGGGCGGTATGGGCAATGCGATCGGCCCGAACGAGACACTGGTATTTGAAGTTGAATTGCTGGAAGTCAATCCGGCTGATGAGGCGGCTGCACAGTAAGCCCCTTTCACAGAGCTGTCGACGTATGCTGCGACAGCTCTGCCATTTCAGCGGATCACTCGATGCCGCTGAAATTCCCGCCTAGCGTAGCCAGTTCACCAGACCGTTAGATCCTATTGCCAGCCAGCTGGCGCCATCGGCGCCGAATTCAAGTGCCAATACACCGGTACTGGTGGGGCCATAGGCTGCACGTTTTTCCAGTTTCCAGCGTCGTTGCACCTGTTGCTGGTTTATATTCCACAGTTCGACCACGCCATCGGCACGGCCTACCAGCAGTTGATCACTATTGGCAGAAAAGCGTGCACTCAGATAGCTGACCCGCTTGGGGAACAGTGTTTCATTGCCGCTGAGGTGAAACACCACCTCACCGCTTTCGGGGTTCCAGACCACCGCTTGATCCAGACTGCCGGAACTGAACGCCAGGCGGCCGTTCGGTGCCAGTGCTACTGTATCCACGGTATTGCCCAGTTGGATCCGTTTCAGTTCGGTGCCATTTTCCAGATCCCAAAAGCGAGCAATGTAATCATCGGCGCCGGTCAGTGCGTAGCGTTCGTCGCTGCTGAGCGCAAGGCTGCGAATGCGGGCTGGATGGCGCAGGCTTGAACGTATGCCGCCCTGGCGTACATCAAAGTAAACCGCTTCATGGTTGCTCAGGCCAAGCAGGGCAAAATTGCCATCCCGTGACAGTTCGGCATCGAGAATTTCACCGGGTGAGCTCCAGAAGCCTTCCGCGGCGCCTGTGGTGACATTCCACAGCACCAGGTCCTGAGGGTTGGCAGTCAGGGCATAACGTCCCGAGGGGGAGAAATCGACCGCTGAGAGAACCGAAAAAACGCCTGCCTGATGGTTCCAGTCGAACTGCCGCGCTTTTTGATTCAGATCCCAGAGGCTGCCGCCATGAGTAACGGCGCCGACCAATGCCTGGCGACCGTCAGATGAAATATCGGCAGTATAGGCGCCGCTCTGCTCCGTAAGAGCCAGGCTGTCGGATGCGGAGTCAGTCGTGCTGCCGCACCCGGTCAGCAGGCCTGCGGCAAGCAGACAGCCGAAACAGGTACGCAGACTCACGAGGCGTCAACCAGATCCTTGTGTGCGGTATGCAGGATTTCGATCAACTGGTCTTCCAGAGCGAAGCGCTCTTCAAGCACCTCACCCAGTTCGGACAGGCCCAGTGACAGCTGGTACAGCTGGCGCAGGGTCGGGTTGTCCAACTGACCGTAGTTGTCGTTGAAATCCAGAGCCTTGTCGGTTGAGTTCTGGATCAGGGGAAGCAGCTGTTGAGCCTTTTCCAGTCCGCCGTCGGCAAACTCGCTACCTTCACGCAGCAGTTGCTCATACACCTCGAAGTGTCCGGAGGAGAGGTAATCCATCAACAGTACACAAAACTCGGCGACAGAGCTGTTCAGTGCGGCTCCGGCTTCCTGATTGGGAATGGCTACGAACACAGACAACAGTTGCTGCCGTTCCTCCAACCAATGATCGATGATCGTACTGACGCCGCCCCAGCGTTCTTTGGCGTTACGACATTGTTCGAGCATGGTCTCTCCTCCTCGTTGCTTGTGCCTCATACTACTGCCAGCCCGAAGGGGGTGCAATATGCGCTGCAGCGTGGCGACTGAGGGTGGTTGGCGGGTATACTCCAAGGCTAAAGGATAGACAGGAGTGAAGTCATGGGGCGTAGCGTCGCACTGACACTGGCCATGCTGATCGGTCTGCTGTTCCAGCCGCTGATGGCGGAGGAAAAAACGGCCGAGGACTATATCAATTACATCGAACTAAAACCCTTTGTCACCAATTTTGGCGGCCCGGGGCCGGTCCGCTTTTTGAAAGCGGAGGTCACCATCCAGGTGGAAACGCCCGCGGCACATCATGCGGTCAACGCGCACAAGGCACACATTCGCAATGATCTGGTGTTTCTGTTTTCAGCGGTGAAGGTCGAGGATATCGGCTCGGTCGCGGCCCAGCAGGTGCTGGCGGAGAAAGCGCTGCATGCGGTGCAGCAGCTGTTGAAGGAAGAGACCGGAGAAACGCATGTCTCCGATCTCTTTTTTACCAGCTTTGTAACCCAGTAAGGTCAGCTGGCAACGTAGCTTTCCAGAAAGGCGTCGAAACTGGGCTGCTCGGCCTGCTCCAGGGCAGCTTGAGCGTCCAGTGATACCTGCGCTGCCAGAGTAAAGCGCTCGCGGGCGGCGTCCGACAGCTGGGACTGCAGCGTTTCTCGATGCTGGCGGCTCAGCTTGAGCACCCAATCACTGTGACACAGGCCAGACTCGCGCAAGTTGGCCAGCACCTGTGCTGACGGTGTCAGATCCGGGTTATTGACCTTTTCGCGTTGGGCTACAATCGCCTGAGTGTGCGCGTTTCCACCTTCTGCACTGTCCAGCAAGGCCGCCGTATGGGCAACCTGATCCAGTATCTGGTGTGCCAGTTCATCACGGCTCTTTTCACCGTCACAGCTGAACAATGTCAGCCCTGGCTCCCGGCCTCGGTTAACAATACGGGAGTGGTTCTCAGAGACCCGTTTGCACTCCTGATCATCCAGATCATCGGCACGTCCCAGCAGGCAGCTGATCAGGAAGGCATTGATAAAGCGTGACTGGCACTCATCGATACCCAGCGGCAACAGCGGGTTGATGTCGGTATTACGGACTTCAACATATTCGATGCCGCGGTGCATCAGCGCATGTACCGGCTTTTCACCGGATTCGGTGACTCGCTTCGGACGCACGTCGCTGTAGTACTCGTTCTCGATCTGCAGCACATTGGTGTTGAGCTGACGATACCGGCCATCCACTTTCACACCGATCGCTTCATATGCCGGATGTGAGGTATGGATCGCCTTGGACAGCGAATCGGCATAGCTGTCGAGGTGGTTAAAGCAGATATTCAGACTTGCCTGTGCCTTGTTGGAATAGCCCAGATCACTCATGCGCAATGAGGTGGCATAGGGCAGGTACAGGGTCTTGTCGTCCAGCTGCTGCAGACTGTGGCTGCGGCCCGCCATGAACGAGGCGGACAGCGCCGGCGAGGCGCCGAATAGATACAGCAACACCCAGCCATAGCGACGGAAATTACGGATCAGGCGGAAGTAACCGGCCGAACGGAATGCCTGCAGGCTGTCAGTATTGCCTTCCAGCTGCTGCCAGGCGGGCCAAAACGCGTCCGGCATGGAAAAATTGTAGTGAATCCCGGCGATGGTCTGCATCATCTTGCCGTAGCGATACTTCAACCCCTGACGGTAGACGTGCTTGAGCTGGCCTACGTTGGAGCTGCCGTATTCGGCGATGGGAATCGCGTCCTCGGACGGAATCTCGCACGGCATGCTGGCACACCAGAGTTCTTCCTCTCCGAGCTGGGTGAACGTGAAGGCGTGCAGCTGGGTCAGAAACGCCAGTGCGTCTGCCGGGCTGTCCTGTACCGGGGTAATAAACTCCAGCAGCGCTTCCGAGTAATCGGTAGTGATGAAGTCGTGGGTCAGGGTGGAGCCCAGGCTACGCGGATGCGGTGTCTGGGCGATGCCAGCGGCTGCAGTGGCACGCAGCCCTTCCTTCTCGATGCCCTGGCGGGTACGAATAAGCAGATCGGCGTGTCCCGCTTGAGCCAGACGGTCGAGTTGGTGTTCGAGGGTTTCCAGCACCGTTGTGATTCCTGTGGTTGAGCCTTAGGGGGCGCATTATACGTCCACCCCCTGGCAAATTGCATCCGCTCAGCGGCGGCGGGAACGCAGACCGGCAGCCTGCAGCTTATCGGCCAGTGAGCCTTTTACGGGTGCCTGCTCTGTCGGCCTGGATTGTGGACCTGGGCGCTCTTCCTGGCGTGGGCGGACATCCTGTTGTTGCGCCGCTTCACCCGATTTCATGGTCAATGAAATTCGTTTGCGCGCTTCATCCACTTCCAGCACGCGGACCTGAACGATCTGGCCGCTGCTGACGATGGTATGAGGGTCGCTGACGAAACGATCGGCCAGTTGGGAAATGTGCACCAGACCATCCTGGTGTACGCCAATATCCACAAAGGCGCCGAAGTGCGTCACGTTGGTAACGACACCCTCCAGCTGCATGCCCGGCTGAAGATCCTTCAATGTTTCCACGCCTTCGGCATACTGCACCGAGCGGAACTCGGGACGTGGATCTCGGCCCGGTTTTTCCAGTTCAGACAGCACGTCGCGCACGGTGTAGCTGCCAAAGCCCTGGGCTTCCAGATGCGCAGGGTTTACCTGCTTCAACTTGTCGGCTTGCTGCAGCAATGCCTGAAGTTTCAGACCACAGCTGGTGGCGATGGCTTCGGCCAGTGGATAACTTTCAGGGTGGACCGCCGAGTTATCCAGTGGTTCCTCGCCGTCACGAATACGCAGGAAGCCGGCGCACTGTTCAAACGCCTTGGGTCCCAGTCGCGGCACCTTGAGTAGCTGGCGCCGGTTGCGCAGCGCGCCGTGCTCATCACGCCAGGCGACAATGTTGTCGGCGGTGGTGCGGTTAAGGCCGGCCACGTGACTGAGCAGGGCGGCTGAGGCGGTGTTCACGTCCACACCCACATGGTTTACACACTGTTCAATGACGCTGTCGAGGGATTCGCCCAGACGGCTCTGGTCCACGTCGTGCTGGTACTGGCCCACGCCGATCGACTTGGGATCGATTTTGACCAGCTCCGCCAGCGGGTCCTGCAGACGACGCGCGATGGAGACGGCACCACGGATGGTGACATCCAGATCCGGAAATTCGGCGGCGGCCTGTTCGGATGCGGAATACACGGATGCGCCGGCCTCGTTGACCAATACCGCCTGAACGGCATGGGGTACCGACTTGCACACCTCCTGCGCCAGTTGCTCGGTCTCGCGTGAGGCGGTGCCGTTACCGACGGCGATCAACTCTGCTCCATGCTTTTTGGCCAGTGTGGTCAGCGTATGCAGGGACTTGTCCCACTGTTTCTGTGGCACATGGGGATAGATGGTGGTGTAGTCGACCAGCTTGCCGGTGGCATCTATCACGGCGACTTTAACGCCGGTTCTAAGGCCTGGGTCCAGTCCAATAGTGGCTTTGGCACCGGCCGGGGCTGCCAGCAGCAGGTCGTTCAAGTTACGGGCAAAGACTTCGATGGCCGACTGGTCAGCCTGCTCGCGCAGTTGTTTGATCAGTTCGGTTTCCAGCGAGGGGCGCAGCTTTTTCTGCCAGGCCTGTTGCAGTGTCTGCTGCATCCAGCTGTCCAGCTGAGCCGGGCGCAGGCGATGCCGTTTGGCCATCTGCTCTTCCGGCCAGCCATCGAGGCTTTCCGGCAGCTGCAGGCTGGCTTTGAGTACGCCTTCGGATACGCCACGCAATACGGCCAGGGCTCGGTGAGAAGGCACTCTGGCGACGGGCTCTGAGTATTCGAAATAATCACGGAACTTGCTGTCCGGGTCGGCCTTGCCACGGGCGGCACGGACCTGAAACTCGCCCTGCTGCCAGAGACGCTGGCGCAGTTCGCCGGTCAGGTCAGCATCTTCGCTCAGGGTCTCCAGCAGGATCTGACGTACGCCTTCGGCGACTGCATCGGCATCACTGAAACCGGCCTCAGGGTTGAGGAACTGGTTGAGCTTTGCCTGCGGCAGGCTGCCCTGTTCTAGCACCTCAGTGGCCAGTGGCTCCAGTCCAGCTTCCCGTGCTTCCTGCGCCTTGTTACGCCGCTTGGGGCGGTAGGGCAGGTAGAGGTCTTCCAGTCGTGCGCGGCTGTCAGCAGCATTCAGTGCCTGCTCCAACTCCGGTGTCAGCTGATTCTGCTCGCGCAGTCGGGTCAGGATCGAATCACGGCGGCTTTCCAGCTCGCGCAACTGGCCCAACCGCTCGTGCAGCTGTCGCAGCTGGGTATCATCCAGGGCTCCGGTCTGCTCCTTACGGTAACGGGCAATAAAGGGAAGGGTGGCACCCTGATCCAGCAGGGCGAGGGTAGCGGCGACCTGAGCTGGCTTGATGCTCAGCTCGGTCGCCAGTTGCTGTTCAATGGACATGGCGGCTCGTATAGGTTCAGGGCACCTGCAGAATTTGCAGAGAGTTGGTGCCGCCATGCTCGCCGATGCTGGCCCCGCGGGTCAAGATGATGCGATCGCCACTCTGTACCAGGTTACGTCCCAGCAGCCCCGCCAGAATCTCGTCATTCAGTTGGGCTTCGGCCACGGCGGTGGCATCGAAGAACATCGGCATGACGCCGCGGTACAGGGCCATACGGCGCATGGTGCGCGGGTTGCGCGTCAGTGCAAAAATAGGGATGCCGGAACGAATACGGGACATCCACAGCGGCGTTGAGCCGGATTCAGTCAGGCAGATGATCGCTTGCACACTGTCCAGGCCGTTGGCGGTGTACATGGCTGCACGGGCGATGGCTTCATCGGTACGAGCACAGGGGTGCTCGGGTGAGACCGGTGCCGGGCGGGACAGCTGATGCTTTTCTGCGCCCTGACAGATGCGGGTCATGGCTTCGACCACTTCCACCGGGTAGTTACCGGCGGCGGTTTCGGCCGACAGCATCACGGCGTCGGTACCATCCAGAATGGCGTTGGCCACATCGAACACTTCGGCGCGGGTCGGCATCGGGTTCTGAATCATGGTTTCCATCATTTGGGTGGCGGTGATCACCACGCGATTCAGCTGACGGGCTCGCTGGATGATGTGCTTCTGCACGCCGATCAGCTCGGCATCACCAATCTCGACGCCCAGATCACCACGGGCCACCATGACACCGTCGCAGGCGTAGATGATTTCATCCAGCGCTTCAGGTGTGGCTACGGTTTCGGCGCGCTCCACCTTGGCAATAATCTCGGCCTGGCTGCCGGCAGCCTCCAGCAACGCCCGTGCGGTGTTCAGGTCTTCAGCGGTGCGGGGGAAGGACACGGCAACGTAGTCCAGTTCCAGCTCGGCCGCGACTTTGATATCACGCTTGTCTTTCTCGGTCAGCGCTGCGGCACTCAGGCCACCGCCCTGGCGGTTGATGCCCTTGTTGTTGGACAGCGGGCCACCTACAGTCACCTGGGTTTCAATACGGCTGCCGTTGATCTCCAGCACTTTGAGCTGCACGCGACCATCATCCAGCAACAGGATATCGCCGGGCGTACAATCGTCAGGCAAGGCTTTGTAGTCCACGCTGACGGCTTCCCGGGTGCCTGCGGTTTCATCCATGGCCGCATCCAGGGTGAAGTGATCACCGATGGCCAGTTTGACAGGACCGTCCTTGAAGCGGGAAATACGGATTTTCGGTCCCTGGAGATCGCCCAGCAGCGCAACGGATTCACCCGTTCGCAGGCAGGCTTCGCGTACCGCTTCCACACGGTTGCGGTGGTCATCAGCACTGCCGTGGGAAAAATTAAGGCGTACGGTATTCACGCCAGCACGAATCAGGTCGTCCAGACGGCCCGGTACGTCAGTGGAAGGACCCAGAGTCGCTACAATTTTGGTACGCTTAAGCATCAATTCTGATCTCTTGTCAGTGGAGGGTCGAACGTCCCGACTAAAGTATGGCTCCGGACACCTTTTTTCAAGCACCCTCCCCGGTTGTTCATGACACTGTAATGCCGTGGGGAAGATGTGATGCGGCTTAGCCTGTTGCGGCGTTATCGCCCTTTATCCCTGCTGCTGGCCGTCATCCTGTTCCTGATCGTGATGATGCAGGTGGCCTATCTTAGCCATCAGCAGGCACTGGAAGAGTTGCAGCAGCAGGCAGTGTCCAACATGGGACGTTATGTTCTGAGCGTGCAGCAACGGCTGGATCGTTACAAGGACTTGCCTCAAGTAATGGCGAGTCACTCACGCCTTCGGGAGGCTCTGGCCCAGCCCGATGATCCTGATCGTATCGACCGGGCCAATCGTTATCTGGAGCAGATCACGAACGTGGTCGGCGCGTCCGACAGCTACCTGATGAATCCGGAAGGGATGACACTGGCGGCCAGTAACTGGCAGCTGGATAAGAGCTTTGTCGGCCGTAACTTCAACTTCAGGCCCTATTTTCAGGATGCCATGGCGGGCCAGCCCGGTCGCTACTTCGCTCTGGGTACGACCTCTCGCAAGCGCGGCTACTTCTTTTCCTGGCCGATCAGGCAGGGCGAAAAAGTGGTCGGAGTCGTGGTCGTCAAAATCGACCTGCAAGAGATCGAGCGTGACTGGAATGACCCTCTGCAGGATATCGCTGTCACGGATGAAGACGGCATTATCGTGATTGCGACCCGCCCGGAGTGGAAATTCCATACCTTGCACCGTCTGTCACCCTCAGACCTGCAGCGGATCATCGATAGCCTGCGCTATCTGGATCACCCGCTGGAAGCTCTGGAAGTGGTGCGGCGCCAGAAGCTGGAACAGGGCGGCGAGCTGATTACCCTGCTGGAAGGTGAGCGCATCAGTGGCAATGCCCTGGACGGTTTGAAAACCTCCGAATATCTGCTGGTGCAGAGGCCGGTGCCGGATACCGGGTTGAATGTATCCATCATGGCGCGGCTGACACCGGTGAACGAGGCGGTGCTACAGGCGATGGTGCTGGCAGCCTTCGTGTATATCGCGTTGGTATTGCTGGTGCTCTTCCTGCAGGCACGCTGGCGCATCGGTCGAGAGCGCAGGGCATTTCAGCGTCGTGAGTTAAGCGCTTTGGCAGAACGGGAACGTCAGGTTAGCGCCATTATCACCAATACCCATGCGGGTCTGATCACGCTGGATAGCCAAGGGCATGTGGAATCCTTCAATCCGACTGCCGAAAAACTGTTTGGCTTCTCCGCCGACTCAATCCGTGACCATCCCGTGACCGAGTTGATTCGCCCCGATGGGCATGACGCCTGTCTGCGCGTTATCGGTGCGGCATCCTGCAAGGATATGCCGGAGCTGACACTGGAGTCGGGTGGGGTTCGTGCGGATGGCAGTCATTTCCCCATTGAATTGACGATAGGCTGCATGGCACTGGAAGGGGATCGCCACTTCATTCTGACCGTGCACGATATGACCGAACGCAAACAGTATGAAGACCGCTTGCAGCGTGCACGAGAAGCCCTGGAAACGCGGGTAGAGGAGCGCACCTCCGACTTGCGCAAGACCAATGATCGCCTGTTGGAAGAGATGCAGCAGCACCGCAGTACCCAGAACGAGCTGATTCAGACGGCCAAGCTGGCGGTGTTGGGCCAACTGGCGGCGGGTATCAACCACGAGCTGAACCAGCCGCTGACGGCGATACGGAACTATGCCGATAACGCCGGGGCCTTCCTCAAGCTGGATAAGCCGGAGCGGGTGGAATTCAATCTGAAAGAGATTGCGGGGCTGACCGAGCGGATGGCGAAAATAATCCATCCGCTGAAGGAATTCTCGCGCCAAAGCAGTGATCAGCCCGGCCCGACCTCGCTTAAAGCCGTACGTGATGGCGCCATGTCGATCATGTATGGACGTTTGGACAAGTCCGGGGTCGAGCTGAATTGGCCTGATCTGAGCGATATCTATGTGCTGGGGGACACCCTGCGCCTGGAGCAGGTGTTGGTGAACCTGTTATCGAACGCTTTGCAGGCGATGGAGCAAAGCCCGGTTAAACGGATCGATATCAGCCTCGAACAAACGGATGGCCGTGTTCTGTTGAAGTTGCATGATAGTGGTCCCGGCATCGCCGCAGATGATGCTCAGCGGGTCTTCGAGCCTTTCTACACCACCAAGCAGCGTGGCCAGGGTCTGGGGCTGGGACTATCGATCTCGCACCGGATCATGGAAAATCTGGGCGGGCGTTTGAGTGCCGAAAACCACCCGGAAGGGGGTGCGCTGTTCACTCTGGAACTGCCGGCCGTGGCAGAGCGCGAATACAAGGAGATACCATGAATAACGCTCAGTCATTGCCTGTAATGCTGATCGACGATGAACATCATGTCCGCATGGCTGCTGGCCAGACACTGGAGCTGGCAGGTTATGACCTGACGGCACTGGAGCAGGCTGAGTCCGCGCTCATGTTGCTGGATGAGGATTGGCCGGGCGTGGTGGTCAGCGATATCAACCTGCCGGGAATGGATGGGCTGGAACTGATGCGTCAGGTGCAGGCGATTGACCCCGATCTGCCGGTGATCCTGATTACCGGGCATGGTGATATCTCCATGGCCGTCGGCGCCATTCGTGATGGCGCTTATGATTTTATTGAAAAACCCTTTGCCTCCGAGCTGCTGCTGGATGTGGTCCGCAGAGCGCTGGACAAACGCAGTCTGACGCTGGAAAACCGGCGCCTGAGAGCCGAGGTTGAAGCTCAGGATGTGCCCGGCCCTCGTATCATCGGTAATACCCAGGCGATCCGCTCTCTGCGTCAGCTCAGTCGCTCGGTGGCGGATATGCCCGCGGATATTTTGATTCAGGCCGAGACCGGTTGCGGCAAGGATCTGCTGGCGCGTTACCTGCACGAGCATGGGCGACGTCGTGAGCACAACTTTGTCGCCATCAACTGCGGTGCCGTGCCGGAAAACCTGATCGAAAGTGAGCTTTTTGGTCACGAAGCCGGTGCTTTCACCGATGCCAAGGCCAAGCGTATCGGCAAGTTCGAACATGCCAATGGCGGCACCCTGTTTCTGGATGAGATCGAAAGCATGCCGATGGCACTGCAGATCAAACTGCTGCGAGTGCTGGAAGAGCGCGCCATCGAGCGACTGGGCTCCAATGATGTGATTGCGCTGGATCTGCGCGTCATTGCCGCCACCAAGCTTGATTTGAAAGCCGAGGCTGAAGCCGGGCGCTTTCGTGAAGATCTATACTATCGCTTGAACGTGGTGCGGCTGGATATTCCTCCGTTGCGTGAACGACGTGAAGATATTCCACTGTTGTTCCAGCATTTCGCGTTGGTGGCATCCTCTCTGTACAGCCGCGAGATTCCGCAGCTATCGGCTGAGCGCATGCACAGCCTGATGCTGCATGACTGGCCCGGCAATGTACGTGAACTGCGTAATCTGGCTGAGCGCTATGTGCTGCTGGGGGAAGGCTGTACCTTCGACTTTGATAACCGGCCGATCACCTCTGATGCCCAGGCCGACATCATGACCTTGCCGGAGCAGGTAGAGCGCTTTGAAAAAATGCTGATCCACACCGAGCTGGGGCGCCATGGTGGCTCGATCAAGGACACTCTGAACAGTCTGGGTGTGCCGCGTAAAACACTCTACGACAAGATGAAGAAATACGGTCTGGATAAGAACGACTACAAGCAGTGAGCTGCTGGGTTCAGACACAAGAAAGGCCGCCCTTGGGCGGCCTTCTGCGTTGCAGGGCAGTGATTAAAGCTTGAAGCGATTGAGCATCTGCTCCAGCTGTTTGGACAGTTGTGCCAGCTCGTCGGATACACGGTTCAGGTGTTCTGAGCGCTCGGCAGTCTCTTCAGCACTGCGACTGATTTCGGTAATGCTCTGCTCAACGCTGCTGGCCATTTCGCTTTGCTCGCGCACGGCGCTGGCCACCTGGTGGTTGAGATCGTTTATTACGCGAACTTCCTCGTTAATGTTGGTCAGCGTGGTGTTGCTCTGGCGTACCTGATCAACCCCGTTGCCTGCCGCTTCGAGCGCTTCCTGCATGACGGAGACCGCTTCCTTGGCATCGTTCTGCAGTGCCACGATGATCTGGTTGATCTCTTCGGTCGAGTTATGGGTACGCGAAGCCAGGGTGCGGACTTCGTCCGCGACCACGGCAAAACCGCGGCCCTGTTCACCGGCACGAGCGGCTTCGATGGCTGCGTTCAGCGCCAGCAGGTTGGTTTGCTCGGCAATCTTCTGGATCACTTCCAGTACCGTACCCACATTCTGGCTCTGGCTATCCAGCTTCTGGATTACATCGGTCGCCCGTTCAATGTTCTGTTGCAAGCGCTCGATGGCGGTAATGGCCTGCAGGGTAATCTGTGCACCTTCGTTACTTTCCTGCAGCGCCATATCGGAAGCCGATACGGTATTTTCGGCACTGGCGGCCACGCTGCGCGTCGCTGCTTCCATCTGCTCCATGGCAGAGGCAACTGAGGTGGTTTGCATCTGTTGATGGTGTACAGCGGAAGCCGAGTCGGTGGCAACCTGGCTGATTCGGCTGCCAGAGGAGGCCAGGCGGCTGACGGTATCGTTCACATGCTTCATGCCGTCATGGATGTTGCTGAGCATGGCGTTGAAGGCCGAGGACATCTGCCCGATTTCATCGCCGGAATTGACCTGGGCACGCTGGTTCAGGTCGTTATCACGCTCAATCGCGTGAATGGTGTCGGCCAGCGCATTGACGGGTTTGATCACAATACGGCGCAGCAGCAGGCTGATCAGAATAATACCGGCGACAAACAGACCCAACTCAATCAGCGCGACGCTGATCAGGTTTTGATTGACCTGCTTATCCAGTGCTTCAAACGAGTAGGTGACACGCACGGCACCGATGACTTCACCTTCAGGTACCTGATGGCAGAGCAGGCAGTTGGTGCCTTTGTAATCCGACAGTGCCTTCATCGGGGTTACCACGGTGAGTCGGTGACCCTGCTCGTCGTTCAGCTCCTCGATCACGTGTTCGCCTTTCATGGCGCGTCGGTCAAAGTCATCCACCGGGTTGGAGTCGGCGCTGCCGGGTCCATAGACATCACTGATCTGTTTGCCACGGATGATACGGGCTTCGGTAATGGCTTCGTTGGACAGCATTTTCTGTTGCAGGGTGCTGCGGTTGGCCATGGCACCACTGAGCATCAGGATGTTGATACTGTCGAAGTAGGAGTCGGCAGCGTCCAGGGTATTGCGGGTTACCACATTATCGACCAGTGAGGTTTCACTGCGGTAAATGGTGGTCAGCGAGCTGATAAGGATGATCAGGAAGACCACAACCAGGGACAGGTTGACCTTGTGCTGAATTGAAATGGCGTTCTTCACGTTATTCCATCCTGATCTCTTAGCAGCGCTGCTAATGAAAAGAAGCTATTAAAAATGTCGTAACCAGTATACAGATCCTATGCAAAAAAAAGCTGATCTGCCACAAGAGTTTGTTTTAGCTGGATTTGGGTGGATTTCCATCCATTGTGATTGGCGAATTGTGTAGAAAGCCGCACACATCAACAGGCATTATTTATGGCTTTTACCTCAAGGGATTTGTCGTAACCTTCTGTTTTTTAATGATTATTAAATTTAATTTACAGTTTTATACGTACTTGGCCCCCGCTTTGCTTTATGTCTCCTGTGTTTCCTGCGATCGGTTACCCCAAACAACAAGGCCGGCATGCAGACACCAACAACAGAAATAACAGGAGAAACATCATCATGCGCTTACTGACCGCAGCTGCTACTACTCTGGCCCTGACGCTGGGTGCCCAATTTGCTACCGCCGCCCCGATCGAACTGAAGTTCGCTCACGTGGTCGCTGAAAACACCCCTAAAGGCCAGATGGCACTGAAATTCCGTGATCTGGTCGCGGAGCGTCTGGGTGACAAGGTTGAAGTCAAAGTATTCCCGAACTCTCAGCTGTTCGGTGACAACAAGGTTCTGGAAGCAATGCTGCTGGGGGATGTGCAGCTGGCTGCGCCTTCACTGTCCAAATTCCAGAAGTACACCAAATCCCTGCAGGTATTTGACCTTCCTTTTCTGTTCAAGGACATGGAAGCCGTTGAGCGCTTCCAGCAGAGTGAAAAGGGTCAGGAACTGCTGAATTCTCTGCGTAAGCGCGGTCTGGTGGGTCTGGGTTACCTGCACAACGGCATGAAGCAGCTGTCGGCCAACGATCCGCTGCGTGTGCCTGCTGATGCTGCGGGCAAGAAATTCCGCATCATGACCTCTGATGTACTCCAGGCGCAGTTTGAAGAGCTGGATGCTGTACCGCTGAAAAAGCCGTTCTCTGAAGTGTTCACCCTGCTGCAGACCAAAGCGATCGACGGCGCTGAAAACCCCTGGTCCAACATTTACTCCAAGAAATTCCACGAAGTACAGCCTTACATCACCGAAACCAACCACGGTGTTCTGGATTACCTGGTCGTAACCTCTGCCGAGTTCTGGAACGGTCTGGATGATGATGTGCGTGCTGAACTGAAGAAAGCACTGGATGAGTCTATCGCTTACGGCAACACCATTTCCGGTGAGCAAGCCGCACTGGATCGTCAGGCGATCATCGACTCTGGTCGCAGCGAAGTGATTCAGATCACCGATGCCGAGCGTCAGCAGTGGGTTGATGCCATGAAACCGGTATGGAAGCAGTTCGAAGACGAAATCGGTGCTGACCTGATCGAAGCGGCTGTTCAGTCCAATCAGTAATCCTCGCTGAACACAAGATCCACCGGGGCGGCCGCATTGGCCGCTCCACAACAGCCCCTTGTCCAAAGGGCTGTCCGAGACCGGGAAAAAGCTATGTCTGTACGTAATCTGGTAACGCATATCGAAGAGGCGATATTGTCGCTGCTGCTGCTGGCCATGACGCTGCTGGTATTTGCAGAAGTGGTCGCGCGCTTCGGTTTCAACGCCGGTATTCACTGGGCGCAGGAGGTAACACTGCTGCTGTCGGCCTGGTTTGTACTCTTCGGTGCCTCCTACGGTGTAAAAGTCGGCGCTCACATCGGCGTGGATGTTTTCGCCAAAATGCTGCCGGCCGGGGTGCATCGCGGCGTCACTTTGATTGCGGTAGCGCTGTGTCTGTTCTACTGCGGCCTCTTTCTTTACGGCTCCTGGATCTATCTGGCCAAGATGAAAATGATTGGCATCGAGCTGGAAGATCTGCCCATTCCCAAGTGGACCGTGATGACCATTCTGGTGATCGGGTTTGCGCTATTGGCGATTCGCTTTTTGCAATTGGGCTGGAAAGTGCTCAAGGGTGAAGCGGATGGTTTCCATTTTGCCGATGAGGCAGAAGAAAGTATGGAAATTGCCCGTGAACTCAAGGGTGAAGAAGGGGAGGCGCGCCAATGACCACTGCCATGCTGTTTATCATCCTGTTCGGCTGTATGCTGATGGGGATGCCGATCGCGATTGCGCTGGGTCTGTCCAGTGTGACCACGATTCTGCTGTTTTCAAATGACTCCCTGGCATCGGTGTCACTCAAGCTGTTCGAGGCGACCTCTGAACACTACACCCTGCTGGCGATTCCCTTCTTTATTCTGTCGTCTGCGTTCCTGTCCACCGGTGGTGTGGCCAAGCGCCTGATCAACTTTGCCATCGATGCCATTGGCCATGTCCGTGGTGGTCTGGCAATGGCGTCGGTGATGGCCTGTATGCTGTTTGCAGCCGTGTCCGGCTCTTCTCCGGCCACCGTAGCGGCCATCGGTACGATTGTTATCGCGGGCATGGTGCGTTCCGGCTATCCGGAAGCCTTTGCTGCGGGTGTTATTGCCAACGCTGGTACTCTGGGTATTCTGATTCCGCCTTCCATCGTGATGCTGGTGTATGCGGCAGCGACTGAGGTATCAGCCTCGCGCATGTTCATGGCCGGTTTCATCCCGGGCATCATGATGGGCCTGCTGCTGATGATCGCCATCTATATTGCTGCGCGCATCATGAAGCTGCCGTCACAGCCATTCCCGGGCTTCAAGCAGCTGTTCCGTTCCGGTGGTATCGCCATGGGCGGCCTGATGCTGATCGTGATCGTGCTGGGTTCCATTTACGGTGGTATCGCATCGCCGACTGAAGCGGCTGCCGTTGCTGCGGTGTATGCCTTCCTGATTGCCGTGATTGGCTACCGTGACATAGGTCCGCTGAAAGGCGTGGCCTGGCGCAATGAAGGTGAGGGTATGGGCAGCGCAGTCGGGCGTAACCTGTTCCAGTGCCTGCTGGCGATCCCGCGCTCCGTTTCCCACCCGGAAGTGCGCAAGGTATTTGTGGATGCCTCCAAGGTTTCCATGATGCTGCTGTTCATCATCGCCAACGCCATGTTGTTTGCCCACGTGCTGACCACCGAGCGTATTCCGCACAACATTGCGGAAATGATTATGCAGTGGGGCTTGCCGGCCTGGGGCTTCCTGATTGTGGTCAACATTCTGCTGCTGATTGCCGGTAACTTCATGGAGCCTTCGGCTATTCTGCTGATCATGGCACCGATCCTGTTCCCGATCGCCATGCAGCTGGGTATCGACCCGATCCACCTGGGTATCATCATGGTGGTGAACATGGAGATCGGCATGCTGACGCCGCCAGTGGGACTTAACCTGTTCGTGACCGCCGGGATCACCGGGCGCAACATGATATGGGTTATCAAGGCCTGTCTGCCCTGGCTCGGCCTGCTGTTGTTCTTCCTGATATTGATTACCTATGTGCCACAGATATCGCTGTTCCTGCCGGAATATATCGATGAGTTGAAAGGCTACTAGGCCCGAACCGGAGATCCTGCCTCTGTTGTCAGGACGGTAACAGAGTTGAACCGCTGCCCGGTGCAGCGGTTTTTTTATGTCCGCCGATTGGCGCTATAATGCGCGCTTTCGTTTATCCGATAGAGAGTCATTATGCTCGGAGTTATTGCAGCACTCTGGGGCTTCATCGGTATCTGCCTGCTGTTCTCCAGTGCGATCTATCGTCTGGGTGGCATGGCGCTGGAGATGCCGATGGGCAGTTTCGAGTGGTATCACTGGCTGGCACTGGTACTGTGCCTGGTCTTCATGGGCTTTGCCGAGGGCTATCGTGGCTTTCAGCAAAATTTCTCGCCCCGTGTCGCCGCACGTATTCGTTACCTGAAACAGAACGTGACGCCGTTGAGGGCACTGCTGGCGCCGGTTTTCTGCATGGGCTTTTTCCATGCGCAGAAGCGCCGCAAGATCGTGACCTACTGTCTGACCGGCGGCATTATCGGATTGATTCTGCTGGTGCGTATGCTGGATCAGCCCTGGCGCGGCATCATTGATGCGGGTGTGGTACTGGGCTTGAGCTGGGGAATTGTTTCGCTGGCGTTGTTTACGTTGCAGGCGATGACACGGCAGGAGTTCAACTATTCACCGGAAACGCCGGACCAGCCGCGCTGATCCGGCGTTTCTAAAGGTCGCCCGGTCATCGTAATAATGACCGGGCGGGTGCTTAGCCGAGGAACAGCTTGTAGGCGCTGTTGTCGGTTTCGTCGTAGTAGGTGTAACCGATCTCTTCCAGGAAGCTGGCCACCTGTTCATGTTCTTCCTCAGGCACCTGCATGCCGACCAGCACACGACCATAGGCCGCACCATGGTTGCGGTAATGGAACATGGAGATGTTCCAGCGTCCGCCCAGGGTGCTGAGGAATTTCATCAAGGCGCCCGGGCGTTCCGGGAATTCAAAACGGAACACCACTTCATTCTTCACGCTGGCCGGCGCATGGCCGCCGACCATGTAGCGTACGTGCAGCTTGGCGGTTTCATCTTCGGTCAGGTCGACCACTTCATCCAGATGCTCGTTCAGCTCAGCCAGCAGCTCTTCGCGGCCGTCGTGGTTGGGACGAATCTGGATACCGGCAAAGACGATCGCTTCGTCATCGTTGCTGTAGCGGTAGTTGAACTCGGTGATGTTACGCTTGCCCAGCACCTTACAGAACTGGCGGAAGCTGCCGGGACGTTCCGGAATCTTGGCGGCGATGATCGCTTCACGCTGCTCACCCAGCTCAGAACGCTCGGCGATGTGACGCAGACGGTCAAAGTTGACGTTGGCACCTGAGTTGATGGCGATCAGCGTCTGGTTGCTGCAGCCTTCGCGGGCAACGTACTTTTTCAAACCGGCCACTCCCAGCGCGCCGGCAGGCTCGGTCACCGAACGGGTGTCGTCAAAGATATCCTTGATGGCGGCACAGATTTCATCGGTGGAGACAGTGATCACTTCATCGACGCAATCCTTGCATACATCCCAGGTGTATTCGCCGATCTGGGCAACAGCGACGCCATCGGCAAACAGGCCAACCTGATCCAGCACGGCGCGATGGCCTTCTTTCATGGCCAGTGCCAGACAGGCGGAATCGGCATATTCCACGCCGATCACCTTGGTTTCGGGACGCAGGTACTTCACATACGCGGCGACACCGGCAATCAGGCCGCCGCCGCCGACAGGTACGAAGATGGCATCGATAGGGCCGCTCTCCTGGCGCAGGATCTCCATGGCGATAGTGCCTTGGCCCGCGATCACGTCCGGATCATCGTAGGGGTGGACGTAGACCAGTCCCTTTTCTTCCATCAGCTTTTCAGAGTGACGACGGGCATCGTCAAAGGCATCACCCACCAGCACGGCCTTGCCGCCCAGGCGTTTGACGTTATTGACCTTCACGTCCGGCGTCGTTTTCGGCATGACGATAGTGGCCTTGATACCCAGCAGGCGTGCGGACAGTGCCACCCCCTGTGCATGGTTGCCGGCGGAGGCGGTAATCACACCCTTGGCCCTTTCCTCTTCCGACAACTGAGAAATCTTATTGTAGGCGCCACGGACCTTGAATGAGTAGACCGGCTGTTCGTCTTCACGCTTGAGCAGTACGCGATTGCCTAAACGTTCGGTCAGACCGCGGGCCTCGTCCAGCGGTGTTTCAACTGCGGCGTCATAGACCCGCGCTTCGAGGATCTTTTTGATATATCGATGTGGCATAAGGCAGGTATCTGTTTCTCGATAGGGCCGCAGGTGACGGGCCGATGTGAGCAATGTTTCGCCAAATGGTATCGGCTCACTGTGTCAGCGTCTACAAGGGCAACGGCGGGTTGCGTATAATTGCACTTCAGATTGAATCAGCAATGGGCACAACCATGACACAAGACGAGATGAAACAGGCGGTTGCACAGGCTGCCGTCGACCATATTCAGGGTCGCCTCGAAGATGACAGCATCATCGGCGTAGGTACCGGCTCGACCGCGAACTGTTTTATCGATGCACTGGCCAAGATCAAACACCGTTTTGCCGGTGCGGTGGCCAGCTCTGAAGCCACAGCCGAGCGTCTGCGCGGTCATGGTATCGAAGTACTGGATCTTAATTCGGTCAGCCAGATGGAATTTTACATCGATGGCGCCGACGAGTTTGATCCGCACCTGAATCTGGTCAAGGGCGGCGGTGGTGCGCTGACCCGTGAAAAAATCGTTGCGGCGGTTGCCAAGGAGTTTGTCTGCATCGTCGATCAGAGCAAGCAGGTGGATCTGTTGGGCGCTTTCCCGCTGCCGGTGGAAGTGATTCCGATGGCGCGCTCCTACGTGGGACGTCAGCTGGCGGCTTTGGGTGGCCAGCCGCAGTATCGTGAAGGTTTCGTCACTGATAATGGCAACATCATTCTGGACCTGCACGATCTGGAGGTTCTGGATCCGAAAGCGCTGGAAGCCCAGATCAACAATATGGTGGGTGTCGTGACCAACGGCCTGTTCGCTCGCCGTGGTGCTGATATCATCCTGATGGGTACGCCGAACGGCGTTGAGACCATCCGCCACGCCTGAGACGCTCCGCTCCATGGGGGCTGACTGAGGTGTGTATGCTTCATCCTCCGCCGTACCTGCGGCGGGGGTTCCCTTTTCGGGTCGCTGCATCGGTTAAGCGGCGCTCGCATGTCATCGAGTACTAGCCCATCGAATATGGGTCTATCGAACATCTGCTCATAAAACATTTGTTCATCAAACACGGGACGCAGCGATTTAACAGAAGGTGCTTGAAGGTGCTTTTCAGGCTGGAGCAGGCAGGTTGTTGTTGCTCGGTTTGAAGCGGTTTTCAGGCCTCGGCGTCTCTATTCACGCAGAGTCTTAACGCTAAGGCCTGAGTGGCGTGTCATTCACCTGCTTTGAGTAGAGACATGACAGCCCGCCAGTGGGGTGATTACCACTGAACCACTTTGGTCAGAGCGATGCTGACCGGCATGGTGATCCACAGCATTGCCAGGATGTTGATGAAAATCCAGCCGTAGCCTGCAGGATCGCGGAAGTTCTCGTCATGGTGAGCCATCGTCTACCCTCACTAGAAAGTGTGTGTTTATTGATCAAGGTCAAGGGCGGCGATTATAGCCAATACGCTGGCGCTTTTATAGCCAGGTATTGGCATTGTTTTTGTAAGGAAAAAGAACTAATTCCTTGGCCTCACGCGCTTCAGCCTCAGCCAGCTCTCAGCTGGCGGTAGCAGTGCTCCAGTTTCAACGGGCGGCGGATCAGCCAGCCGATCAACAGGAAAATGAGGGCCGCCAGGGTGGGCAGACTCAGCCAAAGCTCTACATGCAGGCGTGGTGGAATCTTCAGCAGCCACTGATGCAGCATCGCCAGTACCGCTTCGGCACCGGCACTGGCCAGCACTCCACACACCAGTCCAATCAGCAGGAACTCCAGCAGGTCCAGACGGCGTGCCTGATCTGCGGTTACGCCGAGTGTCTGCAGCAGAGCGCTTTCGAAACGGCGTTGCTCCAGTGCCTGCAGCAGGGTCACGCCCAACAGCATCAAGCCACAGCCCAGACTCAGCGCCAGAATCAGCGCAGAGCTGTCGCCCAGACGCTGCAGCCAGCCGGCCAATTGCGTCAGTACCTGATCGATATCGATCAGGGTCAGGGATGGGAACTGTTGCAGCAGTTCGCGGCTGACGCCCCGCTGGTCCGCTTCCAGGTAGAAGCTGGTGATCCAGGTCGCCGGGGCGTTTTGCAAGGCTTCAGGGTTGAGAATGATGTAGAAGTTGGGACGGAAGGAAGTCCAGACTACTTCACGAATATTGCGGATCTCGCCCTCGACCTGAACGCCACCCACATCGAAGCCGAGTCGATCACCCAGGGAAAGTCCCAGCTCCTGTGCCATCTCTTTTTCAATGGAAATGGCGCCGGTATCGCCTGGCTGCCACCAGTCACCGGCAATCAGGGGGTTATGTTCGGGGCGGTCCGCCATCCAGCTCAGGTTGAGCTCGCGCCTGAGGGTATTGTGATCCTGCTGCTCCGGTGTCAGCTGAGGCTTGATTGCGGCACCGTTGAGTTCGGTCAGGCGACCGCGGATCATCGGATACAGTTCGGTCTCCAGCTTTCGCTCTGCAAAGAATGTATCCACAGCCTCTTTCTGCCAGGGCTGGATATTGATTAGAAAGTAGTTAGGTGTGTCTTGCGGAAACTGTGCCTGCCACTGCTCGATCAGGTCAGAACGGCTGACCCAGACCACGCTGAGCAATGTCAGCAGCATCACCACTACGGCGGCCTGAAGACGATGCCACTGGCGCTGCTGGCGCAACCGCATCAACAACAGTCGTCCCAGCAGCAAGCGCTTGGCCAGAGGACGAGCGCACAGCTGCAACCCGGCTTGTGCCAGCCAGCCAAACAATGCGCCGCCGATCAGCAGAAACAGGAGTAACCCCAGAGCCGCCAGAGGCGCTTCCAGGAATGCCAGTAGGGTGATGGCCAGCAGGATCAATGAGCCGGCCTGCAGCAGCAGGGCAGTACGATCTCGCGGTGGCGCATCCCCCCTGAGCAAATGGGCGACCGGAATACGTGCCAGTTGCAGAATCGGTGGCAGGCCCAGCAACACCAGCAGTGCCAGTCCCAGCGCAGCGCCGCTGAGCCAGCGTAGCCAATGGGCTGAAGGCAGTGCCTGTGGCAGCAATTCAGCCAACCATTGATAGACCGCCAGCTCCAGCAGGTATCCGGTGAGCACACCGGCACTGGCGGTCAGCAGCCAGGCCAGCAGCAACTGGTAGAGATAGACACGAATCAGCTGGCCGGGGCGCAGACCCAGATTGAGCAGCAGGGCACTGCGGGTATGTTGTCCCAGGCTGAAACGGCGCAGGGCCAGTACGATGGTCAGGGCCGACAGCAGCAGGGCGATCAAGGCGCTGAGTTTAAGGTAGCTGAGCGCGTTCCCCAGCGCATTGCCGGTCAGGGGCTGATCCTTGCTCAGGGCGTGAATACGCTCGTAATCGGCCAGCGTTGGCTGAAGGCTGGTGTTCAAGGCACTGATCGCTTCGGCTGAGCCGGAAAACAGAATACGGTAGTTGGCACGGCTGCCCGGAGCCAGCACACCGCTGGCTTCAAGGTCGGCTTCGTTTACCAGAATGTGGGGGCTGAAGCTGCGAAAACCTGAGCCTCGATCGGGCGACCCCAATAACTCTCGGGTCAGTGTCAGCGGCTGATAGCCAAATTCCAGAGTATCGCCTAAGCCCAGTGCCAATTGGGTGAGGACACGAGGCTCGGCCCAGACCTCGCCCGGTGCCGGTATGCCTTCGCCGGGCGGCTCTGTGGTGAGTTCCCCTCGCAGTGGATAGGGGGCTTGCAGGGCTCTGACGGACACCAGCATCAGGTTATCGCCCTGGCCTACCATGCTGGGGAATTGAATGACCTGAGTATGTTTCAGCCCCTCAAGGGATATTCCTTCCAGACGGTCGGTCGAGATAGGACGGCTGCTGCTCAGCACCAGGTCGGCGCCCAGTAACGCGGCACTCTCACGCAGCAGGCCTCGCTCCAGACGGTCTCCCAATACGGCCAGCAGCGTGGTCAGGGCAATGGCGATCCAGCTGGCGAGCAGCAGCGCTCGCCACTCGGTAGTGCGCAGTTGGGATAGGAGCTGGCGGCCTGCCAAACGGGTCAACAAACTCATGCGTTGACCTCTTCGAGGCGGCCGTTATGAAGATGCAGGCGGCGTTGGCAGCGTGCGGCCAGATCGCTGTCATGGGTGATCAGAACCAGAGTGGTGCCAACATCGGCATTGAGCTGGAACAGCTGGTCGATAATCTGCTGGCCGGTCTCGTCATCCAGATTGCCGGTAGGTTCATCCGCAAACAGAATTTTGGGCTCGCTGGCGAAGGCGCGGGCGATAGCGACACGCTGCTGCTCCCCGCCCGACAGCTGGGCCGGATAGTGATCCAGACGCGCGCCCAGACCCACCTGTTGCAGCCAGTGGCGCGCCTGAGTATCGGCATCCTTGCGACCCTGAATTTCCAGCGGCAGTCGAACATTGTCCAGCGCATCCAGTTCCGGCAGCAGGTGGAAGGACTGGAATATGAAGCTGATCTGTTTCAGACGCAGCTGGGCGCGGGCAGCGTCATCCAGCGTATCCAGCGCTTGGCCGTCAAACAGGATACGGCCTTCGGTTGGTGTATCCAGTCCTGCCAGCAAGCTCAGCAGGGTCGACTTGCCTGCACCTGAGCGACCGATGATCGCCAGGCTTTCGCCGCGATGAATCTGGAGCACCAAATCCTGGAACAGCTGCACGGTTCCGGCTTGTGTCTTGAAACTTTTTGCGACATCTTGGGCCTCAATAAGCGGCTTTTCCTGGTTGAGGTGTGACATGCGATCCCTGATTTCCATTCTGTTCATGTTACTGATGTGGGTGTCGCCCCTGCAGGCGAAAACACTGCTGGTGCTGGGGGACAGTCTGTCGGCGGCCTATGGCATCCCGGCTGATCAAGGCTGGGTACATCTGCTGGAGCAAGAGCTCAAGCAGAGAAAGTGGGCCGACCGCGTTATCAATGCCAGTATCAGTGGCGAAACCAGCAGCGGTGGATTGCAGCGCCTGCCGCGACTGCTGTCGGACTACAAGCCCGATCTGGTGGTGCTGGAGCTGGGTGCCAATGATGGTCTGCGTGGTACGCCCCTGGGTATCATGGAGCAAAACCTGCGGCAGATTGTGGAACTGAGCCGCCAGTCAGGTGCGGACGTCATGCTGGTCGGTATACGCATTCCACCTAATTATGGACCGCAATATACGCAAAGGTTCTATTCGATTTACACCGATTTGGCGAAAGAGTACGCGTTGCCGCTGGTGCCTTTCCTGCTGGAGCGGGTAGCACTCAAGCCGCAGTTTATGCAGTCTGATGGTCTGCATCCGACGGCAGCGGCGCAACCGATCCTGCTGCAGACGGTTTGGCCACACCTCGCACCTCTGCTGCAACCAGCGGCATCCTGATACTGATCTGGGTGCCTTCACCTGGGCGGCTGCTCAGTTTGAAGTCGCCATGCAGGGCACGTACGCGTGCCTGCATGCCCAGCAGGCCGAAGCGGCGATTATGCTGTTGAGCATCCGGGTCAAACCCCTGGCCGTCATCCTGGATGTCCAGTTCAATGTGGTCATCCAGGGTATCGATATCCAGCCGCTCCAGACGAAGATTGACGTGCTGGCAGTTGGCATGGCGTTGAATGTTGGTCAGCGCTTCCTGAATCAGGCGGTATAGGCTGATATTGTAGCGCTCGCCCATCTCGTTCAGAGCACCTTTCAATTCTAGCTCAACGCTAACGCCCTGACGCTCCAGGTGTCCGTTGTTGATCAACTCGCGCAACGCATCCACCAGTCCCAGATCATCCAGCAGGGTAGGTCGCAGGGCGTGCATGAGATCATAAGTCACATCGTAGATATGGCCGGCAATACTGTCGATATTGGCGGCATGCTGGTGGACCTCGCTGTCCGGGTCGGGCTGATCCTGCAACAACATGCTGGCATCGGTACGAATAGCGGTGAGGCACTGTCCCAGCTCGTCATGTAGTTCCTGTGCCAAATGGCGCCGCTCACGCTCCTGAATATCCAGAATGCGATGCGTCAGCAGCTGGTTTTCATTCAGCTGCTCCTGCAGTGCCTGGGTGCGTTGCTGTAAATGCTGCTGTAACTGACGCACCTTTAACCCCTCCAGACGACAGCTGCTGGTCTCCTCGCGCTGGCGCAGCCAGGCCATAAACAGCAGGCTGCCGAGGGTGTTGAGGATCAGGGCCAGAACCTGTGGTCCCCAGCTCAGCTGGTACCAGAACACGGGGTAGGCATAGGACAGCTGCCAGTCCTGACCGGCAATCTCAACATTGTAGCGATCAGACAGGTAAAACAGTGGGCTGGCATCCCTGTCGGCCTTTAACAGGCCCAGTTCGGTATCGCCGCTGATCAGGCTGAGCTGGCTGCCGATGGGCAGGTCTTGAGTGTCCAGCAGTGTTTTAAGTGATACCGCCAGTGCCAGCGTGCCTTTTTGGTCAGGGCGGGCCGAGTAGAGGCTGACTGCCGGGTCACCCTGTTGCAGCGGGTAAATCTGCGAATAATGGATGCTGGCACTTTGGTCTGCGGCCAGCACAGCCTGCTGGTGTACTGGGCTCAGGCTTGGGTCTGTGCCAGGCTGCCAGGGGGTTGAAGTATGGGGTTTGGACAGGGTTTGCGTAATGGGGTGATAGACAGGCTCTCCGCTCTCTGGGCTGAGCGGTGCAGGTGTCATTGCGCTCAACCCCTGAAGCAGGAAAGCAGGCTGATGTTGCCGCATCTGCTGCTCAAATGCCGAAATATCCACCTCGTTCACCGTTTGTAACAAGTGCAGATGTTGGCCAGCGGTGGATAGCTGCAGAAGTGCCTGGAGGTGTTGCTGTCGGTGCTGGGGTACGGCGTCGTACATCTGGGCCAGCTGGGCGGCGTGTTGCAACAGGGCTGCTTCGTGAGACAGTCCCGTGCGCAGGTTCTGTTCCAGTGTACGCACCAGGCCTTCACGGTGGTGATTAAGGCTGGCGTAATCCAGTCGCAGAATCAGAGTGGTGGTGAGGGCTCCAAGCAGGACCCAGAACACCAGGGTTTTGCCTGTAGTGGAAGTGAGCATTTGATGGCGGTCCCTGCCGTGTCTTTTGCCGCATTATAAACACAAAAGGCGCCCGCAGGCGCCTTGGTACGATCACGACAAACGCTATCAGGCGTTGTAGTTGTCGTTAACGAATTCCCAGTTTACCAGTGCCCAGAAGTGAGCCAGGTAGTCAGGACGTACGTTACGGTAATCGATGTAGTAGGCGTGTTCCCACAGGTCAACGGTCAGCAGAGCTGTCTGGCCAGCAGTCATCGGAGTACCAGCGTTGCTGGTATTAACGATGTCCAGAGTGCCGTCAGCGTTCTTAACCAGCCAAGTCCAGCTGGAGCCGAAGTTGTTGACAGCCTTGTCGTTGAACTCAGCCTGGAAAGCTTCGAAAGAGCCCCACTTGGCAGCGATCGCGTCAGCGATAGCGCCAGTTGCTGCGCCACCGCCGTTCGGAGACAGGCAGTGCCAGTAGAAGGTGTGGTTCCAAACCTGAGCAGCGTTGTTGAATACGCCGCCAGCCGGTGCAGTCTTGATGATCTCTTCCAGAGACTTGCCTTCAAACTCGGTGCCCGGTACCAGACCGTTCAGCTTAACAACGTAGGTGTTGTGGTGTTTGCCGTGGTGGTATTCCAGGGTTTCCTGGGAGATGTGCGGTTCCAGTGCATCAATAGCGTACGGCAGTGCCGGCAGTTCGAAGCTCATAGTAATCCCCTATAATATCTGACAGGTTCAGCATAAAACTGATTGTTGTGTATGGAGGCGTGCCTCCATGGTGACTCGATAATAGCACCGATGTTCGGCATTATCATGACACAGTTTGTACGGGCATCAGGCGTTGTCTGATCGGCAAACGCGCCTGCCCATTAATGTCTTTATATGGGCAGGTGAGGGAAAAACAAGGTGTCAGTCGGCGTTTGCCAGTCGTTGTTGAACCAGACACAGGGCTGCAATCGCGCGCCCTTCGGAAAACTCCTCGCGCTCGAACAGTTCCGGCAGACGGCTCAGTGGCCAGGGTACGACTTCCAGTGGTTCGGGCTCATCGCCTTCCAGTTTGCTGGGGTAAAGGTCTCGCGCCAGCATGACTTCCAGACGGTGGCCCATGTAGTTGGGCGCTGCCGTTAGCTGACGTACGTGTGACACCTCACGGGCGCCAAAACCGGCTTCTTCCTGAAGCTCTCGATTGGCGGCCGTCTCGGCATCTTCGCCCGGGTCAATCAATCCCTTGGGCAGTGTGAGGACGTACTCTTCCAGCCCCGCCGCATATTCACGAATCAGTAAAACTTCGTCCTGATCGTTCACCGCTACAATCATGACCGCTCCCTGGCGGCCGGTGCGCAGGCGCTCGTAGCGGCGCTCGACGCCGTTGCTGAAGCGCAGATCCATGGCTTCGATGTGAAACAGTCGGCTGCTGGCAACCTGGGACAGCTTCAAAATTTCGGGCTTGGCGGTCATACTGATAGATCCGAAAACTGTTGTTAGCTTTCAGAGTGTTCACTGAATATGCTTGATTGGCAAGCCATAGATACGGTCCTGCTGGATATGGACGGTACTCTGCTTGATCTTCACTTTGACTCGCACTTCTGGCTCGAACTTCTGCCCGAACGTTACGCGCAGAAGCATGACCTTGAACTGGAGTCCGCCCGCAACTGGCTGCATGACCGCCTGCGTCAGGAACAGGGTGCCCTGAGTTGGTACTGCCTGGATTACTGGACGCGGGAGCTGAACCTGCCCATTGCCTTGCTCAAACGTGAAATCATGGATCGCATCGGCTTCAGGCCCGGTGCGCGAGAATTTTTGCAGGCGTTAAGAGCCAGTGGTCGACGTACCCTGATTGCCACCAATGCGCACCGCGGCAGTTTGGCACTCAAGGTAGAAGTCACGGCGATTGATACCCAGGTTGATCTGGTGGTCAGTTCCCATGACTTTGGTTACCCCAAGGAAGAGCAGGCTTTTTGGCGTGCGTTGCAGGAGGTTGAGCCCTTTGACCCTGCTCGCACTCTGCTGGTAGATGACAGTCTTTCGGTGCTGGCCTCGGCCAAACGCTATGGCATAGCCCATTTGCTGTCGATTACCCAGCCGGATTCGACTCAGCCACCGCGACAGATAGACGACTATGAAGCCACTAATGATTTCAGCGAGGTGATCGCCGCGTTATGAGCCACCATTACAAGGAACAGCAGGAACATGACAAAGCGCAGCAGGTACACAAGGCCGTGCGTTTGGATAAGTGGCTGTGGGCTGCACGTTTCTACAAAACCCGTGCCTTGGCAAAACAGATGATCGAAGGTGGCAAGGTGCATTACGACGGTCAGCGCACCAAATGCAGCAAAGCGGTTGAGTTGGGTGCTCAGATTCGCCTGCGGCAGGGGTTTGATGAAAAAACCGTCGAAGTTCTGGCACTGTCGGAGCAGCGCAGGGGCGCCAGTGAAGCTCAGTTGTTGTATCGGGAAACCGAAGACAGCATCAAGGCTCGCGAAGAACGCGCCTTGGCACGCAAGACTCAGGGCAGTGCGCCCGAGCACCGTCCGGACAAGAAAAGCCGTCGTGAACTGTTGCGTGTAAAAGGCAGCTGGGATGATTAATTCGACTGATCGGATCAGTAGTTAAAGGAAATAGTACAAAGCCTGTTCAGATAAAGCTCTGTTTAGATAAAATAGGCGTACGTTTTTTCAGCAACACTATTTCAGCAACACACTGGCCGCTTGGCCAGGCCAATACCTGTGGAACCCTGCATGAGCAACCCTGATCAAATCCAGCGCATCCTTTTTGAACAGATCGACGTCCGCGGTGTAGTTGCCGGATTGGACGCCAGTTACCAGGAAGTGCTGTCGCGTCACGAGTATCCGCCGATCATTCAGCGATTGCTGGGCGAGATGCTGGCCGCGGTCAGTATGCTCAGCGTAACCCTCAAATTTGAAGGGCGCCTGCTGCTTCAGGCACAAGGTGAAGGTAATGTTTCACTGCTGATGGCTGAGTGTAACCATCACCACAATGTGCGGGCTATTGCACGTTATAACGGCGAAATTGATGACACCCTGGCCTTTAACGAGCTGCTGGAGAAAGGGCGCATCGCCCTGACCATCGAGCCGGAACAGGGGCAGCGCTATCAGGGCGTCGTGCCGTTGGAGCATCCGACGCTGGCACAGTGTCTGCAAGCCTATTTCGAGCAGTCCGAACAGTTGGGTACTTCGATCCACCTGGCGGCGGATGGTAACCAGGCAGCGGGCATGCTGCTGCAAGTGCTGCCGGCAGAAGAGACCGGTGAAGAGGATTGGTCTCGTGTCAGTATGCTGGCGTCCACGCTTAAAGATGAAGAACTGCTGACGCTGGATAACGAAGCGCTGCTGTTCCGCCTGTTCCACGAAGAAACCTGTCGCCTCTTTGAGTCTGAGTCGCTGGTGTTCAAGTGTGATTGTTCGCGTGAGCGCAGTGCGGAAGCACTGAAGTTCATGACCGAAGAAGAATTGCTGTCGATTTTGGCTGAGCAGAATGGCCTTATCGATGTAGGTTGTCAGTTCTGCAACCAGCAGTACCACTTTGACGAGACCGATATCCGGGCCTTGTTCAGTGAACCGGGCTACCTTGATCAGGAAGGCCGAATGCATTGAGGAATCAGCAGGTTATCCACGCCTGTCATGAGAATAGTTCCTATTTTTAATGTGCACGGGGCCTGAGGTCCCATTTCGGGCCGTTTTGTGCGATAATGCGCCCCCAAAATTGACCCGAACTGCGTTAACCCGAACGCAGGTGCCTTTTTGCTTTCAGGTAATAGTTTGGCGAACAGCCAAGGGAATCCAGTAATGACCAAAGAAACCGTCAACAGCGTACACGTGAATCTGACCCCGGCAGAGCTGGTTGAGAGTGCGATTGCGCGTAACGAAGGTGTCCTGGCCGACACCGGAGCACTGGTTGTCACCACCGGACAGCGCACTGGCCGCTCTCCGATGGACCGTTTCATCGTAGAAGAGCCTAGCACGGCTGATGCCATCGATTGGGGCAACATCAACCGCCCGTTCGATGCTGACAAGTTTGATGCCCTTTGGGCGCGTGTAGAAGAGTATCTGGCTGAGAAAGAGCACTACGTTTCCAGCGTGCACGTAGGCTCCGATCACAACCACTACCTGCCGGTGAAAATGACCACCGAAACCGCGTGGCAGAACCTCTTTGGTCTGAACCTGTTCATCCGTCCGCACGAGTACAACCCGAAAGGCAAGGAAGAGTGGCAGATCCTGAACGTTGCCGGCTTCCAGTGTGAGCCTGAGCGTGACGGCACCAACTCTGATGGCTGTGTCATCCTGAACTTCGCCAAGCGCAAGGTTCTGATCGCCGGTATGCGTTACGCCGGTGAAATGAAGAAAGCCATGTTCTCCGTGCAGAACTTCCTGCTGCCGGAAAAAGACGTACTGCCGATGCACTGCTCTGCCAACATCGGTGAAGACGGTTCTACTACTCTGTTCTTCGGTCTGTCCGGTACTGGTAAAACCACGCTGTCTGCTGATCCTGAGCGTTACCTGATCGGTGATGACGAGCACGGCTGGGGCAAGGGTGTTGTTTTCAACATTGAAGGTGGTTGCTACGCCAAGACCATCAACCTGAGCAAAAAGAACGAGCCGATCATCTGGGACGCTATCCGCTTTGGCGCGATCGTTGAAAACGTTGTTCTGGATGAGCACCGCAAGGCTGACTACAACGATGTTTCCCTGACTGAAAACGGTCGTTGTGCATACCCGCTGGAGCACGTTGAAAAACGTTCTGCGACCAACATGGGTGATGAGCCGGATTCTATCGTATTCCTGACCTGCGATCTGACTGGCGTACTGCCGCCGGTATCTGTACTGACTAAAGAAGCGGCTGCGTACCACTTCCTGTCAGGCTACACCGCGCTGGTGGGTTCCACTGAAATGGGTTCAGGCGGTGGCATCAAGTCTACCTTCTCTACCTGCTTCGGTGCGCCGTTCTTCCCGCGTCCGGCACACGTATATGCCGAGCTGCTGATGAAGCGTATTGAAGAGTACGGTTCTCGTGTTTACCTGGTCAACACTGGCTGGACTGGCGGTTCTTACGGTGTGGGTGAGCGTTTCAGCATCCCGACTACCCGCTCAATTATCAGCGCCATCCAGAGCGGTGCGCTGAAGGATTGTGCAACCGAACAGCTGGATGGCATCAACCTGGCGGTGCCGGTTGAAGTTCCGGGTGTTGAAACCAAGCTGCTGAACCCGCGTAACACCTGGGTTGACGCTGCGGCTTACGACACAGCAGCGGCCGACCTGGCGAAGCAGTTCGTAACCAACTTCACCAAGTTTGAAGGTGTATCCGAAGAGATCATCGCTGCGGGCCCTAAAGCCTGATTTGATCCTGTTTCGAATGTGAAACGCCCTGCTGATGCAGGGCGTTTTTGTTTCTGCCTTCCGTATTTGTCAGCGACTGCGGGTTTAGGTCTTGGCGACAGAACGCACCAGCCAGCGCTGATGTGAGAGTCTGTGCATCATTCGGCTGATCAGGCCAATCATCAGCAGTGAGAAGATGATGCGTGCCCACAGGATGCCGCTCAGGTCGGCACCGATCAGCATCACCAGCAAGGTATCCTCAATCAGGCTGTGGCAGAGGCCCAGCAGGCTGATGGAGCAGAAAATATCGGCAGGTTCTATATCACCGCGCTCGGCTTCTCTTATCAGCAGGCCGCCACCATATGCCAGACCCAGTGTCATGCCGATCAGCGTGATTGACAGGGCGGAAGGGGCGATACCGATCAGCTTAAGCAGCGGTCGCAAGAGTATCTCCAGCAAGCGCTCCACACCGATCAGGCGCAGTATGCGCAGCGCCGCCAGCAGCAACACAATCACCAATGCGGTCCAGGCAAGCATCTCCAGTTGCGACAATCCCCAGCTGAGCCAGTCATCCTGCTCCGCGCTCAGGCTCCAGACTACGGGCTCAACGGCTTGCAGGCTGCCAGTCATCTGGTAGCTGTGATGCAGGATGATGCCCAGCAGCAGCGCGCCACCGACACGCAGCAGCAGCTGGGGTAGAAGCCGACAGCCGGCCCGTTGAGCGACACGCAATTCGACCGGCAGATTATGTGCGCTCAGCAGCAGGGAGCCCATAATGGTGACCTGTGCCAGGGTCCAGCCATCCGTACCCGCGGTGGAGAAGAAAATCACGATACCGGTATAGATGTTGGTGAGCAGTGCGCTGGCCCAGATCAGGCCTGCTTCGGGCGGCAACCCCATCCAGCCCATGACGGGGGCGAATACCTGCCCCAGCAACTGATCGGCGCCCAGTTCGGTGAGCACCTTCACCACCAGAATGGCGGGAATCATGATCCGAAACAGGGTAGTAATGACCTTCCAGCTGTCGCTCAACACCTCGCGACAGCTGTGGATAAATGCGGCCAGCATCAGCAGAGTTTCAATTTGAAGTCGATGTTGCGCAGGTATGTGGCTTCCTGCTCCAGATCGGCACGTGTCAGCGGATGGTGTTCCAGCCAGTCATTGGGGAAACTCAGCTCAATTTTCTGTCCTTCTGCCTTGAGCGTAAAGGCGGGCAGGCGTGCCTTGCTGCGGCTGCGGTGCATGATCACCGACAGGCGCAGGATCAGGCACAGATAACGGTAGGGCTCACTCAGGGGCTCTGGCAGCTGACGGAACTCGTCTTTGGGAAACTTGCGACGATGGCCGCGCACCAGAAAGGCCAGCAGTTGCTGTTCCTGTTGAGTGAAGCCGGGCAGATCTGAATGTTGCAGCAGATAGGCACTGTGGCGATGGAACTGGCTGTGGGCGACGGCCAGGCCAATTTCGTGGCTGCGCGCGGCCCAGCTCAGCATCTCCTGGTAATCACTGCTGGTCAGCTGCCAGGCATCCTTGACCTGTGCCAGGGCGATCAGGGCCGTTGTCTCGACTCGGGACGCCTGCTTGCGGTCGACATGATAGCGGCGCACCAGTGCATTGACGGTACGCTCACGCACGTCTTCATGGCGCAGTCGACCGGCCATGTCATACAGCACACCCTCACGCAGCGCACCGTCAGAGAAGCTCATGGCGTCCACATCGAGGGACTCGAAAATGGCACTGAGAATGGCGACACCGGCTGGCAATACCGCACGGCGTTCGGGTTTGATTCCCTCGATTTCCAGTTTATCGCTGTGGCCTTGCTCGATCATATAGTCACACAGCTGCTTCAAGGCTTCGCGGGTGATCAGTTCGTCGCTGAAGCCCAGTGACAGGCAGGCCTGACGAGCCGCCTTGACGGTACCTGAGGCTCCGACGCTGCTGCTCCAGCCCAGACGCCGATAGTCACGACGGATGGACAGCATCTCCTGCATGGCAGCGGTGCGTGCCTTGTGCATGGCGCTGGCGGTAATCTGGCCGTCAGCGAAGAACAGATCGGTATAGCTGACACAGCCCATGTGCAGACTTTCACACACACGGGGCTCGAAACGTTCGCCAATAATAAACTCGGTGCTGCCACCGCCAATATCGATTACCAGGCGGCGTCCTGCGTCATCGGCCTGGGTGTGTGCCACGCCAAGATAGATCAGGCGCGCTTCTTCGCGACCGGCAATGACTTCAACGCGCGTGCCAAGCAGGGCTTCGGCACGGGCGATAAACGCATCGCGGTTTATGGCCTGGCGCAGGGCATTGGTGCCAACGACGCGGATTGAGTGACGGGGCAGATCCTGCACACGCTGAGCAAAGCGGCTCAGGCATTCGATGCCGCGCTCGATGGCTTCATCGGTCAGATTGTCATGCTCATCCAGGCCTGCAGCCAGCTGAACCTTGTCGGATAAAACGTCCAACGTCGTCAGCTCGCCTGCAAACAGGCGTGAAACGATGATATGAAAACTGTTCGACCCCAGGTCGATCGCAGCCAGTAAGGGCGCTTCGGCAGCGGGCGGGGCGGATGAATCCTGAGTGTGCATCAAGCGGTGTCCTCAACTCTTTGGCAAACGCAATAAGACCCTAGAAAATACCGGCATTGGCAGGCTCGGCGCTACCTTTTTTGATGACATCAATGATCCGAGTATCGAAAAGAGTGTGCATTTGGCAGTCATTCGTAGCAGGTGTTATCATTCTCAACTGTTTCTAACGCACCTGGTGCACTGGAGAATCTATTCATGAGTGAAAATATCGTCAACGTAACTGACGCTTCCTTTGAGGATGACGTTCTCAAGGCCGATGGCGCCGTACTGGTAGACTACTGGGCTGAGTGGTGCGGACCCTGCAAGATGATCGCACCGGTGCTTGAAGAGATTGCCAAGGAATACTCTGGCAAGCTCAAGGTTTGCAAGCTGAACATTGACGAAAACAACGAGACACCGCCTAAGTTCGGTATCCGTGGCATTCCGACCCTGATGTTGTTCAAGGGCGGCAATATTGAAGCCACCAAAGTGGGCGCTCTGTCCAAGTCTCAGCTGGCCGCTTTCATCGACGCTAACCTCTAAGCATCGACCCGGCACAGGAACGCAGCCTAAGGGCTGCGTTTTTCGTCCAATCTATGGACAGCGTGGATTTTACCTTTTATAGTGAATCCCACATATCGTTCCGGCGTGCCATTGTCGGAATTTCAATAGCTGTACCTTTAACCTTTTATTCTTCCGACTAACCGTCCGGTTACCATCCGTAACCAGCCAGTTGTGGCTGCTTCCTGAAAACTATGAATCTTACCGAACTCAAACTGAAAAGCGTTCCGGAACTACTGGAAATCGCGACCGAAATGGGCCTCGAAAACATGGCCCGCTCCCGCAAACAGGATGTCATCTTCGCAATTCTGAAGCGACATGCCAAAGGCGGTGAAGATATTTACGGCAACGGCGTATTGGAAATTTTGCAGGATGGCTTCGGCTTTCTGCGTTCCGCCGATTCCTCCTACCTGGCCGGCCCTGACGACATCTATGTATCCCCCAGCCAGATCCGCCGCTTTAACCTGCGTACCGGTGACACCATTGCCGGTAAGATTCGTCCACCAAAGGATGGCGAACGCTACTTCGCGCTGCTGAAGGTCAATGAGATTAACTATGACCGTCCGGAAAACGCGAAAAACAAGATTCTGTTTGAAAACCTGACCCCGCTGTTTGCGCAGGAACGTTTGCGCATGGAGATTGGCAACGGCAGTACTGAGGACTTGACCGCACGTGTCATCGACCTGGTGTGCCCGATGGGTAAGGGTCAGCGTGCACTGATCGTGTCTCCGCCCAAGGCAGGTAAGACACTGATGCTGCAGAACATTGCCAACAGCATCACCCGTAATAACCCTGAGTGCTACCTGATTGTTCTGCTGATCGACGAGCGTCCTGAGGAAGTAACCGAAATGCAGCGCACTGTGCGCGGCGAAGTGGTGGCTTCTACCTTCGACGAGCCGCCGTCACGCCACGTTCAGGTTGCCGAGATGGTGCTGGAAAAGGCCAAGCGTCTGACCGAGCACAAAAAGGATGTCGTAATCCTGCTCGACTCCATTACCCGTCTGGCGCGTGCCTACAACACCGTGATCCCGTCTTCCGGCAAGGTATTGACCGGTGGTGTGGATGCACATGCGCTGGAGCGTCCGAAGCGTTTCTTCGGTGCTGCGCGTAACATCGAAGAGGGCGGTAGCCTGACCATCATCGCGACGGCACTGGTTGATACCGGTTCCAAGATGGATGAGGTTATCTTCGAAGAGTTCAAGGGTACTGGTAACTCTGAAGTTCACCTGGACCGTAAGGTGGCCGAGAAGCGAGTATTCCCAGCGATCAATATCCGTCGCTCAGGCACCCGTCGTGAGGATCTGTTGACCTCGGAAGAGGAGCTGCAGCGCATGTGGATTCTGCGCAAGCTGCTGGACCCGATGGAAGATACGGCAGCGACCGAGTTTGTCATCGACAAACTGAAGGACTTCAAGACCAACGACGAGTTCTTCCTGTCGATGAAGCGCAAGTAATCCGGTTTCACTGTCACAGTGAACCGAACCGGGCAAAACAGGGTAAGCTGACACTTACCCTTTTTTGTATGTGCAGATCGGGAATCTCTGGTCTGTACTGAAATCGAATACCCCCTGGCTCTCAGGGCGGCCTGGCTGAAAAGAGCATTTTCATGTCGACACCCAAATACAAGGACCTGCGTGACTTTATCCAGATGCTGGAAGCGCGTGGTGAGCTGAAGCGGATCAGCATGCCGGTAGACCCGGTGCTGGAAATGACCGAAATCTGCGATCGTACCCTCAGGGCCGGTGGTCCGGCGCTGCTGTTCGAGAACCCCAAGGGCTATGACATGCCGGTGCTGGGAAATCTGTTCGGCACGCCCGAGCGTGTGGCGCTGGGTATGGGGGAGGAATCGGTCAGTGCCTTGCGTGACGTTGGCAAGCTGCTGGCTCAGTTGAAGGAACCCGAGCCGCCGCGTGGCATGAAGGATGCCTGGGACAAACTGCCGCTGTACAAGCAGGTGCTCAATATGGGGCCCAAGCAGGTACGCAAGGCGCCCTGTCAGGATGTGGTCATCGAAGGTGATGACGTGGATCTGTACCAGATCCCGATTCAAACCTGCTGGCCCGGCGATGCCGGTCCTCTGGTGACCTGGCCGCTGGTCATTACGCGCGGTCCTGAAAAGCCGCGCCAGAATCTAGGTATCTACCGTCAGCAGTTGATTGGCCGCAATAAGCTGATCATGCGCTGGCTCGCTCATCGTGGTGGTGCGCTCGATTTCCGTGAGTGGAAAGCGGCCCATCCGGGTGAGCGGTTCCCGGTTTCTGTGGCACTGGGCGCCGATCCTGCAACCATTTTGGGTGCGGTTACGCCGGTACCGGATACGTTGTCTGAGTATGCGTTTGCGGGCCTGCTGCGCGGTGGCAAGACCGAGGTCGTGAAATGTATCGGCAATGATCTTCAGGTGCCGGCCAGTGCCGAAATCATTCTGGAAGGCTATATCGACCCGGATGAGATGGCCGATGAGGGACCTTTTGGCGACCATACGGGGTATTACAACGAGGTCGATTCTTTCCCCGTCTTCACCGTAGAGCGTATTACCCGTCGTAAGGATGCTATCTATCACAGCACGTACACGGGGCGTCCGCCGGATGAACCTGCGGTGCTGGGCGTGGCACTGAACGAAGTGTTCGTGCCGATTCTGCAGAAGCAGTTCCCGGAGATTGTCGATTTCTATCTGCCGCCGGAAGGGTGTTCCTACCGTATGGCCGTGGTCACCATGAAAAAGCAGTACCCCGGCCATGCCAAGCGTGTGATGTTGGGTGTCTGGTCATTCCTGCGCCAGTTCATGTACACCAAGTTCGTCATCGTCTGTGATGACGATGTAAACGCACGCGATTGGCAGGATGTTATATGGGCGATCACCACGCGTATGGATCCCAAACGGGATACGGTGATGATCGAGAATACCCCGATCGATTATCTCGACTTTGCTTCTCCGGTTTCAGGCCTGGGCTCGAAAATGGGGATGGATGCCACCAACAAGTGGGAAGGTGAGACCGATCGAGAATGGGGTGAGCCCATCCAGATGGACCCGGCTGTAAAAACACGGATCGATGAGATCTGGGATCAATTGGATATTTGTTAAACCCAACTACTCGGGCGGCGATCCCGCCTGGTCAGGGAGTGAGAACGTGTTTCCCGTCGAACAGAAACATTGCGACATTACCGGCTTTGAAGCCCTCAATCACGACGTTTTTCGAGTGCGCCTGCGCCTTGAAGCCAGTGATAAACAGAATGTACATTTTCATGCCGGCCAGTATCTGGACCTCTGTCTGCCGGAGGGCAAAAAAGCGTCCTTCTCCATCGCTTCTGCGCCGGATCAAGGACGTGACCTGGAGTTGCATATCCGTCAGGTACCCGGCAGTGACTTCAATGCGATGATTCTGGATCATCTGCGTAACCAGTCTCAGGTCGATGTAGAGCTGCCCAAGGGCAAGGTGTTCCTGAATGACGCCGAGGTGAAGCCGGAAACGCGCTTTATCTTTGCGGCGGCCAGTACCGGCTTTGCTCAGATCAAGAGCATGGTCGAGCACCTGCTGGCAAATCAGGTACACAACCCCATCGACATTTACTGGGGTGCGCGAGTAGAAGCGGATATGTATCTGGAAAAACTGCCGCAGCAGTGGGTTGCTGAGCACAAGAATGTGCGTTTTGTGCCGGTGGTCAGCGAGCCGGAAAACAGCCCGGGCTGGGAAGGTCTGACAGGTTTGATGCCGAACGTTCTGGCTGATCAGCTGGAGACTGTGGATGCTGACCTGGCTGTTTATGCCTGCGGCTCACCGGGCATGGTGCATGCACTGGTCGATCGCCTGGAAGAGAAGGGTGTGAATGAAGCGCAGGTGCACTCCGATGTGTTTGCCTGGGCGCCGCGCCCGGAGAAAAACGCCTAAGCCTGATCAGGTTGAGTGTGCAGACAATAAAACGGGCAGCCTGGGCTGCCCGTTTTGCGTTTAGCTGGTTGCTTTGGCCTCGGTACCTTCGCTGGCCTCTGCCGTAAGTGCAGGTGTGTCTGAAGGCAGTGGCAATGCCGGCAAGGCGCCAGACGGTTTCAGCAGCTGGCGTTTGAACAGCTGTTGCAGGCGTTCGTGCTCACCCAAGTGCAGTAGCAGGCGCTGGAGCTCATCGGCAGCTTCGCTACCGGGTTGAAGTTCCAGGCTGCGTTCGAAGTGATCGATCGCCTTGCCCCAGTTTTCCAGGCGCATATTTAGACGACCCAGTGTCAGCTCAAGCTCGGCTGAATCCGGATTGCGCTTCAACCAGCGCTCTGCCTGTTGCAGCTGCTTGTGCGGGTCCTTGCCCTGCAGCAGGCCATACAGGCGTACCAGCGGCGCATCCCAGCGGCGCTTGATCAGATCCAGCAGCACGCTTTCGGCTTCCTGCTCTGCCTGAATCGAGCGCATCAACTCGACGTATTCAGCTGCCAGTTCAGGGTCACGCTGCAGCGCCTGGGGGACGGCCTGCCAGCTGCGACTCAGGGTGCGCAGTTTTTCATCTGCATCAGCGCTGTCTGCCAGTGTATTCAGGCATTGTTGCAGACGGTTGCGATGGCACTGAAGCTCCAGCGCTGCGGCTGCATCCGTATCCAGTACATGCTGCTTTTTCAGCTCGGGCAGCAGCTGGATCAGTGCCAGCCAGTCTTCCAGGCGCAAATACGTATCTTTCAGCATGCGCAGCAGCTGGGTGTTTTTCGGTGCCTGGCGGCGCAGGTTCAGCAGGTTGGCCAGACAGGGCTCCAGTTGGCCACGCTCCAGTTGCAACTCGGCCTGTGTCAGGCCCACCGCAACTTCGGTTTTGGGGCTGCTTTGGCGGGCCTTGGCCAGCAGGGCATCGGATGCCTTGGTGTCACCTTGCTCGTGAGCGGCACGGGCGGCGGCCAGATAGTTCACCACCGGCAGCTCCGAGCGTTCGGCTGCCTGGCTCAGGTAACGCTGGGCTTTCCACCAGTTACCATCCGACATGGCGGCCAAGCCTTTCAGCGTCTTGTTATGGGCTACACGACGGTTGCGGCTACTACGCCAGCTGCGAACCTTGTCGCCGGGCAGGCGCGCGCTGCTGATCAGGTTCAACAGCCAGTGCACCAGAGCAAAGCCGACAATCAGCAGGAGCAGCAACACCCAAAGGCTGGTTTCAACGGTGGTTTGTTTGTAGGCCAGCAGTACATAACCGGGGTCCTGCACCATCAGTTGGCCGAGCCAGGCGCCCAGTACCAGGAAAATCAGCAGGTAAATAAACAGCTTCTTCATCGCCTTACGCCTCCTCGCGCAGTTTCTGCATCTGCTGCAGGTACGCTTTGAGGGTGGTCAGCGAGCCAGAAATGTCCGGCAGTTCAGGCGCAACGTTGATGCCCTGCAGCTCTTCCAGACCGCGCAACAGGGCCTGAGTGTTGGCATCCTTGGCGTCGAAGTGGGTGGCGATCCAGTTATGAGCTTTCTCCAGGCTGGCGTCATAGGCCTGCTGCTTACGCTGCAGCAGTGCCATCTGTGCCTGCTCCAGCATCAGGTGCAGGTTCTGCTGCAGGAAGAAGGTCTGTTCCGGTGACATCAGTGCCTTGACCGGTTCGTCATGGTGCTGAATGACGATCAGCTGTTCAAACTTGTCCACTGCCTTGTTCCAGCTGGCCTTGATGTCATGACCCCAGGACTCTTCCACGCTTTCGGGCGTGATCTCTTCCAGCAGAGAAGGCAGCTTGCGTTTGTCGGTGATCGGTGTGACACGCAGACTGTCGACCTGACGGTTCAGGGCAGACAGCTTGAGGAACATGCCCTCGGAGTCCAGCACCGGAACAGCTTCCAGCGCAGCGACATCCTCGGCCAGAGCCTTGCGAACATCGTATAGCGTCACATCGTCGGTTTCGCGCAGGATCTGGTCAGCCGACTTCAGCAGGTTCAATGCGCCGTTGGCAGTCTGTTCCATCAATACGCGCTGGTTGGCGAGGCGAAGCAGGTACTCAACCTCTGCCAGTAACCAGTCCTTGCGGCTCACTTCGGCCGTTGCAGTGACCTGCTGGATGCTACGGGTCAGGCGGTCCTGGAGCTGCTCGATGTTGGCCTTGTCAGCTTCGGCCTGTGCCTGCAGCTGGCCCAGCTGTTGGCTCACGCCGGCCAGAGTCTCTGCGGTATCCGCACGGCCATTGGCCAGCGCGGTTTCAACCTGCTGAGATATCTGTGTCTGTTGCTGACCGCTGGATTGTTTCAGCTGCCAGCCTTCCCAGAACAGATAACCACTGCCACCGAGGGCGACCAGAGACAGTGCCAGCGCCAGTTTGCCGGGCCAGGTAGCACCCTGACGCTGTGTGTCTTCAGACTTGGCCGTCGATTCGGGTTTGCTGGCTTTGGGTTTTTCCACTTTTGGTTTGCTCTGTTCAGTGGCGTGTTCTTTGGGCGTCTCGGCCTTTGACTGCGTGGGCTCAGCCGCTGCGGCCTGGGCCTCGCTATCGGGTGTCTCCGGCTGGCCGCTGATCACCGCAGTATCGGCTGACGCAGTGTCAGTCTCCTTGGCCGAGGCGGTATCGGGGGTGGCGTCTTCAGGCAGCGAAGAGTTGATGTCCTTGTCCTGTTGATCGTTGCGCTTGTCTTTCATGCCGTATTCCGGTTGTCATGCGGGTAGTAGAGAGTTGACCATGGACGAGTCGTCCGGTCCTGGGGCTACCCGGATTCTATTGAATCCCAGCGAACGGGCCAGCTCGGCAAGGCGGGCACTGGGAACGATGACGGTTACATCGGTCGGGCGTGTTGCGAAAGGCGCGCAAAGCTGAAGCAGATTGCGCAGTGCCTGACCACTGGTAATGAGCATAGCCGATAAGGGCTGTGCATAAATAGTACTTTGGATAAGCTCGGGCGGGTATTCCGGGCAGCCGCGGCGATAGATGTGCGCATAATCGACGCGTGCACCGCGTTGTTGCAGCGTATTACTGAGTAGGTCACGCCCGCCTTCAGCGCCAAGAATCAGCACGCGCTCGGCGCTCATCGCTTGCATGGATGGATCTGCCAGCAGGGTTTCTGAATCAAAACCCCCCTCGGCGTGCCAGGCGTCGAAGCCCAGTTGATTCAGGGTGTCTGCCGTTTGCTTGCCGATGCCCACCCAGCGAACCCCCAGAGGCAGCTGCGGCCAGTAGTCATCTATCCACTCGGCCCCGATACGGGCGGCATTAGGGCTGACGAAGATGACATCGCGGTACAGGTCCAGATCGAGAATACAGGTTTTGCAGAACTGGAAGTCAGTACCCTCATTAGAGGTGGTGGGCTGGATTTCCAGCAACGGCAGTTCCGCAGGCTCGGCTCCGAGCTGCTGCAACAGCTGAGTCTGATTGGCTGCCTGGTGCGCGGGACGGGTGACCAGCACCCTTAGCCCGGCCAGTGGCAGGTGTGGATCAGCCACGCTCGCTGTAGACCTCGCGCAGAATCTCATCGGCACCGGCGCTCAGCAGGCGCTCGGCCAGAGTAATGCCCATGGCCTCTGCCTCGGCACGGGGGCCGCGAATTTCATCTCGCAGTACACGAGTGCCATCCGGACGACCGACCAGGCCGCGCAGATAGAGTTCTTCCCCAGCGTCATCCAGCACGGCATAGCAACCGATCGGCACTTGGCAGCCACCTTCCAGACGACGGTTCATGGCGCGTTCTGCCAAGACACGGCTGGCGGTATCGGCATGGTGCAAGGGTTTGAGTAATTCGATCAGTTCAGCATCTTCATTGCGGCACTCGATACCTACCGCGCCCTGACCACCTGCCGGCAGGCTTTCTTCCGGTGTGATCTCCTGACGAATACGCTCCTCCAGTTCCAGTCGCAGCAAGCCTGCGGTGGCCAGAATAATGGCGTCGTACTGGCCTTCGTCCAGCTTGCGCAGGCGGGTCTGCACATTGCCGCGCAGAAAGTTTACCTGAAGGTCCGGACGGCGTTCGCGAATCTGCACTTCACGGCGCAGGGAGGAGGTGCCTACGATGGCGCCCTGGGGCAGTTCGTCCAGGTTGTTGTACTGGTTGCTGACAAAGGCGTCTGTCGGGCGCTCGCGCTCGCAGATCACGGTCAGGCCAAGGCCTTCCGGAAACTCCATGGGCACGTCTTTCATGGAATGTACGGCGATATCGGCACTGCCATCCAGCAGGGCGTTTTCCAGTTCTTTAACAAACAGACCCTTGCCGCCAATCTTGGCCAGCGGAGTATCCAGAATTTTGTCGCCACGGGATTCGATCTTGAGCAGTTCGACCTGGATGCTGGGGTGGTGTCGTTCCAGTTCGGCCTTGACGTACTCGGCCTGCCACAGGGCCAGCAGACTGCGACGGGTAGCGATGCGAATGGTGCGGGACATGAACTCTCCTTGGGCAAGCGTCAAACCGACATGCGGAAAATAAACGCAAGTGTACCAGATCGCTGCCAACAACGGCCAAGTGGCCCCAGACACAAGACTGATGCAGGGCAGGGTTGTTATAATCGGTCGCAAACAGACAGGCCGCCGCGGTGGCCGCATCAGTAGCAGGAGATTTCCGGCATGAGCCAGACAACCAATCAGCAGTGGGGCGGCCGCTTTAATGAGCCGACCGATGCTTTCGTAGCCCGTTTCACCGCTTCCGTCGATTTCGACCAGCGCCTGTACAAGCAGGATATCCAGGGCTCGGTGGCGCATGCGCGCATGCTGGCCAAGGTTGGGGTTCTGACCGAAGACGAGCGTGATGCCATCATCCGTGGTCTGGGTGAAATTCGGGTTGAGATTGAGCGCGGTGAATTCAACTGGTCGGTTGAGCTGGAAGATGTGCACATGAACATCGAAGCCGCCCTGACCAAGAAGATCGGTATCACCGGTAAGAAGCTGCACACTGGCCGTTCGCGTAACGACCAGGTTGCGACTGACATCCGTCTCTACATGCGTGACGAAATCGACCAGATCCTGGCCGAGATCAGCCGTCTGCAGGACGGTCTGCTGGGTCTGGCCGAGCAGGAAGCGGACACCATCATGCCCGGTTTTACTCATCTGCAGACCGCTCAGCCGGTAACCTTTGGTCACCACCTGCTGGCCTGGTTTGAAATGCTGAGCCGCGACTATGAGCGCTTTGTCGACTGCCGTAAACGTGTCAACGTAATGCCTCTGGGCGCAGCTGCTCTGGCGGGTACAACCTATCCAATCGACCGTGCTTACACCGCTGAATTGCTTCAGTTCGATGCGCCGGCCGGTAACTCTCTGGATGCCGTATCTGACCGTGACTTCGCGATCGAATTCTGTGCTGCCTCCAGTGTTCTGCTGATGCACATGACCCGTATGTCAGAAGAATTGGTGCTTTGGACCTCTGCCCAGTTCAACTTTATCAATCTGCCGGATCGCTTCTGCACCGGTTCTTCCATCATGCCGCAGAAAAAGAATCCGGACGTACCTGAGCTTGTGCGTGGCAAGAGCGGCCGTGTATACGGTCACCTGATGTCACTGTTGACGCTGATGAAATCCCAGCCACTGGCGTACAACAAGGACAACCAGGAAGACAAGGAGCCGCTGTTCGACGCCGTGGATACGGTGAAGGGCTGTCTGCGTGCCTTTGGTGACATGGTGCCGGCGATCGAATCTCGTAAAGAGGAAATGCGTGAAGCGGCGCGTCGTGGCTTCTCCACCGCAACTGACCTGGCTGACTATCTGGTGCGTAAGGGCGTTGCTTTCCGTGATGCGCACGAAATTGTGGGTCTGTCCGTGGCGCATGGCATTAAAACCAGCAAGGATCTGTCCGACATGACGCTGGAAGAGCTGCAGCAGTTCTCTGACACTATTGAGCAGGATGTGTTTGAAGTACTGACTCTGGAAGGCTCGGTAGCCGCGCGTAATCACATCGGTGGCACTGCGCCGGATCAGGTGCGTGCAGCCGTTGCTCGCGGTCGTGATCTGCTGGCAACACGTGCAGACTAACCCCTGTTTAGCTATTTGAATTGAAAAAGCCGCCGGGGGCGGCTTTTTTTGTGCCTGTTTTCTCTGTTTATCGCAGGGTGATGTCCACCATCAGGTCGCCGGCGATGGCTTCCAGTGCCTGTTGCAGCTCGTCCGGGTCCATATCGGCGGGTGCCAGCAGTTCTGCTTCTGCCTTGAACAACTCTTCTGCCGACATGGAGCCGGAGGTCAGTTCGGTGCTCAGGCGCTCAACGTTGATATGACGGGTAGCCAGTGCCTGGGAAATTTCACGCACGATACCGGGCTTGTCGTGACCAACCAGCTCCAGCGTCATGGGTTGCAGGTTTTCAACCGCCGGTGTTTCTTCGCTGCGCTCTGCGGTGACTTTCAGGCCTTGGGTGCTTAGTGCTTCCAAAGCTTCGATCAGCGCGTCTGCGTTATCAGTCGGCACCTGAGTGATCATAATGCCAGCGAACTTGCCGCCCAGACGTGACATGCCGGACTCCAGCCAGTTACCCTGATGATCGGCAATCGTGCGGGACAGTAATCCAACCAGACCGGGTTTATCCGGGCCGATAATGGTGAGAACCAGGGATGTCATCATAGCGTGCAGCCTCTTCCACTTTCTTAAATTGGTTTTGCTGTAAGGAAATGTATCTCAGATGCTGTCGATTATCACCGCTCTATGGCCTGTTTTTGCTCTCTTGTTGCTGGGGTATCTGGCACGGCGTTTCGATTTCCCCGGTGAGCACTTCTGGGGGCCGGCGGAAAAGGCGACCTATTATGTGTTCTTTCCGGCACTTCTGGTGACGCGTTTATCCCAGGCGCAGCTCACTGGAGAAATGTCATTCTCGCTGGTGATGGCAGTGCTGCTTTTGCTTGCCACTGGTGTAGTGGTGTGCCTGTTACTGAAACCGTTTATGGGGCTGACGGCTGCGGCTTATACATCGTTTTTTCAGGGTGCCATGCGTTTCAACACCTATGTGGCGCTGGCGGCCAGCGTCGCTCTCTACGGCGATGAGGGCATTGTACATGCGGCGATTATCACCGCTGTCATGATTCCCATGCTGAATCTGCTCTGTGTGTTGGCATTTTCATCAGTCGCGGCGGAACGGCCCAGCATTGCACGTGTTCTGAAAACGCTGGCGACCAATCCTCTGATTTTATCCTGCTTGCTGGGGATAGCGTTGAGTGTGAGTGGGCTGGGATTGCCTATCTGGATAAGCAGTGTGCTTGATCTGCTGGCCCGTATGGCATTGCCATTAGGATTGCTGGCCGTGGGGGCCGGGTTAACCCTGCACAATCTGAAAGGCTCCTGGCGTGCCCTGGGATGGTCCAGTGGTGTAAAGCTGTTGCTGTTTCCCGTGTTGGCCATGGCTATTGGCCGGTTGATGGGATTGGATCCGTTGGCGACTCAGGTGCTGCTGTTGTTCGCAGCGGTACCTACCGCAACATCTGCCTACATCCTTGCACGGCAGTTGGGTGGTGATGCGGCCCTAATGGCGGCGATCATTACCTTTCAGACGCTGTTGGCCATGTTGAGTCTACCGTTGGTGTTGCTGATTTTGGTCTAAGTGTCACTAAATGCTGACATCTTAATCCTGCGTTCGGTTTCATTTCGCAGATTTTGATGCAAGTTCTAAAAAAGTGCAGATAAATTCGAGAAAGTACCGGGTTTGGGCTTGAAAAAAATATGGTCTGTGAAAGACTAGGGCCTGAAGCGTTTTTTCAGCTGATTCAATGGCTAATCATAATAATCGGACAAAGAACTTTGAGTGCTATGAATAAGAGCCCTGATTTGGTGTTGGTTCTGGTGGTGGCCTTTATCGTTGGTGCGGTAATGACCGGTATTTCACAAAGTGATCTGCAGCTGGCTTCAATGGTACAGCAGGCGTTCAACAGCTAATTAAAGCTGAGCCTTCTATACCCAGCGTGTAGCAGCAGCGATCGGTTACAACGGCATCCAGGGGCACGTCCCAAGGCTCCAAGGGTAACTCGTCTCTGCGCTGTAGCTCATGTGCCAAGCCGACCAGTCTTGGTCCTCTAAGGCGTTTCTGCTGCATTCGAAAAGCAAACGTCCTGTCATAATATCCCCCTCCCATTCCCAGGCGTCCGCCTGACGGCGAAAATCCAACCAGTGGCATAAGTACCAGGTCCAGCGCATGCGCAGGTCGTTTCGGTTGTCCTGAAGGCACCGGCTCGGCAATCTTATAGCGATTCAGGCGCATGGGGGTGTGTAGGCTGTAGGGCGTAAACCAAAGGCGATTGTGGCGTACTGGATGAAGCACAGGCAGGTAGAGCTTTTGGCCCTGCTGGCGGCAGAGTTCAATAATAGGGCGGGTGTCTATTTCGCCGTCACTGGCAAGATAAAGGGCAATGTGACGGGCACGACGAAACCAGAGTTGTTTGCGCAGATGTTGAGCCAGCTGTCTTGCGGCCAGTCGTTGCTGATGGAGTGTCAGTGAGCGCCGTTGATGGCGTATTTCGCGGCGGAGTGTTTTGCGATCCTGCAGCATGAAAAGGAGGCTTCCCAGAGTGCCGGTGTCGGTCGTGGCCCTGAACCCTAAGGTTCAGAGTGGAAGTGCCTACAAATAAATCAGGCTTTCCGGCAAGCGGACATGCGCACATTATCTGTTGGACACTGCCTGGGTATTGCTTATCGGCTCGAGGGACTTGACCAACTATCGAACACTCCAGGAACCTGTGTTCATTATACCCGCTCGAGGCTCGATGTCAGCCCTTGAAATTCAGTCAGAGTTTGCTATATAGGCTGTCTATCTATTTGTTGTGGCAGTAATTATTACGATGATGAAGAGTTTTCATGTCGCTTGGCGCTGTTGCTCAGGCTGTGATCGATTTTCTGCCCCAGGCGGCGCAGATTGGTCTCGATGTGCTGGCGTTGCTCTTCGCGGCTTTTAATCAGTTCGTGCGACATATTCAGTGCAGCCATCACAGCAATACGCTCCAGGCCGATAATCTTGCCGGACTGGCGAATTTCCTGCATTTTCTGGTTCAGGTAGTCTGCCGACGCCAGCAGCTCAGCCTCAGCACCGTCCGGGCAACTGATGGTGTATTCCTTGTCCAGCAACTTAACTGTTACCGTCCGTGCATCCGCGCTCATGAATTCTGCTCCAGTGCCTTGAGTCGCTGTATCATGCCTTCAACCTTGCCACGGGTTTGATCGTTGAGCTGTACCAGTTGGGCACGCTCCTCACGCAGCAGCTGATTTTGTTGCTTCAACTGCTCATTATCACTCTCCAGCTGCTCGACATGATTAAGCAGTTGATCGATCTTGTGCTCAAGGGCGTTGAAATAGTGCTCGCTCATACCCGTTCCTACATCCTAACTTGCCGACTATAAACAGCTGCTTGAGCAGGGTCAATTGACTGCAGATGGCTCTGCCTATGGTGAGATGCTAGCATAGGGAGCCATATCATGCCGGGATAAGACCGGCCCACATACGCACTCTTATTGGAAACACGATCCGGATACTGCATATGACAGATGAACAATCGACCTCCGTTGAACTTCCGGACTTCGATCTCCTGGCCGATCTGCTGGTGGAAGAGGGCGCCATGACGCTGTCGCCGGCGGAGTTGCATGGCATGCTGGCCGGCCAGGTTGCAGCCGGAGCGCGTTTTGATCCCGCAGGCCTGCTGCAGCGTATACAGACCCTGTTTGATATTGAGCCTTTTCAGAATGAGTCAGCCCGTCGTGGCGTGATGCAGGTTTATCTTGCCATTCTGCAGCAGTTTCAGGCACCGGACTTCAGCTTTGAATTGATGTTGCCTGAGGATGATCAGCCTTTGTCGATTCGGGCCGAGTCACTGGGTATCTGGTGCAGCGGTTTTCTGAGCGGCTTCGGTATGCAGGAACAGAAAGGCAGCGGTGGCTTGTCGGTTGAAGGGCAGGAAACACTGCGAGATCTTGCTCAAATCGTACAGATCAGCACCGATGCCGACGCCGAAGGTGAGGAAGACGAAGCCAACCTGATGGAAGTGCAGGAGTATGTCCGCATGGCCGCGCTGCTGATTTTCAGTGAATGCAATGAGCCTGATGCGCAAGCGGGTGGAGATGCCGCCGGTGAAGCGCCGACTCTGCATTAACCTGGCTGTACGGAAACGAGAACATTATGAAAATTTCGCGTGATGAATATGCCCGCCGCCGGACACAGCTGCTGGCGAGCCTTCCTGCCGGGAGTGTCGCGCTGGTCGCTGCGGCTACGCTGAAGAACCGTAACCGTGATGCCGAATACGCTTTCCGTCAGGACAGCGATTTCTACTACCTGACAGGCTTTAATGAACCTGACGCCGTGCTGCTGCTGTTGCCGGGGCGTGAGGAAGGCGAAGCCGTTTTGTTTTGCCCGCCACGTGATCCACAAATGGAAATCTGGACCGGTTACCGTGCAGGGCCTGAGGGCTGTGTGCGTGATTTCGGTATGGATCAGGCATTTGAGCTGGAGCATCTGGATGCTCAGTTGCCGGAACTGCTGGATGGTCGCTTGCGGCTGTATTACGCACTGGGCCAGGATGAATTGCTGGATACTCGAGTACGAGGCTGGGTGAACACCGTTCGTGCAAAAGCCCGTCAGGGTGCGCAGCCGCCACAGGAGCTGGTGCAGCTGGAGACGCTCTTGCACGAGCAGCGCTTGTTCAAAAGTGAAGCCGAGCTCGAAATGATGCGCCGGGCCGGTGATATCAGTGCCGCTGCCCATGCACAGGCGATGCAGATTTGCGCCCCCGGCATGAACGAATACCAGCTGGAGGCCGAAATTACCGCGCACTGCATGCGTGAGGGTGCCCGTTTTCAAGCCTACTCACCCATTGTCGGTGCAGGCGCCAACGGCTGTATTTTGCACTATATCGACAATATGGATTTGCTGCGCGATGGCGATCTGGTACTGATCGATGCCGGCTGCGAGCTGGATAACTACGCCAGTGATATCACGCGTACCTTCCCGGTAAGTGGTCGTTTCTCTACGCAGCAGGCTGAACTTTATCAGTTGGTACTGGATGCGCAGTTAGCCTGTATTGATGCCATTCGTCCCGGTGTGCCCTGGAACGATATTCATGAACTGTCCGTGCGTGTGCTGACAGAAGGTCTGGTACGTCTGGGCTTGCTGCAGGGCAAGGTCGATGCCCTGATAGAAGAAGGCGCCTACCGTCGTTTCTACATGCACCGTGTTGGCCATTGGCTGGGCATGGATGTGCATGATGTGGGTGAATATAAGCAGGATGGCGATTGGCGCCTGCTGGAGCCCGGTATGGTGATGACCGTGGAGCCCGGCTTGTACATCGCGCCCGATGATGACAGCGTCGCGCCCCAGTGGCGCGGTATCGGTATCCGCATCGAGGATGATGTGGTGATAACCGAGCAGGGCTGTGAAGTTCTGACCGACGGCGTGCCCAAGCAGATCGCGGATATTGAAGCGCTTATGGCGGGAGTCTGACGGAGGTTACTGATGCAGGCGTACGATCTGGTCATTATCGGTGGCGGTATGGTGGGGGCCAGTCTGGCCGCTGCATTACTGCCGTTGGCTGAATCTCTGCAATTGCGTATTGCGCTGATTGAAGCCCAGCCGTTGCCGGATGATGGGCACAGCGAACCCCGTTTTGTGCCCAGCTATGACGCACGCTCTACTGCCTTGGCTCAGGGTGTGCGGACACTCTATACCCGAATGGGTATCTGGTCGGCTCTGGAAGCTCATCTGACCCCTATCAATACGATTCATGTTTCAGAGCGTGGGCGCTTTGGTACCACGCGTTTGCGTGCGGAAGAAGAGGCCGTGCCCGCATTGGGTTATGTGGTGGAGAACCACTGGCTGGGTCAGGTCCTGATCAGCCACCTGCACAACCATCGCAACGCATATCTGGATCTGATCAGTCCGGCTGAAGTTACAGCATTGGAGCCCATGCCTGAAGGCCAACGCGTGACACTGCAGCTGGAGGGCGAAACACATACTCTGGATGCCCAGCTGGTGGTGATGGCCGATGGCGGACGCTCTGATCTGCGTGAACGTATTGGTATCCACTACAGCGAAAAATCCTACGGTCAGCACGCGCTGGTAGCTAATGTTTCCCTGGATCGTCCGCATCAAAATGTGGCCTATGAGCGCTTTACCGAGGCTGGGCCTGTGGCGCTGCTGCCGGGTGAGACCCTGACAGGCAAGGCACGTTGTGGACTGGTTTGGACGTTGTCCAATGAGGCGCTGGATGAAGTGCTGGCATTGGATGATGACGCCTTTTTGAAACGGCTGCAGCACACCTTTGGTTTCCGTGCCGGTCGCTTTGTGGCGGTTGGCGAGCGTTTTCACTATCCGCTGAAACTGACGCTGGCTCAGGAACAGGTGCGATCCGGGCTGGTAGTGCTGGGGAATGCGGCACATGCGCTGCACCCGATTGCGGGTCAGGGCTACAACCTGGCGCTGCGCGGTGTTGTTGCTTTGGCTGATCTCGTTATTGAGCGCCGTCGTGCGGGCCTGCCCTTGGGAGACATCGGTTGCTTGCGGGATTTTGTCGAGCAGCGGCATGAAGACCAGCAGCGCACGATCGGCTTCAGCGATCTGACCCTGAGGGCGTTTACCAGCGAGAATAGCCTGTTGCGCTTTGGGCGTGGTGCCGGTCTGCAGTTGCTGGATATCTGTCCGGCCCTGAAAACGGTATTTGCCCGTGCCGCCATGGGGCTGGATCAGCCAGCCGCCCGGCTACGCTAATAGAGGATAGAGCAGGTCGATGACTCAGAATACACAGTTTGATCTGGTCGTAGTGGGTGCAGGCATGGTGGGGCTTGCGTTGGCTCTGGGTGTGGCGCGCACTGGTTTGAGTGTCGCGCTGCTGGAGCAGCGCCCCGGCGAGGCTGCCGATTGGGTGCGGGCGGTGAGTGATCGTGCCGATAGTGACTATGAAAACCGTGTAAGTGCGCTCAACTTGGCCTCGGTCCAGCTGCTGGCCAATCTGGGTGCCTGGGCGACCATCGCTGAATCCGGCCGTGCCTGCTCTTACACCGATATGCGGGTATGGGACGGTGAGGGTAGTGGTGCCATCCATTTCAGTGCCGATGCGCTGCATGAGGATTGTCTGGGTTATATCGTCGAGAACAGTGTTATCCAGTCAGGTCTGTTGCAGGCGCTACAGCAGCATGAGCAGCTTGAATTGCTAACCGATACCCGCGTGCGAAGCCTGTCGGCCCCTTCGGCTGATGGCTCCCGTGAATTGGTGCTGGAGAATGGTCAGGTTGTTCGAGCGGGCGTGGTGATTGCTGCTGATGGTGCGCTGTCGCAGATTCGCCGCCTGGCAGGTATTCCTGCCACTGAGTGGGACTATGGTCATCATGCACTGGTGACGACGGTATGGACCGAGCAGGGTCATGATCACTGTTGTTGGCAACGTTTCACCGAAGATGGTCCGCTGGCGTTTCTGCCGCTGAACGGGGGGAGCGCTAATGTTTCCTCTATCGTGTGGTCAACGTCGCCTGCTCATGGGCGAGAGCTGATGGCTATGTCGGATGAGGATTTCCAGGCCGAATTGGCGCGTGCCTTTGAGTTTCGGCTGGGTAAAGTGGATATGTCTACCGAGCGTCAATTGATCCCTCTGCGTCAGCGTCATGCCCACCGTTATGTTGAACCAGGCCTGGCTTTAATCGGTGATGCGGCACATACGATTCACCCATTGGCAGGTCAGGGAGTTAATCTGGGCTTTATGGATGCTGCAGCTTTGGCTGATGTGCTTTGTTTGGCTCAGGCGCGTGGCGAGTCCCTGGCTGATATGAGTGTCTTGCGTCGGTATCAACGTCAGCGTCGCAGTGCCAATCTTGGAATGGCGGCAACAATGGAAGGCTTCCGACGCCTGTTCGCCCCTCAGCCGGCCGCAATCAAACTGCTGCGCAGTTATGGTATGAATCTGATGGACCGGCTTGAGCCGGTAAAACAACATCTGGTCCTTCAGGCCATGGGGCTGTCAGGAGAACGCCCACCGCTGGCGCAACGGCCACGGGTGTGAGTGGCGGCTAAAGATTGAACTGGGGCGGAAATGTCGCTACATTGTCTACCCTTTTTTTGTGTTAACCGGTTGCAACATGGCTTAGGCTTAAGCTTCGGAACACCGCCTGTAGATGAGTTTGCCGATGGTACATAAGACAGCACTTCATGCACAACATCAGGCGCTGGGCGCCAAACTGGTAGACTTCAGTGGCTGGGACATGCCGCTGCATTATGGCTCCCAGGTCGAGGAACATCATAAGGTTCGGCAGAGTGCCGGCATGTTCGACGTATCCCATATGACGATTGTTGATGTGGCGGGTGCCCAGGCACGCAGTTTCCTGCGTTACCTGCTGGCCAACGATGTCGCGCGTCTGGAAAAAAAGGGCAAGGCTCTGTACACCGGCATGCTGAATGAGCAGGGCGGTGTGATCGACGATTTGATCGTTTACCTGATGACCGAGCCCGGTGCGTCAGGTGAATGGTACCGTCTGGTTGTTAACTGCGGTACCCGTGACAAAGACCTGCGCTGGATGGCTGATCAGGCATTGCGTTTCGATGTCACATTGACCGAACAGCCGGAACTGGCGATGGTGGCTATTCAGGGCCCGAAAGCACGTCAGCGTGTTGAACAGGTCGTCAGTGATTCGCGCGCGCGTCTGATCTCCGAGCTCAAGCCTTTCTTTGGTCAGGAATCTGAAGGCTGGTTTATTGCACGCACCGGCTATACTGGCGAAGACGGTCTGGAAATCATGTTGCCTGAAGATGAAGTGGCAGATTTCTGGCAGCAGCTGGTTGAAGCGGGTGTAGCACCCTGTGGGTTGGGTGCGCGAGACACCTTGCGTCTGGAAGCCGGCATGAACCTCTACGGTTCCGATATGGATGAAAGTGTTTCACCGCTGGAGGCCGCCATGGGCTGGACGCTGGCGCTGGAACCGGCAGATCGCCAGTTTATCGGTCGTGAAGCCGTTGAAAAGATGAAGGCGGAAGGCACTCCGCGTCGTCTGGTTGGTCTGGTACTGACAGAGCGCGGTGTTTTACGTGGTCATCAGAAGGTTATCGTTGAAGGTGTGGGCGAAGGTGAGATCACCAGCGGCAGCTTTTCACCTACACTGGGATACTCTATTGCGCTGGCACGCGTGCCAGCGGGTACCGGTGACGAAGCTGACGTGGAGATGCGCGGCAAGCGTATCCCGGTCAAGGTTGTCCGTCCCCCGTTCGTCCGTAATGGCGAAAAAGTTTTTTCCTGAACCTGTCAGATAGGAAGCCAAGATGAGCAACGTCCCTAACGAATTGAAATATGTAGCCAGCCACGAGTGGATTCGTGAAGAGGGTGAAGGTGTGGTCGTTGTCGGTATCACCGACCATGCTCAGGACCTGCTGGGTGATGTAGTGTTTGTTGAACTGCCGGACGTGGGTGCAGAACTGAGCGCTGGCGATGACGCCGGTGTGGTTGAATCCGTTAAGGCGGCTTCCGATATCTACGCGCCCTTGAGCGGTGAAATCATTGCGGTTAACGAAGATCTGGAAGATGCACCGGAAATGGTGAACTCTGATCCTTACGGTGACGGCTGGTTCTTCAAAATCAAGCTGAGCGATACGGCTGAGCTGGATGACCTGTTGGACGCTGATGGCTACACTGCTCATTGCGAATCAGAAAGCTGATTAGTCAGAGCGCATCAAACTCTTGCACTGTCCCGGCTTCTGCCGGGACAGTCATTTAAGAACATAGATAGAGCACAATGAACCTCAAACCCCTTACTCTCAAATCAGGTGCGGACCGGCGCCTGCGTGCTGGCCACCTGTGGGTCTACAGCAACGAAGTTGATACCCAAGCTACGCCCCTGAAAAATTTTGAGCCGGGCGAACAGGTAGTTGTGCAGACCTCGTCCGGTAAAGCATTGGGTATCGCAACCCTGAACCCCAATACGTTGATCTGTGGTCGCATCATCAGTCGTGATCTCAAGCACCCGCTGGACCGCTCATTGCTGGTGCATCGTTTCAACGTAGCCAAGTCGCTGCGTGAGCAATGCTTTGATCAGCCCTGCTATCGCGTGGTGTTCGGTGATGCAGACGGCCTGCCGGGCCTGGTGGTGGACCGTTTCTACGATGTCTTCGTGGTGCAGATTTCCACCGTCGGCATGGAGTTGATGCAGGAAGCGATCATCGATGCACTGAACAAGGTGTTCCAGCCGCAGGCGATCCTGCTGCGTAATGACGGCAAGATGCGTGCAACCGAAGGCCTGGAAACCTACGTTGAAGTGGTGCAGGGCGAGGTGCCGGAGCTGGCGCCGTTGAGTGAAAACGGCGTCAATCTGGTGGCGCCGGTGCTGACCGGACAGAAAACCGGCTGGTTCTATGATCACCGTGAAAACCGCGCACGCATGCAATCTCTGGTGAAGGGTAAGCGTGTGTTGGACCTGTTCAGTTATGTCGGAGGTTGGGGTGCCCAGGCTTTGGCAGCAGGTGCCAGTGAAGTGGTGTGTGTCGACGCATCGGTTACCGCACTGGAAGTGGCGGCTGAGAATGCGCGCATCAACAACGGTGAAACCCGTTTCCGTGGACTGCAGGGCGATGCCTTTGATCTGTGTAAGGCGCTGGTGGCCGACAAGGAGCGTTTTGATGTGGTGGTGGTGGATCCTCCGGCCTTCATCGCCCGTCGTAAGGACATCCGTAATGGTGAGCGTGCCTATGCGCGTATCAACAACCTGGCCATGCGTTTGCTGGAGAAAGATGGCACGTTGATTTCGGCGTCCTGCTCCATGCATCTGGCCAAGGATCGACTGGTTGATATCCTGAGGGCCAACAGTCGTGAACTGGATCGGAATGCGCAGATCTTTGCTCAGGGCAGCCAGGGTTCGGATCACCCTATTCATCCGGCAATTCCAGAGACCGAGTACCTCAAGGCTTACTTCCTGCGCGTTTTGCCAGCGAACTGAGTCTGTAGCCAAACTCAAGCCGTAAGGAGATAGCAGATGGATTACCTGACACTGGGCCGTTCAGACCTTAAAGTCAGCCGCATTGCGCTGGGGACCATGACCTTTGGGCGCCAGAACAGCGAAGCGGAAGCCTTTGAACAGCTGGATTACGCGCTTGAGCGAGGTATTAACCTGATCGATGCCGCCGAAATGTATCCGGTGCCAACCGCTGCTGAATTTCAGGGGCGGACCGAAGCCTATATCGGCAATTGGGTGCAGCAACGCGGCAATCGTGACAAGGTGATTCTGGCGACCAAGGCGACAGGTCCCGGTGATATGGTCAGCTATATTCGCCCGAATATGCGCCACGATGCCAGTAACCTGCGTCAGGCCATTGAGGGCAGCCTGCAGCGTTTGAAAACGGATTATATCGACCTCTATCAGCTGCACTGGCCGGATCGCAGCACCAACTACTTTGGTCAGCTGGGCTATCAGCACAACCCAAGTAATCCAGGCACTCCCATCGGGGAAACTCTGGCGGTGCTGGGTGAGCTGGTGGCAGAAGGCAAAATCCGATACATCGGTCTGTCCAATGAAACGCCCTGGGGGACGATGAAGTTCCTGCAGTTGGCGGAACAGCTGGACCTGCCGCGTGTGGTCTCGGTACAGAACCCCTACAATCTGCTGAACCGCTCGGCTGAAGTTGGACTGGCAGAAGTCATGTTGCGTGAAGAGGTGGGATTGCTGGCCTACTCCCCGCTGGGCTTCGGTGTACTCAGTGGCAAGTATGCTGCGGGTGCACGTCCTGACGGCTCGCGTTTGGCGCTGTTCCCTGAATACCGTCGTTATCTGACCGAGCAGGGTGTGGCGGCGACGGAAAGCTACCTTCATCTGGCAGCCGAATATGGTTTGAACCCGGCGCAAATGGCATTGGCTTATGTGAATAGCCGTCCTTTCCTGGGGAGTAACATCATTGGTGCGACCAATCTGGAGCAGCTGAAGGTGAATATCGATTCATTGGCGTTGGAGCTGTCTCCGGAGCTGCTGGCGAAGATTGAAGCCATCCATCAGCATTACCCTAATCCCTGTCCCTGATTTCCCGCTGATTCCTCTCTTAAGTCGGTCGGAACCCTTTTCGTGTAAACGTATTACGCGGTTCTGACCGGCTTTTGCCATACTCAAGGCAGTCTTCTCACAGAAAGGAGAGTGCCGATATGCAGCAACAGCAAGTGCAGGATCTGATGCAGCCCGTGCCGAACCCGCTACGGGTCGATATGCCGCTGGCCGAGGCGGTGGATTTGATTCTCCAGTCCGGACAGATGGGGTTGCCCGTGGTCGATGTGGGGCGCCAGGTGTGCGGTTTTCTATCCGAGCATGACTGTATCGACTATCTGGTCAGTGGCAGCTACCACTGCGACAGCCGTGCCAAGGTGGGGGAGATGATGTTTCCCGAGCCTCTGTGTACTTCGCCCCATGAGAGTATTATCGATTTGGTGCAGAAAATGGGCGGGAACAAGCCCAAGACCTGGCCTGTTGTGCAGGACGGCCAGCTGGTCGGAGTGATCAGCCGGCGTCAGATCATGCGGGCGCTGAATGCGACCATGAAGGACTGTCGGTCACGCGTCTGATGCGGGCATCAGATCCAGGATTGTCCATCCGCGTTCGCTGGCGGTTGCGCGCAGGCGCTCATCCGGGTTGGTCGCGACCGGGTTGTCGACCACTTCCAGCAGCGGCAGGTCGTTGTTGGAGTCACTGTAGAACCAGCTGCCTTCCAGGCTATGACCGGTTTGTTCCAGCCAGGCATTGAGGCGCGTTACCTTGCCTTCGCGGAAGCAGGGAACGCCCGCAACCTTGCCGGTAAACTGTCCGTCGATCTGTTCAGGCTCGGTCGCCAGCATGGCGTCTACACCCAGACGTTCAGCAATGGGCGCCGTTACAAAACGGTTGGTGGCGGTGATAATGAGCAGGAAGTCACCCTGTTCGCGGTGCTGTTTAAGCAAGGCTTCTGCCTTGGGCAGAATGATGGGTTCAATGCATTCTGTCATGAACTCGGCGTGCCAGGCATGCAGCTGTTCCGGGGCATGCTGAGCCAGCGGGTTGAGTGCGAAGTTCAGAAACTCATGGATATCCATTTCGCCGCGCAGGTAGTCTTCATAAAAGCGGTCGTTGGCTGCGCGATATTCGTGCTCATCAACGATGCCTTTACGGCACAGAAATTCTCCCCAGGCATGGTCGCTGTCGCCGCCAATCAGGGTATGGTCCAGGTCAAAAATCGCAAGACTCACCGCGCATCCTCATTGTTTTGGGCCCGCAGATTCGGGCGGATAAATGCGCAAGCATAGACCTCGGGGGGTAGCCACGCAACGCCGGATGCTGCATGCTATTTGCCAGACGCATGATCTGTGGAACAATAAAACCCAATAACCTTATACAGATCGGGATCAGAATTGTGATTGATGCAGATGGATTCAGACCTAATGTCGGAATCATTCTGGTTAACTCGCAGGGTCAGGTTCTTTGGGCAAGACGCATCGGGCAAAACGCCTGGCAGTTCCCGCAAGGTGGTATACAGTCAAACGAAACACCCGAACAGGCGATGTATCGCGAACTCGGTGAGGAGATCGGACTGTCATCCTCAGATGTGGAAATCATGGCGGTGACGCGCGGATGGCTGCGTTATCGTCTGCCCAAACGAATGATCCGGCGCCACTCGCACCCTGTGTGTGTGGGCCAGAAACAGAAATGGTTCCTGCTGCGCATGCTCAGCGATGATAGCGCGGTCAGGATCGATGGCACCGACTCGCCGGAATTCGACGGTTGGGAGTGGGTGAGCTATTGGTATCCTTTGGGCCAGGTGGTGTCCTTCAAGCGTGAGGTATACCGCAAGGCAATGAAGGAACTCTCACCACGGCTGTCACGCTTGTCGGCCATGACATGATCTAGACAGGAACACATCATGAGTATGCTCAGCGTGCTGCGCAAAATCGTACAGGAGGTCAGTACCGCTCCGGATCTGGAATCGGTGCTGGATCTTATTGTACGGCGCATTCAGCGTGCCATGCGTACTCAGGTGTGTTCCATTTTTCTGTTTGATCCTGTCCATAAGCGCTATGTCCTTCGCGCGACTCAGGGCTTGAACCAGGAAGCTGTCGGCAAGGTCAGCCTGTCGATGACCGAAGGTATTGTGGGTCAGGTGGGGCAGCGCGCCGAGCCGATCAACCTGGAAGATGCCTCCAGTCACCCCGCTTTCCATTATCTTCAGGCGACCGGTGAGGAGCGTTTTCACGCGTTTCTCGGGGTGCCTATTATTCACCATCGTGCTGTATTGGGCGTACTGGTCGTGCAGCAGATGGAACATCGCCGTTTCGACGAAAGCGAAGAAGCCTTTATGGTGACGTTGTCGGCCCAGCTGGCCGGCATAATTGCCCACGCAGAAGCAACCGGTGCCGTGAATTTGGAGCCTGTTGTCGCAGGAACGGTGACGGATACCGAGACTGCGGCACCCGTGGTTCACGACAAGCGTTTTAATGGTGTGGCAGCTGCACCCGGTGTGGCGATAGGCCAGGTTGTGATTGCGACCCTGGCGGCGGAGCTGGAAACCGTACCCGATAAGCCAGGACGAGGCGTTGAGCGTGAACTGGAAGATTTCCAGGCCGCGCTTGAATCCGTCCGTGATGATTTGACCACGCTGGGCAATAGTCTGGCGCAGCGACTCAGGCCTGAAGAACGGGCGTTGTTCGATGTGTATCTCCGAATGCTGGACGACACCGCACTGAGAGGTGAAATCGAGCATCGTATTCATCAGGGGCAGTGGGCCCAGGGTGCATTGCGTGATGTGATTTTGACCCAGGTGCAGCAGTTCAGTCGTATGGAAGACGCCTACCTGCGTGAGCGTGCAACCGATGTGCGTGACCTTGGACGACGTATCCTCAGCTATCTGCAGGAAAGTGCGGGCCCGGTACGTATTGAGTGTCCGGATAACGCTATTTTGATCGCGGATGAGCTATCACCAGCCATGCTGGGCATGGTGCCGGAGGACAAGCTGGCGGGTCTTATTGCGGTCAGTGGTTCGGGCAACTCCCATGCGGCAATTATGGCGCGCTCCATCGGTATCCCGACGGTAATGGGGGTCGTGGATCTGCCCTTTACCCGCCTGGAAGGGCGTAAGGTGATCGTCGATGGCTATAGCGGTCGTGTGTATGTAAACCCGTCCGACCAGTTGGTGGATGCCTTTGCTCGCGTTATTCGCGATGAGCAGGCGCTTGCTGCCGGCCTTGAAGGCCTCAAGGACCTGCCTGCCGAAACCACTGATGGCTATCGCATGCCGTTGTGGGTAAATACCGGCCTGGTCGCGGATGTGACGCGCTCGCTGGAGCGGGGTGCCGAAGGGATAGGGCTTTACCGCACCGAAATTCCCTTCATGATTCGTGACTTCTTCCCCAGTGAGCAGGAGCAGTTGCAGAGTTACCGCAACCAGCTTGAGGCCTTTGCGCCGCGTCCGGTGACCATGCGTACGCTGGATATTGGGGGGGATAAGGCGCTGCCTTATTTCCCGATTGAAGAAGATAACCCTTTCCTGGGCTGGCGTGGCATTCGTGTCACCCTGGATCATCCCGAGATATTCCTGGTGCAGGTCCGTGCCATGCTCAGGGCATCGGAAGGTCTGAATAACCTGCGCATCATGCTGCCAATGGTGACCAGTATTCATGAGGTGGAGGAAGCTCTGCGTCAGATCGACCGCGCCGTGGCGGAGCTGCAGGATGAGGGTTATGAAATCAGCCGTCCGCCGGTGGGTGTGATGGTGGAGGTGCCGGCGGCGGTCTATCAGGTACGTCGCTTTGCGCGCCTGGTGGATTTCATCTCGGTAGGTTCTAACGACCTGACCCAGTATCTGCTGGCGGTTGATCGTAACAATCCGCGTGTCGCAGGTCTTTATGCCGCTTATCACCCGGCGGTGCTGCGCGCCTTGCAGTACATTGCGCGTGAAACCCGTCGTGAGGGCAAGCCTGTCTCAATCTGCGGTGAAATGGCTGCTGATCCCGGCGGGGCCTTGTTGTTGATGGCGATGGGCTATGAGGTGTTGTCCATGAACGCCAACAACCTGCCACGTGTTAAATCGGCGATTCGCGGTGTCAGTCTGGTGCGGGCGCAGGCGTTGCTCAGCCGTGTATTGCGCATGGCGGACGCCGATGAAATTCACCAGTATCTGCGTGAAAGCCTCAAGGGGCTGGGGTTGGGGCAGTTGACCCGGCCGCATCTGCCCAATCAGCAATAATCCTGCTCGACCAGCAGGGGCCGTTGCAATTGATAGCGACGGCGTCCGATCACTTCGGCATCGGCGTTGTAGCTTTCCTCCATGAATATCAGGCGTCCACTGCGGTGTTGCAGCAGCAGGCTACTGGCACGGGTGCCGTAGTCGGGTGACTGGATAAAGCAGGATGACAGCAGGCGCTCACGTTCCAGTGAAAGGCCGGTGTCCGGTAACTGCGCGTCCAGCGGGCGTTCCCCGTTGTGAAGCAAGTGAAGCAGCTGTTCGGGCGCCGGCAGTCCTTGAGCCAGTTGATGCTCCAGCAGGCTGCGTGCTTTGCGTGTCTTGGGCCAGGGGGAGTCCAGTAGTGCATTACTGAGGCCAAAAACGCCTGCGCCCAGTCGAGTGCAGCGGTTGTTGATATTGCTGTAGTGATACCAGCCACTGTTATCCCGTAGCAGCACGTTAAAACCGGCATATTCATCCGGACATAATGCTGCGCAGAAAGCCGGTGCCTCTAGTGATGACTGGATAAAGTCGGCGACGAGATTCCCGCGAGAGCGTGGCCGCTCGGGTTTTCTCAGGCGAAGATCACGATAGTTGGTCACCAGTACAAATCGCTGGTTATCGCCCAGTCCCATCCAGCTGCCACCTGCTTCCAGGTCTCGCCCTCCCAAGATGGGTGCGTCGGGCCAGACGCCCAGTGCGGCTGTAGCGCGCGCGTGGAATTCATCACGGTTGCCGATCAGGATTAAGGGCCAGTCGGGGTGAGCGTTAAGGGCGAAGGTGGCCAGGCACATATGGTTTCATCTACCAGGTTGAGACTCTAAGATAGTCCGCTTTGCTGAGCGGATGACAGTGCATGTTAACAACTCTGCGCTTGTATGTGTGCTGGCAGGGAACCCGGGCGGCCGGAATGGAGTCTGGGTTATGTCTACCGGGAGGTCTTGATGGCCTTCATGATGGTGGCAGGGCGATTCATTTTCTCCAATCTGGGATAAGTCTGCATGTGGGTACATGATATAGATCCGTTGGCGCTTGAGTTGGGACCGCTCCAGATTCACTGGTACGGTCTGATGTATTTGATCGGTTTTGGTGCTGCCTGGTGGCTGGGCAACTACCGTGCGCGCAAGCCGGATTCAGGCTGGACCGAACAGCAGGTGTCAGACCTGGTCTTTTGGGGAGCTGTCGGGGTGATTCTGGGCGGTCGCTTTGGCTATGTGCTGTTTTACAATTTTGATTACTTTTTGCAGGACCCGCTCTGGCTGTTTGCGGTCTGGCAGGGTGGCATGTCTTTTCATGGTGGTCTGCTGGGCGTGCTGGTGGTGCTGGCGGTTTTTGCTCATCGCAACCGCAAATCCTTCTTCGAGATTGGTGACTTTGTGGCACCGCTGGTACCGATTGGTCTGGGCGCGGGGCGACTGGGTAACTTCATCGGTGGAGAAGTCTGGGGGCGGGCGACCGATGTGCCCTGGGCGGTTATTTTTCCACGATCGGGTGATGACCTGCCGCGCCATCCTTCCCAGCTCTATGAAATGCTGCTGGAAGGACTGGTGCTCTTTACGCTGCTTTGGTGGTATTCGGCCAAGCCGCGTCCGCGTATGGCAGTATCGGGCCTGTTCCTGCTGGGCTATGGCAGCTTCAGGTCTCTGGTAGAGCTTGTGCGTGAGCCGGATGGTCATCTGGGCTTTATCGCCTTCGACTGGTTGACCATGGGTCAGCTGCTATCCCTGCCAATGGTTCTGCTGGGGGCAACCCTGATGCTGCTGGCCTACGGTCGGGAGCAAAAGTCGATGGCATGAGTCGAGACTGGTCTGGTGGGCTGCAGATGCTTAGAATGGGGAACATTTGTTTTTCAGTGGAGCGGCTATGCAGCAGTATCTGGACCTGATGCAGGACATCATCGACAACGGAGTGGATAAAGGGGATCGTACCGGAACGGGTACGCGTTCGTTGTTTGGTCGCCAGCTGCGCTTCGATCTGTCAGAGGGCTTTCCGCTGCTGACCACCAAAAAAGTGCACCTGAAATCGGTCATCTATGAGCTGCTTTGGTTTCTCTCTGGCAGTACTGATAATACCTGGTTGCAGGAACGTGGTGTCCGTATCTGGAATGAATGGGCGTTGGAAGATGGTGATCTGGGGCCGATCTATGGCAAACAGTGGCGCTCCTGGGCTTGCCCTGATGGTTCGACCATTGACCAGATCGGCCAGCTGGTTGAGCAGATCAAGTGCAATCCCAACTCCCGTCGCCTGATTGTCAGCGGCTGGAACCCGGCAGATCTGCCGGATGAAAGCATTAGTCCTCAGGACAACGTGCGTCAGGGCAAGGCTGCCTTGCCACCCTGCCATACCCTGTTCCAGTTCTATGTGGCCGACGGCAAGCTGAGTTGCCAGCTGTATCAGCGCAGCGCAGACTATTTCCTGGGTGTGCCTTTCAATATCGCCTCATACTCATTGCTGACGCATATGCTGGCGCAGCAGTGTGATCTCGAGGTGGGTGACTTTGTACACACCTTCGGTGACTTGCACCTCTATGCCAACCATTTGAATGATCCTGCCATCGTGCCCGAGCAGCTGTCGCGCAAGCCCAAGGCGCTGCCGCAATTGAAATTGCGTCGTAAGCCAGCTGATCTGTTCAGCTACGAATTTGATGACTTTGAAGTCGTCGGCTACGACCCCGACCCTGTCATCAGTGCGCCCATCGCAGTCTGACATTAAGGAGATAGTATGCGCCTGGCCATGATTGCGGCCCAGTCACTCAATCGTGTGATTGGTATCAACAACAAACTGCCCTGGTATCTGCCGGGTGATCTGAAGTATTTCAAACAGGTCACGCTGGGTAAGCCAATCGTCATGGGGCGTAAAACGTTTGAATCCATCGGTAAACCTTTGCCTGGACGTACCAATATTGTCATTACGCGTGATACAGCCTGGGATCATCCGGGGGTGCGTGTGGTGCATGGTCTGGAGGAAGGTATAGAGCTTGCTGAGAGCCTGGCGCTCATCGATGGTGTGGATGAGGCGGTCGTGATTGGGGGTGCTGAAATCTATTCGCTCTGCCTGTCGCGCACTGATCGTCTGTATCTGACCCAGGTGCACGCGGAGGTTAACGGTGATGCTTTCTTCCCGGCACTGACGGCCTCAGAGTGGGACGAGGTCGGGCGAGAAGACTTCAAGGCCGATGGTCCCAATCCGTATGACTACAGCTTTATTGTGATGGATCGCGCCGGAGTGGCTGATGCTGGATAAGCTGATCGCGGTACTGGCAGATGGCGCCTTTCATTCGGGGAGTGATATAGGTCGTCAGCTGGGCATGAGTCGAAGTGCAGTGTGGAAACATATGCGTCGACTTGAGGAGCTGGGGATCGAACTCTACAGCGTCAAGGGGCGTGGCTATCGTATCCCGGGCGGGCTGGATCTGCTCGATGCAAGCGTTCTGCAGCAGCGATTGGCGGCGATTGCCGGGTTATCCGAAATCGAAGTGGTCACCGAGATCGACTCCACCAATATTCGTGCGCTGGAGCGTTTGCAGCAGGGTGTGAAAGGTGGGCTCTATACGGCTGAGTTTCAGCATGGCGGTCGCGGTCGTCGTGGGCGTCAATGGTTGAGCCCGCTGGCGTCGAGTCTCTGCTTTACCCTGGCCTGGCGTTTCAATTCAGGGGCTGCGGCGCTGGAAGGCTTGAGTCTGGCTGTGGGGGTTGCCTTGCAGCGTGCGTTGTTGCGCCTTCAGGTACCGGGTGTCTGTCTGAAGTGGCCGAATGATTTGCTGGTCGATCAGCAAAAGCTGGCGGGTATTCTCATTGAGCTTAGTGGGGATGCGGCAGGCGAATGTCAGGTTGCCATTGGTGTCGGATTGAATGTCCGCTTACCGGATACCTTGATTGAGGCATTGGATCAGCCGGCAACAGATTTGGGGCGGCTCGGGTTTGGTGGCAGCCGTACAGAGCTGTTGGCCGTGCTGGTCAGTGAGCTGGTCGAGGTCCTTGAAGCATTTGAGCGAGGAGGCTTTGCGCCGCTGAGGGCTGACTGGGAAGCGGCAAACGCATTTGCCGGTCGTCCAGTGCGCTTAACCTCGGGCAGCCATAGCTATGAGGGTGTTTGCCTGGGTGTGACCGATCAGGGTGGTCTGCGCTTGCAAATGGCGGCAGGGGAAGAAGTGTTCCATGGAGGAGAAATGAGTGTCCGTATCAACGAGCCGGCTTGAGCTGGATGCGGGTAACACCTTCATCAAATGGCGCCTGCTGACTGCAGCGGGTGTGTCAGCCTCCGGGCGCTGGTCGACGTCTGGATTTACAGCGTCCTGTCTGTCGGATTGCCCTGTTGCGCCGGATGAGGTTTGGCTCGGCTCGGTAGCTGGCTCTGAGGTGAACCGGACCCTGACTGAGGCGGTGCTTGAGTGTTGGGGGCGAATCATCCGGCAGGCTCGTTCCCAGGCAGAATGCGCGGGGGTGCGTAACAGTTATGCCGACCCCTCTCGTATGGGGGTAGATCGCTGGCTGGCGATGCTGGCGGCCTGGCATCAGGTTAAGGAGGCATGTTGCATCGTCGATGCGGGCAGTGCAATTACGGTCGATCTGCTGGACGGCGAGGGTGTGCACTTGGGCGGATATATCCTGCCTGGATTGCGGTTGATGCAGACCTCTCTGCTGGGGCGTACCGCTGAAGTCAGGGTTGAGGCTGAACTGGAAACGGCAGCGTTGAGCCCGGGGCGCAGTACCGAAGAGGCGGTGCTGCATGGCGCGCATCTTTTGTTGTTGGCTCTGGCCGAACGCGTAGCCAAAGGTGTGCCTGGTTATGAAGGACGGCAGCCTGTGCTGGTTACAGGTGGGGATGCTGAAGTGCTGATGGGCTATCTGGAAGGTGCGCAGCATTGCCCTGATCTGGTGCTGGAGGGGTTGCAATGGGCGTTGGAGTAACATGATGTTGCGTTGGCTGGCGCTGCTGCTTTTGCTCAGTAATGCACTGCTCCTGCTCTGGTATGGGCAGCAGCGACAGGCGCCGAATGTGGTTCAGGTGGCAGAGGTTAAGAATCTGCATCTGCTACATGAGCTGGATGACAGGGTCGAGCTGGAGCCGCGAGAAAGGCAGTGTTATCAGATCGGCGTGTTTCAATCAGAGCGAGAAGTGCTGAAGGCCCGTGATCTGCTGGAAGGGAAGGGGTTTGTCATTGAGCGGCAGGAGGCGCAGTCCGGAATCCTGGGCTATCACCTGAGGATTGGTATTCCCGCGGATGCGGACGCGAGTATCCGCTTGCAGGATGAATTGGCGCTGGCAGGCTGGGTGCCCCAGTCGGATGCGGGTGACTTTGTGCTGGGACCCTTTGTCGGTGAGGAGGCAGAAAAGAATGCCCGTGCTGAGCAGCAGGTGTTGCAGTCGGTGCTTGACGTGCAGGTGGGGTTAAGCAGTATTCCGGACCCTGATCCTGGTTTTGATCTGTTGCTGAGTATCCCGGCCGGGGATCGATTGGATGATATTTTGGGGCAGATGTTGCTGTCGGGTTGGCCGGGAATAAAAATCGAAAAAAAATCCTGTTAAGGGGTTGCACACCCCTAATCGGATCAGTAAGATACGCACCACTTCGACAGGCAAGGCCGGTATAGCTCAGTTGGTAGAGCAACTGACTTGTAATCAGTAGGTCCGGGGTTCGACTCCTCGTGCCGGCACCATGTCTCAAGAAGCGTTGTAAGGCTGGTGGGGTTCCCGAGTGGCCAAAGGGATCAGACTGTAAATCTGACGCGCAAGCTTCGGTGGTTCGAATCCACCTC
>JBLXDP010000013.1:0-90250 GCA_048264005.1 Marinobacterium sp.
AATTACCTGAGTCCAGTTGAATATGAAGCAATGACGGTATGAGCAGCGTAGGTGTCCGATTTATCGGGGGAAGATCAATTCGCAACGCGTGGCATTTTATTAGTGCGTTGGTTTTAGTGATTAAGGTGGTTTGCGGCGGCTATGGTATTGCGTTGCTCACCCTTTAACAGGGCGTCATGTTGCACGAGGTAGTAAGTGAGTAAGGAATACACTGAAAATCTGGAAGAGATAGTAACCTATGGTTTTGATACGATTTGTCCTGATGAAAAGGTAGAGGTGAATCTGAAAGACTTGATGTATGTTTTTTCCACCTTACAGGAATATCAAAGGTTCTTTCATCAGCCCTCACACTACCAAACAATGGAAGATGTTCAGAGGTTTTTGGGTTCTGTGAATGACCATGCCGCCTTTAATTTACTTCATAAATCAATCCACGAAAAAATGCGCGCTATGCTCCCAGAATACATCAAAGAAAAATACGGAGAGGGCGACTTTGATTCACCAAAGTTACCCTTCTATTACGATGAATCAAGGTAAAAACATTACAATGGCTGAGGTCAGGCGGCGGAACTTGACGAGTCATATGAACCAAACCAAGTGGGCTAAGGTTTTGCCTGAGCTTGATCGAAAGTTGGTCCAGATACGTTTGAAGTGGTTATTTGCCCAAAGCCCTGGAAATTGGAGCAGTCAATACTTCTTACCCGTCGATGGATACTTTGAAGATAGTCGTCAAGGCCCCGTTCCATTTCGGGAAATAGAATGGTTAGAACTACGGACAGGCGACCTAGTTGCTCTGGAGGCCACCCTAAATGACCTGAGTGTTCCTTTCTCTAAAAAAGATGATCTCTTAAAAATTTGGGGTTATTCATCTTGTGGGGTCGACTTTGTATAACCAGTACATCAAATTCGTTACCATCCCGATGGGCATCTGCTGGAAGGCTTCTTCTCCTCTTAATTTCATTGGAAGTTACTTTATTAGCAAATTGCTTTGTCACATCAACGGGGCGTGATTTAATTTCAAATATAATAGAGGTAATTGAAGATGCGGTATCAAATAATATGCCTGTTGAAATTTTCCAGTACTAATAAGTTAAAGCACGTGGAGTTGGTGAATTTTTCAAGTTTTTTCTTGAGAAAAAATCGTTATATTATCCGCTATTTTTTGAAACGTTATACGTATTTGAACCATGTATGAAGAAATTATTACGAAACTAGAGACACTGGCTAAAATAAAATCCGAATATTCGAAAAGTATCGGTGAAGCTATAGCCTTGTTGAAATTCTGCCAGAAATACAATATCTCGAGAAAAGACAATGTGGTTGAATTACCCGAAACAGAAGAATTGTTCGGTTTCTTTACTGTAAGCGAATGTGATGAGAATGGTAAAGTACTGAGGACTATCAATGACGAAAAAAGTAATCAGGTAGAAATTATTTCACAGTCGATTATCATCGAAAGAATAACCTAGATTAAATGGCGTGTAACTATTTTGGGTGGTATGGCTTTTTTTCAGCCCAGACGTACTTCGTGCGCTTTTTTAAAGACGTAATGAGTAAATAATGTATAGATGATGTTGTCGCAATGAAAGCCTTAATTGAATTGGGCGCCTACCGTACAGAGGGTTTTTAATCTTCGGATTACATCAGTAAAAAATTGCGGAATGGCTGCTTGAAATTTATTTATTGTTGAGTGACGAAGAAAAAGACAGTCTTATCGACCTGATAATGGAGTTAAATTCGAAGGTGGCCGTTAAACTTGTAAAGCAGCTAATGTTATCAACTAAGAATGAACACTTAAAAAATCGCTATTTGATGCAGCATCATATGCGGGTACATGATAACAAGAAAAAAATGTGGGTTTCCTAAGACTCCCGACTCTTACAAAACTCAGCAATGGCAGCAGCCGTCTCCGCACTGATTTCAGGGCACACCATCGGGAAGACCTCGGTGCCATGAATGGTGCCTTTCACTTCGCGGCAGCCAGCCTGCACACCCGCTCTAATCAGCAGTTGGCAGAATTCCTTACCTTCGTCCCGTAGCGGGTCGAATTCATTCACACTGATCACGGTTGGCGGGAAGTCAGTCACGTCTTCTTCGCTGGCGAATGACGGCCAGGCGAGCGGGTTTCTCGCGTCGAAAGCTTCAATGCCGTATCCGATGCGCCCCTGGTTGTTGTGCAGATCAAGCATGACGCCATTCAACTTGGATGATGAAGGGTACTCAGGCTGAGGCCATTTGCCGGCGATATAGGGGCAGAGCGCAAACAGTCCCTTAACCTTGTGATGCAGCCCGATCTCCTTGAGTTTCAGAATGCTGGCGATGGCCAGGTTGCCGCCACCGCTTTCGCCGGCAACGATGACCTGGTTCGGGTCGATATTCAACGATTCATGCTCGCGCCACAGCCATTCGAGGCCGCTGACACAGTCGTTCAAACCTGCAGGGAAAGGTGCGATCTCGGGTACGGATGAAGGCACAACGGCATTGCGGAAGTCCACCATGGCAACGGCAACACCTTGTTGAGCGATGATTTTGCCCCAGGCCCGGTAGTTACCGTCATAACAGGATAGGTACTGCATACCACCGCCATGAATGTAGTACACGCAGGGGAGTGTGGCGTTGTTGTCGGGGCGGATAAAGCGCAGGTTGCACGGGTTGCCGTCAGGGCTGGATGTGAATGCGTAGTCTTTAATCACCAGTCCCGTGTCGGGGGCGATCAGGGGGTTATCATTCGCTTCCAGAAACTGGTTGAACAGCGCTTGGGTGGCTTTTGCCTTGTCGCTGTTGGCAGCGGCGACCAGCTCTTCGCGGCTGGCGAAATCACGGAGGGAAGGCGGGGGCAGTGCGCCGAAGACCGCTTTGATACGTGGATCGATGCCATCAATGTCCAGAATGGGATTGTTCATGCAGCGTGCCCCGTGGTTGGTTGGCCTGTGTCGAAAACCGGCTTAAGCATCACTTATACATCCGTGAGAACATGATCGCCAAATTTGAGACTCCTCATGTACCTCCAGGCTTTTGGGCAAGATGAATCAGATTCGCTATCCGTACAAGAGGTTCGCTTTTTGCATATTCATCAGCCCTACGCCGTGAGAATTTAAGGTTGTGTGGTTTTTTTAACCAACAAGTCTGCGGTCAAAAGGAGTAGACAATAAAGATCAGCTGCTGAACGTTTCAAATACTCGCTTTTGTCGGATTACCTGATTCCCTGCATTTCGCTAAGGGCATAGAACATGAGGTTTATAGATGAATAAGACACAGTTGCTCTGCGCTGCACTGACACTATCCGTGACAGCGAGTGTTTCCCAGGCTGAAACCGTCAAACTTTCCATGTCTTCCTGGCTTCCCCCGACGCACCCGCTCGTGACCGACGTATTCAAGCCCTGGATTGAGGATGTTAAACAGGCAACCGAGGGTCGTATCGAGATCGTGATGCTGCCATCGCCGCTGGGGCACCCCAAGGCGCACTTTGATATCGCGCGTGATGGTCAGGCGGATATTACCTACAGCACCCATGGCTTTAACCCCGGTCGTTTCAAGCTGACGGAGATGTTTGAATTGCCGTTCTCGGGTGACAGCGCCGAGACCACTTCGGTTGCGACCTGGGAGGTCTACAACAAGTACTTTGCCCAGGCAGGTGAGCATAAGGGCGTGCAGTTGCTGTCACTGTTTACCAATGGACCCGGTCAGATCCATACCAGCAACAAGGCGATTAAAGGGATGACCGATTTTGGTGGCATGAAGCTGCGTGTGGCCGGTGGTGCTGCCCAGGATATTGTTGAGGTGCTGGGCGGTGTGCCTTTGCATAAGCCGGTATCCAGTACTTTCGAGTTGATGTCGAACGGCGTGGCGGACGGCACCCTGTTCCCGGTGGAATCGGTCAGCAGTTTTAAGCTGCAGGATGTGGCAACCCATACCACGCTGATCCCTGGTGGATTGTTTAACACGACGCTGTTTTTGGCCATGAACAAGGATCGATTCGACAGCCTTCCGGCCGAGGATCAGAAGACGCTGATGGCGATGTCGGGTTCCGCCTTTGCCAAACGTGCAGGCCAAATGTTCGATGCGCAAGACGCCAAGGTGCTCAGTGAGCTGAAGGCAAACGGCAATGATATCAATGTGGCCGATCCGGACTTTGTTGCCAGTATCCGTACTTCAACTGCGCCCATCACAACGGCCTGGGTTGAGGAGGCTAAAAGCAAAGGTGTTGATGCAGAAGCGGCTTTGGCGGAATACCAGAAGCGGGTTCACTAGCCTTATCTGAATTCCCGAATACTTATTTCCCCGCCAAACTTCGGTCCCTGGCGGGATTTTGTTTATCCGATAATAAGTTTTCCGAGCTCAGGTTAACCAATCAAAATAAAAGACTTCTCGTGCTTTTTAAATGTTATTAGTGGGAAGTTTGATTGCAATAATGGATGCTTATCTGATTCTAGTTTAGCTGCAAAATTATCAGTTGACGTTCGTTAGGAGCTGCTTTTAGAGTCGAATGAGGCCGTTTGATAAAAACCATCATTTTTAAGAGGTTTTAAGGCCGGGCTTTCGATGTTTCCTAACAGAGTTAGACAAGATGCTACAGGCAAACCCTCTGTCCAATCATAACCTGTTTGAATCTCATGATTTGGAGGAGACGCGGGCGCGTATAGGCGATTATCTCTGGCCTCACCAGATGCAAATTCTGGGGCGTTCTTCCGAGGTGACGACGCGGCTGGATGGGGTGTCATTCGATTGCATCGACCTGTTCAGTCTGGAATACGGCACCGAGGTGCAGCTTGAGCCCGGCGAAATCGAGGGCTACTACCTGGTACAGACAACGCTCTGTGGGTCCGGGCATGTGAAGAACGGCAGTCGTTGTGCGGATACCCGGGTTGGCCTGACGACCATCGTTTCACCCTCTGAACCTACTTCGATCACTATGGATGCCGCCTGTCGGCGTTTGATTCTGCGTGTTGAACGCGAGGCGCTTGAGCGGCAGGTTAGCCTGATGCTGAATCGAGAGCTGAAGCAGCCGTTGGTGTTTAATCTCGAACTTTCCCATAGCTCTCAGGAAGGCGTGGCCTGGCTTCAGACACTGGAATATCTCTGCCAGCAATACAATCTCTGCGCCAGTACTCTGGATAATCAGGCGATTCGAAAGCAGTTCGCCAATATGGCAATGACCCTTTTGATTGGCACTCAACCGCATAATTACACTGACCAGCTTAAAACCGAGTCGCATGTGGCTTTACCGCGCCATGTGCGTCAGGCACGGGATTATATTGAGGCCAATCTCGGTGAGCCGATTAATATGTCCGAATTGGCGGCTCAATTTGGTGTAACGCCCAGAACACTTCAATCCGGCTTCCAGCGTTTTCTTGATCAAACCCCCAGTGAATATATCCGTGAGCTGAAGCTTAAACGGGCCCATGCAGCCTTGCAGGACGCAGACCCTGATAGCGCTCAGGTGACCGATATTCTGCTGGGGCTTGGCGTCAGTAACGCAGGGCGCTTTGCTCAGTTGTATAAAAAGCGCTTTGGCTGCCTGCCATCACACACGCTGAAACACGCGCATTCCTGATTTTTCTCCCGCCTGAAAATCACTTCGCTTAGTGAATACAGGCTTCGTGATTCGCATATTTTCCCCACCGCCGCAGTGATTGAATGATCACAAGGTTCGCACAGGCTGATGCCAGTCTGGGACGCGAATGTGGTCAATTGATAGGTGGAGAAACATCATGGAAATAGCAGTATTGGGTGGTGGACATGGTTGTTACGCAGCGGCCGCAGAACTGTCTGAGAAAGGGCATCAGGTGCGTCTGTGGCGCCGGGATGCCGAAGCGTTGGCGCCGGTGGTTGAAGCGGGCTCCATCACGCTGAAGGATTTCCGTGGCGAGCGTGAGGTCGCGATTGCCAAGCCGACCAGCTCACTTGAAGAAGCCGTCGCCGGGGCTCAGTTGATCGTGATTCCGTTGCCCGCGACCACGCATCTCAGTCTTTCCAAACAGTTGGCACCCTTGCTGGAAGATGGCCAGGTGCTGTTCTTCCCGCCGGGTACCTTTGCCAGCTACATCTTTGCCAAAGCCACGCGAGATGCGGGTAACAAGGCTAATGTCGCCTTTGCCGAAACCGGCACCCTGCCTTATTTGGCGCGAAAACATGGGCCGCGTCAGGTTGTTTGCAGTGGTTATGCCACGCGCCTGCCCACCGGTGTATTCCCGGCCTGCAATGCCAAGCATGCGTTCGAAGTGCTCAAGCAGGCTTACAGCTCCATTGAAGAGATCGAAGATGGCTTGAGTGGTGCTTTGATGAATGCGGGCGGCATCATTCATCCGCCGTTGATCATGATGAACGCGGGTCCTCTTGAGCATTTTGAGGCCTGGGATATCCACAACGAGGGCACTCAGCCGGCCGTACGTCGAGTGACCGATGCGTTGGATGCAGAGCGAATTCGTCTGCGTGAAGCACTGAACTACAGCGCCCCGCATTTCCCGCTGGCAGATCACTACGCCAAAGAGGGTGATGAGTGGATGTACGGACGTGCCGCGCATGAGCGTCTGACGGACAGTGGTGACTGGCGCGAGAAGATCGTACTCACCGAGCATCGATACATGCTGGAAGACACCGCCCTTGGCCTGTCATTCCTGGTGTCCCTGGGCACGTGGCTGAACTGCCCTACGCCGGTGGCTGCGGGTTTCCTGGCCATAGCCTCCGCCATTACCGGTCAGGATCTTTACGCTCAGGGACGAACACTGGAAAACCTGGGTCTGGACCAGCTTTCAGTGGATGAAATGCGCAATCTGCTGCAGAACGGGGTGTAAATCATGTCGCTTTCCAATTTTGAAGTCGCGGTGCTGGGTGCCGGGCGAATGGGGCGAGGGATTGCACTGAGTTATGCCTTCGCCGGTGTCCCTGTGGTTATGCTGGATTTGAAACAGCGCACTGAAGAAGGGCGTGCCCGGCTCCAGGATGAGGCGATGACCGAAATCCGAGGGGATCTGGCGTTTCTGGTCTCGGCGGGGTTGCTGGATGAGCCCAAGGTGGATGAGGTGCTGAACCGAGTTGGTTTTGCAGCCGAAACTGAAGCAGAACGCATTCTGGCCTCGGCGTCGATCATCTTCGAAGGCGTACCTGAAGTGCTGGAAGCGAAACAGGAAGCCTTTGCCTTCGTGAATCAGCATGCAGCCCCTGATGCCATCGTAGCCTCAACCACCTCGACTTTCCTGGTGACTGAGTTGGCTGAGATGGTTGATAACCCCGGGCGCTTTATGAATGCACATTGGCTGAATCCGGCACACCTGATGCCACTGGTTGAACTGAGCAAAGGCGAGAACACCCGCGAAGAAACGGTGGCATCGCTGAAGGCGAGTCTTGAATCCGTTGGTAAGGTGCCGGTGGTCTGTACAGCGGCCGCGGGCTACATCGTGCCGCGTATTCAGGCGCTGGCCATGAATGAAGCCGCGCGTCTGGTGGAAGAGGGCGTCGCCAGCGCCGAGGATGTGGATAAAGCGATCAAGGCCGGTTTCGGGCTGCGTTTCTCGGTATTGGGCATGCTGGAGTTTATTGACTGGGGCGGTGGCGACATTCTCTACTACGCCTCGAAATACCTCAGCGGCAAGGTTGATCCTCGCTTTGAATCACCCGAGATCATCGCCTCCAACATGGAAAATAAGCGCAACGGTATTCGTGATGGGGTGGGTTTCTACGACTACGAGGCCATGGATGTAAACGCTTACCGCCAGTCTCGCATGCAGGACTTTGTCGAAATGCTGAAGAGTCGCAAGCTGTTACCGGAAGAGGGGCAGGCATCTGCGAACAATGAGCGGCACGTCTCTGGGGCGAACTAGCAGCACCGTGCTAACACACAGGAACACCTGCAAAGGTGCTCCTGTGTTTACCCAGTGAGGACGCGGCGATGTACTGTTGGGTGAAACAGGTGGTTTCAGTTGGCCGCCAGCTTGGTGACTACACTCTGAACCTTATCGTCCATGGTCTGCTCGCGGTCCGTGCGCGTACCCAGTCGCATGGATGAACTCACCCTAGGGGCTCCCATCTCGTGCATGACTTCATGGCAGCGCTTCACGGCGGCCATGACTTCATCCCAGTCGCCCTGGATGTTGGTGCCGTAAGCGTGTAGCTGATGTTCAAGACCGGCCTCTTCCAGAATCCGTTGGCAAGCGGTGACGTACTCGGATACGGACACGCCTACACCCATGGGGATGACACAGAGATCGATCATGACGTTCATATCGGGTTCCTTCTTGAGATGCGGTTCAGGTTACTCGGGCCGAGGTTTTATCAGCCCAGCCAGAGATCATATGTCATGCCATTTTGAATGACGGGCTCCAGATTGTCCCTGTTTTCCTGGCTGTCCGAGATTTCCGCCAACACCTGGCCCACGGTTTTTTCGTGGCGCTCAATCACGCCGGTGTAGTAATCCCGACCCTCTTCGTCATATTCGCGTTCCAGAACATTACGATAGAAACCCTCCACCACGGACTGGATATCACTGCCGGCCAGAAAATGGTCGGGGACCATAACGCCATATGCGTCCATGAACTCCTGCGTCCAGGTAAAACGCTCCGCGATTTCGACGGCACTCATGCCGTCGTCAGACTGAGCCAGCCAGAAGCCGAATCCGACCTTGTCCGGTGTGCGGTTGAAGGCGGCCTGATAGGTGCGGTAGATGCCGCCGGCACTGTTGGAATCATCGCTGTCGAAGGCGAGGCATTCATCCAGAAACGACAGGCGTTCAACATTGGTGAGGGTATCCGTGCCGGTTTGGCTCTGCAGACTTTCTACAAGGATTGAGCCGTTACTGAATGTGAGTGCGTAGTCACGGTGGTGGTCTTCGTAATAGACGGTGTCGGTATCGTCCCCTCCGTCGATGCTGTCATCGCCCAGCCCTGCGTAGAAGTGATCATCGCCACGCCCGCCATGCCAGTCATCATCGCCACCGGAATCCTTGTATCGGCCATCATCGGAGCTGTCATGCAGTTCGACATAGATGCCGTCACCGTCAGGGTCGGCGTACACCTTGGTCTCGATAAAGGCGCCATAGGTTTCGGTTTCAATGACAGTGTCGCCCGAGACCTCAAAGGTTTCATTTGAGTCGATTGATTCCAGCTCCCAAACACCATCGTCGTATTCGTAAACTTCGGTTACCTGGCCATCCACGATGGTGAACTTGTACCAGTCATCCTCACTGGAGCCTCCAGAAGCGCTATCATCGCTGGAGTCGTCACTGTCATCACTGGAACTATCATCATCGGAGCTTTCGTCAGACGAGCGGCTGCCGGATTCGACGTAGATGCCATCACCGTCCGCGTCTGAATAGATTTTGGTTTCAATAAACGAGCCGTAGTCCTCGTACCTGAACACATTTGAGCCGGAAACCTGATAGAGCTCGTTCGCTTCAATGGGCTCCCGCTCCCAAACGCCATCATCGTACTCGTACACCTCGGTTACAAAGCCGTCGACGATGGTGAATTTATATCGGTCTGAGTCTGACATAAGGACCCCCAGGTGCTTTTGATGTCCTCCAATGGGACAGGGCTCAATAAGTGTAGACGAGGGTCAGAAGTTGCTCCTGTTTAAGGTCGTAACAGGCCAGGTGATCGACCGGGTTGAATTTCCGCCAACCCGGATTAGGCTTAAAGGGATAAGGGGTGGCTGCCCCTGGCCACTTCGCTGCCAAGGAACCGTCCGGAGGTTAACAATGGATGTAAAACTGTTTGCGGGTGTTGTGGGCTCAGCGCTGGTTGCCATGCATGTTTCGCCCAGTGCTCAGGCAGAAGAAGGTGGTGCGGGACACTATGTGCCGGGTGCACTGGCAACCCTGATTGATTTACCACCTACGCAGCCGGGTATGGTCTTTGAAACCGCATACCTGAACTACGATGGCGAGGCTGACTCCGCGTTGCTGGGTGGTCTCCTGACCGCCAATCTGGAGGCAAAAAGTGAAGCCCTGCTGTTAGGCGGCTTCTACACCTTTGAAGAAAAGGTGTTGGGTGCCTGGTACAGCGCAGGTGTGTTACTGCCCTATGTGGATATGGATGTAACGGCCAGTGTGCAAACGGGTCAGCAGAGTGTACGTCGACGTGATCAGGAATCCGGTTGGGGCGATGTAACCTTGCTGCCGGTGATGATGGCCTGGAAACAGGATGAATGGCAGTTCAATGCAGTGCTGCCGATCTATGCACCCACCGGTAAATACAAAGAAGGGCAGTTGGCGAATCCGGGTAAAAACTACTGGACCTTCGATCCCACAGTCGGGGTGGCCTATTCGGGCCAGAATCTGTGGAACTGGGCGGTACACACCGGCTTTGCGATCAACACTGAAAACAAGGATACCGATTACAAAAGCGGCACGGTCTGGCATGTTGAGGGCAGCGTTCAGAAGCTGATCCCCATGGGCTCGGGTTTGCTGGCGCTGGGTGCCAACGCTTTTTATTACGACCAGATCACGGGTGACAGCGGTGATGGTGCTCGCCTGGGCAGCTTCAAAGGCAGCACCAGTGGCGTGGGACCGGTGATCAGCTATGTGCTGCCAGGGGCCGAGGAATCGATGGTGTTTGAGCTGCGCTGGCTGCCGGAAACGTCGGTCAGCAAACGGCTGGATGGTGATTACATCTGGGGCAAGTTTGTGTACCAGTTCTAATCGGTTTTGATTGAGTACCTGAATTATAATGAATCACTAAACCTGTCAGTCAGACATGCTATTCATGAACGCCGAGAAAACACTCGAAATTGATCCACTTAAATGCCCACTTTGTGGTCAGTCCAATGCCTGCCTGAATCTGGGGGCTGCTGACGTTTCGCGTTCCTGTTGGTGTAACGAGCCTGCGCTGGAGTTTCCGACCGAACTCTTGGCGCAGACTCCACCGGAGCAGCGGCGCAAAGCCTGTATCTGTCGAGCCTGTGTGCAGAAGTACCATGCCGACCTCGCTGCATCTGTGGATAAAACCTGAGCGTTGAGTTTCAGGCTGAGCTGGCGAAAATCTGAATTCTTGACCATGCTTGAGGGGTTTTGGCACGTCTGAGCGGTCGCCCGGGCGCCATACTGAAATTGAGGGGGACCCTAAATGTCTCTGTCAGGTGTTTCAGGACCTTTTTCTCTGGCCATAACCCTGGCCTTCCTGTCCGGCTGTTCCATGGATGCCTACCGTCACTCCAGTGCCGGTACTTATCTTGGACCACCGGTTGCCATAGGCGATGGACAGGCGCAGACCTATGTCACCTTGAATGATCAGGGCAAGGCGCAGGCATTGGGTATCCGGATGACGGACGGCACGCTGTCGGGATTGCCACAGCAAGTACCGCCCATGGCCTGGGAATACGACCTGCAGCTACCGCCTCAGGCAGAAGGGACAGGCTATGATCATGTGACGGTGGATTGGAATCCGCAGGGGCATGTACCGGGTGGCGTTTACGATACGCCCCACTTTGATTTTCATTTCTATCTGGTGAATCCGACGTTCCGTGATGGCATCACGGCGACCGGGGATGATCTTGCTGTTGCCCATCGCTCGCCCGCCGAGCCACAAATGCCTCAGGGTTATGTCTTGCCTCCGGGCACCGAGGTGCCTCGAATGGGAGCACATGCAATCGATCCCGCCAGCCCCGAGTTTCATCAGAAGCCTTTTACTCATACGTTCATATTCGGCTTTTACGATGCTGAGATGATCTTTTTGGAACCTATGGCGTCACTGGCGTATCTGAATACCAGACCTCTGGTGTCGGCCCCGGTCAAGCAGCCGGAGGTGTATGTACGTAGGATGTACTTTCCGGAAGTCTTCGCTATTCGTTATAACGATGGCCAACAACATTATGAAATAGCATTAGAAGAGCTGGTCAGTAGGTGACTATACTGTCTCTATATGGATACAAAAGAGTTAGCTCGAATGAAAACCCTGAAACCGATCAGGACTTACCAGCATCAAACAGTTGAAGATGCAGACCTGACCTTAAACAGCATTCTTGATCTGATTGTTGAAGGCACCTGGGATTGGAACGGGCAGACGGGAGAGGTGCTGCGTAGTCCGGGCTGGTTCCGAATGCTCGGATACGATATCGGAGCCTTCAATGATGATGTGTTCACCTGGGAAAACCTGATTCATCCGGACGACTATGAGCGGGTGATGAGTAACTTTGAGTGCTTCACCAGTGGTCAGATTGGGGTTTATTGCGTCGACTATCGCTGCCGTAAGGCGGATGGTGAATACCTTTGGATTACGGATCGCGCACACGCAGTTGAACATGATGAAGACGGCAATCTGTGCCGTATTGTAGGTGCCCACCAGGATATCCATGACCGCAAGCTGGCGCAGCTGGAGCTGATTGAGCAAAACCGTTTACTCAGGGCTGGCAATCTGACGTTGGAGAAACGCCTGGTCGTCAAGGCTGAAGAACTTGAACGCCGCAATGCCGAACTTCAGGCTAAAATCGCCGAAATTGAGCATGTTTCCAACACTGATTCGCTCACCCAGATTGCGAATCGCAAGAAGTTTGAAGCAGAACTGGTACGCGAAAAGGCGCGGGCAGATCGCTATCAACACCCGCTGTCCCTCGCCATCTTCGACATTGATCACTTCAAGGCGGTCAATGACACCCATGGTCATTATGTGGGTGATGAAGTGTTGAAAAGCCTGGTCCAACTGGTGGCCGATAATATTCGTGATCTCGATTTCTTTGCCCGTTGGGGCGGTGAGGAGTTTGTGCTGATTTTCCCCAGCATCACTCTGGAAGGGGCCTGTGAATGTACCGAAAAGCTGCGCAGCTTGATCAGTCAGGTGGAGATGGCGCCGGGCATCAGCATTACCTGCAGTTTTGGTGTCACTGAATACCAGGCTGGCGACAGTATTGAGAAGCTGTTTACCTGGATCGACAATGCGCTTTATCTGGCAAAAAATACCGGACGTAACCGCGTCGAAGTATTCACTTCAGAGCATAGCCCTACTTGATGCTGTTACTGGAATAGCGTCCGGGTGAAACGCCCAGGGCTTTCCGGAACATGGCCACAAATGCGCTGGGGCTGCGATACCCCAGCGACAGGGCCACATTCAGTACCGACTCTCCCTGACTCAGTTGTTCTACCGCCTGTTGCAGTCTTGCCTGTTGGCGCCACTGCTGAAAGGTCATGCCTGTTTCCTTCAGAAACAAACGGCGCAAGGTGCGTTCGCTGGCGCCTGCCTGTGCCGCCCAGAAGGTCAGGTCGGTATGGGCGTCAGGTTCGTTTAGCAGGGCCTGCATCACGGGTTTTAAGCGTCGGTCGGACGAGAGAGGCAGATAGAGGCGAGAGGGCCTGAGCGCTTCCAGTTCATCCAGAATCACTGTGCAAAGGCGGCTGGCCGGGCTGTCCGGTGTGTAATGGTTGCCAAAGTCGGCTACTCGCTGAATCAGTTCCCGCAGCAAAGGTGAAACCTCGACGACACTGCATTGATCCGGAAAACGGTCCAGATAGGCAGGGTCTATGAACAGGTGTCTGATTTCTGAGGTTACGGCCGGGCTGACCGAGTGGCGAATGCCGCCAGGAATCCACACCGCCTGTGAGGGTGGAATCACCCAGTTGCCGTTATCCGTTTGGACCTTGATAACACCCTCAGACGCGTAGGCCAACTGGCCGCGGGGGTGGCTGTGGAAATCAAATTCGAAGTCGGTCTGGATACGGTTGTGCATGCCAAGAATTGGAAGGCCAGGGTCCACGATAAACCCACGCTCTGAACGGCAGTGTTGCCTGGGTGCACTATAGCCTGACGTCATGATGTCCGATTCTCGATATTGAATGGCATTTTATCGACTAAAAACCTAACGCTTCTTCGTCACAATAGCCAGCAAGCAAGGGTTTGGGGAAGGTAAATGAGTATTTCACTTAAACGTTCTCAATGGGTGGCACTGGTCATGATTCCGGTGCTTTCGGCATTGCTGGTATTCACGCCAGTGGCTGATCTGTTTGAAGGCAAACAGCTGGCGACAGCATTGCTGGTCGTCGCCGGGATGGTGCTCTTTGCCACCAGCGCGTTGCCGGAGTTTGTCAGCGCCCTGGTGGTGCTGGTATTGGCGATGCTGTTGTCGTTGGCGCCCGCTGAGGTGGTGTTTTCCGGACTGACATCGACCGCCTGCTGGCTGATCGTATCCGGTCTGGTGATCGGCATTGCCATTGCCGAGACCGGGTTGGCGCAGCGAATATCCAACCGTTTTACCCGCTATCTGGACAGCAGTTATGCGCGGCTGATCACAGGTATCGTATTGATGGGCATCCTGCTGGGATTTGTGATGCCGTCCTCTGTTGGGCGCGTGATGCTGTTTATTCCCATCGCGCTGGCGATTGCGCAAAACTGTGGCTTCGCCACAGGCAGCAATGGTCAGTATGGCGTTGTTTTGGCGGCTGCTTTCGGCTGCCACCTACCCACTTTTGCCATCCTGCCGGCCAATATTCCCAACATGATTATGATCGGTTCGGCAGAGAGTATTCATGGCTGGACGCCGATGTTTGCTGAATACCTGCTGCTGCATTTCCCGGTGCTGGGCGCGCTGAAGGCTGTGTTACTGATTGCACTGATTATTAAGCTTTACCCTGATACGCCGCAAAAAGCGCCGCCGGTGGCGAGCAATGGTGGCTTCAGCGGCAATGAGCTGCGGCTGCTGGTGATTATGCTGGCGACGCTGGGATTCTGGCTGACCGACTCCGTGCACCATATTTCTGCTGCCTGGATCGGCTTGGCTGCTGCAACCCTGTTGCTGTTGCCGGGTATCGGCATGGTGTCGACCAAGAGCTTTAACGATAAGCTCAACCTCAGTTCGATTCTGGTTGTGGCCGGCCTGCTGGGGATTGCCAGCCTGATCAACTACAGCGACATCAGCCAGGTGGTGGGCGAGCGAGTGCTGGACTGGCTGCCGCTGGCACCCGATCAGGATGCAACGAATTTCTTTGCCCTGTCTTTATTGGCCATGTTCACAGGTGTGGTCGCAACACTGGCGGGTGTCCCGGCAACCTTGACGCCACTGGCTACCCAAATCAGCCAGATGACCGGTTTCAGTCTGGAAGCCGTGTTAATGACACAGGTGTTCGGCTTTTCCACCATCGTGTTCACCTATCAGTCGGTGCCACTGATGATGGCGATGCCTTTGGCCGGGGTGCCGCTGATCCATGCGGCCCGGCTATGTCTTTGGTTGGCGTTGCTGACGGTCGTATTGCTGTTGCCTCTGGATTATCTGTGGTGGCAGTGGCTGGGCTGGATTTAACCCACCTCGTTTAACAGCTCCAGCGTACGTGCCAGGCGTGCATGCGAGGACTCCATCTCCAGCAGCGACTGCAGAATCTCCGGATCAAATCGAATTACGCCAAACAGGGCAAAGCTGAACTCCGAGTCATCCTTGGCCTGCCATTCATCCGAGTTGGCGATACGCTCTATGGCTTTTCGCGCGTCAGGATCAGGGTGTGCCAAGGCCAGGAGGCGATGCAGAATTTTGTCTCTGAGCAACTCAGTGGCTGCCATTTCCAGCGTAGTGGCCGGCCGATCTGGCAGCGGTGTGCAGGCGTGGATCTGATAAGGCAGTAGCTGGACTTCGTGCTCGCGCTGATAGCGCTGTTCGATGTGCACGTTGAGCAGCATGCGGCCATCGTCCAGCGTTTCCATCAGTTCACAACGCCCGGCACTGAACACGTCATAGGGTTGATAGGTAGCCTGATTGGAGGTGAGTGCCTGCTCGAGACTGTTGACGCGTTTACCCACGCTGAGTGTCTTGCGCGGATGGCAGATCGCCACCAGTGCATCCGTGTCCAGGCAGTGCTGAATCATCTCTCTGTAGCGTGGCTCGAATACATGCAGGGGAAACAGGGTACCGGGAAAAGTGACGCAACCGGGAATTGGAAAGATACAGATATCAGTCATGGTCGATCCTCCACTTGGTATTGCGCAGGTTCGTAATGGGGGGCCAGTGTAATGCTTCTGATCTTCCCCGGGGGTTAAGTCGGACATCCACCGGGTAGTGTTTCAGAATAGCGTTTTTTGAGCTTTCGGCGACGCATGAGGCGAAAAAGAGGTGATTTTGTACCCCGACGGGATGTGATTGGTTGAGGTGTACAAAAAATTTGCACCCCGTTGGTGCGGGTGCAAATCCTTGGTGCACTGATAAGTACTGGGGTTGCGAGACATCCCCTTGTTTTGGTGCACCAAAAAACAGCAGATTGTACTAATTGTGAGTTGGTTATTAGCGACAAAGCCTGCTATAGATGGTTCTGAGATGGCAAAGAGTTATGGCATAGCCTTTGCTTAAGACAATAAGAATAAATTGAGTGTCTCAACGAGAGGAACAGCTCCATGTATAAGAAGGAAATTCTGGCAGTTACCACTCTTGCAGCAACTCTGGTTGCGGGTATGACCAGTGTTCAAGCCGCGACCTTGGATGATGTTAAAGCGCGTGGAAGCGTAAGCTGTGGTGTGAGTACCGGCCTTGCGGGTTTCTCCGAAAAGGATGAAAACGGCAAGTGGAGTGGTCTGGACGTTGACGTCTGCCGCGCCGTAGCCGCTGCTGTACTGGGCGATGCCGAGGCTGTTCAGTACAAGCCCCTGACCGCCAAGGAACGTTTCACTGCGCTGGTTTCCGGCGAAGTGGACATGTTGTCTCGTAACACCACCTGGACTCATACCCGTGATACCTCTCTGGGTATCAACTTCGCGGGTACCAACTACTATGACGGCGCAAGCTTCATGGTTATGAAGGATCTGGGTGTTAAAAGTGCGCTTGAACTGGATGGTGCCAATGCGTGCATCCAGGCCGGTACTTCTACCGAGCTGGCGATCGCTGACTACTTCCGTGAAAACGGCATGTCCTACAAGGCCGTTACCTTTGATACGTCTGACCAGACCCGCCAGGGCTTTGAATCCGGTCGCTGTGACTTCCTGACCTCTGACGGTTCTCAGCTGGCAGCACTGCGTGTTGGTCTGTCCAACCCGACCAACGCCATCATCCTGCCGGAAGTGATCTCCAAGGAGCCGCTGGGTCCTGTTGTCCGTCAGGGCGATGATCAGTGGTTCAACATTGTTAAGTGGTCGCTGAATGCCATGATCGAAGCGGAAGAGCAGGGCATTAGCTCCGCCAACGTTGACGACAAGCTGGCAAACGGTAACCCGGGTAACAAGCGCTTCCTGGGTGCTGAAGGTGAACTGGGTGCCAACATGGGCCTGGAAGCCAACTGGGCATTCAACATTGTGAAGCAGGTGGGTAACTACGCTGAATCCTTCGAACGCAACGTTGGTATGGATTCTCCGCTGAAGCTTGAGCGCGGTCTCAACGCCAGCTGGAAGAACGGCGGTATCCTGTACTCACAGGCAATGCGTTAATCATTAGATTAAATTCAGGGGGACTTCGGTCCCCCTGTCGCTTTTGCTTCATAGCCAGGTTACGTCCATGTTCAAACAGAAAACTATTGAACACGCCAAGTCGGCTGCCCGTAAGTCCAAAGGCAACGGTTCGGCGGCCATTTACAATAATCCAAATGTCAGGGCGCTCTTTTATCAGATCTTACTGGTCTTAGGGCTGGGCTACTTTTTCTACTCCGTCATCAGTAACGTACTGGCCAATATGGAAGCCACCGGTATTAAAACCGGTTTCAGCTTTCTGAATGCCGCGGCCGGTTATGATGTGCTGATGTCGCTGATTCCTTTCGAAGCGACAGACACCTACGGGCGCATTTTCGTTGTTGGCTTCCTGAATACTCTGCTGGTATCGGGCATCGGTATTGTCTTTGCCACTATTCTCGGGTTTCTGTTCGGTGTCGCCTATTTCTCGCACAACTGGCTGATTCGCAAGACGGCTGTGGTGTATGTCGAAACCTTCCGAAACATTCCGCTGCTGTTGCAGGTGTTCTTCTGGTACTTCGCGGTACTGTCTACCTTGCCGGGCGCTCGTCAGAGTCTGAGCCTGGGTGAGGCCATTTTCCTTAACGTACGTGGTCTCTATCTGCCCAAAATGGTGGGTGGCGATCTGTTCTGGGTTGCCGAAGCCGCTTTGGGGCTGGCGATTGTGGGCATTTTCGTCCTGCGTCGCTGGGCCAAAAAACGTCAGGAACTGACCGGTCAGCCGTTCCCGGTGTTGTATACCTCGATCGCCATGGTGATTGGCCTGCCGTTGCTGGCGCTGCTGGTCACCGGTCTGCCGTTTACCGTTGAATATCCGGCACTGAAGGGCTTCAACTACTTCGGTGGCATTACGGTGATTCCTGAGCTGATGGCACTGGCGATTGCGCTGTCGGTGTACACCGGTGCGTTCATTGCCGAAGCGGTACGTGCCGGGGTGCAGTCTATTCCTCATGGTCAGACCGAAGCTGCCCGCAGTCTGGGTCTGAAAGAAAACAAGATCATGTCATTGATCATCGTGCCTCAGGCGATGCGTGTGATCGTGCCTTTGCTGAACTCTGAGTATCAGAGTCTGGTGAAGAACTCGACCCTCGCCGCTGCGATTGGCTATCCGGACCTGTTCAACGTGTTTGTGGGTACGGCGCTGAACCAGACCGGTCAGGCGATTGAAACGATCTTTATGACAATTGTTGTGTACTTCGTGGTGAACATGGTCATCTCCTTCCTGATGAACCGTTTCAACAACGCAGTTGCGCTGGTGAGTCGATAGGGAGCTGCCATGAAAGAGTTTCAACCTATTCCCGCTCGCCCTGCGCCGGTCAAAACGGTTGGGCCAGTGGCGTGGATGAAAGAGAACCTGTTCTCTTCCATTCCTAACAGTGTGGTGACCCTGGCGGTCATCGCGCTGCTGGTGTACTACATTCCGCCGATTGTGGATTGGGCATTCTTCTCTGCCAACTGGCAGGGCACCACCGAGGACGCCTGTGTGCGCGAGGGGGCTTGCTGGGTGTTTGTGAAGGCCTGGTCCTATCAGTTCTTCTATGGCACCTATCCGGTCGAAGAAATCTGGCGCATTAACGTGTTGCTGGGGCTTCTGGTACTGGTGATTATTGCGTCCTTTACCCTGCCCAAGCATATCCGTATGAAGGGCTCGGTCATCGCCTGGCTGGTGCTGCCACTGGTTGGCATCGCACTGCTGGACGGTCGTCCGCTGGGCCTGCTGGAAGTGAGCACCGACCTTTGGGGCGGTTTCACACTGAACGTCTTTATGGCGGCGGCCAGTATCATCGTGGCGTTTCCATTCAGCTTCCTCTGGGCGCTGGGTCGACGTTCCAACATGCCCTTTATTCGCTCGGTATCGGTGATCTTCATCGAGTTCTTCCGAGGGGTTCCGGTGCTGTCACTGTTCTTCATGGGTTCAGTGATGTTGCCGCTGTTCTTTGCCGAAGGCACCAACGTGGACAAGCTGATCCGTGTCTGGATCGTCTTGATCTTCTTCATGTCCGGTTACATGGCTGAAGTGTTCCGCGGCGGTTTTGCGGCGGTACCGAGTGGTCAGTATGAAGCGGCGGACTCCATCGGCCTGAGCTATTGGCAGAAAATCCTGCTGATTATCCTGCCACAGGTGATCAAGGTGTCCTTGCCGAACATCCTGGCGACCTTCGTCATGCTGTTCAAGAACACCACCTTCCTGTTGATTATCGGCATTCCCGAGGTGGTTCAGACCCTGCAAACAGCGTTGTCCAACTCCTACTGGCTGGGCGGGCATGCGCTCGAAGGATATCTGTTTGTGTTCCTGGTTTTCTGGACCAGCTGTTTCAGCATGTCGTTGCTGGCAAGCAGGATTGAGCGTCAGATGAATACGGATAAGAGAGATTGATTATGAGTGAAGTGACACCGGCAGCTGACGCTGAAGACGTGATCATCATTGAAAACCTCAACAAGTGGTACGGCAATTTTCACGTGCTGAAGGACATCAACCTGCGCGTGAAAAAGGGCGAGCGTATCGTGATTTGCGGGCCTTCGGGCTCAGGCAAGTCCACTACCATTCGCTGTATCAACCGACTGGAAGAGTTCCAGGAAGGGTCCTTGGTTGTGGACGGTGTGGAGATGATCGACGATGTGAAAAACATCGAAACGATCCGTAAGGACGTGGGTATGGTGTTCCAGCACTTTAACCTCTTCCCGCACCTCACCATTCTGGAAAACCTGACACTGGGACCGATCTGGGTACAGAAGAAGCCGAAGGCGGAAGCAGAAGCCACTGCCATGCAGTATCTGGAGCGTGTAAAGATTCCGGATCAGGCAGACAAGTACCCCGGTCAGCTGTCCGGCGGTCAGCAGCAGCGTGTGGCGATTGCCCGTTCCCTGTGCATGAACCCCAATATCATGCTGTTCGATGAGCCTACCTCGGCACTGGACCCTGAGATGATCAAGGAAGTGCTGGATGTAATGGTGGAGCTGGCGCAAGACGGCATGACCATGCTCTGTGTAACGCACGAGATGGGCTTCGCCAAGAAGGTGGCGGACCGCGTGATCTTCATGGATGCGGGGCAGATTGTGGAAGAAAACGAACCTAACGAGTTCTTCAACAATCCACAGAACGAGCGTACCAAGCTGTTCCTGAGTCAGATCCTGAACCACTGATCGCTGATTCAGTCTCGGGTTTAAAAGACGCAAGCGGCTGTTGCCTTCGGGTAGCAGCCGCTTTTTTATGTCTGCCGTCAGACGAAAAGCGTTGCTGACAGCCATTGGCTTCAGGCCTTGATGCTGTCAGGATTACTCTTTTGTCTGTTGGGAAGCTGTGCCGTGTCCAGACTCTACATTTATGATCATTGCCCTTTCTGTATTCGAACGCTGTTGGTGGCTCATTACAAACAGGTCAGCGATCTGGAACAGGTCGTGCTGCTGAATGATGATGAAGAGAGCCCGAATCGACTGATCGGCAAGAAGATGGCGCCGATTTTTGAGCATCAGGGTGTCGCCATCGGCGAGAGCATGGACATTGCCAAGCTGCTCAATGATCTGGGTGATCCGGCCCGCAAGATACGTCCGTTGCAGCTGAATGAAGCCATTCAGCCCCTGCTGCAGCCGATCATGAAACACTGTCAGGCCCTGTCGTTCCCAAGGGTTATCCACATGGGAATGGAAACCTTCGCCACCGAGTCTGCACAGGCCTATTACCGCGCCAACAAGGAACGCATTCTGGGCTGTACCTTTGAGCAGGCGCTGGAAGAGACCCACGAGCATAAGGCCGTGGTTGAGCGCGTACTGGCACAGTTGCCTCCGCTGACCCTGCCGTCGGAGCAGGGCAACACCCTGAGCTGGAACGATGTGATGAACTTCCCGCTGCTGCAGTACATGTCATCGGTTAAAGGGCTCAACTATCCGCCGCGCATCAAACAGTGGATGCAGGAAGTATCTCAAATTGGTGGTGTTGAACTCTATTTTGATCGGGCGATTTAAACAGTGAATATGAAAGCAAAAGCCGGTGTTTTGGCCCTGCTGATGGGTCTTTCGACCGCTCAAGTCTGGGCAGAATCCAGCAGCGATATGGCGATTGAGTATCGCCAAGGTGTCTACAAGGCGATGGAATGGAACCTGTCCCAGATGGCGGCCAGTGTGCAGGGGCGCGCAGAGTTCAGCGCTGACGGCTTTACCCAGCGTGCTCAGCGGTTGGTGATGTTAAGCCAGATTGTTCCGGAAGGCTTTGCAGATGAACAAAGCGCACGGGGTGAGGGCGTTGAAACCCGTGCGTCCTACCGCATCTGGCAGCAGCCGGACCGTTTCAATGAAATGATGACGGACATGCAGAGCCGGGCACAACAGCTGCAGGAAGCGGCTGCCAAAGGGGAAGAGGCTGATGATATGCGACCTCTGGTCGGGCGCCTGGCGCAGAGTTGCAAGGCCTGTCACGACAAGTTCAGGGACTGAGACCGCTTCTCAATCCCTGCTCAGCACTAAGTTCGTCTAGTATCCGAGCGCAGGGTCAACGCATTGAGGGCGTTGGCCTGCTTCCAGCTGTTCCAGATAACCGATGATCTGCTCCACTGCTTCCGCAATTGGCGTCGGTGCGGCGATATGGGGCGTAATGATCGCTTTTGGGTGCTGCCACAGCGCTGAATCAGCTGGCAGGGGCTCGGTATCGAACACATCCAGCAGGGCGCCTCTGAGTTGCCCTGAGTCCAAAGCGGCAACCAGCGCATCCATATCGATAATCTCGCCACGGCCACAACTGATTAATGCCGCCCCTTCTGCCAGTCGCGACAGCGTTTGGGCATTGATCAAGCCACGTGTTTCGGGGGTATGCGGCAGAAGATTGACCACCAGTCGCGCATCACTCAGGCAATCGTACAGCCCCTCTTCACCACTGAAACTGGCGACACCCTCTATCTGTTTGGGTGAGCGGCTCCAGCACCGCACCGGAAACCCCTGCTGTGCCAGGTCTTGGGCGGCACTTTGCCCCAATGCTCCGGCGCCCAGCACCACAACCGGCCAATGGCTGGCCGGCTCGATGTCATAGTCGTGCCAATGTGCGCTCTGTTGTTGCGCGCGGTAACGATCGAAATCACGGGTAAAGTGCAGCACGCCATAGCGGATATAGTCGTTCATCCAGCGACTCATACCGGCATCGCGCAGCTTTAAAAGGGGGACATCCGTCGGCAGGTTGGGCAATTTGAGCAGGCCATCGACACCGGCACCCAGATTAATGATGCCCTTCAGGTTCTGTTGTTCTGCGAAGAACTGTTCAGGCGGTTTCCATAACAGGGCGTAATCTGCCTGGATGTTATGCCCACCGGGTTGCCACTGTTGAATGTGGGTATTGGGGAGCCGGTGCTGAAGTTGGGCGAGCCAGGCCTGGGTATCCTGGCCATTGCTGTAAAACAGAATATTCATCGGGACACCTGAAAGTCGTGAAGCGCAGGAGCGAGTGTTCAGGTCACTCTAACAAAGCCCCTGCGCCCGTGCACGATCAGGCCAGTGCTTCGTTGTGCATCACTTCACACAGGATCTGGGCGCCAGAAGCGATCTGCTCCGGCGTGGAATACTCCGCCTCGTTATGGCTGATACCGCCCACTGAGGGAACAAAGATCATCGAGGTTGGCATGCAGGTGGAGATATTGACGGCATCATGGCCGGCACCGCTGGTCATGCGGCGGTAGCTGTAGCCGCTCTGGCTGACCACACGTTCAACCGCATCGATGCACTCGGCATCGAAGGCGATGGGAGGGGAGTCCCAGATACGCTCGACCTGAACCTCAACACCGACCTGTGCCGCGATCTGGTCAATCAATGCCATGGCATCACGCTCGGTCACCTCCAGTCCTTCCAGAGTGGCGTTGCGCAGGTCCAAAGTGAAACTGAGGTCGCCCGGAATTACATTACGTGAGCCCTTGGGAATGCTCAGCTCGCCCACGGTGCAGCGGCAGTCTTCATCGGTACGTTCGGCGGCCATATCGATCATGGCTGTAATCATGCGTGCTGCCGCCGAAAGGGCATCCTGACGGTAACTCATCGGCGTGGGGCCGGCGTGAGCGGAGACGCCCTTGATGTTGACGTTATACCAGCGCATGCCCAGTACGCCGGTCACTACGCCGATCTCTTCGTTTTCGCGTTCCAGCACAGGGCCCTGCTCGATATGCAGTTCAAAGAACTTGGCGAACTGGCGGGCGCCGACTTCGATCTCACCGTCATAGCCGATGGCTTTCAACGCATCACCCAGGCGCACACCCTGAGCATCGGTCTGGTTCAGGGCGTATTCCAGCGTGAACTTGCCACTGTAGACACCGGACGCCACCATGGCAGGCGCAAAGCGAGAGCCTTCTTCGTTGGTCCAGATCACCACTTCGATGGGGCGACGGGTCTGAATACCGGCATCGTTGAGGGCGCGAATAACTTCAAGGCCCGCGAGACAGCCGTAGATGCCATCAAATTTACCGCCGGTAGGCTGAGTATCCAAATGGCTACCGGTGCTGATCGGCAGGGCCTCTGGATCGGTACCGGGGCGACGCGCATAGATGTTGCCGATCTTGTCGACGCTGATCTCACAACCGGCTTCACGGCACCAGCGCACAAAGAGGTCACGGCCCTGACGGTCCAGCTCGGTCAGCGCCAGACGGCAGCAGCCACCGGCTTCGGTGCCGCCGATCTCGCCCATTTCCATCAGGCTGTTCCAAATTCTCTGGGCATTGATTCTTGGTGCGGTCATGGTGATTCCTCGCTCGCAATCAGGGTGATCAGCAAATTTTTATTCGATGTGGATCAGCATAATCAGCCGGTCAAACGACCGATATACCCTCTAGGGGATAGCTGCGTTTGCGATCTTGCCTCTACCCCCTGCGGCATATACAGCCGGCAGAGGTGAATCCCTAGACTGGGGGCAACTGAGGAAATGTCCCAAGGGTAAATAGGTAAACGATTATGGCGAATAACAGCTACAACGACTGGAAGGCACTGGCTCAACAGCTCCAGTTCCGTAATCAGGCCTGGATCAATGGCCAGTTTCAAGCGGCGCAGAACGGGGAAACCTTTGCCTGCGTGAATCCGGCCACCGAGCAGACGCTGGCAGACGTTGCCGCCTGCGATACCGCGGATGTGGATCTGGCGGTACAGGCCGCGCGCCAGAGCTTCGCAGCGGGCAGCTGGTCCGAGCGTTCACCTGCCGAACGTAAGCGGGTACTGCTGAAACTGGCTGATCTGCTGGAACAGCATCAGGATGAGTTTGCACTGCTGGATACCCTGGATATGGGGAAATCGATCAGCGAATCCACGGGCTTCGATGTGCCTTCCGCGATCGATTGCTGGCGCTGGACCGCCGAAGCGGTGGATAAGGTGTATGGAGAAATAGCGCCCACCGGGAATGATTCGCTGGCGCTTCTGACCCGTGAGCCGATCGGTGTTGTCGGTGCCATCGTGCCCTGGAATTTCCCTTTGATGATGGCGTCCTGGAAGCTGGCTCCGGCACTGGCTGCCGGTAACTCGGTGGTGCTCAAGCCTTCCGAAAAGTCGCCCCTGAGCGCCTTGCGTCTGGCCGAGTTGGCACAGGAAGCCGGTTTGCCTGATGGCGTGCTCAATGTGCTGCCGGGCTTTGGCCATACCGCTGGCAAGGCATTGGCGCTGCATATGGATGTGGATGTGCTGGTGTTCACCGGTTCAACCCGTGTGGCAGGTATACTGATGGAGTATGCCGGTCAGTCCAACCTGAAACGGGTCTGGCTGGAAGCCGGCGGCAAGTCGCCCAATATCATTTTCGATGATTGTGACGACATCGTTGAAGCAGCGGCCAATACCGCTGCGTCGATCTTTTCTAATCAGGGCGAGGTCTGCATCGCGGCTTCACGCCTGTATGTGCAGAAGGGGATCAAGGATGCCTTTCTGGCTGCTTTGAGCGAAGCGGCCAGGGTATTCCAGCCGGGTGATCCGCTGGACCCGGCCTGCACCATGGGGCCGATGGTGGATGCTGCCCAGTTGGCAACGGTAAACCGCTATGTGCAATCGGCACTGGATGAGGGCGGTGAAATCCTGTTCGGTGGTGTACGTGAGCACCGTCCGGGCGAGGGCTATTACACGCAGCCGACGCTGGTGTCCTGTCCGAATCAGGCGATGAGCGTGGTGCGTGAAGAGATTTTTGGCCCCGTACTGGCGGTCAGCGAATTCGACACGGAAGAGGAGGCCATCGCTCTGGCGAATGACAGCCAGTACGGCCTGGGTGCCTGTATCTGGACCGCTAACCTCAAGCGTGCCCATCGTGTCAGTCGCAAGCTGCAGAGCGGCATGGTGTGGGTGAATGGCTGGGGCGACGGTGACCAGACCGTGCCTTTTGGCGGCGTGAAAGGCTCAGGCAACGGTCGCGACAAGTCGTTGCATGCATTGGAGAAATACACCGAGCTTAAAACGATCTGGGTTCGGCTGTAACGCGAACAACTTAGAGAAAAAGGCGCTGCTGGTCAGCGCCTTTTTACGTTCTAGTGGCTGGCCAGATCGTTCAAGTGGTTCAGGAACATGGAAAACAGTTCCGACTGCGTCGAAGTGTTCAGGCGGGCATGGATGTTCTTGCGGTGCACTTTCACCGTACCGGCGCTGATCTCCAGCATATCTGCAATCGACTTGGAGGAGTGACCCTGCAGAATCAGCGCAGTGATCTCCTGCTCACGCCGAGTCAGCACGCCACTGCCAAAGGTGGACAGGGCATATTCGGTGGAATTACGTGCCTGCTCGTCGTGTACGTATTCCGATGACTGGGCAATCCAGAACTGGCGCACCAGTGCGCTGATCACCGGAAACACGTTATTGAGCGTATTACGTTCTGCGCGGGTGATGGTACCCAGGTTGGATTTGCGCCCCAGCGACACCGTAAACACCACATCCTTGTCCAGCGGGATGACCAGAATGATCTCATCGACCAGATCAAATTCATGGTAGCAGGAGCGGTAGTACTCGGTGGTTTCAAAAGAGTCCGGACAGATCTCTCTCAGGCGATGCACGCCGGCACCCAACCCCTTATCGATGGCGTTGAACAGCGGGTCCAGCATATACAGCTCATTGATGTAACGGGATAGCGTCGGGTGCAGTTGCTGTGAATGGGTACTCAGGATCACGATCGGCTTGTAGCTGTATTTGTAGGTCGCAACCAGACTGGTATTGAAGCTGACCAGGTGCGCGAGGGTATCGTTCAACACCTCGGGAAAGTTGCGCATACGCGTGTGGTCAATCAGCCGGGCCAGGTCCTTGTGCCAGCTTTCAGAGGGGGAAATGTCGACGCCGACTTTTTGCATGGCTGCGAGTTTCTGCAGGTTGTGGCTGGGAAAAGTGATTTAACTCTAGCACAAGCGTAACGAGAGTCGCGTTCTAAATGCTTGATACTGGGATATTTATTGAAACAAGTAAAAAAATAATCCGGAAAAAATACCCGGCTATCCCCTGGGGGGTATAGATGCCTTTTCCGACCCGGTAGTAGTTTAGGTGCATGGTCCGGTGGCAGCGCCATATTGGATTTACCTGACCGGATAACCCTAACAACAATAGTCGGCGAGGCACTGATTATGTCTTTGGATATCAATAAACTCTGGGAGCAGGATAAGGCTCACTTTGTTCACCCCTTCACTGATTTCTCGGTTTTCCAGGAAGAGGGCTGCGATATTATCACCGAGAGTAACGGTGAATATGTATATGATGGCAAAGGCAATAAATACCTCGATGGCATTGCCGGCCTTTGGTGCGTGAATATCGGCCACGGCCGCAAGGAAATGGGTCAGGTGATGGCCGAGCAGGCCGAGACAATGGCCTACTACTCCCCCTTCAATAACCTGTCCAACGTGCCGGCCACTCAGCTGGCAGCCAAGCTGGCAGAGCTGGCACCGTCCAATCTGAATCATGTCTTCTACAGCTGCGGCGGTTCCGTTGCCAACGACACCACCATCCGCATCGTCCACTATTACTTCAATCAGCTGGGCAAGCAGGACAAGAAGATCATTATCTCCCGTGATAACGGTTATCACGGTACCACCTATGTATCGGCCACACTGACCGGTATCGAAAGCAACAACTGGGGCTTTGATACGGCGCATCAGTTCGTGCACCACGTGAAGGAAGCCAACTGCTACCGTCGCCCCGAAGGCATGACGGAAGCCGAATACTGCGACTATCTGGTTGATGATTTTGAAAGCAGTATCCAGAAGCTGGGCGGTGCCGACAAGGTGGCTGCGTTTATCGCCGAGCCGATCATGGGGGCCGGTGGCGTTCTGGTAGCGCCTGAAGGCTACCACCGTCGCATCTACGATATCTGTAAAAAGTACGACATGCTGTACATCTCTGATGAAGTCGTCACCGCCTTTGGCCGTCTGGGTCACTTCTTCGCCTCCGAAGATGTGTTTGGCATTCAGCCTGACATCATCAACTGCGCCAAGGGCCTGACCTCCGGTTATATCCCGCTGGGTGCAACCCTGCTGAGTGATGAAATCTATGCCGTGATCAGCAAGCCTCAGCGCGATGGTGCGGTGTTCAGTACAGGTTATACCTACTCCGGTCACCCGGTTGCCTGCGCGGCCGCACTGAAGAATATCGAAATCATGGAGCGCGAAGGCATCTGTGAGAACGTGCGTGAAGTAGGACCCTATCTGGAGCAGCAGCTGGCAACGCTGAAGGACCTGCCGATCGTCGGTGACGTGCGCGGCAGCCACTTCATGATGTGTATCGAAAGTGTGGCCAACAAGGACACCAGGGAACTGCTGCCGATGGAAGCCAATGTCGGCAAGCGGATTGCAGAGAACTGCCAGAAACGTGGCCTCATTGTGCGCCCGATTGCACACCTGAACGTGCTGTCTCCGCCATTGATCTGGACCCGCGAGACCGTTGACCAGGTTGTTGGCATCCTGCGCCAGAGCATTCTGGCCACGGTGGAATCCCTGATCGAAGACGGCCTGTACCAGCCGCAGGACTGAACTGGGTGCATTCGGCAGGCGATGTGCCACCCTGCCGGATGCCACAGCATCTATAGTGAATACGACAAACAGGATCATCCGATGATCAATAATAACAACAGCCCCAAAGCCGCAGGATTCCGGATGCCGGGCGAATTTGAACCCCATGAGGCCTGCTGGATGCTCTGGCCGCAACGGGGCGATGTCTGGCGTTTGGGAGCCAAGCCCGCGCAGCGTGCCTTTGCTGCAGTGGCGGAAGCCATCTCGCGCAGCGAAACCGTATACGTGGGTGTCAGCGACGAGCAGTATGAAAATGCGCGTGCCATGCTGCCGTCTCAGGTGCGGGTCGTGGAGATCAGCTCCAATGACAGCTGGATGCGTGATATGGGCCCTACCTTTGTGATCAATGATAAGGGTGAGCGTGCCGGGGTCGACTGGATCTTTAATGCCTGGGGCGGCCTTAATGGCGGTCTGTATTTTCCCTGGGACAAGGATGACCGGGTCGCGCGCAAAGTGTGTGAAGTCCACGGCAACCCGCGCTTCCGTGCTCCGCTGGTGCTGGAAGGCGGTGCCATTCATGTGGACGGTGAGGGCACCTTGCTGACCACCGAAGAATGCCTGCTGAACACCAACCGCAACCCGCACCTGAGCCGGGAAGAGATCGAAGCCTACCTGGACCAGTACCTCAATATCTCCCGCGTTATCTGGCTACCGGATGGAACCTTCAATGACGAAACCAACGGTCATGTGGATAACATTGCCTGTTTCGTCAAACCCGGTGTGGTCGCTCTGCACTGGTGTGATAACCCCGAAGATCCTCAGTACGAGATCGTGCGCAAGGCCTACGAGGTACTGACACAGGCCCAGGATGCCAAGGGACGTTCACTGGAAGTGGTCAAACTGCCGCATCCCGGCCCCTTGTTCATGACGGCGGAAGAAGCTGGCGGGATCGACCTGGCGGCGGATAGCCACCCGCGTGAAGAAGGCGAGCGGATGGCGGGTTCCTATATCAACTTCTATATCGGCAATTCGGTAGTGGTGTACCCGCTGCTGGACCCAGCCAACGATGATGAAGCCAAGGCTGTTTTGCAGCAGCTGTTTCCGGAGCGTGAAATTATCGGCATTGATGCCCGTGAAATTCTGTTGGGCGGCGGCAATATCCACTGCATTACGCAACAGGTACCCGCAGCCTGAACAAAAAATAATAAATACGTCGGTGCCGAAAAGGCACCGATGCTCTCATGAAGACTGTGTTCCTAAGACACCTCACAAAAATTATAGCGAGGAACAACCATGTCAACTGCGACAGATACGCCTATGTCTACACGTCAGGCTGAACCGAGCAAAACATTGGCAGTCACCCTGCTGTCCGTAGCCGCGATCGGCTTTGCACTCTACTGTTTCCAACTGTACGGGGCTGATGGCGACTACGGCCTGTTGAGTCTTTTCCCCATAGTGGTGGTTATTGCCACTGCGCTCTATACCAAGAGAACCATTGAATCCCTGTTTATCGGGGTCCTAGTCGGTCTGCTGATGACCAGCTCTCCGGCTGACTTTATCCCCCAGTTGGGCACCACCTTTCTTGATGTGTTCATGAATGAGACCGTGGCCTGGATCTTTATTGCCTGTGGCCTGATGGGATCGGTGATCTCACTGGTTACCCTGGGTGGCGGTGCTGAAGCCTTTGGTCGCTGGTTGACCACCAAGGTGCACTCCCGCAAGGGTACCCTGTTCTCCACCATGGCACTGGGCCTGGCGATCTTCATTGATGATTACCTAAATGCCCTGACCATCGGTTCCTCCATGCGTAAGGCAACGGACAAGAAAAAAGTCTCCCGTGAATTCCTCTCCTACATCGTCGACTCCACGGCGGCACCCGTGTGTATCATCCTGCCGTTTTCCACTTGGGCCGTTTTCTTCTCCGGTTTGCTTGAAGATAACGGTGTGGCTGCCAAGGGTATGGGGATTGATCTGTTCATCGAGTCCATTCCCTACATGCTCTACGCCTGGGTCTGCCTGGCAGTGGTGATTATGGCGATCTCCGGCAAGCTGCCGTTGCTGGGTAAAATGAAAGATGCCGAGGCGCGTGCGGCCAAGGGGCAGGTGATCAGTGACGCCGATATTCCGTTCGATACCGAAATGGAAGCGGGTGTTGCCAACTCCAACATGCTGAACTTCTTTGTCCCGATCATCGCGCTGATCTTCTTCACCTGGTACTTCGGTATCGACATCATGGCCGGTGCCATGGCGGCGATCTTCGTGACGCTGGTGTTCTTCGGTATCCAGCGTCTGATGTCGGTCGGCGAGATGTACGACGGTATCCTGAAAGGCTTCGTTGGCATGATCATGCCGCTGGGTACGCTGTTCTGCGGCTTTATGCTGGCGGAAGTGAACAATACTCTGGGCACCACCGAATATGTGATCAACGCGACTACTGCGTTCATGACGCCGGATATGCTGCCGATGGTGGCCTTCGTGGTAATGGCGGCACTGGCCTTTGCGACCGCATCCTTCTGGGGCATTTTCGTGGTGGGCATGCCGATTGTACTGCCGCTGGCGGTGGCGGTAGATGCCAGTATTCCGCTGGTAGTGGGTGCCATGATCTCCGCATCAGCATTCGGTTCACATGCCTGCTTCTATGGCGACTCTACCGTCCTGTCGGCCAAGGCCTGTGGGATCAGCCCCATGAGTCATGCCATGACCCAGCTGCCTTATGCTCTGTTGGGTGGCGCCATCTCGGCCGTTGGCTTCCTGCTGCTGGGCATGATGCTTTAAGCAGTCTGTTTGAGTGCACATCTGACGCCCGGGCTTGCCGGGCGTTTTTGTGTCTGCATCTTGCAAGCGCGTTGTTCCGGACAACAAAAAGCCCCTCCAGCAGGACTGGAGGGGCTTGATATTCAGCTTACATCAGCTGGGCGTTTAGCCTGCCAGTTTGGCCTTCAGCTCCAGACGACGACGGTGCAGGACCGGCTCGGTGTAGCCGCTCGGCTGTTCGCAGCCCTTGATGACCAGTTCGCAGGCCGCCTGGAAGGCGATGCTGTCATCAAAGTTTGGTGCCATCGGCTGGTAGGTCGCATCATCGGCGTTCTGACGATCAACCACCGCAGCCATGCGCTTCAGGGTTTCCATCACCTGCTCTTCAGAGCAGATACCGTGGTGCAGCCAGTTGGCGATGTGCTGGCTGGAGATACGCAGTGTTGCACGGTCTTCCATCAGGCCGACATCATTGATGTCCGGTACCTTGGAACAGCCCACACCCTGGTCAACCCAGCGTACTACGTAGCCGAGGATGCCCTGAGCGTTGTTGTCGAGTTCCTGCTGGATCTCTTCAGCGCTCCAGTTCGGGTTCTGCGCAACCGGCACGGTCAGGATGTCATCCAGGTTGGCACGGGTACGGTTCTTCAGCTCCTGCTGACGCGCGAACACATCAACCTTGTGGTAGTGCAGTGCATGCAGGGCAGCAGCGGTCGGAGACGGTACCCAAGCGGTGTTGGCGCCCGCCAGCGGGTGTGCAATCTTCTGTTCCAGCATGTTGGACATCAGATCCGGCATGGCCCACATGCCCTTACCGATCTGGGCACGGCCGCTCAGACCACAGGCCAGACCAATGTCCACGTTCCAGTCTTCGTAGGCCTTGATCCAGGCAGCGCCTTTCATGTCGCCCTTGCGGATCATCGGGCCCGCTTCCATGGAGGTGTGGATCTCGTCACCGGTACGGTCGAGGAAGCCGGTGTTGATGAACACCACGCGCTCCTTGGCAGCACGGATACACTCTTTCAGGTTAACCGTGGTGCGACGCTCTTCATCCATGATGCCCATTTTCATGGTGTAACGGGGCAGACCCAGTGCATCTTCCACACGACCGAACAGCTGGTCGGCGAAGGCTACTTCTTCCGGACCGTGCATTTTCGGTTTAACAATGTAGATGGAGCCGGTGGTGGCGTTGCGGAACTTGCCGTTGCCCTGAACGTCATGCAGGGAGATCAGGGTGGTGACAACACCATCCATGATGCCTTCGGGGATTTCGTTTCCTTCGCTGTCGATGATCGCCGGGTTGGTCATCAGGTGACCCACGTTGCGCACGAACATCAGGCTGCGGCCTTTCAGTGTCAGGCTGTCGCCGTTCGGTGCAGTGTATTCACGGTCCGGGTTCATGCTGCGGGTGAAGGTCTGGTCGCCCTTGGCGATTTCTTCGGTCAGGGTGCCTTTCATCAGGCCCAGCCAGTTGCTGTAGGCCAGTACCTTGTCTGCAGCATCAACGGCAGCAACGGAGTCTTCGCAGTCCATGATGGTGGTCAGGGCCGCTTCCATCAGGATGTCTTTCACGCCAGCGGCATCAGATTTGCCGATCTGGCTGTTGCGGTCGATCTGAATTTCGAAATGCAGGCCGTTGTGCTTCAGCAGGATTGAATCCGGGTTGCTGGCGTTGCCCACGTAGCCCTGCAGCTGAGACGGCTGATCCAGACCTGTTTCGCCGCCGTCGCGCAGTGCGACGCACAGCTGGCCGTTCTGGATGCTGTACCCGGCGGAATCCTTATGAGAAGCACCAGCCAGCGGTGCGCTCTGGTCCAGGAAGTCACGACCAAAGGCGATAACCTTGGCGCCACGGGCCGGGTTGTAGCCTTTGCCTTTCTCGGCGCCGTTCTCTTCAGAGATGGCGTCTGTGCCGTAGAGTGCGTCGTACAGGCTGCCCCAGCGTGCATTAGCTGCGTTCAGTGCGTAACGGGCGTTCATGACCGGCACTACCAGCTGAGGACCGGCCATGGTAGCCATTTCCGGGTCCACATTTTCGGTAGTGGCGGTGAAGTCTTCACCTTCCGGCAGCAGGTAACCGATCTCTTTCAGGAAGGCTTTGTAGCTGTCGAAGTTGAAGCTGCCACGGTTGTCACGATGCCAGGCATCGACCTGTGCCTGAATGTCGTCACGTTTGGCCAGCAGCTCACGGTTACGCGGTGCGAGGTCATGCACGATGCTGTCGAAGCGGCTCCAGAACTGCTCCACATCGACGCCGGTGCCCGGCAGTGCTTCGTTGTTGATGAAATCGTAAAGCTCTTTGGCGACCTGCAGGCCACCGACCTGTACCCGTTGGCTCATCTTCTTGCCTCAATATTTTTATGCTCTTCCTGTCCCAAACAGCCTGGGACAAGACAGGAATTCTTATCCAATGAAGGATTGTGCATTGCGAAAATAGCGCATTTTCAGACGGATGTCCCGCCTTTGCGGCTAAAGTATGAGTAAATGGTGCGATGGTGTTGTTTTCGAGGGAGATCGAGTTGTGTTGACAGTATTTCGTGAATTTTAGGTTGTTTTTTTACAAGCTAAGGCCGCCCGAGGCGGCCTTTTGCATATGCAGTAAACAGAAAAAGTGGTCTGTCGTAATTTTAGAACAGCCAGGTACCTGAATCGGGCAGGGGCTGGCCCTTATCCAGCGCCTGCAGGCCTTTGACGCAACGGATGATCATCCAGACGGCAAGCAGCAACAGAATGATGAAGCCGATCCCTATAAACAGAAGGATGAAGCCAACCAGCGAGGTCAGTATGGCGATCCAGAAGGTACGGATCTGCCAGCGGTAATGGTCCTGTACCCAGTCCGCGGCATCGTTCTTGTAGATGTAAGCCATGACAACACCGATGATGGCGGTGATGCCCGATACCAGAGAAACCAGATACAGAATGTAGACAATCTTGGCATTGTTGGCGCCACTGTCGGGCTGAGGAACAACCGGGGTACTGCTCATTATGTTCTCCTTGAACACTGGGTGGGGGTAATCGTCGATCTTTATACTTTGTCCCCTGAAGGTCAAACGAGTTCAGGGATAGGGCCAGACTAACGAAGGATGATTGCGGCTCCGAGACAGCAAGGCGGTGTAGCGGCCAAAAAAATCGGGGCCTTGAAGGCCCCGATAGCTGTTGTCCTGGAAAGTGCCGTGTTACATGTAGAACGGCATATAGAGTGCAATTTTGGGGAAGAAATACACCAGTAGCAGACAGGCAAACATCAACAGTATAAACGGCCAGACACCGCGTACCACATCCATTACCTGTCCCCCCGCTACGGCTTGTATCACGAATAGATTGAGCCCGACTGGCGGGGTAATCAGCGCACACTCGATCATGATCACGAAGATGATGCCGAACCAGATCGGGTCGATACCCAGCGGTGCCAGTGACGGGTAGAGCACCGGCATCATGATCAGCAGCATGGAGATCGACTCCAGGAAGAAGCCCATGATCAGCAGTACCAGGCAGACTGCCAGGATGAACAGGCCGGCTTCACCGATGTGCGTGCTGACGAACATCGAGATCTCCTGAGGGATCTGGTACAGGGTGATTGCCTTGCCGAACACCTTGGCGCCCGCAATGATCAGGAAGATGGTGATCGATGTCTTCATGGTGTCCATGCAGGCGATCTTGAAACCATCCCAGCTCATGGTCTTCAGGGCCAGCACAATCACCAGCGACACGGCGACACCGATGGCAGCCGATTCAGTCGGCGTGAACACACCGGCATAGATACCGCCAATGATGACGGCGGCCAACAGCAGGGTAGGCAGGGCACGCAGCGTGCTTGAACGACGCTCGCTCCAGGTTGCCTTGGCGACAGGGGTGCAGCCCTTGCCAAAGATGGCGTAGAGAAAGCTGAACGCGATGAAGCTGCCTGCCATGATCAGGCCCGGTACCACACCGGCCAGGAACAGATCCACGATCGATTCTTCGGTGATGACGCCGTAGACGATCATCGGGATGGACGGTGGAATCAGGATGCCCAGGGTACCGCCGGCGGCAATCAGACCGAGCACGAACGGACGGTGGTATCCACGATCGGTCATCTCCTTGATCGCGACACTGCCGATGGTGGCCGCAGTCGCGACTGAGGAACCGGAGATCGCCGAGAAGATGGTACAGGAGGTAATGGTGGCGATGCCCAAACCACCGGGCCAATGGCCCACCCAGTTCTGCACCGCGTTAAACAGGTCTTTGCCAACACCGCCCTGGAGCAGGATGTTGGACATCAACAGGAACAGGGGCACCGACAGCAGAATGAAACTGTCGAACGAAGAGTAGAGTGCCATGGGGACCATCAGCGGTGAAATATCCGCCAGCAACAGCATCGCCAAGCCCATCCCGCCCAATACGAAGCCGACCGGTACACCGGACAGCAACAGCATCAGCAGGGCAAAAATAATCAGTGCAACCGTCATCAGATATTCACCTCTTCCGCAGCCTGCAGATGTCCGGTCAATACCAGTGCGGCTTCAGTCAGGCATTGAATGAACAACAACCCGAAGCCAACGGGAATAGCGCTTTTGGTAACCCACATCGGCAGCCCCAGCATGGAGGCTGAAGACGACCCCATGACGATGGACTCAATCACCAGTTCACTGCCGTACCAGGCGACCCATGCCGAGAACAGGGCGACCACCAGCAGTGCCCACAGCTCGGCAACAATGCGCATGCGTTTGCCAAACAGGTTGATCAGCATATCGATGCGGATCAGGGCCTGGTGTTGCAGCAGCCAGCTGGCGCCCAGACAGGAAGCCCAGATCTGGCAGAGCAGGGAAAGATCTTCCACCCAGATGGTGGGGGAGAGGAAAACATAGCGGGCTACCACTTCGAAGGTGATCATCACCGCAATGGTGACGAACAGAGCCGAGGCCAGGCGTCCGCACAGGGTGACCAAAGCGTGATTGAACCTCACCCAGCCTGAGGGGTGAGAAGCACGCCAGGCCTGCTTGTCATTTGAAGAGGAGTTCATGGATTTTTCCGACGGCTGATAACGTACAAAACGGACACCCCTGTAACAGGGGGTCCGTTAGGAAGTCATGATGAGCGGGCAGAGATCAGAGCGCGCGTGCCGCGTCGACCACCTGCTGACCCAGAGGACCGGCATTCTGCAGGAAACTCTCCAGTACTGGCTGGGTTGCCTGCTGCCATTTGGCCACGTCTTCAGCACTCAGCTCGACGACGTTCATCTCTTTCTTGGCGTTGACGATCGCATCGGCTTCAAGCGTCTGGATCTTGTCGCGCAGCTGCTTCTCAACCTTCACTGCGGCGTTCTGCAGAATTTCACGCTCGCCGTCGGTCAGGCCCTGCCACACTTTCTCGTTGATGATGGTCATGAACTCGATATTGGCATGGTTGGTCAGGGTCAGGTGATCCATAACCTGGTACAGCTTACGCGGGCCTACCGCGGTCACACCGGTCATGCCGGCATCAACGGTACCACGTTGGTACGCCAGGAACTGCTCGGAACCGGACATAACAGTCGGCGCCGCGTTAACAGACTTGGCGAATTCGCCCAGTGTCTTGCCGAATACACGGACTTTCATACCGTCCATGTCTTCCGGCAGCTGGATCGGTTTGCTCTTGGACAGCAATGCAACACCGCCGTATGCCTGCCACCACAGCGGACGGGCACCGGTTTCGATGATTTCGTTATCCAGCAGGGTACGCAGCTCGCTGCCAGGTGCAGTCGCTTTGATTACCTTGTCGTAAGTGGGGAACATGAACGGAACGTAGAACACATCCACTGCCGGGATGGTACCCGCCAGCTGGGTCACACTCATGACGCCCATTTCAATGGCGCCGGAGGTCACTGCGTGGTGCACTTCCTTATCTTTGTACAGCTGAGCGGCCGGGAAAATCTGGATCTTGATATCACCGTTGCTGGCGCTTTCGACTTCATTTTTGAAGTCGGTCAGGTTCTGGCCCAGGTGATGGGTCAGCGGCAACTGCAGAGTGACTTTCAGAGTGGTCTCCGCCAGCGCAGGCATGGCAGTGAGGGCGGTCATTAGCATGCCGGAACAGAGGATATTCTTCAGTTTCATGATCATTCCTTGTTTATAGTTTTCATTGGTTTTGGCCTGATCAGGTGCGGCCGTTTTGCATTAGCTGTTGTACCGATTCAGGGAGCGGGCGGGTCAGGCTGCGAGGGCCTGCCTTGCTGATCTGACCTGGCAAGTCGTGATCAACGATGACACCCAGTTGTTGTGATTGGTGGAGCAGTCCATTCAGGTCGACACCGGTTTCCAGTCCCATCTCGGTCAGCATGTGGACCAGGTCTTCGGTGCAGATGTTGCCGGTGGCGCCGGGGGCGAAGGGGCAGCCGCCCAGTCCACCCAGAGAGGCGTCGAACTGATTCATGCCGGCGGCCAATGAAGCCAGCACGTTGCTCAGTCCAAGTCCTCGGGTGTTGTGGAAATGCAGGGTGACTTCCAGCTCGGGCCAGCGTTGGCGCACGGCCTGACAGAGATCGAACACCTGGTTCGGTACGGCCATACCGGTGGTATCGGCCAGGGTGATGCTGTGCAGACCGCGTTCCAGATAGGCATCGACGTAGTGAAGGACGCGATCCTGCTCCTGATTGCCCTCAAACGGACAGCCAAACGCAGTGGCCAGAGAGCCATTGAGGCGCATGCTGGTGCCCTTGCTCATCTCGGCGATGCGCGCAAACTGTTCCAGTGACTGGTCGCAGGTCATGCGCATGTTGGCCAGGTTATGGCTTTCACTGACCGACATCACCAGGTTGATTTCGTCGACTTCCAGATCAAGTGCGCGCGCACAACCCTTTTCGTTGGGCACCAGTGCCACATAGGTGGTGTCGGTGTCGCGGGTGATGGCACGCATGACCTCTTCGGCGTCGCGCAGATTGGGGATAGCGCGCGGCGATACGAAAGAGGTGACTTCGATCTTGTTCAGTCCCAGCTGGGACAGAGCGTTGATCAGTGCAATTTTGGTCTCGGTGGGAACAAACACGGCTTCGCTCTGGAAACCGTCTCGAGTGACCACTTCATTGACCAGTACCTGCCGTGGAACGTTGGCGAACATCAAAGCGCTCCCTTGTCCTTAAGGCTCTGAATGGCGTCTGCATCGTAACCCAGGCCAGACAGGATTTCTTCGTTATGTTCGCCCAGCTTCGGTCCCAGCCAGCGGGTGGTACCCGGTGTGGCGCTGAGCTTGGGCACGATACCTGGCAGTGAGATCTGCTCGCCATCCGGCAGCGGTTGTTCGCTGATCATGCCACGGGCACGGAAGTGCGGGTCTTCGAAGATTTCGGCGGCGGTATTGATACCGCTGGATGGAACGGCCGCGTCTTCCAGCACCTCGAGTGCGTCTTTCAGGCTGCGGCTGGAAGTCCAGGCTTCGATCGCTTCGTCCAGCTCGTCACTGCGACGGGCGCGGCCATCATTGTGTGCCAGTTCAGGATCGTCGGCCAGATCGGGACGGCCGATGGCGTTCATCAGACGCTTGTAGATACTGTCACTGTTGGCCGCAATGACGATGTAACGGTCATCGGCGCTGCGGTAGGTACTGGAGGGGGCGATGCCGGGCATGCTGGCGCCGGTACGCTCACGCACAAAGCCGAACATGCCGTATTCCGGAATCAGGCTTTCCATTACACCGAATACGGCTTCGTACAGGGCAACGTCGACGTACTGGCCCTTGCCACCGTTCACTTTCAGGTGGTGCATCGCCATCATGGCGCCGATAACGCCGTACAGGGATGCCAGGGTATCGCCGATACTGACACCGGCACGGACCGGTGGGCGATCCGGATAACCTGCAAGATAGCGCAGGCCACCGATGGACTCGGCAATGGCGGCAAAACCGGGACGGGACGCGTAGGGACCATCCTGACCATAACCGGATACGCGGATCATGATCAGTGAGGGGTTGATCGCAGACAGCTGCTCCCAGCCCAGATTCCACTTCTCCAGCGTACCGGGGCGGAAGTTCTCGATCACGATGTCGGCGTCTTCCACCAGCTTGTGGATCACATCCTGAGCATCGGGGTCCTTGAGGTTGAGCGTCAGGGACTTCTTGTTGCGGCTCTGGGAGTACCACCAGAGGGAGGTGTCCTTGTGCATCTTGCGCCAGCGGCGCAGTGGGTCGCCGGTACCCGGCGGCTCAACCTTGATCACTTCAGCGCCGAACTGGGCCAGAATACTCGCGGCGTAAGGGCCGGCAATCAGGGAACCCAGTTCAAGTACACGTACGCCTTCCAGCGGCAGCGGTTGGGCTGCCTCTTCCTTGGCGGAGGAGTTTTCCTCGGTCATTGTTATCTCACCTTCACATCACATGGCTACAACACAGTTGTGTGAAAATGATGGTCTGTATCCTGGAAATGACAAAATGGTTAAATGTGAGGCTGCCATCTCCTCTCGCGATGGCTGGAATCAGTCATTCAGGGTCAGATATTCCAGCAGGCGTCGGGTGGCTTGAGACATGGGATGCTGGTTGCTGGTACAGAGTTTGAGGTTACGGCTGGCCCAGATGTCCTCAATGGCTATGGCCTTGATTCGATTGGTATTGACGTAGGGGCGGGCGATGTCCTGCGGCATGATACCGATCCCCAGATCCTGTTCCACCATCCTTAGCAATGCTTCGTAGCTGGTCACCTGAATGCGCATGCGGAAGGGCTTTTCGGCCGCGGCTGCGGCATGCAAAAGCTTGTTGTTGATGGCGCTGCCGGTATGCAGGCCGACATAGTCATATTGCAGTGTGTCCACAAATGACAGCTGTTCGGATTCGGCCAAGGGGTGTTGATTGGAGGTGATTACCACCAGCCGGTCAGACATGTAGGGATGGATCTGCAGGCTGTCGGTATTACCGAGTACTTCAGTAAAGATACCGATATCGGCCTGGTTCTGGCTGACTGCTGCAATGATTTCGGAACTGATCTTCTCTTCCAGCTGGATCTGGATCAGCGGATGCTGGTCAAGAAAGGCCTTGAGCTGTCGGGGCAGAAACTGGGTGATGGCCGATATGTTGGCCACGATGCGCACTTCACCGCGTACCCCTTGAGAGTACTCGTGCATACGGGCATGGACTTCGTCGAGCTGGTGCAGCACGCCGCGTGATAACTGGGCCAGAGCCTTGCCGGCCTGTGTGCCCTCGACACCTCGGTTGGTGCGGGTCAGCAGCTGGGCATTGAGGCTGGCTTCGAGTTCACTGATGCGCTTGCTGACGGCGGAAGCGGCTATGTGCTCCTGTTCGGCCGCTGCTGCGATGGTGCCGGTTTCCAAAACGCGAACAAACAGGCGCAAAGAGGTGGGGTCCAGGCGCATACAAACGGCTCCGAGTGCTGACAGGGAGCCTGATTCTATGCGCTGGGACCTGACCCCCGCAATGCCCTATTTGGTGCGGTGCAGATGCACATCGAGCTGAGGGAAGGCGATCTCGATATTGTGTTCGTTAAATAGACGGTTGATGGCCTTGTTCAATTCGTCAGTAACCGGAATGCGGTCCGCCATGTTGCTGACATAGACACGCAGGTCGATATTCAGCGCGCTGTCAGCAAACTGGCGGAAGTAGGCATCCGGTTCCGGGTCATCCAGCACCCGTTCGTTATCCTGCGCAGCCTGCAGGAGCAGTTTTTCTGCCAGCTCCACATCACTGCCATAGGCGATGCCGATGGTGAGGACGACGCGGGTGGTGGCATCACTGAGCGACCAGTTGATCAGCTGCTCGGTAATAAACGTCTTGTTGGGAATGATCACTTCCTTGCGGTCCCAATCGGTGATGGTGGTGGCACGGATCTGGATGCGTGACACCGTTCCGGTGACGTTCCCCAGAGTGACGGTATCGCCGATACGCACGGGCTTTTCAAACAGGATAATCAGGCCTGAAACGAAGTTGGCGACGATTTCCTGCAAGCCAAAGCCAAGACCCACACCCAGGGCGGCAACCAGCCATTGCAGCTTGCTCCATTGCACCCCGAACTGGCTGATGGCCACCATCACACCGACCATGATCAGGGAGTACTTCAGCAGACTGGTAATGGCATAGCCGGTGCCCGGTGACAGGTCCAGATGGCGCAGCGCCAGCAGCTCCAGCAGGCCCGGCAGGTTTTTGGCGGCCAACAGGCTGATCAGGATGATCAGGGCTCCAACGACCAGGTCTCGCAGGGTGACGTGGGTCAGTACTTCCTGATTGCCGCTGACCTCAATGCTGCTCCAGAGCTGGACACTTTCCAGAATCTGCAGTGTCGGCAGGAAATCGCCCAGTGTCAGCCAGAGCGAGGTTCCCAGAAACAGGACCGTGGCTGTTTTCAGCAGCACGCGTGACTGATCCGAAATGGCCTGGAGGTCGAGGTAGTTTTCGCTCAGGGGAGGCGTTTCCTCCTTGTTCTCACGCGCAGCCAGAATTTCTGCACGGCGGGTGCGTGCACGGCTGAAGGCCAGACGCCTTTCTTCAATCAGCAACCAGCGTAAGCCAAGCTTGAACAGCAGGAAGGTGCCTGCGCCCTGAAGTACCACGACCAGCAGGATCAGCATGAAGAAAAGGGCAGTGAGGGTATAACCCCAGAGTCCAAGGCCCAGCATGATGAGGTTGAAGGCCAGTAACAGTCCAATCCAGAGATGGGCATTGAGCCACCAGTGGCGCTGTTGGGTGAGTTGTTCAAAGGTGTGACTGACTTTCCAGAACCCGCGCCAGAATAGTAACAGGCTGAGTACGAGCAGGAGGAACAGCAGGCGTCCCAGACCACTTTGCAGCTGAATGGCGTTGTAGTTATCGGTGATCATTAACAACGACAACAGGGGCAGAGAGACCCAGAACAGCAGGCTGAGTTGGCGCCGCATGACTTGAGCCAGTGCGGCAGGAACGGAAAAGTGGCCACACATGAGCCCATCAGGGGCCCTCAGCCAGATCAGGGCGGTGATATAGCACTGCAGGCTGGCAGCCCCGAGCAGCAGTAGCTGGCTGAACAGCATATGGCTGGGGTGGCTGGTGTTGAGGCCTTGGCCGCGCAACAGTAGAAGAAAGACCGGCAAAGGTGCCGCGACCAGTGCGCCAAACACCAGCATTCTGAGCGTGCGTGAAAAACGGTCATGCACCACATTGCCAATCTGCTGCTGCCAGCGCTGGCGGTGGCGTCTGGTGTAGCGATGGATAAAGAACGCCAGCACCAGCAGCAGGATGGTCAGTCCCAGCATGGAGCCCATGTTGGCGTCTGCCGACAGGATCGGCGTTGTTCTGAGTTGTTTGATTTGTAACTTGAACAGCTCAAGCCCAGCGGCAATCTCAGAGGGCCATTGCCAGGATATTGACGGTGAAACCGGCAGCCAGAGCAGCTGACGATTGATCAGCTGGCGCGCCTGCTGCAGCCGCTCATTCATCTGCTCCTTAACCGCCAGAAGCTGTGACAGCTCAGTAAGCAGTTGCTGGCGTGCATCCTGTAATTGGTTCTGCAGCGTCTGCTGATTCTGCAGCAGTTGCTCGCGGTAATCGCGTTGTACTTCGCTTAGCTTGTCAACTGTAGGTGATGAGTCGGTTCCCGGGTCCAGTTGGCTGAATTGAAGACTGCTGAGGCGCAGCTCATTCAGTGCCTGATGTGTGGAGTCCACTTCTACAGGACGGGACAGCTCCAGGGTAAAGCGCCGCAGATCATAGCTGGCGCTGTAGCTCTTCAGCTCCAGTTGCTGCTGGATGATTTTGTAGCCACGGCTAAGCAGATCCAGTTTGCGCTCCAGCGTAGTGCGCTGGTGTTGTGCCTCACTGGTGCGCTCCAGTAGCTGACTCACTTCTTCACTGGTTTTGCGGTTGTCCTGTAACAGTGCAAACAGCAGAGGGTGCTGCATGTCGGCAGAGGTCGGTTCCTTGAGCGTACTTAGTGTTGACTCCAGCTCCTCTCTTAGTATCTGTTTGCGGTGATCCAGCATCGCTTCCAGCGTGAGACTGGCCTGCTGCAACTGTGATTGCAGCTGTTGCAGTTGCAACTCGGCCAGTTCGGTTTGTCCCGGCAGGGCAAGCAGTTCAAGTTCAAGTGCGCGGATCTGGCTGCTGCGGCTCTCCTGAAGTGCATTCTTCAGTTTCAGCAATGCATCGCTGAATGCGCGGGTGTCTTGTTCGGGCAGTATGGGAGGCAGGGTGATGAGTGATTGCTTGAGCTCGGCCAGCTGCTCGCGCAAGCTCAACTGTTTCTGCTTATTCAGCTCAACCAGCTGGGTCTTTTCCTGTTGTTGCTGCTCCAGTTCCAATACGGCCGCGCGTTTCAGAATGATGGCCTGGTCCAGCTCGGAGCGGCCCAGCTTCTTATAGCTGTTATCTTCTGGTGGGGTGCGGGCCTGCTCCAGCTTTTGCTGCTGATGACGCAGCTCGTCGGGCTGGCGCTCCAGCTGTTGCTGCAGCGCATGGGCTTTCTCCTGATACTGCTGTCGGCTTTTGAGTGTGTTCAGGCTTTTCTGATAGAGCTCTTTAAGCGCGGCCTGATCTCCGGTTGCATCGGCCTGTTGTTCGATGAGCCGTTCCAGCTGCGCCATGTCCTCTGCCGGGGAAGCAGCTACAGTTAAAGAACAGGTCAGCAGCAGGCTTATCAGGAGCAGCCAGCGTTGAATTAATTGTTTTGTCATCATCCTGTCAACATCAGCTCATGGAGTGGGGGCATTATAGGTATAGGGTAAGCAGAGCATAGGAGCATGACCGTGAACAAAACAAGAATAATAGAGCTGGAAGGGTTCGCTGCAGCGAATTTTCATCCTTGCCGGCTGCGCGAGTCGCTGGATTCCTTTGTGCCAGGGGTGCACACCCTGTGCAGCACCGAGGTGCAGGCCTATCTGGACTTTTATGGTCTGGGTTCGTCGACCTCAATCGCCAACTACAATATCGGCATTGAAGTGGTCGATGATGTGGAGCTGGTGGTGCAGCATTTCGGTCGCGCTCACAGCCGAGGTACCGCGGTGCTTTTACACGGCTATACCGATCATGCAGGGCTCTTCCGCCATTTGATCGACCATCTGTTACAGCAGCACTGGGATGTGCTGATCTTTGACCTCCAGGGACATGGCCTATCCGGCGGTAAGCGTCTGGAAATCGACTGCTTTGATACCTATGCCCGTCAGCTTGCCGCCATCCTGAAACACCACCGTCTGCGCCTGGCCGAACCCTGGGTCACCATCGGCCAGAGTACAGGCGCAGCTATTCTGCTCAAGGCGATGATGGGAGCTCAGCTGCACCAACTGCCGGTGGTGGATCATATTCTTCTGTCACCTCTGATTAGGCCCTATCATTATCATCGTGTGGAGCGGAGCTATCGCTGGTTACACTGGTGCATTCGTCGGGTGCACCGAGAACCGACCGAAAGCTCCAACGATGTTCAATTCAATCACTTTGTGCGTCATGAAGACCCCATGCAGGAACACTTTGTCGATGTGGGCTGGGTGGGTGCCATGCTGGACTGGGTGGAGGATGTGGAGCGACAGGCGCCTCTGGGTGAATCGGCACTGGTGATTCAGGGGACCGATGATCGTACGCTGGAGTGGGAACACAACCTGGATGTACTGGCCGCTGTGCTGCCCAATGCCAATATCGAGCGTTTGACCGCAGCGCGTCATCATCTGGTGAATGAAGCCGAACCCTGGCGGCAGGAAGTGTTTGATCGTATCAGTGGCCGGCTGAAAAAAGTTCAGGCCCGCGCTTCTTTGCCCAAAGCGGCAGGCCTGGATCACTAAGTACCAAGTCTGTGATCTAAAATCGGCGCCGTCCCCGAGGCGAGGTGGCGCCATTCCGGTATGCGATCAGGTTAACCTGAGTACCTGATCACTCAATTTTTCGATCAAATCCGGGTCGTGACTGACCAGTACCAGCGCGCAGCCGTTTTCCCGACACACCTCAACCAGCAGCTGGTTTACACGCTGAGCCGTGACCGGGTCCAACCGGGAGGTGGGTTCGTCTGCGAACAGAAAGACCGGATCCAGCAAGAGCACACGCAGCAGGCAAAAGCGTTGCAGCTCACCGCCCGATACCGAGTCGGCCGTGCGTTGCAACAGACCGGCATCCAGCTCCAGACGTTGCAGCAGTGGCGGGACGCGGGCTTGGTCCAATCCATGCCGCTCAATCAGATCATCCAGTAACTGTTGCAGGCTGACCGCCTTCGAGACGGAAGCCGTGGGGTCCTGATAGAGTTTCTGCCAGCGGTGAGGTTCGGCTTCGTGGTCGCGTTGAATTCGGCCGCTCATGGGAGCATGCAGTCCCAGCAGGGTATCGCCCAATGTGCTTTTGCCACAGCCGCTGTCACCCAGGATGCCGGTGATTTCTCCTGCTCTAAGGCTGAGTGACAGGTTTTTCAGAAGCGCTCGATTTCCTCGGCCTATGGTCAGTTCTTCCGTACTGAGGACCAAGGGGCGAGTGTCCGTTTGAAGCGCCGGTTGCCTGTCCCAGTTGCGTGGGTCCGCATCAATCAGGGTACGGGTGTAGTGGTGTTGAGGTGCATCGAGAATAGCCTCAGCGTCACCGCTTTCCAGTAACTGCCCTTCGCGCATCACCATCAAACGTCCGCCCAATTGGCGGGCGACCGCCACATCATGGGTGATAGTGATCAGGGCCCCCTGTTCGGTTTGATCCCGCAGCTGAGCCACCACCTGATCCCGGCGGGATACATCCAGCCCCTTGGTGGGTTCATCCGCAATCAGCACGGGGGCTCCACCCGCCATGGCACAGGCAATGGCCAGACGCTGCGCCATGCCACCGGATAACTGGCCAACCCGCTTGTGACGGCTTTCGCTCAGGCCCTGTAAGCTGAGTGTATAGTCGGCGCTGTCACGGGCTTGAGCCGGAGGTTGGCCATTCACCAGCTGATAGGTTTCCGCCAGCTGTTTCACGGCGGGCATCAGCGGGTCCAGGGCATTCCAGGGTTCCTGTGGCAGACTGCTGATCTGCCGTCCCCAGAGTGCACGCCGTGTTTTTCGGGAGCCCATATCCTGGCCTGCCAATTGAGCACGGCCCTGACTGTGCAACTCGTAGGGAAGGTTGCCCATGATGGCCTGAGCCAACAAGCTTTTGCCTGAGCCGGTCTGACCCAAAATTGTCAGTCGCTCGCCCTTGGCAATGGCAAAACTGATGGGCTGCAGCAGACAGGTTTTCCCCACATGGACGGACAGGTTTTCGACGGCAAGTAGAGTCATGCGACGGACCTCCTTCCCAACAGATGAAAGCTCAGTACCAGCAAGGCCAGTACCACCAGCGGCTGTGCCAATAACCAGGGGGCTTCAGCGTAGAAGGGGAATAGTTCCACGATCATCAAGCCAAGCTCGGCCAGTGGTGGTTGAACACCCACCGAGACAAACCCCAGTGATGCCATCATCAGAATGGCGTTGGCGGCACCAAAGGTGGCAAGTGTCAGCAGTTGTGGCGCGATTGCCGGCCAGTAATGGCGCTTGAACAGGTAACCTGCGCCGAATCCCATCAGGCGGGATGACTGTACTTCCGGTGAGTGAATCAGGCTGCGGGTTATCACGCGAGACACACGAAAATACTCGATCCACTGCACCAGACAGATGGCGAGATAGAGTATCCACAGGGAACCGGGTGCAATGGCGGCCAGTATCAGCACGAAGACCAGACCGGGCAGGGCCAGTAACAGCGTCACGACAGCATCCAGCAGGCGATCAAGCCAGGCGGGGCCTGTTGCGGCAAGTACACCAAGGCCTACGCCGATGGCGGCTGAGGTGAGCATGCAGAGTACCGCCATCATCACGGAGAGCTGCACGGCTTCCGCCAGCCGTACCCACATGTCACGACCAAAATGATCCGTACCCAACCAGTGCTCCTGACCAGGGGCAAACAGGATCTGCCCCAGGTTTTGGCTGGCGGCATCATCGCTCGATAGCCAGGGCACCAGAAAGCCAAAGGCGGCCAGCGACAGTAGCAACACCGCGCCCAGCCACTGGGTGCGGGAAAAATGAAGCGAACCCAGCATCATGATGAGGTCACTCCTCGCGGGTCGATGGCATGACAGGCGAGGTCTACCAGAGTGTTCAGTGCCACAAACAGAGCGCCCATCATCAGGGCCGTGCCTTGAATGACGGGGATGTCACGGGCAAAGACGGCGTGGGTCAATCCATGCCCTATGCCGGGCCAGGAAAACAGTGACTCGATCATCACCACTCCTTCAATCAGTGTGATCAACTGAATACCCATGAAGGCAACGACCGGGGCTGCCAGGTTGCGGGAACCATGACGCAGAAAGGCCTGAGTGGGGCTAAGTCCCTTGGTTTGTGCGAACTCGTAAAAGGGTGAGTGCAAAATCCTTTTTGCTTCGGTGCTGATCACCCGGTTGGATACCGCGGCCAGGCTTAACGCCAGCGCCAGAGCCGGGAGTACCAGGTGCACTGGCGTGCCAAAACCGGCTACGGGCAGCCAGCCCAGTTCCAGTGCAAACAGCATCACGCCAATCAAGCCCAGCACAAATACGGGCATGGCACGTATCAAGGTGGAAAGCGCCAGTGTCAGTCGATCCAGCCAACCACCCTGAATGGCACTGGCCAGGCCCAGAGGTACGGCGATCAGCACCGACAGGCCCAGACCGGTCAGAGCCAGCAATAGCGAGTGGCCCAGCATATGCCAGACTTCGTGTAACACTGGACCGCCGCTGACCAGTGAGGTACCCAGGTTCAACTGCAACAAGTCCTGCAGCCAGTGCCAGTAGGCGAGTAACGGCGACTGGTCCAGACCCAGTTCGGATCGCACCAGCTCGGCCGCATTCGTGTCGACCGCATCCTGTCCGTAGCGACCGGCGGCAATGCGGTAGGCCATATCGCCCGGCAGCGCACGCATCAGAATAAAGGTGAGGGTGCCGACACCCCAGGAAACGGCCAGCAGTTGCAGCAGCCGTTTCAACAGTAGTGAAGACAGACTCATCGCCAGCTCAGCTCGTTCAGGAAGTAACTGCGCTCATAGGGGTCAAAACGGAACCCCTGCACACGCGTATTGATGGCGGTATGTTGCACGTAGGAGGCAATCGGAATCAGTGGCAGGTCGGATTGAATGGCATGGGCGATATCCTGCGCCTGAGTACGATAGCGCTGGGGATCATTTTCAGTGGTCAGTGCATTCAAGCGCTGCTGAACCTCGGGGCGTGACCAGTTCATGCTGCCCCAGTCGCCACCGCTGACCTGGCCAAAGTCCTGAATCAGAATGCCCAGTGGGTCGGCAATGGTGCCGTAGTTACGTGCGATCAGTGCGACTTCCAGTGAGCCGTCCTGGTGTCCGGCCGGAATGGAGCTGGAGCTGGTGATATGTACGTTGAGTTTGACCCCCAACTGTTTCCACTGATCCTGAATGGCTGTAGCCACAGGCGTCAGCTCGGGGCGGTCGGAGTAGGTCATCAGATTGAGTTCAAAGCGCTGTCCATTCCGCTCCAGCCAGCCGTCTTCGCCCGCTTGCCAGCCCTGTGCTTGCAGTAGTTGGCGCGCACGTTCGAGATCAAACTCGGGTGTCAGTGTGTCCAAATGCCAGTCCTGCATGGAGGCCGGCAGCAGCTGGGAAGTGGCTGACTTGGGTGAGCGCAGAATGGCAGTGGCGATGCCGGTGCGGTTGATGGCCAGACTCAGTGCCTGACGAGCTTCCTTGGCACTCAGCAGAGGGTGCGCCAGATTGAGTTTGACCGACAGGGTGCGCGGCTGGTCTGAGCGCAGGATCTCAAGGCTGGGCAAACGCTGCAGCATGGGCACGGACATGGGATCCAGACCAAAGGTGATATCCATCTGTCCACTGCGCGCCTGGAGGACACGGGCTTCCTGACGGTGCCCGGTCAGGTAGCTGACATATTCAATGCTGCCCTTGCGATCCCAGTAAGCATCAAACTTTTTCACCAGCAGCTTGTGCGGAATAGCCACTTCGACAACCGCATAGGGGCCGGTACCAATCAGTTTCAGTACTTCGCCTTCATCGTTAAAGGAGGCCGGTGCCAGGATGGTGCTGGAATAATGCGCCAGAACGGCACCCAGTGGGCGATAGGGCTTGGTCAGCTTAATCTGAATCCTGTCGTTACCAACGGCTTCGATACTGGCAACCGGTGACTTGTTCAGGGCACTGGGGTGGTTGAACGAGCGGTTCAGATTGTCGGCCACAATGCGGGCATTCAGCAATGTGCCATCATGGAACTGCACCTCTGGTCGAATCGACAGGGTCCAAATCAGCCCATCATCCGAAATCGCCCAGTCGGTTGCCAGCCCTGGCAGCAGCTGGCCGGATTCATCCACATTCAGCAGGCTCTCCAGCATTTGCATACGGGTAAACACATATCCACGTCGGGTCGGGTCCAGACTGGAAAACTCAAAGGCACCCTGGATCTTGAGAGTGTTGGCGGCGGTGGGTGTGCTCTGGGCTGGAGCTGTAAGGCAAAGGCTTAGCAGTGCAGCCAAACCTGCACGCTGGAGATGCTTGATCATAGGGGACCTTGCGTGAATCTTGATGGAATAGATATGTTATTTCATAACATTTAGTAAATGATATTCGATTTCATTGGTGAATGGAATCAGTAGGCTGGCAGTGAGGAGTCTGGGGGTGAGGCGGCAAGCCGCGAGTGCGGTGGAGGCAAGGGCTGGTGCGGAAAACAAAAAGGGCGAGTCATTGGACTCGCCCTTGTCGAATGCAAAGGGTGCTTAGAACAGACGACGGCAGCGGATAGTACCGGTGATCAGCTGCAGCTTTTCCAGTGCCAGAGCAGAGCAGTCTGCATCTACGTCGATAACCACGTAACCAACCTTATCGTTGGTCTGCAGGTACTGACCGGAGATGTTGATGCCGTTTTCAGAGAAAATGGTGTTGATCTGGGTAAGTACGCCCGGAATATTCTCGTGAACGTGCAACAGACGGTGCTTGTTCGGGTGCTCCGGCAGCGCCACTTCCGGGAAGTTCACGGACGTGATGGAAGAACCGTTGTCGCTGTACTTGACCAGCTTCTCGGCAACTTCGTAGCCGATGTTTTCCTGAGCTTCCATAGTGGAACCACCGACGTGCGGGGTCAGGATAACATTGTCGAACTCACGCAGCGGGCTGATGAATTCGTCGTTGTTGCTGCGCGGCTCGACCGGGAATACGTCGATGGCAGCGCCCAGCAGCTTGCCGGCTTTCAGTGCTTCGCACAGGGCATCGATATCAACAACGGTGCCACGGGCAGCGTTGATGAAGATGGCGTCCTGCTTGATCTGCTCAAACTGGGTTTTGGCCATCATGTCCTTGGTCGCAGCCGTTTCCGGTACGTGCAGGGTGATGATGTCACACATGCCCAGCAGTTCAGGCAGAGAGCTGACCTGTTTGGCGTTGCCCAGCGGCAGCTTGGTGACGACGTCATAGAAGTAGACATCCATACCCAGGCCTTCGGCCAGTACGCTCAGCTGAGAGCCGATGCTGCCGTAACCGACGATACCCAGTTTCTTGCCACGGATTTCGTAGGAATCCTTGGCACTCTTCTGCCACTCACCGCGATGAGCTTTGGCATTCTTCTCGGCGACGCCGCGCAGCAGGATGATCGCTTCTGCCAGCACCAGCTCGGCAACCGAACGGGTGTTGGAGTAGGGCGCGTTAAACACCGCGATACCGCTTTCGGTGGCTGCCTGGAGGTCAACCTGGTTGGTACCGATACAGAAACAGCCCACAGCAACCAGTTTCTCGGCCGCTTCAAACACCTGGCGGGTCAGCTGGGTGCGGGAACGGATACCGATGAAGTGAACGTCACGAACTTTTTCGATCAGCTCTTCTTCAGGCAGAGAACCGGTGTGGAATTCGATGTTGGTGTAGCCCTGCGCGTTGAGCGTGTCGATCGCGGACTGATGCACGCCTTCCAGCAACAGAATCTTGATCTTGCTCTTATCCAGAGAAGTAGTTTTGCTCATCTTCTGCGACTCATGCTGCAGCTGGGCGGGGAAGTTCGTCCAGCCAAGGGAAAATTTGAGGCGCAAGTTTAGCACAAAGTACCGAGATTTTTTGTGGCAGGTCGCTTTGCAGTGCGGAAAATTATTCAGCTCGACTTGAGCATGACTGAAGGGAAGTACTGCCGGACAGGATGGCCCGGCAGGCGTGCCTGACTTAGCTGTAGTAGCAGAGGTAGGCTGTCGTCGTGTCGATTTTGACGTCGAAGGAGTCACCGGCCGTGATGTTGAACTCGGTGCCGGCAGGGAACTCGGTCCACTCTTCGCTGCCTGGCAGACGCACGGTCAACTGACCGGCGGTCACGATCATGCGCTCGTTCTGGCTGGTGCCGAAGGTGAATTCACCCGGTAGCATGACGCCGGAAGTGGCCGGACCTTCCGGAGTTTCAAATGCGATGGATACGACCTTGCCGTCGAAATAGGTGTTGGTGCTGAGCATGGGGCTCTCCTTAAAAGTCGGTCGGCTCTGAGGCCGCTATTGGGAGAGCAAGCATAATCGGCTAACTGTTCGGCGTCACCTGTTTCTCTTCTCGGCCTGCTCCAGTACCAGATCGGCAAAGGTCTGGTTGGCGCGGGACAAGCGATGGCCTTTGCGCCAGGCCAAAGACAGGTCGAGCCAGACGGTGGGGGTGAAAGGAACGGCGACCAGATCCGGATCGTCGGCGACGACCATTTCCAGCAGGGTGGTGATGCCGAAACCGTGAGCCACGATCTGTTTGATCAGGGGAATCAGATTGGTTTCAAAGCCGATCTTGGGGGTGACACCGGCTTTCTGGCTGATCTGATCGATCACTTCGCGATGGAAGTAGCCCTCCTTGAACAGGACTAGTTCTTCAGCAAAGAAAGCGTCGTAACTGATGCTCTCCGCTTCGGCCAAAGCATGATCCGCGGGCAGAATCGCCACCATCTGGGCGCCGAGAAAACGGTGTGTTTCCAAGTCCTCGGGCGGATCGTCGGTCACGATAACGCCCATATCGATCTCACCCGTATGAATCATCTGCTGTAACTTGCGGGTGCCTGCCTCGATAACCTCCAGCCGAATGCCGGGATAACGGTGGCGAAAGGCCATCAGAATGGGCGGAAAGTAATAGGAGCCCAGCATGCTGGGAATGCCGACACGGACTTCACCGCCTTCCAGCGAGTTGAGCTCACGCATCTCCCGTTCGGCATCCTGTACAGCCTGCAAAATGAAACGGGCATGGCGCAGCAGTACCTCACCCTCATCGGTCAATCGTACCTGCTTGCCGAGACGGTCAAACAGGGTCAGGTCCAGTTGTTCTTCCAGTTTGCGAATCGACATGCTGATGGCAGGCTGGGCGATATGAAGCTGCTCGGCGGCAGCGGTGAAACCGCCCGTTTCGGCGACGGTCAGGAAGTATTTGAGGCTGCGCAGGTCCATATCAATTTCCGTTATGGAATACATAAAATCTATATATTTAAATGATTTTAGTCTGCCTGCTATTGTGCCGCCATATCCCTCGTCCATCTCTTTGTATCAGGACAACTCGATGATCGTTTCCGGCAGCAGCGCTTTCTGGCGCGCCACCCTGGCACTGTGCCTTGGGTCCTTCATGATCTTTGCCAATGTGTATATCACCCAGCCGCTGCTGCCGATGCTGGCGCAGGCGTTTGATGTCTCGGCGCTGGAGGCCGGCTGGACCTTCACGGTTACTACGCTGACGCTGGGGTTGTCCCTGCTGATCTGGGGGCCTCTATCCGATGCTCTGGGACGGCGCTGGATTATGCTGCTGACCATGGGGGGCGCTACTCTGGTCACCCTGATGCTGTCCTTTATTGAGCATTACGGTGCCATGCTGGCGCTGCGCGCCGTCCAGGGCGTACTGCTGGCCGGGTTGCCCGCCGTGGCGATCGCCTGGATGGGCGATGAGTTTGAGCGTGAAGCGATGCTGGTAGCCGTGGGACTGTATATTGGCGGCAATAGCCTGGGTGGTATCAGTGGCCGTTTGATCGGCGGCTTTGTCGGGGATTGGCTGGGTTGGTCCAATGCCTTTCTGGTAATGACGCTGCTGAGTCTGTTCTGTCTAGTGGTATTTGCGCTGCTGTTACCGGAGTCGCGTCACTTCCGTCCTCAGCCGGTTAAGCCCCGGCGCATGCTGGCCGATCTGGGCAGCCATCTGCGTAACCCGGTACTGCTGTTGGCGTACTTGGTGGGTGGCTTCAACTTCTTCATCTTCATCAACCAGTACAGCTATATCACCTTTGTACTGTCTGAAGCGCCCTACTCACTGCCGGCCAGTGTGTTGGGGATGCTCTTCCTGACCTATCTGTCCGGCACCTTTGGCTCCGCCATTTCCGGCAAGGTTGGACAACATCTGGCCCAGCCCCTGTGTATGGCAGCAGGTGTACTGGTTCTCATGTGCGGCACCCTGCTGACCCTGTCGGATGACCTCTGGATGATTATCCTCGGTTTTCTGGTGAACAGTTTCGGCTTCTTCTTTGCCCACTCCAGCGCCAGCAGCTGGGTCAGCCAGAATGCACAGCATGCCCGCGCCAGTGCCTCTTCGCTGTACCTGCTGTTCTATTACACAGGGGCCAGTACCGGTGGCTTTTATCTGCATCCCTTCTGGGAACGCCTTGGCTGGCAGGGCGTAGTGCTGGGCTCCCTGTTGGTTTTGGCCCTGACCCTGAGCCTGAGCCTGCTGCTCTATCGCCTGCAGCAGTCACGTCTGGCGGCGGCTCCGGCCTGATCTGTTAAACTGTGGGAAAACGGTCTTCAGGAGATGTCAGAGATGAGTTATCAACACCGTGCGGCAGATGAGCGTGAACTGGATCTGCCGTTGGGGAAGGTGGTGTGCATTGGACGTAACTACGCGGACCACGCCCGCGAACTGAACAACCCCGTTCCCACTGAGCCGATCCTGTTTATCAAGCCTGCTACCTCGGTTGTCGCCATGGAGCAGCCGTTCAAGGTCCCCGATGATAAGGGCGCAGTGCACTTTGAAACCGAGATGGCGATCCTGATTGGTGAAACCCTGACCAACGCCGATGAGCAGCAGGCCATGCATGCGATTGCCGGTATTGGTCTGGGTCTGGATCTGACCTTGCGTGGGGTGCAGGACAGCCTGAAACAGAAGGGACAGCCCTGGGAAAAGTCCAAGTGCTTTGATGGCGCCTGCCCGCTGTCGGCCTTCCTGTCACCGGCATCCGTAAATGATCTGGCCGATGTGCAGATTCGTCTGACGGTTAACGATGAAATCCGCCAGGACGGCAACTCGGCACAGATGCTGACGCCGGTACTCAAACTGCTGAGCTACGCCAGCCAGTGGTTTACGCTGGAGCCGGGCGATGTGGTTCTGACCGGTACGCCTGCCGGTGTGGGGCCGGTAAAGCCGGGTGACCAGCTGCGTGTGGAACTGGTTGACCTGCTGCGAGTCGAAACCTCGGTTAGCGCTTAACGTCTTCGGGCGTTTGGTTAACGAAAGCAACTGAGGTTTTTAAGACCGCTAAGGGGACTCTATGCTCTGGTTCAAGATGCTGCATATTCTGGCCATGACCAGCTGGATGGCCGGGATTTTCTATCTGCCACGTATCTTTGTGCACTATGTCGAAGGTCGTGAAGCGGGACAGGATGTAGCCCGTTTGGAAATCATGGCGCGCAAGCTGTATGGCTTCATGACCATTATGGCCGTCTTCACCCTGGGGTTGGGGCTTTGGCTCTGGCTGGGGTATGGCTTCAGCGGTGGTTGGCTGCATGCCAAGCTGCTGTTTGTGGTGTTTCTGATCGGCTATCACTTCTGGTGCCGTGCCTATCTGAAACAGCTGCAACGGGGCGAGTTGAATCGCAGTGGTCGCTATTTCCGTTTGTACAACGAACTGCCGTTGCTGATCTTTATCCCGATACTGATCTTTGTGGTGGTGAAACCCTTCTGATCAGCCAGTATACGTCAGGTTACCCGTTGTTTGGGTGACCTGACCGCTGTTCCAGCTGCGCGATTCGCGCATCCAGCCGGTCACAGTCATCGCGCAACTCATCCACCTCATCCTGCCAGATCTCGATCTCGATACGTGTGGGCAACATGCGTGCTTCTTCGTGCAGATACTCTTCCACGCTCAGCATCAGGCTGCTGCCACTGTAGCGCAGCTGTCGAGTGGCTGAACGTAACAGATTAGCCAACGGGTGGGCCGCAGTGTCGCCGATCAGGTCAGCCAGCCAGGCCTCCCAGTCGATCTGGCTATCGGCCAGTATCTGTTGCAGGCGATGAACCAGTCCGCTGTCACCTTCCAGTGTTACGCCGCGCCCGAACAATACTTGATTACCGGCCTGAGGCAGGCGCATCAGATTTATGGCTGAGCCGCGTATGCAGGCATCGGGCTCGGTGGCGCTTTCTGCCAGCAGGTCGATGCCTTGTGCATGAGGCAACAGGTACAGGTGGCACTCGGGGCGAATGCACTCGATACGGATCTCGCGTCCTTCCAGTGTGCCCAGTTGCTTCAGGGTCACCGGGTCGCGAGCCAGCAGTCGGTTCAGGCTTTCTTCGGCCAGCGTGAGCAGGGTGGCATTGATCATTCCGGTAGCCATGTCAGTACTCGCTTCAGACTGCTGGGTTCAAGGGCTCAATCAGGGTTTGATGCCTGTGTGCAGGGCTACAACGCCGCCGGTCATGTTCTGGTAGCGTGTGTTAACAAAGCCTGCGTTATCCATCATGCCCTTGAGGGTTTCCTGATCCGGGTGTTTGCGGATGGATTCGGCCAGGTAGCGGTAGCTGTCGGCATCACCGGCAATCATCTTGCCCATCTGCGGCAAAATGTTGAACGAGTAGAAGTCGTACATCTTGGTCAACGCCAGGTTGTCGGTCTTGGAAAACTCCAGAATCATCAGCTTGCCGCCGGGCTTGAGCACACGCAGCATGGAAGCGAGTGCTGCATTCTGGTCGGTGACGTTGCGCAGGCCAAAGGCGATGGTGATGACATCGAAGGTATTGTCTTCAAACGGCAGACATTCGGCATTGGCCTGAACGTATTCGACGTTGCCGGCAACACCGGAGTTGAGCAGTTTGTCACGGCCCACCTTGAGCATGGAATCGTTGATATCGGCCAGTACAACCTTGCCTTCCTGACCGACCATGCGCGCAAACTTGCGTGTCAGGTCGCCGGTGCCACCAGCAATATCCAATACCTTGTGACCGCGGCGAACGCCGGACTGGTCGATGGTAATTCGCTTCCACAGGCGGTGGATGCCGCCGGACATGAGATCGTTCATCAGGTCATACTTGCCCGCGACCGAATGAAAGACATCGGCAACGCGTTTTACCTTATCTTCGACCGGTACATCCTGATAGCCGAAGTGGGTGGTTTTCTTTCCGTTCTGCTCTGACATGGTTCTCTGTCCGACTGTTATCCGAAATGTGTCCGCATTCTACCCCTCATGGGGAGATTTGTCGCACTGGCATGGGACTAGCTGCGGGCGATCAAACCGTTATCACGGGATGCGCCGGCTGCCTTTAACTGATCGAGGTAGCGCTGCCAGTAGTCGGCCTGATTATGAGCCAGGTCATGCAGGTATTCCCAGGTGTAGAGGCCTGAGTCATGACCGTCATCAAAGATGATCTTGAGGGCGTAGTTACCGGCAGGCTCAACGCCTTTAAGTCCTACGTGCTGCTTGCCGGTCTGGAGCACGCCATTGCCGATACCGTGCCCACGCACTTCCGCAGATGGCGAATGTACGCGCAGGAACTCGGCGGTCAGCTCGAAGCTGCCATCGGCATAGATCAGTTCGAGGGTACGTGATTTCAGGTGCAGTTTGATATCGGAGGGCAGGGGAACCGAGGTGTTCATGGTGAGGCTCCGTAAGGGCCGGGGCGACAGAGCTGCCCCGGCAATCCAAGACCAGAGGTCTTAAAGAATGTAGTGGCTCAAGTCTTCGTCGTGGCTCAGCTCATTCAGCTGAGAATTAACATAGTCAGCGTCGATCACAACCGTATCACCGGACTTGTCGGATGCGACAAATGACAGCTCGTCCAGCAGACGCTCCATCATCGTGTGCAGGCGACGGGCACCGATATTTTCAGTCTGCTCGTTCACTTCATAGGCCAGCTCGGCAATGCGGGCGATGCCATCATCGGTGAACTCTACGTTCACGCCTTCAGTTGCCAGCAGCGCCTTGTACTGTTCGGTCAGCGACGCCTTGGGTTCGGTCAGGATGCGACGGAAGTCATCCGGCGTCAGGGCGTTCAGCTCGACACGGATCGGCAGACGGCCCTGAAGTTCAGGGATCAGGTCTGACGGACGGGCCAGGTGGAAGGCGCCGGAGGCAATAAACAGGATGTGATCGGTTTTGACCATGCCGTACTTGGTGCTCACGGTGCAGCCCTCGATCAGGGGCAGCAGGTCGCGCTGTACACCTTCACGGGATACATCGCCGCCGCTGTTGCTGTCACCACGCTTGCAGACCTTGTCGATCTCGTCGAGGAACACGATACCGTTCTGTTCCACCAGTTCGACCGCTTTCTGCTTGGCCTCTTCCTCTTTCACCATGCCAGCCGCTTCTTCGTCGGTCAGACGTTTGAAGGCGTCTTTGACCTTCATGCGCTGGCTCTTTTTGCGGTCCTGACCCAGGTTGGAGAACATGCTCTGCAGCTGGTTGGTCATCTCTTCCATGCCGGGAGGTGCCATGATCTCAACGCCCATGGGCTGCTGGGATACTTCGACATCGATTTCCTTGTCGTCCAGCTGACCTTCACGCAGCTTCTTGCGGAAAATCTGACGCGTTGCACTGTCGGTTTTGCTCGGCTCTTCTTCAGCGCCGAAACCGGTCGGGCGTGCGGGTGGCAACAGGGCATCCAGAATACGCTCTTCCGCTGCTTCTTCAGCGCGGAAACGTACCTGCTCCATTTCCTGCTCGCGCACCATTTTAACGGCCATTTCCACCAGATCGCGGACAATGGTTTCAACATCACGACCGACATAGCCCACTTCGGTGAACTTGGTGGCTTCTACCTTGATGAACGGCGCGTTAGCCAGCTTGGCCAGACGGCGAGCAATTTCGGTTTTACCGACACCGGTCGGCCCGATCATCAGAATGTTCTTCGGAGTCACTTCCGGGCGCAGCTCTTCGTTCAGCTGCATGCGGCGCCAGCGGTTACGCAGCGCGATGGACACTGAGCGTTTGGCATTGTCCTGACCAATGATATGACGGTTCAGTTCGTGCACGATTTCGCGCGGGGTCATATTGGACATGCTCAGTTCTCCTCGTGGCTTTTGGTAGCCGTGTTCTTGTTGGCAAGGGTTTCGATGGTCAGGTTGCCGTTGGTGAATACGCAGATGTCGGCTGCGATGTGCAGGCTTTTTTCGACAATGTCACGGGCGCTCAGTTCAGTGTTGTCGACCAGTGCTCGCGCGGCTGCCAGTGCATAGTTGCCACCGGAGCCGATGGCGATGACGCCGTCTTCAGGCTCGATCACATCACCGTTGCCGGAGATCAGATAGGTTTTTTCCTGGTTGGCGACCAGCATCAGGGCTTCCAGACGACGCAGAGCACGGTCGGAACGCCATTCGCGTGCCAGATGAATCACCGAATTGACGATGTTGCCCTGGTGTTTGTCCAGTTGCTGCTCGAACAGGTCACGCAGGGTGATGGCGTCAGCAGTACTGCCGGCAAACCCCGTGATCACCTGATGCTTGGGCAGGGTGTTAACCTTTTTGGCGGTGCCTTTCATTACGGTATTGCCCAGGGAAACCTGGCCATCACCGCCAACCACTACCTGGTCACCACGGCGCACGGAAACAATCGTTGTCATAACAGAAAAATCCTATCGGTATTTCTAATGCATACAGATATGGATGCAGATGACAGGATTTCAAGGGGGGGGAAGACCCGGATCAGTCGATCCGGATCTGCATGGGCAGGATGCTGAGCTGGCCCAGCTTGTTGCGTGCCTTGTTCATGTCGGTCTTGTTGTCGAACGGGCCGACGCGAACGCGGTACCAGACACCGTTGCTGCCTTCGGAACGGTCGGTGCGTACACCCGGCAGTCCTTGCAGAATCAGCTTGGCACGCATGCGCTCCGCATCGCCAGGATCACGGAAAGAACCGGCCTGCAACAGGTAGCGGTGTTCCATTTTGGCGTCTTTGGGGGTGGACTTGTACACATCCACCTTGGGCGCCACCACTTCCGTTTTGGGCAGCATTTCGTAGAACTCAAACTTGCTCTTGGGTTCTGTCACTGCTGTTTCAGCGGGCTTGGGTTCAGGTTTGGGTGCCGCTTTGGGTTCCGGCTTGGTTGCAGGAGCGGGTGCCGGCTTTGGGGCAACCTTTTCGACTCGCGGAGCGTCTGCCGTTGCGGGTTCCGGTTGGGTCTGCACCAGCGTGTAGAGCAGATAGCCCAACCCGCCCAGTACCACCAGCGTGATCAGCAGCAGTCCCCAGGGCTTGCGCCGGGGCGGCGGAGGTGCCGCCTTTCTGGGAGCTGCCTTACGTGGCTGGGCACGGCTGGCACTGTTGCTGCCGCGCCGCTTGCGCGCGTAGTCCTGCTTTGCCATTGCTTACATTTGCTCCGGTGCGGATACGCCCAGCAGTTTCAGACCGTTAGCCAGTACCTGACGCACAGCAACGCTCAGCGTCAGACGCGCATTACGCAGCTCGGCATCGTCGATGATCAGCTTGTGGCCGTTGTACCAGGTGTGGAAATCACCGGCCAGATCACGCAGGTAGTTGGCGAGCACATGCGGCTCGAAGTTCAGCGCTGCATGCTGGAGGGCTTCCGGGTATTTGGCCAGCTGCTTGACCAGATCCTTCTCGACTTCGCTGTCCAGTCGCTCCAGAGAGGCCAGACCAGCCGCCTGATCCCAGGACATGCTTTCGCTGTCCAGCTTGCGCAGGACGGAACAGACACGAGCGTGGGCGTACTGGATGTAGTACACCGGGTTGTCCTTGGACTCGGATTTGGCCAGCTCAAGGTCGAAGTCCATGTGCTGATCCGCTTTGCGGGTCACGTAGAAGAAGCGACAGGCGTCGTTGCCCACTTCGTTGCGCAGTTCGCGCAGGGTTACAAAAGAACCGGAGCGGGTGGACATCTGTACGCGCTCGGTACCGCGATACAGAATCGCGAACTGCACCAGACGTACTTCCAGCTTGTCCGGGTCGAAGCCCATGGCCTGGATCGCAGCTTTCACACGAGCAATATAGCCGTGGTGGTCGGCACCCCAGATGTTGACGACCTTGTCGAAGCCACGTTCGAACTTGTTCATGTGGTAGGCGATGTCAGACGCGAAGTAGGTGGTCTGGCCATTGGCACGTTTAACCACGCGGTCCTTGTCGTCACCGAAGTCGGTAGAGCGGAACCAGATGTTGCCTTCCTGTTCGTACAGGAAGCCTTTGGCATCCAGCTGCTCCAGCGCACGGCTTACATCACCGCTGCTGGTCAGGGAGCGCTCGGAGAACCATTCCTGATAGTCGACACCGAACTCGGACAGGTCTTCACGGATGTCACCCAGAATGGAGTCCAGGCCCGCATCGAACACGATGTCGTAGTCATCGCCCAGCAGTTGGCGGGCACGCTCGATCAGGGCGTCGATGTGGATTTCCTTGTCACCGCCGGCAGGCTCATCGGCCGGGATTTCAAAGAAGACTTCGGCAGCCGGGTAGTTGAAACGATCGCCATGGTCCTTGATCAGATCGTTGGCGATGTCACGGATGTAGTGACCCTGGTAGCCATTGCTCGGGAAGGTCAGTTCCTGCTCGTTCAATTCCAGGTAACGCAACCAGACGCTGACGGCCAGAATGTTCATCTGACGGCCAGCGTCGTTGACGTAGTACTCACGCTCGACTTCGATACCGGCCGCTTCCAGCAGGTCGGATACGGTGGCACCGTAGGCTGCACCACGGCCGTGGCCGACGTGCAGTGGGCCGGTCGGGTTGGCGGAAACGAACTCCACCTGCATGCGTGGGCCTGAGTTTGGCTCGGCGCGGCCGAAACGGTCAGCCTGTTCCAGGATCTCGCCGATAACGGCAAAGGTAGAAGCCTGGTTGGCGAAGAAGTTGATGAAGCCGGGACCTGCGATCTCGGTTTTGTCTACGCTGCCGGATTGGGGCAGGGCATCACAGATTTGCTGTGCCAGTTCGCGCGGGTTTCGTCGTGCCGGCTTGGCCAGAGTCAGGGCTATGTTGCTGGCGAAGTCGCCGTGCGCCTTGTCACGGGTATTTTCTACCTGGATGTTAGGCGTGATGTCGGCCGGCAGGGTGCCGTCTGCGATCAGGGAATCGAGAGCGCTCTCGATCAACTGGGCAATCTGTTCTTTCATCGGGGTACTCTGGCTGGAATTGACGATCAGAATGATGCAATAAACCGGACATTATACGCGTTTGAAGTGGTCAATTGCCAATCAGTAGCTGTCAATCGGGTCCACATCCACTGTCCAGCGAACCCGCCGCGCTTCAGGGTGTTCCTGCATCATGCTCACCAGCAGGGCCAGCGCCTGGTGCAGCGGCTTTCTCTGACTGGCCTGAATCAGCATTTGCGCTCTGAACAGTCCGGCTCGCTTCTCCATCAGTGCAGGGAAGGGGCCGATGCAGTGGGCATGTTGCGGCAGATATTGCTGGCTCCACTCACGCAGGCTGTGCAGGAAGTTTTCCGCCAGCCCCTGACGGTTGGCTTCTGCTCGAATCAGTGCGTGGTGCGAGAAAGGCGGCAGATGCCCACCCTGACGCAGGCGCAACTCTTCACGGGCGAACGGCTCATAACCGGCATGCACCAGTGTGTTGAGCATGGGGTGGTCCGCCTGCATGGTCTGCAAAACAACCTCACCCGGATGATCGGCACGCCCTGCACGGCCGGCGACCTGCAGTGTGAGCTGAGCGGTTTTTTCCATGCCACGGAAATCGGCGCTGAACAGGCCTGAGTCGGCGTCGAGAATGGCGACCAGAGTAACCTTGGGAAAGTGGTGACCTTTAGCCAGCATCTGGGTACCGACCAAAATGCAGGGTTCGCCTTTATGCACTTCCGTCATGATTTTCTCCAGCGCGTTCTTGCGCTGGGTGCTGTCGCGGTCCACGCGGTGGATCGGCACCTTGGGGAAATGCACCTGCAGCCGATCCTCAATGCGCTCGGTGCCACTGCCTGCAGGTCGTAACTGGTCACTGCCGCAGTGGGCGCAGTTACGTGGAATGGGCGTTTGGCGATCGCAGTGGTGACAATGCAGGTGGGGCGGCTGTCGGTGCAGGGTCATGCGCGCATCGCATCGGGTGCAATCGACCGGAGTGCCGCAGTCATGACAGACCAGTGCGGGGGAAAAACCGCGTCGATTCAGGAATATCAGTACCTGGGTGCCCTGGCGCAGGTGCTGATGAATACGGCTGAGCAGCCCTGTGGATAAGCCAGCATCCAGCGTTTGCTGCTTGATATCCATCAACTCGAACCTGGGCGGTTTGGCGTTGCCGGCGCGCTGCGTCAGTCGCAGGTGTTCAAAACGTCCGCTCAAGGCGTTCTGCAGAGTCTCCAGCGAAGGGGTGGCACTGCCCAGTAATACAGGTACGCTCAGCTGATGAGCGCGATACACGGCCAGATCACGGGCGTGATAACGAAAGCCATCCTGCTGCTTGAAGGAACCGTCATGTTCTTCGTCGACGATGATGATGCCGGGGCGTTTGAGCGGTGTGAAAATGGCCGATCGGGTGCCTATCAAGATGCGTGCGCTGCCTTCGCGCGCCCAGAGCCAGGCATCCAGGCGCTGGCGGTCGGTCATGCCGGAGTGCAGGGCCAGAACCGGGACGTTGAAACGGGCTTTGAAGCGCGCCGTGGTCTGGGGCGTCAAGCCGATTTCCGGTACCAGTACCAGCGCCTGCAAGCCCTGTTCAAGCACGTGTTGAATTGCTTGCAGGTAAACCTCGGTCTTGCCTGAGCCCGTCACGCCCTCCAGCAACAATGGCATAAAGCCTTCTGCTTGCTGCAAGCGCGACACCACAGCGGCCTGTTCGGGGTTCAGTGCGAGCGGTGCTTCGCGCAGTACCTGTTCCTGCTCGTCAGCATGTGGCAGTTGCGGACGTTTTTCGCTGCTGGCGGCCAGTGCCTTGTCTTCCAGTGTACGCAGCAGTTTTGGATCGCCGCCCTCGGCGCGCAGGGCATCGGTGCTGATGCCTTGTGGGTGCTCCAACAAGAGCTGCAGCAATTCGCGTTGTCGGTGGGCATTGCCTGATAGCTGATCAAGGCTGGCATCGGCACTGGCATGCCAGAGAGTTTGGTGCTGGAAGCGGTCAGCCTGGCCCTGGCGCAGCAGGACTGGCAGAGCCTGTTGCAGGGCATCGCCCAAAGGATGCTGGTAGTAGCGTGCTGCCCAGCACGTCAGTTGGAACAGCTCCGGGCAGAGTACCGGTGCTGCATCGAGGACTTCCAGCGCCGGCTTCAGCTTGTTGGGGGGGCAGTCTGTATCCGCCTCAGTGATCAGTTCCACCAGCACACCAATCACCTCGCGGTTGCCAAAAGGTACGCGTACCCGGCAACCCGGTTGGACCTCGGTTGAACCGCAGACCGGTGGTCGATAGTCAAACAGGCGATGCAGAGGGGAGGGAATGGCCAGGCGGAAAATCAGCATGGATGGGCTACGTCTGAGTCGGCTTTTTTCATGGAAATCTAGTCTAACAGGCAAGGACTGAACTACCTATGCCGGTGCTGATGCTTATTTGGCCAATCTGGCGGTTATTTTTCTTGTGGCGTCAGGGCTTCGTGCGTATAATTTCGCGCCTTAGTTGTTATTAAATGACGGCCGATTCTTTTCTGGGTAATGATATTCAGTTGATGAAGCACGCCGATCCTACGTGCGGTGCCTGGCGACAATAATTTCGACCAGGTGGCGGCGCGCCAATTTTATCGAGGTTTATGATGAAAGCTGGAATCCATCCGGAATACACCGATATCAAAGTTACCTGCTCTTGCGGTAACGTAATGAACACCCGTTCTACTCTGGGTCAGGACATGCTGGTCGACGTATGCAGCCAGTGCCACCCGTTCTACACTGGCAAGCAGAAGGAAGCGACTTCTGGTGGCCGTGTTGACCGCTTCAAGAAACGTTTCGGTTCTCGTGGCTTCAAGGGCTAATCAGCCCTTGCCAAGAGAGCACGCGAAGAAGGCACCCCAGTGGGGTGCCTTTTTTGTATCTGCGCTGGTTGTTTCTACACTTCTTGTCTTTCTCTTCCCCGTTGCTGTACAGGCGCGTTGTCCCGAGCTTGGCGGCGGTTTCTCTGCTCAGGTTGAGCACGTCTATGATGGTGATACCCTTCGCTTGAGTGATGGCCGCAAGGTGCGGCTTATCGGTGTGAACACTCCCGAGCTTGGGCGAGACGGTCGGCCGGATGAGCCCTATTCGCAGGCTGCGCGCCGTCTGTTGCAGCAGTTGGTTGCCAAACAGCAGATTTATGTCCTTCCCGGAGTAGAACCACGTGATCGCTATGGGCGTGTATTGGCGCATGTGTACCTGCAGGATGGGCGGCTTGTTGCTGAAGAGTTGGTGCGTGCCGGACTGGGGCATGCATTAGCCGTAGGCGGTAATAGTCGCTTGGCTCCGTGCCTGTTTGATGCAGAGCGTGAAGTGAGGAAAACATCTGAGCACCTGTGGCTTTCATCGCCCAAAGCAGTGCGAGCCATCAAGCGTGGCGGGTTTGTACTGGTGCGAGGGCGGGTGACTCAAGTGACACCTGCTCGAAACGGTGTTTACATCGATCTGGATCGACATCTGGCCGTGTTTGTGCCGAAGGGTCTTACCGATGAAGTCCCAGTGTCTGAATGGAGAAAAGGACAATTACTGGAGGTGAGAGGTTGGGTGGTCGATCGACTGCAGCAGCGTAATAACTTGCCCGAGGGGCATATGCGTTGGTTGCTCAGGATTACGCATAAGTACCATATACATTCACTCTAAAGTAAAAAAATTACACTTCCTAAGCACGGTTGTTGTGCATATGGGTTTTTTATATGATGCCAGTCCGTCTTATTAAACCTTAGTTGGAAACAGCAACCATGTCTCAAGATTTAAAACAAGCTGCTCTCGATTACCACGAGTTTCCGCGCCCGGGTAAAATCAGTGTAGAGCTTTCCACCTCTGCTGAGACTTCGCGCGATCTTTCTCTGGCGTACTCGCCGGGTGTGGCCGAGCCGGTCCGTGAGATTGCCAAGGATCCTGAAGCAGCGTACCGCTACACTGCGAAAGGGAACCTGGTTGCCGTGATCTCCAATGGTTCCGCTATCCTGGGTCTGGGTGATCTGGGTCCGCTGGCATCCAAGCCGGTAATGGAAGGTAAGGCTCTGCTGTTCAAGCGTTTCGCCAACATCGATTCCATCGACATTGAAGTTGACGCTGAGAGCCCGCAGGCCTTCATCGATACGGTTGCCCGTATTGCTGAAACCTTTGGTGGTATCAACCTGGAAGACATCAAAGCACCTGAATGTTTCGAGATCGAGCGCGTCCTGATCGAACGCTGCAACATCCCGGTATTCCACGATGATCAGCACGGTACTGCGATTGTTACCGCTGCTGGCATGATCAATGCGCTGGAACTGGCTGGCAAGAAGCTGGAAGAAGCTCAGATCGTATGCTTGGGTGCAGGCGCTGCTGCCAGCGCGTGCATGAAGCTGCTGATCAACATGGGTGCCAAGGTCGAAAACATCTTCATGCTGGACCGTAAGGGTGTGATCCACTCCGGTCGCGAAGATCTGACTCCGGAAAAAGCGGCATTCGCCACTGAAACCGATAAGCGTACCCTGGAAGACGCAATCGAAGGCGCAGACGTATTCGTAGGTCTGTCTGGTCCTGATCTGCTGTCTCCGGAAAACCTGCTGAAGATGGCGGACAACCCGATCGTCTTCGCCTGCGCGAACCCTGATCCCGAAATTAAACCGGATCTGGCGCGTGCGACCCGCTCTGATGTGATCATGGCTACCGGTCGTTCCGATTACCCGAACCAGGTCAACAACGTCCTGGGCTTCCCGTTCATCTTCCGTGGTGCTCTGGACGTACGTTCCAGCGCGATCAACGAAGAGATGAAAGCTGCAGCTGTACGCGCACTGGCAGACCTGGCCAAACAGCCTGTGACTCCGGAAGTGCTGAATGCTTACGGCCTGCAGGAACTGGAATTCGGTCGTGAGTACATTCTGCCGAAAGCGACTGACTCCCGTCTTCTGGGTGCTATCTCCTACGCAGTAGCCAAAGCTGCTGTGGATACAGGTGTGGCACGTCTGCCGATGCCGGCGCACTACCCGCTGTAAGTCAGGTTGTGTGACGCACGCTTGCTGGCGTGTGGGGAAATACAAAAAAAACCGCTGCTTGGGCAGCGGTTTTTTTATGTCTAAATCCCGGAGGAGGGATGAGGGGGCTTAATAGCTGAAGATGGCTTCCGTTGCAGGCGCCTGCATCTGCTGCGCCGGGCTTTTGGCTGTCTCGGTGGGCACATCTTCGGTACGGAAGAACTCGTACATGGCGTCGGTTTGTCCGGTATACGCACGCTTGCCGCTGGCCGGGTCGATCTGAATACGCACTACACCCTGAGGGGCAACCGGAGGCTGTTCGGGTACATCTTTCAAAGCGTCTTCCATGAAGTCGATCCAGATCGGCAGGGCTCGACTACTGCCGTACTCGCCACGTCCCAGCGGGCCTGGCTGGTCAAAGCCGACCCAGGTCGTCGCAACCAGTTGCGGGCTGAAACCGCTGAACCAGACGTCTTTCTGCTCGTTCGTCGTGCCTGTTTTGCCGGCCAGATCGTTACGCTGCAGTGCCTGGGCACGGCGTCCGGTGCCGCGATTGATCACGTCGTTCATGATGTCGTACATCAGGAAGGCATTGCGAGGGCTGATGATGCGCTTGGCATACCGAGGCTGCATGGGCTCATCAGCCGGCTGAAGAATTTCGATCGAGCCGATGGTGGCGACGTTCTCCTGCTCTTCGGTCGCAGTCTCTTCGCTGCTGTCTGCAGCGCATTCGGGGCAGGCCTGAAGCGGGTTGGCCTGCATCAGTACCTTTCCTTCCGGGTTGGTAATGTGGCTGATCAGGTAGGGTTCAACCTTAAAACCGCCGTTAGCCAGAGCTGCGTAGCCGGTCGCAACCTGAAGCGGGGTGGCCGCTGCACTGCCCAGTGACAGGGACAGGTTGGCCGGGAAGCGATCAGGTTCAAAGCCAAAACGGAGGATGAATTCACGGGCCTGCTCAATACCCAGTGCGCGCATCAAGCGAATAGACACCAGGTTGCGCGAGCGATACAGCGCCTCTCGCAAGCGAGTCGGACCATTGAATTCGCCGTTGTCATTTTCGGGTCTCCAGGCGCCTTCCAGGCTGACGTCATGGAACACCACGGGGGCGTCATTGATGATGGAGGCCGGCGTAAAACCATTCTCCAGCGCGGCGGTATACAGGAAGGGCTTGATGTTGGAGCCCGGCTGGCGGTAGGCCTGAGTCGCGCGGTTGAACTTGTTGTGATAGAAGCTGAAGCCGCCGACCAGCGCGCGAATGGCACCATCCTGAGGATTGAGCGCTGCCAGTGCGCCCTGAACTTCGGGTAGCTGCGTCAGTTTGAGCTGTCCTTCAGCATCATTCATGACACGTACAACATCACCCGCGCTCAAGACGTCAGAGGGTTTCTTGGGTGCTGGGCCGGTCCAGTGCACGCTGCGGAAAGGACGCGCCCATTTGATGCCAGCCCAAGGCAGGCGGACTTCGGTATCGTTACGCAGCAGCAGGCTGGCACCTTCGGCGTCTACTGACACCACGAGTGCAGGCTCAAGCCCTGCGTAACTGGTGAAGTCCTTAAGTGCATTCAGCTGATCTTTACGGCTCAGTGCTTCAATGTCGACGCTGGCCTCTGCACCGCGGTAACCATGTTGCTCGGTGTAGTCCAGCAGGCCTCGCTGCACGGATAGCGTGGCCTCGGTCTGCATATTGCTATCGATGGTGGTCCAGGCGAGGTAGCCGTCGGTATAGAGGTCTTCGCCGTAGCGTTCAAACAGCTGCTGACGCACCATCTCGGCGATGTAGGGCGCGTCCAGCTCGATATCACTGCGGTGGTAGCGTGCGCTGACTGGGGTGTTGGTTGCCTCGTCGTGGGCCGCTATATCAATGTAACCGAGTAACAGCATACGCCCCAGAATCCAGTCGCGGCGCTCCTTGGCGCGTTCAGGATTTGTGATGGGGTTGAAGGCGGAAGGAGCCTTGGGCAAGCCGGCAATCATGGCCAGTTGAGCCAGGCTCAGTTCATCTATATTTTTTCCGTAGTAGGTGTTGGCAGCCGCCTGGATGCCATAGGAGCGGTGACCAAGGTAGATCTTGTTCACATAGAGCTCCATGATCTCCTGCTTGCTCAGTTCCTGCTCGATTTGCAGGGACAGCAGAATCTCGACAAATTTTCGCTTAAAGGTCTGATCACGTGTCAGGAAGAAGTTTTTGGCCACCTGCATGGTAATGGTGGAACCACCACTTTGAATGCGACCGGTGGATGCCAGCTGAAAGGCCGCTCGGCTCAGGCCGCGAATATCGATACCAAAGTGGTCGAAAAAGCGGGCATCTTCGGCTGCCTGAAGCGCTTTAATAAAATCGTCAGGTATTTGGTCGAAGCTAACCGGTACACGTTTCTTTTCGCCGAATTCAGCGATGAGTTTGTCGTCGCTGGAATAAATGCGAAGTGGTGTTTGAAACTTTACCTGTCGCAATGTTTGCACATCCGGCATTTCTGGGCTGAAATAGAGATATGCCCCCGAAATAGCGACAACTCCCAGAAAGACGCCGATTAGCGACAGGCTTATTAACCATTTGATTAAACGTTTGAGAATGCGCATGCTGCCCTTCAAGATAAGCGGAAAAAATATAGAGCTGGATCATTATATAGGTGTGCGCTGGCGGGTCCATAATGAACCGACAGTTTAAATTGTGCCCAATACAGGCTACATTGTGAGCGTTTGCGGGACTTCACCTGACTGATATAAGGAAAATGTCGTGCTCAGCTTTCTTAAGCCAAAGTCTGCCGGCTGGGTAGGAGTGGATATAGGCTCCTCTTCTGTCAAGCTCGTTGCACTCAGTCAACATGGACAGTCATACCGAATTGAAGGTTATGCTGTCGTCGCTTTGCCACCTACTGCGGTCGTTGATGGCAATGTAGAGATCCCGGGTGAAGTATCTGACGCTGTCGAACGCGGGTTGAAAATATGCGGTGGCAAGCCAAGTCATGCCGTTACCGCGGTACCTTCTTCCGCTGTCATCACCAAGCATCTCGAAATCTCTAACGCTTTTGCCGGCCTGGATCTTGAAGAGCAGGTCCAGATTGAAGCCGATCAATTTATCCCCTATCCGCTGGACGAAGTCGCGCTGGATTTTGAAATCTTGGGTCCGGTCGATAAGGCGCCGGATTTGAACGAAATTCTGCTGGTTGCCTGCCGTCGCGACGACACTGATGCCCGCGAAGATGCCATTAATGGATCTGGGCTCAAGTGTGAGGTGATCGATATCGACACCTACGCTATCGAGCGAACCCTGCCGCTGCTGGAAACAGACCTGAGCAATGCTCCCATTATCGGTATTGTTGATATAGGTGCTGCGACCCTGACATTGAATGTATTCAGGGGCAGCAAGATCATCTACAACCGCGAGCAGGCTTTTGGCGGTAATGATCTGACCAATATGATTCACCAGCACAGCGGTCTGGAAATCGCGGAAGTCGAAAAGCAGCTGCACAGTGGTGAGCTGGACGAAGATATTATGGAAAACCTGGTGCTGCCTTTCCGTATGACGGTGGTGCAGCAGGTTTCCCGAGCCTTGCAGTTCTATTACTCATCCGGCTCTCAAGGCCAGTTGAGCAAGTTGTACTTGGCGGGCGGAACCTCCGGGATGGAAGATCTACCCGGCATGGTGGAAGAAGAGATCGGCGTTATCACCGATATAGCCAATCCCTTCCATAATCTGGAAGTGGATGCCAAGATCAATCCAGCTCGACTGGAAAAAGACGCGCCAGGCTTGTTGAAAGCCTGTGGTCTGGCGTTGAGAAGCTTCGATATTTAGGGATCATAGGGACTATGTATGGCGCGTATTAACCTCAGGCCCTGGCGAGAAGAACGAAACGAGCGGCTACAGAAACGCTTTCTGGGCAATTTGGTCGCTTCGGCCGTCTTGGGTGGTCTGGTTGTCCTGGGTGTCAGCTACTACTACGACATGCAGATGGATCGTCAGAACGACAGGAATAGCTACCTGAAAACAGAGATTGCCAAGCTCGATCGAAAGATCAAGGAAATCAATGAGCTGCGCTCGAAGCGCGAGCGATTGCTGGAGCGTCTCAACGCAATCCAGCAGTTGCAGGGTAACCGTCCTGTTATCGTGCGTAACTTCGACGAGTTGGTGCGGGTGCTGCCGGATGGCACCTTCTATAACAACCTGACTCGCCGTGGTGAAATCATTACCGTTGATGGCATGTCTGATAACAATGATGAAATCTCCGAATTCATGCGTCGGCTGGGTGACTCTATCTGGTTCGGCGAACCGGATTTGAGTCGAGTGGACAAGTCGAATGAGCAGAAGCGCTTCAACCTGCAGGTGGTCATGACACGTCCTGATACCGAGGAGGCAAAATAATGGAAAATAATGCCTTCAAACGCGCTTTTCAGGGCTTTGATCCCAATAATCTGGACTTCAATCAGGCGGGTAGCTGGCCAATTGGTATCAAGGCCATCGTCTATATACTGGTGTTCGCCATAGTTGTGGGTGCTGGTCTGCATTTTCTGGTGCGTGATAAGCATGATGCGCTGGAAAAAGAGATCGCCAAGGAACAGGACCTCAAAAATGAATATCAGCGCAAGGCGTTTCAGGTTGCCAGCCTGGATGCACTGCGTAAGCAGATGGCGGATGTGGAAGGTCGCTTTGCCGAACTGCTGAAACAGTTGCCGACCGATAAGGAAGTGCCGGGGCTGCTGGAAGATATTACCGAGATTGGCCGTCAGGCGGGTCTGGAGTTCAACCTGATTGCACTGCAACCGGAACGTAAAGAACAGTTCTATGTTGAACTGCCAATTCGTATTCAGGTGCGGGGCGACTATCACCAGATGGGTGAATTTGTGAGTGGTGTAGCGGCTATCAAGCGAATCGTGACCTTGCATGACTTCTCTTTGCAGCCTGCAGGTGACAATACACTGTCAATGGAAATCAGCGCGAAGACCTACCGTTATGACGACAACAAATAATAGCAAACGGACCCTGCGCCTGGGCCTGGCAGCGCTGTTGATGTTGCCACTGACCGGCTGTATTTGGGTCGATGATACTGAAGACTTGCAGCGCTACACCCGTGAGCAGCAGGCACGGCCAAGCGGCAAGGTAGAGCCCCTGCCAACATTCAAACCCTACGAAAGCTTTGTTTACGAGGGCGCCAGTCTGCGTGATCCTTTCCGTCCACTGGTGAGAAATCAGGGAAAACGGGAAGAGTTGCCGGATGATGGTGTGCAGCCTGATACCGAACGACCCAAAGAGTACCTGGAAGAGTTTGCCGTTGAGCAGCTGGAAATGGTGGGTGTTATCACTCAGCCAGGTGGAAGCGAACTCTGGGCGTTGGTACGCGATCCGAACAATGAAGTACACCGTGTGCATCAGGGTAACTACCTTGGTAATGACTACGGTGAAGTTATCGAGATCAGTGAACGTGGCCTCGAATTGGTAGAAATTATTTCGAACGGACGTGGCGGGTGGATGCAGCGTCCACGCACTCTGTCGCTTGAGAAGCAGGATTGATAAGGATGCAGACCGTGAATACATACCAACGGAACTCTAAAAACCGAATGCGGACTGGACGCCTGGTACCCTTCTGGCTGATGTTGAGTGTGATGGCCTTGACGGGACGAACTGCACTGGCAGAAGCCATGCTGGAGGATGTGACCTTCACCACCCTGCCGGGTAAATCGGTGGAAGTCGAAATGCGTTTCGACTCCGCACCTGCTGAACCCAAAGCCTACCTGATTGAACAGCCTCCTCGCCTGGTGCTGGATCTCTGGGGTGCCAGAAACGCGATGGCAGAAAAGGTATTGTCCGTTCGTTCTGGAAGTATCGATAGTCTGCACTTTGCTGAAGCAAATGACCGCATGCGAGTGGTTGCCAACTTGAACAACGTGGTTGATTACAAAACACGTATCGAGGGCAACAGTCTGCTGCTGGAAATCGGCAGCGGTAAGCCACAGGCGGTTCTGAGTTCTGCTGAAGCGCGTGCCGAGAGAAGTTCTGCGTCTGCCCCCATGAAAGCTGGCTCGCCGCGTGTACAGGCGGTTGATTTCCAACGTCTGGATGGCGACGTCGGCCGTATTACTGTTGATCTGAGCAGCGCGGATGTCGGCCTGGATATTGTCGAAGAAGGTGGCAACATCGTTGTGAACCTGATTGGTGCTGGCCTGAGTGCAGATATGCAACAGCGCATGGATGTTCAGGACTTCGCGACTCCGGTGAATTTCATCGACACCATGGTGAAGGGAGAGCATGCCAGCATTCTGATCAAGCCGGCCAATGTGCTGTACGATTACATGGCCTATCAAAGCGGCAATCAGCTGGTTCTGGACTTCAAGCCTCTGACCGCGGCCGAAAAGGAAGAGCAGGCTAACCTTTTCCCTTACACCGGTGAAAAAATTGATCTGAATTTCCAGAATGTGGAAATCCGCACGGTGCTGCAGATTATCGCTGAGGTTGCTGAAAAGAACCTGGTGGTCAGTGATAACGTTCAAGGCAACATTACGCTGCGCCTGAAGAATGTACCTTGGGATCAGGCTCTGGATATTGTCTTGAAGACAAAGGGTCTGGATAAGCGTGAAGCCGGTAATGTTCTGCTCGTTGGCACTGTCAGCGAAATTGCAGAGCGTGAAGCGGTTGAAATGCAGAGTCAGCAGCAGGAGAAAGAAATTGCTCCTCTGGTCACTGACTTCATTCAGATCGACTACCGCAAAGCATCCGAAATCAAAGACCGCCTGACGGAAGCTAAAATGGTTTCTGAACGTGGCTTTGTGATGGCCGATGATGAAACCAATACGTTGATGGTGCGCGAAACTTCCAAGCAGATCGCCGAAATTCGTGACGTAATCAAACGCTTCGATATTGAAGTGGCGCAGATTATGGTTCAGGCGCGCTTGGTGACTGCGACCGACGCTGCAGCGAAAGAGCTGGGTGTGCGTTGGGGTGCTGGCTATCGTGGTGACAACTACGTAATCGGTGGCTCTCCGAGCTTTGGTGAGACACCTTTCGTGCATGATCCGACGATTACACGTCCTAATCCTTCGGATTACTTTGGTGTAACCGATGAAGGTCTTGATGCCTATCGCGCAGACCTGGAGGCCTTTAACGCAACTCAGCAGATCCCGAGTAACCTGTTGGTTGATATGGGTCTGGAAGCAGCGACTTCCGGTTTAGCGTTCGGCTTCATTGACGGCAACTTCCTGCTTTCAGGCGAGTTGCTGGCGATGGAAACCGATGGTCGCCTTGAAATTGTTTCTCAGCCGAAAGTGATTACCACGAACGGTAAGCCAGCGGTAATCAAAGCGGGTCAGGAAGTGCCAACCCGTACGATTGATGCCGATGGTGAAGTGACCGTTGAGTGGAAAGAAGTTGTTTTGAAGCTGGATGTAGTGCCACAGATCATTCCGGGTGATAAGGTTCAGCTTGAACTGACCATCACTGAAGACTCTGTAGGCGAGGTATATGATGAGTTGGGTAACCGCCTGATCAACAAACAGGAGCTCCAGACCTCGATCGTAGTCGCCGACGGTGAAACGATTGTACTGGGTGGCGTACTGCGTAATCAGACTGGCGAAGATGTATCCAAAACACCATTCCTGGGTGATATCCCGGTACTGGGTAACCTGTTCAAGAGCCGCATTACCAACAGTGAAAAACGTGAGCTCCTGATCTTCATCACACCGCAGATGATTCGTGAGTCACTAAGACGATAAGTACAAGAGCAGTAAAATTTGAATGTGTTTCTAATTGGCCCTATGGGTGCTGGAAAAAGCACCATAGGGCGTTTGCTTTCTCAAGAGTTGGGACTGGAATTCTACGATTCAGACCGTGAAATCGAAGCCAAGGCCGGTACCAACATTCCCTGGATCTTCGATGTTGAGGGCGAAAGCGGCTTCAGGCAGCGTGAAGAGTTGGCCATTGATGAGCTGACTAAGCTGGATAATATCGTACTGGCCACCGGCGGTGGGGCGGTATTACGAGAAGCCAATCGCAAGCACCTGCAAAGTCGCGGTCTAGTGGTGTATCTGCACACATCTATTGAGCAGCAGCTGGAGCGAACCGCCAAGGATCGTAATCGGCCGCTGTTACAGACCGAAAACCCTCGGGCAGTTCTGGAAGCGTTAATCGCTGAACGTGATCCGTTGTACCGATCCTGCTGTGACTTGCTCATCAAAACAGATCGGCGCCGGCCCAAGGGTGTCGTGAACGACATCATCCGCTTTTCTCGGCGTCAGCAGCCGCTGAAGACTGCCGAATAATCAGTTTCTCGGAGAGATTCCACAATGCAAACATTGAGCGTTGATCTGGGCGCACGCAGTTATCCCATTCAGATTGGCCAGGGGCTGTTATCCGAAAACCTGCTGGCGGCTCATATCAAGGGCCGTCAGGTGATGATTGTCAGCAATGAAACCATTGCTCCTTTGTATTTGGAAACTGTGGTACAGCAGCTGTCAGGCTATCAGGTTGATACGGTGATCTTGCCTGACGGCGAGCAGTACAAAAACCTCGATCATGTAAATCTGATCTTCGACGCCTTGTTGGAAAAACGACACAACCGCACCACGACGTTAGTGGCCCTGGGCGGTGGCGTGGTGGGTGATATGACCGGCTTTGCGGCTGCCAGCTACCAGCGTGGTGTTGCCTTTATTCAGGTACCCACAACGCTGTTATCTCAGGTTGATTCCTCCGTTGGTGGCAAAACCGGCGTCAATCACCCACTGGGCAAGAATATGATAGGGGCCTTCCATCAGCCACAACAGGTGGTGGCGGATACGGATGTGCTCAATACGCTGCCCGAGCGCGAACTCTCGGCCGGACTGGCTGAAGTGATCAAATATGGCCTGATCTATGATGAGGCTTTTTTGACCTGGCTCGAGGCTAATATGTCACGCCTGAGAGCGCGAGAGCCTGAAGCGCTGGCCTATGCCATTTACCGCTCCTGTGAAATCAAGGCCGAAATTGTGGCCCAGGATGAGCGTGAGTCTGGCGTGCGCGCCTTGTTGAATCTGGGGCACACCTTTGGTCACGCAATCGAAACGGATCAAGGCTATGGTCAGTGGTTGCACGGTGAAGCCGTGGGTGCCGGCACTTTGATGGCGGCCGACCTTTCAGCGCGTTTGGGCTGGTTGTCTCAAGCAGACCTGGATCGCGTTAAAGCCGTGCTAGAGGCCGCAGGCTTGCCGATCTATGCCCCGGCCGAGATGACCCCTGAGCGTTTCAAGGACCTGATGGCGGTGGATAAGAAAGTCCTCGATGGTCAGTTACGTCTGGTGTTGCTGAAATCTTTGGGGCAGGGCGTTGTCACATCTGACTTCCCTGTACAGAAATTGGATGAAACCCTTTCTGCAGGGCAACACCTCGGTCAACTTTAACAGAGTAAGCAGGTCATCATGGCAGATGCGCTGGAGTATTTTGAGCCGGAATCACGTCTTCAGCAGCGGGAGAAGCTGAAGCACCTGGTGCGCTTTTCCGACTTTGTACTGATCATTTCCGGTGAAACCGGCAGTGGTAAAACTGCATTGCTTGAGCAACTGGCGCCAGATCCTCATCAGGGTTCTGATGTGGTCGCGCATTTGAAGCTGGATGACAGTACCGACGTGACGGGCGTGCTGACACGGCTGGTTGCCGAGCTGGATTTGAACGTTCAGGATGACAACCGCCTGCGTCTGTCCGGTCTGCACATGAAGGCGCGTCAGCTTGCTGATGATGGCGTGCCCCTGCTCATTCTGATCGATGATGCCGACTACCTGACCAATAATGCACTCGAGTTACTGATTAACTTCGTAACCGCCGAGCAGGGTGCTGCACCGCGTCTGCTGATGACCGGTTCGCCAGAGTTCGAACAGCGCTTCAATGAAATGGGTTTGGCGCAGTCTTTGGATGGCCATCTCCATATAGAGCGTTTGGAGGCCTTTACCCCCGCCGAATCAGCCGAGTATCTGGAATCTCTGTTACCTCAGGAGCTTGAGCTTGGCACGCGTCAACTGCGAGCCATGGTGGAAAAGGCAGAAGGTCGTCCCGGTCGTTTACGTGCATTAGCTGCGGAGTATCTGCGCAAGGATGGCGGACGCTCCGTCAAGATGCCCAAGGTTTTGCCTCCCATTCATATTACGGCGTCGGCATTGATTCTTCTGGGTGTTTTTTCTGTGGCCATCTGGCAATACTTGCCCGAAGATGAAGAGGTCCCAACGGTAACTGAGCGTGTGAGCCTGCCGTTACCCGTCATCGCCGCAGCGAACACACAAGAGCCAGTGCGCACCCTGCAACTGTCTGATTCTGATGGGGAACTGGAGAGCAGCCCGGCTCCACAGGCTGATGGAGTTGAGCCTTTAGCCGGTGTTGAAACCAATGCTTTGTCTGATCGCGAACCTGAGGTTGCGACTGTAGACGAGCCTGCAATTAAAGAACCGGTAGAGACTCAATCAGCCACCGTTTCAGAGCCCCAGTCGGATAATTCGCCTGCGCCTGAGCCCAAGTCAGCGTCTCGATCTGAGCCTCAGGTCGATCCCAAGCCTCAGCCAGTTGTTGAGCCCAAGCCTGAACCTAAGCCCGAGCCCAAGCCCGAGCCAAAACCGCAGCCGGTTCCCAAGCCTGAGCCTGCTCCTGAGCCCAAGATTGAGCCCAAGCCTGCACCTGCACCCAAAACAGAACCTGTCGCTCAAGCTGCTTCTTCAGGTGTTGCCAAGGCATATTTGCGCGAAGATGAACTGATGGCCTGGCCGGACCGGGGCTATACCTTGCAGATGCTGGGGGCTCGAGAAGAGAAGAGTGTTAAGGCTTTTCTGGATGCGCAGGCACAGCCTGAGCGCTTCTACTATTTCAATACAATCTTTAAGGGCAAACCCTGGCATGTAGTGGTCTATGGTCAGTATGCCGACCGAAATTCGGCTCTGAATGCGGTCTCTGCATTACCCTCAGAGTTGCAGAAATTGCGCCCTTGGGCGCGCTCTATAGCCGGTGTTAAGGCTGATATAAGTAAAGAAAATCAATAGTTTAGTTAAGAAATGGCGCCTATGGGCGCCATTTTTTTTGCCTGCTGTCAAGCCGGGGGTGAACTGGATAAAATTTGTTCTTTAGAGGCCGCGCGTGTAAAATTGCATCCCCTTTTTGCCCGTCCAGCATACCCCGGGAGAAAGGAATAGATATAAATAATTGATTAAAAAGAAGTTTTTAGTGAGGTCGGCTTATGAACAAAGGTCTTTATCGCCTCGGAGAGTTCAAAGACAACTGTGGCTTCGGTCTAATGGCTCATATGCAGGGTCAGGCCAGTCACGATCTGTTGGAGAAGGCGATTGAAGCACTTGCTTGCATGACTCACCGCGGGGGTATCGCTGCGGACGGCAAGACGGGGGATGGCTGTGGTCTGCTGATGCAGAAACCTGACAGCTTCCTGCGTTCAGTCATGAAGGAAGAGCAAAGCGTTGAGTTGGGTGACAACTATGCCGTTGGTATGGTGTTCCTGTCTCGTGAACCCGCATTGGCAGAACAAGCGCGCCAGGAGCTGAATTCAGCTTTACAGGCACAAGGGCTCCAAGTCGCCGGCTGGCGTGAGGTCCCCACAGATGAAGGTTGTCTGGGACCCATTGCTAAGGATACGTTGCCGCAGATCGAGCAAGTATTCATCAATTCCAATGGCAAAGACGATCGTGAATTTGCCGTTAGCCTCTTTACTGCCCGCCGCCTCACCGAAAACGCCCTCAATCAAGATCCTGATTTCTACATTTGTAGCCTGTCTGACAAGGTATTGTCCTACAAGGGTCTGATGATGCCGGTGGACCTGCCCGTGTTCTACAAGGATCTGAATGATCCGCGTCTGGAAACGGCCATTTGTACCTATCACCAGCGTTTCTCGACCAACACGGCTCCACGTTGGCCGTTGGCTCAGCCGTTCCGCTTCCTGGCGCACAACGGTGAAATCAACACCATCGAAGGCAACCGTAACTGGGCGCGTTCACGTCGCACCAAGTTCGTGACCGAGCAGCTGCCGAACCTGGACGAACTGCAGCCGATCGTCAACACCACCGGTTCTGACTCCTCCAGCATGGATAACATGCTCGAGTTTCTGCTGGTCGGTGGCATGGACATCTACAAGGCTGTGCGCATGATCGTGCCGCCGGCCTGGCAGAACGTTGAGACGATGGACTCCGATCTGCGTGCCTTCTACGACTACCACTCCATGCACATGGAGCCTTGGGACGGTCCTGCCGGTATGGTAATGACCGACGGTCGTTTCGCAGTCTGCATGCTGGACCGTAACGGTCTGCGTCCGTCACGTTGGGTCATGACCCGCGACGGTTACATCTGTACTGCATCCGAGATTGGTGTATTCGATTACGCGCCTGAAGATATCGTGTCTCAGGGTCGTGTAGGTCCGGGTCAGATGCTGTCCATCGACACTCAGACCGGTGAAGTTCTGCACACTGCTGATGTGGATAACAAGCTGAAGTCTGGCCAGCCCTACAAGCAGTGGCTGAAAGACAATGCGATTCGTCTCGAACAGCACATGAACTTCGAGATGGAATCCCAGTCCTTCCGTGAAATGTCTCCGGAAGAGACCAAGCAGTACATGAAAATGTACCAGGTATCGTTCGAAGAGCGTGACCAGGTACTGCGTCCACTGGGTGAGTCCGCGATGGAAGCCGTTGGCTCCATGGGCGATGACAAGCCGATGGCGGTACTGTCCAGCAAGATCCGTTCACCTTACGACTACTTCCGTCAGCAGTTCGCGCAGGTTACCAACCCGCCGATCGACCCGCTGCGTGAAGCGATCGTTATGTCGCTGGAAACCTGTATCGGTGCCGAGCAGAACGTGTTCGAAGAAACGCCGGAACACGCCCGCCGTATCATCCTGACTACGCCGGTACTGTCTGCCAACAAGTTCCGCTACCTGCTCAACTGCCCGCACGAAGGCTTTGAGTCCCAGCAGCTGGATCTTCAGTATGAGCCGGAAATCGGTCTGGAGCAGGCGATTCGCAATCTCTGCGAACAGGCTGAAGAAGCCGCACGCAGTGGCAAGGTATTGCTGGTACTGACCGATGCCTACCTGTCCCGTGGCAAGCTGCCGATCCACGCCGCTATGGCGACCGGTGCGGTACACCACCATCTGGTAGAAAAAGGTCTGCGTTGCGAAACCAACCTGATCGTTGAAACCGCGACTGCGCGTGACCCGCATCACATGGCCGTGCTGTTCGGTTTCGGTGCTACGGCGGTGTATCCGTTCCTGGCCTACCGTGTACTGAACGACCTGTGCCGTACCGGCGAGCTTGGTCTGGACCCGATGCAGGCGCACGAGAACTACCGTAAGGGCATCAACAAGGGCCTGCTGAAGATCCTGTCCAAGATGGGTATCTCCACCATCGCTTCCTACCGTGCAGCTCAGCTGTTCGAAGCGGTGGGTCTGTCCAGTGAAGTGGTCGATCTCTGCTTCCGCGGTGTGTGCAGCCGTATCGAGGGTGCACGTTTCGCCGATTTCCAGAGTGATCAGGCTGAGTTGGCTCAGCTGGCCTGGAGCGCGCGTAAGCCGATCCAGCAGGGTGGTTTGCTGAAGTACGTTCACGGTGGTGAATACCATGCCTACAACCCGGATGTGGTTCGCACGATCCATGAGGCAGTCACCTCTGGTGATCAGCGTGCCTATGATCGTTATGCCGAGCTGGTGAACAACCGTGGTGTCGCGACTCTGCGTGACCTGCTGGGTCTGAAAAAAGGCCTGAAACCGGTACCGCTGGACGAAGTTGAACCGGTTGAAAACATCTTCCCGCGCTTTGACAGTGCCGCCATGTCTTTGGGTGCCCTGTCACCGGAAGCGCACGAAGCGCTGGCCGTTGCCATGAACGAGCTGGGCGGTCGCTCCAACTCCGGTGAGGGTGGTGAAGACCCGGCCCGTCACGGCACCATGAAGCGTTCCAAGATCAAACAGGTGGCTTCTGGTCGTTTCGGTGTTACACCGGAATACCTGATGAGCGCTGATGTTATGCAGATCAAGGTTGCACAGGGTGCCAAGCCGGGTGAAGGCGGCCAGCTGCCGGGTGGCAAGGTTAACGCCCTGATCGCGCGTCTGCGTTACTCCGTACCGGGTGTGACTCTGATTTCGCCGCCGCCGCACCATGACATCTACTCGATCGAAGACCTGGCTCAGCTGATCTTCGACCTGAAGCAGATCAACCCTGAAGGTCTGGTATCCGTGAAGCTGGTATCCCGTCCGGGTGTTGGCACCATCGCCTGTGGCGTCGCCAAGGCCTACGCGGACCTGATCACCATCTCCGGTTACGACGGCGGTACGGCAGCGTCTCCGCTTACCTCTATCCACCATGCCGGTTCCCCATGGGAGCTGGGCCTGGCTGACGCTCAGCAGGCACTGCGTGCCAACCTGTTGCGTGGCAAGATCCGTCTTCAGACAGATGGCGGCCTGAAAACCGGTCTGGATGTGGTGAAAGCCGCCATGCTGGGTGCCGAGAGCTTCGGCTTCGGTACCATGCCGATGGTCGCGCTGGGCTGTAAATACCTGCGTATTTGTCACCTGAACAACTGTGCGACCGGTGTTGCGACTCAGCGTGATGACCTGCGTAACGAGCATTTCCGCGGTACCGTGGAAATGGTGAAGAACTTCTTCCGCTTCATTGCTGAAGAAACCCGTCAGCTGATGGCTCAGTTGGGTGTACGCAGCTTCGACGAGCTGATCGGTCGTGTCGATCTGCTGGAAATCCTGGAGGGCGTAACTGCCAAACAGGCGAACCTGGATCTGACTCCGATCATCAGCGATGCTGGTGTGCCGGCCGAGTATCCGCATACCTGCCAGCAGGAACGCAATGAGCCGTACGATGCCGGTAACCTCAACACCGAGATGCTGGAACTGGCACGTGCTGCCATCGCCGGTAAGGACGGTGGCGAGTGGACACTGAAGATCACCAACTGCGACCGTTCTGTCGGTGCACGTACGTCCGGTGAAATCGCGCGTCAGCACGGCAACCTGGGCATGAATGATCAGCCGATCACCTTCCGCTTCCAGGGCCATGCGGGTCAGTCTTTCGGTGTGTGGAACGCCGGTGGTCAGAACCTGCTGCTGGAAGGCGATGCCAACGACTACGTCGGTAAAGGCATGGCAGGCGGCAAGATCGTTATTCGTCCGTTCGATGCTGTGACCTTCAAGTCCAACGAAACTGCCATTATCGGCAACACCTGTCTGTACGGTGCGACCGGCGGTAAGCTGTTCGCGGCGGGCAGTGCCGGTGAGCGTTTCGGTGTTCGTAACTCTGGCTGTCATGCGGTTATCGAAGGTGCGGGCGACCACTGCTGTGAATACATGACAGGCGGTATGGTTACCGTACTGGGTGAAACCGGCTACAACTTCGGTGCCGGTATGACCGGTGGTTTTGCCTATGTACTGGATATGAACAACAGCTTTGTGGACAAGTACAACCACGAGCTGGTGGATATCCACCGCATCGGAACCGAGCAGATGGAAATCTACAAGAACCACCTGCGCTCGGTGATCGAGGAGTTCACGGCTGAGACCGGAAGTGCCTGGGGTCAGGAGATCCTGGATAACTTCTATGACTTCAGCGGCAAATTCTGGCTGGTGAAGCCGAAGGCTGCGAGCCTGAACGAACTTCTGAACACTGTGCGTGTACGTCCCGAGTAAGCACAGAGAACGACTAACAGCTGCACCTGCCTTCGGGCAGGTGCCGGACGAGGTGGTAAGATGACTAACCGTCTGAATAACGATTTTCAGTTTATCGATGTTGGCCGTCAGGGACCGGATAAGATTCCGGCGGACGTGCGCAAACAGCAATTTTCCGAGATCTACGAGCCGTTCAAGGACAAGAACGCCTCCTCTCAGGCACACCGTTGCCTGGAGTGTGGTAACCCCTACTGTGAATGGAAGTGCCCGGTACACAACTTCATCCCCAACTGGCTGAAGCTGGTCACCGAAGGCAACATCATGGAAGCGGTGGAACTGAGCCATCAGACCAACACCCTGCCGGAAGTCTGCGGTCGTGTATGCCCGCAGGACCGTCTGTGTGAAGGTGCCTGTACGCTCAACGACGGCTTTGGTGCCGTGACCATCGGTTCTGTTGAGAAATACATCACGGATACCGCTTTCGCCATGGGCTGGAAGCCGGACATGTCCAAGGTGGTTTGGACCGACAAGAAAGTTGCCGTGATCGGTTCTGGCCCTGCTGGTCTGGGGTGTGCCGATGTGCTGGTGCGTAATGGCGTTAAGCCGGTCGTGTTCGATCGCAACCCGGAAATCGGTGGTCTTCTGACCTTCGGTATCCCGGAATTCAAGCTCGAGAAGAGCGTGATGAGCCGTCGCCGCGAAGTGTTCACCGAGATGGGCATCGAGTTCCGCCTGAATACCAATGTAGGCACTGACGTAACCATGCAGCAGCTGCTGGATGAGTACGATGCAGTGTTTATGGGTATGGGGACCTACACCTACATGAAAGGTGGTTTCCCGGGTGAAGATCTGGAAGGCGTCTATGATGCGCTGCCGTTCCTGATCTCCAACGTAAACCACTGCCTGGGCTTCGAAAAAGACGCGTCCGAGTACATCAGCGTCAAAGGCCAGAAGGTCGTTGTGCTGGGTGGTGGTGACACCGCCATGGACTGTAACCGTACCTCTATCCGTCAGGGTGCGGATTCGGTTGTCTGTGCCTACCGTCGTGACGAAGAGAACATGCCGGGCTCCAAGCGTGAAGTGGAAAATGCGCGCGAAGAAGGCGTCAAGTTCCTGTTCAACCGTCAGCCGGTTGAAGTTGTGGGCGAAAACGGCAAGGTTGTCGGCGTCAAAGTTGTGGCAACCCAGATGGGTGAGCCGGACGAAAACGGTCGTCGCCGCGCTGAAGTGGTACCGGGTTCTGAAGAAGTCCTGCCTGCTGATGCAGTACTGGTGGCCTTCGGTTTCCGTCCGAGCCCGGCGCCCTGGTTCGCTGACTTCGGTATCGATCTGCACGATGATGGTCGTATCAAGACTCAGGCGCAGCCCCAGGAAGCGGGTCGTTTTGCCTTCCAGACCAGCCATGCCAAAGTCTTTGCCGGCGGTGACATGGTGCGTGGTTCCGACCTGGTTGTGACCGCCATCGATGAAGGCCGTAAAGCGGCTGAAGGTATCCTGGACTTCCTCGAAGTCTGATACTCGCTGGCCATAGGCTAATAAAAAACCGGATGCTGTGATGGCATCCGGTTTTTTTGTGTCTGAAAAGGGGCGCCAATGCAGATAGCGTTTAGAAGCTGTCGATGGACTTGCTCAAGTACAGCTCAAACCTGAGTGTGACCGCCCAGCGCGGGTCAAAGTCAGAGTCCCGAGGGAAATGCAGCTCCGGGATCAAATCCATAAACAGAATGCCCCTGTGGATATCGCGTCGGTACCAGCTCTGCAGGTAGTAATTGTTGAAATGCGGGTCTGACAGGCTCTCGCCGACCATGATCAAGCCGTTGCGCAGGCTGCTTCGGTCATCCAGCCTGCGCGAGATATCAAAGCGCTGGGAAAACTCCAGCGTATCCTCTTCTTCCTGCCACTGGAACTTGGTGTAAGAACGCAGCGTGCGCTGCTCATCCAGTGGGCGCGTCAATGACCAGCTGCTGCGTGCCGAGTAGCCGTCGCTATTAAACCAGGATGCACGGTTGTTGCTGTTCAACTGCCAGGGACTGTCGGCCAGCTGCCATTGGCGCTCACCACTGACGCGAACATAGGGATCAATGGGCAGGCGCAGCTTGATACCGGCACCGTAGCGGTAACTCCAGCGATCACGTTTATCCGCCGGGTCCAGCTTGGCAAGACCCAGGACGGAGTTGTCATTTTCCACGCGCTGGCTGAGGCGGGCATCCGTCCCCTGTTCCTCCAGAGTACCCAGAGATTCCTCGGGGTCACTTTCGATCAGGATGCGCAGGCGATCCTTGCTGGTGGGCAGGTCCAGACGAAATCGCAGGTTCAGGTCGGTGTCGAAACCTTCCGATTCCTGCCACAAGGATTCCTGGCTGATACGCAGGTAGGATTCGTTATCGATATCCAGGCTTTCGGGGGTGCCGAAGAGACTGTCCAGTCGTCGGGCAGAGCGGTCGACCCAGCCGCTCATGATGGTTTCAGCCCTGTCTAAGGGATCACCCGCCCAGGCAGGCAAATCGGATTCTTCGGCAGCTATCGCCATTGCAGGCATAAGACAGAGCAAAGCGCTCAGGCTGTAAGCATTTGTTCTCATGGCATGGATCACCTTGGCATGTACGCGGGTCACTCTCTCAACTCAGTATAAGGTAATCAAACCAGATGGCTAGGGTACTGATTTTACTGTGGTGTTTATGCGACTGTACCAGAGGATAATAGCTGGTTAATTGCTGCTCAACTAACTTGAAGTTGGCCCCCCCATTAGAATTGTTGAGGGCAACAATTATGAGCACCGTAATAGGCAGTGTTACTGCTATCTCTGGCTTGGTAGTTGCCATAGATGCAGACGGCGTCGAGCGCACGTTAGCGCTGGGTGATGCCATCATGGAACAAGACCTGATTCGTCCCAGCATGGATGCTCAAATTGAAATCTCGTTGGATAATGCCTCCGAGCCTATCCAGCTCAATGGTGGCCAGAACTGGTTGGCTACAGCTGATACCTTTACCCCCGCCTCTAATTTTCCTGCGGATAATGCCGTAGCGGACGTTGATGCCATGCAGGCAGCCTTGTTGGCTGGCCAGGACCCGACCGAAATTCTTGAACCGACCGCTGCGGGTGCTCCTGCTGCTGGTGGGGCTGCTGCCGGTGGTGGTAACGAAGGTGCTGACTTTGTTCAGCTTAGCCGTACCGCTGGCGAAACCACGCCTGAAGCGGGTTACGACACCCAGGGGCTGGGTTACACACCTCCGCCTGTTGCACCTGAAACCGCTTTGATCGTTGACGAACCGGCACCTGAGCCGCCACCTGCTGCTCCTCCGGCACCTGAGCCTGAGCCGCAACCTCAGCCAGAGCCCGAACCGGAGCCTCAGCCAGAGCCCGAACCGGAACCTCAGCCAGAGCCCGAACCGGAGCCTCAGCCAGAGCCGGAACCGGAGCCTCAGCCAGAACCTGAGCCGGAACCTCAGCCAGAGCCTGAACCGGAGCCTCAGCCAGAACCTGAGCCAGAGCCCGAACCCGATGTGGTTGTGACCCTGCAGCTGTTTGCAATCGTTGATGGTGAGCGTGTAGCGGTGAATACAATCCACGAGCCCGGTTATGGCGAAACAGAAGAGGGCTCTGAGGGAGAAGTACCGGTTTACCCGACTTCAGGTACCTACATCGTACTGGCCGTAGATGGCAGTGGTGAGCCGCTACCCACTCAGCCTGGCGGCATTGTTACCGTCAATATTGGTGCTGAAGGTGATACAGCAGGGATCGAGGATTACAGCCCTGTCACCAGCCTGCCCGCCACTGTCGGTGTCGAATTTTTTGTGGGTGCAGACGATGATGCGCTGGCTGATAACGATGAGTTCTTTACGCTTTCATTGGGTAATGACTGGACCAATCCTGTTGCTGCTGATGTGGTGAACTATGTTGCGGATAATGTCACCACAACAATCCTTGATGAAACTAATAATGACAACTCAAACGAGCCTCCTGGGGAGGGCGACAATGATATCGCCTATACCCTGAAGCTGTTTGGGGTTGGTGCTGACGGCGGCTATGTTGACGCCAGCACAATTAGCGAAGAACTCCAGGACAGTGCGGAATATATCGTACTGGCAGTTGATGCAGCCGGTGATCCTTTGCCGGATGAGCAGCAGCCCGAGGGAACTGTCACAGTTTCCTTTACCAATAATGATCCGACCAGCAGTGGCGACTATACAACGACTGTCAGCGGCCCGGTTGAAGTTGGTGAGTCATTCTTCAGTACTGCTGTTGATGATTTCTATGCAGATAACGGTGAAACCTTCACGGTTACGCTGGATGCAGGCAGCTTCAATAATGCTGATGACTTTGAAGCCATCAGCTACAGCGATGCTAGTGTCACCACAACCATCATTGACGAAACAGCTGATGATAATCCCGACGATTCATCAAGTTATGCAAATAACGATAGTCCGTTCATGTTGATGATCGTGGCATCAGATGAAGTTGGTAATCCTCTGACTGACGAGGAAGGTGAGTACATCTTGGCTAACACCATTAGCGAAGCTGGACCAACGAGTGCTCACTACGTTGTTTTGGCTATCGATGAAAATGGTAATGAGGTGGATCCAGGAGGTACTGTTGAGGTTTCCTTTACCAATAATGACCCAACGACCGATGCGGATTACACCACCTCTCCTCTAACTGCAAGCGTGACTGTTGGTGCCGTATTCTCATCAACCGCTGTTCCTGACGGTGTTGACGATAGTGGAGAAACCTTCAATGTTGCACTGGTCGCAGGCACTTATAGCGAAGATGCGGCCAACGTCAATAATGACGGAACGCCTTTGTACGAAACTGTCGAATACAGTGAAGATGAGGTTGTAACAACCATAAACGATCTTGTGAACCCCTTGGGAGGTAGCGAAGATTCACTGTTCCTGAATGAAGCGATTGATGAGGACTCTGATCCCGGGTCTCTGTCGTTCACTGCGGGTAGCTATGCTCTCAGTAGTTTCGCGTTTAGTTCAGACCTGACGGCGCTGAATACCTATTCGGGGTTGTTGTCTTGGAGTCGAGAAAGCAATACGGAAATTGTAGGTAAGACCGATGGAAACACGATCATTACGTTGACCCTTACCGCCTCAGCGATTGCGGCGGGCGTAACAGGCAGTGTATCCATTGATGCTGTTCTGGCTTCAGGCGCTAACTTGATCCATCCAGGGGAGGTTTCAGGCCCCGAGGCTCTGGATTTGGGGAGCATAGCTGTTGTGGCCAGTGATGGAATTACACCAGACGTGACCGGCTCTGTCAGCTTGACCCTGCAGGACGATATAATCGAGATCACAGATCTGGGTAATGCCAATCTTGCAAATGCGATTAACGCAACGGCATCTGGGGATTTGGAAGTCGATGCTGGCGTTGATGGAATGGATAACTTGATCTTCTCCGTCGGTGGCGACATGCCTTCGTTGAAAACCAGTGCTGGCAAGGATGTGACATTTAACCAGCTGGCAGATGGCAGTTTGCAGGCCGTGGACTCTGATAATGATCAAGTCTTCCTGTTGGAAGCTGATGATGGCAGTGGTTATACCCTTACATTAAGTCAAATGATTGAAGCTCCGACTATTTCTGAGGACATAACAATCACGACTGATACTTTGAAAGCGGGTAGTCCTATAGCGGGTGGATTCCAGGTAACTGTGGAAGGTATAGATATCAATGTGACATCTGCAGGTGGAGCTGTATATCCGTCTTCCGATGGTTATGGTGTAGGAAATACTGATATAGATACTGGTGAATCCTTGGCATTTTCCTTGGACGATCCAAGTGGAGTGTTTTCTGGGCTTAGTATTAAAGTGGGTAATTTTACCACTGCTGGGCAAGACGACACTTTCTACTATCAGCGCTTTCTGAATGGTGTAGCTGTTGATACAGATCCTGTAGCAGTCCCAGCAACATCGAATAACGCTTCGACTGAAGAGGTCATCAATATACCTGATAGTTCTCAGGGCTTTGATGCTGTTGTCATATCTGGTGATGATTTCAGGATTATCTCTTTTGATGCCAGTGTCGAAGTTGTTAGCAGTCTGGACACGTTCCTCGATTTCGCGGTTGATGTTAAAGATAACGATGGAGACGTGCATGGCGGCGATTTCCAGGTAGCTGTAGATACCTCGGGAGATGGCCAGTACGTAACACTGGACAATCCGACACTGGATACATTGGTGACAACACCACCGGATGTGGATAGCTGAGTGGTCGATACTGAATAGGCCTCAAAGCCCGGCACTCGAAAATGCCGGGCTTTTTGTTATAAGAGGAATAGGGTGTTTTACTCTATTTAAGACTGACAGGGCAAATGACGGAATGGAGACACAGCAGATGCAGGGCCAGGCAGCAAAGCGTGAAGGACATACATCACTGCGAATTCTCAACCAAAGGCCGTTAATCATGCGGCTGGACAATATCATCAGCCCCGATGAAGCATCAGGATTAATTGAGCTGGCAAAGGAACATCTGCAACGCGCCAAGGTTTCTTTTGATGAGGCGTATGGGGTGACAGATGGGCGCTCTGGTCAAAACTGCTGGCTCCGATATGCAGATTATCCACTGGTCAAACGGATTGGGGATCGCATCGCTGAATTGGCGGGCATGCCGTTGGAGAATGCCGAGTCTCTCCAAGTGTTGCACTATGGTGCTGAACAAGAGTATCGGGCGCACTACGATGCTTATGACCTTTCCACTGCCAGAGGGCAAAGATGTTGCCGCTTTGGCGGGCAGCGTTTGGTAACAGCTCTGGTTTATCTGAACGAAGTAGCTGAAGGTGGAGGAACCGCTTTCCCACGCTTGGGGCTGGAGGTGGAGCCTGCACCAGGTCGAATGGTTTTATTTCAGAATATCGGAGACGATGAAACCAGACCTCATAAGGACAGCTTACACGCCGGAATGCCGGTTGTTCAGGGTGAAAAGTGGGCGTTCAACATCTGGTTCCATGCCCGCCCCATGAGGGAAAAACAGGTCTTTGACGCGCCTGACGCAACCTGAATATGAGTAGTCAGTGTTGTATTAAAGCGTATCCAGCGGTGCTGGAAGCATTTTTTATCAAACAGGAACTGGCTAATCACCCTGGGTAAATCACGAAAAAGCAGAAAAATACCTGCACCTGTACCTGAGTACACTGGTCATTTTTGTTTCAGACCTCTAGCTTAACGCAATCTGAACAAAAAAAGACCCGGAGGGTAACAGGATGAGTACCGTCATTGGTAGTGTGAGTGCGATATCTGGTCGAGTCATCGCCATCGATGCTTCAGGCAACGAACGTGTACTGGCGTTGGGCGACGCCATCATGGAACAAGATGTCATTCGTCCGAGCGTAGATGCTCAAATTGAAATCAAGCTGGACAATGCCGCTGAAACCATTGCACTGAACGGTGGCCAAAGCTGGCTGGCGACAGCTGATACCTTTACCCCCGGTAATCAATTTCCCGTTGATGATGCAGTTGCTGATGTAGACGCTATTCAGGCTGCGTTGTTAGCAGGTCAAGACCCGACTGAAATCCTTGAGCCGACTGCAGCGGGCGCACCTGCTGCCGGTGGAGCAGGTGGTACAGGCGGCAACGAAGGCGCCGACTTCGTTCAGCTGGAAGCCACACGTAACGAAACCACCCCTGAAGCGGGTTACCAGACTCGGGGTATTGCTTCTGAGCAGCCGCCGTTGGTCGCCGAGCAGGATGCCCTGATCGCAGACGAGCCAGCTCCCGAGCCGGAGCCCCAGCCAGAACCTGAACCTCAACCTGAGCCTGAACCGGAACCCCAGCCAGAGCCCGAACCGGAACCTCAGCCAGAGCCTGAACCTGAACCGGAACCTCAGCCAGAGCCCGAACCGGAACCCCAGCCAGAGCCCGAACCGGAACCTCAGCCAGAGCCTGAACCGGAACCTCAGCCAGAGCCCGAACCAGAGCCCGAAGTTGTTAACTTGCAGCTCTTCGCGGTTGTTGATGGTCAGTATGTATCTGCCAATACCATTTATGAGCCGGGCTATTTTTCGTTGCCTGGTCAGACTGACCCTAGCGATCAAGGCGAATTTTCTGAGCTGCCGACAGTAGGTGAATACGTTGTCCTGGCGGTTGATGGTTCCGGTGTTCCTTTGACGGTACAGCCTGGAGGCACGGTTAACGTTAATGTTGGCCTGTCCGGAGACGCTGCTACACCAATTGATGACTTTGGCCCTTCTGGCTCTCAACAAGTGACCGTTGGGCAGTCCTTCTTTGTTGGCGCAGAAGACGATGCTCTTGCCGATAACAACGAAAACTTCACCCTGTCGCTTGGTGGTGGCTGGTCCGGTGAAGGGGCTGGTGTTATCGCAAATTACTCGTCAAACAACGTCACTACGACAATTTTGGATGAGACGCATAACGATAATCTCGAAGACCAGTTCAGCTTTGAAGACAACGATACTGCCTACACCTTCCAGCTGTTTGGTCTGGATGAGGGTGGCAATCTGGTTGATGCCAACAGCATGCAGGAAGATGCTGCCAATGGGCCGGTGAGCGCCAACTACATCGTTCTGGCTGTCGATGGCAGTGGCATCCCGC
>JBLXDP010000014.1:0-71345 GCA_048264005.1 Marinobacterium sp.
TTTCTGGTTCTTGTACGCTGGCATTTTTCACCTCGTCTGAATTAGATCGAGGTGTCCACTAAACCGGGGGAACTACACACTCTGCTAGTTTGGCTTGTTATCCACCATATCCTTCGAAAAGGTTTTGCACGGATAAAAATAATAATCATGGAAGACAAGCACTACATAGAGTTAGTTGAAAAATGCCAAGACGAATAAAAAACTCTAACAAGTGACTGTGGTGTCTAGTTAAATATTTACGCAATATTTTCGCCCCATCGTGTCTCATTCTTGAGTATGGTATTTAGCACCACAATGAGCTTGCGCATGCAGGCAATGATGGCCGTTGAGGGTAGGTCCCAATTTACCCGTAAAACACACGGAATTATCCATACAAGGTGCTGAAGTTAGCGGTTGATGGTCGTCGGAAGCTCTTTGCATGCTCCCTCGTCGCCACTCGAGGCCGAAGCTAAGCTCAGCGTTATGTGAATCCTAACAATGAATAAAACTGAAATTTCTAAAACTCTTGAAAAATGGTTCGGCAACACATTCGTAGTATCATTTGTATCAGTTTGGTTAGCGATCGCTTTCGAAAATTATTTAAGCAATAAAGAATATGGCGATATAGTGAGAATAATTGAACAACATCAATTTAACAGCTCATGCGAAGTAACTACTGATGTACGTACTGAATGGCCGTTTGGTTGGTCACCAAGTGGCATGAAAATTTCTATCGAAAAAGAAGGCGAAACAGTTCATACAACGACAAGCAAATTCTTTAAAGCTGATCGAATCGAAACATCCCAAGGTGACTTCTATTATTTATACAGCTGGTCTGAGAAAGAAAACAACCAATTACTAGCATCTTATATGGAATTGGAAATTGAAAGGGGTAGTATACTTAAGTGGCTAAAAATAGGCAGCTGTGAAATACCCGGAGGCAACGTACAATCTAGTTACAAATACAAAAAATGCGAGCCTTTCAGTCAAATAAAAATAATGTGCACATAGTTTTGATAACAAACGTTAATTCACATAGCAAAGTTCTCAAATTCGTTCTGCTTCGCTCCAGGGGACGCGCTATGGCGCGCCGTTTAGCAAGCTGTTATGTGCTCATAGAACCAAGGGGAAAGAATAGTGAAGGTAGTTGCTAGGCTTCTTATTGCAATACCATTGATTTATTTCGTGGTATTAGCTGCCATCATCGCGAACCACTATTTTTCAGTGGGTTCTTTCTCCGGAAATACGTGGGTTTTTGGCTCTCGCATTTTTCTTGGTTTCACAGCAGCTTGTACTTTGTCTATTCTGGTCGGGCTCGGTTTGATTAAGGCCAAAAAATGAGTAAGCATATAAAAATGCAATGCACGCGAAAAGTGTAGTTCCCCCAATTTAGTGGATCCCTCGGTCTAATTCAAAAGAGGTGAGAAATGGCAACGAATAAGAACCATAAAAAGGCTAGGCAGTACACGAGTGAGTTCAAGGCTAAAGCTGTTAAGTTGACATATCTTCGTGGTGCGGCTTTGGGTCTGTTGGTTGTGACAACCCCTGTTGGATGGGTAGGGTTAATAATAGGTGGCGTTGCTGTAGCAGGTGTTGCTGCTGCAACTTCGATCGGTGTCAATAATATAGTTAAAGAAAATAGCGGTAGTTGGTACGATTCAATAATGAAAGCAATAGGTGTTCTATGAGCTTATTCGCTCAACTTCTTGCAATACCGGCTGTGCTTGGGCTTTTCGCGTGTATTTTGTACGTATTTTTTGGTCAAACCACTGTCAGAAAGCTAAGGAATAATCCTGAAGCGAAGGGTGCTTTGGGCTTAGAGTATGTGGGTGGTTGGGATATTATTAACGTAGCGCAGGCATTGGCATTTCCTAAATCATGGAGCAAAAAATTAGAATATGGAAAGTTATCATTCCTATATGCAAATGTCAGTGTGATTTACTCGCATACTACTAAGTTTGACCGGATTCTAGGCGCTTTGTTTTATTGGCTTCTTATGATCTCGGGTCTATCTTTAGCGCTATTGGCGCTATTGGCGCTATTGGCGCTATTGGCGCTATTGGCGCTATTAGATGCACTTGGTATTTTTGATTAGATACCCTTAAGCAAAACATGCAGCCGACGCTGAAGAGCGTGCGGCTGCATGTTGGTGTTATGCGGCTGAGTTAACCACGAAGATAGGCACCATCTATGGCCAGGTGAACTTGCCACTGGGTTAGTGGACATCTCGTTCTAATTACTAGGCTTGGAATGCCCACCAGATAGTAATGAGTTCAGATTGTCAAAGATGGAGGTATCTGGAATGGTTTATGGAATTATTAGAGTCGCGGAATACATTGCGTTAGGACTTAGTGTTATTGGCCTAGTGTTTCGATCTACTCTCTATTGGCTAATTCCTGTAGTGACTGGCGAGTCTGCCGGTCTGGGAGATGTAATCGAGTTACTTATTCTCTATTCACTATTTGGTATCAGCATTTTATTGATAGTTTCTGGTTTAATATTAGCGTTTTTTAATGAAGTTAAACCTGCTTTTATAGCTATTGCTGTAGGTTTATTATCTCCTTTTCTTTATTGCGTGATTCATTCATGTGTGCCAAAGCTGGTCTGATTCTAAATTTATTTAAATATAATGGCCTTGGTGTTTTTATTCTTAGATCTGGTTAGATATACACAATAATTGTGTTTTTGTTTTTTAATCGGCATTAATAAATTTGAGCTTATGATATGGTCATGAAAATTGTTGATTTAGACACAGACAGTGGAATTAAAATTATTGATGAATTAAAGGGTAGGGGATGGAAGCAAATAAAGCAATACTCTCCATTTGCTTTTGATAAAGGCATAGACTTTGATAGTTATACTCTAAAAAAAACTGGGCTTAAACTGAGATTCGAATGGTGCAATTGGTTCGGGTGGGAGGTCACAGGCTCTTCGGCTGCTTTAGAATATCTAGAGGTGGAATATTCATTAAAAATAGAAAACGGTGTGGTCGATACGTGAATATTATATTAACCAGTCTAAAAATTAGCACACCAATTGGTGCAGTAATTGGTCTAAGCATGTGCTATATCGCTTGGGAGCATAACTCTCAATGTGAAATACATTGTGACAGCTTTGTAGATTGGACTTACTTATTTGTTTTATGGGCAAGCTGGTTTTTTGTAACGGTTGTGGCAGGGGGCGTGTGCATTAGTCTACTGTTGTATCTTTTCAGGTTAGCGAGGTGTGATAAAAGCTGGTGACAAGGTAGTGTTTCTACCTTCGACCGGCAATGATATTACGCTGGCGCTCCACGCCAATCCCGTACAGTTTCATTAGATATCACATGAGGAGCTTATGACATACACGCAAGTCCTTACACGATACAAAGCATGGGCAGACAACCGGTTTCTAGCAGTGGTATCGTCAATCCCTGGTGCGGAGTTAACGGCACCGCGACCAATTGCTTTTGGCAGTCTGATTCACACACTCAATCACGCATACACAATGGATTACGTCTGGCAGTGCCACCTGCTTGGCGAACATCATGGCCTGACCACGCGTAATCCTGAACATTGCCCTGAAATTGAGGTGCTGGTAAAAAAGCAGCGTGAGATGAACGAATGGTACGTTAGATACGCTGACTCAATTACGGAGTGCGAACTTGCAGAGGCTGTTGAGTTTGAGTTCATTGGTGGAGGTTCGGGGTGCATGAGTCGGCGGGACATACTTTTGCACGTTGTTAACCACAATACTTATCATCGGGGTCATGCGGCAGACATGCTGTACCACCTCAATATTTCTCCTCCAACCACGGATCTGCCGGTGTTTCTTCAGCTGCAACCTGCAGGTTCCAGCAAGTGATGCAAATTGGCTTATATGCTCCTGGAGCGTTGCGGTGACGGTGCTTGGACTTTTTGGTGGGCTGAAAGGTATTTAGGAGAGTCGAATGGACAAGGCAGTCAAAGAGCGCTTTGATGAATATCCCGAGAATGCTCGTGCGCGGTTAAGAGAGCTTAGAGATCTCGTCTTTAAAATTGCTTCAGATTTGGAGCTAGGCGAAGTCGAAGAATCTCTTAAGTGGGGTGAGCCTAGCTACAGTGTCAAAAGAGGAAGTCCGCTTAGAATGGACTGGAAACTAAAGTCTCCCAATAACTATTATCTCTTCTTTCATTGCCAAACTAAGTTGGTCGATACATTCCGAGAATTGTATGGTGAAGATCTAGCGTTCGAAGGGAATAGAGCAATAGTGTTGTCGTTATCAGAGCCATTACCCAAAGCGACTATAAAGCGTTGTTTAGTGCTAGCATTAACCTATCAGCAGCGGAAGCATTTACCTCTTCTTGGAGCCTGAAGCTCTTATTCCATCCAGCCACGGATAGAAGAAGTAAAGCTGATTAAAAGCCTTAAGCTACCTGGTTTTACCTCATATCTTCTACAGGGAAAGTTGTGAAAAAGCATCAAAGGAATGAAAAAACGGATGGGCCAATTGTTGGCTTTCTAATGGGGCAGCTGGCCGCTGCTTTCTTTGCTGTTCCTACCGCAGCCTTATTGTGGCTCTCCACGAACAAGCATCTGGCCATATGGGGCCCAGCGGGTGCTTTTATTGGGTCTTCAGGGTTTTGGCTAATCCTTGGTCTGTTTGCACTTATTTCTGTTTTTCTCCCTGATTTTTTCCCACATCTTCTGGGTAAAGTTTGGCGTGGGTTGGTCAAGTTTGAAAATTGGCTTTAAGTAATGGTTCTTGTTCTTTAACGAGTGTCAGAGCTGCATGTTGTTTACCTAAGGTAGAGAGGATTCAAACATTGAATCGAACCGTATAGAGGTTATCAATGTGCGTTGAGTTCCTCTCCAAAATGGCTTGAAGCACTAATCAGCGCTTAGGGGCCAGTAAGAAATCGTTAATCTGAATTCTGCTACACGCATCTCCATATCCCAGTGTGTACTTCAAGGCAGGGTATACCTGCGCTGAACTTATACTGTATGCAATCGCGATGAGTCCCTTGGTTCCCCATAGGGCTCGTATTTTTTTACGTATCTCTTCTGCTTCCGGGTTGTGTGCAAGGCACATATCTGTGAATTGAGTCACTAAAGCGGTCGTTTCGGTCAATGCATCTAAATCAAGGTCAACAATTGCGCGGACAGTGCCGGGATCTACCTTCGCCTCAAGCGCCAGGTTTACAGCCAGTTGGGCGCATGGGCCGCAATCGCCCCAAATGATTGCGCGTATTCTTGCAGCGGCAAGGGCCTCAGCCGGTACTTTGCTCGAATGTGATGCCATTAACTGGAATCCCATGTATTTCATGAATGCCAGCAGGTCGGCTGTCAGAATTTCCTGCATATAACGTACATCGTAGTCGTAGCGTTTTTTCATGCTGAGCAGCATTTTGTTCAGTAGGTATCTAAGCATAAGAGTTCTCTGGTTCTTTTAATGGATTGTTTAATGAATGGTTGAGCTTTTCACTCATTCAGGGGAAGGCGTTCAGTGGCGTAACCAGAACCTTGTTCCAGCACTGGTTTTAGCAAGCACAGCAGGCTTGCAATAAAGACGGCGGCCAAGGCGAACAGCATCAGGGTATAGCTGCCCTCTTTAAGTAGAAGTGATGCGAGTAGTGGGCCTGTGGCCAGGCCTACATAGGCAGCGAGACCTGCTGTGGCGGAAAGGCGGCCACTGCCGTCCAGTTCAGCCGTCGTCGCCATTAGCCAGGCTTGTACGGCGGGCCAGACAAGAAACAGCAAAGCCATGGCCAGTACATACAGGGTGGTGAGGTGTGAATAGATCAACAGCAGTGGGGCGGTGACTGATATTACAATGCCTGCAATGATCCAGTTCAGGTGTTTAGTCTGGGTGCCGAGAATAACGGGGAGCATGGCGCCGCAGAGTCCGAGTAGACCTGTAGACGCAATGTATTCGCTGGTCGTATTGGCCGCTAATCCTGCGTCGAGGCCGATCAAGCCTACATATGCCCAGATTCCACTCGCCGCTGTTTGATAACAGAAGATGGAGAGCAGAATGAATACCCCTGACATTGTGAGTGGACTTGATGCGTGCTTTGCCACGGCTTTTGCGGGCAGTGAAGGCAGAAGTGGCAGCAGCATTAAGCTTACGCCGGACAGGCCTGCCATGAGGTAAAACACTGCATAGGGTCCCAGCATGCTTTCCAGGTGGGGCAATAGATAAATCACGAATGAGCCGAGGCAAAACTGGACCAGCAACAGCAGTCCGAAGGCTCGGTCTGCATTGTAAAAGCGTGCCAGTACAGCCAAACCAATGCCTACACATATACCGCCGCACACCCCGGCTATAAAGCGCCCAGCGACCATGTCTATGTAGCTGCTCAGAAGAGGCGTGCATAGGTCAATTCCAGCCAGCAGGCAGAAGGAGAGCGCGAGTATCCGTTGCCATTTGATGCGCTGAATCAGCAATATCGCAATGGTGCTGCCCAGAATGCCACCATAGCCATTGAAGGCCACAATGTGACCGGCCTGGGTATCGCTAAAGCCAATGCCGCCAGCCAATGCCGTTATCACACCGGGCAGGAAGTTAATGTATGCCAAGCCGGCCATTGCCACGAATGCCATCAGGCAATAGGCCAGAGTGCTTTGTTGGGAAGGGTGGCAGGGTGTTGGGTTGAAGGGCGAAGTCGTATCCATAACTATCCATTCATTGTGAAGATTTGCCCCAATTCTATTGACCTGCCAGTCGGGGTGAATCTGGGTGATATCCCAAATAGTCGTGAATACTCTTCATGAATCTTGTTGCTATACTCGCCCAATGGATAAATTACGGTCACTGGACATTTTTTTAGCTGCCTGCGATGCAGGCAGTTTTGCGGCCGCTGCCAGGCAATGCGGCAGTGATCCTTCAACCGTCAGCAAAGCGGTGAGTCGACTGGAAGCAGATCTGGGTCTCACGCTGTTTCAGCGTTCTACTCGCCAATTGCGAGTGACGGCAGCGGGCCAGCGCTATGCGGAAACAGTCCGCAAAATGATGCAGGATCTGTCCTGTTGTGAAGAGGAATTAAAGCAATCAAATAGTGCGCCCAGTGGCATTTTGCGGATCAACTCTGCGGTTTGTTACGGCCATCTTTACTTGCGCCCCTTGTTGCGAGCGTTTTGTCTTCGTTACCCGGATATCACGCTTGATTTGCAGATCAGTGATCTGCATGCGGATATCATCGACAACGAAATCGATGTGGCGCTTCGCACCGGTTTTGTTAAGGACAGCCGTTTGGTTGCACGACGCCTGAGCCCCATGGATTTTCTTGTTTGTGCGTCACCGAATTATCTCAATGAGCAAGGTATACCCAGCTGTCCCGAAGATTTTCACGCGCATGCCTGGATAGGGTTTCGCATCAAAGAAACTCAACAGCTGCAACCGATCTATTTGCCAGATACCTCGGGGGACTATAAGCCCTTTGATCTCGACCGTCGTTTTATCACTGACGATGGTGAGGCGATGGCGCACATGTGTATTGATGGTATGGGGTTTGCCCAGTTACCCCACTTCCTGGCGAAAGAGGGGTTGGAAAGTGGTGCGCTCGTTTCACTTTATCCCAGCTTCAGGCCTTCAGATCCGGCCAGTGGTGTGTTTGCCATTTACCCTAAACGCGAATACTTGCCGGCAAAAGTCCGAGTCTTTATCAACTTTCTGGCAGAAGCCCTGGAAGAGAGGGGTGAGGGAGCAAATCATACTTGGGCAGAGGAGTGGCCGTCGTTAGCCTGTACGACATTGCCAGCAGCCTGCAAGGCCAATCTGTCATCATGAAAGGATCTGTGCTTTTTGTAGTGCTGTTTCAGGTTTCATTAGTACGTTAAACCTGTGTTATCGAGTCAGGAGGTGTGGGTGAAAATTGCGATATTGGATGACTATCAAAACGCTGTAAATGGGCTGGAGTGCTATGAGCTTTTGGCCGAACATGAAGTAAGTGTATTCACGGAGACCTTTTCAGAGTCTGAGCTGATTTCCAGGCTTGCAGACTTTGAAGCGCTTGTTTTGATTCGTGAGCGAACTGTCATCACGGAATCACTGCTGGCGAATCTGCCGAAGTTAAAGCTGATCAGCCAAACCGGGAAGGTCAGTAACCATATCGATCCTGCAGTATGTAAGCGATATGGTGTTGAGGTTCTGGAGGGTGTTGGCTCGCCTGTTGCGCCTTCGGAGCTGTGTTGGGCGTTGCTGATGGCTGCCATGCGTCATATTCCTGCTTATGCTGCCAACTTACACAATGACCGTTGGCAAGACTCTGGTGAGTTGGGGCTAGGTCGTACGCTGAGTGGCCTGAAGCTGGGTATTTGGGGGTACGGCAAAATTGGGCAGCGCATTGCTCAATACGCACGAGCTTTTGATATGCAGGTTTTAGTCTGGGGTAGTGAAGGCTCCCGAGAAAAAGCTCTGGCTGATGGCTTTGAAGCAGCCGCTACCCGGCAAGCTTTCTTTGCGGACTCGGATATCGTTTCTTTGCACTTGCGTTTGAATGACGTCACGCATGCCTGTGTTACCGCTCAAGACCTTCAATTGATGAAGACGGACTCTCTTTTTCTGAATATCAGCCGTGCCGAACTGGTCGAATCATCAGCTTTGTATAATGAATTGGTCAGGGTGCCAACTAAACGAGCGGCACTTGATGTGTTTGATGTTGAACCGGCCAGCTCCAGCAATGAGCCTTTGCTGTCTTTGCCTAACGTTATCGCTACGCCTCATCTGGGTTACGTTGAAAAGAACAGTTATGAGCTGTACTTCAGGGTCGCATTTGAAAATATTCTGAATTTTTGTGAAACCTCCCAGTAAGGATAGCTGCACACTGACCTGCTGGTGCCCAATATAAGGATATACGGATGAAGCATTATGAAGGATCCTGCTTGTGTGGTGCTGTTGCTTATCAGGTTCAGGGAGCGTTTGACTGCTTTTATCTTTGTCATTGCCAACACTGTCAAAAGGATACGGGGTCGGCGCATGCGGCCAATCTTTTTGCTCAATCTGCCAAGCTTATCTGGAAACAGGGGGAGGCTCTGGTTACGACTTTCTCTTTGCCGGGAACTCGTCACCGCAAAAGCTTTTGCAGCTGCTGCGGTTCTGCTTTACCGGTAATGGACGGTGGTTGTCTTGTTGTCCCGGCAGGCAGTTTGGATACCCCGTTATCACTGCAACCTACGGCACACATCTTTAACTCGAGTCGCGCTGAGTGGGATGCTGCATTGGAGAAGGTTGTCAGCTTTGAAGGCCTTCCTGAATAACAGTGATTGAGGGTGATGCTCGAAATAGAGGTTTTCAGGGCCTATGATGTCACTTTTAGTTTGCTGAAGAAGTTTGTCTTATGTCTTTACCGCCTTGCCCGTTGTGCCAGTCAGAATATGTTTATCAGGATCAGGTGAATTTTGTGTGCCCGGAGTGTGGCCATGAATGGAATCCTGCTGAGGTTGAGGTGGATGACTCACCAACGGTTAAAGATGCCAACGGCACGCTGCTACGTGAAGGCGATAAGGTTACCCTGGCGAAAGATCTTAAAGTGAAAGGGAGTTCGTTGGTGCTGAAAATCGGTACTAAGGCCTTGATTCGTCGTATCGTGGTTGGCAAAGACCATCAGCTGGATTGCAAGGTAGATGGTGCAGGTGAAATGATGGTCACGGCCCAGTTTGTGAAAAAGGCATGATGCAAGACATGCAAGGCCAAAACAGGGATTGAATATGAACGTTCGTGTTACTGCTTTTGCGGTGCTAGTGATGGGAACCGCGGTACCAGTTCTCGCTGAAAACCCTGAAGAGAGGGCCTCTGGGGTGTCACCCTGGCTGGTAGTACCGATGGTAAGCAGCAACCCCAAGGTAGGGACTTCATCGGGCGGCATGACAGGCTATCTGTTCAAGCTGGACCCTGAATCGACCTCCTCCATGGTAGGGGTGGGTGGAACCTTCAGTACCACCGATTCCTTTGGCCTTGGCGTTTTTCTGCGGACGTTTTGGGACCAGGATCGCAAGCGTTTAACAATCTTTGGGGGCGGGGGCAAGATTAATAATGACTACGAAGACTTTCTGGGGTCCGGTCTTTCTGCTCAAACCACGGATAGCTTGAAAGCGTTCCAGCTCAAATACATGCAGCAAGTTCAGGGTGATTGGTATGCCGGTTTCCAGGCGACATATACCAACTACCTGATTTTCTCTGAAAATGGCAGCGTGAACGATTACCTTAATCTGATGGGCTTAACCGGCTTCGATTCCGTGGGTGTCGGCCTGGTCGGTATGTACGACTCGCGCAACAACAAAAATACGCCTACATCGGGTATCAAGTTTCAGGTCGATAACTTTGCCTATCGGGAATCCCTGGGCGGTGAAGAAAGCTTCGATGTGTACAAAGCAAAGTTCCGTCATTACCTTCCTCAGAAGAATGGCCATGTTCTGGCGTATCGAGTGGATGGTCGCTGGACTGATGATGCCAGTACAGGGGCATACTCCAGCGTCGATCTGCGTGGCTATACACAAGGTCAATATCTATCGCCCCATGCCTCACTGGTCGAGGTTGAACAACGCTGGCGCCTGCGTGAACGCTTTGGGGTGAATCTGTTTGCCGGCCTTGCCTGTCTTTATGGTGGTGGCAACTCCTGCACTGACTCCAATAACCTCTATCCCTCAGTGGGTGTGGGTGGCCAATTCCTGATCAATAAAGCAGAGCAGATGTCGATGAGCTTCGACTTTGCGGTCGGGAAAGAGGGCAACAACGGTTTGTATATGCGCTTTGGGCAGGCATTTTGAAGGACATTAACTTGAAAGAGAGTACCTATTCGGGGTCCTGTTTATGTGGTGGCGTGAGGTTTTCAGTAACCGGTTTTAGCCCCAAAGCCGCTAACTGTCATTGTTCCATGTGCCGGAAATTTCACGGTGCAGCCTTCGGGACGCTTGTCGAAGTGGACGGTTTGCTTTGGCAATCTGGCAAGTCTCTTCTACAGGACTATGTTGCTCCGAACGGTACGACACGAACGTTCTGTAAAGCCTGTGGTTCGAGTATTGGCTTCAGGGTTAAGGGCGCTCCAATGGACGCTATGGAATTGGCGATTGCTACTTTTGATACTGTCATTCCAGTCACCATTGATGCGCAAATCTACACCCGCTACAAAGCAAACTGGTGCGCGCTCCAATCCGATATTCCAGCTTTTCAAGACGGGCGTGACGATCAGCATGGATGACATACTCAGGTGACGGCTAAAAATGGATAGAAGACTTAGGGTGAGCCTGCCACAAGTGCCTGTGTTCAAGGGGGATTTTCAACGCAACCTTGAGCTACACGTTGAGATGTTGCGACGTTCTGCACAAGTTGGCGCAGATTTGGTCGTGTTTCCTGAGTTGTCATTGACGGGATATGAGCTGGAGTTGTTGAAGGCTCTTGCCGTTCCCCCATCAGCTGAACACTTTGCTGAACTCTCCAATGCGGCAGTGGAGCATAACACCGTGGTGATTGCGGGCTGTCCACTGGTGCAAGATGGCGAAAGCATGCCTGCGATTGGTGCTGTGATCTGCTATCCCGATGCGCGGGTTGAGTGCTATTTCAAACAGTACTTGCATGAGGGCGAAGGGAACCATTGTTCAGCAGGCCGTTCAGATTATGTGTTCGAATTGAATGGATATCGTCTTGCGCTGGCAATATGTGCTGATTTTGCAAATCCTTTGCATGCTCGGGACGCTGCAGAGCAGGGTGCCGATCTATATCTGGTCAGCGCCTTGATCTCGGAAACGGGCTACGAGCCGGATAGTGAGATTTTGTCTCGCTTGGCACAGCACCATCAAATGCCTGTGATGCTCAGTAATCACATCTCCCGAACGGGTGGTTGGGATACGTTTGGCCACAATGCAGTCTGGGATGCGACGGGCAAGAGGGCACTCAGCACAAACTCCAGAGACAGCTGTATGTTGTTATGCACCCTCGAAGGACAGAACATTCAGGCAGAGGTCTACCCATAATCCTGAGTAGCAAGAAGCGCTCATGTTTCCTCTAGCCTGGCTGTTGCGTTAATGAAGCCGCGATAAAGTGCGCTTGTTGGGTGAAGCGTTTGGGGTTTTCGTCTATGGTTTTTGCTGGGCTGCTGACTTTCGAAAGACTGCAACCTTTACAGATCAAACCAAAACCAGGGCAGGTATTCATGAACAGTATTTCCAAGGCTACAACGTTTAGCAGAACCGTTTTCCTGTGCGCGGGTATTGTCGCTGTTTCAGGTTGTGCCAACCTGAGCTCGGGTAGCAAGCCTGAGCCGGTTGCAGAGATTCATCCCGGATATCTGATGGGCTATTTGTCAGAATCTGAACTACCCAATAGTTTGGCGTTGTTACCCAGTGCGCCTGATGAAGGATCAGCGACGTTTCAGTTAGATAAGAGTTTCGCGCAGGAGATGCTTGGCCTGAGAGGGACGCCTCGTTGGGAACTGGCTGCTCTGGATGCGGATCTGAGCTTCCCCAATGCGGCAGGTACGTATTCCTGTGCTCTGGATGCTCCTGTTAGTGAAGAATTAACACCTCATTTGTACCAGTTACTGCGTCGCACGCTTACGGATGCGGGGCTCTCTACCTATTCGGCCAAAAATCATTACAACCGTACCCGTCCATTTATGATGAACGGCGAGCCTACTTGCAGCCCGGGAGATGAAGCCGCTTTGAGAAAAGACGGCTCTTATCCATCGGGTCACACGTCAATCGGCTGGAGCTGGGCGCTGGTGCTGGCAGAGCTGGCGCCGGAAAAAGCAGATGCAATATTGGCACGGGGTCTGGCGTTTGGTGAAAGCCGAAATGTGTGCAATGTGCATTGGCACAGTGATGTGGTGCAGGGCCGAATAGTTGCAACCGCTACGGTCGCACGTTTGCATGCGGACTCAGAATTCCAGGCCGATATGAAAGCTGCAAAAGCTGAGTTGGACGCCGTACGAGCGCAAGGGATTGCTCCGACGAGAGATTGTTCAGTGGAGTCGGCGGCACTGGCTCAATAATTGGTATAGCTAAATAGATGGAGGCGAGCCAGCAGGTGGTCGGCTGCTGGCTGCTTGAGGTGAAGACAGGAGTCCCTGATGAAAGACGATGCCAAGGATGAGTTTACCCAATTCAGGGAAAACGCGATGGCAAAATCCTCTAAAGACGTATTGGACGGTCTGAAAGAGCAGCTACGCGAAGATATGGAAAGGCGCAGCGAGGATATTCAGCCATCTCATAGCTTTTGGTACCACCGCCCAACTCGCGACTTCCCGCCCAAGTCCATTCGTTACCCTGAAGAATATGATGGTGGTGACCGAATCAATATTGTCTGTACCCAAACAGAGCTGAAACCTACTGAACAGAAAAAACTGGTGCAGGCCTGGTGTGAGGCTTTGCCCGGTATGGATAAAGTCGAATACGTCTGGTTCTCCTCTCGAGTGAATCAGCAGCTGTTCGATGCTGTTTGCCAGATGAAGTCACTTAAGGGACTCTATGTTAAGTGGAGTGGCATTAAGTCGATTGAGTCCATTGAGCAAGCCCAAACATTGAAGTATCTCCACATCGGAAGCTCACCTGCGATCTCACCGCTTACACCACTGGCTTCATTGCCCCTACTTGAGTGGCTTGAACTGGAAAATATTCGAGCTGCCTCGGACCTCACTTTTGCTGCTGATTTGATTGGTCTCAAGGGACTCTCGATCGCAGGGGATGGTCATAGTCCCAAATACCTGAATGTCGATAGTTTGGAGCCATTACAGTCGCTGCAAAATTTGCATTGGTTGGCCTTAAACACGGTCAGGGTGCAGCGAGGTGGGTTGCTGCCTTTAGCTAAGTTAAACCAGCTCAAATATCTGTTCCTGAGTAACAAGTACCAAATGGAAGAGGTTGCTGCGCTCGCCGGTTCGCGTCCAGACATTGAGTGTGATCTTTTTCAGCCTGTCGATGGCCCTTGCAGTTTTCTTGCCTGCAAGACGTGTGGGGAGCGATCGTTGATGCAGCTCACAGGGAAAGGAATACCATGGATGTGCCAATATTGTGATACAGAAAAAATTCAAAATCATGTAGAAAAGTTTAACTTTATTGCTTCAGGTTATGGTGTTTTTCGAGCGTAGGCATAAAGTAACCGCTCATAAAGTAAGGTTAAATACTGCTGGATCTTGATAATCATTACTATTTAGTAGTGCATTTATTGTTCAGTCTGTGTTAATCTTGGGCTGCTTTTAAGTCAAGCTAAGATTTAGAAAGGACTCAAAAGGTAGCTGGACGTTTACCGCTTGATTAATGTCATTACATCAATGTTACAAGCGGAGTTAGACTTTTGGCTTAGGCGGAAGGGTGTGGAAACCTGGATTCCAAGTGCTAGCAGTCAGCTTGAAGCTCATCTCCAGTCAGATGAAGGATCATGGAAATGCTGTCGCAATACTCAAGGGGCTTTACGCTCATAGAATTAATGGTGGTTGTGGTAATAGTTGGCATTCTGGCCAGTATTGCTTACCCGTCCTATATACAAGCCGTTCAGGCATCGCACCGTTCTGATGCTCAAGCACGTTTGCTTGAGGTTTCCCAGGACATGAAACGTTGTTTTACTGAACAAAATGTGTACAATTCCGGCTCCTGTCCTACCAATCCTGATGATACCGAACGCTACTCTGTAACCCTTGTGGCTACAGCGTCCGGCTATACCCTGACGGCTACGCCGCAAGCTACAGGCGGACAGAATTCGGACCGTTGCGGGACGATGTCGGTAAATCACTTGGGCATCCAGTTGCCTGCGAACTGTTGGGACTAAATCATGCGATCTATTTCATTCAAGGCGGGCTTCACGCTGATAGAAGTTCTTGTCGCTATGGTGGTGTTAACAATTGTATTGGGAATAGGTATTCCTCAGTTCAACGGCATCATGCATACAAATCGTGTCTCCGGCGCGAGTACCAACTTGCATTCATTGCTTCAGCTTACGCGAAGTGAAGCCGTAAAAAGGGCCAAGACCGTCACGCTCTGTCCCTCTAGTGGACGTGACGCCACAGCAACCTGTGCAGACTCGACTGACTGGACGTTGGGGTGGTTGGTTGTCGACGCTGACGGAGAAGTTATCCGTATTGAGGGAGACTTTAATGACAGCATTAGTGTGGCACTTTCCACGGCAGCGAAAACCTTTGAATTCAATTCGGTAGGGGCCTTGGATGGTGGGGCTAAAAATCTGTTTACCCTGACGTCGGATGGGCACTCTCGCTTTGTCTGTACTTTGGTCAGTGGCAAATCTTTCAGCGTAACCAAAGCTTCAGATTGTTGAGGTGATGATATGCACTATATGAAAAGTCAGAGATACTCAGCGGGCTTCAGTCTTATAGAAGCGATGATCGCGCTGGTGGTGACAACGATTGGTCTATTGGCTGTTGCCAATTTGTTGACCCGGTCGCTGCAGTATTCCCACTCCAGTTATCAGCGTAGTGTGGCAGTCAGCCAGGCGGTCGATTTGTCGGAAAGAATGTGGGCAGGTGCCTGTGCTTTGGACAGCTCTCTTAACTCCATTGTGACTGACTGGAAGACGGACCATCAGTCTACCCAGGGCATGGCTCAATGGGATGCAACAGTAACGACTGATACGTCGGTTACGCCCGCGCGATACACTATTGATATCAAGTGGGAAGATGCCAGTTTCGAAAGAACGGGCGGTGATGCTTATAGCTTTAGTTATGTTATATCAGTGCCGGAGTTTCCATGCAGTTAATCAATCTACACAAGAGCAGGAGTGTTGTTATGAATGTACCAGCACGTCAGCAGGGGCTAACGCTTGTTGAGTTGATGATTGCGCTGCTGATTGGCTTGATCATCATGGGCGGTGTATACACCGTCACAATCTCCAGCATCAAGGCGATAAAGGCCAAGAATGAACTGGATGATGCGCAGGATTCCTTCCGCTTCTTATCCAGCACCTTGGGCCGCATTATTCGAAATGCAGAAAACGTAGATGCCGCCAGCACTGATTCGTCATTGAAAATCGTGATGTCCCGAGGCAGTGAGCGTCCCGATTGCCTGGGTAATGAAGGGGCTGCGACAGTTAACAACACCTTTGTCATCGTTGATGGGAAGTTGATGTGTGACAACGGTGGTGGCAATACCGAACTGGTCCGTAACCTGGATAGCATCAGCTTTTCATACGGAGCACCCAGTGCCAATAAGTGGGTTGAATCCTACAAAGCGGCTGCCGATGTTTCGGACTGGGCAGATATCACCAGTGTGAAAGTGACTGTTTCAACTGAAACGGGGCTCAGCACGCAATTTACGACCGCCATCCGTGAAAAGGTGGTCGAGCAAGCCGGATCGGGCAGTTAAGAGCGGTACTGTTTGATTCGTATGAAACTCTAAGTTTGAGGTACACCATGATGTACAGGAAGAAGGAGCAGGGTGCCGTTCTAATCGTCAGCATGATCATGCTGGTGCTGGTTACTGCATTGGTTGTTACTGCGCTGAAAAGCAGCAACATTCAGGAAATGATGACATCCAATAGTAATAACCATGTGACCGCAATGATGGCCGCAGAGGCGGGTGCTGCTGATTTCGCGACTTGGCTTGCCACCAACTATGACTCTGATGATTCAGCGGATGATATCAAGACCAAATTTGGCTCTAAAGCGTTGGCCAGTGCCAAGCAGGTCGGTTCTGGGGATGGCTATTATTATCTCGACAAAGTGACTACAGGTGCTGTTGTCGAAGCCACTATAACCGGACTTGCGACTGCCAATACTACGCCATTGACCGTATTGTCTCAGTATCATGTAAGGCTGCAGCTTACTGGCGCACCAGGCACGGTTAAGCCTTTTGAGAATGCGGTAATTGGCTGTGAGGGTGTCAGTACTCAGGGTAGCGGTCAGATCGACAGTTTTGATTCGCGCATCGCGCCTTATGACTCCTCCAAGCCGGGTAAAAACGCTGATGTCATCACGACAGAGCCCGGTGCAGACGTAGAGTTGACCGGTAATGCGCCCATTTACGGCAATGTGTACTCAACGGGTGATGTGTACGCCCAGGGTTCTTCACCGGTTTATGGCGAGACGCGCGCTGATAATGACATCACTCTCAAGGGTGGCGGTGTTAACTTCTATGGCGATATTTTTAGTGGCAACAACCTGTATTTTGAGAGCAGTGCTGCTGCGCGTTCAAATGTTTATGCCAATGGCAATATCGAATTCAATAACTACAGCGCATCTGTTGATGGGAATGCTCAGGCGGGTGGCACCATTACAGGGAAGAACAAGAACAAGCCTGTGTCTGACTATGTTGGTGGCTCAGTAGATCCGGGTGTTAGCCCCAATAACCCATCTGTAGCGGGTGTTCCCTGTGATCCTCTGGATGTCGATGCAATTGTCGATGAGTTTAGTGGTTTAACCAGTACCGGTGACTTCACAGTCGGCTCTTATCCGAAGAATGATTGGAAACTGACCCCAACAGGCGCTTCTTATTACGATGAGACCTGGAACGTTAAAGCTTGGGTAGATGATAGCAGCAAATCTATGGTGAACATGGATGTGATGGGTACTGAGCGTCCCGTTTTGGTGGTGGATAACATGTCACTGCAAAACGGCAATGGTGAGCTTCATATCAGTGGTGGTGACGTAGTGATCTTTGTTGATGGCGACTTCAACCTGGGTGGCAGTAACGAAATCAGGATTGATGATGACAGTAGTCTGACCGTTATTACGACTGGTACTTTTGACCTGGGTGGCAGCGTTGATGTGGCAAATGGGTCCACTTTGAATACAAATGGCAACCCACGTTTCTCCCTGTACTCAAACTATGACCAATCTCAGGCAGGTAAAAATGCTAAAGCTGGAGTGAAAATTGGTGCTAATGACGATATGACGGCCGTTGTGTACGCACCAAAGTCAGATGTTGATGTTACGGGCAGTGGTGAGTTGTTTGGTTCTGTTCGTGGTCGCACTGTTGATGTTACCGGTAATGGTGGTATGCATTACGATGAAGCCTTGGGTGATGCCGATCTTGGCAGCGGCAAGAATTCAGGTGTGCTGGGTATTACCCAATGGAAGGCGGTCTGGCCTGACTAATCTGGTACTGTTTGCCTGATTAACAGGCTTGCCGGTGTGGCGTGATTAGCCTCTCACAAATATCTAGGAGCAAGGCCTCGGGCAGTTTGAACTGACCGGGGCCTTTTTTTTTTGCAGGGTTCAGGGCTTTGGCAGGTTTGTCATGTCGACCCTGAGCATGCAGCCAAACTCTTCAGGGAAATCCACGGATACGCGGGCATGTACGGCACCCTGCTTATCAAAAAACCGTTGGGCACCGGAAATGGAGAACACGCCTTCGTGCCAGATATTAGGGTGGATGTAGAGACCCTGAGTACCGTCACACCAGAAGCAGACAAAGTGTTCGGGCTTAATGTCATCGCCGGGAAGGGCAACCGGTACCAGGAAGGGCTTACGTTGCTCAGGGAAGAACAGTTGGCCGCCATCAGGGTGATAGTTGGCGTGCCAGAGTAGCAGCTCCTGCGGCGGATTATTATGTCCGCGCTGTGCCTGTTCGGGGCGTTTTGAATAGCCCAGAATGTACTCGCCATCTACTGCGCTGTTGTTGCCAATCAGTACATCACCATCCCATTGAGACAGGAAGCTGCCTTCTTTCGTACCTCCCTCATTGCCAGTGTCCTCATCGATATGACGCCAGCCCTGCGCAGGCCAGCGAACAATTTCGATTTCCATCTCATCCGGGTGGTCAACAAGATAGCCGTAGGGTTTAACAGACTCAGGCGTGGCCACAATGACGGGCACGTCATGCACGGGCAAATCGGCCGGTATGCTGGGGTTCATATAGTCAGGTGCAGGCTTCATGGGTACGACTCGGATGTAAAAGGTAAGGGATGCTAGGGCTTTGAGATGACATTCGGGTGACTGCAATATGACAGTTTGCATGTGCTGTAATCAATGTAATATGGAGCAGGTTGGTTGGCACGGTTTGCTGAACCTAAAGGCTGTTATTCGGGGGATAAATGAAAATATATGGCGATACCCTATCGGGTAACTGTTACAAGGTTCAGCTGGTGTGTGGCTTACTGCAGACGCCGCATACCTGGATCGATATTGACATTCTGGCTGGGGGTACCCAGACGGAAGCATTTCTGTGTAAGAACCCGAATGGAAAAATCCCGTTGGTGGAGTTTGATGATGGAAGGGTTCTGGCTGAATCTAATGCCATTATCAATTATTTGGCACGGGGTACTTCCTTGTATCCGGATGATCCCTGGCTGCAGGCGCAAATCCAGCAGTGGCAGTTCTTCGAGCAATACAGCCACGAGCCGTATATTGCTGTGGCGCGCTTTATCAATAAATACCTCGGCATGCCAGATGATAGGCGGGCCGAGTACGAGGCCAAGCAAGCCGGTGGGCATAAAGCGTTGCAGGTGATGGAGGCTCAACTGAAACAGTCTCGGTTTTTGGTCGCAGAGCAATGTACGACAGCCGATATTGCGTTGTTTGCCTACACCCAGGTTGCCCATGAAGGTGGATTTGATTTGGGAGAGTATCCAGCAATAAGCGCCTGGCTGGAACGTGTGGCGGCTCTTCCCGCATTTGTCCCCATGCGCTGACGCACCAGTATGACGTCGTGCTTTGTAATTGATGGCGTATGAGAACAGGGCGCCTATACTTTAGTGAGCGGATAAGCCGGTTCCTGTCTTCGGAGACCATTATGGTTTGGCGTACCCAGGCAAAAAATTTGTTGCTCTGGGGTGTGGGATATTTCCTGCTGGCAAAGCTCAGCATGCTGTTTTTTGCCACCCAGCCTGACAATATCGCCTTGCTTTGGCTTCCTGCGGGGCTTGGTCCCTATCTTTATTATCGTCGTGGTCCCTGGGTCTTACCTGCTGTTTTCATCGCCAGTTTTTGCGCCAATTTCCCGGGGCTGGAGCAGGATTCGACGCTAACACAGGCTCTTCACACCAGTGTCAGTGCGCTTGCCGATACACTGTTTGTCCTTTTGGCAGGCAATGTTGCGCGTCAATATATGTTGGGAGGGATTAATAGAACCGAGCAGTTATTCATACTGCTAACATTGGGGTGCCTGCTCCCGACCGCTATAACCGCCGCGCTTCTTTCTGCCAATCTCTGGTGGGGAGGGTATCTGGAATCTGGAATGACACTGGCGATGGGGGTGTCGATCTGGCTTGCCGATTTGCTGGGTATCCTGCTGGTAATGCCACTACTGGTCGCATTTGAGCGTCGCCGGGAAGAGATGCAGGGCGTGTCTGTCAGCTGGTTTCTGGCCACGCTTTTTACGCTTGGATTCATGTTGGCGTCTTTCCATTACGGGCACTGGTTGCTGTACTTCTCGCTGCCAACGCTGATGTATATCGTGTTTGGTTCCACCCCCTTGTACAGCTATGGTGCGCTGACAGCCACGATTCTTATCTATAATGCGCTGAATGTGCGCCTCTACCATCTAGAAGTGGTGGACCAGCGTTGGCTGGAGGCCCTGGCATTCTCTATCTCTGTTTCATTCAGCGTGATTGCGTTGAGTGTTCAGCAGCGTGTGCTGCGAAGAGAAGCTGTTCTGCGCAAGAAATGGGAAGTCAGAGCCAGCCATGATCACTTGACGGGGTTGGTAAACCGCGGTGTTCTGATGTCGCTACTGGCGCATGAAATCGAGCGTTTTCAAAGGTTTAGCGGCTCATTCAGTATTGCCATGTTGGATATTGATCACTTCAAGGCCGTGAATGATTCCTACGGACATGTTGTTGGAGATCAGGTGTTGGTTGAATTCAGCAAGCGCTTGAAAACACTCACTCGGGGGGCTGATGTGGTCGGCAGGATGGGGGGGGAAGAATTCCTGTTACTCTTGCCCGATACTGATGCAGTCAGTGCCCATCATGTGCTGGACAATCTTAGAGCCAAAGCGGTAGCCGAGCCTTTTTGTGTTGGTGATGAGGAATTAAGGGTGACCTTCAGTGCGGGAATCGCAGGCTGCTTTCGCGGGGCAACACCTGAGTCTCTGCTTGAGGAGGCAGACCGTAACCTTTACTACGCAAAGCAGGCGGGCCGCAACCGGGTATCGGCTTCGGCCAGGCCTGCCTGCGAATCCTGAATCAGGCGCTCAACTTGAAGCGGCTGGCCAGTTTGTTCAGGTTCTGGCTTTCCATTTGCAGCGCATCACAGGCTTGATGTGTATCCTTGGCACTATGTGCAATCAGAATTGACGCTTGGTGTATTGCGCCCACGCTTTCGTTCAGGTTGCGTGAGACGGAGGTTTGCTGTTCTGTGGCTGCTGCAATCTGAGCACTCATATCTGCAATATGGACAGATGCATCAAGGGAGCCAGCATGGGGCCAAGCATATTCTGGCGTGCCTGCTCCATGCGTCCGGCATCAATCAGGCTGATGTAGGTTTCCTGCATCTGACGATAATCGTCCACACGTGTCTGGTATTCGCGGATCGTGGTACGCAACTCTGGACTGTCCGCCAGGCGTTGCATGTTTGACATGGCCACGGCCACTTTTTCGTCATTAAAGCGGATGGTTTGGACGATTTTTCGATGCTCGATCGGGTCGGTAGTGAGTCCGTAGTCGAGGGCAAAGCGCCGATAGGTGACGGTGTAATAGCGCAGGTCAGAGACGGTGGAGAGCAGGCTCACATTGCGGTCCACCACGGTGACGAACTGGTGCTTGATACCGTGAATTGAAAACAGCAGGTGCAAGCTCAGCAGCACAATGGCCAGAATAGCAGCGCCAAAGACCAACTGCAGGGCTCTTGGAATGGATGTACGGTTTAACGTGGCTGGTCTCCGGAAAACATCTTGGCTCGGGCTGCCGATCAACAGCGTCCGCTCTTGTCTGATTAGCGAAGTCTATTTTGCGGACTATCTTTGATAGTTTTAAGTTATATATATTTATCTGATGTATAGGCTGCTTTTATCGCTAGGCCCTTTAAGGCGCCGCTTTATACTCAACACCGCGGCAACAGAGAGGCTGGAATTGCGCAATAATGTCCAAGTCGTTTGCAGTTGCAGGCGTTAACCTTGAGAGCATAGAAAGACAGCCGCAGCTGTATGGGTGAAACCAATGCCAGACAATCTTTTTCATTACTGCAAGAGTCAGCACCTCGAAGGGTTAACGCTACTGAATGCGCGTATGCACGACTTCTCTTACAGTCGCCATGCCCATGAAGAGTTTTCCTTTGGTTTGACATTGTCAGGCCGGCAGGACTTCTGTTGTGAAGGACGCTTTTATAGCAGCGCGCCTGGCAACATCATCGTGTTTAACCCGGGTGATGTTCATGATGGGCATCCAGGGACCGATGATTCGTTGTTGTATCGAATGGTGTATATCCATCCTGAGCAGATACTGCCTCTACTGGAGGCGGCGGGCATGCGTCACGCGGCAGATTTCCGATGTTCTGAAACGCTGTTGAAAGACTCCCTGTTGCGAAACCGGCTTCTTCAGCTTGCGAACATGACGGAGCAGGGGGCTATTGAAGGGCTGGCACATGAGCAACAGCTGTTTGCGGTTGCTGAGCGCTTGGCTCAACTTCACCGTGGCTTTGAGCCGGTGCAGCGTAATAGCCATATTGATCGTCTGCTGCTCAAGGCGCGCGAGTTTATTCACGAAAATATGCAGCAGGAGCTGTCACTGGAGCAGATCAGTGAGCAGGCGGCCATGTCGAAATATCATTTCTTACGTCTGTTTCGGCAGCAGTTTGGCATGACTCCACATCAGTATGTGCTCAACAGTCGGCTGAACAGGGCCCGAGAGGCGTTGGCTGCGGGTCAGCCATTACAGGATGTCGTGTACGCCTCGGGCTTTTCCGATCTGAGTCATTTTAACCGGCGCTTTAAGCCGGTCTTCGGCATGACGCCGCGTCAGTATCAGCAAGTGGTACTGAACGGCTGACACCCTTGTCGTTCTGTCATTGCTGGAGATATTCAAATGTTTGAGATTCTGGTGTACGCCATCGGCGTAATGTATACCCCTGGGCCGGTAAACCTGCTGAGTCTTGGTTGTGGCCTGAATGGTCAGGCTTCGCGTGGGCTGATGTTCTGCGTGGGAGTTGGGTTGGCCATGTTATTGCTGTTTCTGCTCTTTGGTTACACGGGGGCCTGGTTATTGGTGCCAGAATATCAACTTGTAATCAGTGTGCTGGGAGCAATGTACATTCTGTGGCTGGCCTGGAAGGTTGGCCGTTCGGTATTGCAAGGCGGCGCCGTTCAAGTGGATCAGTCTGGGCATTCTCAGACTGAGCGGACACTCAGCTTCAAGGCCGGGCTAATCATGCAGTTGTGTAACCCCAAGGCGCCTTTGGCGGTCTTGCCCATAAGTACGGTTCAATTTCCTGCTGCGGGAATTGAAGGTGCTGGCATCTTGTTCTGGTCACTTTTGTTGGGTGTATTGGCGTTTGGGGCCCCGGCAAGTTACATGCTGATGGGCGCCCGCATGGGACGAATGGTTAGCTCTCCGATATTCTTCAGAGCTTTCAACGCTGTGATGTCACTTATGCTGGTATACGTGGCGGTTGAGATCATCTATGGGCAGGTGATCGAACCTTTGGTCTGAGTCTTTCACTTAGGGCTATGGCGATCCGTCTGTGCTGGGTACAATCTGCGCCAAAATGTTAACGGGTTTTTGAGGGTAAGATGACGTTAAGCTGGCAGCAACACCAGGACCAACATCCATTTCTGACAACTGAAAGCACTCAAGGCCATCGTTATTTGGCCGCAGAGTCTGCAGTCACTCTTGAGAACGATGTCAAAGACGCGGTTGAGGCAGCACTGGAACAAGCTGAAAGCCTGCTGGATAGCAACGTGGTCAACAGTTCCTTGTTCTTCCTGGCGACTTGGGACAAGACTGAGTCAGTTCTCACTCTGAGTGTGACTGATGCCACCAAAAAAGAAGATGCTCCGGATCTGGTTACCTGCCGTTTCACTGCGCTTTCAGAACAGCTCGGTGCTGATGCCGCTGCATATGATGACTTGATCGCTAAGCTACAGTTCTGGATCAAGGATTACCTGTCCACATCAACGCGATTCATGAACTACTCTCTGGTGGCAGTGTTTACCGATAGTGGACGTGACCGTTGCCAGATCGTGTGAGGCATTAACTCTCGAAACGAAAAAGGCGGCCTTTTTGGCCGCCTTTTTGTATCCGGTAAAACTCTGATTAGACTTTGAACCGTCCTAGCTGCTGGTCGAGGTGAGCTGCGCTGCTGGAAACCTCTTCACCCAGTGCGGTTACCTGGCTGGCCGCCTGAGCCAAGGCTTCCGCAGCGTCCCCTATCTGAGTAATGTTGCGGTTGATCTCTTCGTTGACCATGCTCTGCTCTTCCGCCGCTGTAGCCACCTGGGTGGTGTTTTCAGAGATGGAGGTGATGCGTACCGAGGTGCTCTCCAGACGGTCAAAACTGCTGCGACAGTCTTCAACAGAGCGGTTGGCCTGGTCACGGCATTTCTGCATCTGACCAACGCTGTTATCGACATCGCGTTTCAGTGCTGAAATCAGGTTGTCGATATCTCCCGTCGCTTCCTGAGTGCGGCCGGCCAGTGTACGCACTTCATCCGCAACGACAGAGAAGCCGCGGCCCTGTTCACCTGCTCGAGCGGCTTCGATCGCTGCATTGAGTGCCAGCAGGTTGGTCTGGTCAGCGATGCCACGAATGGTCTCGATTATGGAGTAGATCTCATCGCTGCGCTTGGCCACGTTAGCGATACTGTTGGATGTTTCAGTCAGCTGGTTGGCCATACTGCCAACTTCGTCGACGGTTTGGCCAAGGGTTTGGCGCGTGCCACTCACTTCCGTATCTGCATCGTTGGAGTCCTGGGCTGTCTGGCCAGCCAGGTGGGCAACTTCGGTTGCGGTCGCGGCCATCTCGTTTGCGGCGGTCGCAACGCTCTGCAGCTGTTGTTGCTGGTCGTGGGTGGCTGCACGTGTCTGCTGGGCGGCAGCGGCCAGGCTGGTCGCGCTGTGCTGCAGGCCCGAAGACAGGTGAACCAGTTCAGTGATCAGTCCACGAATCTTACGCGCGAAACTGTTAAAGCCATCCGCCACATCATTCAGCTCGGTATGGCTAGAAGGTTCCAGTTCATGGGTAAGATCACCATCGGTACCGCCCAGCGCTTTCATGCGTTCAGCCAGGGCCCGAATAGGCTTGGTAAGGCCGTGAATAAACAGATTTACGACGACCAGTGTCAGGCCCAGGATGATCAGGCTGGTGATGATCAGCTCCCAGGTGGTGGACTGGCGATTATCGGCGACGTCAGCACGCAACTGCTGAAGCTCGGACAAGGCGACAGAGTAGGGGACTTCTACAATAATTTTCCAGCTGGAGTTGGCCAGTGTCAGCGTGCGTTCGGCACGGATAACCTCTTTTGGATCAGGGCGCTGCAACAATGACGCCGCGGCACTCTCGGCCGTTTTTCCAAGTGCATTCGGGTATTTGCTGGATGCGATGATGCGGTTACGGTTGCTCAAAATACTGATGCTGGATTGGCCTTCATGTAGCTCTTTGGCAAGCTCAGTGGCCAGTGTTTGCATGGCAGGCAGGCCTACGTCGGCCCCTGCAACCCCGATGACCTTGTTCTCATGCATGATCGGAACGGTAAGAGAGGTCATCAGAATTTCTTGGCCAGGCTGAACCTCGAACAGGTAGGGCTCAATCAGGCACTCCTGGCGGCTTTCCAGGGGGCAGAGGTACCATTCGGATTCACGAATACCGGTATTGGTCAGGGTGTCCGAGTACTTTACTCCAGGGTCTTCTATTGGAGCGGTAGCAGGCTTGCCGTCATTCCAGAACCAGTAGATCGCCATCTCGCCCGCTTTGTTGCTGTGGCCATTGCTGACATCAAACATGTAGTCCAGCCCGTCGTAGGCGTTAGGCTCGAACATGGCATAGAGCGTATCAATCTGCGTGTTCATGGACAGGGCAGAGTGAACCAGTTCACTGGCAGAATCGCGTGGAATATTCAGCGAGCTTTGGGCGGTATTGGACAGATAGCTACCCACCGTGCGGGCTGAGTCGAAGCCGCGATTGAGCCGCATTTCAATACCCAGCGCAATGTTGTCGACGGTTTGGTCCAGCTGATGCGTGATCTCTTCTTCTACAAGGGCTTCGGTATCATTCATCACCGTGTCAATCGATGTCTGATAAGCCTTGAGTGCCATGAAGATGATGATGCCCAGTGACAGGATCACGGTTATGGCTGAGCCGGTCAGCAGCTTGAAACGAATCGAAAAGGATTTCATTGAAGAGGCCTGTGGGGTCTGTTGGGTTTGGACCTGCTACAAGAAGATCTTGCAGAATTTTATGAATGTATTAACGAAAGCTTTATAGATGAAACCCGCTCTGGTTTCAAATCTGTTGCTAAATGGTGGTGTCAGCTAACGAAAGGAGACGGTACCAGCATAGTACAGGCAAAAAAAAACGACCCCTAAGGGTCGTTCTTTTGTCGCGGTCTAATTCAGAGATTAGATAGCAACGATGTTCTCAGCCTGAGGACCTTTCTGGCCCTGAGTAACTGTAAACTGAACTTTCTGGCCTTCTTCCAGAGTTTTGAAACCAGAACCCTGGATAGCGCTGAAGTGAGCGAATACGTCAGGACCGTTTTCCTGAGCGATGAAACCGAAGCCTTTAGTTTCGTTGAACCATTTAACTGTGCCAGTAGTAGTAGACATAATAATTCTCTCGATCTGAGTAAAAATTTAACCCGTTGGATAAGCCCATTGGGTTGGGTAATGCTTAGGTAATCTTGGTACTTATGAATACAGAACGAGGTACTTACTAGGTAGGACGTCGAAATGGTGCATAAATGCTTGTGTTACTCTTAAGCCTGTTCAGAATATATGAATTAGGCCGGCGTGCAAAGCTTTTTTACGTTTTTTTCGTGTATAGCGGCACAAGAAGTAAAAAAGGGGCTGAAAAGCCCCTTTGAATAGCAGATATAGTCCAGCTCAGACCTTGAAGCGACTTAACTGCTGATCCAGTCGGGCTGCACTGTCGGCGACCTCCTGGCCCAGGCTGGAGACCTGCCCGGCAGTCTGAGCCAGTACTTCGGCGGCATCACCGATCAGGGTAATGTTCCGATTGATCTCTTCGTTCACCATGCTCTGCTCTTCAGCTGCAGTGGCAACCTGAGTGGTGTTTTCTGAGATCGACAAAATGCGCGAAGAGACGTTGTCCAGTCGATCATAGCTGGCCTGGCTCTCTTCTACGGTCATGGCAGCGCGATCACGGCAGTGCTGCATGCGGCCGACGCTGTCATCCACATCGTGTTTAAGCGCCGAAATCAGGTTGTCGATCTCACCGGTTGCATCCTGCGTGCGACTGGCGAGGCTGCGGACCTCATCGGCTACAACCGCAAACCCGCGTCCCTGATCGCCTGCACGAGCGGCTTCGATGGCAGCATTCAGAGCCAGCAGGTTTGTTTGGTCCGCGATATTGCGAATGGTCTCGATGATGGAATAGATGTCATCACTGCGCTTGGCAACGTTTCCGATACTGTCGGAGGCGCCTTCAAGGGCTTGTGACATGGTGCCGATCTCATCAACCGTCTGGCGGAGCGTTTCACGTGTGGCGCCCAGTTCGTGGTTAGAGTCCCCGGCATCCTGTGCCGTTTGGCCAGCCAGGTTGGCAACCTCCGTTGCGGTAGACGACATTTCGTTCGCTGCCGTCGCAACGCTTTGAAGCTGTTGCTGCTGATCCTCGGTCGAAGCGCGGGTCTGGTGAGCATTGTTGGTGAGCGAAGCGGCGCTCTGCTGGAGCTGCGCTGATAGCCGGATCAGTTCCTGAATCACATCACGTATTTTATGGGTGAAGCTGTTAAAGCCATCGGCAACTGCATTTAGCTCTTTGTGACTGAACGTTTCCAGCTCTTGAGTGAGGTCGCCTTCAGCACCACCCAAAGCCTGCATGCGTTCACCCAGCTTGGCTAATGGTTTAGTAATGCCAGAGATAAACAGGTTCACGACGATCAGAGTGGCAGCAAGAATTGCACCCGCAATCAGCAGTAACTCCCAGGTTGTGCTGCTACGGTTGGCTTCCATGTCTTCCTGCAACTGGTGCAGCTCTGCAAGGGCGACTGATTTGGGAATTTCAATGATGATGCGCCAGTTCGCATTGGCAACAGATAGATTCTGAGTGATCAAAAAAATATCGGACTCTGGACCATAAGCGGCCAGGCGCGATAAAAAGTTCGGCGCGACAGAGGCTACTTGATCACCGGCCGCATCCGGAAAGCGATTGGATGCAATGATGCGGTTTTTCTCACTCAGCAAGGTGATGCTGGCTTGCCCACCGTACAGCTGGTCGGCCAACTCTTCGACCATGTCCTGTAACACTGGCAGGTTGAGGTCGGTTCCGGATACCCCGATCACCTTGCCGTTGTTCAGGATGGGCACGGTCAGGGAGGTCATCAGGACAGCATTTCCTTCACTGATCTCGTACAGGTAAGGCTCGACCATACAGTTCTTTTGGGTTTCAAGCGGGCAGAGATACCACTCGGATTCACGGATACCGCTTTCCAAGATGGTCTGGTCATATTTGCTGTCGGTCGATTCGGTAGGGTAGAAGGTGAGTCCTCCGTCTTCGCGCACCCAGTAGACGTCCAGCGTACCCTCGTTGGAACTGTGGGCCATCTCACCACGGTAGATGCTGTCGAAATTGTCATACCCGTTGGGCTCGAACTGAGCATACATGGAGCTAACGCCTGTATTAGCTGCCAATTGGGCTCTGGTTAATTCTTTGACAGCATGGCGTGAAATTAGATTGTCCGATTTGGCAGTGGCGCCCAGAAAGTTGGCCAGACCTGTGACTGAGTCAAAACCTCGCTCCAGGCGCTGGCGGATATCAATTGCTATTTGATCACCAATAACCTCAAGTTCCGATTGCACATTCTCGCTGAACAGCACTGAGGTATCGTCAACGGCGATGTTGATGGAGTTTTGGTAAGAGTTGAGCGCAAGAAAAATTACAACGCCCAACGAAAGCAAGATTGCGATTGCTGAACCCAGCAAAAGTTTGAAGCGGATGGACAGATTACTCATCATCCCTTCCTGAACGGAATAGCGGAGAAAATCAGGCATTCCTGTCTGAAAGTGGGCTCACGCTCGGGCTTAGGAGGCTGAAGAGTCCATTTTCAACCGCTTATAAGGCAAGTTATAGGGAACTTTGTGGGCTATGTCGACCCATGTGTCGCAATAAAGCAAGTCGGCGAGACTTTATCGCTTAGTCAACATGGTGGTATGGGAGCCGGCAAGCAGGTCAAAGTGACTCCATCAAACTAGAGGTAAGTCTTAAATGTGCCTTGTATTCGATCGAGCACGAATTTGGAAACCTGCACAGTAGATCCATAAAAAAACCACTCGGAGGTGTTTTTTTTATGCCTGAGCTGACGCGAGCACAATAAAGGGGGGCAAAACTCGTTCGTTCAGTATGCTGCGTGTATCCAGCCCTGTTTGGCTAAGGCCTGTGCCTCATTGTGAGTTAGTTGGTAGGAAAGGTTATTGGAATGAAAGATGCTTTGATGCTCACTCAGCTGTGCTGAGGACGAACAGTTATCACACTTATTATGAGACTTGTCCTGAACCAGGAGTCCTGAAATGAACAGTATGGCTAGTGCAGTTCCCAACGCTAAAACAGCGGGAGTATGTGCGTTTCGAATCATGTGCTGCCCCTTTTATTGTTATTGGCAGGGAATAGCTTCAAGGCTATGCACTGAACGTAGAGGCTTTTGAGTGTTGGCGCATAGTCCATTTGGACTAGATTGGACTAGATTGGGATAGCAGAGCGTAATGAGCAGGCTAGCGGGTAAACTCTGCGTGGTTAGGCTGGGTATTTGCGAAGCGCATTGAGCCAAGAATGAAACGGGGGCCTGGAGCCCCCGTTTGCGTGATGTCAGCTTTTTTCCGGAAGTGTGACGTTTAGCTCCAGAATGGAGCAGTCTTCATCCAGATTGATCTGTATATCGTCGGTGGATACGTCCACATACTTGGCGATCACAGCCAGAATCTCTTTCTGCATCTGCGGCAGGTAGTCCGGCTGAGTGCGCTGGTTACGTTCGTATGCGACCAGTACCTGCAGGCGTTCCTTGGCAACACTGGCCGAGGATGGCTGTTTCGATCGGAAATAACTCAGAATACCCATTAGCCCTTCCGTCCAAATACTCGGCTCAGGAACCCTTTGCGTTCCACGTTAAGGAAGCGATGGTCACGATCTTCTCCCAGGAAACGGGCGATCGCGTCATCGTATGCCTGGCCGGCATCGCTATCGTCATCCATGATGACCGGGATACCCTGGTTGGAAGCCTTGAGCACTGCCTGAGACTCAGGAATAACGCCCAGCAGAGGAATGGCCAGGATCTCTTTGACATCCTCTACGCTCAGCATTTCGCCTGCTTCAACACGGCTGGGGTTGTAACGGGTCAGCAGCAGGTGCTCCTTGACCGATTCACCCTGTTCAGCCTTGCGGGATTTGCTCTGCAGGACGCCCAGAATACGGTCAGAGTCACGTACGGAGCTGACTTCAGGGTTGGTCACAACAATCGCAGTATCGGCAAAATACAACGCCAGGTGGGCGCCTTTTTCGATACCGGCGGGTGAGTCACAGACGATGTAGTCAAAGCTTTCGGACAGCTCTTTCAAGACCGCTTCTACACCTTCTACGCTGAGTGCGTCCTTGTCGCGTGTTTGTGACGCGGGCAGGATGAACAGGTTTTCAGTGCGCTTGTCCTTGATCAGGGCCTGATTCAGCGTGGCTTCCTGATTGATGACGTTTACAAAGTCGTAGACGACTCGGCGTTCACAGCCCATGATCAAATCCAGGTTGCGCAAGCCTACGTCGAAATCGATCAAAACGGTTTTAAAGCCGCGCAAGGCCAGTCCAGTACCGATAGCGGCGCTACTGGTCGTTTTGCCAACGCCCCCCTTGCCAGAGGTAACAACGATTATTTCAGCCATGCATGCATATCCATTAAATGAAAAAGCGGTTCATTAAAGTGAAACTGTATCCAGTCGAGACCCTCTGAGCAACGCCTGAGTGGGTTGTTGCCAACATTCGCTGTGCAGGTCTTCACTGGTTTTGAAATAGCCGGCGATGGAAATCAGTTCGGCTTCCATGCTTTGGCAAAAAATTCGGGCTTCGGTATTGCCATTGACGCCTGCCATGGCGCGACCACGCAAGGCACCGTAAACGTGAATATGGCCGTCGGCGATGATCTCGGCGCCGGCACTGACGGCTGAAAGTACGATCAGGTCGGTGCCGCGGGCATAAATCTGCTGGCCGGAGCGCACAGGGGTTGTAATCACACGGGCCGCTACGGGCTCTGCCGGTTCTGGTTTGGCTTCCGGCTCTTGAGCATCTGTTGGCTCAGGAGTGGGCTCCGCTGCAATTTCAGGTGCCTGACTGCGACTGCGCTGCTGGCTGAAGTCGGCCAGCAGAAGAGCGCGGCAAAGCTCGGGGGCTGCGCTGATATCGGCTTTCAAGCCAACAGGTACCAGAGACAAGCGGCGGCACAGCTCGAGCAGTTCACTGACCCGAGACTCGTCGGGGGTGTGCTCAAGGGCTTGCAGGTTCAGGATCACGGGCATGTGGCTGAACAGCATGGGGACTCGGGCGGCATGGGCTTCTAATTGGGGTTCCAGGCGCTGCACATCGTCGCAGCTCAGGATCAGTTCATTGAGCGAAGCTCGCGTACTCTTGAACTGGAATTCGTTTTCGGTCGCAACCTGTTGTGTGGCATCGGCCATGGTGTTTAGTTCTCGCTAAAACGCCGGTGAATGCGTGACTTATCGCTATGGAGACGCGCTGTACCTTAGCATGGAAGCCGGGTCTGCTGACAGGGCAGGGCAACGCCTGCGCTGTTTTTTGACCCGGGTCATTGTAGTACACTGCGCCATCGCGTTTTAACGGAAGCTGAAAGCAATTATGAAAGTTGTTCGCTGGATACTGGGTCTGATTGTAATGGGCCTGCACGGTCTTACCCTGCCTCGTCGTGGCAAGCGCTCACCGCAGCAGCTGCAGCAGCTGGAGGAGTCCCTGCAGGGGTTTTCGCTGTACCAACTGCCGACCTGTCCTTTTTGTGTCAAGGTACGCCGCAGCATGCGTCGCCTGAATCTGCCTTTGGAGCTGCGTGATGTGCGCAGTGATGCCCGTCATCGTCAGGACCTGATCGAAGGCGGTGGTCGTATGAAGGTGCCGTGCCTGCGCATCGACCATGAGGGCGGCCAGACCGAATGGATGTACGAGTCTGATGATATTGTTGCCTTCCTGAAGCAGCGTTTCCCACTGGAGCAGTAAACCTGCCTTTCTGAACAGGTTATAAGAAAAAGTTTTTTTATAACCTGTTTTAAGATTCCTGTTTTTAAGGCTATAGTATGAGCATTCAAGGTGCTGTACTGGAGCCATCCCCGATGGATTATCTGCCGCTTTTTTTCGATCTGAAACAACGCCCCGTTTTGCTGGTTGGTGGCGGTGATGTTGCCCTGCGCAAGGCAAGGCTGCTGTCCCGAGCCGGTGCTCGCATAACCTGCATTTCCCATGCAGTGCTACCTGAATTGCAGACGATGTTGGAGCTGCATCAGGGCCAGGTCGTGATTGGTGAATATCATGCGGCACTGATTGATGAAAAGGTGTTGGTAGTAGCAGCTACCGATGATGACACTCTCAATGAGCGTATTCACCATGACGCTATAGCACGTAATGTGCCGGTAAACGTGGTGGATAGCCCCGCACTCTGTACCTTTGTGTTCCCTGCTATTGTGGATCGTTCCCCCATCGTGATTGGTATTACCTCTGGTGGTCAGTCACCGGTCTTGGCGCGCTTGCTGCGTGCCAAGCTCGAAACGTTGATCCCCACTGGCTATAGCCGCTTGGGAGAGCTGGTAGGGCGCTTCCGTAACAAGGTTAAAGCCCGTTTTGGCAGTGTGAATGAGCGTCGTGTGTTCTGGGAATCGGTTCTTCAGGGGCAGGTCGCCGAGCGCGTCTTTGCTGGCCAGGAACGTGCCGCCGAGGCCCTGTTGGAGCAGCAAATTGAGCAGGGTAACCCGCGAGAGCAGGTGGGTGAGGTTTATCTGGTTGGCGCGGGTCCCGGTGATCCTGAGTTGCTTACCTTCAAGGCGCTGCGCCTGATGCAGCAGGCGGATGTCGTGCTGTATGACCGTTTGGTGTCACCGGAAGTGCTGGATCTGTGTCGCCGTGACGCCGACCTGGTGTTTGTCGGCAAGAAGCGAGATAACCATGCGGTACCTCAGGAGGGGATCAACCAGTTACTGGTTGATCATGCCTTGCAGGGCAAGCGAGTGGTGCGCCTGAAGGGCGGTGATCCCTTTATATTTGGCCGTGGTGGTGAAGAGCTGGCTGAGTTGAAAAAGGCCGGTGTTCCGTTTCAGGTGGTGCCGGGTATCACTGCAGCCAGTGCCTGTTCGACCTACGCGGGTATTCCGTTGACCCATCGTGATTACGCCCAGTCGGTCAAATTTATAACCGGTCAGTTGAAGCACCGTACCTCAGAGTTGAATTACGCTGAACTTACACACCCTAATCAGACCATTGTGTTTTACATGGGGCTGCACACCCTGCGCCAGAATTGCGAAGGTTTGATTGCCCATGGCAAGCCGGCCAATACGCCTGCCGCAATTGTATCCAAGGGAACTGCACAGGATCAGCGGGTGTTGGTGGGTACGCTGGAAACGCTGGCGGATTTGCAGGATGAAGCCCAGTTACCCGCGCCTGCATTGGTGATTGTTGGTGAGGTGGTCAGTCTGCAGTCAGATCTGTCCTGGTTTGGAGAGATGGCCCCCTCCGCCGAGTAGGGCGGAGAGGGCGTTTCTGGTGTTGGTCGTGCGCTCTGTTTTTGTTGAGCGCTTCGCCTTTAATTGAGCGCTTGGCTCAGTGCAGAGTGTGACCGACCAGGTAGCTGCCGGCGAAGCCGACGCTGTAGGCAACCAGAATATAAAGTGAGTAACGCATGAAGCTGAGGAAGGTGATCGCTTCAACTTTACTCATGGCGACGATACCGGCAGCGGAACCTACAACCAGCAATGAACCGCCAACGCCTACGGCATAGGTCAGGGTCAGCCAGCTTGCAGTATCCATGACGATGTTCGACTTCAGCAGCGCTGCGGTGAGGGGAACGTTGTCGACCAGAGAAGACAGCAAGCCCATTACAAAGTTGGCGCCAGTCGTTGGCAGGACATCATAGATTTTAACCAGTGAGTCCAGCACACCAATCTCTTTCAGCATGCCTACCAGCAATAGGATACCCAGAAAGAACAGCAGGGTATCGAACTCGATCACACGAATGTAATCCAGCAGGTTTTCACGCTCGTCATTGCGATAGCACAGACGACCCACCAGGAACATGATCGACAGGCCGAACAGGAAGGTCAGCAGAGGCGGTACGCCAGCGATGACGTTGAGAATGATGGTGGAGAAAATGGTCATCAGGAAGATCATCGCGATTACCATGCCGACCTTATCATCACGGCGCGGGGTGGGGTGGATGACCACCTCGCCTTTAAGCGGACGTGACAACATACCGGCCAGCAGCAAGACACTTACCAGTGAAGGCAGACTGAGCCAGAGCAGGTCGTCGATAGCGACTTTTTCCTGCATGAAGATCATCAGCGTGGTTACGTCGCCGGTAATCAGTGCCACACCCCCGGAGTTGACAGCAAACACCACCAGAACCGCAAAGCGGCGGGTTTTACGCGCATCCAGTTTCAGTGATAAAACCAGCGCGACCGAGATCAATGTGGCGGTAATGTTGTCGGAGAGGGATGAGAAAAAGAACGCAAATCCTGCTACCAGGAACATGAGCTTACGTTCGCTGAGTCTTTGTGGCAGTACCTTGTAAATCATGGTTTCAACCAGACCCTGATGGTTGAGGAACGCCACAAAGGTCATGGCGGCCATCAGGAAGAGCCAGAGGCTGGCGATTTCGAGGATGTTTTCGTTCAATTGTTCCTGTATATCCCGGCTTTCAAGGCCGTGTTGGGGGAAGAGGAACATTAATAACCAGGCAAGGGTGCCGAGGAAGAGAGTGGTTTTCGCCTTGTTGATGTGGAACACATCTTCCAGAACGATCATCAGGAAGGCGATACCTGCAATCGTCAGTAATAGTATTTGCATCGGTAGAACCGAGCCCCCAAAATTGTGTGGAAGCGCGATTTTACGCCGGTTGTGGCAGCTAAGACAGAATAAAATGGATCACAAAAGCAACACAGAATTGCAACAATGGTGGGTATACATGCTGCGGTGTGCAGATGATAGTCTGTACACAGGTGTTACCACTGATCTGGTTCGCCGCCTGGATGAGCATAATGGAAAACATGCAGGTCGCGGTGCACGTTATACGCGTGCTCGACGCCCAGTGAAGCTGGTATGGCAGGAGGCCGGACACGATCGGGGCAGTGCGTTAAAGCGTGAGTATGAACTCAAGCAACTAAGCCGTCGGGAAAAACTCTTGCTATGCATCAATAGTTGAGATGACGCTGTTTGGTAACAAAATGTTATTATAGGCGCCGAAGATTTTTCCCCCACATATCGGTGAAGTTGCAGTATGTTCGAAGTAGTAAAAGAACAGTATTTTCCCACCCACTCCCACCCCAATGGCCGAGGTTTCCAGCCCTGGTATGAGCAGGTCGGCCGCAAGGTATTCCGCAGTTTTGGACATCCGGAAGGCAAGTCGTCTGAGCCCGAGTTCCTGGTCCAGCAGGATAAGCTTATTTCGCTAAGCAGCGAGCAGGAGCCAGGTTTGGCGGGTGCCCCCTGGTTTGTCATTCGAAATGGGTTGATTTACCCAGGCTATGGGCACCCTGCCGGTAGCAGCAAGGTGCCCTGGTTCGAACTGCGTCGCTGATCAGAACTTCACATCAATCTTCTGAGCGCAGGTGCGAGCCTGCTCGCGCGCTTCGTCAATCGAGTCTGAAATAGCCAGGGCGACGCCCATGCGGCGACGGCCATGAATCTCCGGCTTGCCGAACAGGCGCAGGTCAGTATTCGGTGCGGCCAGGGCCTGCTGCAGATTGGCAAAACGGGTTTGATTCGACTCGCCTGTTGGCAGGATTACGGCAGATGCTGCAGGTCCGTGCTGGCGAATGGTCGGTACCGGCAGGTTCAGGATCGCACGTGCATGCAGTGCAAATTCAGACAGGTTCTGAGAAATCAGCGTCACCATGCCGGTATCATGCGGGCGAGGTGATACTTCACTGAACAGCACTTCGTCACCCTTGATGAACAGCTCAACACCGAAGATGCCGTGACCACCCAAAGCACCGGTGACTTTCTCGGCAACGTCGCGTGCATTCTCGAGCGCTTTCGGTGTCATTGCCTGGGGTTGCCAGGATTCACGGTAGTCGCCGTCAACCTGGATATGGCCAATGGGATCGCAGAAGCTGGTGCCACCAATGTGACGCACCGTGAGCAGTGTGATTTCGTAATCGAAGTCAACAAAGCCTTCAACAATGACACGTCCGCCACCCGCGCGGCCACCTTCCTGTGCATAGCGCCAGGCCTGTTCCAGGTCGGCATCATTGCGCAGGGTGCTTTGTCCCTTGCCGGACGAACTCATAATCGGTTTTACGATACAGGGGTAGCCGATCTCGGCAACAGCTGCGCGGAACTCGGCTTCATCGCCGGCAAAGCGGTAGGCAGAGGTGGTCAATCCCAGTTCTTCAGCCGCCAGACGTCGAATACCTTCGCGGTTCATTGTGAGCTGAGTCGCACGAGCGGTTGGAATGACGGTAAAGCCTTCCTGCTCAAGCTCAGCCAGGGTATCGGTCGCAATGGCTTCAATTTCTGGCACTATGTAATGAGGCTGTTCCAGTTCGACAACCTTGCGCAGGGCTTTGCCATCCAGCATGGAGATGACATGTGAGCGATGGGCGACCTGCATGCCAGGGCTGTTTTCATACCGGTCTACGACAATCACTTCCACACCCAGGCGCTGCAGTTCAATCACCACTTCCTTGCCCAGTTCGCCGCCTCCACACATGAGTACGCGGGTGGCTGTAGAAGAGAGGGGGGTGCCCAGTGTGGTCATGGATTCGCTTCCTGTTGAAAAAGTTTCACGCATTATAGGGCGTGTGAGGGCAGGAAGACCAATGATGGCGACTATACTTAGGTCGCTTTGGGGATGATTTAGTACTTAAGACTCATACCCCCAGGTATGGTCCTTGGCCGGTTATTTGCGGCCTGATCGGGCTGCCCGTATTGGGCAGCCCGCTTTATATCGGGGTATGTGCTTTTAGAAGATCGCTTAGAAGTTGACGATCAGGCTGATGGCAATGCCCCACATCATCAGGCAGATGAGGCCGTCCAAAACGCGCCAGGCACCGGGTTTACGGAACAGCGGAGCCAGCCAGCGTGCACCCAGGCAAAGACTACTGAACCAGATAACCGAGAAGCTGATTGCGCCGATGGCAAACCAGGTGCGCAGCTCAGGTTCATACTGACCACCGAGGCCGCCAATCAGCACGACAGTATCCAGATAGGCATGAGGGTTCAGCAGGGTTACGGCCGCAGTGGTAAGAAGTGCGCTGCGCAGGTTGCCAATGCGTTTGCCGCCCGTGATCAGGCTCTGACTGTCCAGAGCACGGCGTGCGGCCTGAAGGCCAAACCAGAACAGGAACAGTGCACCGCCCCAGCGAGCCACTTCCATCAGGATGGGGGACTGGTTAAACAGCACGCCGAGTCCTACAACACCCGCGGTAATCAAAAGACCATCAAACAGCATGCAGGCCAGTGCGATGGGCCAGTGGAACTCCCTTCTCAAGCTTTGGGTGAGCACGAAAGCATTTTGAGCACCTATGGCCATGATTAACCCTGCCGAGGTCGCCAGGCCTTTACTCCAAACGATCATTTCAAGGGGGAAAAGTGGGTTCATGGTCTTGCGGTACTCCAGCGGAAACAGGGGTTGAGTTGAGGCTGGCAATGTTGCGATGATTGTTGATGTAAGTAAAACTAATGTTTTTTATAACTGATTAGAGTTGCTAATAATGTTCGATATGCGTCAGTTGTCAGCCCTTGCTGCGGTCGTTGAAGAGCAGAGTTTCGAGCGTGCTGCTCAGCGTCTGCATGTTACCCAGTCAGCGGTTTCACAGCGTGTAAAGCAGCTGGAAGAGCGCTTGGGTCAGGTGTTGGTCAAGCGCACTGTTCCTATCCAGGCGACGGAGGCGGGACAGATTATTCTGAAGCATTTTCGACAGGTCAGCTTGCTGGAAGATGAGTTGTTGCAAGCCCTGTCACAGCAAGATGCGCAGGGCTTTACCCGAGTCGCCATCGGATTGAATGCCGACAGTTTGGAAACCTGGTTTCCTGATGCGGTTGCACCATTGGTGACGCAGCAGCGACTGCTGCTGGATCTGAAAGTGGATGACCAGGATGCGACGCATCAATTCTTGAAAGATGGGGAGGTGATCGGGTGTATTACGTCATCCGCCAAGGCGATGCCGGGTTGTCTGTGTGTGCCGCTGGGCGTAATGCCGTACCGATGCCTGGCCAATCGTGACTATTTGGAACGCTATTTTCCAGAGGGTGTTGTAGCAGATGGCTTTCGACGTGCGCCGGTGGCTGAGTTCAGTCACAAGGATCAGCTGCAGAACCGCTATTTGCAGCAGTTTTTTGGCTTGGGTGCGCATGAGTATCCACGTCATCGCATCCCCTCATCTCACATGTTCTGTGGTGTCATTGAGCGTGGATTGGCCTGCGGCATGGTGCCGGATCAGCAGGGGCAACCGATGATAGAGCAGGGTACTGCCGTTGATATGACGCCGGGGCGGTATCTGGCTGTGCCGCTCTATTGGCATGTTTGGAATCTGGGATCTGAGCTGATTCGTCAGCTGACAGATGTGCTGGTCGTAGAGGCTGAACGGCAATTGGATGGCTTCACGCAGCATGAGCAGCTGACCCATTCGACCTAGCACCATGCATGCAAACTGCAGATATAAAAATGCCGCGCTCTGAAAACAGAGTGCGGCATTTTATAAATGCTATAGCGTCAGGCGATTAGTCGCGCGGACGACGCGGTGCCGGCTTGCTGGAGCGCGGGCGACGAGGAGCATCACCTTTTTCCATCCAGAGACGGATATCCAGACGCTGACCGCATACGCGGGCACGCTTCAGTGTCTGCATCTGCTGGCTGTTCAGGCCGGACGGCAGATCTACACAGCTGAACTCGTCAGCAATGTTGATGCGACCGATCTGACGGCTTTCAATACCGGCTTCGTTTGCGATAGCGCCAACGATATTACCCGGCTTAACACCGTGCAGGTGGCCAACACCGATCCAGTAACGTTCCATGCCATCAGCAACCGGCTCGTTGCGCTGGTTGCGACGCGGACGGTCGCCGCGATCACCACGGTCGCCGCGGTCACCACGATCCTGACGTTCGCGCGGAGCAGGGCGGTTGGGATCTGGCTCGTTTTCGTTCATCCACAGCGGCTTGTCTTTGTGCATCAGCGCAATTGTAGCGGCAACCAGCTGCTCAGGCGTCAGCTCAGACTGTTCCTGCAGGGCGTTGATGACCGGCAGGTATTCTTCCAGCTTGGCAGACTCAGCGGCTTCCAGGATCTTCTTCTGCAGGCGCTCGGCACGCAGGGCGTTGATCTGCTTGGCAGTCGGCAACTCCAGAGTGTCCAGCGGCTGGCGCGTAGTGCGTTCGATCTGCTTCAGCAGGCGCTGTTCGCGGTTGGTCACGAACAGAATGGCATCACCCTGGCGTCCGGCACGACCGGTACGACCGATGCGGTGGATGTACGACTCGGTGTCGTAAGGGATGTCGTAGTTGATAACGTGACTGATGCGCTCAACGTCCAGGCCTCGGGCCACAACGTCGGTTGCGATCACAACGTCCAGTTCGCCCTTCTTCAGCCTGCTGACGATGCGCTCACGCTGAGCCTGGGCGATGTCGCCGTGCAGCGCAGCAGCGGGGAAGCCCGCCTGAGTCAGTTCTTCGGCAAGGGATTCGGTCGCTGTTTTGGTGCGAACGAATACCAGAGCCGCTTCGTGCTCGTGCAGTTCAAGAATGCGCGTCAGGGCTTGAGTCTTGCTCATGCCGCGAACGGTCCAGGTGCGCTGACGGATGGTGCTGGCAGTCGCTGTCTGGGCCTTGATTTTGATGACAGCCGGTTCCTGCAGGTAGTTTTCCGCAATGTTGCGAATGGCCTGAGGCATAGTGGCTGAGAACAGGGCGATCTGACGCTGGGACGGCGTGTGCTGCAGGATCCACTCGACATCGTCGATGAAGCCCATGCGCAGCATTTCGTCAGCTTCGTCCAGTACGAGCGCCTGCAGACGGTCCAGCTGTAGGGTGCCACGACGGATGTGGTCCATCACTCGGCCCGGAGTACCGATGATAACCTGAGCACCGCGACGCAGGCCGCGGATCTGGCTGTCGTAACCCTGGCCACCATAGATAGACAGAGTGCGCAGGCCGGGCAGGTGCTTGGAGTATTTCTCACAGGCAGTCGCAACCTGAAGGGCCAGTTCGCGTGTGGGTGCCAGTACCAGCAGCTGCGGGTGGGTGGCGGTAGTATCAATACGCTGAAGCAAAGGCAGAGCGAAAGCGGCAGTTTTACCTGTGCCGGTCTGCGCCATACCTAGCAGATCCTGCCCTTCGAGCAGAGGCGGAATACTCCGGGCCTGAATCGGTGAAGGCGTTTCGTAGCCTACATCGGCCAGTGCGTTGAGAATAGGAGTAGACAGTCCCAAATCGCCAAAGTTGGCGGGGCTGGTATCAGTTTCGGACATGCTGTGAGTTACACCTGGGTCTTTTTAAGAGGAGGCAACAGGAATGCGCGTGTCTGAATGATAAAAGCGCGTGCTGCCTGAAATAAGGCGCAAATTATAAGCGAAAGCTTGTGAAAGGTCCACTGAATTACTTCATCAGCGATGTGGACCTTTCAGAAATGATGGATTTATTGCTGTTGAATGAAGTGGTTATAGATATTCACCAGCTCAGATTCATCAAAACGAACAATAATTAGTTGCTGCCCGGGGTGAATTACATCGGGGTTCTGGCCCAGTAAGCCATGTTCATAGTTGTAGACCCAGGTGGATTCCACCTTGTTCTTCAGCAGAGTACCCAACCAGGAGCTGCGTTTATCGGTCAGCGGCTCATCAGCATCCTCGGGGATGGAAACGCTCAGTAGACGCGAGCGATCGTCGACGCGGATGCCACGCGTAAAGGTTTCGATCAGACCTTGGTGAATAATCCCCCAGAGGCCTTGACGGTCTGCGCCATCAACCGAGTGGATATAAAAAACTTCATTACTTGCCTGATCCGGATTGTTCAGCAACTCCTGCAGGCGCATTTTGTTCATACTGGAGAGCTGAACACTGCTGGATCCGAGCTGGTTTGGGGCACCGACTTTGGCTCTCTCAACGGCGAAGGCGACGGCGGTGGAGTCGGAGTCAACCTTGTCCAGCGCCAATGAGTCCTCAGCAGCCCCTTTTACTTCCGGCAATTCCAGTAATTGATTGCCGCGGACGAAGTGATCGGCTTCATTCATTGCCAGTGTCTGCTCGGCAGCCTGTTGGGTCAGACTGTCGATATGGCTTTTGGCTTCCCGCTGGGCTTCTTCAGAAACAGGAGGAGGCGTGCTGCCATCCGACAGAACGGGCTCGGGTGTTGGCTGCAGAAACAGATATCCGGCAGCCACAAAAATAATGAGCGTGAAAACTACTATCAGACGCTGCATGACGGTCGATCACCTCTTCCATTGGTTGCTTACACTCTAATAGAGAATACGCCTGCTGCAAAACGTTCAATTCCGTTCTGACTGCTGTCACAATAGGAGTTGTAACATACGGATACGAGGAGAAGGCCATGCAACCTGGGCACGATGACAGTTTTACCGAACTGATGCAGTCTGAGGGTGTTACGCGTATCCAGCCAGCTCGCCACGCTGGTGCGGCAGTACCGGCAGCCCGATCGCTGCGGGCAGATCCCTCCAAAAGCATTCGCCGGCGATTGGCACAGGGCTCACCTGAGGGGCTCTCTCTGGATCAGGTCGAGTGGTTGCACCCTGCGGATCCGATCAGCTGGAAGCGTGAAGGAGTACAGGAAGGGGTCTTCAGGAACCTGAGATTGGGCCGATACAACAGCGATGCCAACCTGAACCTGCAACATTTTGAGCCTTCACAAGCGCGGGATGAGTTGGTTGGCTTTATTCGCCAAAGCCACGAGTTCGGCATACGCACAGTGACCGTTCAAATTGGACGCGCTCGCGGTGTTGAGGATCCGGCTAACCGTCTCAAAAGCTATTTGGACCAATGGCTGAAGCAGTTGGATCTGGTGCTGGCTTACCACTCCGGGCAGCCTCAGCACGGTGGATTGGCAGCAGTCTATATAATGTTGCGCAAGAATGCCCAGAACCGTCAGCAGAACTGGGAGCAACATCAGAAACGGCGTTAGGTCTGGCGCATTGAATTAAGTGGCGAAAGCCGCTTTACTGAACAGGGACAAAGGTGAGGATGCCTGCATGGATTCGGTTTTTGTGGAACAGCTCAAACGCAGTCGTTACCTGGTAACCCTGTTGATGGTGCTGAACGCCTTGGTGTTGGCGTTGACTGCGAGTGGTGAGACGTCGCTGGGCCTTCGGCTTCTGGCGGGTTTGGCGCTGGTTGTGACGCTGTCATTGTTCATCATGTTGCGTAATCGCAGTATGAGCCAGGCGGCTTCCCAGGCGAACGAACCCTTGTTGGCTGTCGACCCCAATACCGGTATTGCGACAGAGCATTGGTACCGTCACATGCTGGCGCTTGAGTGCCGCAGGGCTGTACGCGAGTTCAGCCCCCTGACGGTCATGCGGATCAGTCTTGGCCGTGGGGTCAAGCGTGAACACCTGCTGCAAGTGGTCAGAGTTTTGAGTGAAGAGTTATCACGTCCTGGTGATCTTATAGGTTGGGACGGCGAGCATGAAATTGGGGCTGTTCTGCCGGCCACCAATGAACATGCAGGGGCACTCGCGAAACGCTGCTACGATCAGATTCTTCAAAATACGTCTATCGGTGAGGACTCCCTCTGGTTGGCCGCCCAAACTTTCCAGCCCCGTGGCAGCCTGAATCTGGCGCGGGTGATGGAATACATGGGGGCGCGAATGCAGGCTCAGCCTGAGCCTGGCATGTACTATGAAGCCGAGCATGCAACCACACCTGACGACAACATGATGTATTCTGAAGGATGAGTCTGGCGTCCTTTCTGCGGCGCCTGCAGTCCTCAAATCAGAGAGCTTTGATCTGGGCCCAAGGGGCTCGTCAGCCTGTTCGAGCAAAGCTTGAACAGGAGGTACTTCCCTTTCTGTGTGGCGAAGGCTTGCTGGTATCGGACCAGCCCTTGGGGGCACTTTCCCCACTCGATAGCCGTCAGGCGCACCGTCATTTGGGCAGAACGCTGGACTTTCTCCTGTTCGATGCCTATGTCGGCTTCAACCCGAATGCGTTTGGTCAGTTGTGTGGCACCCTCAGGGGTGGCGGCGTACTGGTGCTGTTAACCCCGCCGGAAGATGATTGGCCTGCATACACCGACCCAGAGTATGCCTCTCTTTGTGTTGAGCCCTTTGAGCCGGAACAATTGGAAGGGCATTTCCTGTCCTATCTGACAGATGAGCTTAAGGACTATTCCGCACAGGTCCGGTTAACACCTGATCAAATCTTTTTACCTGAACACTGGCCAGCTTCTCAGTCTCAATGGAGGCTCAATGGCCCTTGCCGTACTGAGGATCAAGCCCAGGCTGTTGATGCTGTGATGCAGACAGCCAAACGGCGCAGGCGTCCATTGGTTTTGACCGCGGACAGGGGAAGAGGAAAGAGCGCAGCCCTGGGTATTGCGGCGGCTCAATTGCTGCAACAGGAAAAGTCCGTATTGGTGACCGCGCCAGATCGAGCGGCCATCTCGGCACTGGAATCCCAGGTTGAGGTGTTGGCACCCAAGCAGGCATCAGTATTACGATTTTTACGTCCAGACGAATTGCTTAAGGCAAATCCTCAAGCCGATCTTCTGCTGGTGGATGAAGCTGCAGCCATCCCGGTTCCTGTTCTGTTGACGTTGCTTCAGCGCTATCCCCGAGTCGTCTTTGCGACCACCTTGCACGGTTATGAAGGTAATGGGCAGGGCTTTTCGCTGAGGTTTCTCAAGCGTTTGCGCCAGTTGGGGCAGTCATATGATCAGCTGCATCTTGATACTCCCATTCGTTGGGCATCGCCAGACCCGCTGGAATGTCTCTGTAATCGTCTGTTGATGCTCGATGCCGACCCGCCTGAGCCCGCCGAGAAGGGTGAGCTGAGATTCCAGCATCTGGAACGGGCCCGGTTGGCGGAAAACAGGCCGCTTTTGAATGCCCTTTTCGGCTTGCTGGTGTTAGCGCACTACCGCACCACGCCGGGGGATCTCCGTATTCTCCTGGATAGCCCTAACCTGGAAGTGTTCTCTGTCAGTCGCAAGGGTGAGCCGCTGGCCTGTGCTTTGGTGGCCCGAGAAGGTCCTCTGGAAGCAGAGCTAAGTAAGGCCGTCTGGGCCGGGCGCAGGCGCCCGCGTGGGCATTTGATGCCACAGACCTTGATAGCCCAGGAGGGATGGCAAGAGGCTGCCGAGTGGAGAGGCTGGCGCATTATTCGTATTGCAGTACATCCGGGTGTTCAGCAGCAGGGGATTGGTCAACAGCTGTTGGAGCATATACAACAACAGGCACGTGCCGAAGGCGTGGACTACATGGGCGCCAGTTTTGCCTCCGAGCCGGGGCTGCTTCGTTTCTGGCAAAGTGCTGAATACTGGCCGGTTAGACTGGGTGAGCAGCGTGATCCTGTGGCGGGCAGTCATGCGCTGCTGGTGCTCAAGCCCTTGGTAGCTCGGCTGGAGCCCTGGTTCGCCGAAGCGCGGAATTGGTACAAACAGAGTCTGCTACTGCGTTTGTCGGGGCAATTGCAGGATTTGGAAGCCGAGTATCTGCCGGAATTGATGAAAGGGCTGCCGGTCGAGGCATTGGACACATCCGTGATACGAAGGCTGGAAGGTTTTGTCCATGACCAGCGCAACCTGGAGTCGAGCCTTGTGCCACTGACGGTATTACTCCACACAAGTTTGCCGCTTTGGCATCGTTTGGAGTTAACCGCTGATGATGTTCAGCTGCTTTGCCAGCGCATCTTGCGTCAGCAGTCGGCTTCTGGAGTAGAGAAGCCTCATGGGAAAAAGGCGCAACTGGAACGGTTACGCCTGCTCAGTGGTCAGCTGCTTAGTCTGGTCGACGCAAGATAATCAAAGCTCCCTCAAGCATCTCTCCATGCTCACGTCTGAGTGGGAATCCTTCCAGAAGGCTGATTTCATAGCCCAGTGCCTCAGCATCCACTTGGATGCCGGAAGGGTTGTGTCGGAAGCGACCCGATGCATCCAGCCTTACGCCACTTGGTTCTGAGCAGGTTTCGACGGTAAAGGCAAAATAGCCACCGGGCTTCAGTGCCTGAAAGGCTTCGGCCATCACCGGCTTCAGCGCACCTGTGTAGATAAGTACATCGGTTGCGGTGATCAGATCCGCATTCCAGTCTGTCTCAAGCGCACTGAGCAGGTCGGTATGTAACAGCTGAGTGTAGATAGACTTGGCTTCAGCATGTGCCAGCATGCGCTCGGAAAGATCGCAGCCGATAAGATGCTCAGGCTTCAGTATTTCGTATAAAGCCTGGCCGCAAAGTCCAGTGCCACACCCCAGATCAACAAGCGTATGAATCTCTTCCGGGATCAGTGTCTGTAGGCGTTCAGCCAACAAGGACGGGGCCTGATATTCCAATTGCCCGGTTAGTCGGTCTTCAAAGGCGTCGGCGTGCTGGTCATATAAACCTTGCACATACCTGTCTGGTGCCTGAGCGGTACAAGTGCCAGCCGCCGCATCAAGCATATGGCGAATGCTCTCATTCTGAGGCTCCAGCTTCAGCGCTGCTTGATAAAGTGGTGTAGCGGCTTCAGGGTGCCCCTCTTCAGCCATGTAGTCTGCTGTGTTTGCGAGCCAAATGGCAGGGTTGGGTTGTTGATGGCCAAACAGAATCACGTCTTCTGCTCGCTTATCCAGGCTTAGGTTAAGTGCCCACTCGGCTTGTATCTCAGCTTCAGACAGTAAGGGTGATAAAAGCGAGGCAGCCTGGTTGTATTGCTGACTGTGTCTCATGGCGACAGCCAGTGATAACAAGGCGTCAGGGTGCTGTTGAAGCACGGGGAAGTGTTCAAAGTGATCCCTGATCTCTGCCCACTCGCGCTGTCTTTCCATAAGTCCAAGCAGGTTAAGGTGGATGGCGATTTCGTCCGGTTGCAGCTGCACGGCTTGACTGAGTGCTGTGCCGGCGTCTTCCTGTTTGCCTCTTTCCTGCAAAACCAGCGCAAGGTTACTCAGTGCCTGGGCTTTAAAACGAGCGGCTACCGGCAATCGGCTCGCCTTTTGCAAATCCTTGGTTGCGCCCAGCAGTTGTCCCGCTTTGAACTGAATCAAGCCCAGCAGGTGGCGTGCGTTGAAGTCATCAGGTCGGTCGGCCAGGTGTTGACGGCAAATAGCAGCAGCCGATGCAAAGGCCTGTTGGTTCATCAATGCCAGAGCTTCATTCAAAGAGGGTGTGGTCATGGAGCAGTCTTCCAATCAATCAGGACAACGGGCGCATCTTAGTAAAGCCGTTTGCAAAGTCCAAGTCTGTAATGCAACGAGATGATAAATGCCTGGTCTTTTTCGAGGTGCAGGGGGAGTGCTTGATAGGTGGTGAAACAAAAAAGGTGAGCCTCGTTAAAGACTCACCTTTTTTAATGCTTCAGGTTTTGCGCTTTAGACGCACCTGAACAAGGTTAAACTTAGCCCGCTTTGCGGGTTTTGCGTGCCTGTTTGAGAGCTTCTTTCTGAGCTGCGACGGCTGCTTTTGCATCAGCCTTGAACTGTGCCGCTTCTAGCTGGTGCTTGTTCAGCAGCTTGTAGAAGTCGGTACGGTTACGCTGGGCGATACGAGATGCGTGCGTCACATTGCCTTCAGTGATCTGCAGTACCTTGATCAGGTAGCGGCGTTCAAAGTCCGCGCGCGCTTCATTAAAAGACGGAATAACGCGTTCCTGATTAGCCAAGGCTTTGGAGACCAGGCCCTCAGGAATGATCGGAGATGGGCTCAGCGCTACGACCTGTTCGATCACGTTTTCCAGCTGGCGCACGTTGCCTGGCCAAGCGGCCTGGGCCAGCAGATGCAGGGCTCCGGGAGAGATGCCCTTAACCTTGCGGTTGTGCTTCTGGGATGCCAGTGTGAGGAAATGGCGTGCCAGCAGCGGAATATCTTCCGGACGCTCACGCAGCGGCGGCAGTTCCAGATTGACTACGTTGAGTCGGTAGTAGAGGTCCTCGCGGAACTCTTGGCTCAGCATGGCTGTTTCCAGGTCACGGTGAGTGGCTGAAACCACGCGTACATCAATGGCGACCGATTCGGTAGAGCCGACCGGGCGAATAACGCGTTCCTGCAGTGCGCGCAGCAGTTTGACCTGCAGCGCAAGTGGCATATCGCCGATTTCATCCAGGAACAGGGTGCCGCCTTCGGCTGCACGGAACAGGCCCGAGTGCTGGTTGATAGCGCCGGTAAATGCACCTTTGGTGTGACCAAAGAGTTCAGACTCGAGTAACTGCTCTGGCAGGGCGCCACAGTTGATTGCGACGAAAGGCTTGTCAGCGCGAGAGCTGGCCTTGTGGATTGCGCGGGCAACCAGTTCTTTACCACTGCCACTGGGGCCTGTGATGAGAACGCTGACATCAGATGCTGCAACACGATGAGCCTGGTCCAGTACCTGTTCCATAGGGCCGCTGTGACTGATAATGCCTTCACGCCAGCTGTGATCCAGATTGCGCTGGGAGTTGTTCAGCGCAGCACGGACAGTATCCAGCAGGTGCTGCTTATCAATCGGCTTGGACAGGAATCCGAAGACACCTTTTTGAGTGGCTTCAACTGCTTCAGGAATCGATCCGTGAGCGGTAATGATGATCACCGGCAGGTCAGGCTGTTCTTGCTGAATGCGGGTAAAAAGGGTCAAACCGTCCATGCCATCCATTTTCAGGTCGGTCAACACCAGGTCGAAATGCTGCTGGCGTACACGTGCGATAGCCTCTTCGCCACTTTCGGCGCAGTCTACCGTGTAGCCGGACGCTTCGAGGCGCATCTCCAGCAACTTCAGCAGAGCGGTATCATCATCAACCAGAAGAATGTGGGGGGTTGATGTCATCTGTCAGTGCTCCTCACGCTGTTGCGTTATCTGTCGTTCCAAATCTGTCAGGGCGTCGACCTGACGTTCAAGTTCCATTTTCTGCTGCTCCAGATCCTGAATCTGTTGCAGCCTTTCCAACTGCTGTTTGATCTGAGCCTGGCGGTTAGCCAAGTACAATTCAGTAGCACAGCTTCCAGCCGACTTCGGTGAAATGCTGTCCATCAGCTTGGTGGCACGCTCCAGTTGTGCCTGCGACTGACCGGGGCTACTCAGAAGTAGCGCATGAAGTGCGCTGCGCTGTCGTCTTTCAGCCTCTCCCAAAAGCGTCTGCCTGTCACTAATTGTAGACGAAATAAAACGATGTTCATATTTTATCCACTCCTCCAGCTGACTTTCGTCAAAGCGGCAGCTTGAACTTGTAGCAGCAACTGTTGGCTGGCTGGAGGTCTGTTTGGGCACAAGTGGCCACTGGCAGCCAGCCAGTAGTACTAAGGGGATAAAAATCAGGGGCAAGCGATACATTGCTCAGGGCTCCAGGCTTGGCAGTTCAAGGGTGAAGGCGACCCAACGATCATGATTCTGGCTGAGTTCCAGGTGGGCTTTCAGTGTCTGGCTTGCTTGAGCTGCAATGCTTAAGCCGATACCTGACCCCTTGAGCGGTCCCTTGCGCTTGTTTTGGCCCTGGTAGAAGGGTTCAAACAAACGCGCTAAGTCCTGTTCCGGGATTAATGGCCCGGTGTTGCCGACAGACAGTTTAAGGTTGTCCTGCTCCAAACTGCCTGTAATCTTGATGCGTCCTTCTTGATCCGCATAGTGTACCGCGTTAGATACCAGATTGCTGAGAATGCGTTGCAACATTTGTGAATCTGTAAACCAGTGATCCACATTGTTGAGGCAAAGCTCGACCTCCAGCTGCTTGCTTTCAATCTGCAGTTTGTGAGGCGCCAGTATGCGCTCCAGCATGGATTGCAGCGAAATCTTGTCGCGTTGCAGGCTGCTGGGCTGTTGCAGCCGGTTGTAGTCCAATAGCTGCTCGATCAGGGCCTGAAGGCTAATACTGTTTTGCTGTAACAGGCTGACGATTTCGTGTTGCTTGTCTGACAGTGGTCCAGCCAGTTCTTCGGCCAGCAGGTCAGCGCCTTCACGCAAGGTTGTCAGCGGTGTTTTCAGTTCATGGGATATATGACGCAGGAAGCGAACCTTGTCCTCTTCAAGTGCCTGTAACCTTTCGGCCAGCCAGTTCAGCTGGCTGTTGACTTCGACCAGTTCCGCAGGGCCTTTAAGTAATGGCGTTGGCGTACGATCACCTTCGCCCAGGCCGCGAATGCGCTCAATCAATTGCTGTACAGGGCGGTTGATTCGACCACTGAAGAACAGGATCAAGAGGGCTGTCGCCAGTACCAGAATCATGGCCTGCCAACCGCTTTTGCGTTGCTCGTCCAGCGTTTGATCTTCAAGTTCGGTCAGGCGCAGATCGAAATACTGGTCGACTTGAACAGTCAGTTGCTGGGTGTCAGCGATGAATTGCTCCAGCAGAGCCGGTTCAAAGCGGGGAGGTTCTTCACCCAGGGAAAGCTTGCTCAGGCTATCGAGCTGGCTCTCGAGTTTGGCAGAATGCGGTTGAAGCACCGGTGGCAGGCTGCTGTCGAGAAGGAGTGTATTGAAGTTGTCCAGTTGTCCAAGCAGTCGCTCGCGCAATTCGATGCGATTTACAATGTCATACTGTCGTGCGGAACGAACGATATCTTCGGCTTGCGTCAGAAGTTGCTCAGCTTGGCGGCGGCTTTGCAGCATTTCTCGGGCCAGAGTACGGGCGCGCTCTGACTGGTCGACAAGTGCATTGCCCGACTGGTACATGAGTACGGCCAAGGGCACCACTGCCAGTACAAATGCGAACAGCGTTAGCTGTTTCAATGAGTGTGTATGCCAGGGCAGCGAGAACATGTGGTGCGGGTGGTATTCCGGTTACCGGCTGAGGCGAGGGTCTCAGCATCAATGTCGCACCACTCTAGGGCGAGATGCATGAATATCAGATGAACCAAGCCTTAATTTTTACCCCAAGTGTAACAATACGGATACAAGGTTATTCGAGTCTGAAGCCAATTCTGATCACAACCTGATAATGGGCGATTTTCCCGTCTTCGATATGTCCTCGCATCTCTTTCACTTCATACCAGTTGATATGCTCAATGCTCTCGGCGGCTTTGGCGACGGCCTTGCGAATAGCATCGTCGTGGCTGTCGGTAGATGAGCCGGCAACTTCGATTAACTTATAGATATGGTCTGACATTCTCTGTTCCTCCTTTATCAATAGCTAACAGTGTAGAACAGGTTTTTAACGTCAATGTTTGGCTGCCGAGTAGGGGTTGGACATAATGTAAGAAGTTAATGGAACGACAGGACACAAAACATGGCGCGCCGAATCGGAATCTTTGCCGGGGTGGTTTTACCCGTACTGGTGCTATCGGGTTGTAGCTCCCAAGCGCCCAAACCTGGTGCTCAAGACCAAATCATGCGGGGCACGTTGATTCAAGGGGATGGGAAGTACTGGTTTGAAAGCTGTGTTGGCATGGAACGAGAACCGGTTGTAGACCTGCCCAAGTCGCTGCAGCAGGCTCATAAGAGCCAGAGTTTGGGTGATGACTGGCCCGTGTACATAGAGGGTACGGGGCGCCGCGAAGCTGAGGGCGTTGTCTTGAGCCAAGGGCTGTTGGCAGGTGGTACCCAGCGCGCCTGCGGGTTTGGACTCTCCGGCATTGAGTTGCGCGCTGCATCTGCCGATGAACAAGTGGTGTTTGATCTAACAGAGGAATACCTGCGGGTAAGCTTCGTTGATCGGTTTTTAACGCTGTCTTTTGAACGACCTGAGGTTGAGCGCGAAGGCATGATACGACGCTGGCAGCAGGAAATGCAGGGCAGTGGTCAGAGCCGCCATTCGGTTGCGCTGGATGTTAAGCCCGGCAGCTGTAAAGGGCTGCGAGGGGAGTGGTATGGGCTGACTATGGAGGCGGAACTGAACGAGCGTTACTACTATGGTTGTGCACGTTTGGGTGATTTTGCCAACTGGCCTTTGCACCAGCGTTACCAGACCCCTGACAGTATACAGACGCGACGTATTGATTTGGCACTTGCCCCGGATGGCAAAGTGCAGTGGCGGGAAGATTACCGTAATGATCAGCCATTGCTCGAATCGGAAGGGGCTTGGCAGAAGGTGGCGCCGGGTCTGATTCAAGTGCAATTGGCGCCTGCTGAAGATTCGCTTCAGGACGCTTCAACCTTGATGTTCAAAGTAACCGAGAACGGAGCGCTCCAACTCCAGGGGTTCCATCCCGCCTATGGTCGAAATCTGGAGTTTGAAGCTGCTGCCGGTCTGTTGCGGCTGGAGTCCGGCGATCTGGATTGGTGGCCTTAACTATCCAGTAAGGTATCCCGTGCGGCATTTACCTGTGCCGCCAAATACGCACTGCCTTCCCGGTCTGGATGAATCTTCTGCATCAGTCGACGGTGGGCAGCAAGCACCTCTTCCCTGCTGGCATTGGGCAAGAGCCCCAGCACCTCAAGTGCCTCCTCACGACTCATGCTGTTTTTATGGCTCTGCTGTCGCCCTGAGTTCTGGTTAGAACCCTTTCCGCTATGTCGTTTTGCGGCTTGCTGTGACTGCCACCAGCGGGCAAGGCCCGGGACAAAGCGTAAGATCAGCGGCAAGAGCTGTTTGAGGAATGGGAGCGTCAGGGCAATCAGGGCGCCGAGCCAGTGCATGCGTCCAGTGATCGCCAGCGCGAGCAGACCGATCACCAGGAAAATCAGGATCAGCTTCCAGCTGGCACTTCGGCGCTGTTCAGGTGGCTGTTTCTGCCACCAGTACCAGCTGCCCAACACAAGTATTGCAAAAAGTACCAATCCCAGAGGGTGCATGTTGTCTCCCGTTGCCGCGGTCCATTTGGGCTCAGGGGGCACCCTCGTATTCAGCCATCCGTGCCGATATAGCGTTCCCGCTTACGGGGCTTCACTTTGTGGGTGTCCACCAGAACCAGTCCGTCGATACAGTAATTGAAGTCGGCATCGACACCAAAGTCGAGGAATGAGACGCCACCATCCTCACAGAGTTCACTGTACTGCTTATAAAGGGTGGGTACTGTGACTCCCAGGAAGTCGAGCTGCTCGCGCAGGCGGCTGAAATCTTCGCGGTAGTCGTTGCCGGTAAAAATGGAATTTATCACGGCTTCGGCATCTGCATCGAGTTGATAGGGGCTGAATGATCGAGCCAGTGCCTTGGGGTCCGGGAAATAATGGCGGTAGAACCAAACCAGCAGATCACGGGCGCGTTTGGGGTAGCTATGGCTCAGGCTCACTGGCCCAAACATGTAGCGAACTTCCGGGTGACGGCGCAGGTAGGCCCCGATGCCGTACCAAAGATAATCCAATGAGCGCTTGCCCCAGTAGCGGGGCTGGACAAAGCTGCGACCCAGTTCAATGCCTTCGGCAAACACCTGCTGCATGTTGTCGCTGTAGCTGAACAGGGACTCACTGTAGAGCGGTTGCTCAGGGTTTTGTGTACGTTCTTTCCCTTCGCCGATACGGTAGGCGCCGGCGATCTCAAGATCTTCCTCATCCCAGAGGATCAGATGGCGGTAATACTGGTCGTAGCGATCCAGATCGCGTTTCTCGCCGGTGCCTTCTCCAACGGTACGGAAAGCAACTTCACGCAGGCGGCCTATTTCGCGCATGACGGCAGAGTCAGGCTGGTAGTTAAACAGATAGATCTTTTTGCCATCCGTGGTCTCGCCCAATAGCTCTGCCTGCTTGAGCTCCTGTTTAAGAGCCTTGCGGTCTTGGGGGTGGGCGATGGTCTTTTCGGTAATGAAGAGTGGCTGTTTGTTGCGGGCAATACGGTACAGATGCTTCTTGAGCAACTTGGCCTTGTCGCGGTTGGATACAGGCAGGGCATCCAGCTGGCTAAAGGCGATGGTCTCACCCACTCGCACGGGCAGGGTAACCGAATGCTTGTTGAACATTTCCCGTGCCAGCATCAGGGTGGACGCTGACTTGTTCAGATAGGACAGCCCGTAAAACAGGGGAGAGTTACGACCGCCTAGGTAGACCGGCAATATGGGAGCATTAGCCTTGCGGGCAAAGTGAAGGAAGCCGCTGTTCCATTTGCCATCACGGATACCGGTCAAGCCTGCACGGGACACTTCGCCCGCCGGAAAAACGACGACTGCTTCATCGTTTTGCAGAGCATCTACGATACGTGCGATGTTCTGTTTACGCGTGCTTTTGCCGAGGTTGTCGACCGGAAGAAACAGGTTCTGCAGGGCGTCAAAGTTCATCAGCAGATCATTGGCCACAATGCGAACGTCGCGACGCACTTCGCCCACCAGTTTCAGCAGTGCCAGGCCATCCAGTGCACCCAGCGGGTGGTTAGCGATGATCACCACGCGGCCACTGGACGGAATATTCATCTGTTCCTTGTGGCTGAGGGCATAGCTGAAATTGAAGTAGTCCAGTACGGCATCGATAAACTCAAACCCCTGAATGCCCTGATGGGTATCCAGAAAACGGTTGATTTCATCTTCGCGGATCAGTCGACGAAGGCAAAAGAGAGTCGAGCGTTTAACCGGGGAGGGTTTTTGTGCAAAAGCGGGATATTTGTTGACCAGTACCTGTTCTACATTGATCTGCATGTTCAGTCACCTCTTTCACGTGCCGCTTTACACTATGGCGAACAGGTGACATTGAGGTGACTGGCAGATGACTGCTCCGTGACAACTGGATTAACTGTCTCTGTTTTTCATCCAGGGATCTTGCTCATCCTTGCGCCGACCACGGCTCTGTCTCCGATCCGATTTGCCGGGCTCGAAGCGGATATCTTCGCGGCGGTCGGGCGTTTTGCGTCTGTCCTGGTTTTTTCGACGTTCGCGCCCTGTCCATTCTTGTTGTTCTTCTGACATTGGCTTGCTCCTGCGCGTGATTCATGCGTGAATAGCGTGCTCTGAAGTACAGTGTAAACCAATGAATTCGAATGACCCTGCTTTGACAGCACCTTCCTTGCGCAAAATCATCCATCTGGATTGCGATTGTTTCTTTGCCGCCGTCGAGATGCTGGAGCACCCTGAATGGCGTGATATTCCACTGGCAGTCGGCGGTGCAGCCAGTCGCAGGGGCGTAATTTCGACCTGCAATTATCCGGCTCGTGAGTTTGGCATTCATTCGGCCATGCCCAGCGCCCGAGCGATACAGCTTTGCCCGCAACTGAAGCTGGTATCCGGCAATATGGCCCGTTACCGTGAGGTGGCCGATCAGATTTTTGCCATTTACCGCCGCTTCAGCCCATTGATTGAGCCGGTGTCCATCGACGAAGCCTACCTGGATGTAACCGACAGTTCGGTCAAAGGGGGAAGTGCGACCCGTATTGCCGAGGAAATCCGTGCCCAGGTTAAGGCTGAAACCGGAATTACCGTCTCGGCGGGCGTGGCGCAGAACAAATTTCTGGCCAAAGTTGCCAGTGACTGGAACAAGCCTGATGGGCTTTGTGTAATAGCACCATCCGAACAAGCCGAGTTTGTCGCTCAGCTGCCGGTGAAAAAAATACCGGGTGTTGGCCCGCGTACTCAGGAAAAGCTGATGGGGCTCGGTGTCGGGACCTGTTCAGAGCTGCAATCACTGTCGTTGATCGAACTGAAAAACCACTTCGGCAAGTTCGGTGAACGCCTCTGGCAGTTGGCGCGCGGTGAAGATGAGCGAGAGGTCAGAACCCATCGTGAGCGCAAATCTGTCAGCGTTGAACACACCTTTAGCCAGGATCTGCCCGATCTTCAGACCTGTCTGGATCAGCTGGATACGTTGATGGAGGATCTGGAGCGCCGTTACGAGCGCCATCGAGACTCACGTCAGATTCTGGGTGCCGTCGTGAAATTGAAGTTCAATGATTTTACCCAGACAACGGCAGAGTGCCGTATTGAGGGGCCTCAGAAAGCGACTTTCGCGTCTTTGTTGGAAGAAGCCTGGATGCGCAAGCGCAGTGCGGTGCGTTTGGTCGGCCTGGGGTATCGCCTGGGAGCTAAAGAGAATGCAGCGGAAACCGAGCAGCTTCCGCTGTTTTGATCAGCCTTTACGCTGAAGGGGAGCGCCGTCAAATTTGATGCCGTCCCAGCCGCTGACCATAAAGTTGCGGATGTTGCCGTGGTCAGTACCTTCCGGTGTATTCAAAACGTCCTGATAGAAGCGGCCAAAGCAGGCTAGAGTCTGAGCCTGGTCAAGCTCAAGTAGCTGGCCCAGTGCAAAAATCTTGCAGGAGCCTTCGTTCTGCCCGGCGTCATTGGCGACTTCACCGTTACTGAACGCGCAGGGGGTGTAATCGAAATATTCACTGATTACGGCCTGGGTATCTTCAAAATCCAGGTTGCTATCCTGGCCGATTTGCTTGGCAAACGCTTCCGGTGTCATTGCTGGGTCCTCTAAAAGTTCTGATTTCATGGCTCAAGGCGAGGCATTATGCCGCCAGAGGACCCTGATGCCCAGCTTCGATACCGGCTTCTAAACCCGCTTCGCGAGTGGCGGGTCTTACTCGACGATATCCGCGCTGCTGATTTCAATCTCGTGACCGGGGCCAGCGTCAAACATCACGGTGTACGGAGTGCCCGGTTTATCGAATTCGAACTCACTGTCCTCGTTCATGCTGCCTTCGAGCAGTACATTGCCGCTTTCGTCACGCACTTCAACACTGATCCCCGCGGCAGATGAGCCGTCCGAGAATCCACCTTCGCACAATACTGAGCCATCACCGTTGTCATAGCATGCACAGATTGGGGTATGAGCCATTGCCAGGTTACTGGTGAGCAGGGCGGTCAGGGCAGTGGTGGCAATGCTGAATTTGATGCGCGGCATGGTGCGAGTCCTTTTTTAAATTTGCTGCAGAGTGAGGGCTGGGAAAAAATCGTTGAGAATGAATATCGTTATTTCCTTGATTAAGAAATATAGCATCACTATCATTTGCTGATCAATCAGGCCCTTAGCCATCCCAGCGCCAGGACCGCCCCCAGCAGGAATGCACGTACATGGAACACCTCTTTAAAACCCTTAATGATCTAATGCCGGGCAAGCGTGCCCGTATTCGTCGTCATCGCTCTGAGGGAGGGGTGCGTCAGCGTTTGCTGGACCTGGGTTTGATGCCAGGCGTGGAGGTGACGCTGGTGCGCAGTGCTCCGCTGAATGACCCCATCGAACTTAAAGTGGATGCCAGCAGCATCTCATTGCGCCGTAAGGAAGCCGGGACGATCGAGATACATGATGAGCACTAAGCTAAAGGATATTGCCGTTGCCCTGGCAGGGCAGCAGAACGCGGGTAAATCCACCACGTTCAATATGCTCACTGGCGCACGTCAGCATGTGGCGAATTACCCCGGTGTAACAGTCGACAAGAAGTACGGCTATTACCGTGATAATCAGGGCAGTGTTCAAACCATCGACCTGCCTGGAACTTACAGCCTGACCGCGTTTTCCCTCGAGGAGCGTGTCGCGCGCGATTACCTCCTGAATGAAAAACCGGATGTGGTAGTGAATGTGGTGGACGCGTCCAATCTGCGTCGCTCACTCCACCTCACACTGCAAATCATGGAGATGCAGCTGCCCACGATTCTTGCGGTCAACATGATGGATATCGCCCGTGGCCGTGGTTTACAGATCGACTGCGAAACGCTGGGCCAGCGTCTTGGGTTTCCCGCTATCGCCACGGTGGGCCGCAAGGGCGAGGGGAAAAAAGAGCTGCAAAAGGCGATTCGAGGTGCCGTTGGCCAGCCTGTGGCGAAGACCATTCTCGACTATGGCGCGCTTGAGTCAGATCTGATCGCATTGGTATCGGTAATAACGTCCTGCGAGTCGCTGCAATCCTTCCCTCCGCGCTGGCTGGCACTGAAACTGTTGGAAGGAGACAGTGTTGCCATCGAGCTTGTTCAGACGGCACTGCAACCGGAGCAGGCTGATGCACTGGTTTCTCAGGTACAGCAACGGGCTCAAGCCTTTCTGGATAAGTACCAGCTGGATGTAACCGATCATGTGGTTGCTTGCCGTGAACAGAAGGTGAGAACCCTGCTGGACGGTGTGCTGACTGGTGGTGATCACTCGCGCCCCACATTGACGGATCGCATCGACCGGGTGTTGCTGCATCGTTGGGGAGCGCCGCTGTTTCTGGTCGCCACCGTGTTCCTTATTTACCAGATTGCCATCGTCTGGGGGTACGAGCTGACCAAATACACTTGGCCATTCCTGGCCGGTTTCAGGGAGTTGGTAGCCGGTGTCCTGCCTGATGCAGGCTTCCTTGTTGATCCTTACACCCGCGCGTTGGGCTTGTGGCTGGTGGACTCGGCCAACACGCTACTTAACTACGTGCCGATCTTCCTGATTCTGTTTGCATTGATCGCCATACTGGAAGACTCCGGTTACATGGCGCGTATCGCATTTATTCTCGACAAAATTTTGCACCGCTTCGGCATGCATGGGCAGAGCACTCTGCCGCTGATATTGGGTGGCGTTTTCGCCGGTGGCTGTGCTGTACCCGGTGTAATGGCAACCAAGGGTATTCCGGATAACCGGGCGCGCATGGCGACCATCTTGACCGTGCCCTTTATGAACTGCCTTGCGAAAGTGCCTTTGTACACTCTATTGCTGGGTATTTTCTTTGTAGAACACCGATCTTTGATGATGTTCTACATCGCGACCATGACCATTATCTTTGCCTTGCTGGTGTCCAAACTACTGACCAAAACCGTGCTGCGGGCGCAGGAGACTGCACCCTTCGTGATGGAGTTGCCGGCTTACCATGTGCCGACAGTCAGGGGCGTGCTGCAGCGATCGTTTGAGCGGACCTGGATGTATATCAAAAAGGTGGGCTCTATCGTGGTGGCCGTAGCGGTGGTGGTGTTTACCCTGTTGCAGTTCCCGGGTTTGCCGGATGAACGCAAGGCTCACTTTGAGGCCAGTGGCCAGCAGGCGGTGCTGAGCTTCCAGCAAGCCATGGATGCTAATCCCTATGCTCAAGTGGCTCAGGGCCAGAATCTTGTGCCTCTGCTGAACTATTACAACGACTTTAAACGCGCCAAGCTCAATGCCTCGGGGGCTGACGCCTCGCTGGCAGTGAATGACGCATTCGAAGCTCGCAATCCGGAATTCTTCATTTTTGTGAAGGCACCCAAAGGCGACAAGGCGGCCCGTGAAGCGGGACGCGCGTTGAAGAAGCTGGCGTCCTCCAGCAAGTCGTTGCGCAGGGAAATGAAAGAGGAGCGGATCACGTACTCCATTCTGGGCAACATTGGCCGCAGCCTGGAACCGGTAACCCAATATGCCGGTTTCGACTGGAAGATCAATGTGGCGCTGCTGTCCTCCTTTGCGGCGCGCGAAAGCAGCGTGGCGACGCTTGGCGTGCTGTTCCAGCAGGATGATGATCAGAACGCCACACTGGAAGAGCGCATGGGTGCTGAAACCATGGCCGGAGGTGCGACCTCCTTGCTGGCCGTTTCCATGATTCTGTTTTTTGCCCTCTATCCGCCTTGTCTGGCGACCACCGTGATGGTCAAAGTCCAGACCGGTTCATATAAGTGGATGCTGTTTTCCATCGTGTTTCCTACCGTTTTGGGGCTTGGCGTATCCAGTTTGGTCTTCACGCTGGGCACGCTAACCGGTGCCAGCGGTATTCAGGCGATAAGTCTGGTGTATTTCGGTGCTCTGGCCCTGCTGTTGTTGGTTGGGCTTGGGGGAAGGGAGAAGCGGCCGTCTTTTGATCCGGCCGATGCAGCCTTGGAGGTGAAGGGATGAATGAATCAACTCACGCGCAAACGTTGGTGCAATCCGGGATTCAGGTCAGTGCCGAGCAGCCATTTTCACTGACGGATGTCGGCTTGGTCGCGGCGGTTGTGGTGGCTGCGTTCATCTATTTGTACTTCAAGCTTTGGCGCAATCGTGGTGCCTGCTCATCCTGCAGCAGCAAGAAGGGCAGCTGTCAGAGCCAGCAGGCCTCTGCAAGCACGGGTTGTACGCAGCAGATCGAAATTGTCGAACTCAAATCAGAATCTAACCCAGAGCCAAGCCGTCAGAATATTGCCCAATGAGCTTAGCGATCGAAGTCAGTAATCTCACCCACCGCTACGGTGAGCGGTCGATATACGAGGGCTTGAGCTTCTCGGTACCGCAAAACCGAGTGGTGGCCTTATTGGGCAAGAATGGCGTTGGTAAAACGACGCTGATTAAAATCCTGATGGGCTTTTTGCGCCCAAGGGGCGGTAGCTGCAAGGTGCTGGGCGAAGACTCGCATCGTCTCTCACCTGGCACCCGCTCCCGTATCGGACTGCTGTTCGAAGGTCATTTGGCCTATGAGCTGATGAGCATTGCGGAAATAGAAGCCTTCTATTCTTCGTTCTATCCCGGCTGGCGCAGAGAGCTTTATTTCGACCTGGTTGATCGGTTGGGACTCCCTTACAGCCACAAGATCGGCAATATGTCTTGCGGTCAGCGTTCACAGGTTGTGTTGGGGCTGATTTTTGCGCAAAGCCCGGAATTGATGATTCTCGATGATTACTCTATGGGGCTTGATGCCGGGTATCGGCGTCTGTTTCTGGACTATCTACAGAACTTCATTGATGAGGGCGATAAAACCGTCTTTGTGACCTCGCATGTGGTGCAGGACATGGAGCAGCTGGTGGACGATGTGATTTTTCTGCAGCGCGGCGGCAAGGTCACGCAGATGCCTCTGGAGCGCTTTCGTTCCGATTTTCGCTGCTATCGCTTCGAGCTGGGCAGAAGTTCCCAAGCGCCGCGCCAGGACGAGGTGATCGCCAATGTCGATCTGGTTGGACGTCATCCGACTCTGTTTTCCTTTGCCCCTGTAGAACAGCTGGAGCAACACCTGAGGCTTAACTATCCCGGCGTTCGGTTGGTGTCTGAGGTCAGCCAGTCCCTGGAAGACGCCTTTATCGGACTGACAGGGAAATATTGACGATGATGTTAAGGTCCATCTTTCTCAAGGAGTGGCTCAAAGTCCGCTGGTTCTGGGTGTTGGCACTGGTGGTGAATCTTGGCACCCTGGTGTACCTCTATCTGGATTTGCGCCATCAGTTTCAGGTCGAGCACTCGGAAATGATCTGGTACTGGGCGTTCGAATTACGCCGTCTACTCTATACCCCGATTCAGTATATTCCAGTGTTGACCGGTGCTCTATTGGCGCTGGCCCAGTTTGCGCCCGAGATGATCAATGGCCGTTTCAGGCTCTCTTTGCATCTGCCTGTGCGTGAGGATCTGCTGGTGTGGAGCTGGGTGCTGTTTGGCGCTTTGATGGGGGGCGCCTTGATCCTGCTGGATCTGTTCGGGCTCTATCTGGTGGTTGCCGCCTGGTTCCCACATGAAGCGGCCCTGAGTGCGGTCTTGACTGTATTACCCTGGTGTTTGGGCGGCTGGGTGGCCTACTTTGGGATCACGCTGGCATTGCTTGAGCCTCAACCCATCCGGCGCCTGAGCTACCTGCTGATCGGCTTGGCCTTTATGGCGCTGCTGTATCAGGAAAAGGGCTATCAGGAATATGACCAGATCCTGATCTGGCTCGGACTGATGGGGCTTCTCTTTGTTCCGGCAGTGATTCTGCCGGCCCACCGTTACCGTCACAGGAATTGAGTGATGATTCCGGCTCGTATTGCACGTGGCAGTTTGTTGTTGCTCACCGTCCTGTTGTTGGCGATCTGGCTGCCTAAGGCCAAGGATGTGCTGTTTGAGTATCGTTTTGGCAAAACACATCTGTTCTACAGCCCGGTCGCGGAAACTTTTATCTATAAGGAACTGCTGGGTGAAGGGCATGACTTTATCTATCGTGACAGGGAAGGGCAGGACTACACCCGCGAAGAGTTTGAAAGCCTGATCCCCTTTATTTATTACAAGAATATGGAAATCTGGGGCAAGTTACCGCTGACCATTGGTGATCGTACCTTTGACAAGGCGGCGATACGTGAAGCGCGTCAGGTGATGGAGCTAAAGCCTGACGAGTTGCCGGAGCATAACCCTCGCATTCAGCTATTCCCGTTGCTTGAATCCAACCCTGGTCAGGCGCGGTTGAGCTTTCCGGAAAATGTGTTTCGTCCAGCCGAGCGACTGGAATTCATCGATTCGGATCACAACCACGCCACACCCAGGCATGGTAAGCCTGCTGATCACGATCACCCTGCGGAGCGCTTCAGTCAAACCTACACCGCTGCACTAACGGCGGCCGGTTTCAACTTTCCGGTGCAGGCAACCTTTGGCCGTGTATCCATTCTCAAGACCTTTGATGCCGGTTATTTCCTGCTGGATAACGCGGGCGAGCTGTTTCATCTCATGCGAGTGGATGGGGAGCCTGTGGTGAACGCGGTTGCGCTGCCTGAAGGTGTGGATGTGCGTTTTGTTAAAGTCACTGAAAACAAACGCAAGGAGCTGCTGGGCTTTCTGCTGGATCAGAACGGCAGGCTCTATCTGATGGAGTATGGCAGCTACCGTTTGATTCCATTGGCGCTGCCGGGTTACCGACCGGATCTGATGGAACTCAAGGTGATCTTCAATCCGCTTTACCGCACGGCGATCTATTCGGACAGTGAAACCATTACAGCCGTTGCGATGGACACTGAATACGAGGTCGTGGACCAGTACAGCCGAACCATGGCAATGGCTGCGGAACGGACGTCTGACAGTGTCTGGGGCCTGCTGTCACCGTTCAGCCTGCGGTTACATGATCCGAATAGCCGTTATCTGTCGCTGCACCCGGTTTGGCATGGCTGGGCCGCTATCGCAGGCAGCATCGGGGCGTTTGTGTTGGCTGTAGTCTGGATGCGATTGAAGGGATTTAAGCCCAGTGCTCATCCGGCAGACTTGCTGCTGGTGTTGTGTACCGGGCTGTATGGCTTGCTGGCACTTCTATTGTTGCCGCCGGACAGGCCAAGGTATCGCTGAAGCTGTCAGGCGATCAGCGGTTGCCATTGTTCTGGGCGAATATCCAGCTGCAGCAGTCGTTGCACCAGCTCGGTGTTAGGTGCTGATTGATCCTGCTGCTGGCAGCGACGGATGACAGCGCCGCTGATATCGTCCAGCTCCAGCGGACGGCCTTTTTCACGGTCGACCAGCATGGATGTTTTAATCGCATCAAAGTTGCTGATCAGTGCGAACATCTCGTCCACGTCGGCTTGCGTCAGTTCGACCTCATCAGCACGTGCGGCCATTGCGGTTTCCTGCATCATGACATACACGGTTTTACCCAGCGTCGGGTCTGCTGTCAGGCTGCGGGTGTCCAGGCCTGTCAGCGCACTGAGAGGGTTTACCCCGTTATTAATCAGCAGCTTTTTCCAGAGTTCGTAACGAATATTGTCGCTCACGCGGGTGGGAATCTGGGCGTCGTTAAGGGTGTCAGCAAGCTTGTTTAGCCAAGTATCCGCCGTATCGACACTGGGCCAGCGTCCCATCACGACCTGGGCCGGGCCCTTGGCCTCGATATGGCCGGGGGCGATGATATGCCCGCCGATGCGCACAGCCAGTCCGCCGAGAGCTCGTTGCTGGCCGATAGCTGCAGCAATCAATGGCTCGTTATCCACGCCGTTTTGCAGGGATAGTACAGGGGTGTCTGCCTGGCTCAGCCATTCGGCAGATTGTGCGAGCCAGTCAGCCGTAGCGCCGGATTTGAGGGCCAGCATGATCAGGTCATAGTCTGAACATGCCTGTGACTGCATCAGGCTTTCCATGGCTTGGGCATCAACCGCTGCATTAAAGTGCAAAGCCTCATGCTCAACGCTCAAACCCTGTTTTTGCATCGCCTCAAGGTGAGGGCCGCGGGCAACAAAGGTGACCTGGTTCCCAGCTTCAAGCAGGCGCGCGCCATAGTAGCAACCGATACCACCGGCACCGACAATCAGAAACTTCATCCTGTATCTCCTTTCAGCAGGATATTTCTTTTACCGCAATCGGGTGCAGGATTAAACCGTGTAAAGCGGGACAACGTATACCCGTTAATGCAACGAAAGGGGTGAGTATGAAAATTCTGCTGAATGACGCCAAAAAGCAGTACGGCTTAATCGATACCTTGGTCCTGAGGTCTTTTGAAAGCAGCATGTATCTGGTTCAGGTGCGGCTGAAGGGCGGCGAGGATCTACTCAATGTTTGCGACGATCAGGGAGCCATCATGCGTTTCACCAGTCAGTTGCATGCCAAGCTACCCTTTAAAGGCCTTGGGATTCAGCAAACTCTGTTGGTGCATGAAAGCCCCTACAATGAGATGGTCGGTATGCCTGATGAGGAAAAAATAACCCCTTTGCAGGTCAAGGTGGCCAACCCGGATGATGATTACTCCTAATGGACAGTCCTGACCATCAGACCTGATCCCAGTTCTCCATTCAGAGCTGCCTGAAGAGGGCGGCAGCCAGTACGCCCGCTGCAATGGCTGGCAAGGGTTTCTTGATCGTCAGCATCATGATGGCGGAGGTCAGCAGTGCCAGGCGTGCACCGTTATCACCCGCCACTGCCATGGGGGTGATAAGCGCAACCAGAACCGATCCCGACATGGCGTTGATAAACTGTTTTACACGGTAGCTGATCGGGACGAACGACATGACGAACACACCACCCCAGCGCGTTGCCAAAGTAACCAGAGCCATGGCCAGCACTACGGCCAATGAACCCATGCCAGCTGTTTCAATGCTCATCGCCAGACTCCATCCAGAACGCACCCAGAATACCGCCGGCCAGTGCGCCGACAATCACATGACTGTTTTCCGGCAGGTACCAATACGCCAGCAGTGACGAAACTGCCGCCACTACCCAGATCACCAGCATGCGCAGATTCTTTTCACCACCGACCACCATGGCCAGCAGAAAACACCCCATCACCATATCCAGTCCCAGACTTTTGGGGTCTTGGATGGCACTGCCAAAATAGATGCCGAGCCAGGTTCCCAGAACCCAGAAAGACCAGAGCGCCAACCCGCCGCCGAACAACAGGCCCAGCCCAGGTTGTCCCCTGGTGAAGGCTTGCATGGCCATGGCCCAGTTGGCATCCGATGCCACCATCATTACGGCATAACGCTGTCCAGTAGGCAGGTGTTGCAGCCAGGGGTAAAGCGTCGCGCCCATCAGCAGGTGTCGGGCGTTGATTGCAAAGACCGTCAGCAACACCGTCAACAGCGGGAGCTGAGGCCCCCAGAGCTCCAGCGTTGCAAACTGCGACGCGCCGGCAAACACCAGCGTGCTCATTAGAACCGTGATGGGTTCGCTCAGACCGGTTTGGGTAGCGGCGAGGCCAAAGGCGATGCCGAAGGCGACAACAAACATGGAGATGGGCACCAGTTGTTTGAAACCATCCCAAACAAGACGGCGGTCGAATTGATGCAATTCTGTGTGGGGGCTGGCCATGTGGCGCTCCATGGAAAACGAATAACGATAAGTGGTCGAGCGAGGTGTCGGCTTGGACACAATTGCGGTTTGGACCCGAGACGGATGATAATACCGATTACACAAACAGGCGCAATGGCTTACCGGGTTTGGGTCTGATAAATACCTCATGCCGATTAGCGTTGGTGAATGTTGCCGGATCTGGTCATAATTAACAGATTAAATAACTGGCAAAGGGCTGGAAGCTGAAGTTTTTCAATAGCTTCTGCACTGCCGATGGAATTTTGACAGGAAGGTGATGGTGTTTGAGTCTGCTGATACAGCGTTTATCGGGTTTACGCGCGGGTATCTGGCTGCATTTTTTACCTTTGTGGCAGCGTTCTATACGGTGCGTATTCTTTGGCTGAATCATACCGAACATAGAAAATTTGTCTTTGCCGGGGAGCGCTACTGTGCGACCTGGTGGAACCATATGGCATTCAGGTTCTTCAGGGCGTTGATCTGGGGAATATGTGTTGGTCGCTGGCTCTATCCCGAGCTTGATCAATGGCTGGGACTGGTGCCGGGCTTGCAGAACGAGGTGCTCATTGCCTCGGGGATAGTGCTGCTGACCCTGAGCTTTGCCTACGTGCTGGTGGTGCATTTCAGCATGCGTCTTGGCTGGCGCTCGGGCATAGACCCTGATGGCAACCCGAAACTGATTACCGATGGTTTCTATCGATTTTCCCGTAACCCGATGTTCCTGGGCGTAGCCCTGGCTCAGGTGGGGTTCTTTATGGCGTTACCGTCGTTTTTTTCGCTTCTGTGCCTGGTGGTAGGACAGCTAGCGCTGCGTCGTCAGATTCAGGCCGAAGAGCGCCATCTGGCTGACGTTATCCCCCAGGAATATTCGCACTACCGTGCCCGTGTTGGGCGCTGGTTGACGCTAGGGTCTCGCACCTGAAGCCTTAACATACTGAGAAATACATGCTGAAAATCCTCTGGACCCTGGCAACGGGGTTTGTCGGTGGCTGGCTTGCCAGTGTATTGGGCTTGCCATCGCCTTGGCTGCTGGGCGCTATTCTGGGTGTCTTGATGGCGCATGGTGCACGTATACCGGTACATATGCCTGGTAAGACTACCAGCCTGATCGCGCTTTTTATGGGCGTGTCCATCGCCTCGAGTATTGAAACCGACTTCTTTGCCCACCTACTGGAGTGGCTCCCCGCTGTCCTGCTTCTGAGCGTGATGCTGGCGATTTTGATGGCAGTGCTCTATGGCTTTTATCATCGCCGTTGTGGCTGGAGCAGCAGCGATGCACTGCTCAGTGCGGTGCCCGGTAATCTGGCAGTGGTGCTGATTTTCGCTTCAGAAGCAGGGCTGGACCCCAAGCGTATCGCGCTGGTCCATAGCGTTCGCCTGTTCTTTCTGGTTTCTGCGCTCCCGCTGCTGTTTCCGATAGTGGATCGCCCGCAAGCGGAGGTCCAGCTTGATATTCCCTATCTGGATCTTCTGCTGGTGTTCATTGTGGCGGCAGCAGCCGGGTGGTTGGCCAATCGACTGAAAGTACCGGCGGGCATGCTGGTGGGCGGCATGCTGGGAGCCTTGGTGATGAAGCTGGTGTTCGGCCTTCAGCTCAGTATTCCACCGGACTGGTTCCGAGTAGTGCTGGTTGTGTTGGGCACCGCCATCGCTGTGCGAATGACCAAGCTCGACTTGGCATTGTTGCAGAAGACCCTGAAAGGAGCGACCGGTGGTCTGGCCCTGTCACTGCTGATCTGTGGTGCCTTCTCGCTAGTACTTCATTTCGGCTTTGATGTGCCCTTGTTGCAGGCTGTACTGGCATATATGCCGGGCGGGTTGGAGGTGATGATCGCCATTGCGTTCAGCACCCATGTGGACCCGCTCTTTGTCGCAACGCACCAGTTGTTGCGGGTACTGATTATGTGTTTCGCGTTGCCTGCGTTGTTCAGCGTGCTTAACAGGACACGCCTGACTGATTAGGCTAAGGCGCCAATACCTACCCCAGGCTATTGCGACTGAACAACGCCAACGGAGAGATCGAGGATGACTTGCCGCACGGTTTCCAGTGTCGGTTTGAGCTGATCAAACTCGATGGAGCCTAAAGCAAGTCGAATGGCACGGGGAATATGCCGGGTAGTCGCAAAGGGCTCGGCGGTAGCAACCGCAATCTGCCGTCCCAGCAATACCGAAACGACCTGCTCAGCGCGTACATCTTCCGGTAGTTGAAGCCATATAAAGGAGGAGACTTCATGACTGGTGTAGTCGATGTCGTGAAACACGCTACGTGCGATTGATTGTCTGGCGAAGGCATCCTGACGTTTTGCCTGTTCAAGCTCGGCAAGGGTGCCATCTTCAATCCAGCGGCACACCAGAGCGGTCATCAGTGCGGGGGTATTCCAGGTTGTTGCACGGATAATACGTTCCAGCTGGGGTATCCATTGCGTTGGTGAAACGATATAGCCAACCCTAAGGCCCGTTGCGATATTCTTGGAAAAGCCCGAAATATACAGTGTGCGTTCTGGTGCCAGTGCTGCCAGGGGCGGCGGTGCTTCAGTCGCGTGAAAGGCGTAAGCGGCGTCTTCAATGATGATCAAATCGTGCCTTCGCGCAATGTCGACCAATCGACACCATGGCCTCTGGGAATGCTGGTTGCTCTGACAAAGGTGCCGCGCCCTTTCTCGCCGCTGATCAGCCCCATGGATTCCAACTCGGAGTAGACTCTTGAAGCCGTGACCAGCGCAAAACCATGCTCCTGTGCGAGTTTGCGATGAGTCGGTAGTTGGGTGCCAGGTGGCAGGGCGCCTGAACGTATCTCCTCTGCAAAACGATCAACAAGGCTTTTATAACGAGCACGGGGCATGCGGATTGTATCCATGACAATAATTGTATTGTCATGATTTTAGGCTTTAGGCTGAGCTCCTAACAACCAATACAGAGGCTGAGCAACATGCATGTTTCAATTCTGACCTTTGAAGGTTTCAACGAACTCGACTCTTTTATTGCTCTGGGCATTTTGAATCGAATGAAAGACAGGGGCTGGCGTATTTCAATTGCGTCGCCAGCCAAGCGGGTTACGTCGATGAATGGGGTGGTGCTTGAATCTCATCTTTCGTTGCCGGAAGCCTGCCGGACCGATGCCATCCTGATTGGCAGCGGAAGTAAAACCCGCGAGGTCATACAGGACACCACGATCATGTCGCAGCTGACCGTTGATCCTGAGCGGCAGTTATTGGGTGCGCAGTGCTCGGGCGCATTGTTGTTGGCACAACTGGGGCTGCTTGAGACTGCTCCAGTGTGCAGTGATCTCACGACCAAACCTTGGTTGTTGGATAAAGGAGTAGACGTGCTGGACCAGCCGTTCCATGCCGATAAGAATGTGGCCAGCGCAGGCGGCTGCATGGCCTCGCAATATTTGGCAGCCTGGGTGATCGCGCATTTGGAAGGGGTAGAAGCGGCCGAACAGGCACTGCACTACGTGGCTCCCGTGGGCGAGAAAGAGGAGTATGTTGCGCGTGCCATGAGATGGATTGAGCCAGTCCTTTCAATTGAGTGATCTACTCGTTAAGGTACGCCAGAATGTCAGGAAGGCTATCGCAGATTGGCCTTCAAGCCACGGCCCGTAATGCCGTGGCTTCTTGTCTCTGCACATGCCAGGCTCCCATTAACAGGGCACTGCCAGTGCTAATCACCACGAGTGTCATCAGCAGGCCACTGTCATAATGCCCTTGAGATTCGGCAAGATAGCCCACGATCATTGGGGCCAGCATCTGTGCGATGCCATACCCGAAAGTCAGCCGCCCCATCGGCCGTGAGGGATTATCTGGGTACAAGCGTCCAACCATGGCCAGTGTCATACTGACAATACCAATAAAACTGGCTCCGTAAATCATGGCACTCACCAGCAAACTGACTAACCCGCTCCCCAGTAAGAGCAAAAGGACGCTTAACGCATTCAACACGTAAGCAAACAGCAGTGCCAACCAGTCTCCATGCCTTCTGACCATCAGATCCCACAACCAGCACCCTGGTGCCGCTGCAAAACCTGCTACCAGCCAAACCATCCAGCCCTGACCGGATAACAGCGGCGAGGCTTCCGCGATAGCCACCAGAAAGGTAGCCGTCACAACATAGCCAACTCCTGCACAGAAATAGGCCAGCTGAAGCAACAGCATGAACAGACTCATGGATGTTTTCCCTTGCGCCGATGGAGCTTGGCCATTTGGCACACTATGGCGGTAATCAGGGCTCCAGCGCCAAACGGGTAAAAGCAGCACACAAGCAGCCATCGCATAGAGGACCCATTGCTGATCCCAGCTGAAGCGGGACCGGATCAGTTCTGCCAGAACTGCGGTCAGTACAATGCCAATTCCCAGCCCGGAGAAGAAAATTCCAAGCTCGGGTTTGTGACCCTGCCGCAGCAGCCAGCTCATCAACAACCCTGCGCCGATCAGAACCCCCGCCGAACTGCAAAGCCCCGACAAAAACCTCAGCAGATACCAGGCCCATGTCTGTTCTGTGTAACCCATCAGCCCCGTTGTCAGTACAGCCCCCACTAACCCCAATTGGTAGAGCCGGATTTTCAACAGCGATGCACGCAGGAAAGAGATCAGCAGGGCGCCGCTGAGGTAACCCGCATAGTTAGCCGTTGCCAGAAGTCCGGCCAGGCTAGTGTCCATCCCGACGCCAGCCATCATTTCAGGAATCATGGGCGTATAGGCAAAACGTGCAATGCCCACTGTAATGACCACTGCTGAAACACTGGCAATCAAAACGCGTGTTTTCTCGGTCAGCATGTTCCGTCCTCCCATAGCCTGACTGTGATCAGACTAAGGTGTTAACTGGAAGGAATCTGTATATATAATGACAAAATATATATGGAAGACGACAATCAGGCGGAATCATGAAAGACGATGTCGTAACGCTATCACCGCCCCAGATGCAAGACCTGCCGCGACAGGTATTTGTCCGCCAGCAGGCAATGCCCGCAAGGCATCTGTTCGCCTCACATAAACACCCTTGGCATCAATTGCTCTATGCAACATCGGGTGCACTGGTCGCCAGCCTGAAGAGTCAGCGCCTGTTTGTGCCTTCTGGATCAGCCGTGTGGCTACCGGCAGGCGTTGAACACAGTACCTATACGGAATTCGGCGCCCAGCTCAAAAGTCTCTACATCGACAGTGGATTTGATGCGCTGGAAAGCGAGCACCCTCTGGTGCTCTCGGTTTCCCCGTTGATGCGCGAGTTGATTCTGGCCGCCGCCAACTTTGATACCGAATACCCTCTGACAGGGTATGAAAACGACCTGATGCAGGTGATGCTGCAAACACTGGAACGCCTGCCGCGGCGTGGTCATACGCTACCCTGGCCTGGTGAGCCGCGGTTGGCCAAGCTCTGTACTGAGCTATTTGCCAATCCGTCAAATAGGCCCGTACTTAACGACGTCGCGCAGACCCTGGCCATGTCAGCACGCACACTGGAACGGCACTTCAGACAGCAAACCGGCATAACACTTCAGTCCTGGTACTCGCGCATGCGCTTGATGAAAGCGATTGAGATGTTGAGCACGCCCATGAGCGTGACTCAAATAGCGCTGGATCTTGGCTACAGTGCGCCCGCGCCCTTTATTCAGATGTTTCGAGAGCACATGGGAGTCAGTCCCAACCAATACCGTTCGAGAGCATTGCTTGACTGATCTTTTAACCATGAGGCGAGGGGTAAGTAGCATTCTTTGACTTCAGCTTCATAGCTTGAAACCGCGATGCATAGGTGTGAATGCCCAATCCGAATGGTCAAACTGAAGTGCGATGCTCCCATGTCATGGGGAATCTCTTTGCTGTGAGACTGTGATGAGATCAATCATGAGCCTCCTGTTGGAAAAGACTGTTACGCGCACAAGGCGGACGTTAGCGGGAATCGGAGTTTGGCGGTAGCTGCTCGTTTATAACTCATCCAAAGGGCTTCGAGTTCCGGCAAAATGTTGTCCGATTACGTGGGTATATATCTGTGTTGTACGCACATCGCTGTGGCCAAGCAGTTCCTGTACAGTCCTGATGTCGCGTCCAACTTCAAGTAAATGAGTAGCGAACGAGTGTCGAAACGTATGACAGCTGACTCTTTTATGACGAATATTCGCCTTCTCTAAGGCGGCCTTCAACGCTTTTCTCGGTACGGAGTCGTGAAGGTGATGCCGGCACACCTCTCCAGTAATGGGATGATTACAGAGTCCACTGGATGGGAACAGGAACATCCAAGCGTGCTGCCGGAAAGCATTTGGGTATTTTCTTCCAAGTGCATTTGGAAGCGAAGGTCCATAGCCCTGACTATTATCCTGTTGCTGAAGTTTCAGGGCCTGCTGGATCTGAGCTTGCAAGGGTAGGTACAGGCGTTTACCCAGCACTGTTTTTCGATCCTTGTTGCCCTTACCGTCTCTAACTGTAATGGAGTTGTCCGTGAAACCGATGTCTTGGACTCGCAGGCGCAGGCACTCGGTAATACGGAGTCCACTGCCGTATAACAGCGAAAAGATTAGCCGGTTTCGCTCATCAAGTTGAGCGAGGATCAGGGCTACTTCGGAAGGCGTCAGCACAACAGGCAAGCGCCGATACTGCCTGGCGCGTTGAAAGTCCAAGTCGCCCAGATCAATATTCAGCACCTTGTGGTAAAGAAATGCCAATGCATTCAAAGCGGTTTTCTGTGTATTGATAGATACATGTTGGTCGCTAGACAGCCATGTAAGAAAGGCACGTACCTCCTGGGTTCCCATCTGTTCCGGATGGGTCAGCCGATGGAAGTAGATATAACGCTTGATCCAGTGAAGGTATGTCTTCTCCGTGCGCATACTGTATCCACGCAACCTGATTTCT
>JBLXDP010000015.1:0-69220 GCA_048264005.1 Marinobacterium sp.
TTCTGGTTCTTGTACGCTGGCATTTTTCACCTCGTCTGAATTAGATCGAGGTGTCCACTAAACCGGGGGAACTACATGGTCCCTCTGGCTGGCTTTGTTATGCGATTTCTTTGCCGTGTACTCGGTTTGCATATATCTCAGCAACTCGCTCGATTGTAATACCGTTTTTTTGCTCTAGAGCTAAGGGGTGATCTGTTGGCTCTAGCTCAATATAGGGTCGATCTCCATCATCTCGGATGTGGACCATAGTTTTCAAATTTTCGGTTTCGGGATATATATTGATCGAAGCGTTTAGCCAGCCGAAATATGGACCATAGTGCGCTCGCTTCTCTGCACCGAGCAAATCTTGAAACTCCATAAAGTTCTCTTCGCTCAGAGAAACCCATACGCCCCAAATAAAAGGATCTTCGTGGCCGATCACAGGGATTTCAATGCAGCCCCTAACGAAAAACCACTTATCTGCGATTACGCATAAGTCTTCAGTAAGAAATACGTCTTCTTCACGTTTCTCTTCTGGTACATCAAGATAAGATATTGGGTATTTCCAACCAAAGGTTGGTATCCCCTCAATAATCTCATCGCAACATGCACATTTAAATTCCATTTCTCAGATACTCATTCGCATAACAGCCTATTTATGAGGTCAACTACCTCATAATAATTATTAGCGGGTATACCCTTTTACAGTTATCAGTACGGTATAACTCATTGAAATAATTATACTCGGCACCAGAAAATCCGAACAAAAAGGTACTTTTTCGGGGTTCGAAGCACCCAGCGGGTACACTTCTGGCAATCATCTGAAGGCTTTGAAACACACCCCGCCTGCCAACACCAAAGAGGGCCTGAAGAGACAGAAACAGGCTATGAAATGAAGTATCGATACAGTAAGACAACGCTTCCATCTCCCTTCCGTTGAAAATGATCAGGCGTACATGTGGTATCGGGCTATGCAGCCCTTGAGTCCATTAAGCTTCAATCCTGCCCCATTGGCGTCTACTTTTCCAGACATTGTCGATCAAAGTTGAACAGGAAATAGCCGGTGCACGCACCGGCCTGGGTGTGGCTATTGAGTGGCAAGGGATGCGAGTTCTTGCAGCCGCTCAACCCGCGTTTCCACAATCTTCCATTCGCCGCCAATCAAGCGGTAGCGATCGTAGTACACGGCCCCCAGCTGCATGGTAGCGCCGGTTTCTGCATCCAGATTGAAGTAGAACAGGCCCCAGCGGCCAGTGGCTTCGGTTTCACTGAGCAGCTCGATCTCGGGATTGCTGCCATGGTGCAGGTCTTTTACCCGTTCATGGCAGGCCAGTTGCTGATAGAGCGCGACAAAGCTGTCACGGTCGTGAAACTGTCCAACCGGTCCGTAATCGATCAGGATCTCGCCTTCTGCAAAGCAATTCCGAATTGTCTCCACTTCCTTGAGATCACAGGCGTTGAGATAGCGATGCTTGAGCTGGCGAATCGACTCCAGCGCTTCCATGCGCTGCAAACGTTGTTCAAGCGTCATATTCTGTTGTGCGGTCATGACTTGGCTGGGGTAAAGTTGCGGGAGCCCCAGTAGGCTTTCATGGAACGAATCTGCCCCTGCTCATTGAACTCCATCACATCGATGCTGCCGGGCATTTCGCCATCCAGCACGTCCACTCTGAATGCCATGGCACCGCTGCCAGCTTCGGAGGCGCACACCGGGCCTTGGAGGCTGGCACGCATTTTTGAACGCGTCAGGCCTTCACGGTAGAACTGATCGATCGCGGCTTTGCCAACATGGCAAGGTGCTCCGACGGGATCTTCCAGCACTGCATCGTCAGCATACAGTTCGAGAATCGCGTCCACATCGACCGCATCGACACGCTCGATATACAGCTGCATGATCTCTTGAATCTGCTGTGCACTGATCATTGATATCTCCTTGTTATTGTTATCACGATCGCATCGTTTTCAGGGGCCACCCGGCTAATCCACCCGCGCCGGATGCCAGCTCAGCGGAGCACCCAACATCTGGCGGTACGACGGTGGTTGGCGATCACCCACATCCCGAATACCGTAACCCTGCGCCAGCTCGGCACTGATCAGCGTCTGGCCGGATAGTTCTTCAAGCCCCGGATCATCCAGCAGGGCTGCAATGACACGGCCATTGAACTCCGGTGTTTCACCCTGCTGCATGATATCGGCGTAGGCATCCGGGCGAACGCTCGCGGCGATAGCAGAGCGTTCGGTTCGCTGCGGCCCCAGCCAGAGTGAAATACTGGCAATACCTGTACCTTCAAAATCCACTGCCATATCCGCCGCCATCTTGTCGCCACCAGCTTTTTGGGCGCCATAAACAGGGCCATGCATATAACAGCCGGCACCATACGAGGAGGTGAATACGATCAGCCCCTTGCCCGTTTTGAGTAGAAGAGGTGCAGCGTAGTAGCTGGCGACGTAGGACGACTTGAGACCCACGTCCAGCATGCGAGTCATATCCAGCGGCTTGTTCCAGAAAGGCCCTGAGTCGATCAGGTTTTCATGCAAGGCGATAGCATTATTCACCAGCAGATCCAGGCGCCCCTGTTCCCGCTCGACACGGGCAAAGAGCTCACGCACCTGTTCATCGTCGCCATGATCACAGGCCACGGGAATCCCCCGGCCACCTGCTTGGGTGATGGCATCAGCGGTTTCTTCCAACGTACCGGGCAACGCCTGACCATGCAGGGTCATATTGCTTCGAGACAATGAGCGACCGGTTAGATAGACAGTGAAACCGGCCTGTCCCAGTGCTATGGCGATTCCTTTACCAACGCCACGACTGGCACCGGTCACAACCGCCACACGAGATTGCGTATTACTCATCCTGCAGTCCCTTCTTTTTTGTTGTTCAAGCGCGTATCAGGCCTTGTCGTAATCCCGCTTCAACACCAGCTTGTCTACCTTGTTGGACGCATTCACAGGCAAGGCAGATACAAAGCGCACCTGGCGCGGCACCTTGTAATTGGCCATTTTCTGGCGCGACCAGTGGATAAGATCCTGATCACTCAACCGGCTGCCGTGTTTTTTAACGACAAAGGCGCAGCCGACCTCACCCATACGCTCGTCGGGCACGCCAATAACAGCAACCTGAGCCACTTCATGATGTTCCACCAGCGCCGCTTCGATTTCAGCCGGATAGCAGTTGAAACCGCCCACGATGAACATGTCTTTCAGGCGACCGGTAATGCGCAGATAACCGTTTTCATCCAGCGAACCCACATCACCGGTGTGCAACCAATTGTCCGCATCGATGGCCTCAGCGGTAGCAGCTTCATTCTGGTAATACCCCAACATGATGTTGGGGCTGCGAATGCAGATCTCACCATCTTCATCAGGCCCCAATCTCTGCCCATCCTGATCAAAAATGGCTACTTCGGTGCCCTGTATTGCCTTGCCACTGGTACCCGCAATAATCTCCGCCGGGTCATCAGGGTCACAGATGGTGGCAATGCCACTGCATTCGGTCAGCCCATAGGCCGTCGTGACTACGTTAAAGCCCAGCTCATTGCGCATGCGCTCAATCAGAATGGGCGGAATGGAGGAGGAACCGGTAGACGCTGCACGCAGGCTGCCGAGATCTTTTTTGGCCAATTCGGGATGCGCCAACAGCGACAGATAGAGTGTTGGCGGTCCCGGCAATACCGAAACCCTGTCCTGTTCAACCCGCTCCAGCACCTCATCGGCATCAAACACCGGGTGCGGCAAAATGGTGACGCCACACATCAGGCTGCACAGCCAGCCGGCCTTATAGCCGAAGGTATGGAAAAACGGGTTCACAATCAGAAAGCGATCATCCGGCGCCAACCCCAGTGTTTTGGCAAACTCGGCAAAGGCTCTCAGTCCAGCCCCGTGGGTGCTCATCACTCCCTTAGGTTTACCCGTGGTACCGGAGGTGAACATCAGATCAGCCAAGCTGTCTGCTGTCAGCTCAGAGGCACGAACCCGTGCGCTGGACTCGCTGACCACCTGCCCCTGTTCAACGAAGGCTTCCCAGTCCAGGCTGCTTGCCAAAGGTGCACCCTTTCGAGGACTCATGATGATGGTCACATCCAACTGGTTGGCACAGGGCTCAGCCAATTGCGCCGGATAATCCGTATCGAGAAAGTCCCCCACGGAAAACAGCACACGGGTACCACTGCGAACAATAATGTCGGTAGCCTCGGCTGCTTTCATACGGGTATTAATCGGCACCAGCACCGCACCTGCCATCTGCAAACCCAGAGTGGCCAGAATCCAGCGGGCACAGTTAGGTGCCCAGACAGCCACTCGATCACCCGGCTGTACACCCAATTGCATCAGACCACGCGCAACGTCCAACGCACGCGTTGCCAAATCTGCGTAATCAATCACCTCGCCAGCATCTTCAATGGCTGTTCGCCCAGCAAAGCGGCGTGACGCCTCAAACACCAGCTCAGCCGTGGTGGCGGTACGAAGCGGTAGATCCAGTTGTGTTTGCATGCTGGTCATATCAAATACTCATAATGAATTGGCCGCTATCCACGCGCAGCTCTATGCCGTTGATCGCACGCGCCTCATCAGACGCCAGGAAGGCAACGGCAGCGGCTACGTCTTCCGGCTGGCACATACGGTTCATGGGATCGCGGTCGATAGTGAAATGGATCGGGTCGATGCCTGCCGGGAACGACGCCATCGTCATGGGGGTCATCACGCCATCAGGGTGCACGGAGTTGCAGCGCACAAGGTTCTTTTGTGTGCGACAGTGGGCTGCAACTACTCGCGTCAAAGCTGCCACCGAGCCTTTGGAAGCACTGTACGCAAGATAATCCACACGGCCTGCCAGTGCGGCGATGGATGAAATATTGATGATGGCGCCACCCTGCTGCTTCAGCAGTTCCAGGCCCTTTTTGCAGCCAAGGAAAACGCTGTCGGAATTGATTCGGTGCAACAGTTGCCAATCTTCCAGACTGGTTTCTTCGATAGTGCCGGGCTTCAAAATGGCCGCATTATTCACCAGAATATCCAGCCGACCTTCCTGCTCACGAATACTGTCCAGCACCTTGTCCCAGTCATCCTGGTCCGCCACATCCATGCTCATGAACCGTGCGGTTTTGCCAAGCTCACTGGCGGCCGCCTTGCCCTTGGTTTCCTGAAGGTCGGTCAGAATGACCCGCGCACCGGCTGCGGTCAGTTTGTGTGCAACGGCAAGACCTACACCACCGGCAGCACCGGTTACCAAAGCGACTTTGTTATCCATTGAAGATGTCATTATTTTTATTGTCCTTATGCGCTGGCCATCATCTGAGTAGCCTGAACAGAATCGGTAGAGTGGGTATTAGCAGCAGCTGCGCCGGCACGGCGTCCCGAGAACACGCAGTCCGCCAGAGACAATCCGCTGACATAGAGGTTGGACGGGATGCCCACGGCGGTTCGACCTGCGGCATAGAGTCCGGGAATTGCACTGCCCTGCTCACCCAGCACCTGACCGTTGCTCTCGTCGACCTTGAGACCACCCAGGGTCAGTGCGCCCAACGGCAGCACTCCGGAGCTCACCGAAATATCCAGCGCATAGAAAGGCCCCTGCCTGAGCGCCTGACAGGACTCGGCCGACTTGCCTTGAGGATCATCACGGCCGTCACTGATCGCCTGGTTGTATTCACGCAAAGAGGTTTCGAGCGCACGGGCATCCATACCGGTTTTGCGCGCCAGCTCTGCCGGGGTTTTGCCCTTTTTCGCCCCCAAAAGCATCATTACCAGCGCCGGTACCGACTGGAACCACCAGTAACGTCCAAACACCGCCTGTCGAATGGACTGACTGCGTAAGGGCTTATCGAGGATCAACCAGGCCTTGCCATCCTGCTCTTCACATATGGCATAACCCAACTTGGCGCCATACACCTCTTCGTTGCAGAAACGCTCGCCGTTGGCATTAACGGCAATACCCTTGGGCCACTTCTGGGGCGGGTTGATAAAACGCCAGGCTGAGACGTTATTCAGATGATTGCTGGCTGCGCCAACGGACTGGCCCATTCGCAGACCGCTGCCATCGCAGCCGGTGGCCCCGATCTTGAAGTTGCGGCGGTATTTGGGAGCATGCTGTTTGATCAGATCCTTGTTGAATACAAAGCCACCGGTGCTGAGAATCACGCCCTTGCGCGCACGCACCCGAACAGCTCTGGCATGGTTCTGTTCCAGCTGAGCCAGTTTCAGGCGTAGCCGATTACAATAGCCCGGCGCCAGATTTTGCAGTTTTTCGGCGCGCAGCCCCCATTTGGCATGCTGCTGTGCTGCCTTGCTGCCGGCTGGCAATGACCATATCTCAGCCCCCACAACTGCGCCCTTTGCATCCACCACCAGACGGCGTACGGCTGACTGGGTCAGCGTGCGAATACCCCGCTTTACACAGGCCGCCTGAAGATGTGAGTAAAGCACGACGCCACCATGCCCGTTACCCACCGTCCTATGGCCCCTGGGTGGCGGCGGCAAATTCCCTTTAAAGGCTGGCACCAATTCATTACCGGAGTAATAGAGGTAGTAACCGTTCTGCGGATAAGAGGTTTTGCCGCCGGGCGGGACACTGTGGGTATAGGGCGTCCCCATGGCTTCAAGCCAGCGCAGGTTATCCACACTGCTGTCACAGAAGCGTTTCAGGGTCGCATCCGAAACCACACCCTGAACCTCATGCTGTAGATACTTGAACATCTCCTCGGGCGTATCCTCAAAGCCGGCACGCTGCTGATGCTGAGTACCGCCACCGGCATAGACCACGCCACCGCTTTTGGCACTGGCACCACCACCCGTGAACCGGTCAGCCACAATCACATCGGCGCCCTTGTCATGGGCTTCAATCGCGGCACAGGCACCGGCTGCCCCCCAGCCTACCACCAGCACATCACAGGTTTGATCCCAGCGCTGTTGATCGGCCGATTCGATCTGCAACGGCGCATCAATGCTGGTAACGCTTGTTTTCACCGGCGCCCCGGTTGCAACAGCGCTCATGACATCACCTTCTCATCTTCGGTTTGCCTGGCCAGGTCGTGTGCAGCGATATAGCCGAAGGTCATGGCCGGTCCCAAAGTCGCACCTGCGCCGGGATAGGTTGTGCCCATAACAGAGGCAGAGCAGTTGCCAATGGCGTACAACCCCTTGATCTCACTACCGTCTTCACGCACAACGCAGCCACGCTCGTTGGTCAGCAAGCCGCCCTTGGTGCCGATATCACCGGCATCCAGCCGCATGGCATAGAAAGGGCCTTTCTTGATTGGTGCCAGGCAGGGGTTGGGCTTCACATTGCTGTCGCCGTAGTAGCGATCAAACACATTGCCACCGCGCTGGAAGTCTTCGTCATTACCCGAAGCGGCAAAACCATTTACACGCTCGACGGTGTTTTTCAGACCTGCTGCATCGACTCCGATCTGCTCGGCCAGGGCATCCAGGCTTTCAGCTTTCCAGTACACAGATTTGTGCCAGGATTTCGGCATGCGACTGTCAGGCATTACCTGCGAGGGCATCAGCGGCCCCATGGCATAGTTGAAGCGAAAATGGGCATCAAAAATGACCCAGGCGGGAACGGTTTTTCCGTTGGTCTTGAGATTGTCTTTGTACATCTCATCAACGAATTCAAGATAGCCAATGGCTTCGTTAACAAAGCGGCGACCCTCACCATTTACAACGATGGCTCCCGGAAATGCACGCTCGGCAAAGACACCACGCGCCTTGTCCTCCTTGGGTACACTGATGGTCGGTGCCCACCAGGCCCAATCCAGCATTGACGTCGCAGCACCCAGTGCCTGACCTGCTTCCAACGCAGCACCGGTATTCTGACCCGGCGGTGTTGCACTCCATTCAACGCGTGTTGGCTGCGGCAGGTACTTGTCTCGCAACACTTGATTCTGTTCAAAACCGCCGGAGCCCAGAATCACGCCCTTGCGTACCTGAATGACCTGCTCCTGACCGTTGCGCTTAACAATCAAACCGCTGATCCGACCGCTGGTTTCAATCAGTTCCTGAAAGTCGGTGTTCAACCACAGCGGCACCTTGCGGTCCATCAGCGACACACGCAGAGATGCGATCAGAGCATTGCCCAGGGCCGCACGGCGGTCATTTCGGGTTTTGCGACGCCATTTGAAATCCAGCTTGTAGCGCAGCATCAGCCAGACAATCATCAGGCGCCAGCCACGCTCCTTGGACATCGCCTTGTGGGCATGGCGAGCGGTCCAGGCGATCTTGCCCAGTAACAAAGTCGTAGGGGATGCAGGACGCAGGTTATCCACTTCCTCACCCAGTTTGCTGGTATCAAACAGCTCAGGGTCCAGTGTACGGCCACCCGGCGCGGAGCCCGGCAAGTGCTGGTAGTAATCGGGATAACGCTCCGCCACTGTGTAGTTCAGGTGGGTATTTTCCTGCAGGTACTGCATCATTTTGGGCGCGTTATCCAGATAGGCCCGCAGACGCTTTTCATCCACCGCGCCTTCGGTAGAGGCCCGAAGATAGGTCAGTGCCTGGTCATAGCTGTCATTGCCGCCCTTGGCCTTGAAATAATGGTTGTTGGGGACCCAGATACCACCACCGGACAACGCCGAAGTGCCGCCGTACTTGTCACTTTTTTCGACGATGAGAACGCTCATCCCCTGGTCGGCTGCAAAGATTGCCGCGGACATGGCGCCGGCGCCAGACCCGACCACCACCACATCATAGGTGTCGGTGACGTTTGCCTGTGAAGTCATCTGCTCTCTCCATATTATTATTTTCAACCCGGGCAGCTGAGGAGCTGCAAGGCCAAAACCTTTGGCACTTGGGGTCCATAATGCGCAACGCACACAGGCGCCAGCATCGTCAAAGCGGACTAATTGAAAACCTTATTGGAGAGTACCGGCAGCAGACAGAGAGCCTGCTGCACGGGGTGTTTCAGAGTGAAAAACTGGAAGGGGTGTCAGAGGAACAATTGCTTTTTAATCTGTTGCTTGAGCAGCTTGCCAGCAGGATTACGCGGCAATTTATCCTGTTGAACCGAAATCAGAGAGGGGACTTTATAACGCGCCAGGTGCTCAGCGACAAAAGCCTGAAGCTCAGCTTCTTCCAGCTCTTCACCTGGCTGGATAGCCACCACTGCAACCACAGCCTCACCTGTGTCTTCATCAGGCACTCCCATCACTGCGGCTTCACGCACCAGCGGGTGGCGCAACAGACAGGATTCCACCTCTGCAGCCGCGATATTTTCACCGGCTCGGTTGATCACATCCTTCAGACGATCAACGATAAAAACCTGCCCCTGGGCATCGACATGCCCCAGATCACCGGTATGCAGCCAGCCATCTCGCAAGGCTTCCGCCGTAGCTTCGGGGTTGTTCAAATACTCACTCATCAATGCAACCGAGCGCAGGCAGATTTCGCCATCTTCGCCCTGAGGCAATACCTGACCATCCGGCGATACCACCTGTATCTCCATCAGCGGGGACATAACCCCCGAGGCACGTGGCTGCATGCGGAAAATATCTCCCGAGATGCCGGCCCCCACGCCATTGGATTCGGTCATACCATAGCCAATGCCGACCAGTTGCTCCGGCAGCGCATCCAGCACCTCATCAATCAAACCTTGAGGCAGTCCTGCACCACCAAAGCCCAGGCCGAACAGTCCACCTTTCACCTCTTCGGTATGGAAGCGCTCCTCACGCAACAGCTGCATCACCATGGAGGGGGCGCCATTGAACTGAGCTACCCGTTCACGAGCCATAATATCGACAGCGTCTGCGGGATCCCATTTGTGCATGAATACGAGGCGTCGACCGGTACGCACAGCCGTGAGTAACTGGGCATGCAGGCCACTGACATGAAACAGCGGCACAGCGGTCAGAATTACCGGCGCACGCTGCATCGCCTGAATGCGCGCCATCGCTTGAGGCGACGTCATGGCAGAGACTGCGCTGATGTAATCAATATTGAACAATGCCTGACAGACGGCCCGATGACTGGAAACAACCGCCTTGGCACGGCTGGTTGCGCCGGAGGTGAACAGGATCAGCGCCGGATCTTCAGGATCAGGTTTCACTTCAGGTAAGGCCCCGACCGGACGCACCACTACTTCGTCAAAACGCTGGCAGCGACCGGCTCCCACTTCAGGTGAGGGGCCTACCAGCAGAATACGTGTGTTGGCATCCACAGCCCCGGCTTCGATCCGCTCAAGCCGGTCGGTATCACACGCCAGCACCGCAGCATTCAGCCCTTCAAGGGCATCGCGCAGCTCTTCCCCAAGGCCAAAGCTGTTTAAGGGCGCAGGCACCGCCCCCAGGCGAACAGCCGCAACAAAGACCGCCACCCATTCGGGTCGATTGCGCATGGCGATGGCCACACGATCACCGGGCTTGACCCCTTCGCAGTACATCCAGGATGCGAGTGCATCTACATGGGCATAAAAGCGGCGAAAGCTCCAGCGATCGTCCCGGTAGACGAGAAAGCACTCATCATCTTCACGACGTGCCTGAGCCAGCATCTCAACCAGACTGGCCGGCGCATTCTTGTAAACCGTGCGCAGGCCCTGATGCGTTTCGATTTCGGTCAGCTCAAATGGAGCACCCGGAGAGGTTAGCTGGGCACGCACCCTGACCGCCTGTTCAGCTATAGACGGCTCCGCTGCGTTGGGTTCAGCACTGGTGGTCATGGATTTCTCCTCTTATTGTTTTTAAGCAATTCAATCACTGTGTCCGGTATCGGTCCAGCCCTTGCTCATCCATCTGGCAGGTCAATTTTCCGATACTCATCAAATAGTTAAGGTGAGCCAACGTCTCGCCAAGCGCCAACATCAATTCGCTTGATTTGAGCTCACGCTTGAATAGCCATCCCATGGCATCCCAGGCCGTAAACACTTTATGGGCATAACCTTGGGTCAGAAGCAGATCAAGCTGTCGCTGGTGGTGCTGGTGCAGTTGATCCAGTCGCGTGTGCAGGCCTCGAAATACTGGCCCATGCGCTGGCAACACCAGCGTATCGACCGCCAGGGTACTCAGCCGGTCCAGTGATTTCAGCCACAGCCTCAAATTATTGGCCCTTGGTTCCACATCACTGACCAGCACATTGGAGCTGATACCCGGTAGCACCTGGTCACCCGCCAACAGAATCTGGTCCTCGGCAGCATACAAACAGGCATGTTCCGGCGAGTGCCCTTCACCAATCACCACACACCAGCTGCGCGTGCCAATATCCAGCGCCTCTCCGTCACGCAGACGAACAAAGCTGGGTGGAAAATCCGGGATAAACGGATCGCGACGGTGAGAACTCAACATGCGATCAAACCGTTCCGATGGCATTCCTGCACGCAAGAAAAACGCCCGCTGGGAATCCTCTTTCACTTCGCTATTGGTACTGGCCAATGCCCGCATGGTGAAGTATTCACCGTGCGTCATATACAAGGGTGCATCAAACTCCCGCATCAGCCAGCTGGCCAACCCGGCATGGTCATAGTGAAAATGCGTACAGATAACACCTCTCAGGGGCTTGCCGGGGAAAACCTTTTTTGCAAGCAAACGCCAGCAGTCACGCGACTGCTCCGTATTCAACCCCGTATCGACCAGATACCAGCCATCTTCATCATCCAGCAGATAGACGTTGATGTGATCCAGCGCCATCGGCATGGGAATACGTGCCCAGTACACACCAGCGGCTACTTCGGTCACTTCACCCAGCGCATCTGGTGTGCTGAAAGGATAGTCCAGCGCCTCCTTTTCAGCCGCCTTACGTTGACGTACTTCGGCTTCGGTCTCGGGGTGCGACATCAGAGTCTCCTTATGCAATGGCGGCCTCGTATGAGCAGCAGGCCTTGTTGGGCAGGTGGCAGCATAGGCACACCTCTTCTTATGCTGACATCTGACGCTATTCGCCGTATCAGGGACCACGTCCAAAAGGACGATGTTGAATTTGACCGAGCCGATAGTCTGGCCTCACAACAATAAAGTTCACTGGAGCCTGACATGTCGATCATGCCACCCAAGGTCACCCCCAGAAGCCACTTCACCCTGGCACTGCTGGCGATGGTCTACATCTTTTCCTTTATCGACCGTAATGTGATCGCCATCGTGATCGAACCGATCAAGCAGGAGTTCGGTGTATCCGACACCCTGATGGGCCTGCTGACCGGTCTGGCGTTCGCCGTGCTGTACGGCATTCTTGGCATCCCATTAGGACGCATGGTGGATATGGGCGCCGACCGACGCAAAATGATCTCCATCTGCTGTGGTCTTTGGAGTCTCGCCACCATGGCCTGTGGTATCGCCAGCAACTTCTGGCAACTGCTGATTTCACGTATGACTGTGGCGGTCGGTGAAGCTGGTGGGATGGCACCTTCGGTCTCCATGGTGTCGGATCTCTACCCCAAATCCCGTCGTTCCACCGCTCTGAGCATCTTTATGCTTGGGCCTCAGGTCGGCCTGTTGATTGCCATGGTTGTGGGCGGCTACATCGCTCAAACCTACGGTTGGCGTACCACCTTTATCGTCTTTGGTATTCCCGGCGTTCTTCTGGCCGCAACCCTTTGGCTGTTCACGCGCGATCCGGGCCGTGGGGTGTTTGATACCGAAGAGGAGCGCCGCCAGGCCAAGGCTGCTCGCAGCATAAAAGCAGGCCCGCAAATCAAAAGCATCTTTCAGATTCGCGCCTTCGTGTTTCTTTGTCTGGGCGTATCTCTCACCGGCGTGGTTGGCTACGGCTTTGGCATCTGGGCACCGACTTTCCTGCTGCGGACCTATGAGATGCCGCTGGCACAGGCCGGCTTCCTGTTCGGTGTGGCCAGCGGTATTTTTGCCATTCTGGGCACCCTGTTCTGCGGCTGGATCTGTGACCGGCTGATTCGTCGCGATACCCGCTGGCAGCTGGCCCTGCCCATGACGGGTATTCTGATCAGTCTGCCCATGGGCATCGCCTTTCTGCTCTGGCCCAAGACCTCAAGCTTTCAGTTGGCAGGTTTCGATATTCCTTATGCCATGCTTTTTTGTGCTGCCTTTGCCTTTTTCCAAAGCTGGTGGCCCACCCTCACCTTTGCCGCCGCCAGCCATCTGCTGACCAGCTCTCAACGCGCACTCGGTGCAGCTTTTATCAACCTGTTCATGACACTGGTCGGCGCAGGTCTTGGACCTTTCCTCTCCGGCACGCTCAGTGATGTGTATACCCAGAGCATGGGGCCTGATGGCTTGCGCTGGGCATTGGCAACCGTGCTCTGTTTGCTGCTGCTCAGTGCGATGTTTTATGGACTGGCGATCACACCCTATAAGCGTCGTCTGCAGCAGCTGGAAGCCGGTACTCAATAGGGAATCACATTGACCCAGATCAGTCTCTGACAGTCCCTAATACACCCATATCGTCCAAACAGGGTATGTCCCGACCCGAGTCGAAATTCAGAATCGACAGGGTGATAACAACAAGACCCAGGAGTTTCCCAATGGCAACATCTCAGGACTACCGGCTCGGTGATTTCGCCTTCCCACGTGGCTGGTTCATGATTGCAACCTCGGAAGAGATCAACACCCATAAGCCCCTGGCGGTTCGCTTTTTCGGCCGTGACTTTGCACTGTACCGCGGTCGTGCCACCGGCAAAGTGGTTCTGCTGGATGCCTACTGCCCGCACATGAAAACCCATTTGGCGGCACCGAATGACACCTCCTATGTGATCATCGATGGTGGCGGCACCAATATCGAAGGCGACAGCATTCGCTGCCCGTACCACGCCTGGCGCTTTGGCCCTGATGGCCAGTGCGATGACATTCCTTACCATGAAGGCCCGATTCCCAAAACCGCCTGTGTTAAATCCTGGACGGTAAAAGAAAGCCTGGGTGCCATCTGGGTCTGGCACGATCCTGAAGGGGGCGAACCGGAATGGCATCACCCATCTCTGCCGGAATGGGATGACGAATCCTGGGTCCAGTGGAAATACGACGATCTGGGTATTCTGGAACAGCACCCTCAGGAAGTAATCGACAACATCTGTGACTACGGCCACCTGAGCCCGATTCACGGCTCCACCGTTCAGCGCTACGAGAACGAATTCAAGGGCCACCTGGCCATTCAGCGTCAGTGCGGTCCTCACCGCACACTGGTGGGTGAAGATGGCCACAGCCCGGTGCTGCACACCATCACCACCTACCATGGACCTGGCGTGCTGGTGTCATACCTGAGCGGCTTGTACGAAGCCGTGCTGTTTATTACCCATACTCCAGTGGAAGATGGTTCCATTCGTGTCTGGCATGCGCTGCTGGTGAAATCACCCAACGGCAATGAAAAAGTCACCATCGAAGACGAGATTGCGGCAGCTCAGTTCCAGGAGTCCAGCCGCCTGGCCTTCGCACAGGACTTTGAAGTCTGGACCAATAAGGCTCCCTGTCTTAACGGCCTGTTTATCCCCAGCGACGGCCCCTTCATGAAGGCCCGCATCTGGTACAAGCAGTTCTACAACCCACGCGATCGCAAAGCGGAATTTGTGGATAAAGTAGAAGGGGTTTACGTGCCCAAGGGTATCCCCGCTTACACTGAGCAGTAAATAAACATACAAAAAGACCCATAGTGCTGGTTAATATAAAAAGCCTGAATAGTGATTTTCAGGCTTTTTACTCTCTTAGATTTACCTTTTATTCTGCCACTAATCGAACCTAATTAGTCCGAACAGATTAGCGCCATCGTCCAAATACAGTATGCCTTGCATATACAGGATCGTCAGAATACAAAAGCCTCAGCAAGTCCGGTTAGCGCTTACCTATAGTAAATCCATATACACCTTTCAAACATGATCGATGTTAATTCAATCAACCTTCCAATCCGAATAGTCATTAATATGCGTTGATGAATAACAGGATCATGCGGTCACACATAATAAGGAGAAATGACCAATGAAACCCGCCCTATTAGCCACCTCGCTGTTGGCGATCAGTGCGTTACTCTCGCCCAGCCTGCACGCCACAGAGAAGCCCAATGTCATCGTAATCGTTGCCGATGATCTGGGCTGGAACGATGTTGGCTTCCATGGTGGCGACATCGAGACGCCGTCACTGGACCGCCTGGCACATGAAGGTACCCAGCTGGGACGCTTCTACACCACACCCATCTGTTCTCCCACACGCGCAGGTCTGATGACGGGGCGGGATCCAATGAAGCTTGGCCTCGCTTACAGTGTGGTGCTGCCCTGGGATAATAATGGTGTTCACCCTGATGAGCACTTTATGCCGCAAAGCTTCAAGGCCGCGGGCTATCAAACCGCCATGGTCGGCAAATGGCATCTGGGCCACTCCCAGCAAACCTTCCACCCGAATGAACGAGGCTTTGATCATTTCTACGGCCATCTGCATACCGAGGTCGGTTACTTCCCGCCGTTCAGCAATCAGGGCGGGAAAGACTTCCAGCGCAATGGCACGTCCATCGACGATCAGGGCTATGAAACCTATCTGCTTGCCGATGAGGTGAACCGTTTCATTCGTGAGCGCGATAAGGAAAAACCTTTCTTCGTATACCTGCCCTTCCTGGCACCGCATACTCCGCTGGATGCACCTCAGGACCTGGTCAACAAATACAAGGATATCAACACCGAGCTGGCACCCTCACGCTCCAAAGGCGCCGACCAGTCACGCCAGCTGGCCAAAGTGCGCGGCACGCCCAGTGCTCGTCCAATGTATGCCGCTGTGCTGGACGGCATGGACCAGGCGATTGGTCAGGTACTGGATACTCTGGATCAGGAAGGCATTACTGATAACACCCTCGTGCTGTTTATGAGTGACAACGGTGGAGCGGCTTATCACTATGGTGGTGCCGACAACTATCCCCTAAGGGGCGGCAAAGGCGAAACCTTTGAGGGCGGTATTCGGGTTATCTCGCTCATTCGCTGGCCAGAGAAGGTACCGGCCGGGGAGAAAATGAGCCAACGTATGTCGGTGATGGATGTATTCCCGACGCTAGCCGAAGCGACTGGTATACAACCTCAGAACCGACGCCCCTTTGACGGCGACTCCATGTGGCCTGCTATCCATAGCGGCGAGCAACAAGCACGCGACAAGTACTACTATTTCGCCTCAGAAATCCCGGTCTACGGTCAATTCAACCTGACCGTTTTCAACGATGAGTGGAAACTGGTGCAGGAACTGGATCAAAACCAGCTTGAAACGGCGGTCACCAATTACCTGTTCCATATCGCCGAGGACCCTAATGAAGAAAACAACCTCGCTGAGCAGCATCCCGAACGTGTCGCCGAGATGAGCAATATGATTCGTCAATGGCGTGCTCTTGGCCCCATCAACAGTGTGCGTGCAACACTGGCTCCGCCTCCCGGCTGGCGCCCACCCAAGGATTGGGCTGATTACCCAATACCGCTCGAAAATCTACAGGATGAAGCGGCTGTCGGAACCTTCCCAAGCGAGTCGATTCTGCGCTACCTGGACTTCATGCATGGTGATCGTGGTCGATTGATCTATGACTGCCCTCAGCCACAAGGCTCCATAAAAGATGCCATGGCCGGTAAAAATAAATGTCCGGTAAGCGGAGCCTTTTATAATCGAAAGGAATAGTTTGTAACTATGGATGAAGGCATAAACCTGCCTTCATCCTTCTAAATTAATCGTTTATTACGAACAGGCACCAAGGCAAACTTATACAAACATATGAATATGTATAATCCTATTATATTAATTGTGTATGCCGATAACACGTGCAGATGAGACGCCTATTCATAGCTTTCCAGGCCCCTCAAGGCAAGCGCCTCCCAAACCTGCGAATATAAAACAGGACCTGGTTATCCAATCTGCATTCCTCACGTGAAAGGAGAAAAACGCTAATTTCACACCCTAGTCTATTTAGACGATTTTTTATCTAGCCGACTCCAGAACAATCACAGGACAACAACAAAAAAAACCCACTATCAGCATCTGACAATCCAAAAATGTTGCATGACGGTTGGGTTCACATCTGGAGGCAAGATGAGAAAGCAGCAACTGTGGAAGCCATTGGCCGCTTCCGTCGTCCTGGCACTATCCGCATCCGCCTATGCCAAGGTTTCACCTGATGAAGCCAGCAAACTTGGCAATGAACTGACTTGCATGGGTGGTGTAGCCGCCGGCAATGAAGCAGGCACCATTCCACCGTTTTCCGGTAAATGGCTCGGCACGCCACCGGGTGTCGAATATACCCCGCATGTCGGGCAGCACCCGGTAGACCCCTACCCCAATGACAAACCTATTTTCCAGATTACCGGGCAGAACTGGGAGCAGTACAAGGACAACCTGACCGAAGGTCAGATTGCATTGCTACAACGCTTCCCGGATACCTACCGCATTCCCGTGTACGAAGGCCGACGCGACTTTAACTATCAGGACAAACTGTGTGATGTCGCCAAGCACAACGCCACCGACGCTGAACTCGTTGACGAGGGCATGGGGTTCTCGGGATATATGGGCGCAATTCCTTTCCCCATTCCCAGTGGCGACAACATTGCCATGCAGGTACTGGCCAATCACAACTTCCCGGCACGCGCCTCAAGCGAGGTGATGGAAGAGCGTGATATGGCGAACGTAAATTCCGATGGCACCATTACCTGGGGCAAGACTATTAACCGAGGCCTCAGCGTTGTAAACGCACCCGAGAACATGGGTAAACCTGTTGATGCCATCATGGCATATAACGATACCGGCACCCTGCTGCCAACCCGCGACAAGGGTAAGCGCACGGTATCTGTCGAGCCGGCCAACTTCGCTCAGGGACAGCGTCTGGCCTGGACCTATAACCCGGGTACCCGCCGCGTACGACAGCTGCCTGAATACGGCTATGACACTCCGGCTGCTGGTACCTCCGGCAAAATCGTAATTGACCAGGACCGTCTGATGAACGGTTCACCTGATCGTTGGGACTGGAACCTCAAAGGTAAGCGTGAAATATACATACCGGCCAATGCCTATCGCATCCATGAGAAGGATGTCTCCTACGACGCACTGCTGACGCCGAACCACCCCAACCCGGATTTCATGCGGTACGAACTACGCCGTGTCTGGGTACTGGAAGGCACGCTGAAAAGCACCCATCGCCACAAGTTTGGTAAGCGCACGTTGTTCATTGATGAGGACACCTGGCATGGCGTACTCAGCGATTACTACGACACCCGTGGTGAACTGGTTAACCATGGCTTGCTGAACTACTACTACGCCTATGACATCAATGCCTGGCATGCAGGTACCAGTGTCTACTTCGACCTCGCTTCAGGTGGTTACGTTGCTTACAACCTGTTTCAGGATCTCGACAAGGGTCCGGTTCTTAACGCAGGCGGCTTGTCTCCGGACATGTTCACCCCGGCAGCTCTGCGACGAAACGCCCACTAAATTCTGCGAGGAAAACTAGATGACAGCTTTTAAACCCAATCTGTTGGCCCTCGCTGTTGTAGGCGCCAGTTTAGCGACCCAAGCACAGGCCGGTGAAAGAATCGACCTGGGCAACGATGTGACTCTGGACTGGAAAGGGACGCTCAGCTACAGCGCCGCTGCCCGTCTGGAAGAGCGAGACCCGACCCTGACCAGTAGCGGTAACCTGAACTTTGACGATGGTGACATGACCGCCAACCGTCTCTCCCTGTTGATGGAAGGTCACCTGCGTGCAGGCAACAAGGGTCTAGTGATGTCGGCCAGTACCTTCTACGACGATGTCTATCAGGATGATGACAAATTCAGTGACGATGCGCAGAAGTATCATGGCGGCTATACCCGCCTGCTGGACCTGTACGGCTATATCAACACTGAAGTCGGCGATGGCAGCTACCTGGATCTGCGTGTCGGTAAGCACGTCGTGGCCTGGGGTGAAGCCCTGTTCATGCCCAGCATGTCACTGGCTCAGGGGCCGTCTGATGGCACCAAGACCGGCATTCCCGGCATCGAAGTAAAAGATATCCTTTTGCCGGAAGATCAGGTATCAGCCCAGTTCGAGGTGAACCCTAACTGGTCGCTGCTGGCCCACGCGCAGTACAACTGGCATCCGGTTCAGGTTCCTGAACCAGGCAGTTATCTGAGCACCAGTGAAGCAGTGGGTGAAGGCGCAACCTGCTTGAGTGCGGCCCCCGGTCAGCCCTGTTACTTCGGTAATCGTCGTGGCGATATTGAGCCGGATGATATGGGTCAGTGGGGCGTGGGTACCCGTTTCCGTACCAGTATGGAAACCGAGTGGGGTCTCTACTTCATGAACTACCACGACCGTATTCCGTTGACGGAAGTGAGCATCAACCCGGATTTCAGTGCTGATTACCGCGTACGCTACTTTGATGACATCAAGCTGTACGGTGCCACCATGACCACGTCTTTGGGCATGGCCTCCGTCGCAGCGGAAGTAACCTACAAGGAAGGCGCTCCGGCACTGGTGAACACCAGCTTCTTCGGCAACGCCATGCCGACTCCGGCCCGTGCCGATATCCTGCAGACCAATGTCAACGCCATCATCAACTTCGGTCGCTCCTGGCTGGCGGATACCGTCAACCTGACGGCCGAGCTGTCCTATGTTGACATCATGGATGTGGACTCAGTGGGCATCGCGGGTGTGCCTGGCAGCTCAACCAATGAGCTGTACTACGATGATCACGGCCTGGCGTTCAGCAGCAGCCTGTCACTGAGCTACCCCGGTATTACCGAGTCCTGGGACTTGAGCGTACCGCTGGCCTACTCCCACCAGCTCAGCGGCCGTACGCTGACAGGTGGTATCGGTGGCGAAGGCGATCACCGCTTCAGTATCGGTGCTGACTTCACCCATCAGACCGGTCTTCAGGTAGGCCTGAGCTACCTGAGCTACATGGGCGATGCCGATGCCGACATCCCTGTTAAACAGAAACTCTTGACCGATCGCGACAATATTTCACTCAGCGTGAAATACGCCTTCTAAGCTCGTACAACATTACTTCTTCATTCGTTCCGGCCTCTTCTGAGGCCGGTTTTTTATGCGATGATGTCCCCCAACAGCTCCACGACATTCAGCGTATTTGATAACAACAGGAAGAACTGAATATGCGTAAGTCTCTCTTTACCCTGCTCGGTACAGGCGTCCTCGTGATGGGTGCCTGGAATTACTCAACGCAGGCCAGCATCTCTCCTGAGCCCGTCAAACATCAGGTGCCGACCCAACCGGCGAAAGTGCTGGGTAGTGCAGCTGTCGCCAAGCCCATCTCGACCACCCGGAATGCGCCGCATCCATTCATGGCCCCACCCGGAATAAGCACGATGCACTCCGACGGCTGGAACTCCGATGTGAACCACTTCCCCACCCCGCTGGGGATCAACCCTGAAGTGGTGAGCCGCGATACCACCGCCCTGCCAGGAGGCCAATGCGCAACCATGACGTTCAACAGTGCCGGCTTCCCGGTCACCCTGTGCAGCAGCATCCTGGGCTTCAATATCAACCTGTTTGAGCCCACCAGCCTGCGCCTGCTGGCCACTTTTGATCTGCCCGCCCGCCCGTCCACCTTTGAAAGTATCGTCAAGCGTGACAAGTCGATCGTCATGACCGACTCCTCAGGCGGAGCCTATTACTTTCTGGACCATAAGGATCGTGTCGTACTGGCGGACAGCAAACAGCGCCTGCTCCGCCTGGCACACCGCCAACTCGATAATGGCAGCTGGGAGTTTTATATTGATGACCAGTGGGACCTGTCCCCACATGTGCCTCAGGATTGCATGACGCCGACCAACTGGTTCCCGAACCCTGAAGGCGAGTGCGACCCGATTACCTCAGTCATGCCCGACTTCGACGGCTATATCTGGTGGGCTACCCGTCAGGGCCGTGTGGGTACGCTGAACCCTGAAACCGGTGAAGTACGTAAAATTGCACTGGGCGAAGAGATTCAGAACGGCATGTCCGTGGATGAAAAGGGCCTCTACATCGTTTCCGACCACGCCTTGTACTCCATGAAACGTGGCGCCGATAACAAGCCGTCCATTGTCTGGCGCGAAGCCTATGATCGCGGCTCCTCACATAAGGTCGGCTCAATCAACCAGGGCAGCGGCACCAGCCCGACGTTGATGGGAGAACGCTATGTCACTATCACCGACAATGCAGACGACCAGATCAACCTTCTGGTATTCAACCGCCTGCCTGAAGCCGATGGCCAGCGCCTGCTGTGCCAGGTACCGCTGTTCGAGCCCGGCCACTCTGCTACCGACAACTCCATGATTGCGCTCAATCGCTCCATTGTGATCGAGAACAACAGCGGCTACTCCAATAGCATCCAGCAGACTGACTTCAGCACAGTAGCAGGCGGCGTATGGCGCATCGATCTGCGTGAGGACGAGTCGGGCTGTGATGTTGTCTGGCGCTCGCCAGAGAAGGCACCGTCCAATGTGCCCAAGCTTTCGACTGAAACCGGTCTGGTATTTATCTACACCTTCGAGGAGATGACGGCTGGGGATGGCAGTCCTTATAACAACTGGTATCTGGTCGCCATGGATTTTGAAACCGGCGAAACCGTCTACAAGATTCTGACCGGATCAGGCCGCCAGTACGATAACAACTGGGCACCCATTACGCTGGCCGCTGATGGCACCGTCTATGTCGGTATTACCGGTGGGATAGTGTCGATTAAGGATCGTGTTAACTGAAGCCTTTAAAGCCCGAACAGATTCAAAACAAAAGCGCCCTGCTTCATCCGAGGCAGGGCGCTTTATTAATCAGGAACCTCAGGGATTAAGGCGCCAGCATGAATTCCGCAAAAAAAGCACCCAGCTCATCATGCGCCGTCAGCGGCAGGATGTTGGCGATGTGCTGGTCAGGACGTACCACGACCATGCAGCCCTGTTCACGGTCGATACCGCGCATGTCGAAAATATCCTCAGCGTCACCGGCTTCGAACACCTTCTCATAATCGCGCAGACCCAGTTTGCCCTTCACCGGCCATAGATAGTCCGGCATCTCTTCAATGGCCAGCCCCTGCTGCTGGAACACCGTGTACACATCGATCACAGAATCGATATCGGCACCTTCAGGCGTGTACTTCTTCACCGGCGAGAGATCGTCCTGCTCCAGAAACTCGACCAGTTTGCGCACATCGGAGTTGCCATCCAGCGGACTCTGCATGTTGCCGAACACAAAGATTCGCCAGCGGCCATCCGCTTTAACCAGGTGCCCCAGATGCACTGGGCAACCATCGGCCAGACGCACCGCTTGGGCCGAGTGGAAACGCTGACCGATGGGGTAGCCGGTGGCCAGGCCCTGGTTGTGATGGCCGGTGGCAATATAAGACTCATCGTAGCCAATAGACGTACCGGCGATGAAACCGTTCTGGCGGGCGATGAATTTCTCGATATCTGCCGTGGTGGTTTTGGGCTTGCTGTCATCCTTGTTGGCGGTCGGCTTAGTGGCTACCAGTGCGGACATCTGCCGGTCAGCATCAATCAGCATCTGCGCTACTTTACGGCGCTCGGTGGCATAGGTTTGCAACAGTTTGGGATCGCTTTTACCCTGCAACACCGCCGCCAGTTTCCAGCCCAAATTGAACGTATCCGGCAGAGACGTATTCAGGCCCCAGCCACCTTTGGGGCTGTGGGTATGACAGGCATCACCGGCCACAAATGCACGCGGTATCAGCCCCTCAGAATTACCCACCGGCGTATCATCAAAACGCTCGGCTACACGCTGGCCCACTTCATAGATCGACCACCAGGCTACCTCTTTCACATCGACCTTGTAGGGGTGCATGATCGTCTGGGCCTTGGCGATGATGTCGTCCGCGGTCAGGTCCAGTGCGGAGGCACGCTGGTCCTTGCCCAGTAGATCCAGCTCCACGTACATACGCGCCAGATATCCGCCTTCACGCGGGATCAGCATGACCGCACCGTTTTCACTGGACTGGATAAAGCTCTTCACGCGCACATCGGGGTAATTCGTGACCAACAGCACATCCATCACACCCCAGGCCTTGTTGGCGGAGTCGCCTTCCAGCGCAATGTTCAGGTTTCGACGCACGGCACTGCGGGCACCGTCACAGCCCACCACATAACGGGCCTTGATGGTTTCCACCCGGGCTGACTGTTCATCATTACGTTCAAAGGTGGCGGTAATCGGATGGGCATTCAGGTCCTGTGTCAGGCTCTGATCAACGCCCAGCTCCAGCAGGCGACGGCCGTAATGAGGCACCAGGTGCGTCACGGATTTTTCCATACCATCCAGCAGAATTTCATGCAGACGGGCCTGGTTCACCACGCCATGTACAAATTCGGACAGACCCAGGCGTGCATCACTCACCTTGTGGGTACGTTTGATGTTGGCGGGGTTATCGGGGTCCGGCTCCCAGAAGGCATTCTGGCGCAGCTGGTAGCACTCTTTCGCCAGCATCTCGCTGCTGTTGAACGCTTCCATGATCTCCATGGTACGGCAGGAGATACCATCGGCCTGACCAAACAGCATGGGACCAGACTTCTGTTCGACGATGCAGGTTTTGATATCGGCAAACTCCGACAACTGACGTGCCAGCGCCAGCCCCGCAGGGCCGCACCCCACGATCAGCACATCCACCTCTTTGGGCAGATCCACCATCGGCGGGATCGCATAGGGCTCACGGGCCGCATCAGGAATTTCGTAGTTGCCGGGTTTGAAGCCATTCAGGTGATACTGCATCGCCCTATCCTCTTATCATTATTGGCTGGCGTACGGAGCGTTGCGCCCACGCCATAGCTCTGTGTTGATGCCCTAAGCCTAAGTGAACAGAAGAAAACCGTTGTCACCTGAAAATGGGGACAAGGATTCAAAAACCTGATTGAAACCATTGGCCAACGACACTGTGCCTTTGGCCATCGCACGCGTATCATTTTCCAATGCTCAGGCCCTGACAACATCTCTTCATGCACCAGGGGGCCTTATCCACAAGGAGTTAATATGACATTACCGGCCATGATTGAATTCCCGGCGCAGGGTACCACCGAATACCTGTTTATCTTTGCCCACGGCGTTGGCAGCAATAAGGAAGATCTGGCTCCGCTGGGTGAAGCCTTCAACCAGGCCATCCCCGGCGCCTGCTGCCTGGTAGTTGATGGCTTTGATCCGTTCGACGGCCCCTTCGGCGGACGTCAGTGGTTCTCGCTGCAGAACATCACCGAAGAAAGCCGCCCTCAGCGCGTGGCCGAAGCTCTGCCCCGCTTTATCGAAATGGTCGAAGCCTTGCAGGTACGCGAAGGTGTCTCCCCGGAACACACCATCCTGGTTGGCTTTTCCCAGGGCACCATCATGTCGCTGGAAGCGATCAAGGCACAGGACGGACTGGCCGGACTGGTACTGGGCTTCTCAGGCCGCTACGCAGCCCTGCCGGAACAGGCCCCAACCAAGACCGCCATCCACCTCCTGCACGGTGAAGACGACGATGTGATTCTGGTCGACCACGCCCGTGCCGCCTATGAGCGACTGACCAGCCTGGGCGCCAAGGTCACTCTGGATACGGAACCGGGTGTGGCGCATCAGATCACCCAATACCTGCTTCAGTGCTCCGCCAACCGTGCGGCTGAGAGCCTGGGGCTTGTCTGAGGCTAAGGGCATTGGTGGCAGTGAACCTGAAAAAGGAGCCATCAGGCCGGGAGGGAGTCAGGTGACAGCGCCCTCAATCGAGGGGACTCCGCATGCCGTGATTCCAGCATCCAAAGCCCGGCAGCTGCGCTGGCTGCTGGTGCTTGCGTCTGTGCTGTTTGTCGTGGGCATCAGCTTGCCCATGATCACACTCAGCAAGTTCTGGATTATTCAGAATTCGATGTCTGTCCTCACAGGTGTACTGGAGCTGTTTCGCAATGGCCAACTGGTGCTGGGCGCGGTCGTCGCGGGCTTCAGTATCCTGCTGCCGATCCTGAAAATCGGCGTGCTGTTCAAACTCTGCTCCCCCGGCCTGACCGACAGCCCCGGAATACAGCGCTACCTGCACCTGATGCACAGCTATGGCCGCTGGGCCATGCTGGATGTTCTGGTGGTGGCCGTCCTGATCGTCACCGTCAAACTCGGCGCCATCGCCAGTATCGAAGTCCACTCCGGGCTCTATGCCTTTGGCGCGTCAGTACTTATGATCATGCTGATTACCAGCCAGGTCGTGCGTCTGACCCGGTCATCCTGACCGGCTCAGACCGCGCCGCTAGGCTATTCTGAATACCTGATCCATTACAGCACCGATCATCCCCCCAGAGGTAAACGCCATGATGAGCTGTGACCAGCATGACTATATCGAAATCGCCTGTACCTTCAGGTACCCGGTAAGGTTGACGCTGAAGTCGGGAGATATTGTCGAAGGCAAGGCACTGGATACGCAGCGCAACGAGGCGCGTCAGGAATGCATCAAGCTCGCCATAGCGGGTAAGGAAAGTCTGGTGGTGCTGAATGAGATTAGCCGTATGGAAGCCTGTGCAGACAATCCACATTTTCAGGTGGTTTCCTTTGGGTAGGTGGGGGCATTCTGGGAATCAGGTTTTACCTTATTTTGCGGACGATAAAAGTGCGAACAGAGTATGCATTTGCGGGCGGGATTTTCGCTTTAGCCGGTATTCGCTTGGCGGCTATTGCCTATGATTTGAAGCTACCGGTCTTCACCTTGACTCAGTGAGACAATTTTACCGCCAGTATGTAAGGGATTATACCTAAGAGGTGTTTTTTATTAGTGTTACTGCATGTAGTATCGAACTGATGTATTGAAGCATGTGTCCTAAGGACAACAATTCCACTATGTCCCATGATCGATCACGACTTGAATGGTCAACACTTTTAATTTGCCTACTGGTACTCGGGGCATACATCACTTGGTCGCTGACTGACCACTATCGCACCATCCAATCTCAGGAATATCAACGCCTAACCGCGCAGACCAAAATCGTAGATCACTATTTGAGCGACCAGGTCGCGGCTATACGCAGGGTCTTGGAGTTGATGCGGAAACAGGTTCCGTCCTGGCAGTCACGTTCTGAAGGACTATCTGATGCAAGTCGCGAGCTTCAAGGCTTTCTAGAAGCTCTTATTGATGTAAGAAGCTTAGCGGTTCTGGACGAACACGGAAATGTTATTGCTTCCAGCAGAGGGCTGATTCTCAATCAGAACTTTAGTGATCGGGAATACTTCCAGACTGCATTGAATGATCCGTCATCAACCACACTACACCTGAGTGAACCTTTCACGGCGGTCACTAATAAATGGATTATGGTGCTTTCCTTACGCGTTAATGATGATGAAGGCAATTTCAAGGGTGTAGTGGTTGCCTCAATCGACCCTGAGCGCTTTCGTTTGACACTAAACTCGGTCAACTATGAAAAGGATATGTGGTCAGCGCTTGCTCATGGTGATGGCACACAACTGCTCATGGACCCCGAGCGAAGTGATCAAAAAGGAATGAATTTAGCCCAACCGGGGTCCTTTTTCTCTCGTCATGTCGAAAGTGGAAATCAGACCAGTCTCCTGACAGGTACCGTGTATGCAACCGGTGAAAGTCGGGTAATGGCGTTACGCTCGATCCAACCGGAAGAGCTTCATTTTGATAAGCCGCTTATATTGGCAGTTGGTCGTGATTTAGATCAGGTATATTCTGATTGGCGTGAGTTCAGTGCTTTTCGAATCAGCGCTTTTATCCTGTTTAGTGCTGTAGCCATTTTTATGATGTTCAGACTACAGAGGGCACTACATGAAAAAGCCAAAAACGCGGCCACCGCATCCTTACTTATTCAGGAGAAGAATACTGAGCTTGAACGACTCAATGAAACTCTAAAAAACCTGGCGCTCATTGATAGCCTGACAGGGATTGCAAACCGCAGAAGCTTTGACGAAATGCTGCAAAACGAATGGCGTCGGTGCCAACGTGATGCTGTGCCCTTGTCACTCATGATGATTGATATCGACTATTTCAAGGATTTTAACGACCATTATGGTCACCTGAAAGGCGATGAATGCATCACGCTAATAGCAAAATCAATTAATCAGTCACTATTGAGGTCATCCGATTTTGTAGCACGATTTGGAGGTGAGGAATTTGTGTGTCTGCTACCGAAAACTGACCTCGAATCCGCTAAAAAACTGGCTGAATCACTACGCCAAAATATCGAAAGCCTTCAAATACCCCATGAGTATTCTTCAGTCGCGCAAGGGGTTACGGTCAGTGTTGGTGTAGCCTCAGATATTCCAAACGATGCAAGTAATGCAAAAGCGCTTTTGGCCAAAGCAGACGAATATTTATATTATGCAAAGGCTGCAGGTCGAAACCAGATATACTCTGGTCATAACCTCATAGGCTCATGCCAAAAAAAAGCGGCCACTCACTAGAGCAGCCGTTTACTTTTCAAGCCTTGTCCAGGCTCAACCTCACTGGTTCACAAAGGCATTCAATGCCAGCTGTGCAGCCTCACGCTGTAATAACTCTTCAAACAAGTCCATCTCCGCTTTCATCAGCGCATCCAGCTGTTCTCCGGATGCCTGTTGTAAACGTCGGCGAGATTGCTGCACCGCTTCAGGGTCCAGTTTCGCCAACTTGCGGACGGCTTTATCCACCTGTTCCGAAAGCTGCCCTTCTGACAGTACAGCATTGATCAAACCACACTGAGCCGCAGCCTCTGCAGAACAGGGCTGCCCCAACACCAGCCATTCGAAGGCTTTTACATGTCCGGCCAGTTGCGGCAGCAGCTGGGTACTGCCGCCTTCAGGGCTAAGACCTAAGGCAACGAATGGGAACATCAAAGCTGAGCCTTCGCTGGCGTACACCAGATCACAGTGCAGCAACAGCGTAGCCCCAATACCCACGGCCTTGCCGCGCACTTCCGCGACGATGGGCTTGCTGCAGGCACGCAAAGCTCGCAGCAGATAAAGCGGCGGGTCGGTGCGACGGCCTTGCTCGGGTTCGGCGAGGAAGTCGGCAATATCATTGCCGGCACTGAAGCAGTCGCCCTCGGCAGACAAGCGAATCACCCGTACATCCGCATTCAGATCGGCGGCATGCAGGCATTCGGTCAAAGCCGCATAAAGTTCCCGGTCGAAGGCGTTGCGCTTGTCGGCCCGATTGAGCCTCAGGCTCAAAACGCCCTCTTCCAGAGTTTGCAGAAGTGTACTCATGGGTATTAGTCCTTGGTGACCTGTGCCTGCATCATCATTTCGAACTGATCATGGTGCGGCGGCAACATGCCCCACTCCGCACGTGGGTCGTATCCCGGTGCACGGAAGACGGTACGGGCATGACTGAACTCCAGGAAGCCTTCATAACCATGGTAGTGGCCCATTCCGGACGCACCTACACCACCAAAAGGTGCTTCATGCATGGCGGCGTGCATCAACAGGTCATTAACGGTAACACCACCGGACAGCGTCTGTGTCAGCACCTGCTGCTCTTCCTCCTTGTCCTGACCGAAGTAATACAGCGCCAGAGGACGGCCACGGCTGTGGATATCTGCAAACACCTCGGGCAATTCGTTGTAGGTTTTGATCACCAGCGCTGAGCCGAAGATCTCTTCCTGCATGATCTGGCTTTCAGCCGGTGGATTGATCGCCAAACGCAGAGGACGCTTACGGGTATTCAAACGCGCATCCGGGTGGGAGGATTCAATACGCACACCACGGGCCATAGCATCAGCCAAATAAGCTTCCACGCGTTGCAGGTGAGCGTCGTTCACGGCTGCAACCAGATCAGGGTTGTCATCAACGGTTGGATAGAGTGCACAGAAATGGGTTTTCAACGCGGCAATGCTGGCTTCCAGTTTCTCGACTGGTACATAGAGCACATCGGGGCTGATACAGATCTGGCCGCCATTGGTGCCCTTGCCTATCGCCAGGCGACGGCAGGCGTCATCCACATCGGCACTGCGACCCATAATGACCGGAGACTTGCCCCCCAGCTCCAGGGTAACCGGCACCAGATTCGTAGCTGCGGCACGCATGATTTTCCGTCCCACAGCCGTGCTGCCGGTGAAGACCAAATGGTTGAACGGTGAACCAGCAAAGACAGCGCCGATCTCGGCATCCCCGGTCACCACACCCACTACTTCTGGGTCCAAGTGAGCGCTGACCAACTGGGCAACCAGCGCGGCGGTTTGAGGCACAATTTCCGAGGGCTTAAGAATGGCACGGTTACCTGCTGCCAGTGCGCACGCCAATGGGCTGAACAGAGTAAACAGAGGTGCGTTCCAGGTACCGATGATGCCGACACTACCCTTGGGCTGGTGCATGACTTCAGCTTCACCGCCCATCTGGTCATAGGGTGCAAAGGGCGTGCGTGCATCGGTTTGCAGCCAGGCTTCCAGATGATCACGGGCATGCTTGAGCGATCCCAAAGAGCCAAGAATATCGTTCATGATCGAGAATGCGCGCGGACGACCACCGTTCTGATCTTCACCAAAGTCGGCGCCCATGGCATCAGCCAGGGCATCGCTGTTATCCACCAGCAGGTCGATCACCTGCTGGATACGCGCCTTGCGGGTTTCGGCGCTGACAGCACCTTCACGGTTAAACGCCTGCTGTTGAGCACTCAAAAGCGCCTGGATATTGGCGCCGGTTTGCAGAGCTGCAGTCATTCTTTTCTCCTCGGTGTTAGGTAGCCACAGAGATGGCTGCTTTTATTGTTATGACTGGCACATTACTACCCTCTGCCACATCTGAATACCTCGTCCAGATGGACGACTGGGCGTTTAGAGTCTTAGTCCATAAAGACGATGATGGGCCTTGTCGCCACTGCAATACTCGCCTCAGACTCACCGGTCAGCAGAGGCATACAATGACTAATAATAATTTTGATTCCAAAGCCTTTCGTGCAGCATTGGGCACCTTTACTACGGGTGTCACCATCATTACCGCAACCGCCCAGGATGGTACTCCCGTCGGGATTACCGCCAACAGTTTTAACTCGGTTTCCCTCGATCCGCCGCTGGTACTCTGGAGCCTGGCCAAAAATGCCAATAGCTTGCCGGTGTTCAATGAATCCAAATATTGGAACGTACATGTGCTTTCTGTGGAGCAGGAAGGCCTCTCAGGCCGTTTTGCCTCCCGCGGTGAAGACAAGTTCGCCGGTATCGAACTGGATGACGGCCTGACCACCGCCCCTCTGTTGCCCAGCTGTACCGCCCGTTTCCAGTGTCGTACCGCCTTTGTGCATGATGGCGGCGATCACATTATTTTCATTGGTGAAGTGCTCAGTTTTGATCAGAGCGAGCGCCCACCGCTAGTGTTCCAGAGCGGCCAGTATGCGCTGGCAGCACTTAAACCGCGTGAAGAAGTCCGTTTGACCCGCAGCGAGCCGCCACCGGAGTGCAGTTATACCGAAGACCTGCTGGGTTATCTGCTGGGCCGTGCTCACTTCCAATTGATCAATCGTCTGCAGTCATTGCTCAGTGATCAGGGCCTGGAGCAGCCGCAGTTCTTCATCCTGTCGGTGCTCTGTATTCGCGATGGTCTGACACTTGAAGGCATCAACGAGTATATCGCTTACACCGGTTCCACTGTTGATCAGGCGGATATGGAAGTGCTGATCAACGGCGGACATGTGGTGATCGAGAATGGCCGTTACCGCATGACGGCAGATGGTCGTGAAGCCTCACTGCATCAGATCGCTCAGGCAAAAGCAGTCGAACAGGACGTGGTGGAAGCTCTGGGACTGGGCGATGCCATGGCACTCAAGTTGCTGCTCAAGCGCGTTATCGAGAGTACCGACCCAGGCCTGCCTGACCTCTGGTCTGTATCCGCCTGATCTCTGTTCACGGCCTGCCTTCGTTATAAGCGCAGGCCTGTTTCTCTGCCCCCTGACTACCAAGGAGACTCCATGTCGCTTTTGCAGCGTTTCACTCTGGACGGCCAGGTCGCCGTTATTACCGGTGCCGGCCGCGGTTTGGGCCGTGCCATCGCGCTGGCCTACGCCGAAGCGGGTGCCGATGTTGTCTGTTCGGCTCGCACCCTGGCGGATGTGGAAAAAGTGGCGGATGAAATCCGTGCTTTGGGTCGTCGAGCGCTGGCCATTAGCTGTGATGTGAACGATCAGGCCCAACGTGAAGCCCTCGTGGCCGGTGCCGCCGAAGGCATGGGCAAGATTACTCACCTGGTCAACAACGCCGGTGGTTCGGGCCCCAACGATCCGCTCAAGATGACACCGGACGAATTCGCCCATGTACTCGAGTTCAATGTGACCTCGGCCTACTCACTCACCCAGTTATGTGTGCCCCACATGCGCAAGTCCGGTGGCGGTAATGTCATCAATATCACCTCAGGTGCCGCACGCTATATCCAGCAGCATTTCAGTGCCTACGGGACCGCCAAGGCTGCATTGACACACCTGACCAAGTTGCTGGCTCAGGACTTTGCTCCGGATGTGCGCGTCAACGCGATCGCGCCCGGCCCCATTCGAACGGCCGCACTGGAGAACGCGGCACCTGCCGCAATGTTGGAGAAAATGGCCCAGCACACGCCGCTTAAACGCATTGGTGAACCGGAAGATATCGCCGCTGCTGCACTGTACTTCGCCACGCCCGCCTCCAGCTGGGTCACCGGCAAGGTCATCGAAGTGGATGGCGGTGCCGAAGGCAGCGTCTGGGGCTAAGGAGACTTTTAGTGAACACATCCCTCATTCATCAGTTGGGCAGCGAGCTGCACATCGCACTTAAGGAAGGTTGCACCCTGTCGCCACTGGTCGAACGCTACCCCGAATTAAGCATCGACGATGCTTATCATATCTCCCTGCACACGCTGAAACTGCGTGAGGCCGATGGCGAGCGGGTCATTGGCAAAAAAATTGGCGTCACGTCCAGAGCCGTTCAGGAGATGCTGAATGTGCATCAGCCGGACTTTGGTTTCCTCACCAACCGCATGCACTTTACCGATGGGGCTGAAGTCAGTCTGTCCCTGGCGGGACTTATACAACCCCGTGCAGAGGGTGAAATCGCCTTTTGCCTGAAAGCAGATCTGACCGGCTCCGGTGTGACGGCCGAAGATGTACTGGCGGCTACCGAGTGGGTTGCACCCTGCTTCGAGATCGTGGATTCCCGCATCGATGACTGGCGCATCAGCATTGTGGATACCGTGGCGGATAACGCGTCCTGTGGCGTATTCGTCATTGGTGAAACCCATACCGATCCCAACAGCCTGGACTTGGCCGCCGTTGCCATGCAGATCAAAAAGAATGGTGAACCCGCGGGTTCCGGTCTTGGCTCTGCAGTTCAGGGCCACCCGGCTGAAGCCGTCGCCTGGCTGGCCAACACTCTGGGCCAGTACGGCATTCCCTTCCGTAAGGGCGAGATCATTCTGTCCGGTGCACTGGCACCGCTGGTCCCGGCTGCAGCCGGTGATCACTTCAGCCTGACCGCTGAAGGCTTGGGCAGCTGTTCAATCAGTTTTGCCCCCTGACGTCTGACCGATCACGACTAGCTGGAATTACATCATGTCCAAGAAATTGAAAGCGGCCATTATCGGCCCTGGTAACATCGGCACGGATTTGCTGATGAAGATGAAACGCTCCGAGTGGATTGAGCCGGTGTGGATGGTAGGTATCGATCCAACCTCCGAAGGTCTCAAGCGTGCCGAAGAGATGGGTATCAAGACCTGCGCCACCGGCGTCGATGGTCTGCTGGAACATGTCATCGCGGATGATATTCGCGTCGCCTTCGATGCGACCTCAGCCTACGTGCATGCCGAAAACAGCCGCAAGCTGAACGAGCTGGGCGTGATCATGATTGATCTCACGCCTGCGGCCATCGGCCCCTACTGCGTACCGCCAGTCAACTTGGCCGACCACGCCAAGAATCTGGAAATGAACGTCAACATGGTGACCTGTGGTGGCCAGGCGACGATCCCGATGGTAGCCGCAGTCTCCCGTGTTCAGCCGGTGGAATATGGCGAGATCGTCGCCACGGTATCGTCTCGCTCCGTGGGTCCAGGTACCCGTCAGAACATCGATGAATTCACACGTACCACCGCCGGTGCAGTGGAGAAGGTAGGTGGTGCCAAGAAGGGCAAGGCGATCATCGTCATCAACCCGGCCGAGCCGCCGTTGATCATGCGTGACACCATCCACTGCCTGACAGAAGGCGAGCCAGATCAGGCCGCTATCACCGAGTCCGTGCATGCCATGGTGAAAGAGGTACAGAAGTATGTACCGGGCTACCGCCTGGTGAATGGGCCTGTGTTCGACGGCAAGCGTGTCACCTGCTTTATGGAAGTGGAAGGTCTGGGTGACTTCCTGCCCAAGTATGCCGGTAACCTGGACATCATGACCGCGGCCGGTCTGCGTACCGCTGAGATGTTCGCCGAAGAAGTATCCAACGGCAGCATCAGCCTGCCTGAACGCGGCTAACGGAGGAGAAAGAGATGAATCTGAACGGTAAGAAAGTAACCCTCCATGACATGAGTCTGCGCGATGGCATGCACGCCAAGCGCCACCAGATCAGCCTGGACGAGATGGTCAATATCGCCACAGGTCTCGATGAAGCGGGTATGCCGCTGATAGAAGTGACCCACGGCGATGGCCTCGGCGGCACTTCGGTGAACTACGGTTTCCCGGCCCACAGCGATGAAGAATACCTGGGTGCCGTCATTCCCAAGATGAAGAACGCCAAAATCTCGGCGCTTCTGCTGCCCGGTATCGGCACGGTCGATCATCTGAAAATGGCCAAGGATCTGGGTGTGTCCACCATCCGTGTGGCCACACACTGCACCGAAGCTGACGTATCCGAACAGCACATCGGCATGGCCGCCAAAATGGAGATGGACACTGTCGGCTTCCTGATGATGGCGCACATGGTCAGCCCGGAGAAGATTCTCGAGCAGGCCAAACTGATGGTCAGTTACGGCGCCAACTGCATCTACGCTACCGACTCCGCAGGCTACATGTTGCCGGATGAAGTGAGTGCCAAAATCGGTCTGCTGCGGGCCGAACTGCCCGCCAATGTTGAAGTGGGCTTCCACGGCCACCACAACCTGGGCATGGGTATCGCCAACTCACTGGCGGCGATTGAAGCCGGTGCTGCACGTATCGACGGCTCCGTAGCTGGCCTGGGCGCCGGTGCAGGCAATACGCCACTCGAAGTATTCTGCGCCGTGCTGGATCGCATGGGCGTCGAGACCGGTATCGATCTCTACAAAATCATGGATGTGGCCGAAGACCGCGTTTTCCCGATCATGGATCAGCCGATTCGTGTCGACCGTGATGCACTGACGCTGGGGTATGCGGGCGTTTACTCCTCCTTCCTGCTGTTTGCCCAGCGCGCGGAGAAGAAGTACGGCATTCAGGCCCGTGACATCCTGGTCGAACTCGGCCGTCGCGGCACCGTCGGTGGCCAGGAAGACATGATCGAGGATCTTGCGCTGACCATGGCGAAAGAAAAAGGCCTCATCTAAATACCCTTTACCTTGCCTGGTACTGCGCTAACAGCAGACTCAAAAGGAGCCCCCCATGTTGACGAACAATCCTGCAGTTCATACACCGGTATGGCGTCGACATGGCATGCTCCTGTTGCTGGCACTGCTTTACACCAACACGTTTATTGGCCGCCAGATCATGGCGGTGATGATCGAGCCGATCAAACAGGAATTCGATGCCAGTGATACCGCCATGGGGCTGGTGTCCGGGTTGGCCTTTGCCGGTGTCTACGCCTTCTTTGGCCTGGGCGCCGGCCGCCTGGCCGACCGCATGAAACGCACTCATGTGCTGGCGGCCAGTGCACTGATCTGGAGTGGCACCACGCTCTTGTGTGGCTTCGCCACCGGCTTCGTGGTGCTGGTGATGGCCCGTATGCTGGTGGCCATCGGCGAATCAGCCGTCACACCCAGTTCCATTTCCATGATTGCCGACCTTTATCCAGCCAACCGCCGTGCCTTTGCCATTAGCTGCTTCAGCACTGCACCAACACTGGCAGTGATTATTGCCATGAGTGCGGGCGCCTGGGTAGTAGAGCAATACGGCTGGCGAACCGGGTTTATCCTGGTGGCCATCCCTACCAGCCTGATTGCGGCGGTTATCCTGATGGTCAAAGAACCGGTGCGCGGCACCTGGGACCATCCTCAGGAAACGCAATCCGCTTCGTTGTCGCTGCTTGAGACTCTGAAGTCCCTTTGGGATCTACGCCCCTACCGCTATCTAATCTTTGCCGCCGGTTTAAGTACTCTGGGTGCCAATGCCTACGGCATGTGGAATGCCACCTTTCTGGTGCGCTCCCACGGGCTGGACTTGCAACAGGCCGGTATTCTGGCCGGTTTTGTCGGTGGCGGCTCTGCAGCATTAGGCATGCTGTTCAGCGGCTGGATCACCGACCGGCTGATCAGCGCCCATCCACGCTGGCAACTGCTTATCCCTCAATTCGGTCACGCGGTGGGGATTATTGCCATGACGACTTACCTGCTCTGGCCTGCCGACAGCACAATGATGGTGTTTGGGTATCAGATCCCTACGGCCATGCTCTGGTGTGCACTGAACGGCTTTTTCTCCGTCTGGTGGGTCGGCCCTTGTTTCAGCATGATCACACGACTGGTGTCACCCGACAGTCGCGCCGTAGCCATGGCCTGCCAAACGGTACTGGTTACCCTGCTGGGTGTTGGTGTTGGGCCTTTGGCTGTGGGCGCGCTGAGTGACTTGATGGCGCCCATGCTGGGTGCCGAGTCACTGCGCTACTCTCTGCTGCTGGGCTGTAGCTCAACATTCCTCGCCATGGCCATGCTGTTCGTGGTAACACGTGTATCCCAACCAGCGAATCCCCGCGAAGCAGCCGTCCTAGTCTGAATGGACGAAGTGTCATGCGGGACTCGCTTGCATAGTCATCAATAGACACTAATAACAACGAGGACTAGAACATGCCAACTATCGCAGTCACCGGTGCAGCCTCCGGTATCGGCGCCGCCGTATGCGCACAGCTGGAAAACGAAGGTCATACTCTGATCCGGGTTGACCGCGCCAACGCCGATGTAAATGCAGACCTTTCAACAATTGAAGGTCGCCAGCAAGCCATCAGGGGCACTCTTGAGGCATGTGGTGGATCGCTGGACGCTGTCGTTGCCTGCGCAGGTGTAGGTGTTACCGCGCCGTCGATTGGACTGATAGTGGGTGTTAACTATTTTGGTGTGTCCGAGTACCTCGATGGCCTGGAAGCAGCCCTTCTGGCCAGCGGTCGCGGCAAGGCCGTAATCATTGGCTCCGTTGCCGGCAGTCATCAGGTTGCAGCGCCTCATGCCATGGCCGAAGCCATGCTGGAAAACGATGAAGCCAAGGCCCGAGAGATCGCCGAGGCCAGTGGCGAACTCCATACAGCCTACGCAGCGTCCAAATATGCGGTCACTGTTTACGGCCGTCGCAAAGCAGTGGAATGGAGTCGTCAGGGGATGCGCCTGAATATTATTGCACCCGGCGCTGTCGAAACCCCACTTCATCAAGCGTCTATTGATGACCCGCGCTTTGGCGAAGCGGTACGCAATTTTGTCGCTCCCATGGGTCGTGCCGGTACGCCGAGTGAGATCGCTTCAGCGGCCTCTTTCCTGTTATCAGACCAGTCCAGCTTCATGAATGGCAGTGTTCTGTTCGTCGATGGCGGTATGGACGCCATGGTCCGCGCACGCCAATTCTGATATCGGAGTCAGTATGCGAGTAGTAAAGCACATGGCTGCAGCGGCCCTCCTTGGCCTGCCATTGGCGGTTCAGGCCATGGAGTGCCAGCTGGATAACGGCCGCTTCTTGTCCGCCAAGGAATCAGCACCTGAAATCATGCAGTGGATGCAAGGCAGCCCTCCCCCTGCGGACAAACACGTTCAGTTGGCAGACGGCTCCTTCTTTCGGTTCCCGGCCTTACGCTACAGCGTCGGACATATGAGTGAGTTTGTACCCACTACCCTGGTAAGCCGCCGTAATACGACACCATCTGCCCTGCCCTATGCACTGGATAGCGAACTGGAAACGCTGACCTATACGCCCTGGGGCAGTGAGCAGGCCATCAGCTGGAAACAGATGTTGAACGAAACCTACACCGATGGCATTTTGGTGATGCACAAGGGCCAGGTGGTGTATGAACAGTATCTTGGTGGCTTCAAGGATTACGACCGCCACCTGATGATGTCGATGACCAAAGCAGTTGCCGGCACCCTGGCACTGGATTTGATCAAGCAGGGCAAGATCGACGAAAGCCGACTCATCTCGGATTATATTCCTGAGCTGAAGTCATCCGGCTTTGGCGATGCCACGGTCAAGCAAGTACTCGATATGACCACCGGTATCGATTTCGATGAGGATTACTCCGACCCGAAATCCGAAATATGGGCATTCTCGGCGGCAGGAAATCCACTGCCGAAGCCCCCCGGTTACAAGGGACCTAATGGGTTTTATGAATACCTGCCCAAGGTTGAAAAACAGGGTGAGCACGGACAGGACTTCAACTACCGTACGGCCAACACCGAGGTTATTGGCTGGCTGATTGCCCGTGTGACGGGCATGTCGGTGGCGGATTATCTGGAAGAGAAAATCTGGAGCAAAATCGGCATGGAACGTGCAGCTCAATTTCAGGTGGACGGTTATGGCACCCCCTTCTCAGGCGGCGGTTTGAATGCGAGCCTGAGGGATATTGCCCGTTTGGGAGAACTGCTGCGCAAGAGCGGTGAGTACAACGGTGAGCAGATTCTGCACCCTGATGTGGCGAAAGATATTCGCGCTGGCGCTCATTTTCCGGCCTTCAAGAAACCGGCTGATTCCAGCATGGAAAGCTGGACTTTCCGCAGCATGTGGTGGGTTACCGGTAATGAGCATCAGGCCTTCATGGCGCGCGGTGTTCATGGCCAGAGCCTTTATATTGACCCGGCTGCCGAGTTGGTGATTGCTCGCTTTGCATCCCACCCCATCGCCAGAAACAGTGCCAATGATTGCTATAGCATCCCGGCATATCAAGCGCTGGCAGACCGGATGATCAAGCTGGCCAATTAGATTTTGCTGGTCAGAAACGCAACAGGCCCCAACCGGGGCCTGCCTTGTTTATCTTGTTACTCTATCGCTGCTCTATTTCAAAAAGTCAGTTTCATACTTTAAGAACGCTTTTGGCAACATTGCGACCGGAGTAGGACAGGCGTGTAAGCTCTTTGGGAATACTGACGCGCAGCTCAGGTTCGGGCATACCAATCAATTCACCCTGAGAGAAGCTGATCCCCAAACGCAGTACTTCCATCTGGATCTCAGGCGAGTGGACATATTCGGCCACCGTTTCAATCTTCATGCTACGTGCCAGACCGACAATACCACGCGCGACTCGACGCGAGTTCGGATCCTTATCCAGATTGCGGATCAGACTGCCATCGATCTTGAGAAAATCCACCTGCAACTGCAGCAAATGCTCGAAGTTGGAGTAACCGGTGCCGAAATCATCAATGGCGATACGGCAGCCGCGTTTTTTGACTTCTCCCACAAATGCACGCACCTGCTCGTAGTTTTCGATATTAGCGGTTTCCAGCAGTTCGAAGATCACTCGCGGACCTACACCGGTTTCATCAAGACGCTGAAGGATGAACGCTTTCAGGTCCTCCTGAAGCAAGTCCGAGTATGACAAATTGATCGAGAACTGGGTCGCCGTATTGGCAAAGCGCTGGAAGCATTTTTCCACCATGACGCGTGTGATATGCCCTTCCATTCGCAGTTTGCCGGCCACGCCCAAAAACTTGCCGGGGCTGATCACCTCACCACCGTCCTGATCCAGCATACGCACCAGGCACTCGTATTTGTCGATTCGACCGGTGGTGTTGTTCAGGATCGGCTGATACCAGGCCACCAGCCCTTCAGTATCCAGAGCATCACGCAGCTTGCCTGCCCACTTCTGGTTGTGCTCAAACTCCTGTGTCAGCGTTTCGGAGCCATCGTAGACGCGGCAATGCAGACCGCGGGTGCGTGCTTCCCTGAGCGCTTCACGGGCATGGATATAAAGACTGTGTTCCTGAGGCGTTTCAAACCAGGGTACCACCGCACCAATGGTGGCGCTCAAGCCGATCTCATGGTTCTGCCAGAGGACGGGGTCACGACGGATGCAAACCAGCATTTCTTCCAGCTGGGTTCCGACCATTTCCGGACGGCGACGTGGCAGTGCAATGGCAAACTCGTCGGCATCGATACGGTACAGTTTTGCTCCGCTGTGATCGATACCGGACAGAAAGGACTCCAGACGCAGCGCCACTTCCCTGAGGATCAGGTCGCCACAGCTATCACCAAACAGGCTGTTCACTTCGCGGAAACGATCCAGATTCAGCAGCACCAGGCTAACGGAGCTGTCCTTTTCCAGATCTTGCATCAAGCGCAAACGGTTCGGCAGGCCTGTAAGCTTATCGAGGTTAGAGCTGCGCAGGTTATGCAATGCCGGGATCAGTTTCCACAATCCCAACAGCGTCAGTGCCACAATCACCATCCCCAGCACCAGCAGATAACGCTGATGCTGATCCGACAGGGCATCCAAGGGTGCTGTTGTCGCGGCTAAAGGCACCGCAACCGACAGTCTCAAGTTGTTATCGACAGGCGCGTAATAGAGTTCAACCGGATAAACAGCGTCTTCCATTCGAATATGGTCAAAGCCTGTCAGAAAGATATTCATCGGTGTCAGCGCATTGGCCTGAGCCATCAGCTGCTGAGTTTTGGCGGAATCCGCCTCGGGCGGATAGGCCAACTGACCGAGGGTGTCAGATAGCCAAAACAGGGTATCAGGTGTTGCCGAAACACCCTGCACCAATTGCAAACCGGCCGCGATATTCCAATCCAGTGTGATAAAGCCGTTCAGCTGCGTCTGAGCAGAAAAGGTCGGCTGCACCAGTGTTACCACTTGCCTGCCCGTTTGAGGGTGCACATACATGGGGCTCCACCAGCGCTCGCCCTTGTTCAAAGCCTTGTTCAGTTCGTCCTGCTCAAGGGCTTGCCAGTCAGGTGCTCCCGTTGCTTTAACCTGCCGGATATTTGTTCCTTCACGCGCCCACACCATTTGCGCCTGACTGCTGGGCCACCCCGTGTACAAAGCGGCTCCAGCCACATCATGTGAGCCACGCAACAACTGTTCCAGACCCGACTGAAACCCCTTCAAGCGTGACTGTGCAGATTGTTGTGCATACTGGTCAACCACTGCCTTTGCCTGAAGCTCAAGCTGTGACACACGCTGGTTAACAGCAGCCAAAGAGCTGTCAAACCGATACAGCTGTTTTTCGTGCAGCTGACTGGAAAGCGCATCTTGGGTGGAATCAACGGAGACTTGTGTGTAGGTCCAGAATGCGAGCCATGAAAACAGTGCCAGCATGACAATGCTGATCAACACGGTGCGCTTGGAGCTACTATCCATGAGTTTCGTATTTGGCATACGAAGAGGCCTCCTGCCTGAAGGGCAATACCCTGGGGGGTTCAGTATTACAGGTGTTTTATTATGCCGATAAAGTATTACGTCCTGTTGATCCTGATCAGGGAGAATACGCATCGGCCGTCAACAATATGTAATTAATCTTATGTAGTCCAGTGGCTACACTGAATCGAGGTTCACTTCTGAGATCAGCCCATTGGATGACTGGAGATAACCCGGAATGTTACATTGCAGGCTATAGGTGCTGTCACCATACGGCCCTGGATTTATCAACTCAGCGGTTCACGTTACATGAATCGCCTGCCCTGCAGCTGGCTGTGGGCTAACCGGGAGGACGGCTGGCAGTGGACGCTATTCACCCTGTCGCAGAAGTAGTGGGTATCGTTTTTACCCTGTTACTGCTAGCGCTAAGCATCTATCAGCTGGCCAGGCATACCGGGCTTCCCTTTACAGTACTTCTGGTACTGGCCGGAATAGGCATTAGCCTTGCCAGCAACCAGTTTCCCACCTTGGGCAAGGTTGAACAGGCCTTGCATATCTCGCCAGACCTGATTCTGTACGTGTTTCTGCCCGCTCTGATTTTCGAGTCCAGTTACAACCTGGATGCGGGCCAGTTGCGGCGAAATTCGGTGCAAGTACTTGCCTTGGCGATTCCGGGCTTGCTGCTTTCAACAGGGCTGATTGGGGTAATCGTCTGGCAAGCGCTGGATATCGACCTGATGGCAGCCCTTTTGATCGGAGCCATCCTCAGTGCGACAGACCCCGTTGCAGTGATCGCCCTGTTCAAACAAGTGGGCGCTCCCGCTCGACTCTCGACCCTGATTGAAGGCGAAAGCCTGTTTAATGATGCCACCGCACTGGTACTGTCAAAGATTCTGTTGGCCGTGATTGCAACCGGCGTATTTTCAAGCCAGGCGCTGGGCAGCAGTTTGCTGGATTTCTGTGTGCTCTTTGCCGGTGGCTTATTGTTTGGCGTCGTCGTTGGCTACCTGGGCGGCGAGCTGATTGGCTGGCTGGACTCTGACCCGATTCTTGAGATCGGCCTGACCATTGTATTGGCTTATCTGGCGTTTCTGGCGGCAGAGGAACTGCTGCATGTCAGCGGTATTATGGCCACGTTGGGGGCGGGTCTGACACTGGGTACCTGGGGGCGATTGCGTATCGCGCAATCAGTGCGGGCATATCTTGAACAGTTCTGGGCCGTGATGGCTTTTGCCGCAAATGCCTTGCTGTTTCTGCTACTGGGAATGCAGGTTAATCTACCGGAGTTGCTGGCATCCTGGGACCTGCTGCTCTGGGTCATTCTGGCGATGCTGGTGTCACGTGGACTGGTCATTTTTGGCTTGTTGCCCTTGTTTAACCGGCTCCCCGGTGTCGAGCCCGTTGGTCTGGGTTATCGCTTCATCATGTTCTGGGGTGGTTTGCGTGGTGCCATCGCCCTGGCAATCGTACTGAGTTTGCCGGAGTATCCTTTCAAGGATCTGTTTATTGCACTGGTCACCGGAGCCGTGCTGTTCACACTGCTGGTACAGGGGCTGACCATTAAACCGGCCATGCGCGCTTTGAAACTGGACCAGCCACCCTTAGCTGACCAACTGGCTTTGCTGGAACGCAAGCTGAGGGCCCAACAACGAGCCCTTGAGCGCCTTCCGGAGCTGCAGAAAGGTGGTCTCTTCTCCAGCCGAGTAGGCCACCGGTTGAATCTGCGCAGTCACCAGGCCATTGCTCAGGCCAGAGCTGAAATCAGCACGTTAAGAACACGGCAGCTTTCATCTGAACAAGAGTTCAACCTGTTTTTTCTACGCGCTCTGGCTGAAGAAAAAGCCTACTACAACAGCATGTTCGATCAGGGGCACCTCAGTGAAGGCACCACGCGTCGCCTGCTAGGTATTCTGAATCAGCAGATGGATAACCTCCGTTATGACCACGCTTTCCATCAGGTGAGCGGCCATCGGCAATACGAATATATTGAACACTGGCTGTTTCGGCACTTTGGCAACAGCCGCTTGCTGCACAGGCTCGTGGAACGTGTGCGCATTTCCCACATTGGTCATTACTATGAGCTCGCCTGGGGACACTTCCAGGGCAGCAATCATGTCGTTCTCTCGCTGGAGCGACTGGCGGGGCTTGAATCCACTCCCTCTGAAGTGGTCAAACGCGTACTGGACCAGTATCGCCAGTGGAACCGGCTCGCGATTGATAAACTGCATCGCATGAATCACGACTTCCCTGAGTTTGCGCTCTTAACGCAGGAACGTCTGGGCCAACGCATTGTGCTTTTGGCTGAGCTGGAAACCACGTTGGAACAGGTTAATTTGGGCACCATTCCCAAGGGCGTTGGCGATGAAATCATCACCAACCTGCGTCGACGCTTGAAAGCACTGCGGGGCCAGCCGATTCAGCAACTGCACGATGACCCCAAAGTGCTGTTGGCACGCGTCCCCCTGTTTGCTCAGTTGCCACCTCGGCTGCTGAGGCTGGTTGCTCAGGAGTGTGAGCCGATTACGCTGGAAAAACATGAATACCTGATCCGGCAGGGCTCACTGAGTAAACACTTGTTCATTGTCAGCCGCGGGAACGTTCGATTGCAGCAGCACTCACAGGGCATTGAGCACCCCCTGAGCACACTGATCGCCGGTGATTCCTTTGGTGAGTCTTCCCTGCTCGGTGAAAGCCATCCGGATATCTCTGTCATAGCACAGACGCCCGCACGGCTATACGCCCTGAGCCGCTCCAGGCTGGAGCACCTCATGGACAAAAACGATGAGCTGAAACAGCTACTGCAGGACAGTGAAGCGCGACAGAAGCTGTTTTATGACCATCATTGATTACTGGTGCTAAAGAAATACTCGGAAACTCAGCCCGTAGTGAAACCTTGCGGGCTATTATGAGTCTCAGGACCGTCACTTCACCCAGGTGATGGCCCCTGAGACCCGACTGGAACGACAGCTATATGATCCCCAACCAACTCAATACCTTCGCAGCCGTGGTTAAGAACGGCAATTTTTCAGCTGCTGCGCGTACCTTGGGTGTCTCCTCGGCAGCCGTCAGCAAAGCCATTGCACAGCTGGAGAAAACGCTGGAGGTGCGCCTGTTTCACCGCACCACGCACTCCCTGACACTGACAGAAGACGGCCAGGAACTCTACCGCCGTACAGGGCCGCTGATGGAACAGCTAGAGGACCAGATCAGGCTCAGCACCGACAAACAAAAGGCGCCGAATGGTCGCTTAAAGGTAAACCTGCCAGACAGTTTTGGTCGCATGGTCATCCTGCCTCAGATCCCTTCGTTTCTTGAAAAGTACCCCGATGTCGAGCTGGATCTCACCTTCGATGATCGAGTGAGTGACTTGGTGAAAGATGGTGCCGATGTGGGCATTGGGATTATGCCCAACCTGGATAGTGGCTTGATTGCACGAGAGTTTTACAAACTCCAACCGGTTCTGGTTGCCAGCAGCAGTTACATTGAAAAGTATGGGGAACCGCATAAGCCGGAAGATTTGCATCAACACAACTGTATTGCCTACCGCTCATCAACCACCGGCCGAAAGCGTAGCTGGAATTTCTATGAGAATGGCCAAATCACTCAATTTGAGCCTAAAGGCAACCTGGTTGTTAATAATTTATCGGCCGCAATGAAAGCCGTACAGATGGGTATAGGCATATCAACCATTGGTATTGAACATGCCAATTCCTGTATCGAAAAAGGCTTGTTCCGGCGTGTGATGCGTGATTATGAAACCGACCCGATTCAGGTCATGATTTATTACTCCTCACGGCAGTACTTGCCAGCCAAAACCCGTGTATTTATCGATCATATGCTGGAACATGCCCGGCGCAACCAGCCTGTTGTGCTGGATGAACTCATCTTCGAGCTCTGAGGACACTCCCTCAAGGCCTATGACCAGGGGCAATGCGGCCAAGGCGCTGATAGTTCCCCTGGATGCTTGTAACTATCAGTTGAAACGATTTCAATCCTTTGACACCTACAGTTTAAACAATATACCCACTAAAATCCTCATCACTGCGTAGAGAAACTCTTTTATAAATTCTTTTTTATAAGAATTTCTCATCCACAAATGGCTTATCAAATCAAACAGATGCCATTTATATTAATCTCGTAAAGTCATGAGGCTAAACATTATGTTTACTACACTTTCAAAAACTGTAAAAGGCAAAACCCTGGCATTCGCAATTGCGGCTACCGCGCTTTCCAGCACTCAGGCATTTGGTTCATCACTTGAATCGTCTGAATATGGAAACTCTGCCTGGAACTGGTGGGAAAGCGCAACGTCCACACAGGTAGAATCGGTTGTGGACACCAAGCAGACTGATACCCTGTTGGCACACCCGGAAACGCGTTCTTCTGAATTTGGGCATGTTGCCTTAAGCACCCAGAAAGCCAGCGTTACAGATAACACACTGCATGCTCAAACTGCTCATAATACTCGTGAGCGAAGCCCCGAATTTGGCCACATTCCGCAGAACTGGTGGGAAAACAGCTAAGTAAAACTGAAAACTGATTACACTGATCTAGGCCTCTTAAGTGAGGCCTGTTCTTTTTCTGAAAAGCACTCTACTCTCCTTCCAGTCAGCGCTTACTTTCACCCTCTCAATGGCCCTGGACTAAAGCCTACGAGAGCGTGAAGCGAAAAGTTCCCGTGGATTGTTTCAACTATTGGTTGAAACTATTTCAATCATATGACAACTACAGTTTAAACAGAATCCTCTCTAAAATCCTCATCACTTTCTTAGAGAAGAAATTCAGAGACACTCTTTTATAAACTCCCTTATATAAAAGTCTCTCATCCTTAAATGGCCTCACAATAAAAACTAATGCCATTGATATTATTTCCGTAAAGTCACGAGGCTATGCATTATGTTTAATACTCTTTCAAAAACTGTAAAAGGTAAAACCCTGGCATTCGCACTTGCAGCGACTGCGCTTTCCAGCACCCAGGCATTTGGCTCATCACTGGAATCTTCCGAATATGGAAATTCCGCATGGAACTGGTGGGAAAGCTCAGCTTCCACCCAGGTCGGGTCGGCTGTTGAGACCAATCAGACTGATACCCTGCTGGCACACCCTGAGACTCGCTCTTCTGAATATGGCCATGTTGCCTGGAGCGATTGGAAAACTGGCATATCCAACGGCCAGCAGCAGGCTCAAACAGCTCAGAACACACGTGAAGCCAGCCCCGAATTCGGCCACATCCCCCTGAACTGGTGGGAAAACAGCTAAGTACCGCTAAGACTAGATTGCACTGACCAAAGGCCTCCAGAATGAGGCCTTTTCCTTTTCTGAAAAGCTTCTCCCCGCCTGTAACAACACGTCATCGCCCCATTCCAGTGCCTGCCAGCATACCTGCGCACCTGTCTTGAGCATCCTCGAGACTGAACACATCAAACCTGTCTGTAAAATTCATGAACAACGGTTAACTAACCCGGAAATGAATGTGTTTTTATCTGGTATGGCTTTTGCTATATACTCTGCGGCGATTTCAACACTTACCCGGTGTTTGAGTATCGCAGAAGCAGAGTCCACAAGACTCTGCATCTATTCATGGCTTCATTTAAATCCGCCACAAGCGGAGGGAGTCGTCACAATGACGCATACACACCGTTGGCTTTCCATCTTGGAAGGATGCCTTCTCGTTGCACTGGGCATTCACCTGTTAAACGCATCCAACTTATTGATCAGTGGCACTGCAGGCATGGGTCTGCTGTTACAGCAGGTATCTGGTCTTAGCTTTCCCCAGCTGTTTTTCCTGCTGAATATTCCATTTTACCTGTTGTCATTACGCTGCATGGGACGTGAGTTCACGCTGAGAACCTTTGCTTCAGTCTCCATTTTGACCGTACTGTCGGAACTCATGCGCCACTGGTTTGACTTCAGTATCAGCGAACCGCTGCTTGCTGCGGTACTGGGCGGCATGCTGATCGGGTTCGGTTTGATTATTCTGTTCCGCCACCAGGCTTCATTGGGTGGGTTGAACATACTGTCGATCTATCTGGAGCGACGTTTTGGCATTCATGCCAGCAAGACCACGCTGGTTGCAGACATCATGATCGTCATCCTGGCCTTCTGGCTGTTTGATCCTCTGCAGGTGCTTTGTTCCCTGGTCGCCTTCCTGTTTATGGGATCAGTTGTCGGCCGTTATCACCGCCCGCCAATCTGGGCTCAGGTGAAAGCCTCCTGAACCCCTGAATTTTCCCCAGACCGCCTGTGCTTGCTCCCTTAGTACAGGTGGTCAGCTGCCGCATTTTGAAGCTAGTCAAGCGAACATCTAGCCCTGTCCCCACCCCGGCACCACCATGAATCGCACCAACCTTGTGCAAAAACACCCTTTCCGCACCATTACCATGCCTTAACTGACCTTGCAGTCAGCTTTAATTCTTCACAACAGACTGTTTGCTGCCTGATTTCCAGCCACTTAAAGAAGTTGGCACACTGGTTGCTTTAATCAAAACGACGAGCATACGTTGAGTAGAAGCTGTCAGGCCCTAAGAACGATTCCAGTACACCCCTTAGGCCAGGTCATTGCTCACTGTGTGATTCAGTTCAACGCTCCTTCGGGGCGGGGACCGGATTGACAGTGAATTGATCTGCCTATCCTCCCTTCTTGCTAACCAGCAAAGCGTCCTGAATCTCTTTTGCCGTGAACCCCAAGTGGGATAACGAATGCGTGGAGAATAATGATGAAGCCCAACAACACCTACAAAAAACTGGTCGCCGCTACTATTCTTGGCCTGAGTTCTACCTATGTCCTGGCTGCTGACCAGATAACTTACCAGATGGACTGGCTGCCGGGGGGCGATAAGGCTCCCGTCTATGTCGGGGTGAGCAAAGGTTTCTTTGCCGAGCAGGACATCGAAGTCAAAATTGCGTCTGGCCGTGGCTCTACCGATGCCATCACCAAGGTTGCTACCGGTAATGCGGAACTGGGTCAGGCCGATATCACGGCTTTGCTGGCAGCCAAAGCCCGTCAGGACGTGCCGGTTACAGCCGTGATGAGCATTTTCAGTGACGCGCCTTACGCCACCTTCGTTAAAAAAGATGGCAGCATCAAAACCATCGCCGACCTGAAAGGCAAAAAGGTCGTGACCTCACCGTTCACCTCGTCAAACGCCTTCTTCCCGATTGTGCTGGGGTTGAACAATGTTGATGCGGCAGACGTTACCGTCGTCAAAGCTGATCCAGGTGCCTTGGCGCCCATGCTGATCAATGACAGCGCTGACGCCGTAACCTCCTGGGTTACCGATGCCCAGAAATACCAGTCACAGGCCAAGAAGGCCGGTATCGAGTTGACGGTTCTGCCTTGGCACGACGCCGGTATGTCGATCTATTCCTCTTCCATGATCGCCAACAATGAATGGCTGGCGGAGAATCCTGAGCTGGCTCAACGCTTTATTACAGCCTTCAAAAAATCCATCGAATACGTCTATGCCAACCCTCAGGAAAGTGCCGAGATCATCAATCAGGCCGTACCTGAAGTAGATGTCACCGTTGCTAAAGAAACCATCGAAGCCATTCATGGACTGGTCTATAACGATGCAACCAAGGCCCATGGCCTGGGCTCGTTGAACAGCAAACGTCTGGCTGAAACCTGGGCCTTCACGGCTCAATCTCAGGAGCTCGACGTGAGCGCACTGGATCCAGAGAAAGTAATCACCCGTCAGTTCATCGGAGGCGAATGAGCATGAGACCGTTTGTTTCCTTTAAAAATGTCAGTCACGAGTACGGGACTGACAAGGGCAAACCGGTCAAAGCGCTGGGCGATGTCAACTTTGACATCGCCAAACATGAATTTGTCGCAGTCGTGGGTCCCTCCGGCTGCGGTAAATCCACCCTGCTGCGCTTGCTGTCCGGTCTGCTGATTCCCACATCAGGCAGTGTCGAAATTTTCGGCCAGAGGGTCACAGAGCCCCGCGACGAGATCGGCATTGTCTTTCAAAAACCGACTCTTCTGCCTTGGCTGAATATTCGCGAAAATGTTGTGTTCCCCAGCCGCCACAAGCGCGGACGTGTGAGTAAACAGGAATACGCTCGCGCTGAAGAGCTGATCCAAAGCGTAGGCTTGAAGGATTTCGCCGAATGCATGCCTGACGAATTGTCCGGTGGTATGCAGCAACGTGTGGGCATTGCCCGCGCCCTGCTGATGGACCCTGAAATCCTGATCATGGATGAGCCTTTCTCGGCACTGGATGCGCTGACCCGTGAAGAAATGGGTTTTGAGCTGCTGCAGATCTGGAACGACCGTCCCAAGACGGTACTGTTTATCACCCATTCCATTTCTGAAGCCGTCCTGCTATCGGATCGCGTGCTGATCATGAGCCCTCGTCCGGGTACCCTGGTCGAAGAGATCAATGTGGAACTGCCACGTCCACGCTCATCACAGACGATCCGTCACCCAAGATTCAACGAGTACACCGATCAAATTCGCCAACACATTTATCACCGTGAGGAGGCGGAAATCGCATGAGTCTGACTATGAGTACCAAACACCAGATTTTGCAGCGCTGGCTGCCGATCGCAACCCTGGTCTCCCTGATTCCACTATGGGAACTGAGTTGCCGCCTGCTGGGTGTACCGGATTACGTGCTACCCAGACCCACAACCATTCTCGAAGCCTTTGGCCGTGTTGATGTAGGCCTTTGGGCGGGACACCTTTGGGCAACCCTGCGCGTCGCCTTGATCGGTTTTATGCTGTCACTGCTGATCAGCATTCCCCTGGCCATTGCCATGGTGCGCTCACGCTACCTGACCAAAACCCTGTATCCACTGCTGATCATTATTCAGTCAACGCCCGTTGTTGCGATCGCACCTTTGTTGATCGTTATTCTGGGTACCGGTGAAGCGCCACGCCTGGCGATCACCTGCCTGATTACCTTCTTCCCGCTGGTAGTTGCGGCTACAACGGGCATGCTTTCGACTCCGCCGGAGCTGATCGAACTGTCTCGCAGCCTGCGTGTACAGCCCAGTCGTGAAATCTGGCAGATTCGACTGCCGTACGCCATTCCACACCTGTTCAGCGGTATGAAAGTGGCGATCACTCTGGCCATTATCGGTGCGGTGGTTGCAGAGTTCGTTGCGGCAGAAAAAGGGCTGGGTTACTTCATTCAGTATTCCACCTCCTTCTTTGAAATTCCTCAGGCCTTTGCTGCCCTGCTGTTCCTGTCCGCAGCCAGCCTGATTCTGTTCCGCACCGTGACCTGGATTCAGAAAGTGTTCTTCGCCTGGAGTCTTCCGAAAGAAGAAAGAGATTAAATTCGACCCGATTGATCAGATTTACCCTAACGGAGTAGAAGCGGCATGGCAGATTTACCAGGCATTGCTCCAACCAACCGCCGTATTGCGGCTTTAAAATGGAGCTTCACCCATGAATACATCTACCACCCACTATCAGCTGGATGAACTGAACCTGGAACACAGCCTCGGCAAACGCAGAAGCGAAAGCGAGGTAGAAGGCAGTGCGATTCCGCTGATCGACCTGAGCAACTTTGACGAACGCCGCGAAGAAATCACCGAGCAGCTTTGGCATGCCGCCACTGAAGTGGGGTTCTTCCAGCTCAGCAACCACGGACTCAGCGTTGACGAGATCAACCATGCCTTTGGCAACGCCGACAAGTTCTTTGGTCTGGATGCCGACACCAAAGCCCAGTTTCCGCTGAAAGAAGGCACCAATGCAGGCTGGGAATACAAAGCCCAGGTACGCCCGTCAACAGGCACGGCGGACCAGAAAGAGTCCTACCAGATCACGCGTCCCAACATGACCGAACTCTGGCCCGATCAGGAACTGCCGACATTCAAAGAGGAGATGCTGGGTTTTGAGCGCCGCTGCTGGGAACTGGGCATGAAAGTGCTGAGCTGCTTCGCTGACCGACTGGGCTTTGAGCGCGATTTCTTCACCCAGGCACACGATCAGGAGAGTGCTGAGTACCAGTCCACACTGCGTCTGCTGCATTACCTGGCAATCAAGGACCCTAAACAACTGGAAGGCGAACCCTGGCGTGCCGGTGCCCATACCGACTTTGACTGCCTGACCATGGTATTCCAGAAAACCGGTCAGGGTGGCCTTCAGGCCAGCGCTGGCAAGGATGCGTCCGATACTCTGACCTGGCACAGCGTACCGGCTGTGGACGGCGTCATCACCTGCAACATCGGCGACATGCTGATGCGCTGGAGCGATGATCAGCTGAAATCCACCCTGCACCGTGTACGCATGCCGCGTGCGGGTGAATACATGGGCCACCGCTACAGCATGGCGTTCTTCTGCCAGGCCAACCGCGATGTGGTTATTGAGGGCCCCAATAAGCGCTATCCGGCAATCACTGCTCAGGAATATCTGAACATGCGCATGAATGCCAACTACAAAGAAAAAAGCAGCAATTAAGCTGCCTTCCAGATTGGACTTGAGCCCGCCTTAGCGCGGGCTCTTTTCGTTTCAGCCCTCAACTTTCGTGTACAGTCTCTGAATCCCTGCCATCACATCCTGCTGCAGAGCCTCGGTATCCAGACCAACCACATCACCATCGTTGACGACCTGACGACCGTTCACGAAGCTGGCTTTAATACGTATGGGTTCACCGCACATCAGCGGCGCCCAACGACGGTCATGCACACCGGCAAAACGGAAGTCATTCAGGTCATAGATCACCAGGTCAGCAGCCTTGCCAACAGCCAGAGCACCCAAGGAGTTCAAGCCAAGCATCCTGGCAGCGTTATCGCTGGCCCACTCCAGGACTGTCTCCAGACGGGTTGCATCAGGCCCCTGCTGAGTGCGATGAATCAGCCAGGCCAGGTTAGCCTCCTGCAACACAGAACCGGATTCAGCCGATGCAGAACCATCCACCCCCAATGTCACGGGCATGCCGGCTTTTTCCATGGCAACAGCCGGTGCGATGCCGCTGCCCAAACGGCAGTTGGAGGTCGGACAGTGAGCAATACCGGTGCCGGTCTCACTCAACAGCTGAATATCACGCTCAGTTGCCTGTACCAGATGAGCAAACCAGACATCATTGCCCAGCCAGTCACAGCGCTGCGCATATTCCACCGCCGTACAACCATGCAATGCCTGCGCCTGCTGCTCGTCAAAACCGACCTCCAGCAGGTGTGAGTGCAGCTTCAAGTTGTGGGAACGCGCATAGGCCGCAACCTGCTTAAGATCATTTTCAGTAATGGAGTGAACCAGGCTGGTGGGTGATACCACCAGTCGGCGCATGGCGTTGTCTTCTACCTGATGGTAACGGGTACGCGTCTGTTCCAGTCGCTGCAACATCAGCTCAACCGTTTCAGGCTTAACACCTGCCTTGGCCAGCCCCTTGTGCGAGCCCTGCACCGTAGCACCACCACGACAAAGTACCAGGCGAATGCCCAGCTCATCCGCCGCCTGCCAAAGCACGTCTTCCATCTCCATGGAGGAGTTGAGATGGTACAGGTAATGGTGGTCGGCACAGGTGGTCGCACCTGAGCGAAGCTGTTCCGCCAAGCCCATTTTAGCCGCGGCCAACATGAGTTCGGGATCGATATGGGGCCAGAAGCGATAAGGCACCGATGCCAGCCATTCCCCCAACCCCTGGTTGATCCCCGCCGGAATACCTTTGAGTGCCGACTGAGCCAGGTGATGGTGAGTATTGATAAAGCCGGGATAGATAACCGAGCGACTGGCATCGATCAGTTGTTCATCCGCCTGAGGAACCAGTCCTTGTCCAACTTCAGTAATGACGCCATCTGCAATACGCAGATCAGTGGCCGAAGAAGACAGATCCTGCGTCAGGATTGCTTCAGCGTTTCGGATTAGATAACGCATCGTGTAACTCCTTAATCCAACCGCTAAGCAATGTCCCGGGAAGCCCCTGACCGCTTCTACTTACCGTGTCTATGTGAAAGCCCCTATGTTACGGGACTCGAGAACCAGCTTTTCGCACTCCAAAAGCGCAATCACCCGCCAGCTATGCTGCAAAACCATGCAAAAACCCAGCCAGACTGTAGTTATCGATCTTCCCAAGTTGCTGTTCGAGCATAACTGGCAGGGTTTATGCCTTGGTAATGCCTGAGCCCTGAGCCTTCATGCCGACCAGAGTCGGTTTTGCACCAACAAAGAGCACCAGAAAGCACTATAACCATGCACCCGCTCATTACGACATTAAGACTGCCTTGAGGCTAATACTTAGGAAAACCCAAAGCTGACTTTAAAGTCAAAAATATAATTGACTCAAGAGTCAGGTTTTACTTTAATCAAAGCATACGCAATACGCCTCGACTCACTTACAGGTAAAGGGAGACACCCCTTGATCAGGTTCTTACTCAACAAAGAGCTGCGGGTTGAAGAACAGCTTGACCCCAATATGACGGTTCTCAGCTACCTACGTACTCAAGTTCACAAAACCGGTACCAAAGAGGGCTGTGGCTCCGGTGACTGTGGTGCATGCACCGTTGTGCTGGGGGAACTGGATGGCGATCGTATCCGCTATAAAAGCGTCAACTCCTGCCTGACCTTTGTATCTGCACTGAATGGCAAACAGCTGATCACCGTTGAAGACCTGAAACAGGGCAACCGCCTGCACCCGGCACAGCAAGCGATGCTGGACTGTCACGGCAGTCAGTGTGGCTTCTGTACACCGGGCATCGTGATGTCCATGTTTGCTCTGGGTAAGAACGTTGCCAAACCCGGCAAGGAAGAGATCCACGAAGCTCTGGCCGGCAATCTCTGCCGCTGTACTGGCTATCGCCCCATCGTTGAGGCAGCGGAAAAAATGTATGAAGACGGCACGACTGACAGTTTCGAACTGGAGCAAGCACAGACGGTTGCCCGCCTGCGCGACCTTCAGCCACAGGCGCAGTTTGAGCTGAGTAATGGCCGTACACAGGCCTTTACGCCAACCTCAATAGCCGAGCTCTCTGCGCTGCTGGAGCAGCACCCTGAAGCGCGCCTGGTTGCGGGCGGTACTGACCTGGCGCTGGAGGTGACTCAGTTTCATCGTGAAGTCCCCACGCTGATCCATGTGAGTCATGTGGATGAAATGAAGCAGATCCATGTGCTGGATGAGCAGATCGAACTGGGTGCTGCAGCTTCTCTGACCGACTGCTATCAGGTGCTGGCCGATGAATACCCGGATCTGGGTGCTCTGCTGCACCGCTTTGCCTCCCTGCAGGTACGCAATCAGGGCACTCTGGGCGGCAATATCGGCAACGCCTCTCCCATTGGTGACTCACCACCGGCGCTGATTGCTCTCGGTGCCAAGCTGGTGCTGCGTAAGGGTGAGCAGACGCGTACGCTCAACCTTGAAGACTACTTTATCGACTACAAGGTGACAGCCCAGCAGCCGGGTGAATTTATTGAAAAGATCCTGGTGCCCCGAGCAGCCGCTAACGGCGAGTTCCGCTGCTACAAATTGTCCAAGCGCATTGATGATGACATTTCCGCAGTGCTGGGATGCTTCAACCTGCTGGTGCAAGACGGCCAGATCGCCTCGGCACGGGTTGCCTTTGGCGGCATGGCAGCCACACCCAAACGTGCCACTCAGTACGAGCAGGCCCTGACCGGTGCACCCTGGAATCGCGCCACCATCGAGAAAGCCAAAGCGGCCCTGTCGCAGGATTTCGCTCCGATCTCGGATTTCAGAGCCTCACGCGAATACCGCCAGCTAACGGCCAGCAACCTGCTGACCCGTTATTTCATCGAGCTTGAATCCCCAGAAGTCGAAACACGGGTGACCGCCTATGTCTAATTCGGAGCAGAACCAGAAAAGTCAGGCCGAGATGCTGGCACTTGCCAAGCAGGAACTGACCACCGGCGTTGGCCGCAGTGTTAAGCATGAAAGCGCTGCCAAGCAGGTATGTGGCGAAGCCGTATATATCGACGACCGAACCGAATTTCATAACCAGCTGCATGTCTATGCGCGCCTGTCCGATAAGGCCCATGCCCGCATCACCAAACTGGATGTGACGCCCTGCTACAACTTCCCCGGCGTTGCCATCGCCATCACCGCCAAGGATGTACCGGGACAGCTGGACATAGGTCCGGTGATGCCAGGCGATCCCATGTTGGCGGACGGTCTGGTGGAATATTACGGCCAACCCATCATTGCCGTCGCCGCGAACGATCTGGATACCGCTCGCAAAGCCGCCATGGCCGCCATCATCGAGTACGAAGAACTGGAACCGGTGCTCTCGGTTGAGCAAGCACTTGAGCAGGAACACTACATCAGTGCCCCCCATGTACAGAAACGTGGTGACTCTGCCGCTGCATTGGCGGCATCCCAGCACCGCATTACCGACAGTGTCCATATCGGCGGCCAGGAACACTTTTACCTGGAAACGCATATATCCTCAGTCGTACCGACTGAAGATGGCGGCATGATCGTCTATACCTCCAGCCAGAACCCTACCGGTGTGCAAAAGACGGTCGCCAAGGTGTTGGGGGTCTCGTTTAACAAGATCATGATTGATATGCGTCGCATGGGGGGTGGCTTTGGTGGCAAGGAGACTCAGGCTGCTGGCCCCGCATGCATGGCTGCCGTTGTGGCACACCTGACGCGCCGCCCTGCCAAAATGCGTCTTCCTCGTATGGAAGACATGATGATGACCGGCAAGCGACACCCATTCTTCAACCAGTACGATGTGGGCTTTGATGATGATGGGCGACTCACCGGTTGTGAGATCAAGTTGGCGGGCAACTGTGGCTACTCGCCAGACCTGTCAAACTCCATCGTCGACCGTGCCATGTTCCATTGCGACAACAGCTATTACCTCGGTGACGCCACCGTTACCGGTTACCGTTGCAAAACCAATCTGGTTTCACATACCGCCTATCGAGGCTTTGGCGGCCCCCAGGGCATGATCGTGCCTGAGATTTTCATGGATGAGATCGCTCGAAAACTGGGCAAAGATCCTCTGGAGATCCGCAAGCTGAATCTGTTTGGCGGTGAGGGTCGCAACACCACCCATTACTTCCAGACCATTGAAGACAGCCAGTTGCTGAAAGAGATGTTCACCGAGCTGGAGAACAGCAGCGATTATCATGCCCGCCGCGCCGCCATTCGCGACTATAACCGCACCAGCCCGATTCTGAAAAAAGGCCTGGCACTGACGCCGGTGAAGTTCGGTATTTCCTTCACCCATACCTTCCTGAATCAGGCCGGTGCGCTGGTACATATCTACACCGATGGCAGCATTCATTTGAACCACGGTGGCACCGAGATGGGTCAGGGTCTGAATACCAAGGTCGCCCAGATCGTAGCGGAAGAGTTTCAGGTCGACTTTGACCAGATTCACGTCACCGCGACCAACACCGACAAGGTACCCAACACCTCGCCGACTGCGGCATCATCGGGTACAGACTTGAATGGTAAAGCGGCACAGAATGCGGCCCGCATCATCAAGCAGCGCCTGATCGATTTTGCGGCGCGTCACTTCAATGTGAGTGAAGAAGATGTGGTCTTCAGCAACAACCATGTAATCATTCGTGATCAGGTAATGCCTTTTGCCGAACTGATTCAGCTGGCTTATTTCAATCAGGTTTCGCTCTCCAGCACCGGTTTCTATAAGACACCCAAGATCTACTACGACTATGAAACAGCCCGCGGCCGTCCGTTCTACTACTTTGCCTATGGGCTTGGCTGTAGCGAAGTCGTGGTCGATACCCTGACCGGCGAATACAAGATCCTGCGTGCCGATGTGCTGTTCGACGTGGGTGAATCCCTCAACCCGGCTATCGATATCGGTCAGATCGAAGGCGCCTTTGTTCAGGGCGCTGGCTGGCTGACGTCTGAAGAGCTGGTCTGGAACGACGAAGGCCGCCTGATGACGACAGGGCCTGCCAGTTACAAGGTCCCAGCTGTCACCGAAACGCCGATCGACTTCCGTGTGAAACTGGTGGAAAACCGCAAGAACCCTGAAGACACCGTCTATCACTCCAAGGCCGTTGGCGAACCTCCGTTCATGCTGGGTATCTCAGTGTTCTGTGCCATCAAGGACGCGATCGCCAGCGTAGCCGACTACCGTGTCAGCCCCAAACTTGACTCACCGGCCACACCGGAGCGCGTACTGTGGGCCATCCAGGAAATGGAGAAACAGCGTGAAAGCGCCAGCCAAAGCCAGATCGTAGAACCCGCCTGAGTTCGCGGTATAGCAGGAGACAGACAATGAATACCGAATGGATCAAAGCACTGAGCAAACTGGAAGCGGATGCGACCCCGGCCGTGATGATCACGGTTGTGGATGAGCGCGGCTCCACCCCTCGCAATGCCGGTGCCAAAATGCTGGTCAGTGCCGACGAGCGTTTTGATACCATCGGTGGCGGTCACCTGGAGCACAAGTCGATCAAGATTGCCCGCGCCATGCTGAAAGAGCGCCAGACCCAACCTCGACTGGAGCGGTTCTCACTCGGCGCCAGCCTGGGCCAATGCTGTGGCGGTGCGACCACGCTGCTGTTTGAGCCACTCAATACCGGTACCGTGCAGATCGTTCTTTTTGGTGCGGGCCACGTAGGCCGCGCACTGATCTCGATTCTATCGACCCTGCCCTGCCGCATCCTCTGGGTAGATTCACGAGAAGATGAATTCCCCGCCTTTATTCCCGACGGGGTCGAGAAGGTCGTGAATGAGTTTCCGGTGGATGAAGTCGAGCCTGCAGCGGCGCACAGCTACTTCATCGTCATGACGCATAATCACCAGCTGGATCAAGAACTGACCGAAGCCATTCTGAAACGCAATGACTTCACCTATTTCGGCCTGATCGGCTCACAGACCAAGCGGATGAAATTTGAACACCGTCTCAAGGCCAAGGGTTTTGAGCCTTCGGTGATCGAACGCATGACCTGTCCCATGGGCATCCCTGAAGTCAAAGGCAAATTGCCGGCAGAAATTGCCGTTTCCGTCGCTGGCGAGGTGATCGCACAATACAACGCGGCTTTTGGTGTGAAAGAACAACCACCCATCCCCGCCGCAACGGTTGAGCGCCTGGCAATTTAAACTTAGTGTCTTACATACAACGTCAGTAACAGCAGGGACTGTCTGGATGACAACATCGACCATTGCGTATCGCGCCAGCCTGCTGGACAGCGTTGGTGACCCGACTGAGGTCGGTTTGGAAAACAGCTACCGCTACTTTGAGGACGGTTTGCTGATCGTCGAAGACGGGCACATTGTTGCCTTGGGTGATGCCGAAGCACTGCTGCCCAATCTGACTCCTGATATTCGCGTGCATCATTACAAGGATGCTCTGATTACCCCCGGCTTTATCGACACCCATATCCACTATCCACAAACCGGGATCATCGGCTCCTACGGCAACCAGTTACTCGACTGGCTGGAAAACCACACCTTCCCAGCCGAGCAAGCATTTGACAGCCCCGAACACGCATCCCAGATAGCAGACCTGTTTCTGAAGGAGTTGCTGCGCAACGGCACAACGACGGCACTGGTGTTCGGCACCGTTCACCCGCAGTCAGTTGATGCGTTTTTCAGTGCGGCAGAAAAGCTCAACCTGCGCATGATCGCGGGAAAGGTACTGATGGATCAAAATGCGCCTGAGGCCCTCACCGACACCCCGGAACAGGGGTACGCAGATAGCAAGGCTTTGATCGAGCGCTGGCATGGCAAGGGTCGGCTCCAGTATGCGGTGACCCCGCGCTTTGCCCCCACCAGCAGTCCAGAACAACTGGCCGCCGCCGGGCAGTTACTGTGCGAGCATGAAGGCCTCTACCTGCAAACGCACCTGGCAGAAAATACCCACGAGATTGAGTGGGTGAAAGAGCTATTCCCCGAGCAGAACGGTTATCTGGATGTCTATGATCATCACGGACTGCTGGGCAAACGTTCGGTGTTCGCTCATGGCATACACCTGTGTGACGGAGAGTGGGAACACCTGGCTGAAACCGATTCATCCATCGCCTTTTGCCCCACATCCAACCTGTTTCTCGGCAGCGGTCTGTTCGATCTGACAAAGGCAGAACAGCACAACATTTGTGTCGGCATGGGCACAGACGTTGGCGCCGGCACCAGCTTTTCCATGCTGCAGACCCTGAACGAAGCCTACAAGGTGATGCAGCTTCAGGGCGACAAGCTGCACCCGTTCAAATCCTTTTACCTGGCAACCCTGGGTGGCGCCCGCGCGCTGTCACTGGAACAACAGATCGGCACTCTGGAGCCAGGCAGTGAAGCGGACTTTATTGTGCTGGATTACAAGGCTACACCCTTGATGGAGTTCCGCATGCAGCAGGCCAGCAGCCTGGAAGAGCGTTTGTTCGTGCTGATGACGCTGGGAGATGATCGGGCCGTGAAAGCGACCTTCGTGATGGGTGAGAGGCTAAACGCCTCTCACGGATGATCCTGCACCGGGATGAATCTATTCGGGTTAATGACGGCTCAGTACATTTGAGAAGATCGCTTTAAGATCATGCTCATCCGGCTTATCACCGAGATCCAGCTTATGCTCGATATGATCAAGGTGGTGCATCATTAAGGCTACGGCCTTCTCTTTGTCTTGCTGTGCCAAGGCATCAATCAGCTCAAAATGCTCATCGTACGAGCAGTGAGAGTGATCCCCGCTTTTTTCATATTGCGCAATGATCAGAGAGCTCAGCGATACCAGGCTGCGTTGAAAGCTCAACAAGGGCGGGTTTTGAGCAATTTCGGCCATCACCAGATGAAACTCGCCCGACAGACGGATACCTGCCCCCCGATCTCCACGTTCAAAACAGGCCTGCTCATCTCGCACCAGCTGTTTAAGCTGCTCTATTTGCGTCGCATCGGCCTGTTCGCAGACCAGTTCAGTGACTGCCTTTTCAACTACGCGACGAGCATAGACGATCTGGCGCGCCTCCTCGATGCTGGGACTGGCAACCATGGCACCCTTGTTAGGCCTTAAAACCACGACTTGCTCATAGCCGAGACGGGCCAGCGCACGGCGAATGATGGTGCGGCTAACGCCGAAAATGTCCCCCAGAGACTCTTCGCTCAGCTTGGTCCCGGGTGCCAGGCGCTGCTCCAGAATGGCATCGAAGATATGCTCGTAGACTCTGTCATCCTGGGTTTTCTTGTCACCCTTCATAGGATTGATTCCTTACTTCCGTTAGCCGAATTGATGCCATTCATTTCATGTCTGGGGCAAGTCGTGGCTGCCCCCCGAAACTTGCGATGGGATCGTACACTTGGCTCTACCGCCTGTACACAGGACCAGGTGCTGTCTGAAGCAGAATGCATCCGGTGTCAGGTAGAGCAGCCCGAGATCCCCGATAAGAGCAACAACCCTTGCAGGCTAATTAATGTATACAAAGCTACTCTTGATTTAGGCACAGCTTACAGTCACCATGGTTTGGCTGTGTATAAAGTCTATTCAAGAAGACAAGAAGACGCCTTTACTCCTGCATTACCCAGCGGGGTTATTCACAACTGTTGGCTCGAATGTGTCAGCGAGGCTCACAAAAGCCACCCCGCCTATCAAAGTGATTCCAAAATGAGTTTTGAAACCTGGTCCTTGTTCTGCCTGGCATCTTTACTGGTGATCATGATCCCGGGGCCGCTATCGTTGCTGATGGTCTCCAACAGCCTCAACTTTGGTATCAAGCGAAGTATGCCCGCCTTCATCGGTGGTACCAGCGCTTCACTGATTTTGCTTACCGCCTCTGCAACGGGACTTGGGGCGCTGCTCGCCGCATCTGAAAACCTGTTCGCCGCAATTCGATATGCCGGCGCTCTATACCTGATTTGGTTGGGCTACAAAGCCTGGCGTGAGGCCTCACTGCAAGTTGCCACCACCCTTGATGCCTCCCCGCAGCCGGTATCGTCCAGGCTCTTTGTTCGTGCCTTCACACTGGGTATCAGTAACCCCAAGGACATCCTGTTCTTCGTAGCCTTCCTGCCCCAGTTCATTTCACCCGAAACAGCATTTCTGCCCCAGTTGCTGATCATGTGTGTCAGCTGGTGTCTGATCGATCTGTTATGCAAGCTGATCTATGGCATCACCGCAAAACTGATCACACCCTTGCTCAAGCGGGGCCGTAACCTGGAATACTTCAACCGCGCCAGTGCTGGCCTGTTTGTCGGAGTTGGCAGCCTGGTTTTGGTCAAATAGTGCCCAGACGGTTATTAGCTGCCGCGGTACGTTGAGTACCCATAGGGCGAGATCAACAAAGGCACATGGTAGTGCGCGTCCTCATCGGCGATACCGAAACGCAACACAACCTCATCCAGAAAAGCCGGTTCAGGCAACTCTACACCACGACGTCGAAAGTAATCCCCGGCAGAGAACACCAGCTCGTACACCCCTTTCTTGAACTTATCGCCCGACAACACCGACTGATCACAGCGGCCATCGTCATTGGTTACAGTCTGGGTAATCAGCTCACGGCTTTGATTACTGCCAACTAGATACAGCGAAACGGAGATGCCCTTTCCCGGGCAGCCGTGTGCAGAATCAAGAACATGCGTCGTCAGATATCCCATCGTTACCTTCCTCATTGTTTGATGTAGCAGCGCCATACAAGCCTTTAGCGCCAGCTCACTATAGAGCAAACAACACGAAAAACACAAAATAAAGTAAAAGTTGTATACATTTAAAAATCTGCATTATCCCTGTCATTACGCAGTGTATTCCTATCACTTTGACGCAGAAAGCCGATATTTCATGGGCTCAGATACATAACGCCTATACATGATCTATCAGAACAGGCTTGTAAAACCAAAAACACAATGTATACAATCAATGGATACTTAATGCATCATACCCACCACAGAATAGATGTATGCATACTTTTTACCCAGTCCAGGAGTTGAGCATGAGCCATGACTACCCACGCGACCTGATCGGGTACGGGCAGAACCCGCCCCATGCAAACTGGCCTGACCAGGCCCGTGTCGCCATCTCCTTTGTGCTCAACTACGAAGAAGGCGGCGAGCGCTGTGTCCTTCATGGCGATAAGGAGTCTGAGGCGTTTCTGTCCGAGATGCCCGGAGCCCAGCCACTGCCTGGCGTTCGCCACATGAGCATGGAGTCCTGCTATGAATATGGCAGCCGTGCCGGTGTCTGGCGTCTGCTTAAACTGTTTAATAAGCATGATATCCCGCTGACGATTTTCGCCGTTGCCATGGCGATTGAACGCCACCCGGAAGTGGCTCAGGCGATGGTTCAAGCCGGTCATGAAATCTGCAGCCATGGTTATCGCTGGATCGACTACCAATACACCGACGTAGCCGAGGAGCGTGAGCACCTGACCCGTGCGATCGAGATCATTCGGCAGCTTACCGGCGAGCGTCCTTTGGGCTGGTATACCGGCCGTACAGGTCCCAACACTCGTGATCTGGTGATGGAAGAAGGCGGTTTCATGTATGACTCCGATGCCTACGATGATGACCTGCCCTACTGGATCGATAACCAGGGCAAAGGACACCTGGTGATCCCCTATACCCTGGATGCAAACGATATGCGTTTTGCAACAGCACAGGGGTTCAACAGCGGTGAACAGTTCTATCAGTACCTGAAGGACAGCTTTGATACGCTCTATGAAGAAGGAGCGGAAGCACCCAAAATGCTGTCCATCGGCTTGCACTGCAGACTTGCAGGTCGCCCAGGCCGTATCGCTGCCCTGGCACGCTTTATCGAATATGCGCGTAGCCATGACAAAGTCTGGTTTTGCCGCCGCATCGATATCGCCAAACATTGGCATGAATACCATCCCTACACCCCGGAGACAGCCAAATGAAACCGGTGACGTTCAAAACCTGTACACCCAGCCAGATGAGCCGTGAGGACTTTGTCCGCCTGTTCGCGGATATTTATGAGCACTCTCCCTGGGTGGCAGAACAGGCTTATGACCAAGGTACTGGCGAAACACTGGACCAGATCGAAACTCTGCACCAGCGTATGGCTGCAATCCTGCTTCAGGCCGATCGCCAGGCGCAGCTGGATCTGATCAATGCCCACCCTGACCTGGCCGGCAAAGCGGCCATTGCCGGAGAATTAACAAGCTCATCAACCGCTGAACAGGCAGGTGCCGGCATCAGCGAATGCACACAGGAAGAGTTTGCACGGTTCACCGAGCTCAACCGTGCCTATAAAGAGAAGTTTGGCTTCCCTTTCATCATGGCCGTCAAAGGCAGCAATCGACACCAGATTCTGGCTGCATTTGAGGAGCGTATTCATAACACACCCGAAGATGAGTTTGACCGAGCACTGCAGGAGATCAATAAGATCGCCCGCTTCCGTCTGGGGATGCTCTAGCGCCTGTTGAAGACCCATAACTCGCAACATTTTGCACAATTCAGGTAGACAACAATGAGCAACTCTACTCTCGAGAAATACATTAATCTGGCCGATGCGCGCCTGGGCACACGCTCCATTTTCGTGACCGATGACTGGTTCGCAGCGGTTGATCGTATGCTGCAGCCAGAGCCTCCAGTCTGGAAAGAAGGTGTGTTCGATGACAACGGCAAGTGGATGGACGGCTGGGAATCTCGCCGCAAACGCTGTGAAGGTTACGATTACACCATCATCCGCCTTGGCGTTCCCGGTGTAATCAAAGGTGTGGACATCGACACCTCGTTCTTTACCGGTAACTTCCCGCCGTCCGCATCGCTGGAAGCCTGCTACAGCCCTGATGCAGATCCGACCGATAACACCGAGTGGACCGAACTGTTGAGCGCTGTCAGCCTGCTGGGCAACAGCCAGCACCTGCACGCTATCGAAGATGGCCGCCCCTGGACGCACCTGCGCTTTAACATCTACCCAGACGGCGGTGTTGCACGCCTGCGGGTCTACGGTATTCCCTATCTGGACTGGAGCAAAATCAGCTCAGAGCAGGAAATAGACTTGGCTTCGTCTCTAAATGGTGGCCGATCCCTCGCGTGCAGTGATGAACACTTCGGCAAAATGGGCAATATTTTGAACCCGGGTCGCGGTGTCAACATGGGTGATGGCTGGGAAACCGCACGTCGCCGCACACCCGGCAATGACTGGGTGATCGTAGCGCTGGGCCACCCGGGCGAGATCAGTCGTGTTGTTGTTGATACCCTTCACTTCAAGGGTAACTACCCCGATAGCTGCTCCATTCAGGCATCCTATGTGAAGGGCGGTACCGACGAGCAGATCGAGACCCAGAGCCTGTTCTGGAAAGAACTGCTGCCGTCACAAAAGCTGGAGATGCACCAGGAGCATGAGTTCAGCTCCGAGCTGAATGACATAGGCCCTATCACGCATGTGCGTCTGAATATCTTTCCGGATGGCGGTGTGAGTCGACTGCGTCTGTTCGGCAAAGTGACTGATTGAGAGGACAAGGTATGTTGATCATTCACCCGGAGCCCCTGACCGCCGAAGTCTTCAGAGCCTTCGGAGATGTGATCGAAACCCGGGGCCACGATCATTTCATGATCAATAACGGCTCAACCCAGCGCTTCCACCGCCTTGCCGAAGTGATGCTCGGCAAGCCGGACGATAGCGGCATTATCAGCATTTTCAGAGCCAAACGGTTACCCATGCCGCTGGACGTCAAAATGCTTGAGCGCCACCCACTGGGTAGCCAGGCGTTTATCCCGCTCAAGCAGAATCCTTTTCTGGTGTTGGTTGCTCCGGCGGCTGAGACGCCTGATCCCGCTGCGATCCGCGCCTTTATTACCGATGGCACCCAAGGGGTCAACTATCACTCAGGCGTTTGGCACCACCCCGTTTTGAGTTGCGTGGACGAAGATGATTTCCTGGTGGTTGACCGAGAAGGGGAAGGCAATAACTGCGACGAATACTTTTTTTCTGAAGAGACCGAAATTCAGCTGGTCAACGCAGACTGATAACAGATGCTGAATTGGCCTCACCAGGCAGTGAAGCCGATTCCGCTGAGGAGTAACAATGGATCCACTTATCACTGAATGGCTCAACCTGGTTGTACGCTGGGTTCACATGATAGTCGGCGTCGCCTGGATCGGCGCATCCTTCTACTTCAACTGGCTGGAAAACCACCTGGATCGCCGTAACCCACGTGAAGGCTTGGCTGGCGACCTTTGGGCTTTGCATGGTGGTGGCATCTACCATCTGGAGAAGTACAAACTGGCGCCTGCTCAAATGCCTGAAAAGCTGCATTGGTTCAAGTGGGAAGCCTATGCCACCTTTCTGTCCGGGTTCACGCTTCTTACGGTGGTTTACTACCTCAACGCACAGCTTTATCTGATCGCACCGGGCTCAGGGCTGAGTTCTGCAGCTGCCATTGCCATCAGTATCGGGAGCCTGTTGAGCGGATGGTTTATTTATACCTTTCTGTGTGACTCAGCGCTTGGCAAGAAACCAACGCTGCTGGCCGTTATCATTTTTGCCCTGCTCATCCTGGCAGCCTGGGCACTAACCCAGGTGTTCAGCGGGCGCGGCGCCTACATTCATGTAGGTGCGATCATCGGTACCATCATGGTCGGCAATGTGTTCCGCGTCATCATGCCCGGTCAGCGTGCCATGCTGAAAGCGATTGAAGAAGGACGTGAGCCAGACCCGGCATTGCCCGCGAAGGGACTGCTGCGCTCACGCCACAACAACTACTTCACGCTGCCTGTGCTGTTCATCATGATCAGCAATCACTTTCCGAGCACATACGGCGCAGAGTTCAACTGGGCTATTTTGGCCGCACTGTCAGCCCTGAGCATCCTGATTCGTCACTACTTCAACACCCGACACCAGACTCAGAAGTTTGCCTGGACACTTCCTGCTGCAGCTCTGGGTATGGTGACCCTGGCATTTGTTGCTGCCCCACAGAAAACTCAAAACGCACCCTCACAACAGGTCAGCTTCAATCAGGTATCAACGATCATCCAGGCGCGTTGTTCCGTCTGCCATTCAGCCAACCCAAGCTTTGCAGGCTTTAGCACGGCACCTGCTGGCGTCATTTTTGACAGCGCTGAGCAGATTAAATTGCTGTCGCCAAGAATCCACGCACAGTCCATTGCAACTCAGGCCATGCCGCTGGGCAACGTGACCCAAATGACTCAGGCAGAGCGTGATCTGCTCGGCCAGTGGATTGCCGAGGGTGCCCAAATCCACTGACCGAGTCTCTGTTACCTCCTCACTTGGCCCTGCACCTGCAGGGCTTCTTTATGCCTGGAGATTCGCTTGAGGAAAATTCTAACCCAGTGATAGTATTGACCTATTATTTAACCCAGAAGTCAGAAAAAGGACTGGTTAGATCGATGTCAAAAATTAGCGAGCATAACCGAGCACTCATCATTCAGGCTGCCAGTGAGATCTTTGCAGACAAGGGATATGCCGCCACCAAAATTATCGACATCGCCAACCATGCCGGGCTGCCCAAGCCGAATATCTATTACTACTTCAAGAGCAAGGAAAACCTCTACCGAAGTGTTGTTGAAAACGTCATCGATCTGATTTTTCAGGCTGAGAATCCTTTCCATGGCAATGCAGCTCCCGCTGATGCACTTGAGCAATACATTCAAGCCAAGATTGAAGTATCCCGAAAGTACCCTCACGCATCCAAGGTATTTGCCAGCGAGATTATGCACGGCGCCCCGCACTTGCCGCAGGATATAGCTGACCGAATGAAAAACCAGGCTCTGATGTGCAGCAACAAGATCCAGCAATGGATAGACGCAGGTCTGATGGATCCTGTTGATCCTCAACACCTGCTGTTCACCATCTGGGCGGCAACCCAAACCTATGCCGATTTTGACTGGCAGATCGCGATGGTGAGAGAGAAAGCTCAGATGTCACCAGTGGATTTTCAAATTGCGGCCCAACAGTTAACTCAGCTGATTTTAAAAGGCTGTGGTGTGAAATCGATTGAGCGGCTGCAGGAAACACGTCACGCGGTCTAACAGTCGCCCTCCTGCTTACGCCTGCTGTCTCCCCCGCTCCAGGCAAACCAGCGAAAACAGCCCCAACAGAGGCCCTGGCAACAACAACCAGGATAACCAATGCACAGGTATCCATTGCAACATGAAGCTGAGCAGTGCGACTGAGATCACTGAAATGGTAAAGCCAAGGCAGTTCATCAATGTAAGGGCGCTTCCCACCACCTCTGTGGGCGCATGCTGAGCCGATAGACTGGAAAGCTGAGGAGAGTCTGCTGATACGGTAATCCCCCAAATAAACCAGAACAGCAGAACCAGCCAAAACGGCATATAAAAGGCCAGTGGCGACAATAGGCAACAAAGGCCCGACAACGTCAGCATGACCTTGGCCACGGGACCACTTCCCAAACGAATCGACAGGTTTCCTCCAGCAATACAGCCCAGACAGCCGGCGCCCAGGATCAGGAAACTTAACAAGCCTGTATTCAGTTCAGTCTGCTGCTCCTGACCCCAGGCCAACAGCCAGATCGGTGTAAACGCCCAAACGGCGTAGAGTTCCCACATATGGCCGAAGTACCCACCGACGGCTAAACGCCAGGGCTTATGCCTAAGTGCCAATACCAGTGCATGCCAACGTAGAGGCTTGCCTCGGTACAACGCGGGACCATCAGGAACACCAGCTAGAATAAGCAATCCGGACAACACAGAAGCCGCCCCGGAAGCCAGTATTACTTGCTGCCAGTTATCGCCCAACACACCCGAGATAAGATGAGGTGCAGCGCTCCCCAATACAAGAGCGCCCACCAGATAACCCAAGGCGCGCCCAAGGCCTTGGGGGTACCAACTGGCCGCTAACTTCATCCCCACGGGATAGATACCGGCCAATAACACACCACTGATAAACCGGAGCGCCAGTAAAGCATCCAGGGAATCTGCATAGAAAGCCAGACAATAGCTCAGTACAGCACTCCCCCAGGCACAGGTGACGAATAACAGTCGAGGCGAGACACGATCAGCCAGAGCGATGAGCGCAAAAACCAGACAGCCGAGAATAAAGCCCAACTGAACAGAGTTGGTGAGACTGGCGACAGCCGATACTGGCAGCCCCCATTCAACCTGCAGCGCCGGCATGATTGCGTTACCCGCCAGCCAGTTTACAGTTCCCAAAAACTGAGCCAGGACCAGCAGCGGCAAAATACGCTGGGGGCGGGGCAACTTCAATTCAGCTGGAGTGGTCATGGACTCCCTTCCATTGGCATTAGAAATAATGTCCACAGAGAGTACGAAGTTCTGAGCGCTACCTAAAGAGCAAAACGGAGGAAGAATTCGATACTTTTAAAAAACTGTGAAGAAGACTAGTCCACTCACCGATCCGAAAAATGAAAAACAGCCTCAGACGCTAATGTCTGGTGTCTGCCATGAACTGCTTGAGCATGTAGTATTCTTCTTCAAGAGCGCTGCGATCCTGACAATGTTTACTTGTAAACATATATGTCTCTCGAATCAAAACCTGAAGCAGAGATACCCAAACGCATGCTGTAAAGCAGAGAGCCTAAGAAATACTCTATGAGCACATGCAAGATGCGGTCTTATAAAGCATTAGCAGGCAATAACTTATCGGTCAAAGAATTCCCACCTAGACAGATATCAAATTGAAGAGAGTGGTGATTTCAACGGCTGCCTTGCCAAGCCTTTTTGATAACCGGATACTTTCAACTTTCACCCTTTGCGCATGAGGTAATTGCGTTGACACAGATTTCCGACAATACCGTCGTTCAGTTTTTTTACACGCTGACCGATGCTGATGACACTCAGATCGAAACCAATCACGGCGCAGACCCCATAGCCTACCTGCATGGCCACGACGGCATGATTCCTGCCATCGCTGAGGCCCTGGAAGGCAAGTCCACTGGTGATACTCTGCAGCTGACACTTGAGCCAGAACAGGCTTACGGCCAACGTCAGGAAGGGCAGGAGCAGCGCGTTCCTATTAAACATCTGCAAGGCTTGCCCAAAGGCACACGCAACTGGAAACCGGGTATGGTTGCAGTTGTACAGACAGATCAAGGAATGCGTCAGGTCACCGTTATTAAACCTGGCTTGAAGATGGTTTTGGTCGATACCAACCACCCACTGGCCGGTAAAACGCTGACGTACGATATAGAAGTTGTGGATGTGCGAGAAGCCACTGATGAAGAAATTGCACACGGTCACGCTCATGGTGTGGGCGGCCATCAACATTGATGCTTAGCACCCACAAAGCCAGCAACTATGCTTAAACTCATCTCTCAATTGTTTCGGAGAAAACCTATGGCACGCGCAAGCGCTCGTCACATCCTTGTAAGCACTGAAGTTCAATGTCAGGAGCTTAAAGATCAAATCGCAGGCGGCGCTGATTTTGCCGCACTCGCTAAAGAACACTCCCAATGCCCATCCGGCAAACAGGGCGGTGAATTGGGCAGCTTTGGACCTGGTCAGATGGTTAAAGCCTTTGACGAAGTGGTGTTCAGTGCTCCGATCAATGAAGTTCAGGGGCCCGTTAAAACCCAGTTTGGCTTCCACCTGCTGGAAGTCACCAGCCGCGAAGACTGAGCGGCAGGAACACCCTCCTCATCTACGTTGTCCCGGCGCCGGCCGGGGCAACGTCAGCATCTCAAATCTGCATTATTCACCGCTCGCTCTGATACTTGAACACAACAGGCGAACCGTGAACCAGCGACAAACCGACAGGAAATACCATGGCTGACTTTGAACAACTGGTAATTGAAGACATTATCGAAGGCACAGGTACAGAAGTTAAGAAAGGTGGCGCACTTGTCACTGCTCACTACCGAGGCTTTCTAGAGGATGGCACCGAGTTTGATTCATCTTATGAAAAGGGCCAGCCATTCCAAACCGTTTTAAGCCGCAAAAAAGTAATTCAAGCCTGGGTCGAAGGGCTCAAGGGAATGAAAGTTGGCGGTAAACGCAAACTAATGGTTCCCGCAGAGATGGGTTATGGAGAGCGAGGCTTTGGTGACACGATTCCACCCAACGCCAATCTGATTTTTGAAATTGAGCTGTTGGAAGCCCTGAATCGAGATTAAATCTTACCCAAGGTTCATTTTGGCCGCTAGCCTGATGAACCTTAAAGTAACCTGCCTGCAAAGCCCCAAACGCAAAAACCCCGATCTCATCGAGACCGGGGTTTTCACTTAATTAGATGCTTGGCGATGACCTACTCTCACATGG
>JBLXDP010000016.1:0-54681 GCA_048264005.1 Marinobacterium sp.
GAGTAAACACACCTGAAGAGGAAGAGGTAGAGGTAGAGGTAGAGGTAGAGGTAGAGGTAGAGGTAGAGGAAACAGAATAAGAAGAGTGCAAGCACAACAGAAACGACAACGGGCACCCGAAGGTGCCCGTTGCTGGATACTTGGTCTTTAGATAAGTATCAGTCTGCCAGGTAGAACAGGTGATGCTTTTTCTTGCCCAGCTTAACCAGGAAGTATTTCCCAAAGCGTGCATTGGCCGCATCGAACAGTTCGGCAGCATTCATATTCTGCTCAGCACCGCACGCCCGGTCATTGACGATTACGGCGTTACGCTGCAGCGCATCTTTTACTTGCTTACCTGAGCCCGCCATACCTGCATCGACCAGCAATGTTGTCAGCGGCAGCTCGCTCAACTCAGCAGGAACAGCAGAGGCAGGAAGACCATCCAGCTGCAACTGGGCATAGTCTTCAGCACTGAGGCTGGACAGGTCACCGGAGAAAAGAGCCTCTGTGATTCGACGGGCCGCCTGTAAGGCCTCTTCACCATGTACCAATCGAGTCATTTCTTCAGCCAGTACCTGCTGCCCCTGAGGACGCCCTTCACGCTGTGCATCCTCGGCTTCGATCTCATTGATCTTATCCACAGACAGGAAGGTAAAGAACTTCATGAAGCGGTACACATCCGCATCAGGTGTCTGCAGCCAAAACTGGTAGAAGGCATAAGGAGACGTTTTGCTCGCATCCAGCCAAACTGCACCGCCTTCGGTCTTACCAAATTTGGTACCGTCCGATTTAGTGATCAACGGTAAAGTCAGCGCATGTGTAGACGCACCGTTTACACGTCGGGTCAGGTCGATACCACCGACGATATTACCCCATTGATCGGATCCGCCGATCTGCATGGTGCAGCCATACTTGCTGTTGAGCTGCTGGAAGTCGTAGGACTGCAGAATCTGGTAGGTAAACTCGGTAAATGACAGACCAGAGCCTTCACGCTCAATACGTTGTTTTACCGATTCCTTGGCGATCATCTTATTGACGGTGAAGTGCTTGCCGATATCACGCAGGAAACTCAGCACATCGACATTAGCCGTCCAGTCGTAGTTATTGGCCAGGATTGCACCATCTTCGTCATTGAACTCAATGAAACGACTGATCTGGGCTTTCAGGCACTCACTCCACTGCTTCACTACGTCTTCAGAGTTGAGCTGACGCTCCTGATCTTTAAAGCTTGGATCACCAATCAAGCCGGTTGCTCCACCCACCAGCGCGATCGGTCGATGACCCGCATCCTGGAATCGCTTAAGCATCAGTAGCGGCACCAGGTGACCCAAATGAAGGCTGTCAGCAGTCGGATCGAAGCCGCAATAAAGCGTCACCGGCCCCTGAGCCATATGCTCGACCAGCTCTTCTTCACTGGTCATCTGCGCGATGAGCCCGCGGGCTTTGAGATCTTCGATCAAACTGTTTGCGTTCATAACCGCCGAAATCCCTCTATTGGATTGAGAATATCAAGTGCAGCATTCTACAGTTGTTTCGGACAGATTGGCCAGATTACACCTTCGACAACCACTTCCGACTTAAATGATCTGCATTCAGCCCCGAGACCGTGAATTTGGTTATACTCTCTTATTAATCGCCCCATTTAATATATTCAGGGTATTTTCGTGGCCTCACTACTTACCTATTTACGCGCCCTGCCTAAACTTCATCTTTATGTGCTGGCAGCCGCTTTAACCCTTGTCACGACAGCAGCATTGTTTCTACCGGATGATCAGTCATCTGCCAAAGAACAGTTAATAACAACTTCAGTTAAAAACTCAGCCCCCAAAGAGAATACTGACACAATTACTCTGCCACTGGAGGTTTCACATACACCAGTGGCTGATGACGTCGCACCAGAGACCCAGCACAACCCTGAGCCTCCAGTCGTTGTTGAAGGCAGAACCGTAGTCCCAGCTCCTGTCGTTGCAAGTGTATCGCCCTCACCGGCTCCCATCCCAGTACCCGCCGCCGTTGAAAACTGGACCGAGTACAAAGTAAAACCGGGTGATAGCCTTACGACGCTGTTCAAACGCGCGGGACTTGGCAGTCGCGATGTTTACCAGGTATCTCAGGCAGCCAGTAGCCAGGACGCTCTTAAATATATAAAGCCAGGCCAAACTATCGCCTTCCTTATCGAAGGTGGAGAGCTCCAGAAGCTGCGTCATATTCGTAGCCGCTTGCACAGCACATTGGTAGAGCATACTGACGATGGCTATGTAATCACCGAGCAGGAACGTACGCCTGACGCCCACAGTGTTTATGCAGAAGCTGAAATTCGCCGCTCATTATTCCTTGACGCTACAGATGCCGGTTTACCTCAGCGAACCATCATGCAACTGGCACAAATTTTCGGCTGGGATATCGACTTCGCCCTCGATATTCGGGAAGGTGATCGCTTCCGCGTGCTGTATGAGCAGGATCATCTCGACGGTGAAGCACTCGATCAAACGCGCATCATTGCAGCACAGTTTGTGAACCGCGGCGAAACTTTCACTGCCGTCCGTTACACCGATAGCCAAGGTAATAGTGGCTACTTCAGTCCCGACGGTCGCAGCATGCGCAAGGCATTCCTGCGCTCACCGGTAGATTTCAGCCGCATTAGCTCCCGCTTCAAACCCGAGCGTTATCACCCTGTACTCGGCAAGAAACGTCCTCATCGCGGTGTTGACTACGCCGCTTCCACCGGCACCCCTATTAAGGCAGCAGGTGATGGCAAGGTTATCTGGCGAGGAACCAAAGGAGGCTATGGTCGCACCGTTATTCTGCAGCACGGCAGCAATATAACGACCCTGTACGCGCACATGAGTCGTTACCAGAAAGGCGTGAGCAACGGCTCACGCGTGAAGCAGGGTCAGGTTATCGGCTACGTCGGCTCATCCGGGCTGGCTACAGGTCCGCACCTGCATTATGAATTCCGCACCAATGGCGTACACAGAAATCCGCTCACCGTCGAACTGCCTGCGGCCGAGCCGGTACCCGCCAAGGAACGCACCGCCTTTAAAGCGGAAGCCAACCGCCTGATGGCGGAGCTTGATCGGCACTCAGAAACCCAGCTTGCCATGAACGACAACGGCTCCCAACCATGAACCGAGAATACTTTATTGGTCTGATGTCTGGCACCAGCCTGGATAGCGTGGACGCCGTCATTGTGAGTTTTGAACCGGATTTCCAGCTTCATGACTGGCATGAGCACCCCCTGCCAGACTCGTTACGCCGAAGCATTCTCACGCTGAACAGCAGTGGTAATAACGAGATTGAACAGTTGGGTGTACTGGACCGTGAATTGGGGCTGCTCTTCGCAGACGCAGTCAACTCACTGCTCAGTAAAGCCGGTCTTAACCCCAGCGCCATCAAAGCGGTTGGCAGTCACGGACAAACCATTCGCCACCGACCTGAAAAGGGGTTTAGCCTGCAAATTGGGGATCCCGCCAGTATTGCCGAACATACCGGCATTACGACCCTGGCAGATTTTCGTCGTCGCGACCTGGCAGCAGGCGGACAAGGCGCGCCACTGGTACCGCCCTTCCACGAACACTTGTTCCGAAACTCTGAGCAAGACCGTGTATTGGTGAATCTGGGCGGAATGGCCAACATCACCCTCTTGCCCGCCAACCCACAACTGGCCGTAACCGGTTATGACACCGGGCCTGGTAATGTCCTCATGGACAGCTGGATCCAGCGCCATCAAGGCAAAGCCTACGATCAGCACGGGCAATGGGCTCAAAGCGGAACCGTCATCACAGACTTGCTGGAAGACCTGTTAAGTGCTCCCTACTTCATGCTCCCACCACCCAAGAGCACTGGGCGTGAAACCTTTAACATGCCCTGGCTGGATGCCGCTATTAGCCGCTTGCCAAAGGAACCAAAAGCAGACGATATCCAGGCAACCTTGCTTGAGTTAACTGCGCGTTCTCTGGCTGAAGCGATCCAGACCCATGACCTGCACCAGCCAGCTCTTTATCTGTGTGGGGGCGGAAGCCATAACCAGGGCCTGCACAAACGCCTTGAGCAGCTGATGCCTGATAGTCAGATTACCACTACCGCAACGCTTGGACTCCACCCCGACTGGATGGAAGCCACTGCGTTCGCATGGTTTGCAATGCGCACCCTAAACCAACAGACCTCAAGCCGGGCCAGTGTGACAGGCGCACGAGGTGATCGCATCCTGGGAGCTATTCACCTTCCCTGAATCCCCCCTGAAACGAAAAACGCCAGCATAAGCCGGCGTTTTTCATGAGACATGATAATTGCAGTCAGATCATCAGATCGAGAACGAAGAGCCGCAACCACAGGTCGTGCTTGCATTAGGGTTATTGATCACAAACTGCGAACCCTGTAAGCCTTCCTTATAGTCCACCTCAGCACCCACCAGGTACTGGAAACTCATCGGATCAACAACCAACGTCACTCCGTCACGCTCAACGGCGGTATCATCATCCGCCATGTTCTCATCGAACGTAAAACCGTATGAGAAGCCGGCACAACCACCACCCGTAATGTATACCCGTAGTTTCAGCTGGTCGTTCTGTTCTTCTTCCAGCAAGGTCTTCACTTTATTGGCCGCAGCCTGAGTAAACTCCAGTGCGGACGCTTGTGCAGTATCGCTCATAGTTACACTAAACCCTCTTTGATACAGCGCATTCTGCCTAAACCGACTAAAACAGTCAAGTATTGGCAGATCAGGGCATCAGCGCAACCTGTTCCAATCCCGCCGTTTCCGGCAAGTCAAACATGATGTTCATAACCTGTACCGCCTGACCGGATGCACCCTTGACCAGATTGTCGATGGCAGACAGCACAACTACCGTATCTTCACCTTGGGGCTGATGCACACTGATACGGCACATGTTGGAACCTTTGACACTGCGAGTTTCAGGATGGGCACCCGCAGGCATAACATCTACGAAAGGCTCATCACGGTAGAAGTCTTCAAACAGCGTCTGCAGGTCCGGACCCACGGGATCCTTGAGGACCGAGTACAGCGTCGCGTGAATACCGCGAATCATGGGCATCAGGTGCGGGGCAAAGGTCAAACCGACCGGACGACCGGCCATCACACTCAAGCCCTGCTTGATTTCCGGCAGGTGACGATGCCCCGGTACGCCGTAGGCCTTAACGCTTTCACTGGACTCTGCCTGCAGCATGGCTACATTGGCACCGCGACCAGCACCCGTCACACCAGACTTACAGTCAGCGATCAGGCGACGCTGATCAATCAGACCGGCTTTCAGCAGCGGCTGGAAACCCAGTTGCACGGCCGTCGGGTAGCAGCCGGCACAGCCGATCATCTGGCCTTCACGGATGGCATCACGGTTCAGCTCAGGCAGACCATAAACCGCCTTGGCTACCAGGTCCGGACAGGTATGCTTGAGGTTGTACCACTTTTCCCACAGCTCTATATCCTTGATACGGAAGTCCGCACCCAGATCGATAACCCGTACACCACGATCAATAAGTTCGGGCGCCATACTCATGGCAACGCCGTGCGGAGTCGCGAAGAAGACCACATCACAATCGGCCAGACGATCGGTATCCGGAACGGTAAAATCCAGGTCGTAATGGCCACGCAGGTTCGGGAACATGTCCGCGACTTTGACGCCCTCCTCAGAGCGCGAGGTAATAACCTCAACACGCGCCTGCGGATGGTTTGCTAATAGACGCAACAACTCTACACCGGTATAACCAGTGCCACCGACGATACCTACCTTGACCACATCGACCTCTCATCAGTACGTAAAAACTGTTAGGGTATAATACTTAGCTGCACAGCAGATGACCATGATCCCCTGAACGAATCATCATGCCACACCCACTGCTCTCACTGGAACACTTTCGCCACCGCCTGGCACATACCGATGCCCTGCCCCAACTCGTTATTTTGGGCATCTTATCGGGGCTTGCCGCCGGTGGCCTGATCAGCCTGTTTCGCTCGGCCGACACCTTGCTGCAAGTATGGCTGCTTGACGGCGATGCCGAGCGATTTGAAGACCTGCCCAGCCTTTATCGCCTGCTACTGCCCGTAGCCGGGAGTGTTTTACTGATTGCCCTCTTTGCCTGTATACCGCCCCAGGCACGTGCCGTCGGCATAGTACACCTTCTGGAAAGGCTCAATAACCAACAGGGGCGTCTGCCCGCATTCAACCTGCTGATCCAGTGGCTTGCCGCATTGATTGCTCTGGCTTCAGGTCACTCGGTTGGACGCGAGGGGCCCGCTGTACATCTGGGCGCCGGTGCCGGCAGTCTCCTGGGGCAGAGACTGAATTTGCCCAACAACTCCCTGCGGCTGCTGGTCGGTTGCGGGGCAGCGGCAGGCATTGCAGCCACTTTTAATACCCCACTGGCAGGCGTCATTTTTGCGATGGAGATCATTTTGCTGGAGTACACCATGATCGGCTTCCTGCCGGTGATGGTGGCCGCATTGGTGGCTGATGTGGTGTCCCGCGCCTTGCTGGGAGAAGCGAGCGTCTTCACGGCACCAGATCTGGCAATCAGCGAACTGACCCAGCTGCCGCTGGTTGCCTTACTGGGCCTTCTGTGCGGATTGCTGGCAGCAGGCTTCCATCTGTTACAGATGCAAACTCTGAGTCTGTTGCGCTGGCATTTCTCGGTACGGTTTCTGCTGGCAGGTCTTCTGACCGGTCTGGTGGCTCTTTATTGGCCGGAAGTGATGGGCGGTGGCTACGACACCATCGAGACGTTATTCCACCAGCCTGCTCCCATTTTATTTCTGTGTGGCCTGCTGCTGGCCAAGTGTCTACTGACGCCTATTGTCATAGGGCTGGGCATTCCTGCCGGCCTGATCGGCCCGACACTGTTTATCGGGGCTGTCGCCGGGGCATTGCTGGGTGCGGTGGACAATATGATTACCGGTAGCGCTCATACCGGCATGTACGCCATGATCGGAATGGGCGCCATGATGGCAGCACTGCTCAACGCGCCCCTGGCAGCCCTGCTTGCCATGCTGGAGCTCACGCAAAATGCAGGCATTGTTTTGCCGGGCATGCTGGCATTGGTGATTGCCAGCCTGACCACACGCTACGGCTTTAAACTACCCTCTGTATTCCACGCATCCCTGCTGCGTCAGGGACTGGATGTACGCCAGGCACCTCTGGCACAAATTCTGTCTCGCGCTGCGGTCGGCAGCCTGATGCGGCGCGACCTTTGCCAAACCCCCAGCGAGATTCAACTCAGTACCGCACGCACGATACTGGAGGCTTCGCCCTATCGTATTTTGGTCGAAAGTGAGAAACGTCACTTCCTGCTTCCGCCCGCCGACCTGCGCCATTATCTGGACAGTCTGCCTGAAGATGCGCCGGATGATTTCAGCATCAACTTGTTGGCAATACCCGCACACCGAAGCGATACCACGTACATTATTTACCGCTCTACGCTGAAGGAAGCGCTGGATCTGCTGCGTGAACGGGAACTCGAATCCCTGGTCGTAGTCAGCAATCAGGAAGAGCCGATGGGCCTGATCAGCCGCCAGCAGATCGAAGAGTTTTATCACCAGAAACAGAGTCTTTCATGAGTCAAATACATGGTCTCTACGGCCTTACCGACGCAGGTCTGATGCCCAGCGACGAAACGATGCTGGAGCAGGTTGAAGCCGCACTGCGCGGTGGCATGCGCCTGCTGCAATACCGGGACAAATCCACCGATAGTGAAAAGCGCTTGCGCCAGGCTCTGGCACTGAAAGAGCTTTGCCAGACCTATGACTGCCCATTACTGATTAACGACGATGTTAAGCTGGCCCGCGCCAGCCAGGCCGCGGGAGTGCATCTGGGGCAAGGCGACGGCAGTGTAGCCGAAGCCCGCGTCTATCTGGGCCCCGACGCGCTGATTGGTCAAACCTGCCACGACAGTTTAGAGCTGGCATTCAACGCCGTGCGACAGGGCGCCGACCACGTTGCCTTTGGGGCCTTTTTCCCGTCCCAAACCAAACCCGGTGCTTCCCCTGCTCCTTTACAGTTGTTGCAGCAGGCCAAAGCACAATTGCAGGTCCCTGTGGTGGCGATTGGCGGGATCAGCGTGGATAATGCAGCCCAGGTCATAGAAGCCGGTGCTGATCTGGTCGCCGTCGTGCATGCCCTGTTTGCCGCCGAGGATATCCAGCAGCAGGCACAAAGCTTCACGCAACAGTTCCCAACTGTTTAACCCACTTTTTTACAATCTATAGGAAGTGTCTCATGTCACGTTCAGAATCCCTGTTTCAGGCCGCTCAGGCTCACATCCCGGGTGGCGTAAACTCGCCGGTTCGCGCGTTCAAGGGTGTCGGCGGCACGCCGGTATTCTTCAAACGTGGCGAAGGTCCCTTCCTGTTCGATGAAGATGATCGCCAGTACATCGACTATGTTGGCTCCTGGGGCCCCATGCTGTTCGGTCACTCCTACCCGCCCGTGATCAATGCAGTCCGTGACATGCTGGACAATGGTCTGGGCTTCGGCGCGCCGACGGCGATTGAAACCGAAATGGCGGATCTGGTGTGTGAACTGGTGCCATCCATGGATATGGTGCGCATGGTCAGCTCCGGTACCGAAGCGACCATGAGTGCGATTCGTCTGGCCCGCGGTTTCACGGGTCGTGACAAGATCGTCAAGTTTGAAGGCTGCTACCACGGTCACTCTGACTCACTGCTGGTAAAAGCAGGTTCAGGCGCGCTGACGCTGGGCGAGCCCAACTCTCCGGGAGTACCTGCCGCACTGGCCGAGCACACCATCACGCTGAACTACAACGATATCGATAACGTGCGCGCTGCCTTCGCTGAAATCGGCGATCAGGTCGCCTGTATCATTGTCGAGCCAGTGGCAGGCAACATGAACTGCATCCCGCCCAAGGAAGGTTTCCTTGAAGGTCTGCGTGACGTCTGCGACCAGTACGGCAGCGTGCTGATCTTTGACGAGGTAATGACCGGTTTTCGTGTTGCCCTGGGCGGTGCTCAGGAACTGTACGGCATCAAACCGGACCTGACGACTCTGGGTAAGGTGATCGGTGGTGGCCTGCCGGTCGGCGCCTTTGGCGGCAAGCGTGAAATCATGGAACATATCGCCCCGCTGGGCCCGGTATACCAGGCGGGTACTCTGTCCGGTAACCCGCTGGCCATGTCCGCAGGCCTGGCAATGCTGACTGCACTGAAACAGGAAGGCATTCACGAGGCTCTCGCAGCCAAGGCCGAATACCTGACTCAGGGTCTGGAAGCGATGGCCGCACGTCATGGTATTCCGTTCACCACCAGCTGTGTCGGCGGCATGTTCGGCCTGTTCTTTACTGATCAGGAAACTGTCACCAGTTTTGCCGAAGCCACTGCCTGTGACGCCGAGCGTTTTGGCAAGTTTTTCCACGGCATGCTGGATGAAGGTATCTACCTGGCGCCCTCTGCCTTCGAAGCAGGCTTCGTATCCGACGCCCACAGCGAAGCAGAGCTGGATGCAACTCTGGCCGCCGCTGACCGTGTTTTTGCCAAACTGGCGGGTTAAGTCAGGATGCTGGGAAATGGCCTGATTCTGGTCACAGCATTGGCCTGCGCTGTGTTGTTGTTTCGACGCAGCGAGGCCCAGGCTGAAGCCCCTCAATCACAGCTTCAGGTAAGCAGCCTAAGTCTTATTTTCATCACGCTGGCAGCCATGGGACAGTTGCTGCTAACACCCGACAACCAGGACATAGCGACGCTGCAACGCCTGCTCGACAACCTGGCACTTTATGCCGGATTGCCATTGCTGGTGACGGCAGCCCTGGCATCCGCGATGGGCTGGTATTGGTCCAAAGCCGGTTGGGGGCGCTGGTTGCTGGCACTGTTTGCAGCATTCGAGCTGTGCCGACGTATGGGACTGGGGGAGAGTTACACCTTCTGGCTCAGCATCGTGATGGCCGCCGGGTTGATACTGGCTGCATTCAAATGGCGGGGTGTGACAGGCCGACTCGCCCTGGGTCTGGCAGCGCCTGCCCTGCTATTGGGCATCAGCGCGTCTGAACTGATGTCTGTAGCGCCGCCATCGCTGCTACCAGCGATGGCACAAGCCCTCAGCCTGGGCCTCATCAGCTTTGCCTTCTTGCAGAAGGCTCAATCGCAACAACCTGGCTAGGCTGTTGCGTCTATCAGGGAGTTAGTAGGCTGCCGCTTTTGCGCGTGCGTCCTTGGCTCCCTGAGCATTACCGCCTTCCTGACGAATTTCCGCAATCAACTGCCACAAACGCTTCAGTGGACCTGACTGACCCGCTGCAACGCTGACGCCTTTCAACGCCACCTGCTCTGCCTGCAGGAACTGACCCTGACGACGCTGCACATCGGCCAGCTGGATGTAGACCTCCGGATCACGCGGCGCGATCCGCAATGCACGCTCCAACCGGCTTTGAGCTGTACGCAGATCACCGCTACTGCTGTCGGTACGCGCCGTCTCAAGCAATGCAATCACTGCTGGGCTTTGCGGCTGACTGACAACCGGCTGGCTGGACTGAATTTGCACCGCCTGGGGTGAGGTCGCCACATCTCGCTGTTCACGTACAACGGTGACACGGGTAGCGGGCTGCACACTAACGCCAGGAGAGGTTTCAGCCGGCACTACACTGCCCGGTTGAGCCGCTGGTTCAACGACCGGCTGGGACGCCTGCCCTCGATCTTCAACGGGTGTACGATAAGGATTGGGACCAGCACAACCCGTCACCAGCGTGGCCAACGCCAGCGTTAGACAGAATTTTTTCATCGTTTCCTTCTCAAATCAGTCAAACCAGTTGCGGAACCAGTCCAGCGATCGGCGCACAGGGTTATCCAGCCCACAGTCCACCTTATCGCTGGGCGCCGTTCCCTCCAGGAACGGCAACTGCCGCGACCCCTCACAACGTGGATCAGATCTCAGACCTGTCGCCTCGTCGATCCATACATACTCAACCCCCGCAGGGCGAGTGGCAAGGAAAGGCTCCGGCGATTCACGTCGCATGAATTCGGTCCATACCCTAAGCGCTCCACCAGAGCCCGTAAAGGGCAGCTGTGAATTATCGTCACGCCCCAGCCAGACCACCGCCAGGCGATCACCGGCAAACCCGGCGAACCAGCTGTCACGCTGGTCATTGGAGGTGCCCGTTTTACCGCCCACGTTGAGGTTATCGGGCAGTACCGAGTACACACTGCGCGCCGTACCCTCACGTGCCACTTCCTGCAGCGCATACTGTAGCAGATGCATCAGTTCAGGCTTTACCTGTTGTTTCAGCGTAAAGGGATATCGTGACAGTTCTTCACCTTCAGCATCGGTCACACGGCGAATAACTCTAAGCGGCATTCGAAAGCCATTCGCCGCTATCGTCTGGTAAATACTGGCCAGTTCCAATGGTGACAATGCCTGAGCGCCCAGCAACAGGGACGGGTAGGCCTTGAGGTCACGCTCTGCGCCCAAACGCTGCAGCACATCGATCACCTTATCCAGTCCGACATTCATGCCCAATCGGGCAGTCGACTGGTTGTAGGACAGCGCCAGCGAGCGATGCAAGGGGATAACGCCATGACTGCGATGATCAAAGTTCTGCGGTTCCCATACAGAACCGTCAGGCATTTTCACACTGAGCGGCTCATCTTCCAGCGGAGTGGCCAGGGTATAGCCCTGCTCCAGAGCAGCCAGATAAACCGCAGGCTTGACCAGCGAGCCAATCGGACGCAAAGCATCCAGTGCCCGGTTAAACCCGCTATAACGATTATCCCGGCCGCCAATAATAGCCACCACTTCCCCAGTTTGAGGATCGGTCACCACCATGCTGGCTTCCAGATTCTGCGCCCGTTTGCCGTAGCGCGTTTCCAAGCCTTTGATACCGGCATCCAGCGCGGCCTCGGCTCGGGTCTGCACCAGCGGATCAAGCGCTGTGAAAACCCTCAAGCCCTCACTGCTCAGGTCCTCGTCCCGGTACTCTTCTCGCAGCTTGCGTTTTACCAGGTCCAAATAGGCCGGGAAAGCACCATTATGCAGGCTGCGCTGTTTCACCACGCCCAGCGTCTGGCGTAGCGCATGATCATACTCCTCTCGACTGATCTCGCCCTGCTCAAACAACATGGTCAGCACCAGATTACGACGTTCCATGGCGCGATCAGGGTTGCGGCGCGGGTCATACCAGGAGGGGCCCTTCACCATACCGGCCAGCAAGGCGACCTGATGCAATTCCAGCTCCTGCACCGGACGGGCAAAGTAGTACTGACTGGCCAGGCCAAAGCCATGAATGGCACGACCACCGGACTGACCCAGATAGACCTCGTTCAGATAGGCTTCAAGAATCTCATCCTTGTCGTAATGCAGCTCCAGCAGCATCGCCATCGGCAATTCGAGCAGCTTTCGGCTGAGCGTTCGTTCGGACGTGAGGTAGAAGTTTTTGATCAACTGCTGAGTCAGCGTACTGCCACCCTGCACAAAACGTCCGGCTCGAATATTGACCCACATGGCGCGGGCGATGCCCTTCGGCGATACCCCCCAGTGGTCGTAGAACGCCCGGTCCTCCACCGTCACCAGCGCCTGAGCCAGATGCGGCGGTGCCTCATCCAGTTTGATCAGATCACGGTCTTCATTGGACTTGGGATAGATACCACCGATCAGCATCGGCTCCAGTCGCACCAGCGGGAGGGAGCGTCCATCGCTGCTCTTGATCGACTGCAGACGGTCACCGGAAAAGGTCAGCAACATATTGCGGGACGGCTCATCCCCATCCGGGAAGTCAAAACCGCGGCTATGGATACGTGCCCGGGTGCTGGCCCATTCGACCGCCCCCGGCTGACTGGCCGAACGCACAAAACGATAATTGAGCGTTTTGAGCTCCTGCTTTAGCTCACTCATGGCGATCGTTTGCCCCGGATAAAGCTCCAGCGGTCGCGCATATACCTTGGCCGGCAGCGCCCAGCGCTTGCCCTCGAATTTGGTGCGCACCTGGGCATCCAGATACACCAGTCCAGCCGCCGCTAGCACCGTCAGCACCAGCCCCAGCTTCAATAGCCAGCGCAGGAAACGACCGAGACGAGAAGGTTGGGATTTTTGACGCGAACGGCGTCCTTTGGCGGAAGGTGTTCTCTTTTTACTCATCGGGTCAGTATAATCCTATGCCGTCGCCGACAACAGCAGGAACCCCATGTTACCCACATTGATCGAATCCCTGCGCGATCCCGCCTGTTACCCACACCCGGTGGAACAGATTGAGGTGATCGAGACGCACATATCCTGGATTCTTCTCACCGGTGAATACGCCTATAAGGTCAAAAAGCCGGTCAATTTCGGTTTTCTGGACTTTACTACCCTTGCCCAGCGACGCCATTGCTGTGAAGAGGAAGTTCGCCTTAACCAGCGCTTGGCACCGGATATCTACATCGGACTGGTCGCCATAGGCGGCAGTGATGAGGCTCCAGAACTGGATACGGAAGGCGAAGCGATTGAATATGCCGTCAAAATGTATCAGTTCGATACTGAACTGCGGCTTGATCGTTTATTAAAACGTCAGTTGTTCGAAACTCAGTGGATCGACCTGCTGGCCGAGCAGATCGCCGACTTCCACTCTCGCATCCCCATCGTGGCTCAAGACAGCCCCTGGGGTGAGCCCGAGACACTGTGGGAAGTTATCGCCGATAACTACCGCCATATCCAGCCCGACCACCTGAATACCGATGACTGGGCTCTGCTGCAACAGCTATCGGCGCAAACCGCTTCCAACTTCCAGGCTCTCAGCGGTCTGATCAAACAGCGCAAGCAGAAAGGACACGTACGCGAATGCCACGGTGATCTTCACCTGGCCAACGTCAACCTGTTCCATAACCACTTGCGCCTGTTCGACTGCATCGAGTTCAACCTGGAGTTCCGCTGGATCGATACCATTTCAGATCTGGCGTTCCTGCTGATGGACCTGGAAGCCAACCAGCAGTTCCGTTGGGCAAACCGCTGCCTCAACCTCTATCTGGAACTGACCGGCGACTACGATGCCTTGCCGTTGCTCAACTTCTTCAAGGCCTACCGTTCCATGGTCCGTGCCAAGGTTGCCATGTTGGGTCAGCAGCCTGACGTGCCCAGCTGCCGCCAGTATCTAAAACTGACCGAACATTATTACCGCGAACGCAGCCCGGCAATTTTCCTGATGCACGGTGTCAGCGGCAGCGGCAAGAGTTACCTGAGCGAGCGCTTGGCCGAGGCCGTGGGTGTGATTCGCATTCGTTCAGATGTGGAGCGCAAACGCATCTACCGTGAGTTGTGCCTGCAGGGTCAGTCGGTAGAGCTCTATGGTGCAGAAATGAACAGCCGTACCTTCCAGCATCTGTACGACAAAACCGCTCTGATGCTCAGGGCCGGATACTCGGTGGTGGTGGATGCGACCTTCATCCAGCAACGTACGCGCAATGCTTATGTGGAACTGGCCAAGAGCCTGGACGTGCCGATCCGCATCATCAGCTGTCACTGTGAACACAAGTTGATAGAGGCTCGCCTTAAACGACGTCATGAGGAGGGTCTGGACCCTTCGGATGCGGATGTAGCCGTCATGCGTGAGCAGAAGAAAATGATGCAACCGCTCAGTAGCGATGAGCAGCTGGTCACCCTGCCTGTGGATACCCGCGATGATGAGGCTATTGAGCAGCTGATGGCCCAATTGCGTGCCCAGCGTCTATTGGGAGATGGCGATGACTGAAGTCTACCTGTGCCAACTGGCGGAACTGGATCCGGTAGAGGGGCGCGGATTTGATCTGGAAGATGGCACAGCGATACTTGTGTTCCGCCGAGGCGATAGCCTGATTGCCTGGCGTAACAGCTGCCCCCATCGCGGCATTCGCCTGGAGTGGCAGCCGGATCAGTTTCTCGACTATGAAAAGCAGTTTATCCAGTGCGCCACCCACGGTGCCCTGTTTGGCATCGAGGATGGCACCTGCATTGCAGGCCCCTGCCCCGGCGAACAACTGGAGCCACTCCAGTGCGTACTCAGAGATGGGGCTGTTTACCTTAGCCGCGACTGATGCGCGCGCGCAGTCGATCCAGCGCCAGCTCAATCCGATCCATGCCCGTGGTATAGGCAAAACGGATGAAACGTTCCGGGTGGTTGAAACCAAAATCGGCCCCCGGTGTAACCGCCAGCAGATCCTCTTCAAGTAACGACCAGCAGAACGCAAAACTGTCATCGGTCAGATGCGAGGCATCGGCATACACATAGAAAGCGCCTTCCGGCATCAACGGAATACCAAAGCCCAACTCGCGCAACCCTTCCACCAGACGATCCCGACGCAGGGCAAACGCTTCGCGGCGCTGTTCCAGAATTTCCAGTGTATCCGGCTGAAATGCAGCCAGCGCGGCGTGCTGTGACAAGGTTGCCGGGGAGATAAACAGGTTCTGGGCGATTTTTTCCATTTCAGCCACTTCGTCTGGCTGTGCGACCAGCCACCCCAGGCGCCAGCCCGTCATACCGAAGTACTTGGAGAAGCTATTGAGTACAATCGCATCCGGCGCCACGGACAGTACCGTCTCGGCATCAAAACCATAGGTCAGGCCATGGTAGATCTCATCGACGATCAAACGACCATCCAGACGGCTAACCGTTTCAGCAATCGCCGCAAGCTGCTCACGCGGCACTACCGAACCAGTGGGGTTTGAAGGTGACGCCAGCAACACACCGGCAGTATCGTCCTGCCAGTGTTGTTCAATCAACTCGGCCGTCAGCTGATAGTTGGTCTCGGGCCCTACCGGCACCAGCTGGCCACGGGATTCCAGCAGACGCAGGAACTGACGATTACAGGGGTAGCCGGGATCGGCCAGCATGAATTTGCTGCCCGGCGCAGCCAGCAAGGAAAACGCCAGCAACAAGGCACCCGAGGCACCTGCGGTAACCAACACTTGCTCGGGTGCCAATTCAACCCCGTAACGCTGTTGATAGAAACCGGCAATGGCTTCACGCAGCGGCATGATGCCACCCGCAGGCGTATAGCGGGTCTGGCCGCTTTCTAACGCCGCGTGCGCCGCTTGTACAATAGCCGGTGCCGTCGGAAAATCCGGCTCACCCGCTTCCATATGCACCACATCCATGCCGGCAGCATCCAGCTCGGCCGCCCTTTTCAACAGGTCCATTACCTTGAACGAGTCGATCTCACGCGCACGTTCGGTCCAGCCCTTTGTCATCCCCGTCTCCCGGTCCTTAATTTCGCCCTCAGTATATCGACATTGGTCGAAGCTGTACCCTGCTGAGCGCTGTCGAATATCAATCGAGATGGCAAAATGCCACAGCGGGTCTAGCCTAAAGGGTGGGGTTCTGGTAATTTCACCCGCTTTCGAAGCACCAGTGTTCCTTATTCAGGGCACCGGACCCGAGGCAGTCAGGCTTCGGTTGGTCTGGACCCCCAATGACTTGAGGCTGCGCCAAATGCCTAATACTACTGATTCCCAGTTCATGCACTTTGAGCCTTATCCGCTGATTGACAGCGAAGAGTACATGAACGATGCGCAGAAAGAGCATTTCCGCAAGATCCTGCTTGGCTGGAAACGCGAGCTGATGGAAGAGGTGGATAGCACCATCACCCATCTGAAAGAAGAAGCTTCCAACTTTGCGGACCCCAGTGACCGTGCTAGCCAGGAAGAAGAATTCAGTCTCGAACTGCGTACCCGAGACCGCGAACGCAAGCTGATCCGCAAGATCGACGAAGCGATCGAAAGCATCGACGATGACGATTACGGCTACTGTGAAGCCTGTGGCGTTGAGATTGGTATCCGTCGTCTGGAAGCCCGTCCGACGGCAACTCTCTGCATCGACTGCAAGACGCTGGCCGAAATCAAGGAAAAGCAGGTCGGTCGTTAAGACCGGCAGGGGCGTGAAAACGCCCCTCTGCTGTCCCGCCTGTGCACATTGTCGGACGCTTTGCGCCTTCGCCGACCGGCCCGCTTCACTTCGGTTCACTTCTGGCTGCATTAGCCAGCTATCTTGATATTCGTGCTCGCCAGGGTCTCTGGCTGGTCCGCATCGAAGACCTGGATCCCCCACGAGAGCAACCCGGCGCCGCCGAGCATATCCTGCGCACTCTGGAAGCTTTTGGCCTTCACTGGGATGGCGAAGTCGTTTATCAAAGCCAACGACACCCGCTATACAACGACGCCCTCAACCAGCTACGTCAAGATGGCCTGGCCTATCCCTGCAACTGCAGCCGCAAACAACTGCAACTGCGAGGCGCACAAGGTTATGACGGCTACTGCTTACATCACCCGCCTGCCTCTCTGGATCACTGCGCCTTCAGGGTAACGCACCCGACCGGCTCACAAATGTTCCATGACCGTATTCAGGGGCAACGCCACTATGATTGGCAAGGCCACCAGGGTGACTTTGTAATTTTCCGTCGTGACGGTCTATTTGCCTATCAGCTGGCCGTGGTTGTGGATGATGCCGAACAGGGTGTGACCGATATTCTGCGTGGCAGCGACCTGATCGACGAAACACCTCATCAACTGCTGCTGCAAACGCACTTGAACTATTCTCACCCCAGTTATGCCCATATCCCGGTTATTACCAATCAGGATGGGCAAAAACTGAGTAAGCAGAATCTTGCTCCGGCCATCGCACCTCAGGATCGCCAACAATTATTGTTCAGGGCCCTGGCGCTGCTGGGCCAACACCCTCCAGCGGAGTTGGGTGATGCCTGTGTTGATGAACTTTTGCAATGGGGTGTGACACACTGGCGTCTGGACCGAATTCCCGCGGTTCTAAGCCTGCAACAGGACAAGGAGTAAAATGTACCGTCACCGTTTGCTGCTAATGATTGCTGTGGGTATCGTTCTCCTCTCCCCCGGCCTGATGGACTGGTGGCTCTTTGCCGACCACCACTGGCTAATGCCGTTTTTAATCTGGGGCCTGTTAATCGCCCTCACTGCACTGGCTGAATGGCGCCAACGTCACCATGAACTTTGAACTCTCCGCACTACTCTTATTGGGCTGTGGCTACCTTTTAACGCTATTTGGTGCAGCCTGGCTTACGGAAAAGCGAATACTGCCCGAGCGACTCACTCGTCACCCGGCCGTTCATGTACTCGCTCTCGGCGTGTTTGCCAGTGCTTGGACCTTCTATGGCATTTTTGGCCTGGCCCATAACTCTGGCTATGCCTACCTGACCTCTTACCTTGGTGCTTCGGCCGCCTTTCTGCTCTCTCCGGTGATTCTGATCCCGATTTATCGAATCACCCGCCGCCATCAGCTCAGCTCACTGGCAGACCTGTTTTCGTTTCGCTTTCGCAGTGGCCGTGTCGGGACACTGACAACTCTGCTGATGTTGTTCATCAGCCTGCCGTTGATCTCCATCCAGATTCAGGCCCTGGCCGATTCCCTGCCAATGCTGAATCAGCAGGTTTCGTCTTCTCGAGCTGCCGCTGCCTTTTGCGTAGTGATCGCCCTGTTCAGCATTCTGTTTGGCGCCCGTCACGCTTCCTTACGGAATAGCCACAACGGACTGGTGTTTGCCATTGCCCTGGCGTCCTTCATTAAACTGGTGGCGCTGGTATCCATCGCACTCTATGCCTTCTTTTTTATACTCGGCGGCCCGAGCGGATTAAGTGCGTGGCTGCAGGTTCATCCAGAGCAATTGGCAGCTCTGCAGCAGCAACAGCAAAGTGATCACTGGCAAATACTGTTACTGGCATTCTTTGCCTGCGCCTTTGTCATGCCGCACATGTTCCAGATAGCCTTTACCGAAAACATGCCGCCGGAAAGTCTGTATCGCGCCAGCTGGGGCATCCCCCTGTTTCTGCTGGTACTGGCCTTGTGCGTTCCACCCTTACTTTGGGCAGCGGTTAAAACCCAGGCGCTTTCAAATCCTGAATACCTGGTACTGCAACTGGGTCAGACATTAGAGCTGCCCTGGTTCAGCACCCTGGCATTTATCGGCGGGCTCTCCGCAGCCTGCGGCATCATTATTGTTGCGACCGTTGCCTTAGCTTCCATGCTACAAAACCACGTCGTTCTGCCACTGGTAAAAGTACCAGACAACGTGCGTTTTTATGCCTGGCTGCTGTGGATTCGCCGCCTGATAATCATGGGACTGCTGCTCGGCAGCTACCTGTTTTTCCAGTTTATCGGCTATCGCTTCAGCCTGAACCAGCTGGGACTCCTGGCGTTTATCGGTTTTCTGCAGTTTTTGCCCGGCGTGCTGGCAACGCTCTACTGGCCCCGCGCCAGCCGTAACGGCTTTTTGCTGGGACTCTGCGGCGGATTCGTGATCTGGGCCCTTGGCCTGCTGCTACCCATGATGATTGCTGGCAGTGAAGCCGCGAATGAATTGCTGGTCGACAGCCATCGCTATGCCCTGCTGTCTCTGGCTGCCAATGTCTGCCTGCTGGTATTGGGCTCGTTGATTTTTCCCGGTAGCCGCCAGGAGCGTGCTGCGGCTGATGCCTGCATGCTCAATGCATTGCCGGGTCCGACAGGACGACAGATTCAAGGTGAAAGTGATCAGGACTTCACCCTGCGCCTGAGCCCCCGACTGGGGGAAAAAACCGCCCGACGCGAAGTGAGGCGTGCACTGCGGGAACTGCAATTACCTGCGGGACAGCTAAAGCCTTTGGATACCCTGCGTGTGCGAACCCAGCTGGAGCAGAACCTGTCCGGCCTGCTGGGCCCGGTAGAGGCAGCGACTCTGCTGCAGCCGCTGGACGAGGGGCTCGATTCCGGCTTTAAGGCACGCAATGTACATCTGCTGGAGCAGCAACTGGAAACCTACGACCAGCGCCTGTCTGGCTTGGCGGCCGAACTTGACCAGCTGCGTCGCTATCACCGTGCCACCCTGCAACGACTGCCCTTGGGCGCCTGCACCATCGATGCCCAGCATCGTATTCTGTTCTGGAATGCCGAGATGGAGCAGTACACCGGCCTTAGCACCGAAGCAGCACTGGGTATAGATCTCGCACAGCTACCGCCCCCCTGGGGAGACCTGCTCAATGCATTCGCCGATACCCAGGAGCTGCATCAGGAGGCCAGCGGCATCGAGCTACAGGGCAGCCAACGCTGGTTCAGCCTGCACAAGGCGCCTCTGGATGACGCCCTCGAACCCGGCATGGTGCTGTTGATCGAAGATGAAACCCAGCCACAAATGCTGGCCCGAAAGCTGGCCCATAGCGAACGCCTGGCCTCCATCGGCCGTTTCGCGGCCGGTGTCGCGCATGAAATTGGTAACCCGGTGACCGGCATCGCCTGTCTGGCACAAAACCTGAAGCTGGAAACAGAAGAGCCTGAAATTTTATCCACCGGTGATCAAATCGTGGATCAGACCCGTCGTATCACCCGCATCGTGCAGTCACTGGTCCGCTTTGCACATACCGGTCGTCAAGATGGTCCTGAGCACTTTGAGCCGGTCAATCTGTCTGAGTGTGTCACCGAGGCCATTCATCTGGTATCCCTGGACCGCCGTGGTCGCGAGCAGACCTTTCATAATCAGGTCCAGGGTGACCTGCTGATTCCCGGCGACCTTCAGTTATTACTTCAGGTGTTCGTCAACCTGCTTAATAACGCCAGTGACGCCTCAGAGGATAACGGCAACATTTTTATTGACACCGAACTGCACAAACTCAGCGTTCAAGTGATGATTACCGATGAGGGATCCGGCATTGCGCCGGAGAATCTGGACCAGCTGTTTGAGCCCTTCTTTACCACTAAAGAGCCCGGCAAGGGAACAGGTTTGGGACTACCTTTGGTCTACAACATCATCACCCAGCACTATGGTAATATCGAAATCTTGAGTCCGGCCAACAAGAAGCAGAATAAAGGCACACGGGTTGTTATTACCTTACCCCGGCTACAGAGCGACCCAACGGCTCAGTGTCCACCGGAGGCAAATGAGGAAGGTTTGACCGGATGAATCGAATTCTGATTGTCGAAGACGAAAGCATTATTCGCTCGGCACTTAAACGGCTGCTGGAAAAAAACGGTTACGAAATCAGCGATGCCGAGTCTGTCAGCGAAGCGACCGAACGCTTCAGTCTGGACAATTTTGACCTGATTATTTCCGACCTGCGTTTGCCCGGAGCTCCGGGTACCGATCTGATCGGACTGACTGCCAATGTGCCCGTCCTGATCATGACCAGCTATGCCAGTCTGAAGTCTGCTGTCGACGCAATGAAACTGGGCGCTGTGGATTACATCGCCAAGCCGTTTGATCATGATGAGATGTTGAAAACGGTCGCCCTTATCCTGGAGCAAAAAGAGCAACGCGAAGCTGGCCCCCAGGAAGTTGCGCAAGTTGAAAGCAAGGATGGCAAAACACAGATTATCGGCTCCTGCCACGCCATGCAGGAGCTGGATCGCCGTATTCAAAAAGTGGCTCGCACCGATGCCACCGTTCTGATTCTGGGTGAATCCGGTACCGGCAAGGAACTCGCCGCACGTGCTATCCACGAACAGAGCGGCCGTGCCAACAAGCCCATGATTTGCGTGAACTGTGCCGCCATTCCGGAAACTCTGATTGAATCGGAACTGTTCGGCCATGAAAAAGGCGCTTTCACGGGTGCCACCAGCAGCCGCAGCGGCCTGATTGAAGCCGCTGATGGCGGAACCCTGTTCCTCGATGAAATAGGCGAACTGCCCCTGGAAGCCCAGGCGCGCCTGCTGCGTTTCCTGCAGGAGGGTGAAATTCGTCGTGTGGGTGCCGTACAGCCCGTCACTGTCGACGTACGCCTGATTGCAGCAACGCATCGTGATCTTAAAAACCGCGCCCGCAACGGCGAGTTCCGCGAAGACCTTTATTACCGACTTTACGTCATGGAATTGCGCATGCCACCGCTGCGTGATCGTGAAGCGGATATTCTGGAACTGGCCCGCGCCTTTCTGGCCAAGCAAGGTGAAAAACTGGGCTGCGAACAGCTGAGCTTCACACCTGATGCACTCGAATTGATGCGTCGCTACCCCTGGCCAGGTAACGTGCGCGAGCTTGAAAACGCCATAGAGCGTGCCGTCATTCTGGCCGATTGTGATCGCATCACACCCGACCTTCTGGGCATTGAAGTCGAACCCCAAAGCCTGTCTGAGCTGGAAGCCAGCTATGTGTCTCAGCCTGAGGTACAAGCACCGCGCGAACAAAGCCGTACTGACTTGTCGCTGGATGACTATTTCCAGCGTTTTGTACTGGACAACCAGGACACCATGAGCGAAACAGAGCTCGCCAAGACATTGGGCATCAGCCGCAAGAGCCTGTGGGAGCGCCGTCAGAAATTGGGCATTCCGCGCAAACCCAAAGCCTGATGCCAAGGTGTGCGTGTGTGGGTAACACCCACAAAGCTTGTTACCTTACTACTCAGACTCAGCACAAAAGTCGTATATTTAGGTAACACTCAAGTGCAACATTAGGCCAAAAGGACTAGCCCAAAAAATCAATACTCATAAAAAACAACAGCTTATAAAAACTGGCACGGGCCATGCTTTATATAGAGCAGAACAACAACGACACCCTGACATCTGGTCATCAATAAAAATAAAAATAGAACAGATAGATGAGTGACCTGCCTCGAATAAAAATAATAATGAGGCTTAGTCGGTCGTAGAAGTGACAAGCAGCGCTCCCCAAACAGTGCTCTTAGGAACAAAAACAACAAGCTAAGTTTTACGTTGTCACTTCGCGACCGACACCCCCCCAATTCTCTCTCTTCCCTGCTACAAATCTCTATCTAATTTCATACCCCATTTGAACGACCTTATGCGAGCACCGACCCAGGTGGTATGATGCGTCATCCGTGACCAGATAAAGACAGGGACACTTAAACACTCATGTCGAGCACCGTTTTAATTATCATCGCGCTACTGGCCGTAGCCGTGATCATCTGGCTGTTGCTGCGTCGCAGTGCCCAAGCCGGCACCCAGGCAGAGACCCAAGACGCCACTGCACCCGAAACACCTGCGCAGGAAGCCGCCGAGCTCCCTCTGGGCACCCGTCGGGTAATTCCTGAAAGCGAACACCAGATCCCCCGCCGCCACCTGGATGATAATGCGATGAAAGTCGTCTATCGCCTGGAAGATGCCGGCTACGAAGGTTATCTGGTCGGCGGCTGCATTCGCGATCTGCTGATGCAGAAACAGCCCAAGGACTTTGATATCGCCACCTCGGCCCACCCGGAAGATGCTGAAGCACTGTTCCGCCGTGGTCGCCTGATCGGTCGCCGTTTCAAACTGCTGCATGTCCGCTTTGGACGCGACATTATCGAAGTCGCAACGTTCCGCGCCTCTCACGACCATGATAAAGCCGGCAAGGACAATGCCCGTACGGCCGATACCGGCATGATCGTGCGCGACAATGTCTATGGCACTATCGAAGAAGACGCCCTGCGCCGTGACTTCACCGTCAATGCACTCTACTACGATGCCAAGGACCATAGCCTGATCGACTTCGCCAACGGCTATCGTGATATTCAGAACCGCTGCCTGCGTATGATTGGTGACGCATCTGAACGCTACCGTGAGGATCCGGTACGCATGCTCAGAGCCGCTCGCTTTGCTGCCAAGCTGGGCTTCGATATCGAACCCGGTACTGCCCAGCCGATTCATGAACTGGCTCCGTTGATGCGCAATGTTGCCGCTGCCCGACTGTTCGATGAAGTGCTCAAGCTGCTACAGAGCGGTCATGGTGAAGCCTCTTTCCGCCAGCTCAAGCGCTTTGGCCTGTTCCAGTACCTGTTCCCACTGACGGATGAAGCGCTGGATGATGAGGACTACCCGGTAGAAACCCTGGTGGTCAACGCCCTGTGCAACACCGATCGCCGTTTGGCGCAAGGCAAGAGCGTAACACCCGCCTTCCTGTTTGCTGCACTGCTGTGGTACCCGCTGCAGCGTCGCATGCAGCAACTGGAAGATGAAACCGATCTGCCCCCTGTACCGCGCCTGCACGAAGCCGCTAATCAGATTCTGGGCGAGCAGGTGAAGCACACTGCGATCCCGCGTCGCTTCTCCACACCTGTGCGTGAAATCTGGGAACTGCAGTTGCGTCTGCCGCGTCGCCAAGGCAAGAAAGCTGATCAGATAATGGAACAGCCGCGTTTCCGTGCCGCTTACGACTTGTTACTGCTGCGTGAAAACAGTGGCGAGGATTTGGGTGGATTAAGCCAATGGTGGACCGACTATCAGGCGGCCAATCCGATCTCGCGCCGTGAGATGATGCCGCAGGAACAGGAAGAAGGCCCGCGCCGCCGACGCCGCCGTCGTCCCAACCGTCGCAAGCCGTCAGGGGGCCAGAACAAGCCCGCTGCAGATAACGCTTCGGCCCAGGACAGCTGATCCGTGCGTGCCTATGTAGGTCTGGGTAGCAATCTGGATGAACCCTTGGCTCAGGTCAGAGATGCACTGCAGGAATTGAGCAGCATCCCCGGTACCACGCTGACAGCATCCTCTTCCCTGTATCGATCTGATCCCGTGGGTCCGGCCGGACAACCGGACTATGTGAATGCGGTGGCAGCTCTGGATACGGAGCTGCCACCCGAAGCCCTGCTGGATGCACTTCAAGCAATTGAGCAGGCGCACCAACGAGTACGCAAAATCCACTGGGGACCGCGTACCCTGGATCTGGATATTTTGCTGTATGACAACCAGGTAATTGAGACCGGACGCCTCACCGTACCTCATGCCTGGATGCTGGAGCGAAACTTTGTGCTCTGGCCATTGGCCGAGATAGCACCCGATCTGCTGCTGCCGGATGGTTCCGCACTGCAACAGCATCTAGCCAATTGTCCACTGGGCACATTGGAAAAGATATCGCTATAATCGCGCAAGATTTGCGCAAGGCCGATTCGATCGGCTATCTAAACGATAAAAAAGAGAAGGCTATGAGTAACATCACGCTGCATACCCTCAGCGCCCGTAAACAGGCGGGTGAAAAATTTGCCGTCCTGACCGCATACGACGCTACCTTCGCGCACCAGGTCAGCAGCGCCGGAATCGAGATGATCCTCGTGGGCGACTCCCTCGGCATGGTACTGCAGGGACAGGACAGCACCCTGCCCGTCTCCGTTGAAGAGATGGCGTACCACACTGCCTGTGTTGCCCGCGGCAACCAGGGTGCCATGATCATGGCCGATCTGCCCTTCATGAGCTATGCCACACCCGAGCAGGCGATGGACAGCGCAGGTGCACTGATGCAAGCCGGCGCCCAAATCGTCAAGCTGGAAGGCGGTGCCTGGCTGTGCGAAAGCGTTAGCCTGCTGGCTGAACGCGGCGTACCCGTCTGCGCCCATCTGGGTTTGACCCCTCAGGCGGTCAACAAACTGGGTGGCTACCGCGTACAGGGTCGCGACAAGCACAGTGCACTGAAGATGCTGGAAGATGCCAAGGCTCTGGAAGAAGCCGGCGCCAGCATGCTGTTGCTGGAGTGCGTGCCTTCTCTGCTGGCTGAAGAGATCACCCGTAATGTGGATATCCCGGTGATCGGCATCGGTGCAGGTCCTCATACCGATGCTCAGGTACTGGTGATGCACGACATGCTCGGCATCACGGCAGGCCGTACCCCCAAGTTCGTGAAGAACTTCATGGTTGAAGCCGAGAATATTCAGGACGCCCTGCAGCAGTACGGTGAACAGGTTCGCTCCGGCCGCTTCCCGGCCGAGGAACACGGATTCGATTAATCATGCAGACGTTACATACCATTAAAGACCTGCGTGCTGCGGTTGCGCAGCATCGCAGTGCCGGCAAACGCATCGCGTTGGTACCCACCATGGGCAACCTGCATCAGGGTCATCTGAAACTGGTTGAGACCGCGCTGCAACAGGCCGATATCGTCATTACCAGCATCTTCGTAAACCCGCTGCAGTTTGGCGCTAACGAAGATCTGGACAGCTATCCGCGCACGCTCGAGCAGGATCAACAGCAACTTGAAGCGGCAGGCTGCCATCTGGTGTTTGCCCCTTCAGTATCCGATGTATATCCGGATGGTCAGGCACAGCAGACACTGGTTGAAGTACCTGTACTGTCGGATCTGCACTGTGGCGCCAGCCGCCCGGGCCACTTCCGTGGTGTGACCACGGTCGTGTGCAAGCTGTTCAATATGGTACAGCCGGATATCGCCGTATTTGGCCTTAAGGACTATCAGCAGGTTGCCGTCATTCGCCGCATGGTAGCGGATCTGTGCATGCCGGTTGAGATCTTCGGCGTCGCCACCGTGCGTGCTGACACGGGCCTGGCACTGAGCTCCCGCAACGGCTATCTGACCGAAGCCGAGCTGAGGATTGCTCCGTTGCTGCAGCAAACTCTACAGCAGACGGCTGCCGCCATTCAGGCTGGCGACCGTGACTTCGCCCTGCTGGAGGCCTCGGCTCAGGCAGCACTGGAAGCCGCCGGCTTCCGTCGTGACTACTACCGCATCCTCAATCGCCATAGCCTGCAGCCGGCCCAGCCCGGTGATGAGCTGGTGATTCTGGCCGCTGCGCATCTGGGCAAGGCTCGCCTGATCGACAATATCGAAGTCTGATCCCCGTTCAGGCCTGATGCTTTCATCAGGCCTGTTTCATCAGGGCCATCCCCTGTGTTGGCCCTGATTACCCCCAGCCTCTATAGGTCTTATTGACATTCCGCTCCGAGTTCGCGCAGACTCGAGAGGTCCCGACGGCCACTCAGGGCCCGGTTCGCCTGTGTGCAGTACATGCCGTGCAACACTGCGGTCACCTTCATGCACTAGCATGATCACAGGATTCATCACCAGAAGAATGAAAGAGGCACACTTACTATGCGCGATGTTGTAATCGTTGCCGCTGGTCGCACAGCGGTGGGTGCGTTCAATGGTTCACTTTCCTCCCTTACCGCTGCAACTCTGGGTTCCACCGTCCTGAAAGGACTGCTCGAGCAGACCGGCCTCAACCCGGCCGAGGTCGACGAAGTTATTCTGGGTCAGGTTTTGACCGCTGGCTGCGGCCAGAATCCGGCCCGTCAGGCCCTGATCAACGCAGGTATTCCTCAGGAAGTACCTGCCATGACCATCAACAAGGTATGTGGCTCCGGCCTCAAGGCACTCCAGCTGGCCACTCAGGCAATCCGTTGCGGTGACGCTGACGTCGTTATTGCCGGTGGTCAGGAAAACATGTCCCAGTCTCCACACCTGCTGCCGAACTCCCGCAACGGTGCGCGCATGGGCGACTGGAAGATGATCGACTCCATGATCACCGATGGCCTCTGGGATGCTTTCAACAACTACCATATGGGCATCACGACCGAGAACATCGTTGATAAATACGGTTTTACCCGTGAAGAACAGGATGCCTTCGCCACTGCATCCCAGAACAAGGCCGAAGCTGCTGTCACTTCGGGTCGTTTCAAGGATGAGATCATCCCTGTCACCATTCCACAGCGTAAAGGCGACCCGGTCGTATTCGACACCGATGAGCAGCCGCGCTTTGGCTGTACTGCTGAAGCACTGGGCAAACTACGTCCGGCGTTCAAAAAGGACGGCACTGTTACCGCAGGTAACAGTTCAACCATCAACGATGGTGCTGCCGCCGTTATCCTCTGCTCTGCCGAGAAAGCTGAAGCCCTGGGTCTGAAACCTCTGGCGCGTATCAAGGCCTACGCCTCTGCTGGTGTTGACCCGGCGATCATGGGTACGGGCCCGATCTGTGCGACCACCAAAGCCCTGGAAAAAGCGGGTTGGGGTATCGACGATCTGGAACTGGTTGAAGCCAACGAAGCCTTCGCCGCTCAGGCCATGTCCGTTAACAAGGACCTCGGCTGGAATACTGACATCGTCAACGTAAACGGTGGCGCTATCGCTTTGGGTCACCCGATCGGTGCCTCTGGCTGCCGTATTCTGGTCAGCCTGGTGCATGAAATGATCAAGCGCGATGCCAAGAAAGGTCTTGCGACCCTGTGCATCGGTGGTGGTATGGGTACTGCGCTGGCGATCGAGCGCGACTGATTCTTCCGCCCTGCTAAAGCAAACAGCCGCCCTCGAAGGCGGCTGTTTTCGTTTGGACTGAATCAGACGTTTCAAGCCGAAGCAATGGCGCCCTTTCCAATCCCCTCAAAGGCTCGCACGATAATACGGTCATGCGGGTGTTCGGCTTTGATCACCTGCGCCAGATGCGCAGCTATCTGCTCCACAGTGCTCTCGGTATCGATCAGGTAACACACCGCAGCAGGCAATATCAGCTCAAACTCACCCTGGGGCGCGGTGTAGGCATAATGATGCTCGTCACCCGACTGTGCCTTTAAATGACTACGCGTGCCGATGTAAATGTCTCGGAAGCGTTCTGCCCAAATGCCTTCCAAAGCTTCATCGCGCTGGTCATTGCGATAGATTTCGATACGTGAGCGGTGACCGTGGGCAATACGCTGGCAGTTGCCATCATGCTGCTGCAGACCATGACTGTAGTGGTAGAAATGCCCTTCAATCGATTCAGGTACAAAGGCCAGCTCAACCCCACGCACCTGATCCGGGAAGAGTGCCAGCAGCTTGTCACGACACCAGTTGGCTAATCCCAGTTCATCGATGAACGCCACCGGTACCGCGGCTATCGCCTGCTCCGGTGCATCACAGATAAAACGCTCGCCACTGGGGTATTCCCAGTCGACACGGATTCGGCCCTGGTCTTGCTCCAACGTCAGACGCTCCATCTGCGCAGGCACCACCAGGCAATGATCCACCTTAGCATCCAGCCACTGCTTTACACGCCGTTTGACCACACCGAAGTCACAGATCATGCCCTGTGTATCCAGACTGCCGTCCAGTACCAGATTCACGGCCCAAGACTCTCCCAGCAATCCGCGCTCGGGATGCAGGTAGGAAAAATCCACGTGGGTCAGGTTATCGACAAAAAGCTTCACGGCCACCTCAACAATTGGTTTCGAACGTCTATTTTAGCGGATCTCGGACGGGCTTTCATGACGGCCTGTGGTCCATCCGGCAGCTACTATATACTAGACGCTTTACATTACGCTCAGGTTCACATGCGACTCGACAAATATATTGCCAGCGTCACCGATTTCTCGCGCAAGGAAGTGAAACGCTTCCTGCATGCCGGCGAAATCAGTGTCAACGACGAACACGAACGCAACCCGGCTCGCAAAATCGGCGAGGATGACCAGGTCTGCCTGCAAGGCGTGCCGCTGGAAGCCCCACGCGTCCGCTATTTGATGCTCAACAAGCCCGAAGGACTGGTTTGCTCTACCGATGATCCGACGCATCCAACGGTGCTGGAGCTGCTGGAGATGCCACGTACAGAGCGTTTGCATATCTGCGGTCGCCTGGACATCGATACCACCGGCCTGGTGCTACTGACTGATGACGGTCAATGGGCACACCGTATTACCTCACCCAACCATAAAACCGGTAAGGTCTATCACGTCACGACTGCCGACCCGATCTCTGAAGATGCGGTACGCAAGTTTGCGGACGGGCTGATGCTGAATGGTGAGAAAGCACGCACCAAACCCGCTGAGCTGGAGATTCTGTCCGAATTTGAAGCCAGAGTCTGCCTGCAAGAAGGCCGCTACCATCAGGTCAAGCGCATGTTTGCAGCCTTGGGCAACAAGGTTGAAGCCCTGCATCGTGAGCAGATTGGCGATATCGTACTGGATGAGATTCTGGAACCCGGTGAATATCGCGAATTGACTGAGGCTGAGGTCGCCAGCGTCTGATATGGATCTGATAACCTCTGAACTCAATCAGTGTTTACGCCAGGCCACCGGCAAGGTGCTGTGGCTGGTTGATGAGAACCTTCAGCTCAGCCTGGCTGCTCGCACGGATATCGAAGTGATCGGTAATCGATTCGATGTCATCGAGCGCCTGCAAGCCTCCGGCTGGCGAGCACATTTCAGTGATTTTGATCTGTCCAGCTGCCCTGAAGGTGAGTACGACCTTGTGCTCTACCGTGTTTCCAAGGAGAAACCGGTCGTGCATCACCTGATCAGTGGCGCCAGCCGTTTGCTCAAACCTGGAGGCACTCTGACGCTTTTGGGTGATAAGGGCGAAGGCATACGTACCTATGTACGCAAAGCCGCTGAGTGTCTGGGTAGCGCACGTCAGGAGCAGAAACTCGGGGGTGACAGCTGGCGTGCCGACCTGCAGCGTGCAGCTGTCCTTGGCGACTGCCCGCCTGATCAGGATTACACCGAGTTGCGTCCAGCCTGTGAAGACCAGCGGCACAGCTACTATTCAAAACCTGGTCTGTTTGGCTGGAACAAGATTGACCGTGGCAGCGCCTTTTTGATCGAACAGCTGCCGGTAATGCTCGGGCAAACTCTCCCTTTAGCAGGCTCAGTGCTGGATCTCGGTTGTGGCTTTGGCTACCTGGCACTTAACGCCTGTGGCCCCGAGGCCGAACTGGTCTGTACCGACAATAATGCGGCTGCGCTCAGAGCCTGCCGTCACAATATCGAACGTGCGGGCCTTAATGGCCGGGTGCTGGCATCAGACGCAGGCGATCAGGTTGAAGGCCGCTTCGATACACTGCTATGCAACCCACCCTTCCACAGCGGCTTCGCCGTGGATGGAGATTTGACCGACCGCTTCCTGAAAGCTGCACAACGATTACTGAGCAGGAACGGAACCGCCTGTTTCGTGGTCAATCAACACATTCCGCTGGAGCGCAAAGCGCAGGGACTATTCCAGGATATTCAATTGCATGCCGATAACGGCCAGTTCAAGCTGGTCAGGCTGCGTCACCCACTCACTGTTTAAACATCGAGAGACGCATGACTTTAGACTACCTTCGTCAGAGCCTGTTTTTCTTTCGCAATCACGCCAACAAGCTGGCCCTGATTCAAATCCCGTTTCTGGCACTGGTCAGTATCGTGCAGTACCAGTTACTGCAGGGGATCGATACGGAAAGTGATCAAATCAGAAGCAGCATCTTCATGAGTTCGGTACTCGACCTGAGCCTCATGCCCATCTATTGGGGTGCAACGCTGGTGTATCTGCGATCCGTACTGGGCGGCCAGCCTCTGAGCGTTGGCCAGGCCCTGTTTATGGGTCTGGGTTGCTGGGGCCGGTTGTTGCTGACCTATATTCTGACGGCACTGGCGATCTCGACAGGCCTGATTCTGTTAATCGTCCCCGGTATCTATATCGGTATCCGCCTGGCGTTTGCGGAGTTCTATTGCGTGATGGAAGGCAAGGGCCCGCTCGAATCCCTTAATGCCAGCTGGAGCAGCACCAAGGAGTTTTTCTGGCCCCTGTTCCAGGGTCTGGCACTGATCATTGGTCTGTTACTGGCCATCGAGTTGACGCTGGGACAGTTATTGGTCGATCAGCAGAACCTGATGATGCTGGTTTCTCTGGTGATCCAGTTCCTGGGCGTGGTGCCAACCATCTTTGCCTACCGCCTCTACTGCGTCATGAAAGAAGGCGACCGCCCCGCTTAAGTCTCCTTCAGCGCGGCTACCAAAGGTGGCTGCGCTTTCCTCAGACCTTTAGCCACGCTTCTACTGTGCCGCAGAAGGCTGCCCTGTAGCCGAGATATCCTTCATCCTGAACAACGTCGCTTTCGTGCCTCCCTGCACGCGCGGCAATAAGTACATCCATGTACAAAAAAGCCCCTGGCGGCGAACCGGCAGGGGCTGGGTATTACAGCGAAGCTGTCAGTCTAACTCAGGAAACAGCGTCGTCCGCTTCCAGGTCTTTCATGGACAACTTGATACGGCCGCGCATATCAACGTCGAGGACCTTAACTTTGACAACATCATCCATGTTGACGAAGTCGGTCACCTTGTTGACGCGCTCTTTGGCGATCTGAGAGATATGTACCAGACCGTCTTTACCCGGCAGGATGTTCACGAACGCACCGAATTCTTCGATACGTACAACCTTGCCTTCGTAGATTTTGCCGATTTCAGCTTCAGCAGTGATCGCATTGACGCGATCCAGAGCTGCCTTACCTTTGGCCTTGTCATCAGCGTAGATGCGGACAGTACCGTCATCTTCGATGTCGATCATGGCGCCGGTTTCTTCGGTCAAAGCACGGATGGTGGCACCGCCCTTGCCGATCAGGTCACGGATTTTCTCCGGGTTGATCTTGATCAGCTGCATCGCCGGAGCGTTATCCGGCAGTTCTGGACGCGCGTAGCCGATGACTTTCGCCATCTCTTTCAGAATGTGCTTACGGGCTTCGTGAGCCTGCTCCAGCGCGATTTCCATGATCTCTTCGGTGATACCGGTGATCTTGATGTCCATCTGCAGTGCAGTGATACCCGCTTCGGTACCGGCAACCTTGAAGTCCATGTCGCCCAGATGATCTTCGTCACCCAGGATGTCGGTCAGAACGGCAAAGCGATCGTTTTCTTTCACCAGACCCATAGCGATACCGGCTACCGGTGCCTTCAACGGTACACCCGCGTCCATCATGGACAGGGAGGCACCACAGACAGACGCCATGGAGCTGGAGCCGTTGGACTCGGTGATCTCGGATACGATACGGATGGTGTACGGGAATTCTTCCTGAGTCGGCAGGACCGCAGCAACACCGCGACGTGCCAGACGACCGTGACCAATTTCACGACGACCGGTCGCACCCATACGGCCCGCTTCACCTACGGAGTACGGAGGGAAGTTGTAGTGCAGCATGAACGGGTCTTTGCGCTCGCCTTCCAGGGCATCGATGATCTGCTGATCACGGCTGGTACCCAGAGTACAAGTCGCGATGGACTGGGTTTCACCACGGGTGAACAGTGCAGAACCGTGAACACCTTTCAGGATATCGATCTCAACGTCGATACCACGCACGGTTTTGTTATCACGGCCGTCAATACGCGGCTCACCATCGATGATGCGGTTACGAACAATCTCTTTTTCCAGAGAGTTGAAGATACCGGCCACTTCCTTATCGGACGGCTGGCCTTCTTCCTTGCCGGACAGGGCTTCAACAGCCTTGCTGCGCAGGTCGGACAGTGCGCCCTGACGCTGCATTTTGTCAGCAACCTGGTAAGCCGCCGCAATGCCTTCGCCAACCAGTTCACGCACCTGAGCGATCAGTGCTTCGTTCTTGGCAGCAGGTGCCCAGTCCCACTTCGGCTTGCCAGCTTCAGCAACCAGTTCGTTGATAGCGTTGATCGCAACCTGCATTTCCTGGTGCGCGAACAGTACAGCACCCAGCATTTCGTCTTCAGTCAGTTCCTGAGCTTCAGACTCAACCATCAGCACGGCATCATTGGTACCGGCAACAACCATGTCCAGTTCGGAGCCAGCCAGCTCTTCGAAGGTCGGGTTGAGGATGTAACCCTGATCTTCAGTGAAGCCTACACGTGCAGCACCGATCGGGCCCAGGAACGGAATACCGGAGATCGCCAACGCGGCAGAGGTACCGATCATCGCTGCGATATCCGGATCGTTGACCTTGTCAGCGGACATGACAGTACAGATGACCTGTACTTCGTTCATGAAGCCTTTCGGGAACAACGGACGGATCGGACGGTCGATCAGACGAGAGGTCAGGGTTTCCTTCTCGGACGGACGTGCTTCACGCTTGAAGAAACCACCCGGGATACGGCCTACAGCGTAGTACTTTTCCTGGTAGTGAACAGACAGCGGGAAGAAGTCCTGACCGTCTTTGGCTTCGCGCGCGCCCACAACGGTACACAGGACCTGAACGCCAGCCATGGTGACCATCACGGAACCGGTTGCCTGACGGGCGACCTTACCGGTTTCGATGGTAACTTCGTGTTTGCCAAACTGGAATGTTTTGCTAATCGCTTGCACGATAAAACTCCTTGTTTATGAGTCTATCCCGCCTGCTGACCAATCATTCCTCTTTTCAAGCCAGTACTCATGTATTCACTGCCACAGTGGATATATGAGTACAGGCTGGATGATTGTGTCTGCTGCCGCGGGGTTTAGTTAGAGCTGATAAGACTGAGGCCATACATTGTATGGCCTCAGAAGGGTACTGCTTAGCGACGCAGACCGAGACGGCCGATCAGGGCCAGGTAACGATCGGCATCTTTGCCTTTCAGGTAATCCAGCAGCTTACGACGCTGGTTTACCATGCGGATCAGACCACGACGAGAGTGGTGATCCTGCTTGTGCGCTTTGAAGTGACCCTGCAGGCCTTCAATGTTCGCAGTCAGCAGCGCAACCTGTACTTCAGTAGAACCGGTGTCACCAGTGCCACGACCGAATTCAGCTACGATTGCTGCTTTTTGTTCGTTAGAAAGAGCCATGTTTATCTCCTTGGTTAATATGCACACAGGCTTGAAGCACTGCGGATTGATAGTCGCGCTGCACCGAGCATATTTTCAGTGCAGCGTCAGACGGCCCTTGAGCCGAAAGTTCAAAGAGTGCTGACCAGACGTTTTGCCCTCAGCACTCCGTCGACACCGATCTCGCCGATGCCCATAAAATCTTGTTGCCCTTCACTGAATAAACGCAACTCGCCAGACAGTGAACCGGCGTTGACCGCACGAAAACGCTGGCCCACACGCATGCGGTCCACCTCTTCTGCGATCAACTCCAGAGCCGGCAATTGCTCCACCGGACTCCAAGCGGGTAATAATAACGCATCCAGGCGCTGATGTATGCTGTTTTCAGCCTCATCCTCACGTGGTTCAGCCAGACTTTGCAGCTGTTCCAGCGTCATCATCTGATCCGCATGGAAAGGCCCCGTTTGAAGACGTCGGAGAACGGTTACATGGGCACCACAGCCCAGCAATAACCCCAGATCTTCAACGATGCTGCGAATATAAGTGCCCTTGGAGCAAAAGATCTCCAGATCCACTTCATCTTCACGCAGCGCCAGCAACTTGATCTCGTGAATCCGCACCTGCCGAGGCTTCACTTCTACCTCGATGCCCTGACGTGCCAGCTTGTATAGCGGCTGACCGTTAAGCTTAAGCGCGGAGTAAACCGGCGGCACCTGTTCGATTTCACCACTGAAGTGTTCAATCAGCAGCGCTTCGATCTGCTCCACAGACAGATCCGAAGGGACTGGCTTCTCTTCAGTGATTTCACCTTCTGCATCACAGGTATCAGTACGCTGACCCAGTTTAGCCGTGGTCAGGTAGCGCTTATCCGAGTCCAGCAGGTATTGGGAAAACTTGGTTGCTTCACCCAGGCAAATTGGCAAAAGCCCAGTCGCCAGTGGATCCAGTGCCCCTGTATGCCCTGCTTTAGCGGCACCATACAGACGCTTCACACGCTGCAGTGCAGAGTTCGATGACAAGCCCTGGGGCTTGTCCAACAAAAAAAGGCCGCTGATAGGGCGGCCTTTAGGTTTACGGGCCATAGCTATCAGTTCCCGTCAGTATCTTCGTCTTCATCTACGCGCTTGGCTTCCTGCTGCCAGGCCTTTTCGATCAGGCCATGCAGGTGACGACCTCGCTCCACACTTTCATCAAAGTGGAAACGCAGGTGCGGCATGATCCGCAGCTTGATGCCGCGGGCCAGCTCAGTACGCAGAAAACCGGACGCGTTATTCAGGACCTGAGTGGCGTTTTTGATCGCCTCTGCCTGCGTTTCTTCGGTCTGCTCACCAAACGCCATGACGGTGAAGTAGATATCGGCATAGCCGAGGTCTTTACTTACTTTTACGTGGCTAATGGTGACCATACCCAAACGCGGATCCTTGATTTCGCGTTGAATGAGGGAGGCCAGATCACGCTGGATCTGGTCTCCTACCCGGTCAGTTCGTTTAAAATCGCGTGCCATAGTGCTCCGATTACAGCGTACGCTGTACTTCAACAGTGTCGAACACTTCGATCTGGTCGCCGACCTTCACGTCGTTGTAGTTCTTCACGCCGATACCACACTCCATGCCCTGACGTACGTCGGCAACAGCATCTTTGAAGCGACGCAGAGATTCCAGCTCGCCCTCATAGATAACCACGTTGTCACGCAGTACACGGATACGCTTGTTACGGTATACGGTACCTTCAGTCACCATACAGCCAGCAATAGCGCCCAGCTTCGGCGAACGGAATACATCACGTACTTCGGCAATACCAACAATCTCTTCACGGTATTCCGGAGACAACAGACCGGTCATTGCCTGCTTAACGTCATCAATAATGTCATAGATGACGCTGTAGTAACGCAGTTCCAGTTCTTCGCGTTCAACCACGGCCTTAGCCTGGTTGTCAGCACGTACGTTAAAGCCGATCAGGATAGCGGAAGAAGCCAGCGCCAGGTTGGCGTCGGTTTCTGCAATACCACCCACACCGCTGGAAACAATGTTCACCTTCACTTCGTCGGTGGACAGATCTTCCAAAGACTGAATGATCGCTTCCAGAGAACCACGTACGTCCGCTTTCAGGACGATGTTCAGCGACTTCACGTCGCCAGCCTGCATGTTCTCGAACAGGTTCTCCAGCTTGGCTTTCTGCTGACGCGCCAGCTTCACTTCGCGGTATTTACCCTGACGGAACAAAGCAACTTCACGTGCTTTCTTCTCACTGGACACCACGGTGAATTCATCACCGGCATCCGGAGTACCATCGAGACCCAGAATTTCGACCGGGATGGCCGGACCTGCCTCATCAATCGGCTTACCGTTTTCATCAAGCATGGCACGTACGCGGCCATAGTGCAGGCCCGCCAGTACGATATCGCCCTTACGCAGCGTACCGTTCTGGACCAGCAGTGTAGATACAGAACCACGACCTTTATCGACTCGGGATTCAACAACCACACCCTGACCCGGAGCGTCCTTGACAGCGGTCAGTTCCAGCAATTCAGACTGCAGCAGGATCGCATCCAGCAAGCCATCAATACCTTCACCGCTCTTGGCAGAGACGTGGGCGAACTGAACATCACCACCCCAGTCTTCCGGCAGGACATCACGCTGAGCCAGCTCATTTTTAACGCGATCAGGATCGGCATCTTCCTTGTCGATCTTGTTGACGGCTACAACCAGAGGTACACCAGCCGCCTTGGCATGCTGAATTGCTTCCTCAGTCTGCGGCATCACGCCATCGTCGGCCGCAACAACCAGAACCACGATATCGGTCAGCTGAGCACCACGCGCACGCATTGCAGTAAAGGCCGCGTGTCCCGGAGTATCCAGGAAGGTAATCATGCCGTTGTCGGTTTCTACATGGTAGGCACCAATGTGCTGGGTGATACCACCCGCCTCACCCGTTGCAACCTTGGTACGACGAATGTAGTCCAGCAGAGAGGTTTTACCATGGTCAACGTGACCCATCACGGTCACGACCGGTGCGCGATCTTCCTGCTCACCCTGTGCAGCAGCAACGCTTTCGATCAATGCGTCTTCGATCGCGTTTTCCTGCATCGGCTTGGCCTTGTGGCCCATTTCTTCAACTACCAGTACGGCAGTATCCTGATCAAGAACCTGGTTGATGGTCGCCATGGCGCCCATCTTGAACATCACCTTGATCACTTCAGCAGCCTTGATAGACATCTTCTTGGCCAGTTCAGCCACAGTGATGCTCTCAGGAATACTCACTTCGTGAACAACAGGTGCCGTCGGTTTCTCAAAACCATGCTGATTAGGGCCACCACGACTACCACGACCAGCGCCAGCACGCTTGGTCAGCTTGCCACGACGGCTACGATCATCTTCACGACCCTTGCCTTTGGCGCCCTTACTACGACGCGGACGATCATCATCATCGCTGCGACGCCCACGATCCTTCTCCTTCGCCTTGCGACGCGGGTTGTCATCGCTGGGCTGTGCCGGATCAGCGTTGGCCGCAGGTGCAGCCGCTGCAGGAGTAGCCTTGGTTTCAGTTTTAACTTTAGCTTCCGCCTGAGCCGGAGTCGCGTCTGCAGCCGGTTTTTCAGCAGCCGTTTCAACCGGTGCTTCAACCTTGGCTTCAGCAACAGGTGTGGGCGCTTCGGTAACCTGCGGCTTTTCTTCCACGATTTCAGCCGGTTTGGTTTCCTCTTCCAATACGGAACGCTTCACGTAGGTACGTTTTTTACGTACTTCAACGCTAACGGTCTTACGCTGGCCGGAGGCACCTGATATTTTCAGCTGCGAACGGGTTTTGCGCTTCAGCGTAATCTTGCTCGGCTCAGCCGAGTCAGTCTGCTCACCGTGGCTACGCTTAAGATGACTGAGCAGCTTAAGACGCTCATCTTCAGTCACCATGGATTCAACTTTCTTGCCGTTGATGCCGGCTTCCTGCATTTGCGTCAGCAGACGCTCAGCGGATACACCAACCACATCGGCAAGTTGCTTAACGGTTACTTCTGCCATATATGTGTTCTCCTCTTCCGCTGGCGTTTACTGATCTTCCGCGAACCAGGGCGCACGGGCTGTCATGATCAGCTCGGCTGCCTTTTCTTCAGTCAACCCGTCGATCTCCAGCAGGTCCTCGACGGACTGCTCGGCGAGATCTTCCATGGTGACAATGCCACGTGCAGCCAGCTTGAATGCCAGTGCGCGCTCCATGCCATCCATGTTCAGCAGGTCTTCTGCGGGTTCAGCATCACCCAGTTGCTCTTCACTGGCGATCGCCAGATTGATCAGAGCATCCTTGGCGCGTTCACGCAGGGCTTCGACCAGCTCTTCATCAAAATCTTCGATATCGAGCATTTCTTCGGTCGGTACGTAGGCCACTTCTTCAACAGAAGTGAAACCTTCTGCTACCAGCACCTCAGCCAGCTCTTCTTCAATATCCAGGTGCTTGACGAACATCTCGACTACAGCACCCACTTCAGACTGTTGTTTGTCAGCAGCTTCCGCTTCCGACATCACATTCAGTTCCCACTCGGTCAGCTCACTGGCCAGACGTACGTTCTGACCACTACGACCGATGGCCATTGCCAGTGCTTCTTCAGCAACCGCAACGTCCATAGAGTGACTTTCTTCATCAATTACAATGGAAGCGACCTCAGCCGGTGCCATCGCATTAATGACCAACTGCGCAGGGTTATCATCCCAGAGGATGATATCGACACGCTCACCGCCCAACTCGTTGGATACCGCCTGTACACGTGCACCACGCATACCGACACAAGCACCCACAGGGTCGATACGACCATCGTTGGTTTTCACTGCGATTTTGGCACGCGCCCCCGGATCACGTGCAGCGGCACGGATCTCAATCACTTCTTCAGCGACTTCAGGCACTTCGATGCTGAACAGTTCAATCAGCATGGCATTGGAAGTACGGCTCAAAATCAGCTGAGGACCACGGCCTTCACTGCGAACTTCTTCCAGTACTGCACGAACACGGTCGCCCATGCGGAAGCTTTCACGCGGAATCAGGTTTTCACGCGGCAGCAACGCTTCTGCGTTGTTACCCAGATCGACAATAATATTGTCACGCGTTACTTTCTTGACAGTACCGGCAATCAGCTCACCTTTACGGTCCTGATACTGCTCAACCACCTTGGCACGTTCTGCTTCACGCACTTTCTGCACGATGACCTGTTTTGCGGTCTGTGCTGCAATACGACCAAAGGCAACAGACTCAACCTTCTCTTCATGGGTATCACCCGGCTGAAGGTTGGTATCGATCTCGAGGGCTTCCTCCAGTGTCAGCTCGGTACCCAGTGCAGGTACAACCTCATTGCTGACTACCAGCCATCGGCGCCAAGTCTCATAGTCACCGGTCGTACGATCAATCTCGACACGGATGTCCGCTTCTTCGTCATAGCGTTTCTTGGTCGCTGTAGCCAGAGCCACTTCGATCGCTTCAAAAATGACACCCTTAGGGACGTCCTTTTCGTTAGAAACAGCTTCTGCAACCAGTAGAATCTCTTTATTCATACGACTGCCTCGCCAAACCTCAAACCGGTATTAAAACTGGGGAACCACATTGGCACGATCGATATAATCAATCGGCAACAGATACTCTTCATCATCAACAACCAACAGAACCTCGTCGCCTTCGACGCCATTCAGCAAGCCTTTGAATTTACGGCGCCCTTCAAAAGGCACTCTCAAGCGCAGCTGCACCTGATGGCCGGCATAGGCCTCAAATTGCTGCAGGGTAAACAGAGGGCGATCAACGCCAGGCGAAGACACCTCCAGCGTGTACTGCTCCTGAATCGGATCTTCTACATCCAGTACACCACTGACCTGATGACTCACGCGAGCGCAATCATCGACGGTTACCCCTTCAGGACCATCGATAAAAATACGAAGTGAGCTGTGACGCCCGGCGGAGTTAAACTCCAGCCCCCAAAGTTCAAGCCCAAGCGCACTAATCGCCGGCTCGATCAATTCTTTCAGAGCATTCAATTTGGCTGACACTGATGAAGACCTCGTGTTGGCAGTTGCCGAAACAAAAAATGGGTCACTAAGGACCCATTTCTGATGGCACTAACGCCATTGTTTACCTACGAAAAAGCCCCTTAATAGGGGCTTTTTCGTAAAATTGGTAGCGGGGGCTGGATTTGAACCAACGACCTTCGGGTTATGAGCCCGACGAGCTACCAGACTGCTCCACCCCGCATCAGAAACAGGTGCACATTATACACAACACCTGCCTGTCTTACAAATGGTGCCGAAGGCCGGACTCGAACCGGCACGAGCATAGCTCACCACCCCCTCAAGATGGCGTGTCTACCAATTTCACCACTTCGGCTTTAAACGTTTACTCAGCAACCGGAATATCAGTTGCGGTGCCAGTTGCCTGCTCACTTTCCAGTGCCGGCAATTCCTGGCTCTGCTGCTGAGCAGCAGACTCGATCACTTCAGCAGACGGGATACCCGCACCGCTTACGTTCTCGGCTTTTTGCTTGGCGAAAACTGCCAGAGCAAAACTGGACGCAAAGATACCTGCAGCAACGACTGCAGTCAAACGTCCCAGAAAACTTTTTGAACCCTGGCTACCGAACACGGTTTGAGAAGCGCCACCACCAAAGGATGCACCCGCTTCAGCGCCCTTACCCTGCTGCAAAAGCACCAGTGCAATGATTGCTACCGCCAGCAACACATGGATTATCAGAACAACGCTTTCCATAAAGATACCGTTTGTTAGCTTTGCTCTGCCGCCGCACGGCAGATCGCAAGAAAGTCGTCAGCCTTGAGCGATGCGCCACCAATGAGACCACCGTCAATATCAGGCTGTGCAAAAAGTGCATCTGCATTAGCTGCATTTACACTGCCGCCATAGAGAATACGCACTTTTTCACCCAGTTCAACCCGCTGCTCTGCCAAAACATTGCGCAAAGCCCGGTGTACTTCCTGAGCCTGTTCAGGTGTTGCCGTCAGACCTGTTCCTATTGCCCATACGGGCTCGTAGGCAACAATCAGATTTTCCTGCTGATCCAGCTGCAGTGAATCAAGTACAGCCTTCAACTGTGACTCAACCCGCTGCAACGCCTGGCCTGCTTCACGTTCTTCAAGTGTTTCGCCCACACATACAACAGGGCTCATACCACTTTCCAGAATACGCTTTGTCTTTTCTGCTACCTGTTCATCACTTTCCGCATAAAGCGAGCGACGCTCGGAGTGACCTACAATAATCCAGTCACATCCAAATTCAGCCAGCATTCCGGCAGACACCTCTCCCGTGAAGGCTCCCTCGACATTGGCACACACATTCTGCGCACCCAGCTCAATTGAGCTGCCTGCCAACAGGGCTTGTACCTGCGCCAGATATACACCAGGCGGGCACAACGCAACATCGACCTTTTCCAGCGCTTTTTCGTATCCGGAATTTAGAGCATCAACCAGCATCTTATTAGCCGCCAGTCGCCCGTTCATCTTCCAGTTTCCGATTACCAGTGCCTTACGCATCGATATCCCCTCATGAAAGAGGCGCACATTCTATCCGAGCCCCTTTCAGCTGGCAAGGCTGTTGAGGGCTTTTTCGACATTCGCAGCCAGACGTCGGCACTGCTGCTCAACTTCATCCGCAGACTCACCCTCAACCATCACCCTGACAACAGGCTCTGTTCCTGAAGGGCGAAGCAACACACGACCACAACTGCCCAGGTCTTGCTCGACAGCCTGCACTTCAGCAACCACCTCTGGTTGCTGCATCACATCCACACGAACAGGCATAGCCACGTTAATCATGGTCTGGGGCATTTTTTGCATTCCCGACTTGAGACTGCTCAGCGACTCGCCGCTGTCCTGAATGGCCTTCAACACCTGAAGCGCAGCCACCATGCCATCACCTGTAGTCGTCAGATTGCCACAAACGATGTGACCTGAACTCTCACCACCCAGAATCCAGCCATTGGACTTGAGTTGCTCAATGACATATCGGTCTCCAACCTTGGCACGTACGAAGGGCAGCCCCAAGCGCTCTACTGCCTGCTCCAACCCAAGGTTGGACATAAGCGTACCTACAACACCACCTTCCATAATTCCCTGGGCTTGCCAGGCTTTGGCAATAATGAACAACAGCTCATCACCATCCACCACCTCACCCTTATGGTCGACCATCATCAGACGATCTCCGTCACCATCAAGAGCAATCCCCAGGTCGGCCTCTTCGCCTTTAACCACGGTTTCAAGACGCGCAGTATCCGTGGCACCGCAGCCATCATTGATATTAATGCCATCAGGCGATGAACCAATTTCAATGACATCGGCACCCAATTCGCTCAATACCTTAGGCGCAACGTGATAGGTGGCACCGTTGGCACAGTCCAGCACGATACGCATGCCTTTCAAGCTGAACTGATTGTTCAATGTACCCTTACAGAACTCGATATAACGTCCCGCCGCATCATCGATACGCCTGGCCTTACCCAATTCTGCCGAAGGTACTGTCGACATGGCGACTTCCAGCTGTGCTTCGATAGCCCGCTCAACACTATCCGGCAGCTTGGTACCGTTTGCCGAAAAAAATTTAATGCCGTTGTCCGAAAAAACATTATGCGACGCACTGATCACAATGCCCGCATTCGCCCGGAAGGTACGGGTCAGGTAGGCAATTGCAGGGGTGGGCATCGGCCCAGTCAGAAGCACATCCACACCCGCCGCTGAAAGCCCTGCCTCCAGCGCCGACTCGAACATATAACCGGAAATACGAGTGTCTTTGCCAATCAGAATCTTACTGCGCCCTTCTCGGGCAAACACACAGCCAGCGGCCCATCCCAACTTCAACACGAAATCGGGAGTTATCGGATACTGACCAACTTCACCACGAATGCCGTCGGTACCAAAATACTTTCTAGTCACTGGACTTTCTCCCCAGCAATACCTTCACAGAGCACTGCCTCAGTCATACGCACCGCATCGACCGTAGCGGCAACATCATGTACACGAATGACCTTGGCCCCTTTGGTCACCGCCAACACAGCCGTAGCCAGGCTGCCATATAAGCGCTGGTCTACTTCACGATTCAGTGCCTGGCCAATCATGGATTTTCGTGAAGTGCCGATCAACAAGGGTAACCCCAACGCATGCAGTGCATCGACACGATTAAGCAGCTGCAGATTATGCTCCATGGTTTTCCCAAAGCCGAAACCAGGATCCAGCAAGATACGACTGCTGTTGATGCCTGCCTCGTGACAGCGTTCGATTTGGTGTTGCAGAAACGCCATGACTTCATCAACCACACTGCCATACTCAGGGCTGTCCTGCATATCGATCGGGCTATTTCCCTGCATATGCATAGTACATATAGCCAGGTCCGTGGCAGCCGCCACTTCGAGCGCCCCCTCACGGCTAAAAGCACGCACATCATTGAGCAGATGGGCACCTGCCTCAGCCGACGCCCGCATGACTTCTGGAGCACTGGTATCAACCGAGATCACCACATCCAGCTCTTTCGCGATCGCTTCAACCACAGGCACAACACGCGCCAACTCTTCCTCTACCGGAACAGGCGAGGCACCTGGTCGCGTAGACTCGCCCCCGATATCAATCAGAGTTGCGCCATCCTGAACCATCTGGGCCGCTTTTTTCAGTGCCCGCGACACCGAGAGTGCCTGATTGTCATAGACACTCCCCCCATCTGAGAAGGAATCCGGGGTTACATTCAGAATCCCCATTACCTGAGTACGCGTAAGATCCAGCGTACGACTGCCACACTCGAGTACCGCCATGGGCTATCACACCTCACCAACCTTGCTGCCGGCCTTGCCACCTACAGCCACAAACAAAAAAGCCGGCACTCAGGCCGGCTTGGTATTCAGGCCAAACCGCTGTTAGCGGTCGCCATCCGGTTTATTCCAAGGGTCACGAGGTTTAGTTTCGGAATCCTGGGCATCACTACCGGTTTGTTCATCATCGGAAGCAGTAGACGCGTCACCCGTTTCGTCCTCACGGGCATCAGCTGGCTCCTCGTCGCGCGTTTGCTGTTTCATTTCTTCAACATCACGCTCAGCCTTATCCGCTCGCTCCTGAGCTTCTTCCCAACCATCAGGCGGAGAGACTTCGGTGCGCGCCATCAGCTGATCCAATTGCTCAGAACCGATGGTTTCATATTTCATCAGCGCTTCAGCCATCGCATCCAGAATGTCACGGTTATCATGCAGAATCTGTGACGCTTTCTTGTAGCACTCATCAATGATGCTTCGGACTTCCGCATCAATACGCTTCTGGGTCTCTTCAGACATCGGCTTGGAGCCCTGCCCCATACCGCGACCGAACGGATCGTCGTCTTCATCACCGTACAATAGCGGCCCCAGCTCATCGCTCAGACCCCACTTGGTCACCATATTACGTGCCAGCGATGTTGCTTTCTGGATATCGTTGGATGCACCCGTCGTAACACCCTCTTTACCCAGAGTCATCTCTTCCGCCAAACGACCACCATACAGGGAACAGATCTGAGAAATGATCCACTGGCGGCTGTGGCTGTAGCGATCCTCTTCCGGCAGGAACATGGTGACACCCAACGCACGTCCACGCGGGATAATGGAGACCTTGTACACCGGGTCATGCTCTGGCATGACGCGACCAATAATCGCGTGCCCAGCCTCATGGTAAGCCGTGTTAAGACGCTCTTTGTAAGACATAACCATGGACTTGCGTTCTGCACCCATCATGATTTTGTCTTTAGCCTGCTCAAACTGCTCCATGCTGACAGTACGGCGATTGTTACGAGCCGCGAACAGAGCCGCTTCGTTCACAAGGTTTGCCAGGTCCGCACCCGAGAAGCCAGGCGTACCACGCGCAATCAGCTCAGGCTTCACATCATCACCCAACGGAACCTTGCGCATATGCACTTTCAGAATACGTTCGCGGCCACGAATATCCGGCAAGCTTACATGTACCTGACGGTCAAAACGACCTGGGCGCAGCAGAGCTGGGTCCAGTACGTCAGGACGGTTGGTTGCAGCGATAACGATGATACCCTCAGTACCTTCAAAGCCATCCATTTCAACCAGCAGCTGGTTCAACGTCTGCTCACGCTCATCATTACCACCACCCATGCCGACACCACGATGGCGGCCTACGGCGTCGATCTCGTCGATAAAAATGATACAAGGGGCATGCTTCTTCGCCTGATCGAACATGTCACGGACACGGGACGCACCCACACCCACAAACATCTCAACGAAGTCAGAACCGGAAATACTGAAGAAAGGCACACGCGCCTCACCGGCAATCGCTTTTGCCAGCAGGGTTTTACCCGTACCCGGTGAACCTGCCATCAATACGCCACGCGGAATATGGCCACCCAAGCGCTGGAATTTGCCCGGATCACGCAGGTAATCCACCAGTTCTTTCACTTCTTCCTTGGCTTCTTCAACACCCGCCACATCATCGAAGGTGGTTTTGATCTGGTCTTCGGCCATCATGCGCGCTTTAGACTTGCCAAACGACATGGGGCCTCCCTTGCCGCCTCCGCCGCCTTGCATCTGGCGCATAAAGAACATGAAAACAGCGATAATCACCAGAATCGGGAAAGAGGCAACCAACAGCTGGGTCCAGATGCTCTGACGTTCCGGCTGTTTACCTTCAATTACAACGTTATTGTCCAGCAGATCATCGATCAGTTTGGGGTCCTGCACTGCAGGCCGTACGGTTTCAAAGCGTTCACCGTTGCTGCGCTGCCCGACAATGGTATAGCCATCAATGGTCACTTTGGACACGCGTCCAGACTGGACCTCTGCTACAAAATCAGAGTAGCTGAGCTTGCCACCCTCTTGTTCGGCACTGAAATTGTTGAAGACCGTGAGCAGCACCGCTGCGATCACCAGCCACAACACCAGATTTTTTGCCATATCGTTCAATGGACCACCCTCTGTTCACTCAATTCTGTCGGCCGTTACTGATTGCCACTGTTACTGAATCAGCGCCGCTACGCAACTTTTTCTATTGTACGGCTCTGCGGCATTTTCCGAGCAATTCCGGTTACAACGGACTGCAACCCTTTGATCGATCGTACCGCTATTGGTTCCACCCAAAGCCATATACCCGTCTATTACATCCACCCGCTACTCAGTTTTGCCGTACTCAGGTAAAATAGTCGTTTATTTGTTGATCAACGGGGCTTCGCCCCCATCAAGAGGCACCATATTCTAGTATGAGCTTGACGGCTGAGCAAAAGAAGCGCTTTCGCACCCTGGGCCACAACCTGAACCCAATCGTGATGGTAGCCGGTAACGGCCTGTCCGAGAACATCCAGCTCGAGGTAGATCGTGCGCTGGAAGATCACGAGCTGATCAAGGTGAAGTTCGCCGTTGGCGACCGCGACCTGAAACGCCAGCTAATCCGCGAACTCTGTGAGATCGTGGAGGCCCAACTGGTACAGGAAATCGGTAACATCGCCCTGCTGTACCGCCCGGCACAGGAACCCAACCCCAAACTGTCGAACTTGCTGCGCTAATTTTTACCGCACAGGAAAACGATATAAAAAAACCGCCGGCATGCCGGCGGTTTTTTTGGTCAGAGCCTTAGAGATGCTCGACCGAAGCGACTTCGTACTCGGTCATGCCTGACGGCGTTTGTACCGCTGCAATATCACCCTCTTCCTTGCCAATCAGCGCACGCGCGATCGGGGAATTGACTGAGATTTTGCCTTTCTTGATATCCGCTTCATCATCACCAACGATCTGGTAACGCACTTCCTCTTCGGTATCGATGTTGATCAGATCAACCGTAGTACCAAAAATCACCTTACCGGTGTGCGGAATCTCGGTCACATTGATGACCTGCGCCTGAGACAGCTTGTATTCCAGTTCGCGAATACGCCCCTCAATAAAGCCCTGCTGCTCACGCGCCGCGTGATATTCAGCATTCTCCTTGAGATCACCGTGCTCACGTGCTTCTGCAATCGCCGCAATAACCGCGGGGCGCTGAACCGACTTAAGGTCGGCCAGCTCCTCACGCAATGCTTTTTCACCGGCTACCGTCATGGGTACACGATTCATGATGCAACCCCTGCATGCAGGTCCTGCAGACGACGAACTGTCTTCTCTTCACCGTACTTGAGTGCTTCAGCTGTTGCTGCTGCACCGGCCAGAGTAGTCGTGTAAGGCACCTTGTGCTGAAGCGCAGAGCGACGAATCTCGGCAGAGTCCGCAATCGCCTTACGGCCTTCAGTGGTGTTGATCACATAGCTGATTTCGCCATTCTTGATCATGTCGACGATGTTCGGGCGCCCTTCAGCCACCTTATTAACACGCGTCACAGCCAAACCAGACTCTTCCAGCAGTGTCGCTGTGCCCGCGGTTGCAACCAGCGCGAAGCCCAGCTCAGCCAGATCTTTCGCCACGGCAACTACAGCAGCCTTATCAACGTCACGCACAGAGATGAAAGCCTTACCCTTGGCAGACGGCATTTTTTCACCAGCACCGATCTGAGCTTTCATGAAGGCTTCACCGAAGGTCGCCCCCGTGCCCATGACTTCACCAGTCGATTTCATCTCCGGGCCCAGGATCGGGTCAACGCCCTGGAACTTGTTGAACGGGAACACGGCTTCCTTAACGTTGAAAAACGTCGGAACAATCTCTTCGGTGAAGCCCAGCTCCTGCAGCGTCTTACCTGTCATCACTCGGGCAGCAATTGCAGCCAGAGAGGTACCGATGCACTTGGATACGAACGGCACAGTACGGGACGCACGCGGGTTCACTTCGATCACGTAGATTTCGCCGTCCTGATAAGCCAGCTGTACGTTCATCAGGCCGACCACGCCCAGTTCCAGCGCCATCTTGCGAACCATTTCTCGCATGTCATCCTGCACATCAGCCGCCAGGCTGTAAGGCGGGAAGGAACATGCGGAGTCACCCGAGTGAACACCTGCCTGCTCGATATGCTGCATGATGGCACCGATCACGACGGTTTCACCGTCACAGACCGCATCAATATCCACTTCAACAGCAGCGTTCAGGAAGTGATCCAGCAGTACCGGTGCGTCGTTGGAAACCTGAACCGCCGTTGTCATGTAACGACGCAGTTCATCTTCCTTATAGACGATTTCCATGGCACGACCACCCAGAACGTAGGACGGACGGACCACCAGCGGATAACCGATCTTGCCAGCTTCCACGATCGCTTCTTCCAGACTGCGAACAGTCGCGTTTTCCGGCTGTTTCAGACCCAAGCGTTTCAGCATCTGTTGGAACTGCTCACGGTCTTCAGCACGGTCGATCGCCTCAGGGCTGGTACCAATAATCGGCACACCAGCCTGCTCCAGAGCAACCGCCAGCTTCAGAGGTGTCTGTCCGCCGTACTGAACGATAACGCCTTTCGGCTGCTCAACATTGACGATCTCCAGCACATCTTCCAGCGTAATCGGCTCGAAGAACAGGCGATCAGACGTGTCGTAGTCAGTGGAGACGGTTTCAGGGTTACAGTTAACCATAATGGTTTCGTAACCATCTTCACGCGCCGCCAGCGCCGCATGTACACAGCAGTAGTCGAACTCGATACCCTGACCGATGCGGTTCGGACCACCACCAATAACCATGATCTTGTCACGATCGGATGGATTTGCCTCACACTCCTCCTCATAGGTGGAGTACATGTAGGCAGTATCAGTGGCAAACTCAGCCGCACAGGTGTCCACACGCTTAAAGACCGGGCGTACACCCTGCTTCTGACGCTGCTTACGGAACTGTTTCTCGCTAACACCCAGCAGGTGCGCCAGACGTGCATCGGAGAAACCTTTACGTTTCAGGCGGAAGATCTGATCCTTATCCAACTCGCTCAGTGCAGTTTCGGATACACGCTGCTCGTCCTTGATGATGTCTTCGATCTGTACCAGGAACCAGGGATCAACACCGCTCAGCTTGTAGATCTCATCGACGCTCATGCCCAGACGGAAAGCATCACCGATGTACCAGATACGCTCGGCACCCGGCTGGGTCAGCTCTGCAACGATGGTGTCACGCGCATCTTCAGCTTTCAGGTCTACGATCGGATCAAAGCCGGTTGCACCCACTTCCAGACCACGCAGCGCTTTCTGCAGAGATTCCTGCTGAGAGCGACCGATGGCCATCACTTCACCCACCGACTTCATCTGAGTGGTCAGGCGGCTGTTGGCCTGCGGGAATTTTTCAAAGGTGAAACGCGGAATTTTGGTGACGACGTAGTCAATGGACGGCTCGAAAGACGCCGGGGTACGACCGCCAGTGATGTCGTTCTGCAGCTCGTCCAGGGTGTAACCCACCGCCAGCTTGGCCGCGATCTTGGCGATCGGGAAGCCTGTTGCCTTGGATGCCAGCGCAGAAGAGCGGGATACACGCGGGTTCATCTCGATCACCACGACGCGGCCGGTCTTCGGATCAACGCCGAACTGTACGTTGGAGCCGCCGGTTTCTACACCGATCTCACGCAATACCGCGATCGATGCATTACGCATGATCTGGTATTCCTTATCGGTCAGGGTCTGAGCCGGAGCAACTGTGATGGAGTCACCCGTGTGCACACCCATGGCGTCAAAGTTCTCAATGGCGCAGACGATGATGCAGTTGTCGTTTTTGTCACGAACAACTTCCATCTCGTATTCTTTCCAGCCGATCAGGGATTCATCAATCAACAGTTCGCTGGTCGGAGACAGGTCCAGACCGCGCTCACAAATTTCGATGAACTCTTCACGGTTGTAGGCAATACCACCACCGGTGCCGCCCATGGTAAAGGACGGACGGATGATCGCCGGAAATCCAATGGAGTCCAGCACCTGAAGTGCTTCTTCCATGCTGTGAGCAATCGCCGCACGAGGACATTCCAGGCCGATATTTTTCATCGCCTTGTCAAAGCGCTCGCGGTCTTCAGCCTTGTCGATTGCATCCTGAGTTGCGCCGATCATTTCAACGCCAAACTCTGCAAGCACGCCTTCGCGGTCCAGGTCCAGCGCACAGTTCAGTGCAGTCTGACCACCCATGGTCGGCAGCAGCGCGTCGGGACGCTCTTTTTCGATAATCTTGGCAACGGTCTTCCAGTTGATCGGCTCGATGTAAGTCGCATCAGCCATCGCCGGGTCGGTCATGATCGTCGCCGGGTTGGAGTTAACCAGAATTACACGGTAACCCTCTTCACGCAGCGCTTTACATGCCTGAGCACCTGAGTAGTCGAATTCACAGGCCTGTCCGATCACGATCGGGCCCGCACCAAGGATGAGAATACTTTTAATGTCCGTACGTTTTGGCATCTGTCTTAACCGGTCGTATCTATTACTGTCACGGGTTCACAGTCAGGCATCAGGCCTGCTTGCGGGCTTTGATCTGTTCAATAAAGCGATCGAACAGAGGCGCCACATCATGCGGGCCGGGGCTGGCTTCCGGGTGACCCTGGAAACTGAACGCCGAGCAATCTGTGCGCTCGATACCCTGCAGAGAACCATCAAACAGAGACTTATGGGTCGCACGCAGGTTGGCCGGCAGTGATGTTTCATCAACCGCAAAGCCGTGGTTCTGGCTGGTGATCATCACCTTGGTGCTGTCCAGATCCTGTACCGGGTGGTTAGCCCCGTGATGACCAAACTTCATCTTCACGGTACGAGCACCAGATGCCAAAGCCAACAACTGATGACCCAGACAGATACCAAATACCGGAACCTTGGTGTCCAGAATTTCACGAATCGCAGTGATTGCATAATCGCAGGGTTCGGGATCGCCCGGACCATTGGACAGGAATACGCCATCTGGATTCAGGGCCAGCACATCAGCAGCGGGAGTCTGTGCAGGCACAACGGTCAGGCGACAGCCACGCTCGACCAGCATACGCAGGATGTTGAGTTTCACACCGAAATCATAGGCAACCACATGGAAAGGAAGATCAGCGTCAGCTTTCTCTTCATGCCCTTGGCCCAGCGCCCAGGTAGAGGACTTCCACTCATATTGAGCAGTTACACTGGCCTCTTTCGCCAGGTCCATGCCTTTCAGACCCGGGAACGCGCGCGCAGCTGCCAGGGCCTTGTCTTCGTCCAGGTTATCGCCAGCCAGGATGCAGCCGTTCTGAGCACCCTTTTCACGCAGAATCCGGGTCAGGCGACGAGTGTCGATATCGGCGATACCGACAATATTATTGTCCTTCAGATACGCGTCCAGACTCTGTTCACTGCGGAAGTTGCTGGCCAGCAACGGCAGGTCACGAATTACCAGGCCTGCGGCCCAGGTACGAGTGGATTCCTGGTCTTCCTGGTTGACCCCTGTATTACCAATATGGGGATAGGTGAGGGTTACGATCTGGCGAGAGTAAGAGGGATCTGTCAGGATCTCCTGGTAACCGGTCATGGAAGTGTTGAAAACCACTTCACCACTGGACTCACCATCAGCGCCAATCGCTACCCCCCTGAAAATACTGCCGTCTTCAAGGGCTAGAATGGCTGGTCGCGTCAATTGAACCTCCCCGCGCATGCGCTGCTTCACTGGACAATTTTGGATAGTATACGTGCAAAAAAGCGAGGCAAAACGTGAAGTCTACCTCGCTTTCGGAAATTGGGCTGTTTGTGTCCTGCACTCGTAGCAGGTAAACGGCGATATTCTAGACCATCCTGCGCTAAACGTCTATCCAATAGACGCCCTTCGTCGTCACAGCCGTGTCACAAATAATTAATATACTGTCGCGCTTTAAGAACATCATATTTGAGAGTCACATGCGCATCTCTACCCTCGCACGCCTTTCATCGCTGACACTTCTGCTGATGCTAACCCTACTGACAGCATCTGTAATCATCTCTTTGAAGCTGTTAAGCGACTCCTTTTCCAACAGTACCAGCTATCAGGATTTCACTCTGGAAATAAAAAGTGATATTGAACGCCCCGCTAACCAGTATCTCAGTACCGGGAACGCAGCCCAACTAACCGAGCTTGAACAAGGCATACAGCAAGCCTTGAACACCAATGCACAGAATCAATGGCTGGATAACGGCATTCGTACACAAGTAGAAACAAGCCTCAATCGCCTATCAGAAGATACGCTTCCGCAACTTCGCAGCGCCGGAAAGCTTGCTGACCCTCAGGCACTTCTGATCAACAACGAACGTGAACTGGCTTATAGTCTTAAAAGCGTTTCAGACTATGCTCGCCAATACCTGAACGACAACCCCAATGGCACCGCCCAAAATCGTGCGCTGCTATTTCTCGAAAACAGCGCTACCCAGCTGGCAAACCTCCACCACCTGACCCTGCTACGCCAGAGCTACTTTACACACCCTGACACAGAAACGGCCGAGTCAATTGAGCTCCACCTGCAGGCCATGCAATCCCTGACTGAAACCATAAGCTCTCAGGAATTATTGGGAATTTATGCTGAAGCAGAAGAAGATCCTATGGCTGCACTCATGGGATGGAGCAATGAACAGGCACGCACCGAAATTGGCGAAGAGCCAATTGCTCAGGTTTCAAGCTTGATTAATCGCTATCCGAAGGAGCTTGATAACGCGCGTAAATTTACTGAACTTAAGCAACAGGGCCAGGCTGCCGCTAAAAATAGCATCCAAGCTCTGCAACATGAGCTCGGACGGATTGAAGCCCTGCTTAGTGACTCCTACCGTAATACCCTGTCAAGAACCTACTGGATCTTGGGCGTTGGAGTAGGCCTTATCTTGCTTGCCGCGATCCTTATGATGCTGTTACTCAACCGGTTGGCACGACTCTTGGTATTTGGAAGCTATCATATTACCCAGCTCTCTGAAGGCGAACTGCATGGCAAGATCGATTTAAACAGCCGCTTTGAAGAAGCGAAACAACTTCACAATGCTCTTAACCGCTTGCAGGAGTATTTCAAGGATCTGATCAACCAAATTGGTCAGCAAACCCGTGCTTTAGGCCTATTACAGGCACGTGCTGTTGATAGCGCAGCCACCTTAGAGCAACGTGTCAGCCAGCAACGAGAACAGGCTGAGCAGTCCGCCAAACAAATGCAGCAGTTAACTCAATCCTATCAGGAGGTCGCTGTTAGTGCCTCACAAAGCAATGACATTACCCTTGAGGCTGGAAAGCAAGCCAACATGGGACATCAACGTATTATCAGTACCAGTGAATTCTCACGACGCCTAATTGATGAAGCCGAGCGAACCGAATCCAGCATCAAGGATCTGAGACGTGACACTCTAGCCATAGGCGAAGTACTGAATGTCATCCAGGGTTTTGCAGAGCAAACCAACCTGTTGGCACTGAATGCCGCCATTGAAGCTGCCCGAGCAGGCACAGCAGGCCGTGGGTTTGCAGTGGTTGCTGATGAAGTGCGCAACCTTGCAAACAACACAGCGTCTTCCGCTGAACAGATTCAAAAACTCATTAATACCCTGAATAGAACCTCTGAAGACGCCGCCAAATGCGTGAAACAGCAGAAGCAACTGGTCGACTCTACGGTTGAAGCCATCTCCCAGAGCCGTGACTCCATGGAATTAATCCGCGATGCCGTAAATCAGATTACCGAAATGAATGCCATGATTGCCGCTGCTACAGAAGAGCAATCCGCTACGACATCAGATCTTCAGAAAGCAATCGATCATAATGCCGAACTTGCGATCGAGTCTGCTGCAGGTGCTGACAATAACAAACAATTGGCACTCGAAATGGATAATGTCAGCAAGCAACTGGACAACCTGGTTCTACGTTTTCATCAGGACCAATAATTAATTAAAAAACAGATAGATAGTTGACTATTCAGGCTGCTGGTGGCAGAATTCTCCGACTTGCCCAGATAGCTCAGTCGGTAGAGCAGGGGATTGAAAATCCCCGTGTCGGTGGTTCGATTCCGCCTCTGGGCACCAAAATTTCACAAAAAAGCCTCGCGAAAGCGGGGCTTTTTTGTTTCTGCTGAATGCCAGCCTCACCCATTCCTGAACCTCGTGTCCTTAATACTCTGCAGCCCCTTCTGATAAGACACCACCTTTCCAGCCTGTATGAGATATCAGCGAACGCATAACAGCATATCGCTTACTGCAATCCTCTTACTAAGAAACAATTTTAGGAATTTTTCCTATGTACCCTTATGACTCCCACTACTAGTATGCCAAACAGGTTCTCAAGTACGAGCAAAGGGCACACGTAAGTGCACACCCACCCTGACACCGGATTGCCAGCGGTCACAAGGATGTTCATACAGGGCTCTTACTCTGGACGACTCAAGAGCCCTTAATTTTTCCCCAAGTAAACCTCCTGCTCCCCATGCTTCATGTACATACCTGTGCATATCTTCTTTTAGCGCTCTACATTCATAATGTTCTGGAACATTTAACTCCCTGTCCAGCAGGTCTCCCTGGAGCCTAATCCAATCAAGATTTACCCAATGTTATCCACAGCAAACAGCTGACAATAAATTATTCTTGCGTCTCAATTAGCACAATAGACAGTATGAATTATAGAGGCGCTACAAGTGCAGGGACTAAGACTAGCGCGCTATAACGCAAAAACCCCGATCTCAACGAGACCGGGGTTTTCACTAATTAGATGCTCGTTGTGCCCTATGGGTATGGCGATGACCTACAGTATTCGGGCTACGCCCTCACCCACTCAGCGCAAGCGCTTCGGGGCCG
>JBLXDP010000017.1:0-33670 GCA_048264005.1 Marinobacterium sp.
TCCGTACGCCCAGAGCATCCGTGGTGTTATTCAGCACCTGGCGAAAGCCAACCCTGAATACAAGCACCTCTACATGCGAGAGCGTGAGGTCAAACGAGTCGGTTTCATTGTTGTGGCATCCGACCGTGGCCTCTGTGGCGGTTTGAACGTGAATGCGTTCAAGGCAGCTGTAAGCAAAATGAAGGAATTCCATGATCAGAACATCGAAGTCGATGTCTGTGCACTGGGTTCCAAGGCAATCACCTTCTTCCGTAACTTCGGCGGTAACGTCGTAGCAGCGAAAGGCGGTCTCGGCGATGCGCCGGAACTGGAACAGCTGATCGGTTCGGTCAAGGTGATGCTGGATAACTTCGACGAAGGCAAACTGGATCAATTGTTCATCGTGTCGAACGATTTCGTGAACACCATGACCCAGAAGCCGACCGTTGAGCAGCTGCTGCCGCTGAAGGCGGAAGACGATGACAAGAACCTCAATCACCATTGGGACTATCTGTACGAACCTGACGCGAAAGAGCTGTTGAACGGCCTGCTGACGCGTTACATCGAGTCCCTGGTCTATCAGGCCGTGGTTGAGAACAATGCCTGTGAGCAGGCAGCACGAATGCTGGCGATGAAGAACGCAACCGATAACGCCGGCAACCTTATTGATGAGCTTCAGTTGGTATACAACAAGGCTCGTCAGGCGGCGATTACTCAGGAAATTTCCGAGATCGTCGGTGGTGCTGCTGCTGTTTAACGCAGTGAACAGGTTAAAAAGTTAAGAGGATCCGAACATGAGTAGCGGACGTATTGTTCAGATTATCGGTGCGGTTGTAGACGTGGAATTCCCGCGTGACAACGTACCGAAGGTTTACGACGCATTGACCGTCGCAAAAACCGGCCTGACACTGGAAGTTCAGCAGCAGCTGGGCGACGGTGTCGTACGTGCAATCGCCATGGGCCAGACCGAAGGTCTGAACCGTGGTCTGGAAACGACTAACACTGGCGCACCGGTTTCTGTACCGGTGGGTACTGCCACCCTGGGTCGTATCATGGACGTTCTGGGTAACCCGATCGACGAATGTGGTCCGATCGGTGAAGAAGAGCGTTACGCCATCCACCGTAAGGCGCCGTCTTACGCGGACCAGGCAGCGACTAACGAGCTGCTGGAAACCGGCATCAAGGTTATCGACCTGGTTTGCCCGTTCGCCAAGGGTGGTAAGGTTGGTCTGTTCGGTGGTGCCGGTGTAGGTAAAACCGTAAACATGATGGAGCTGATCAACAACATCGCGACTCAGCACTCCGGTCTGTCTGTATTCGCAGGTGTAGGTGAGCGTACTCGTGAGGGTAACGACTTCTACCACGAGATGCAGGAAGCGGGCGTTGTTAACGTTGAGCAGTTCGACAAGTCTAAAGTAGCGATGGTCTACGGTCAGATGAACGAGCCGCCGGGTAACCGTCTGCGTGTAGCTCTGACCGGTCTGACCATGGCGGAAAAATTCCGTGATGAAGGCCGTGACGTACTGCTGTTCGTCGACAACATCTACCGTTACACCCTGGCGGGTACCGAAGTATCGGCACTGCTGGGTCGTATGCCTTCTGCGGTAGGTTACCAGCCGACTCTGGCGGAAGAGATGGGCGTTCTGCAGGAACGTATCACCTCTACCAAGACTGGTTCCATCACGTCTATCCAGGCGGTATACGTACCGGCGGATGACTTGACTGACCCGTCTCCGGCGACCACCTTCTCCCACCTTGATGCGACTGTAGTACTGTCTCGTCAGATCGCGGAGCTGGGTATCTACCCGGCGATCGACCCGCTGGATTCCACCTCTCGTCAGCTGGATCCGCTGGTTATCGGTCAGGAACACTACGAAATCGCTCGTGGCGTGCAGTCTACTCTGCAGCGTTACAAGGAGCTGAAGGACATCATCGCGATCCTGGGTATGGACGAGCTGTCTGAAGAAGACAAGCAGACTGTATCCCGTGCGCGTAAGATCCAGCGCTTCCTGTCTCAGCCGTTCTTCGTAGCTGAAGTATTCACCGGTGCACCGGGTAAATACGTGTCTCTGAAAGACACTATCCGTGGCTTCCAGGGTATCCTGGCGGGTGAATACGACGCTCTGCCGGAGCAGGCGTTCTACATGGTCGGCACTATCGACGAAGCTGTCGAGAAAGCTAAAGGCCTGTAAGTTCCAAGCGGAACCTTTTAAGAGGTAATCAAGATGGCTATGACTGTTCATTGTGACATCGTAAGTGCTGAGGAGGAGATCTTCTCCGGCCTTATCGAGTTTGTCTCCGTGACAGGTAGCCTGGGTGACCTGGGTATCTACCCGGGTCACGCTCCGCTTCTGACGGAACTGAAACCAGGCCCTGTCGAGCTGCGTACGCAGGGCGGTAAGGAAGACGTGTTCTACGTCTCCGGTGGCTTCATTGAAGTCCAGCCGCACAAGGTGACAGTGTTGGCTGATACAGCACTGCGCGCGGGTGATCTGAGTGAAGCTGCAGCGCTTGAGGCCCAGAAGCATGCCGAGCATGCTATGGCCGACAAGACCGGCGAGTTTGAATACTCCCGTGCTGCGGCTCAGTTGGCTGAAGCAGCTGCACAGCTGCGCACCCTGCAGCAGATTCGTCGCAAGGCCGGTAAATAACCGGTTTTCCGACAGCTTCAAAAAAGCAGCCTTAGGGCTGCTTTTTTTGTGCCTGGAAGTTGGCGGACTCGAAGAGCAAAGCGTCTACAGCAAGCCCCAGAGCGTATTGAAAATAATCTGCTGGGCACCCGCGACTTCACGTGAGTCGATGACCACTGCGGTGGGGTAGTTATCTGATGCCAATGAAATGATGGCGCAGCGGGGCGGGTAGATCGCAATGTAGGCAGCATCTACCGTTCCCTCCGTACGAATCCATTTTCGCTCAGACAATTCTGCACTCTCACCACCGTCACCGATCGCAATCGCACGTACCCGTATGCCGCGCGCTACCCGTTGAGCGGTAAAGTTGGGAAAGGGGCGATACAGCAGAGGACGTATGGGCTTGGACGAAAACACCGAGTACACGGGGTTTTCCTGAGCACCTACACGGTTGAGGATATCGCGCAGCACCTGCTCGATACCGTCATCGCCTTCGTAAAACTCAACATTGGCTATGCTGAAGTCTGGCTTGAGGTGATGCAGGTCAGGAATTACTGAGGTTTTCAGCTGATCAATGGCGCGATCCAATTGCTCTCGACGCTCATCGGCGAGCTGCAAGAGCACCTCCGGCTCCCGTGCCGAGAAGTAGCGCCGCTTGCCGCGTGGCTGGTAGGTCACGATACCGCGTTGCTGCAAACTCTTGAGGCACTCATATGTACTGCCACGATTGACACCGGCACGTTCAGCTATTGTTCGGATTGAGCTGGGGCCTGATGCCAGAAGAGCCCTGTAAACAAGGACATCGCGTTCGCTGAGACCAAGCTGGTCGAATAGTGTCTGATTCATTTTGTCATTTTATTTGTGACAATTGGTCTTGATCGCTCAGCAGTATACGCTAAAGTCGTGCCAAACATATATGAAGCTGGTGTGACAGCATGTTGTGCCGCTAAGGTCTGAGACAATATGAAAACGGACGTAGTGATTCTGGCTGCCGGGCAGGGTAGTCGCATGAAATCGGCCCTGCCGAAAGTGATGCATACCCTGGCGGGGAAACCCATGCTGCAACATGTGATCGACAATGCTCGTCAGTTGGAGCCTCAGGGGCTGCATGTGGTGATCGGGCATGAAGGTGAGCAGGTTCAGCAGACAATGGCCGATCAGGGGCTCAGCTTTGTGTGGCAGCACGAACAGCTGGGGACCGGGCATGCGGTCGCTCAGGCGCTGCCGAACATTGATCAGTCCTCTGTGGTACTGGTGTTGTACGGTGATGTGCCGCTGACAACGGCGGATACCTTCGCCCAGCTAACGCGCATTGCGGCTCAGGGTGATCTGGGGCTGCTGACCGTTACTTTGGAAGATCCCACCGGTTATGGACGTATCATCCGCAATGCTGTGGGTGATGTGGTGGCGATTGTGGAGCACAAGGATGCTACCGAGCAGGAACGTCTGGTCCGGGAAGTGAACACCGGTATTCTGGCGTTGCCGTCGGCGGCATTGCACGAATGGCTGCCGCGCCTTTCCTCCGATAATGCTCAGGGCGAGTACTACCTGACCGATGTGATTGCCATGGCGGCGGAAGAAGGCATGCGTGTGCGTGCCATTCAGCCGGATGCCGAGCAGGAAGTGCAGGGGGTCAATAACCGTCTGCAGCTGGCGCAGCTGGAGCGCTGGTATCAACGCCAGCTGGCTGAAGCCCTGATGACTGAAGGCGTAACCCTGGCTGACCCGGATCGTATCGATGTTCGTGGTGAGCTCAAGACCGGTCGTGACGTGCTTATCGACATCAATACGATTTTTGAAGGCCAGGTTGAGCTGGGTGAAGGCGTGGAAGTAGGCGCCAACTGTATTATTCGGAATGCCCGTATTGGCGCCGGTACGCGGATTGATGCCAATTCCATTATTGATGGTGCGGTCGTGGCCGAGCACGCACAGATTGGTCCCTTTGCGCGCCTGCGTCCTGGTACCGAGCTGGCAGCGGGCAGCAAGGTCGGTAATTTTGTCGAAACCAAGAAAGCGCGTATCGGCGCGGGTTCCAAGGTGAATCACCTCAGCTACATCGGTGATGCTGAGGTTGGTGCCGATGTTAATGTGGGTGCCGGTACCATTACCTGCAACTACGATGGCGTGAACAAATCCAAAACCTGTATTGGCGATGGTGCTTTCATAGGTTCCAACAGCGCTCTGGTCGCGCCGGTTGAAATCGGTGCCGGTGCTACAGTGGGGGCCGGCTCAACGATCACCAAGGCGGTGCAGGACGGTCAGCTGGCCGTGGCGCGCGGTAAGCAGGTGAATCTGGATAACTGGCCCAAGCCAATCAAAAAGGAATCCTGAGCATGTGTGGAATTGTAGGTGCCGTAGCAGCCCGACCCGTGGCCGGGATTCTGTTGGAAGGTCTGCGTCGACTGGAATACCGTGGCTATGACTCGGCGGGTATGGCGCTGCTGGAGAAGGATCAAATCCATCGTCTGCGCCGCATCGGCAAGGTGAAGGCACTGGCAGATGCCTGTGAACAGACCCCGATGCCGGGCAGTCTGGGAATTGCGCATACCCGCTGGGCGACGCATGGCAAACCTTCCGAGGCCAATGCACATCCGCATATGTCTGGTGAGCGGCTGGCTGTGGTTCATAACGGCATCATCGAGAACTTTGAACCGCTCAAGCGAGAACTCCAGCAGCAGGGCTACAGCTTCAGTTCGGAGACCGATACCGAAGTGGTGGCGCACCTGATTGATCAGCGTATGCAGCAGGGGGATTCCTTGCAGGACGCCTTTCAACAGACGCTGACACGACTGGAAGGTGCTTTTGCCCTGGGGGTAATCCATGCCGATCAGCCCGATCGACTGCTGACCGCTCGCAAGGGCAGTCCGCTGGTGATCGGTGTGGGCATCGGCGAGAACTTTATCGCTTCTGACCAATTGGCGCTGCTGCCGGTGACAGACCGATTCATGTTCCTGGAAGACGGCGACCTGGCGATTGTTCAGGCTGACCGCATTCAGGTATTGGATGCTGCTGGTCAGCCGGTTGAGCGTGCGGTGACCACCTATGAGCATGGCCAGGGCAGTGCCGAAAAAGGCAGTTTCCGTCACTTCATGCTGAAGGAAATTTACGAGCAGCCCGCGGTTATGCAGGCGGTTCTGGAAGGCCGTATCGCTTCCGGTCGTCTGCTGGAGCAGGCCTTTGGCAGCGAGGCGTCCGCCGTATTTGATCAGGTAAAACAGGTACAGATTGTGGCCTGTGGTACCAGCTTCCATGCCGGTATGGTGGCCAAGTACTGGATCGAAGAATGGGTGGGTATTCCCTGCATGGTCGAAGTGGCCAGCGAGTTCCGTTACCGCCCGGTGGTCCTGCCCAAGGGCACTCTGCTGCTGACGTTGTCTCAGTCTGGCGAAACCGCCGATACATTGGCGGCACTGCGTGAAGCAAAAGAGCGTGTGCTGGCGACTCTGGCAATCTGTAATGTGCCGGGCAGCTCGCTGGTACGTGAGTCCGATCTGAGCCTGATGACCAACGCAGGTCCCGAGATCGGTGTTGCGTCGACCAAAGCCTTCACTTCGCAGCTGGTGGCGTTGATGCTGACCACCATCGCTTTGGGCCGCCGCCATGGCATGAGTGACAACACCGAGGCTGAACTGATCGAAGCCTTGCAGCAGTTACCCGCTCTGATGCAGCAGCTGCTGGCGCTGGATGCACCGATCGAAGCCATGTCGGCGCATTTCGCCGAGAAGAACCATGCTTTGTTCCTCGGTCGTAACAGCCTCTACCCGGTGGCGATGGAAGGCGCGTTGAAGCTTAAGGAGATCTCCTATATCCATGCCGAGGCCTATCCGGCAGGTGAGCTCAAACACGGTCCTCTGGCCTTGGTCGACAAAGAGATGCCGGTTATTGCCGTTGCGCCGCGTAACGGCATGCTGGACAAGCTCAAGGCGAACCTGCAGGAAGTGAAGGCACGTGGCGGTGAGCTGTTTGTCTTTGCCGGCTGTGAGGAAAGTATCCAGCCACAGGAAGGCATGCATGTTATTCACCTGCCAGCCATGCCATCGGTTCTGGATCCAATCGCCTTTACTCTGCCGCTGCAGTTGTTGTCCTACCATGTAGCAGTGCTCAAGGGCACGGATGTGGATCAGCCGCGTAACCTGGCGAAAAGTGTGACCGTGGAGTAAGTCTCCGCTTAGATCGACACCAGTAATAGCCCTGCCAACATCACCAGCAGACCCTGTAACCGGGGTCTGCTGAGTGTTTCCTTCAGCCAAAACACACCGATGAGCACACCCAGCGGAATACTGATCTGCCTCATAGCGACCACATAGCTGACTTCGCTGACCAGCGACATGCTGATCAGAATCAGCAGATAGGTTGAGATCATGAAAGTACCGGCCATGGCGGTCCAGCCCAGATCCGGCAGTTTCCAGAGCGACTCTTTCAACAATACCAGCCGAATCAACGGCAACATCCACAGCTAGGCCGCCATCGCCTGCAACACAACAAAGCTGCTGCCGGCAGCAAAGCTGTCGAACCCCTGTGCTCTCATCAGCTTGATAGCCGCGCTGTCGATCAGGGAGTAGGCAGCCGTCGCCGAGGCGGCCAGTAATACCCAGCCAACGGACGGGGTACTGTAATTCCGCCAGTGCCAGTCTCGCCAGCGGCTCAATGGCAGCGCTAGGGAGCCCAGCATGCCCAGAATATCCTGCACCTCCAGGGCGCTTTGTCCGTACACCATCCAGACAACCAGAGGCACCATCAGGACCGGTAGTGCACGTGCCAGCGGGTAGACGATATTCAGATTGCCGCTGCGATAGGCGAAGGCCAGACCGGTCATGTAGAGGGTTTGAAACAGGCCGGAAGCCAGTAACAGCAGCCAGAACGAGGTGGGCAGGGCTTTTATCGAAGGTATGCGCCTGGGCCTTGTTTTCTGGTTTAGCTCTCAAGGCCCTCAAGCGGGCGATTGGCTGAGGGCTCCGGCCGAGACCAGACGACCCAGGCTCCCGTGGCCAGTAACGCCAGCACGGGCAAGAGCACCAGAGGGTGGCGGATAAACACCAGGATCAACGCCAGCGCGATCAGCATACCGGTGCTGGCGGCCCATTTGGTGCGACGGTCGATATAGCCACCGGCTTCCCAATTGCGCAGGCGTGGGCCGAACAGGCGGTGTTGCTCAATCCAGCGTCTCAGGCGTGGTGAGCAGCGTGAGGCGCTCCAGGCGGCGATAAGTACAAATACGGTGGTTGGCATGCCGGGCAAGATGACACCGATGACCGCCAAGGCGATGCAGACCCAAGTCAGCAATTGCCAGCCCAGTCGAGCCAGACTACTGTTGTCTGTCTGTGAATACCTGTCCTGTTCCATGCTTCAGGCTCCCACCACTTTAGGTTTCAGTATAGATAATGGGGCAAAGCCGGGGGGATGAACAATTTATCTGTTCACTTCTTGCGATAGTTCGACTCAATAGTTCAACTCAATAGTTCAATTCGATAGCCCAACTCAATCCGTGACCGGTGTCGCCAGTATTTCAAGAATGTAGTTCAGTACGCGCCGTGAGTAGATCAGGCTGGTATGGCTGAGCGGGAATATTCTGTGCTCGGTCATGCCGATCAGCTGTGTTTCATCAATCAGCACAGTGCCATCGGAATCCGAACCGCGTTTCAGGAGTGGCATCAAGCCAACCGGAAGATCGCCGGCAATACTGTACAGACGGGCATCGAAGGGCCAGTGCTCGTTGTCACTCAGCAGGTAGTCGATGCTGTTTTTAAGCATCGCCTTGAGGCGTGAGCCATGAATTTCACGAGCCAGATAGCTGCCTTTATGGGGTGTTCCCAACGTAATAACCGGATCGACCCATCGACTGGCCGGAAGCTGTTGCTCCAGGTATCGGCGGGCGACCAGGCCTCCCATGGAGTGGCACACAAAGGCTGTGGGGCTGTCACCGATAAAATCGTCAATACGCTGGCAGATCGCGTTCAGGTCCGGCGACAGGGTGTTGTAGCTCAGGTTCAAAATCTGGTAACCCTGCTTTTCCAGCCGGCGGCACAGGGGCTGCATCACCAGGCCCGACATATACAGACCGTGCAGTACCACAACTTTTTGAATGTGCATGGGCTATCCTCTTCCTTGGTTACAGCCAGGTTGCACTCAGATTACTCCGCGAGACCTGGCTGTAAAGCCTTTATCCATAACCGGTCCAAGGTCATGGCTGATCTCCGGGTGGCAGGTTACGATAGGGCGTTCAACCAAGGGAGCACGGATGAGATGAACGAAACCCTTTTCATGCTGGCCATCGACTTTATCGCACTCATTGGTGTGATCGTTTTGCTGCTGATCGTCGCGGGCCTGATCACGGCCGTGGTGCTGTATCAGATCGATAAGCGCCAAACGGCCCATACCATACGTCGTAACTACCCTTTGCTGGGGCGGTTTCGTTATATCTTCGAGGAGCTAGGCGAGTTCTTCCGTCAGTACTTCTTCGCCATGGATCGCGAAGAAATGCCGTTTAACCGGGCACAGCGTTCCTGGGTTTATCGTGCGGCGAAGAATATCGATAACACCATCGCGTTTGGCTCTACGCGCGACCTGCGTAAGCCCGGCACCTACTATTTTCTCAACTGTCCCTTCCCGACCCTGAGTGAAGATGCGGCTGCGACGCAACCGATGCGGATTGGACCTTACTGCCGTAGCCCATATGACGCTCCTTCCTTCCTCAATGTTTCGGGGATGAGCTTTGGTGCTCTATCAGCGCCGGCGGTAAGTGCTCTATCCAAAGGTGCGGCCCGTGCCGGTTGCTGGATGAATACCGGCGAGGGCGCACTGTCCAAGTATCACCTGGAGGGTGGCTGCGACATCGTGTTCCAGATCGGTACCGCCAAATATGGCGTGCGTGATGCCGAAGGACGTCTGGATGAAGGCAAGCTGGCCAAACTGGCCGAGATCGAGCAGGTTCGGATGTTCGAAATCAAACTGAGTCAGGGGGCCAAACCGGGTAAAGGCGGAATTCTGCCCGGTGATAAGGTTACGCCGGAAATTGCTGAAACTCGCGGTATTCCGGCTGGGCAGGCATCGATCAGCCCGAACCGACATCCGGAAATCGCCAGTATTGAAGATCTGCTCGACTTTATCGCCCGTGTGCGTGAGGTGACCGGTAAGCCGGTCGGGTTCAAACTGGTGCTGGGCTCGACTGACTGGCTGGACAGCTTCTGTGAAGCGGTACTTAAGCGGGGCAGTGAGTCGGCGCCGGACTTTATTACGCTGGATAGTTCTGATGGCGGCACCGGTGCAGCACCCATGCCGTTGATGGACAGTGTGGGCCTGCCGTTAAGGGAAAGCTTGCCGCTGCTGGTGAACAAGCTGCATCAGCATAATCTGCGCAATCGCGTGCGTGTGATCGCCTCTGGCAAATTGATCAACCCCACGGACGTGGCGGCGGCGATCTGCCTGGGCGCGGATTTTGTCGTCACCGCACGCGGCTTCATGTTCGCACTGGGCTGTATTCAGGCCCTGCAGTGCAACAAAAATACCTGTCCGACCGGCATTACCACCCATGATCCCAAGCTACAGCAGGGCTTGGTACCTGAGGTGAAAGCGGAGCGCGTCGCCAACTTCCACAAGAACCTGGTTCATGAGGTGGAGTTGATTGCGCATTCCTGCGGCGTCACCGAGCCTCGTCAGCTGCGGCGTGAGCATGCAGCCGTCGTGGTGGATGGCGGTGGTGCGGTACCGCTCAATATCCTGTATCCGAGCTCCTGACGCCCGGAAAACAAAAAGCCCGTTCCTTGCGGAGCGGGCTTCACTGACTATTCGTTTTCTTCAAACCAGGACTCTTCATCAAGCCAGGTAGACAGCTCCTTGTCTTCACGGCGACGTTCGATGGCGCGACGGGCCTCTAACAGTCGGCGTGTAGCGTGCTGTTTACGGCGATTCTTCTCTTCGACATCGTAACCCACCATGATGTCGAAAACTTCGGTCTGGATGGGATCCAGGTCCTGCTCTTTCCTTATCAGCATAGCCTTGCTCCGATCTCAGGGTCGCTGTAATCAGGAGACTTTGTGTCTGTCTGATGACAGCAAACACAGTGGAGATTCTTGTTTACCCCAAAATTGGTTGAATTTCAAACAATCTGGGGACAAGGCAAGACTAAAAGAGGAGTGTTGCAGAGGTGTGACGGCGAGAATTACTCGCCGTCGGTATCGTCGCTGCTGGGACGGCGCAGTGGCGGAATACGTTTGTCGTTCTGACGCAGGCTGCGCAGGCTGCGCTTGATGGTCTTGAGGTGATCGATCAGCGCTGGGCCCAGTTTCATCGCTACACCCACCGCCAGGACATCGATAATGACCAGATGTACCACGCGTGAAGACATGAGGGTGCTGAGGTCTTTATCTTCTTCTACATCCACATGGATGGGTATGGTAGCCAGTTCGGCCAGCGGTGTGCCGCCCGGACACAGGGTGATGACGGTCGCGCCCTTGTCACGAACCAGCTTGACGGTATGCAGCAGGTCCTTGGTGCGGCCGGTTTGGGAAATGGCAACAACCACATCCCCTTCGCCCAGTGTTAGAGCCGAGATGGTCTGCATGTGTGGGTCGGAATAGGCTGCAGCCGACACCATCAGGCGGTAGAACTTGTGCTGAGCATCCGCACAGACAGGCGCCGAGGCGCCAAAACCGTAGAATTCAACACGCTTGGCCTTGGCCAGTGCATCGATTGCCTCTTCCAGCGTGCCGGGCTCAAGCTGATCACGGATATTGATCAGGTTGCCGATCATCGAATCGAAGATCTTCTGCTTGAACTCGATAACGGTGTCTTTGGAGTCCAGAGAAAACTGTTCAAAACTGGCGTTACTGGCCAGGCCTTGTGCCAAAGTCAGTTTGAAGTCCTGAAATCCGTCATAGTCCAGAGCGCGGCAAAAACGTACCACCGTGGGCTCACTGACCTGAGCTTCAGACGCCAGATCCACGATCCGCATGTGGATCACATCGTTGGGATTGGCCAGTACATAGTCGGCCACCTTTTGTTCCGATTTACGCAATCGGGGCCGAGCTTCGGCAATGGACTTAAGCAGATTAAAGGAGTTCATCTCCGAGGATTCCGGTTAATCATTGTTTATCAACAGTATAACAATGAATCTGACACCCGCCCATGACCGCGTGCGTCAGTCATAGGGCACTTTAGGCCTGAATAGGTTGGCCAATTGCAGGGGGTGAAGGAGCGTGCTAATTTCGTTGAGTTTGAATACAACAACTACAACGAATAAGGAATCGGACTGTGAAACGCAGACAATTTATTCGCGGTGCAGGTGCTGCAACGGTTGCCGCTGGTGCGTTGATGTCATCCAAGGCGATGGCTGCTCCGGAGTACAAGTGGAAAATGGTTACCACTTGGCCGAAGAACTTCCCGGGTCTGGGCACAGGTGCCAACAACCTGGCTGAAATGATCAACAAAATGTCCAACGGCCGTATCCAGGTTAAGGTCTACGGTGCGGGCGAGCTGGTTGGTGCACTGGAGATTTTTGACGCTGTATCGCGTGGTACCGCTGAAATGGGCCATGGTGCATCCTACTATTGGAAGGGTAAGAGCACGGCTGCTCAGTTCTTCGCTGCAGTTCCCTTTGGCCTGACGGCTCAGGAAATGAATGCCTGGTTGTATCAGGGCGGTGGTATGGAGCTGTGGGAAGAGGTGTACGACAAGTTTGGCCTGATCCCGGGTGCAGCGGGTAACACCGGTGTGCAGATGGGTGGCTGGTTCAACAAGGAGATCAACAGCGTTGAAGACCTTAAGGGTCTGAAAATGCGTATTCCGGGCCTGGGCGGTGAAGTGCTCAAGCGCGCTGGCGGTACCCCGGTACTGTTGCCGGGCGGTGAAATCTTCCCGTCACTGCAGTCCGGTGCTATCGATGCGACCGAGTGGGTAGGTCCGTACAACGACATGGCCTTCGGTCTGCACAAGGCTGCCAAGTACTACTACTACCCGGGATGGCACGAGCCGGGCACAACGCTGGAATGCTTCATTAACAAGGAAGCGTTCATGGCACTGCCGGAAGACTTGCAGATCATCGTTCGCAACGCGCTGCGTGTGGCTAACCAGGACATGCTGGCCGAGTTCATGACCAAGAACAACCAGGCGCTGGATCAGCTGGTTAACCAGCATGGCGTCGAGCTGCGCAACTTCCCGGACGATGTCATGATCAAGCTGCGTACCATCTCCGACGAGGTTGTCGCTGAGGAAGCGACCAAGGACGAGATCACCAAGAAGGTCTACGATTCTTTCGTTAAATTCCGTGATCAGGTTTCGAAATGGACCGCGGTATCCGAGCAGGCATACATTAACGGTCGCTCACTGAGCTGATCGAATCTGACAATGCCAAAGGCTGGTGTTTCTCCAGCCTTTTTTGTTTGGGGCAATGTGGGGCGCCCCGGCAGATCAGGTCGTCATGCGGTACGGGATCAGATGCCCGGTACGAAAGGGACGCCGCAGCAGCCGGTCAGCAGTACAGCAGCGGCCGCAAGTATCAGATAGCGGTTCATGTCATCTCTCCCCAAAAGTCGGCTAGTGTAGCGTTCGCCGTACAGTGTGTCCGGCCTTCATCTCATTTTTATGAAGACTGTTTGATCAAGAGAGAAACGTTGATCACCGGCTACTGGAAAGACGCCAGATATTCGTCCAGCTCTTCGGTACTGGAAAAAATATTCAGGTCTGGCAGCGCTTTTACGATTTCAAATACCTTTTTCACCCCCGGTGACATATTACAGACGGCCACCTTGCCGCCTGTGGCCTTCTGACGCTTGAGCGTAGCAAAGATCACCCTCAGGCCAGCAGAGCTGATAAAACTCAGATCTTTCATATTGAATATGATGGTATTGGCTTGAATAGGATCCAGGGAGCGCTCCAGCTCGGGTGCGGTTTCACTGTCCAGAGAGCCATTCAATGAAAGGCGTGCTTCATTGGGTGTAGCAGGCAGTATTGTGATTTCCAAAGCCATTTCAGGGTTTCCTGTATCTGAAAATTAACTTGCCAGAAGAGTGAACTGAGTGCAGTTGCCCTCTGGAGTACTGGTATAGCGTCCATTGCTGACCAGCTGTCGAACCAAAAACAAACCCAGCCCGCCAATCGGCCTTTCCTCCATCGGTAGCGCCAGGTTGGGCTCTTCAGCAGCAAACGGATTGAATGCCGGGCCTGTGTCGAGCAGGGAGCACTCGATGCGATCGGGGAGCAGCTCCAGATCCAGTTCGAACTCAGCGGGCTGACGGGTAGGGCTGGCATATTTGTTCAAATTGCTGATGAGCTCATCCATGACCATGGACAGTTCATCAAGCGCCTCCGCCAGGGACGGATGCTGAAGCTTGAGTGCGGCCAAGGCATCCAGGAGTTGGCGCAGGCTTTGATGTCTGAATGTCAGGCTTCGCTGCATGGGATACGCCTCATAACCATCAGGGTGATATCGTCAGATTGTTCTGCCTGGCCGGCAAAGCGGGATACATCGTTCAATAATGAATGGGCGATTTCCTGAGGTCCGGTGAGCTGCAAAGAGTGTTGCAGCGCATTGATCATGCGGCTCTCTCCATATTCGTTCTTTTGCTCATCGAAGGCCTCGGTAATGCCGTCGGTATAGATGAGCAGGCGATCACCCGGCTCAAGCTGCAACTGGTGCGCTGGATATTCCTGCTCTTCGAAAATCCCCAGAGGGGATCCGTTTTCCGTATTCAGCAGTCTGATACCTTCAGAGGATAGGGTCACAGAGGGATTATGACCTGCGGAGGCGTATTCAAGCAGGCCTGTGGCTGGGTCATAGAAACCGCAGAACAGGGTCGTAAACATGCAGGCATCATTAGATTTCACCAGTTCGTCGTTTACGGTTGCCAGCAACTCCGAGACGGACTGGGCGCGATTGGACAGCAAGGCCAGCAACGTTTGTGTGCGCGCCATAAACAGGGCTGCGGGCGCGCCCTTGTCGGACACATCGCCAAGCGCAATAAAGATACGTCCCGAACGGGTCTGTTTGGCCATATAGAGATCACCACCCACACGTTTGGCCGGTTGCATCCAGGCGTAGATCTCGACATCGCCAAATGCGGTGGACAGCTCACCGGCACCGGGCACCATATTCATTTGAATGCGCCGGGCGACATCAAGCTCACCTTCAAGCCGCTCCTGAGCGCCGCGCGCTTCAGCCAGGGCTTCAATATGTTGTCTGAGTGATCCGCGCATGGAGCGCATGGCCAAATTCAGATCACCCACTTCGTCTGCATACTTGATTTTCGGTAGTCGAAAATTGAAATTGCCCTGTCCGATATCAGCAATGGCGGCGTGCAGTTGCACCAGTGGCGCAGACAAGCGACTGGCTAGCAGCCAGCTGATGGCGACCAGTAAAATCAGGATCAGAGAGGAAAGCAGCAGCATTTGCTGGCGCATGGGGCCAAATTCGGTCAGCAGTTCGGCTTCTGGAACCGCCAAGATCAATTCAGAGCGGGTATCGTCGGTCAGGGCAACCTGCGCATGACTGATCAGCCAGCCATCGGATTCCAGCCCCTGAGCAGCACGGGTCAGTACAGGGTTGTTCAGATCCGACAATGTGAGCTGGCGCAGACTGCCATCTTCGGCGCGGGTAACACTTTCCCCCCCGCTGCGAGCCAGTACGCGTTCACCGACATGAATAACGGCGTCGGTCGACAGTGTCAGTTTCTGCTGCTGCAGACGTTCCGTCACCGAGCTCAGTGTAATGTCGATGGCCACAACCGCCTGTTTGTCCGCACTGCTGCGGCCGACAGTCAGCCCTATCTCCTGCATGAAAAAGAACAGGTACGGTGGGGTCGCGACCGTTTTGAGACTGGCCTGAGCCTCCTGATACCAGGGGCGAGCTCGCGGATCATAATCCGGTGCGTCCGCGTTCAGAGTTTGTAACAGGCGGCCACCAACATCATAGAACCGACGTTCATAGCTATGAGTAGCGCCATCCAGATGATCAGCACCATAGACCGCACCGGGAGGTGCGTTAAATTGCTTCTGCAGGTGCTCGGTGGCCAGGTTGCGAACGATAAAATAGTCGCCCTGAGCCGTACCCAGCTGAATCGCGGCGGCGGCGGGAATAACATCCAGGGTTTCGATCATCCAGGGCACCAGTTGCATGCGCTCCTGAACACTGTTCTGATGCACCAGCTGACTGTACGCCAGCATTTCCGTCGTTTGTTTAACGGCCGCGTAGCTGGTTTGAAGCTCCGCATTGATAGCGCCTGAAGCGGACTCGAACAGATGACGACTGCTTAGCTCCAGCAGCCTGTTGGTGGTGGTGTAACTGAAGAAGGCCAGTATGAACCAGCACAGAGTAGCAATACAGGCAGTGCCCAGCGCAATTCGGGTGCTGATACGCACACGCTTGTACCAGGGGAAAGGCGTCAATTCCATTTATCGCGTCCCTTGTCATCCGTGGAACAACTATTGACCAAATCCCAAGGTAATTCAATTAGCCATTTATTCTATGTGGCTATGTGTCTGTAATCAGGGAGGGGACGTCCCTCGGCAAAGGAATAGCTTTGGCTGGGTTAGATATAGAGGTTTACTCCCTGGAAATACTTTTATTATTTATTTAATTTTATTTTGGATTCTATGCGGCTTAAGATAAAAATAAAAGCAATTGCAATTGAAAAAGCAGAGTAGAAAAGTATTGATATTGAATGATTTGATAAAAAATAAAAAATCACTATGGCTGTATTAGCTAAAAGATAAACTAAGTAGAGGGATATGGCTGAATTTATTTTAATAAGACCTTTGTCAAATATTTGTTTTAATAAAAAACAAGTGTAAATCAACAAAAATCCCAAGAAGAAAATAAAAACACATTCCTTGTTTGAGATGTTTTCCCAGGCGTATAAGCTCATTATAAGTATGGAAGAATAAAACGTTATTACAAATATTGTTCTCAACATGATATCTAGTGAAAGTTGGTTTTAATTTGGTTTTTAATTGTACGTCTTTCCATTTCTTCTTGAGCTGCATCTAAACTTGACTTGTTGGCAAAAAATGATATCCAAACTATTAAGGATATCCAGCCTTTTTTATTGATGCTTTTATCTTTAATTGCTTTGTCCAAAAATTCCTTAATGCTCATGGCAGAAACCGTGATGCCTAGCCAACCACCTACATCATTGATAGTACCATGAAGCTCTAGATCACTCTCCAGTTCTTCAGTTGTTAATGCCCAAAGTCCCCACCATTGGCTATTTACAAATGTTGTATCTAAAGCTCTATGTATGAGTGCTTGCTCTAGAGACTTTGACTCTGCAACAGTAAGAGTGTTAGGTAAGCGGTATAATCCAGGTGAATCAGGTAGAGAGGAGAGCTTTCTTATTGATCGCAAAGCTGCGATTGACGATACACAAGAACTGAAATCATAGCGTTTAGTCCAGGCTCACCACTTCTTATTGCCTTATTCTTATCAATACGCAAAATTGAGGCCAGGTATGCTAACTGACCTTTAGTGTCTTGAGGAACCTGGTATGGTATATCTTGTAGAGATAATGTTGACATATTACATCCATGTAATAGTTTTCAATATGGATGAATTATCACATCAATTTATTATGGTGTTCAAGCTATAATTTTGTACCATATGTGATACATAACAAAATAATAGCTTAATTATGGCATGTTCAAAAAAGGGGGCATGAAGCCCCCTTAAATAAATACTTATTACACCTTATGGTAGATCTCGGCGCCGCTGTCCTTGAACTCTTCCGACTTCTCCTTCATGCCCTGTTCCGCCTGGGCATTGATTGCCGCCACCTGGGTTTCGTCCAGATCACGTACTTCCTGAGAAATTTTCATGGAGCAGAACTTCGGACCGCACATGGAGCAGAAGTGCGCTACCTTGGCGGATTCCTTCGGCAATGTTTCGTCGTGGTAGGCGCGGGCGGTGTCCGGGTCCAGACCGATGTTGAACTGGTCTTCCCAGCGGAACTCGAAGCGTGCCTTGGACATGGCGTTGTCGCGGATCTGCGCACCCGGGTGGCCTTTCGCCAGGTCGGCGGCGTGCGCGGCGATCTTGTAGGTGATGATGCCGGTCTTGACGTCATCCTTGTTGGGCAGGCCCAAATGCTCCTTCGGCGTCACGTAGCAGAGCATGGCACAGCCGTACCAGCCGATCATCGCGGCGCCAATACCGGAAGTGATGTGGTCGTAGCCCGGTGCGATGTCGGTAGTCAATGGGCCCAGCGTATAGAAGGGTGCTTCATGACACTCCTTCAGCTGCTTGTCCATGTTCTCCTTGATCATGTGCATCGGCACATGGCCCGGACCTTCGATCATCACCTGCACATCGTGCTGCCAAGCGATCTTGGTCAGCTCGCCGAGGGTTTCCAGTTCGGCAAACTGGGCTTCGTCGTTGGCGTCGTAAACAGAGCCCGGACGCAGGCCGTCACCGAGGGAGAAGGCCACGTCGTAGGCCTTGCAGATCTCGCAGATCTCCTCGAAGTGAGTGTAGAGGAAGTTTTCCTCGTGGTGGGCCAGGCACCATTTGGCCATGATGGAACCGCCACGGGAGACGATACCGGTCATGCGCTTGGCGGTCAGTGGCACATAGCGCAGCAGTACACCGGCGTGGATCGTGAAGTAGTCCACGCCCTGTTCTGCCTGTTCGATCAGGGTATCGCGGAACACCTCCCAGTTCAGGTCTTCGGCGATGCCGTTGACCTTTTCCAGCGCCTGGTAGATCGGTACGGTGCCGATCGGGACCGGCGAGTTGCGCAGGATCCATTCACGGGTCTCGTGGATGTTCTTGCCGGTGGACAGGTCCATGATGGTGTCCGCGCCCCAGCGGGTACCCCAGGTCATCTTCTCAACTTCTTCCTCGATGGACGAGGTGACCGCGGAGTTGCCGATGTTGCCGTTGATCTTCACCAGGAAGTTGCGGCCGATGATCATCGGTTCCAATTCCGGGTGGTTGATGTTGCACGGGATGATGGCGCGGCCTTCGGCCACTTCCTGACGTACAAACTCCGGCGTGATCTCTTCTGGCAGATAAGCACCGAAGTTGTGGCCCGGGTGTTGCTCGGCGACCACGTTGCCTTCAGCCTTCGCTTTGGCCAGCTTCATGTTCTCGCGGATGGCGATGTATTCCATCTCCGGGGTGATGATGCCCTGACGCGCGTAGTGCAGCTGGGTCACGTTCTTGCCGGCTCGGGCACGACGCGGCTGACGGGTCAGCTCGAAGCGCAGCTCGTCCAGGCGTAGGTCGGCGGCGCGGGCGCGGCCGTACTCGGAGGTCAGCCCGTCCAGCTGCTCGGTGTCTTCACGTTCCAGAATCCAGCTTTCGCGCAGCGGTGCCAGCCCCTTGCGCACGTCGATGCTCGCGTCCGGGTCGGTGTAGGGACCAGAAGTGTCGTAGACGTATAGCGGGTCGTTCTTCTCACCACCCATATCGGTCGGTGTGTCGTCCAGGGTGATTTCGCGCATTGGCACGCGGATATCGGGGCGGCTGCCTTCGACATAGACCTTGCGGGACTTGGGGAAGGGCTGCACGGAGTCCTTGTCGACTTGTGCCGTGTTGCTCAAATGAGGTGTACCGGTGTGCTGTGTGCTCATCATCTCTCCAGAGACTTTATTGTAATAATCAGTCGGCCAGATCCAGGCCCATCTGCCAGAAGCTGACTTCCATGCGGGTGGCAGTGCTAAACCGTTTTTCCAGTGCTGCAATGCGGTCTGTCGGCAGCTGCTGTCCCAGCTTGTCCAGCAGTTCGAGCTCCGTTTGAGCGGCTTGTTGGTATTCGTCGCTCAGGTACATCTCGATCCAGGCGTTGTATGGATTCCCTTCGCGAACGGTATCCGGCTGGGCGGCCAGCCAATTGGCGATCTCGGCATAGCCCAGAATGCAGGGCGCCAGTGCTACATGCAGATCAAGAAGGTCCCCTGCGAAACCGGCATCCAGTACATAGCGGGTGTAGGCCACAGTGGCCGAGGCCTCGGGCAGGGCGCGTAGCTGCGCTTCATCGATGCCCCAGTCGCGGCAATAGTCCACGTGCAGACCGATTTCGGTATCCAGCATGGCATTGAGGCCTGCCTGGGCGTAGCGCATGCTGTCCAGGTCTTCGCTTTTGAACACGGCCAGGCCCCAGGCGCGGCTGAACTGAATCAGAAACAGGTAATCCTGTTTCAAGTAATGCTGGAAACATTCCTTGGGTAAGGTTCCCTGGCCCAGCTGACGCACAAAGTCGTGCTGGATGTAGGTTTTCCAGTCATCGGCACACTGAGTTTTCAGATGCTCAAACAAGGAGTTATTTGAGGACACGCGGAACCTCCTGTTCGGTTACGGATCTGGGATCGAGGCTGGCGCTGAAGAACTGGTGCTCCAGCACGCACATGCGTTGGAACAACTCGGCCAGCTGTTCCAGTCTGGCCTCATCACGGTCGGCAAAGCTGTCGACTTGAGTACGCAGCCAGGCGACAAACTGCTCGAACTCCGGCAGCACATGAATATCGACCCATTCCTGTAGATAGAAGCGGCTGCTACCTGGCTTTTCGGCCTGAGTCTGTGACCAGGTCAGATAGGACCACTCAGCAACGCAGAGGCAGATAATCGCCTCTTCGTAGCGGACTTCGGATGATTGCATCGTATCGATGATGGCCTGACTGACCGGGTGCAGCTGAGGGTTCAGGTAGTCGGCCTCACCCAGCCCCAGTGCTTCGAAAGAGCGCAGGAAGTAGGTGTTCTCATCGCTGGTCAGCGCGGCAAGAAAGCCGGCCAGCACGGTTTTGGGTGGCATCGCCGGGGCGTTGGCGATGGTACGGGCGACCAGATTCACCAGCGTGTCGATGAAGGCATAGTCCTGCACCAGGTAACGGGCGTAAATGCTGTCATCCAGCCGGTCATCGCCCAGCGCTTCTGTGAACGGGTGGTTCACCGCCCGGTTCCAGTCGGCTTCTGCGTAGCCCCTCAGCTGCTCGCTGAGCGGCTGCTGAGGGTTTTGTTGGCGGTAGTCTGCAAACGTCATCCGGGTTCAATCCTCAAGGCACGATGGCGTAGTCGGCAACCGGCGGGTTGGTCTTGGTCAGGCCCTGTTCCTGCATGAAAGCACCGACGCGCAGGTAGCGGGCTTCATCCAGTGCAGCAGGGCGCAGGGCAAAGCGGCTCAGCGTATCGGCCCAGGCGCGCTGGTTGAGAGCGGTATTCAGTTCGTCCGGCTTGTAGCTGACAAAATCGTTCCAGGCATCATCCGGGTGATTGATGATGTATTGAGTGGCCTTCTCGATGGCTGTGATCAGGCGTGCATGGCGGTCATCACCGCGATCCTGGTTGTTCACTACCAGCACCAGCTCGTCATAGGCCGGTACGCCTTCCTCTTCAATATAGAAAGCACGACCTGGGTGACCTTCGATATCCATCTGGTTCAGTTCGAAGTTGCGGTAGGCGCCGATCACGGCATCGACCTGACCACTGATCAGGGATGGCGACAGGGACCAGTTCACGTTGACCATCTCGATATCATCCAGCGTCAAACCGTGCGGTTTGAGCATGGCGCGCATCAGCGCTTCCTCGTAACCCCCTACGGAGTAGCCGACCTTGCGATCTTTAAGGTCGGCCAGGGTTTTAACCGGCCCATCTTCCAGCACCACAAGCGAGTTCAGCGGTGTGGCGATCAGGGTGCCGATACGCGTCAGCGGCAGGCCCTGATCGATCATCACATGCAGCTGCGGCTGGTAAGTGATGGCCATATCGGCTTTGCCGGCGGCGACCAGCTTGGGCGGCATGGACGGGTCGGCCGGTTCAACCAGATTGACCTCCAGCCCTTGTTCAGCGAAGTAGCCTTTCTGTTGGGCCACAATCAGCGGGCCGTGGTCGGGGTTGATAAACCAGTCGAGCAGCAGCTCAACCTTGTCGGCAGCCAGTGCCTGTGCGGACAGCAGGCAGCTGCACAGCAATGTGGTCAGTCGTTTCATAGTGAATCACCTCGGGTTGCCGACGACGTGGATTCGCTCAGCCAGGGGGTGAGCCGTCGTGCGATCAGGTTTACGAAGAAATAGAGTCCCAGTGCCATCACGGCCAGGACCAGTAAGGCAGCAAACATCAAGTCGACCTGCATGCGTGCATTAGCGTTCAGCATCAGATAGCCCAGGCCGGTAGAGGAGCCGACCCACTCGCCGACCACCGCACCGATAGGCGCGACTGAGGCTGCTACTCTCAGGCCGGAGCCAAAGGCTGGCAGGGCGGCGGGCAGTCGAATTTGCAGTAGCTGAGCGCGGCGGCTGGCACCCAGAGTACGGGCCAGCTGCAGGTAGCCGGTCGGGGTCTGACGCAAACCATCGAAACAGGCTGCAGTTACCGGGAAGTAGATAATCAACGTTGCCATGGCGACCTTGGAGGCCATGCCGTAGCCCAGCCAAAGCATCAGTACCGGCGCCAAAGCAAACACGGGAATGGACTGGCTGACCACCAGCACCGGCAGTAACCAGCGTCTGAGCCCGCCCCAGGTTACCAGCGAGAGTGCACTGGCAAGCCCTAACAGGGTGCCCAGTAACAGGCCTAATAGAATCTCGACCAGCGTTACCCCTGCATGCTTCATCAACAGCGGGAACTGGTTCACCAGCGTTTCGAGCACCAGCAACGGGCCGGGCAGGATAAAGTGGGGCACGTCAGCCAGCCAGACAATCGCCTGCCAGATCAGCATCAGTCCCAGGGCAATGATAAGAGGACGCAGCCAGGTCATCATTCCGGAACCTCCGCCAGCAAGCCGAGTAGCTGGGCTTGCTGTAGCAGCAGATCCGGATCGCTCACGGGTCGTGGAGCTTTGCCTTCGGGAATGATAGGCGCGGACAGCTGTGCGGGAGAGCCTTGCAGGACCAGGACGCGGTCAGACAGGCGCAGGGCTTCCAGCGGGTCATGGGTGATCATGAGTACGGTGCGTTCGGCCAGCAGTTCAGCAGCCAGATCCTGCAGCTTGAGACGGTTGATCGCATCCAGCGCCGAGAAAGGCTCATCCATACAGACCAGCGGTTGATCCTGAAACAGCGTACGGGCCAGGGCAACTCGCTGGCGCTGGCCGCCGGATAGCTGTGCCGGTAGAGTCTGGGCTCGGTCGCCAAGACCGACTTGTTGCAGCAGGTACTGAGCAAGTTCGCGTTGAGCAGTGCTTGCCTTGCGATGGTTTTGCAGGCGGGCACCCAGTAGCACGTTATCGGTCAGGCTGAGCCAAGGCAGTAACAGGTCCTGCTGTGCCATCCAGGCGACGCGGCCCGACAGTGGCTGGCCATCACTGCAGTGAATCTGACCCTGAATATCAGCTTCATCGGCAATGCCACACAGCAACTGAACCAGCGAGCTTTTACCCACGCCGGACTGGCCCAGAATACTGGTCCACTGGCTGGATGGCAGGTCCAGATTCAGGTTGCTGAAGACGCAGTGTTGCTGCCAGTGCAGACTGGCCTGTTCAACGCGAATGTCCAAGGTTTACCACCAGGCGTGGAAATGGTGGGTTGGGCCGTGACCTGAGCCCACACTCAGACGATCAGCAGCAGCAATCGCAGCCGTAATATAGGCTTTGGCCTGGTTGACCGCATCGGTTACGGAGAGACCTTTGGCGAGTCCTGCCGCAATTGCAGAGGACAGGGTGCAGCCGGTACCGTGGGTATTGGCGGTGGGTATACGTTTGGCTGGCAGCCATTGGCTTGCACGTTGATCCAGTAACAGGTCGGCACTGTCATCGCTGGCGGAACCTGCCAGGTGGCCGCCTTTTACCAGTACAGCCTGAGGACCCAGGGCCAGCAGCAGCTGCGCCTGTGCTTGCATTTCCTCGGCGTTGACGGCTTCGCCTGTGTTCAGCAGAACTGAGGCTTCGGGCAGATTAGGGGTAATCAGGGTGGCCAGTGGGAGTAATTCTCGGCGCAGGGCGTCGACGGATTCGTCAGCCAGTAGCTTGTCGCCGCTTTTGGCGACCATGACCGGGTCCAGCACGATGTTGTTCAACTGACGCTGGCGCAGGACTGCAGCGATGGTGTTGATGGTTTCCGGGCGACTCAGCATACCGATCTTGATGGCATCCACACGGATGTCGTCCAGTACGGTATTGAGCTGGTCGGCAATAAAGCTGGCCGGCACGTCGTGGATAGCGCGGACTTCACGGGTATTTTGTGCGGTCAGGGCGGTAATAACGGACGTACCGAAGACACCCAGTGCGGAAAAAGCCTTGAGATCTGCCTGAATACCAGCGCCGCCACCGCTGTCGGAGCCTGCGATGGTGAGGGCAATGGGATTGAGTGTCTGTGTCATGCGGTAGCTCCAATACGGGAGAAAACCGCACCGACCACGCGCACGCATGGAGTGAGAGTAACGGTCATCTCGATTTCCTACGCCGGTACCAACCGGATCAGGTTCAGCGGGTTTCATCTCAGCCCGTCTAAAATGCGGGCACCCCGACCAAGAATGAGACCTTAGTTTAGGCACTTGGGGCCGGACTGTCTATCCTGTAACCAGAGCCTGCATGCATACAGCAGGTGGACCAGAAGAGGGAGGGTATTCCATGAACCCTTTGGAAGTGGTTGAGTTGATGTGCCCCTGGTGTAGTGAGTCGATTAGTCTGACCGTGGATGTTACCGAGCCGGAGCAGGATTACAGTGAGGACTGTTCGGTGTGTTGCAGCCCGATAGCTGTACACATTGATGTTGGTGACGAAGGTGGCCCCCAGGTACGTGTTGAGCGAGAGGGAGGCTAGTCCTAGATGTCATCTCCTCTGGGCAAAAGTGTCCAGCGCCCCCTCCAGGCCGATACCACCGGTGATGAAATCCAGCGAAGTGTGTTTGATCTCCTGTGCCAAACCCGAGGGCGCATTGAACAGGGCTGGTGTCTCGCGTCTGAGCAGCGAGAACAGATGGTGCATCAGACACGTGTTGATATGAAACGTGTCCGAGCATTGTTGTATTTGGTTGAGTTCGGCCTGGAACAGAAAGTATTGAAGGACGTACACGCCGCTGCACGTGCGCTGTCTGATGCGCTGTCAGGGCAGCGGGATTACGTGGTGATGCTGGAAACCCTGGATAGCCTGGGGGAAGCCCTGCCGGAAGCCTGCCATAGAGATTTGGTAACCGCGCTGGGCGAACTGTTTTTGTCGGCACAGGATGAAGTCTCGCAGGATCAAGCCCTGCAGCTGTTACAGGCACTGGAACTTCATATCAGTGCACGTGACTGGGACGTTTTAAGGCGAGGGCATCTGCTGCGGGGGCTGGAACGAACGGGTCTCAAGGGGGAGCAGCTTTGCCGTCGAGCGCTGGAACACGCGAATGTAGGGGCGCTGCACCGCTGGCGTAAATGGGTAAAGGTCTGGATATATCAGCTGCAATGGCTGCAGGCTGAACTGGACAAGCCCTGGATGCTGAGGCTCAAGCCACTGGGGTCCGAGCTGGGCCGAATCCATGATCTGGATGTGCTGACGCATGCTTTGGCCAGGATTGAGCCCGGGGTTCCGGACGATGTTAAAGAGGTCTTGCAGCAGGCAATCGCGGCCCAGCGTTTGCTGGCGCTTGCCAATGTGAAAGCGGGTGCGCAACAGGTGTATGCCAAGTCAGCAGAGCTGCGTGCACTCAGGTTTTTTAAGCGCTGGTGTGGTGGGTAGAAATATTAGCGCCCTCAAATGTAACCCCATATTTAAAAAGGTCTTTTACCTGTTAAGGACTATGCTAGTCTGTAGCAATTATCCGACTAATAACCAATTCGGAGTGGCCCCTCATGATGCTGCGTAACCTTTCTGTTCGTACCAAGCTGTGGCTCTTGGTGCTGATTGCAAGCTTGATGCTGGTGGTGTTATCCACCCTTTCCCTGTTTGATATGCGTGACTCGCTGGTGCATGAGCGCAAGAGCCAGCTGCATGCGCTGCTGGATAGCAGTGAAGGCCTGCTGAAAGCCCAGCAAGCACGAGTGCAATCTGGTGAAGTCAGCCTGGAGCAGGCGCAGAGTGCTGCGCGACAGATGCTGGAAAGTATGAAGTACAACGATGATGACTACTTCTTCGTACTGGATCGTGACGCACGCATCGTGGCACACGGGGCTAATTCAGCGCTGGTGGGCCAGTCGCTTAAGAGCCGGACCACCGATGATGGTCGGGCTATCTTCGCAGACATGGCAGCACTGCTGGGCAGTGGCAAGGATGTCGCAGAGATGGATTACCGCTGGCCCAACCCCGCCAGTGGTGAAGTCGAGACAAAAATCACCCTGGCCAAACCCTTCGAAGCCTGGGGCTGGGTTGTGGGCACTGGCGTCTATGTGACCGATCTGGACGAGGCTTTTAACAAAGACCTGATCTTTATGATTGCGGTACTGGTCGGTGCGTTGGTGATTCTGGCGGCGGTTGCCATACCGTTGAGCCGCTCCATTACCGGGCCGCTGGAACGTATTGCCGATGTTATGAAGCAGGTGGCGGCAGGTGACTTGCGTATCCGTACCGATCTGAATAGTGGAGATGAACTAGGCAAGGTTGGGCGACGCATTGATGAAACTCTGGGCACTTTCCAGGACCTTGTGCATCAGATTGCCAGCTCGGCCAGTCAGGTGTCTTCCAGTGCTGAAGGCCTGGCGCGCAATGCCGAAGAAACCAGTGTGGCTCTGGATTCTCAGGCACAGGAAGCGGAACTCCTGTCTACTGCCATGAATGAAATGGCAGCCAGTGTGCATGAGGTGGCCCGCAGTGCCAGCGAAACCTCTGCGGCCATTGAAATGGCGGATCACGAGGCGGATGAGGGTAACCATGATGTGGACGATACCGTCAATCGCATCCAGGCGCTGGCGCGTGAAGTAGAGCAGGCGGCGGAAGTGATTCAGGCGCTGGAAGGCGATACGGTTCAAATCGGTCAGGTGCTGGGTGAAATTCAGGCGATCTCTGAGCAAACCAACCTGCTGGCACTGAACGCAGCCATCGAGGCAGCACGTGCCGGTGAGTCGGGTCGAGGCTTTGCGGTTGTAGCGGATGAGGTGCGTCAGCTGGCACAGCGCACCCAAGGCTCCACCGAAGAAATTCGCAATATGAACGACCGTCTGCGTACAGCCGCACAGCGAGCGGTAGAAGTGATGGATCGCTCTCGTCAGCGTGCTGATGAGAGTGTTCAAACCGCGGCTCATGCTGGTCAGGAGCTGGTACGTATCGTCGAGCAGATGTCTCGCATTCGCGATATGGGAGTGCAGGTTGCAGCCGCGGCTGAGGAACAAAGCCAGGTATCGGAAGAGATGAACTCGAACCTGCTGCGCATTACCCAGGCGTCTGAGAGCACGGTGATTGCTGCAAACTCGGTTGCGTCCAGCGGGGAAGAGCTGCAACAGCTTTCGCATGCGCTTCAGGAGCTGATCAACCGCTTCAAAACCTGACTTTTGATCATCGGGGTCGATATACTGGGACAAACAATTTTCAGACGGCGTAAGCACCATGAAATATCGTATTGTTCCAGTGACCCCTTTTCAGCAAAACTGCACACTTCTCTGGTGTGAACAAACGGGCAAGGCTGCTGTTGTTGATCCTGGTGGTGACCTGGAGCGGATCAAGGCGGCTGTTGCAGAAGAAGGGGTGACGCTGGAGAAAATCCTGCTCACCCATGCCCACATCGATCACGCAGGTGGCACAGCGGCCTTGTCCAGTGAGCTTGGCCTGCAAATTGAAGGGCCCGGCAAGGATGATGAGTTCTGGATTGAAGGACTGCCTCAGCAGAGCCAGATGTTCGGCTTCCCTTCAGTGGAGGTGTTTACCCCCGATCGCTGGCTGGGTGATGGCGATCAGGTCAGCTTTGGTGAAGTAACGCTTGAAGTGGTGCACTGCCCGGGACACACGCCGGGCCATGTCATTTTTTACCACCAGCCGTCCTTATTGGCGCTGGTAGGGGATGTACTCTTCCAGGGCTCTATCGGCCGTACCGACTTTCCGCGCGGTGATCATGACACCTTGATTCGTTCCATTAAGGAAAAGCTGCTGCCGCTGGGTGATGAAATTGACTTCATACCGGGGCATGGCCCCATGTCGACCTTTGGTCACGAGCGTCAGACCAATCCGTTTATTGCCGGTCGTTTCGGTTAAGACTTTTCAGAGTCCTTGCGGGTCGAGACACCACCGCTGACGATAAAGGTGGTGACCTCGCCTGCCGGTCGGTCCAGCGGGGTTACCTGCTTGGCCGGCACTATGATCAGGTTGCCGGCAAAGTTGTAGGATTGAGGCAGATAGACGGCTACTTCTTCATTCAGGCCCCAGCTCGACAGGTCTTCGGCGGTAATAAACCCGGCAACTCGAACACCGGCCTCTTCATTCAGGCAGACCAACGCAGGCTTATCAAAGCGTTTTTCGTCGCCCAAAAAGGCCTGAAAGAAATCACGCACAGCGTTGTAGAGCAACTTGACCAGAGGAATGCGCTTCATCAATTGCTCAAACTGCTGGAGCACAAAACGTCCCAGGATATTACTGGCCAGGGCACCTACCAGAGTAATCAGTACCAGTGTTGAAATGATGGCCAAAAGCGTCGTGATCCAGCCGGGCTGAAGGCCCGGCATCAGCTGCTGAAATATTTGTCCAAGGGCCGAAAACAGCGTGTTGTTCAGGGCAACAAAAATGGCATAGACCAGATAAATCGTTACCACGGCAGGCAGCAGAATCAACAGGCCTTTGAAGAACAGGCGAATCAAGGCATTCATGGGGGCTCCTAAATAGCGCGCTTATTTGTGTAACAGCAGTGCCAGCTCAAACAGGTGAGGGTCCAGCCCTTTACGGTAGCGGATTACGCTGTCCAGAGGTACATCCACGATAGCGCCCTGATTGACCCCTACCATGATGTCACTGTAACCGGCCAGCATATAGCTGACGGCCATGGCACCCAGGCTGGAAGCCAGCACGCGATCATGTCCACTGGGCTGCCCGCCACGTTGAATGTGGCCGAGGATGCAGACACGAGGGTCTTCTCCCTGCTGGCGGAGCTGCTCGGCGAGACGGTAGGTCAGGCCCGGCTCACGGCCTTCGGCTACGACGATAATGCCGCTGGAACCATTGCCGCTGCGCCGACTTTCACTCAGTTGCTGGCCCAGTTGCTGGATATGCACTTCGTATTCGGGCACGACAATCATTTCGGCACCGGCGGCTATGCCCACATGGGTCGCCAGAAAACCGGAATTGCGGCCCATTACCTCAACCAGAAAGTGGCGCTCGTGCGAGGAGGCGGTATCACGAATCTTGTCGATGGCGTCCAGCGCGGTGTTAACGGCAGTATCGAATCCGATGGTGTCGTCAGTACCGAAAATATCGTTGTCGATGGTACCGGGCAGCCCGACAACGGCCAGATCACTTTCATCAGCCAGGCAGTGTGCACCGGTCAGTGAGCCATCACCACCAATCACAACCAGCCCCTGAATCCCTTTGTCCTTGAGTATTTGGATTGCCTTGGCGCGGCTCTCTTTTTGCTTGAATGCCTCGCAGCGGTCGCTTTTCAGAATGGTGCCGCCACGCTGAACAATATTGCGGACCGAGGATGAGGTCATCAGGCGAAGGTCGCCTGCCAGAAGGCCGCTGTAGCCTTTCTGAATACCGTACACACAAATTCCCTGATTCAGGGCAGCGCGAACAACGCCGCGTACTGCAGGGTTCATGCCGGGGGAGTCGCCGCCACTGGTCAGTACGGCGATGGAATCAAAATCTCGCAGGGGGTCCAGCTCGGGCAAGGTATACATATTGGCTCCTGTAATGACCGAACAATTTCACTATAGCGGAACGGTAGGTCTCACTGACAGAGACTTCTCCTGAGAACGGATATTTGGATGCTGTAAAACAGCAAAAAGTTCTGTGATTTCTTGAACATGGAGGAAGCCTGACTAATACTCAAAGTCTGAAGCCGGTTTCTGGCAGTTGTGTGACAGAAACCATTCCGATACGAAACAGGAGAGTTCGATTATGGCACTGAAGAAAACGCTGATCTCGGCAGCAATGACTGCGGCTGTAGCTATGGGGGGTGTAGCTGCACCCACGGTCGCAAGTGCGGAAAGCTTCATTACCATCGGTACCGGTGGTGTAACTGGTGTGTACTACCCGACAGGCGGTGCAATCTGCCGACTGGTCAACAAGGACCGCTCCGAGCACGGTATTCGTTGTTCTGTCGAAAGTACCGGTGGTTCTGTGTACAACCTGAACACTATCCGTGCAGGTGAACTGGATGTGGGTGTGGCTCAGTCCGATTGGCAGTACCATGCATACAACGGTACTTCCAAGTTTGCCGACCAGGGCCCCAACCCTGAGCTGCGTTCCCTTTTCTCCATGCATGCAGAGCCCTTTACCGTGGTGGCGCGTGCTGACGCTGGGATCAAGACCTACAACGACTTGAAAGGCAAGCGTGTCAATATCGGTAACCCGGGCTCTGGCCAACGTGGCACCATGGAAGTGTTGATGAACGCCAAGGGCTGGACGGCTGAGGACTTCGCTTTGGCTTCCGAGCTGAAAGCGTCCGAGCAGGCCAGTGCGCTGTGCGACAACAAGATCGATGCAATGGTGTATGTGGTGGGCCACCCGAGTGGTGCCATTAAGGAAGCAACCACATCTTGCGACAGCAACCTGGTTGAAGTGACAGATGCCACTATCGATATGCTGGTCGGTGAGAACAGCTACTACCGTAAAGCCGCCATCCCGGGTGGCATGTATCGTGGTAACCCCGATGATGTGATGACCTTCGGTGTGGGTGCAACTATCGTAAGCTCCACTGCTGTGCCTGATGATGTGGCGTATCATGTGGTGAAAGCGGTATTCGAAAACTTCGATACCTTCCGCAAACTGCATCCTGCATTTGCCAACCTGAAGAAAGAAGAGATGGTTCGGGATTCCCTGACCGCTCCGCTGCACCCGGGTGCAGTGAAGTACTACAAAGAAGCTGGCTTGCTTTAAGGCCCAGCTGAGAAGGGGGCTTTGGGCCCCCTTTTTGTTTCTTTCTCGGATATAAGGTGTTCGCTGTGACTCAACACGACCAAGTCAAAACATCGAACGATGATATTCAGGAGCTGGTTGCTCAATCTGACAGTGGTGCACGATCCCCGCGAGGGTTCCCAGGCAAACTGCTTTGGGGTGTCGCACTGGCTTGGGCTCTTTTCCAGCTTTGGTACGCCTCCCCTCTGCCTTTCCTGCTTGATTTTGGCGTGATCAATGATTCCAAGGCACGTGCTATTCACCTGGCATTTGCCATTTTCCTGGCGTTTACGGCCTACCCGGCGCTGAAACGATCGCCACGTTTTTACATCCCGATTCAAGACTGGGTGTTTGCGCTGATAGGCGCCTTTTGCGCGTCCTATCTGGTTTTGTTTGAAAGTGAATTGGCTAGCCGCTCGGGTGCGCCAATTACAATGGATATTGTGGTAGCAGTCTCGGGTATGTTGCTACTGTTGGAAGCTACTCGCCGTGCATTAGGGCCGCCTTTGATGGTAGTTGCGGCGGTATTTCTTACTTACACCTTTGCCGGTCCCTATATGCCGGATGTGATTGCGCATAAAGGCGCGAGCCTTAACAAGGCGATGTCACATCAGTGGCTGACCACCGAAGGTGTATTTGGTGTTGCCCTGGGGGTTTCCACCAGTTTTGTATTCCTCTTCGTGCTCTTTGGTGCGTTGCTGGAAAAAGCGGGTGCAGGCAACTATTTCACCAAGGTTTCGTTCTCTCTTCTGGGGCACATGCGTGGTGGGCCAGCGAAGGCCGCCGTCGTGTCTTCTGGCCTGAGCGGGTTGATTTCCGGTTCGTCTATCGCCAACGTCGTCACCACGGGTACTTTCACAATACCTTTGATGAAGCGTGTGGGTTTTCCGGGATATAAGGCCGGTGCTGTAGAGGTTGCAGCATCGACGAACGGCCAGCTTACGCCACCGATCATGGGGGCTGCTGCCTTCCTGATGGTGGAGTACGTTGGTATCTCCTATATCGAGGTTATCCAACATGCCATATTGCCGGCGCTGATCTCCTATATCGCCTTGATCTATATCGTGCATCTGGAAGCGATGAAAGCCGGTATGCAAGGGCTGCCCAAGAATCCTGATTCTCGAACGCTGGCACAAAAGCTCGCGACTTGGCTAGGGATTGTTGTGGGTGTTGGGTTGCTGTCTCTGGGGCTTTACTACGGCTTTGGCTGGACTAAAGACTACATTGGCAATGCCAGCTACTGGATCATGGCGGGGCTGGTGTTTATCGCCTACCTCTGGCTTGTGCGGTTTGCAGCCCGTTTCCCGGATCTGCACATGGATGATCCTAATTCCGAAGTGGTGTCATTGCCTGAAACAGGACCTACTGTTAAGTCCGGCTTGTACTTCCTGCTGCCGGTCTTCGTATTGGTTTGGTGTTTGACGGTAGAGCGCTTCTCTCCGGGGCTGTCGGCCTTTTGGGCAACCGTGTTCATGATCGTGATTGTCGTCACACATAAACCCATCAAGGCAGCGTTCCGGTCTGAAGGTGTCTTTGCTGAAGGGGTTCGCGAAGGCTGGGCTGATCTGCTGGACGGTTTGGTAACCGGCTCACGCAACATGATTGGTATCGGTGTGGCTACGGCTGCAGCGGGTATCGTTGTGGGTACCGTAACCCTGACGGGTATCGGTCTGGTAATGACGGAGTTTGTCGAGTTCATTTCCGCAGGCAACATCATGTTGATGTTGTTGTTCACAGCTGCTATCAGCCTGTTGCTGGGCATGGGTCTTCCGACAACCGCTAACTACATTGTCGTATCGACGCTAATGGCGCCCGTCATTGTGACGCTGGGTGCAGAGCAGGGGCTGATCGTACCGTTGATCGCGGTTCATCTGTTCGTGTTTTACTTCGGCATCCTTGCGGATGATACGCCTCCCGTCGGTTTGGCTGCCTTTGCGGCTGCTGCGATTGCCAAGTCAGATCCGATTCGCACGGGTATTCAGGGCTTTACCTATGACATACGTACAGCCGTGCTGCCGTTCATGTTCATCTTCAATACCGAGCTGCTACTGATTGGCATTGAAAGTATTCCGCACCTGCTGGTTACTGTTGCGGCCGCGGTTGCGGCGATGCTGATATTCGCAGCGGCTACTCAGGGGTACTGGCTGGTACGTAGCCGCTGGTATGAAACCCTGGGGCTATTGCTGATAGCGTTCACGCTTTTCAGGCCTGGTTTCTGGTGGGATGAAATATATCCTCCTGTCAGTATTGAGGCTCCCAGCAAAATTGAAGTCTTGGCGGAAAATGTACCTGCTGGTGGTCACCTGATGTTACAGGCGGAAGGGATGACCATTGATGGCAATCAGGTGAGCAAGCTAGTGAAGCTACCGCTTGATAGTGAAGGCAGCGGTATTGATCGCCTGGCTGATGCCGGCCTGATGCTGAACATGTCTGACGACAAGGTCATGGTAGACATGGTTAGTTTTGGTAGCCCTGCACAGGAAGCTGGACTGGATTTTGATTGGGAAATCCAGGGTATTCAGGTCGAAAATGATCGCCCCGATAAACAGTGGATGCTGATACCTGCACTTTTGCTACTGGTTGGACTCGCCATGCTGCAGTTGAAGCGCAGACGCAATGAAGCGTCATTGGCAAGCCAGGCATCCTAGGAGGCACTTATGTTCAAGCGAATTTTGCTGCCTGTCGATATGCAGGATACTAAAACTGCCAAGCGTGCACTTGTCGAAGCAAGCCAGTATCTGGATGGTGAGTCGGCAGAGTTACATGTGATGGCTGTTTTGCCTGGCATGAATATGCCAGTAGTGGCCGCTTACTTTCCCGATGACGCGGTGGAAAAAGCACTGACTGCTCTTAAAGCAGAAGTAGTGGCACTGATCTCTGCCTCGCTACCTGGGCGAGCAAACTGCACTGCTCATATAGCGGAGGGGAGCGCTGCGGGTGAGATTGTCGCGATGGCCGCAAAGCTGAAGGTTGATCTGATTGTGATGCCAAGTCACAACTACTCAAAAGTAGAGCGCTTGCTCATAGGCTCTGTTACTTCAAAGGTTGCTGAACGGGCGCACTGCTCAGTTCTGGTACTGAGAAACCTTTGAACTAACTCACAACCGCTATATTTAACGGGCACCTTCGGGTGCCCGTTGTCGTTTCTGTTGTGCTTGCACTCTTCTTATTCTGTTTCCTCTACCTCTACCT
>JBLXDP010000018.1:0-29910 GCA_048264005.1 Marinobacterium sp.
CTTCCCGGCCAGCCTTGTAGGCACGGAACAGCCCTTCGGAGAGTGACGGCGGTAACGTTGCCGAAGACAGCAGTACCCGACTGCCCAGCAAGCCGGACCAGTACACCAATCGAGTCAGGGCCGGCAGGTCGTTCAAGTCAAAATCGTCGATCTCATCCAGCACCAGGTCACTGCTCATCAGGCGCAGCATGGGGGCGATCTGGTGCCCGCCGCGCTCACTCTCGGTCGCCGGTACCAGATGATCGACCGTACACACCAGTACCGGGGCCGAGATCAGCGCCTTGATCCGATCATCGTGTCCGGCCGTTTTCAGCACGGGATGTTCGGCAAAATTGCCTTCATAGACCACATGGCTGTCTTCGGGCACCAGTGACTGAGCCGATGCCGAGCCGCTGCTTTCGGCTTGGTCCTCATAAAATTCGTACAGCTGGCGGCTGGCACTGCCACCCACCCTGACGGCCAGTTCATCATCGCCAAGGTTCAGCCGATCACGATAGGCCTGGCCAGTCTGCAGCGTCAGGGTTCTCAGCCCTAGCGCAACAGAGAAACGGGCGCCCTGCTGCGGGTTGGCCAGGGCATAGAGGATACGCCCGTTCGCCAGTGTCTTGCCGCATCCGGTCGACGCCATATTGATACCGAAAAAGCCCTGGTTGGCGGCTTTTTCCCTAAGCCCTTCGGCCAAATCGAAGGCCCGATCCTGCCATCTGAAACGTTGAGCCTTGCTCCGCTGGCGGAACCCCTTGTGTCGCGCCAGCCGGGGCAGGTTGTCGCTTAATGTGGGCAGGTGATGGCTGACACTGCGGCTGACCTTGGCGACCCCCAGCAAGTGTTCATCCAGGCGCTGGCACAGCTCTCCGCTTTTGCGCTCGGTGTTGGCGTAGAGCGGATAATCGGCTTCGCCCCGCACACGGTCGCCGGACTTTGTCAGACTGGAATAGTGATGATCAGATAGCATCAGCGACAACCGGGCCAGATGCATGACATAGGCGTTGTTCAACCAGCCATCAGCGGCGCGATCCATGCGCTGCTGCAGACGCTGGGCATACTTGGCGGCCTGACATAGGCGTTGTTCAACCAGCCATCAGCGGCGCGATCCATGCGCTGCTGCAGACGCTGGGCATACTTGGCGGCCTGAGTACGCCAGCGTCGAGTGGCTACCGGAAGAGGTGCGTTAAACGTCCAATAGGGTTGGATAGCCTTGAGATCGGCGTTGTCGTTGCGCTGATTCCACTGCGCATCGATATCCAGCAACGGCGCTTCAAGATCCTCGGATCTCAGCCCCTCAAGTTCGGGGCGACAGGGCAAGCGGTGATGGGTCAGCACCAGCCAGCCGATCGCCTGCGCCAGCGGCGGCAACGTCCGAAAGGGATAGGCTTCAGTATCTCCAAGGCCGTCTCTGATCAGCCCTGACAGCCAGGCATCGCTGGTGGCTTCCGTATCCGCCAGGCGGGACAGCCAGCCAGCATCGTCGTCCGTGCCCACGAAAGACTGAAACAGGCGCAAGGATATCCACTCATGACGATAGAGATTGGCACCTTCAGACCCCTTGCCCTGCAGCCGCAACTGGAAGGCGGCGCACGCCTTGCCAAGATCATGCAGCAGCGCGGCCATGGCGGCCAGCAGCTTTATATCCTCGGCGGTGTGCCAGTCATTTTCGTCCTGCTGCCGCAGAATGTTGCGCCGGGTGGTGTTGGTCGGCGCGGCGCCTTCGGCATTGAAACGACCGGTGTCACCGACTATCCACATCAACTCGCTGTGGTCCTTGCCCCTGATCCAGTGACAGGCCACCGCCGTGTTTTTGCGTGCCGTTTTACGCAGCAATTTGCGCAGCGTGGTCAGGCCATCCCAAGTGATGGGCGTCTGCCAGGTGCGATCCCCTCTGCGTTCGGCAAACTGGTCCAGAATACGGCGCGTTTCGGTCAAAGCATTCTTACTGCAACGGGAGATCAGCAGTACGTTCATGCTGCAGGCTTCCCTAGCGTGGTGGCGATATCCTTGAGCGTATCAATCATGAAATCCAGCGCTTCGGCACGGGTCAAAGACTCTATACATTGCCGCCGGAATTCTTGCTCTTCTTCCCCTTTCACCGCCGATATAAATGCCTGCGGCAAGACCAGTGCATCCTTGACCAGATCCGCCACATCAAACACCAGCCCACCTCGGCGCGTTTTGCTATGCAACACAGCCAGACCATGAGGCAAACCCAACACCCAGGTTGCTGTAGCGCCCAACCCGTACGCGAGATAGTTGCCGTGATCGAGAAAACGGTTGGCCGGATCGGTGCCGCTGCCACGTTTGGCGCGAACAAAGTCGCCGTAGTCCACAGCTCGTGCCGCCAGCTTGAACAGGTGCTTGGTTAGCCGGGCTTCTTCGGTCAACAGTGTGGTGACATTGGGAGCCTGTTGAATATTGTCACGGTGTCGGTCCAGCAAAGACACCAGCTGCTCGGACGCGATCGAAAACCCCTGTTCTTTCAACAACCGATTTTCCAGCCAGTGTTTTTGTAGCTGATTAAGCCTCACCTGCTGGATCATGCGTGCGGCTTCCAGACGCTTTTGATCATCAAACCAGAAGCCCACCCAGTGCTGCAGGTATTCAGTGGGCCGGTACTCGCTTTGCGGTGAAAACCAGGCCACTTCAATATCTACTTCGTTGGCACTGAACAAGGGGGTGCCACCACCGCCGCAGAACCCTACCAGCACACCGGCCTTGGCCAGTTCGCGCATAGCGGCCTGAGTGACGGAGGTACCGTTGCCAAGCAACACGGTTGTGGTGTTGGCGATGGGGATATTCCAGTAGTTGGAACGTCGCCCCTCGTCGGTGACATATTCCACGCGGCCACCGTTCACCAACACCCGGCAGTATTCCAGGTAGTAAATATTGGCGCGTTTGGAATGAAGAATGGTTTTCAGATCTGAAGGTGAGAAGTCATCCATGGCGCATCCTGCTACTGTTTATCCATTATCCGATCTAACTACCGGGGAGATCAGCTCTGCTGATACAGCTTCCTCAGTGCCGTACATTCGCACTGCAACCAGTATTCATCCCCGCGTTTACGCACACGGGTTTTGCTGCTGTTACATTCAGGGCAAGCCGTTTTCATTGAGGTGTTAGTGCCACACTGACCACATTTGACGTAGTAGCCGTATTGGCCATACATGGCTGTCAGGCCCTGCTCGCTGCCGCACTTTTTGCAGGCAAGGCCAATGACGTCAGCCTCTGCACTGTACGTCGCGGGAGCATCTTCTACTTGTGCAGAGGCCGCTGCTGAATCTGTTTGGGAAGGAAGAACCGGCACAGCAACTTCAGCAGACAATACAGGCTCAGACGTCTGTAGGGGTGCAGATGTCAGGTTATCAGTCTGTGGATTGGGCCCCGTTCCAGACTGGTAATGATTGAGTAAAAACGCACCGATAGTCTCCATTTCTTCCAGCGAGAATGCGGGTTTTCCTGAAAATGCTGAAGACAGCCGTGAAAAACCACCGATCTTCTTAATTTCGTCAGCAACAAACTCGCTTTTGATCACCTTTTTACTGAGATCTGAGGGCATACCTTTGCGATGCAGAATACAACTACTGGATACAGTGCATAGCACATTCCATTCCCTGAACCTGACTTTCTGCTGTACACGCCCCATTAGCATTTTTCCCAAAAAGTGCTCAACGTTAGCGCCTAAAAAATCACGTAGTAATTCCATCTGCAGTAATGCCTGCCGGATGGGTGACGGCATGCCTGCCCACTGCCCCTTATAGCTTCGCGCCCACTCCCCTTGTGCGTTGACTTTGACCTCACCGTAAATGCTCTTCGACTCAATAACGAGGAAGCCTGTTCGATGCACAATCAGATGATCAATCTGGGCCGTTTCACCGTTATGAGTGAAGCGGTAGTCATTGAGTACCAAAATATTCTCATCATCCTTGAAGGCTCGACGCAGATAGAACGCCACATCCTGTTCCTGACGATCTCCGGCGGCCTGACGTGCATCGGCGGATATAGAAGGCTCCTTGTACTTCAGGATGGTCATTTGTCCTCCTTGGACTCAAAAGCATAACCCTTCACAGACTAGCGGCTTTTGAAAAAAGTTGGCAGATGCCTACACCTAAAGACTACCCCCGCCTTTGCTTCCCCACCCAGGCAATGTGTTTCAGCACCGCAGGGTCAGCCTGCAGTTTTTCCAACGTGTTCAGGTCCCGCGCCAGCACCATTTCATCATGCAGTTTATGTATGCCGCGATGGCAGGCCAGGCATACCCAGATCCCCTGATTCAACTCTTCACGGCTGTAGCTTTTTTTGAACCGGGTGCGGCGATGCATTTTGCGAGGAATCAGATGATGGAAGGTCAACGGCAGCTGGCGACCGCAGAGTTCACAGTGTTCGAGCGGGGCCTTCTGGGGCATGCAGTGGGGTTCCTTGTTGTGTTCAGCTATTATTACGCCTGTCTGTGGCTATCTGATCAAGCTGCATCGATGTATTTAAACTATTCAAGTTTCCCTTGGGCGAGTCGATAACCTTGCCAGTGCAACCCCAAGTGCCGAGGCCATCATGAAAGTGCTCGTTTCCACCCCACAGTTTTATCAGTCGCGCCCCCAGTCTGGAGTCGAGGGCTCTAATCAGCAAAAAGGATCCTCTCAGGACGCCAATCAGGTCCTGTTGGGCAAACTGGCTGAAAAGATTCCGGGCATGAGTGCCGAGAAACTGTCCGGTCTGGATGCCGAAGACTTTACGCCCGACAAGGTCGCGGGTCGTATCACCGATTTTGTTGCTCAAGGCCTGGAAGCGGCGCGTTCGCGCGGTGCCTCCGAAGAGCGCCTGACCGAAATGTATAACGCGGCGGTCAAAGGCGTTGAAAAAGGCTTTGCCGAAGCGCGCGAAATTCTGGATGAGCTCGATATGCTTAATGGCGGTATCGCTGCTCAGATCGACGAAACAGAACAACTGACCTTCGATGCTCTGGCCGGCATCGCACCGGGTAGCGCAGCACAAACCTCTTCCCTGTCTCAGGTTGCACTGGGCGGCGCAGAGCGCTTCCGTAATGCAGAAGACATGTCCTTGACCGTTCTGACCCGCGATGGCGATGAAGTCACCATCAACTTCAGCCGCAATCAGAGCTACGACGCTACCTATGGCGCCGCTGCGGATAACCGGGGCAACTCTGTTGCCTGGATGAATGTCAGCCGCAGTGAAAGCAGCCAGTATGAGTTCAGTGTTAAAGGTGAGCTGGACGAAGGCGAGCTGGATGCGCTGCAGGAAATGATCAAGGACATTTCCGGTGTTGCCGATGAGTTCTTTAACGGCGATGTGCAAAAGGCATTCGATCAGAGTGCCAATATCAGCTTTGATGCCAGTGAACTCCAGTCCATGCAGTTGGACATGAGTTATACCCGCAGCCTGGCAAGTGCCTCTACTTATGAGCAGGTAGGTGGACTGGATCAACCGGTGGATAAACCCGGCAAACGCCTGGGTCAGCTGATGAAAGACCTGGCCAACAGCGTAGGCGCCCCCTCTTTGGGCTTCCTGCAGTCTCCGGCACAGGCTGGTCGTGATCTGATGAGCGGCCTGGTCGAGCAGGACAGCCGCTTTAATGAAGCGCTGGAATCCGTACAGGATGTCTTCAGCAAACACCTGCAGGATCTGCTGGATAAGGTACTGCCTGCCGACACTATTCTGGTAAATGAGCCAGGTGAAGAAACCGAAGCCGAGTCAGCTCTTCCAGCAGCTGAGTAAGCCACATTTCTAACGAAAAGCCCGGTTATGTTTTGCCGGGCTTTTTTCTTTTTAAAACCCGTCAGTCCTGAGTTCCGTAAAACTGATCCAGCGCAGCACGAATATGGCGGACAGCGTTGACCGATTCTTTGTTATCACCATGCACGCACAGCGTATCGGCCTGCAGCTCGACCTCGGAACCGTCCAGCGTCACCACCACACCTTCGCGCGCCAGTCGCAATGACTGTTCAATGATTCGAGCTTCGTGGTGATAGACAGAGCCTTCAACACTGCGCGGTACCAGAAAGCCCTTGGCATCGTATGCCCGATCGGCGAAGGCCTCGAACAGCAAGCGGGCGCCAAACTCTTCGGCAACCTTGGATACATCGGTGTTATCGGCCGTGGCCATCAACATCAGCGGCAATTTGGCGTCATAGCGCGTTACACCTTCCAACACCGCACGCAGAATGCTGTGATCTCGCATCATGTCGTTGTACAGGGCGCCATGGGGTTTCACATAGCTGAGCTCCATCCCTTGGGCACGGGCAATCCCGGCCAGCGCACCGGTCTGATATTGCACCATGGAGACCACTTCCTGCGGATGACACTGCATACTGCGTCGGCCAAAGCCCACCAGATCAGGATAGCTGGGATGGGAGCCAATACGCGTACCGGCATGCTTGGCCAGCAGCACGGTGCGGGTCATGGTCACAGGATCAGAGGCATGAAAGCCACACGCCACATTGGCCATATCCACCAGCGGCATCACCTGCTCATCGAGCCCCATGTTCCAGGAGCCAAAGCTCTCACCCATGTCACAGTTGAGCAACAGTCGTTTTGACATTATTTCACCCTCAACTGGCTTCAGCGCCCGCCCTGAAGTTCGAAATCATCGGCATCCTGCCAGGCCGGGAACTTCTGGCGGAACTGATGTAAGGCATCGGCACTCAGCAGGCCAGTCTTGATAAAGGGCTCACCCGCTGGACCGTCCAGCAAGGCGTCACCTTTGAAATCAACCAGCAGGCTATCGCCCGCATATTCCAGCCCCATGGCATCTTCGCCTACACGATTCACACCAATCACATAACTCTGATTCTCAATGGCACGCGCCTGCAACAGGGTTCGCCAGGGATTACGTCTTGGTGCGGGCCAGTTGGCCACACAGAGCATCAGGTCGTAGTCGTCACGATTTCGGCACCAGACCGGAAAGCGCAGGTCGTAGCAAACCTGGGGCAGAATGCGCCAGCCCTTGAGTTCAAACAGGGCTCGCTGATCGCCGGCAGCATAATGCTGATGCTCATTTCCCATGCGGAACAGATGTCGCTTATCGTAGAACTGTACTTCGGCGTCAGGCGTCACCAGCAGCAGGCGGTTGCGATAACCTTCATCTTCGACCACCAGACTGCCACAGATCGCAGCCCCCAAAGCTCCCGCTTGTTGCTGCATCCATGCAAGGGTTGGCCCCTGCATGGGTTCAGCCACTTCTTCCGGCGCCATGGTAAATCCAGTGGTGAACATTTCCGGCAACACGATCAGGTCTGTCTGCCCTTCAAGTGGCGCCATCAAGCTTTCCAGTCGCTGACGGTTCGCCTCGGGCTGTTGCCAATCCAAATGGGTTTGCACCAGTGAGGTTCTAATATTTTGCTTGTTGGTTAAATGCTGCATAGTTTCTCCGCGGCCTGGGCCAGAGTGGTTTCGCTCTTGGCAAAGCAGAAGCGGACCAGTTTCATCTCCGGCGGTTGCTGACAAAACACCGACAGAGGAATCGCGGCGACCCCTGCCTGCTCAACCAGCCAGCGTACGAACTCTGTATCCGGCAAGTCACTGATTGCAGAGTAGTCCATCACCTGGAAGTAGGTACCGGCTGCCTGGGTAAACTGGAAGCGGCTGTTGGCCATCAACCCATTAAAATGGTCGCGCTTGGTCTGGTAGAAAGCAGGCAGCGCCTGGTCATGTTCGGGGTCGGCCGTCAGGTAGTCCGCCAGCGCCAGCTGGAAGGGCGTGCTCACGCTGAAGGTCAAATACTGGTGAACCTTACGCAGCTCAGCGCTCAGAGGTGCAGGGGCAACGCAGTAACCCACTTTCCAGCCTGTGGTGTGATAGGTCTTGCCAAAGGATGACACCACAAAGCTGCGCTTGGCCAACTCCGGGTAGCGGTTGAAGCTCTGATGAGCGGCACCGTCAAATACGATATGCTCGTACACTTCATCGGCCAGCAGCAGAATATCCGTACCCTCGACCAAACGGGTCAGCGCCTTGATATCCTCGGCACCCAATACCTGCCCCGTCGGGTTATGCGGCGTATTCAGAATGATCATGCGTGTTTTAGGCGTAATAGCGCGCGCGACTTCGTCCCAATCAATCGCAAATGCGGGCGGCTGCAACTGCAGGTGTACGGGGCAGCCACCGTTCAAGGTGATGGCAGGGTCATAGCTATCATAAGCCGGATCAAACAGGATCACTTCATCGCCAGGACGGACGACAGCAGATATGGCTGCAAACAGTGCTTCGGTGGCACCTGCGGTAACCGTCACTTCAGTTGCAACGTCAACCTCACGGCCGTAGCAACGCTTCACCTTGGCAGCTATCGCATCACAGAGAGCGGGTATGCCATTCATCGGTGCATACTGATTGGCACCCGCTCGAATGTAATGGTCGACTCGTGCCAGTAGGGCTTCGGGGCCATCGAAATCAGGGAAGCCCTGTGACAGGTTGATCGCCTGATGCGTTTGCGCCAATGCCGACATCTGCGCAAAAATCGTGGTACCAACACTTGGCAGTTTGGTTTCTGGATAAATCATGACCAACTCACTGCTGAAAAACAAAAGATAGTACCGGAGAGCAGCAAGCGGGCTCAACAAGGGTACAGTTTGCAATAAAACCGAGGGTAGAATGGGGATGTTGGACTGGATTCTGACGCACAACGGTTTCATTATTGAGGCTATCTTGCTGGGCCTCGTTGTGCTGTATGTAGGATTAAAAATCAAATAACGTAGTGTGTTGCCTGAACGGAGTCACCATGAAACTGCATGCAGCCCAGAGTCGGTTGGTCCCCCTACTGCTAATGATCAGCGTACCGGTTCTAGCGAATGAAGAAACCTATCTGAGTGAACAGGATTTCTTCACTGATATACCGGAGATCACCTCAGCTACTCGTCTGTCCCAGAAGCTGACGGACTCCCCGGCCTCTATCAGCATCATCGATCGCGACATGATCATCGGCTCCGGTGCACGCAATATCCCCGATCTTCTGCGTCTGGTACCCGGCTTCCAGACAGCTCATGTCAGCGTAAACAAGTTTGCGACGACCTACCATGGTGTGAGTGACAACTTCCCTCGTCGCCTCGAAGTAATGGTCGACGGCCGCTCCGTGTACGTGCCAATGCTGGGGACCGTAGACTGGACCTCACTGGGCCTGAATATGGATGATATTGCCCGCATTGAAGTGGTGCGTGGCTCCAACGTTCCGACCCAGGGTGCCAATGCTTTCTTGGGCTCCATCAACATTATTACCCGCGAGCCGGCGGCACAAAGCGGCGGCTATGTCACTCTGGGTGGCGGCAGCCTCGACGGTCGCGCCGCAACGGCAAGCTACAGCGACAGCCTGGCCGACTGGAGCTACCGAATCTCCGGTGGGCATGAACAAAACGAGCACGACGATATTTACCATGATCGCCTGCGTCGCAATTTTCTCAGTTTCAGTGGCAGCTATACGCCTTCACTGACTGAAACGCTGCACTTTCAGGCAGGCGTAGACCGCGGCATGACCCATGCCGGTCAGGCCGATGACCCGGACTACGAATATGTACGTCGCAAGCATGAGTCCAACTACCAGTATTTGCGTTATCAAAACCTGTACTCCAATACCGGCACCCTGCAGGTATCCGCCTTCCACAACTACTTAAATCTTGAGATACCGCTGACCAGTTTGTCGGACCTGTCTGCCATGCTGGCTGATGAACTCGGTTATCAACCTGAAGATGCTTTTGTGCGCCATTTTCAGGCGCTGAACAGAACCCGTGACGACGTGGAACATGGAAAAACACATACCTACGATGCTGAAATCCAGCTCACCGAGCGGCTTGACCAGCTCAGTCTGGTAGCCGGACTTGGCTACCGCATGGAAGAAGCCGTCAGTGATGTGCTGTTTCAGGCGGGAGAGGAGCGGGAAGAGCGCTGGCGAGGCTTTGCCAACATCAACTGGGCCTGGCATCCCGAATGGCAGCTCAACTCGGGGGTCATGTATGAGCACAGTTCGGAAAACGCGGATGCCTTCTCCTACCGCCACGCTTTGATCCATCATCCAAGTCAGCAGAGCAGTATTCGCCTGGGCTACTCGCTCAGTGAGCGCCTGCCGTCACTGCAGGAGCGCTTCGGCAACAACGCCATTTATGCACCACCGATTCCCGGCCTCACCGATCAGGTGACACTATTTGACCAGGTCACCGGCAGCAACCCTGACCTGCAACCGGAACGCAACCGCACCTACGAAATCGGCTACTACCGCAACCTGGCCAGGCAGTCAGCCTCCCTCGATGTGCGTATATTCCGGGAAGAAATGGAGTCCATGGTCGACAGTTACTTTACCCTGGCGGAAGCAGACTCCTTGCTGGGGCCGGACCGCATCATCATTAAGGAAAACCAGTACAGCTGGACCAACGAGGGCGCTGAACTAAGCTTCAAGCAGCAGCTGACACCCGAATTCTGGTACCTGATCAACTACGCCTATATCAATACGCGTAATGATCCCTGGGTGAACAATAAGAAGCTGAACGGTTCCAAAGTCTCATTTGGCGATAGCCTGACGGCAGAGCATACCGCCTCTGTCATGTTGAACTGGCGCCCCAAGTCCGACTTGAATCTGAGCGCCATGTACTACTATATGGATACAATGAACTGGCTGGAAGGCGGGATTCGTGACAGCTATCAGCGTACCGATTTGCGTGCGGCAAAGAGCTGGAAACTGGATAGCCAGCGAGATCTGGAGGTAGCACTGACCGTCCAGAATGCCTTTGGCCCGACCTATTCCGAGTTCTATGAGTACAACCTGTTTGACCGCCGCTACTGGCTGCAACTGTCACTCAGGCACCATTAATTCGATGACTGGATAATTGCAGGGATGGCAAATTATTTACACAGGACCAGTAGGACAACGCATTGGGGGCGTCGCTTATTATGCGGCGTCCTCATGCTGTTGAATTCAGTACTGGCACACGCAAAGGGTGAGGTGCTGCTGGTATTGAGCGACATCAGCCCCAGCTATGAGCAGGTAAAACAGGCTGTTCAGGACAGTAGTCATGCCCCGGTTCGCGTCGTTACGCTGGATCGGTTGCAACCGCAGGACAGTCGCAATTCCTTGATCGTGGCTATCGGGAGCCGCGCCTGTGAACAGATGTTGCGTACCTATCACCCCGGCACACGGATGATTTGCAGCTTTCTGCCTTCTTCAACCTTTAAACAATTGCGTTCGACCCTGCTGCCCGGCTCGGCTGACATCAATATCAGCGCTATTTTCATTGACCAGCCCCTGGCAAGACAGGTACGCCTGGCGCGCATGATTGGCCCCAGTGCCGAGGTGCTGGGCACCGCACTTGGACAAAACAGCCAGGACCTGAAAACGGATCTTGAGCAATACGCCGCCAGCGAAGTGTTCACGCTTGCACTGGCGGAGCTCAAGTCATCCGATAACCCAATTCAGGTTCTGACTCCCGTAGTCGAGAGCAGTGACCTGTTTCTGGTCATTCCTGACAGTTCCATTTTCAACCGTGCCATTTCAAAATGGTTGCTCTACCTGTCCCTGAAACACCAGGTCCCCGTAATCGGCTTTTCCAAGAGTTACACCGATGCAGGCGCGACCGCTTCGGTTCACTCTTCTCCCCATCAGATCGGACAGCAAACAGGCGAATGGCTTAACAAGATGGCGGCCGGAGAGCCACTGCCTGCTCAAGCCTATCCAGTCTACTTCGAAGTCAGTATCAACCCGGTCGCCGCACGCACCCTGGGGCTGGAGCTACCGACACCTGCCGCTCTGCAGCGGCAACTGAGCCACATAGAGGCTGCCAACTAATGTGGCGCCGGGGCACACTCAGTATCCGCGCCCGGGTTCTGTTACTTGCCCTGATCCCCATGCTCGTTCTGGCCGGGATTTTAGGCACCTACTTCATCTACACTCGCCTGGCAGACAACAACTCCCGCCTGGAAGAACGTGGCCGACTGATATCAGGTCTGCTGGCATCTGCCGCCGAGTTTGGCGTCATCAGTGGCAACCGTTACCAGCTGCAGCTGTTAAGCCAACAGGCACTGCGGCATCACAACGAAGTACGGGACATCCTGTTCTTTGATGACCAGTTTAACCTGCTGTACCGCTCCGATAATTTCTCCGTCGACTTCACCCCGGAGAGTCCACCACAGCAACTGGGGGGAGATAACTGGTACTTTCTCAACCCTATTTCCAGCAGCGCTTTGTTGCTGGACAGTAATCCGGAGTTAATGCCCCACTCCCTCGAACCGGTTCAGGTTGGCTGGGTCGGGGTGGTGTTGTCCACCCGCACCCACAGCGCGGCGCGTCAGGAGATGCTGCTCAGCAGCCTGCTATTGATTTTGACTGGGCTACTGGCCACCGTCATTATCGCCAGCCGCTTCGGATTGAGGATCACGCGCCCGATTTCGGCACTGAGCCAGGTGGTAGAACGCCTTGAATCAGGTCAACTGGATACCCGTGCGGCAACGACTGGCGCATCGGGCGAGTTGGGCCTGCTGGCACGTGGCATAAACCGGATGGCAGCCCGTATCCAGCGCTCCAGCCAGCAGCAGGAAGAGCAGGTACAGAAAGCCACACGCCAGCTGACAACCACCTTGCGTCACCTTGAGCGGCAGAATGAAGACCTGATCGAGGCCCGCCATCAAGCCGAGGAAGCGAACCGAACCAAAGACGAGTTCCTGGCCCGTATGAGCCATGAGCTGCGTACCCCTCTTACCTCGGTACTGGGCTTTGCCCAGCTATTGCAGAACACCGAACAAACCCCGGAACAGCAGCAGTATTGCCAGATCATTAACCAGACCTCCAGCCTGTTGCTCACCATCATCGATGATATTCTCGACTTTTCACGACTGCAGTCGGATGCCATCCAGCTGGAAAGCATTCCATTCGGGCTGACAGAATGCCTGCGGAACCTGACTGAAATGCAGGCACCAATGGCCAGAGCCAAGGGCCTTGAGCTCAAACTCAACCTGGCTGACGACCTGCCCTGCGCAGTCAAAGGCGACCCCACCCGCTTGACGCAGATACTGACCAACCTGATCAGCAACTCAATCAAATTCACCGATCACGGTGAAGTCCGCATGAGTGCCACCGGCCGCTGTGAAGGCGAGTATTGTCATCTGGAAATCAACGTCTGCGATACCGGTATCGGTATCTCGCCGGAACAGCAACGCAACCTGTTCAAAGCCTTCGCTCAGGCAGATAACAGTATTAGCCGTCGCTACGGTGGTTCAGGATTGGGATTGGTTATCTCCCATCATTTGACCGCACTGATGGGCGGCACCCTGCTGCTGACCAGTATTGTGGGCGAAGGCACACAGGTCCAGCTACGCCTGACACTGCCGCGTGCTCAGACCCAGAGCCACTCGCAAATTCCTATATCGCCGGTTTATGCGCCCAAGGCACCCACCTCAGGCAAGGCATTCCAGCTGCAGAAGCGTCTGCGTATCCTGTTGGCCGAAGATAATGAATTCAACCGGTTACTGCTCAATCGTGTACTAACTCAGGCAGGCGCAACTGTGATTCAGGCTCAAACCGGGCTGGAAGCAATAAAGCTCTTTAATGAACACCATCCCGATCTGGTGCTAATGGACGTACATATGCCGGAAATGGATGGTATTCAAGCCACTCGGGCCATTCGGGCGCTGGATACCAAAGTGCCGCTTTTTGCTGTCACCGCCAATGTGATGTCCCATGAGCATGAAGCCCTGAGGGCTGCCGGTGCCGATGAGATTCTGCTTAAGCCGCTCAACTTGCCCGCGCTGTTCGAACATCTGGCACAGCTGATTCACCAACCGTTGGCCATGGAACCCGTATCCGAGCTGGTCAGTGTGCTTAAGCCCGGCGCTTTGCAAGCTGAGCTGGAAGCCCAGATCACAGCGCTGGAGCAGGCGGTCGAATCGGGGCAGTTTGAATTGATTCGCAGTCATGCGCATCAGTTAATGGGCATGGCTGGACTCTATGAATTACCGGAACTTGAAGCGGTAGTCGCTGAACTGCATCAGGCCGCAATGGCCGGAGACCAAAGGCTCTGCTGGCATGCCAGCCACCGTCTCTCTCGGCTGGTTGAGCATGAGCAGTACTAACACAACTGGCCTAGAAATCGCGGAAGTAGGGCTCATTCGCAATCAACGACTCCAGTGCCTGCTGCACTTCGGCAAAACGCTTGCGGCCGGCCCGATCGTAAAGATAGGAATCCAACCCTTCTGAAGCGGGCGGGTGATCCTCATCACCTTCATGAATGGCAACGCACAGCCTGCGGATCTCCTCCAGTTCAGGGTCGTGCAGGATAGGCATGCCGATCAGCATTTCCCATTCATCACGGCGCGCCTCACCGGTTTGGAGCTGTTGCATCAAGGCCAGCATCTTTTGCCTGTCGGGACGCCAGGTAGGTGCCCTGCCATAGATTAACGCCACCGCCATGCCACCAATAAGCAGCAGGGACACAACAAAAGCGATCAGGAACTCGGCCATGGACTTTCCCTCAAGCGAGTGACAAACGAGGTCTACTTCAATGTTTCGCCTGTACTCAGCTCACGTGCAATCACTTCAACAGCCGCCTGATGTTCGCTTTCCAGCGCACGCATTTCCTGCTCATAACTGCGCTTGAGCTTTTTCGGCAGTGCCTGCCACTCATCCTTGATCGGGATATGGCTGGTTTTGTCATGCACCTCATTAATGACAGCATAGGCGTCCTGTTGCAGCAGCTGGGGACGGTAGTTTTCCAGCAGTACCTTTAAACGAATACAGCCCTCTGTCAGTGTCATTTTCTCATCATGCAGAATCGCACCCGCTACCAGTTGAATACTTTCCTGCAGGTACTGATGGCGCTCTTCCAGGGCCTCTACCGCCGCAGCTTCACGCTCGGCCTGTTCAGCTTTTAGCTTTCGGGCCCGCCCCAGTTGACGCTGAATAATGGCAGACAGAATTACGATCGCCAGTAAACCCAGGGCGATCAGGCTGTAAGTCAAAGTGGTACTCATGTTGTCCTCTTGCACAGTTGGCTGCACCGGCATTATGCCAGAGGGCCTTGTCTCTCACTACGCATTGAGTACCGTTGAGGATCTCTGGAGGGAAAAGACGGCGCGGTCTATACCGCGCCGTCTTTTAGAGGATTGTGCTGCCGTATCGCTTTACTCAAACGTACGCGGCTTCAGACTGTCCGGTTTCAGGAAAGGCTTGTCGCCAGTATTGTCATGCTGGCCCAGCACCTTGCCGTTCATCTCGGTGCCATAGCGGGTGTGTTTGTGGAAGTCGATGAACTGCTCCCGTGTTGCCTTGGCATCGCCGGTATAACGCGGGTCCTGAGGACGCTCATGGCTATTTACATACCAGGCCACATTCCAGGCCTCGTCATCCGTCAGAGAGCCAGGCTTGCTCAACGGCATATTGTTCTTGATGAACGAGGCGGCCGTGAACACGCGGGTCATACCTGCACCCCAGTTGTAGGCTCCATCCCCCCAAAGCGGCGGGAAGACCACCTTGCCGTCTTTCTTCTGCCCGGCCCCATCGTTGCCATGACAGATGGCACAGTTGGCCTCGTAAACCGCCTGGCCTTTCTCGTAACTCACACCCTCAGGGATCTTTTTCCCCAGACTGCTGAAGCCACGGCCAGCGATATTGCGTTCATACACTGGCGCACTTTTGGCCAGCCACTGGTGATAGGCCGCCAGCGCCAACATGTCATCACTGCCGTAGGCCGGAGGCGTACCATTCATTGAATAGGCAAAACAGCCGGCAATACGTTCTTCCAGCGAGTTCACATGTTTGTTCTTGCCACGATAATCGGGCAACGTGGTTGCCGCTGGCCATACGGGGCCAGACCAGTTCAGACGGCCTTCACCCATGTGGCAGGTCTTGCAGTTCATGTCATTGAACACGTACTCACCACGGAATTGTTGAGTATTCATGAACATGTCATGGCCCTTGAGGATCACCTTACGTAATTCAGGATTGATCGACTCATCCGCCATCAGGTCATCAATGGTCGGAGCCTGGTGCACATACTGACCTTCCTTGGGCTGCGGCAGGTTCACCGGGACCTTGGCCTCAGTGGCAAATACACCCTGACTCATCAAAGTGCCAGCCAGTGCCAGCAACAGATAGTTGGCATTCATTACTGCTGCCCTCCCTTGGCGGCAACCGCCTGTTTTGACCCCAGATAGAGCGAAACCGCTTCGATTTGCTGCTCATCCAGACGCTCGGCAATACCAGTCATCAACTGGTTGGGATCATTATGACGGCTGCCCTCACGCCAGGCGTTGAGCTGCTGCTTGATGTAGTTGGCATGCTGGCCAGCCAGTGCAGGAAAGCTTTCCCCCATGCCCTGACTGCCAGGACCATGACAGCTTTCACAGGCAGGGATGTAGTTGTCCCAATCGCCCTTTGTTGCCAGCTTTTCACCCAGCGCCAGCATTTCAGCGTTATCCACAGGCGCTGCGACAGCAGGTACCGGCTGCTGTGCATAATAAGCGGCAACATCAAGAATTTGCTGTTCGCTCAGGTTATCCACATTGGGTTGCATGATCGGGCTGACACGGGTGCCGCTGTTGTAATCCCGAATCTGTTTGGCGATATACGCCATATCCAGTCCGGCCAAACGCGGAAAGCCAGCCGCATTGTTGCCGGCACCATCCATTCCATGACATGCCAGACAGGGCGCGCCGCTGCCATCGCCTTTCATGACAATCTGCTGCCCATCGGCAGTATTTCCCTGAGCCTGCACACCCGCGCTGACCAACAAAGAGCAGGCCAGCACGAAGTGCCGAGTGTGTTTCAGCATAGAGCCACCATTAATTAACAAGGTCTAATTTATATTATTCTTAACAAGAATAAGTATATTCCATACAAACCAGACCATTACAGTGTCAGCGGAAACTTTTACCGGATTAAATTGCTCAACTATCAACCAGCCTTTTACGTAAACCACTGGCACGACGCACCCGCGCTCGCACGGCATCGTCCAGTCGCCCACGGTGCGCCAGCAACAAACTGAACCAGCGGCTGGCCCGGGTAATACCGGTATACACAAGCTCCCGCGTCAGCACCGGGTTAATCGCCGGCGGCAGCAGCAGCGCGGTATGGGCAAACTCCGAGCCCTGAGACTTGTGCACGGTCATCGCATAGACCGTTTCGATCGCCTGCAGACGACTCGGTAACACCCACTTCAGCGTACCGTCCGCCAGTGGGAACACCACGCGCAGTGCCTGCCCGCCCCGTCCATCCGGCAAGGCCAGCGTAATGCCGATATCGCCGTTCATCAGCCCCAGACCATAGTCATTGCGGGTTACCAGAACGGGACGACCTTCATACCAGCCCTGGTCCCGTTCAATCAGCCCTGCCTTCAGCAGGGCGGCGGCGATGCGCTCGTTGAGCCCTTCCACGCCCCAGGGACCGCGGCGCAGCGCGCAGAGCAGCTGGAACTGGCCAAAGGCGTGCAGGATTTCACGCGCCCAACTATCCAGTGCGTCTTGCGTCGGTGTTGCCGGCCTCTGGGTCGTCAGCAGATGCAGATAGTGTCTATAACCTTGAGGAGCAGTGCCATCGGCGCTTGATGCCTGTTGGCCTCCCTCCAGCACCAGACGCTCCAGTGCCCGATCCTCCTGGCCTTTAAGCACCGTCAGTCCCAAGTCAGCATAACCCGCGCTTAAAACCTGATTCACTGCATCGGGGTGACCGGAATTAACCGCACGCGCCAGCGCCCCTATACCGCTATCGGCCCCGAAACGGTGACTGAACCTGAGCATGGCAATCGCCTGTGCCAGCGGCTGAGTCGAGGCTTCCCCTTCGTCTGCCTGCCAGGCGGCCACATCCTGCCCGGTCAGGCTGTGCAGCTGAATCAGGGTCTCGGGCGTATAACCAGCCAAATCGGCCCCCTCACAGAGGTCGCCCAGTACCGAACCAGCTTCCACTGACGCCAGCTGGTCCTTGTCGCCGAGCAGGATCAGCCGCGCCCGCGCAGGCAAGGCGGCCAGCAGCTGGTGCATCATCTCCAGATCGATCATCGAGGCTTCATCCACGACCACCAGATCGGCATGCAGTGGGTTGTCGGCGTTGTGGACAAAACGGCGAGTGTTTGGTCTTGCGCCCAGCAGGCGGTGCAGCGTGGTCACCTCCTGCGGGATATCCTGCTGCAGCGGTTCAGGCAAGCGTCCGACCGCGCCGCTGATCGACTCGGTCAGGCGCGCCGCCGCCTTGCCGGTGGGCGCCGCAAGGCGGATACGCAACGCACGACCTTCATCCCGAGCCAGACTCTGTAGCAGCGCCAGAAGCTTCACTACGGTGGTGGTTTTGCCGGTACCCGGACCTCCGGTGATGATGCCGAAGCGACGCCCGGCCACCAGGGCACAGGCCAGCTGCTGCCAGTCAAGACGGCCTTCTACCGGGATGAACAGTTCGTGCAGGCGTTGTTGCAGCCGTACTTTATCCACAGGGATAGCACTGAGACGATCACCGACCCGTTCCGCCACATCGACTTCATAGCGCCACTGACGGTAGAGATAGAGTCGGGTAGAGCCCGGCTCCAGCACCAGCGGCGTCGGCGGATCACCGGCACTGACCAGCTTGGAGTCCTGCAGGGCGGCCAGCCATTCGCTGCGCCCGAGTCCCTGCAGCAGCTCCACCGGCCGGTCCGGCAACGCCTCGCCGAACTCGCCATCCGGCGGCAACGACAGGGCTGTATCGGGCGCCGACAGCAGATTGTCGATATCGGCACAGATATGCCCCCGTCCCAACTGGTGGCTGGTCAGCACACCGGCCAGCAGCACCAACGGCGAGGTCTTCGGCTCCAGCTCCTGCAGGAAGCGGCCCAGTGCCAGGTCCAATGCCCTGATCCAGCCACGTTCCTGCCAGCGCTGTAACAGGTCTTCCAGCGCCGGCCAGTCCGCTAGCGCCGGGTGCAGCTTGGTGTCGGCGGCAAAAAGATCATTCTGCTCAGACATGGGCCAGCTCCTCACCCGCCAGCAGACGGTCCAGGGATTCAATCAGTTCAGCTTCGGGCCGGTCGATGCAGCAGCCGTGATGACCGGGCTCGTTGATGCCGCGCAGGAACAGGTAGAGAGCTCCGCCCACATACTGCTCATAGCCGCTGATCGGATCGTCGGCATAGCCGGGCAGACGCGCCTTGAGCAAGCGGTGCAGCGCCAGCAGATAGAGCACGTACTGCACGTCGTAACGCTTCTCCAGTACCGCCTTTTGCATCGCCGCTGCGCTGTAGTGACTGTCGTCCGGTCCCAGCCAGTTGGATTTGTAATCGGCCACCCAGTAGCGCCCCTCGTGTTCAAACACCAGATCAATAAAGCCCTTAAGCATACCGCCCAGCTGCTGCGGCGCCAGCGCCGGGCGCGGCTGGCCTGACAACACCCGGCGGCTGATCAGGCGATCGAGTCTGGCCACCGGCACCTCGGCCACCTGAAACCAGAACTCCAGCTCCGCCTGATACTCGGTTAAACCGGCCAGGGAAACAGCGCCTTCCGGCAACGGCAGTGGCGTGCTCAGCAGCTGTTCCAGCCAGGTATCCAGTACCGGCAGCCAGGGTTGCCATTCGCGACGCTGACAGCGCGGGGCCAGATAATCCTGACGCAGGCGCTCATCCACCGCCACCTGATCGAAGCCCTCGTCGGCGGCCCACTCCAACACGCCGTGCAGAAAGGTACCGGCCTGAGGACCTTTCCAGAAATGGTGCGGATCGTAGTCGAACTCGACCACGGTCGAGCCGGCGGCGGCTTCATCTCGGCTTTCACGTGCAGTTTCCTCGCTGGGCGTCTCGGACGGCTCGGGCTCAACCGGTGTTTCCAGTTCCATCTGTCCCTGCAGCTGGGCGATGGCACTGTAACTGGCGATCCACCAGCGCTCGCCGGCCACCGGGCGTTCACAACTGCGCGCCGGTGCCAGCGCCTCGGCCGCTGTCACCGCCGGCAGCAAAGCCATGTCGATCGGCGGCGGCGCGTCGATCTCGATCACGCCGTCGCTGACCAGCGGCTGCAACAGACCTTTCAAGGTCAGCGTGTCGGTCTTGTCGGCGCAGCCAAGCAGCTGGCCAAAAGCACTCTTGTGCACGCTGAGGGAACGATTACGCTTGATCGCCGCCACACCCAGCCAACAAGCGTGTACCGGTCGGGTCAGCGCCACGTAAAGCAGGCGCAGATCCTCTTGCAGGCGCTCGGCATCGGCCGCTTGCTTGGCCTTCTGGTCACCGCTGTCCAGCTCCAGCACGGTGCCCTCATCCGTCTGATAGCGGTAACTGCCGTTGTCGGCCGTCACCTCGCGGTAATTGCAGATGAACGGCAGAAACACCAGCGGGTATTCCAGCCCCTTGGACTTGTGAATGGTAACCACCTGCACCAGATCGGCATCGCTCTCCAGTCGCATGATGTGTTCGTCGCCACCGTTGCTGCTGTCGAGGATCTGCTCCTGAAAATAACGAATCAACGCCAGCTCCCCTTCAAGCTGGCTGCTCGCGCTCTGCAGCAATTCGGCCAGGTGCAGCAGGTTGGTCAGTATCCGCTCCCCGCCAGTCTGTTGCAGCAGGCGAGCCGGCAATTCAAAACTATCGAGCAGGTGACGCACCATCGGCAGCACGCCCTGGCGCTGCCAGATCTCGCGCAGCTGCCGGAAACGCTCCACCTCCTGCTCCCACAGCTGCTCATCGCGGGTCAGCTGTTCCAGATGGGCATAGCCCAACTCCAGCGTCGCCGTGGCCAGGGCGCCATGCAGACGATCGGCCTGCTCAGGCTCGGCACAGGCACGCAGCCAGCGCCACAGGTCTTCCGCTTCGGCACTGGCATAGACCGAGGCCTGATCGGACAGGTACACGCTGCGTACGGCACGCCGCTCCAATGCCTCGCGGATCACCCGAGCCTCGCTGCCGCTGCGCACCAGGATGGCGATATCGCTGGGCTTGAGCGGTTCCAGCTGGCCATCCGTATAGCGGAAGCCGGCGCGTTGCTGCTGCGCCAGCGTCAGCAGGCGGCAGATCTCGCTGGCGCTGTGCTCGGCCATCAACTGACGGTAGTCGCCCACCGCAATACCATCTGCCTCGTCATCGCTCAGCAGCCAATGACTGAGCGCTGCCGGCCGGGCTCCGTCCACCTCGAATACTTCCTTACGTCCATTGGCTTCCACCGGAATGAACGGCAGCGGATTATCGCCGTCGCGGGCAAAACGGAAGGCACCGGCCGGCTGACTGGATTCGGCCTGTTCGAACAGGCGGTTGACCGCTTCAACCAGTGCGGAAGAGGAACGGAAGTTGCGCCCCAGAGTATAGTGCCGCCCAGCCGTATCCTCACGTGCCTGTAGGTAGGTGTGGATGTCGGCGCCACGGAAGGCGTAGATCGCCTGCTTGGGATCACCGATCATCAACAGGGCCGAGGATTCTGTCTCGGCCGGGAAATCGTCGGGCTGAACGCTCTGATAGACGCGACTGAAAATGCGGTACTGCAGCGGGTCAGTGTCCTGAAATTCGTCGATCAGCGCCACCGGGTACTGGCGGCGGATGGTGGCGGCCAGGTGTTCGCCACCTTCACCCTGCAGTGCCCCGTCGAGGCGCAGCAGCATGTCATTGAAGCCCAGCGTTGCTGCCCGTTCACGGGAGCGGGCAAAACGCTGCTGAATCCAGCGCGCCGCGTGCAGCTGAACCGGCTGTACCGGCGGCTTGCCTTCGAGGTAGTCCACCAGTTGCTGCAGCTGATCGAACACCGGGTGATCCGGTGTCTGGCCCTGTTTGGCCTTGGCCGTTTTGGCAGTCAGCTTGGCCAGGCCAAAGTGTTCCAGTTTGTCGGCCGCCAGCACAGCGCCCTCGGCCCAGGTGGCCATCTCGGCTAGCTTTTCGGGCAGGGATGCCGGTCGGTAACTCTGATTGTTGAGCACTTTCGTCTGCGCGGCCTCGATCAGCTGAGCCTCGATCGTCTCGCGCTCAGCTAACCAAAGCGCACGCGCCTGCTGTTCCAGCTGCTCTTTCTGCGGCAGCCAGCTGTCCAGTTGCGCGGCATAGTCGGCCGGTGACAGCATCTGTGCCACTACGTCCCCCTGGTAGCGCACCTGCTGTTCGCCAGGCTGCAGCAAGGGCTTGATCGTGTGCAGCAGACTGTCGGGATCGGACGCCAGGTCACTGAGCGCCTCGGCAGCAGCGGGCGACAAGGCATAGCACCAGCTGCGCCAGTAGTCCCGCGCCATCTCGGCCAGCAGCTCGCTGTCATCCTGCTCCAGTTGCTGCTGAAACAGGCTGCCGGTATCGAAGGCATGCTGGGTCAGCATGCGTTGGCTCCAGCTGTGGATAGTGTAGACCGCCGCCTCGTCCATCCATTCGGCGGCCTGCTCCAGCTTGCGTGCCGCCAGAGCACGCGCCTCTGCATCGGCATAGTCCGGCTCGGCCAGCAGACTCTGCAGGAAGGGATCTGGCTTGCCCTTGCCCCTGAATACCAGAGAGGCTTCGGCCAGGCGACTGCGGATACGGTCGCGCAGCTCGCGGGTAGCGGCGTTGGTGAAGGTCACAACCAGAATATCCGGTGGCAGCAATGGGCGGCCAAAGCCGGATTCGGCATCGCCGTGGCCCAGCACCAGGCGCACGTAGAGCGCAGCGATGGTAAAGGTTTTGCCGGTACCGGCACTGGCCTCGATCAGACGCTGGCCGTGCAGCGGGAAGGCCAGCGGGTTCAGTGTTTCAGGGTGAGTATGGGAGCTTTGAATGCTCATGCGTCCTCCCGTGACAGCAGTTCACCCTGTTCGATCAGGGGACGGTACAGAGCCTCAGCCCAGCCTTCCAGACCGGCCGCCAGCAACGGCTCAAACTCGGGCCAGGCGCGCTTCAGGTAACGGTCGGTGGAGCCTTCACCGGGGAAACGACTGTTGCCAAGGTAGGCATTGGCCGCCGCTTCGATCGGATCCTTTTCTTCTGGTGTACTCAACAACGCCAGACCGGTACGGCAGGCCAGCGGCGCCGGTTGCGCCAGAGCGTTCAGGTAGTACGCCAGCACCTCATCGAGCAGTTGCTGCGCCCGGTCGGCAGCCAGCGGACGAATGCGGGCGCTGGTATCCGGTCCTACCAGGAAGGTGGTCAGTGAGTACCCGCTCGCGCTGACAGCCAGATGATTCAGCCAGGCACGCACCAGACGATGCCAGCGCGGTGCCCCCTTGTCGCTGATCGCCTGCGGCGAGGACAGGATCAGCGCCAGTTCTTTGCCGGTATTGTGGCGATAAAGCCCACCGATCCAGTCTTCCAGTAACACCTTTGCGTTTCCTGCATTCAGCGTCAATTGTATTTCCAGTGGCTCTGCCAATGGCTGCCAGTCGGCCTGAAGCTGCTGCAGGTGCCTCAGCGTCGAGGCAGCCGGGCTGACAATCTCGCGCAAGGCCCGCTCACCATAGGGGCCCAGCGGCAACTCACCGGCCCTGTGCCAACGCGCCAGTTGCGATTGGATTCCCGCATCATGACTCTCGGCCTTGAGACCCGCGTCGATCAATTCAGATCCGAGGCGGAACTGGTCCAACCGATCAAAGCGAAAGGGTTCGTGCTCCACCTGCACGTCGTCCAACGTCTCGAACCAGACACCCAGGCGCTGGGTGAAAAAGGTCTGTACCGGGTATCGCAGGAAACGCTGCAGCGTTTTCAGGTTGAGTGTTTCCGGAAGCTCTAACGGTGGTAAATCCGTCTGTACCTGTTGCTCAACGACATTGTGTACTTCACGCCATTCACCGGCATAGGTGAACAGGTGCGGATTCCGTTCGAAATAACGTGGGCTGAACGGCTGCAGCGGATGCTCGGTGGTCAGTTGCGCCAGCAAGTCAGCACCGTCCTTTGCCTGCCAGCCCTGTTCCAGATGATCGCGCAGCTGGGCCACCAGTACCGACGGCGGCTGTTCGGCGTTATCACGCACGCTGCGCCCGATCCAGCTGATGTAGAGCGCCTCCCGTGCCGACAGCATGGCTTCAAGGAACAGGTAGCGATCGTCTTCCCGGCGGGAGCGGTCACCGGGACGATAGCGTCCCACCATCAGGTCGAAGTCCATCGGCGGCTGCACCCTTGGGTAGTCGCCATCGTTCATACCCAATAGACAGACACGACGGAAAGGAATGGCACGCATCGGCATCAGGGTGGCGATATTGACCGCCCCGGCGAGAAAGCGCTGCGACAGGCTCATTTCGTCGATACCATCGAGCCAGCTGTCGCGCACCACCTCCAGTGGCAACGAACGTTCCAGCGTTGCTTCGATACAGGCTTCCTGCCATTGCTGCAGGCGCTGAGTCAGCCGCTCCATCAGCATCAGGTCCTGATCGCTGACCGGCAGCAAGAAGCGCTCCAGCAGTTCAGTCAGGACCAGGCTCCACTCGGAGTAGGGTTTAGGCGTAAGCAAGTGCTCACGCAGCTGCAACAGTGCCGCTACCAGTTCCGCCAGCGGGCCGACCTGAGCCGCTTCCAGTCCGCCCACTTCAGCGTAGGCCTCGATCTCGGCGAAGGTCTGTTCATCGCCCATGATGTAACCCAGCAGCATGCGCTTGAGGCCGAACAGCCAGGTGTTCTGCTCCAGCCCTTCCGGCAGTTCCAGACCGGCACGCTGAGCACCGTCGAGGCCCCAGCGGATGCCTGAATCATGGATCCAGTGCTGCAGCTGGGGCAGATCACTCTCGGCCATGCCGAAGCGCTCGCGCAGGGCAGGCACTTCCAACAGGTCAAACAACTGGCTGATACCGAAGCGCTCCTGCGGCAGCTGCAGCAAGAGTTCCAGTGCGATCAACAGCGGCGCCTGACCTCGGTTCTGCTGGTCATTCAGGGTAAAGGGGATAAAGCGCGGGTCCTGCCGCGACAGACGGCCGAATACCGAACGGATATGCGGCGCATACTGGTTGACGTCCGGCACCATAACGATGATATCGCGGGGCTTGAGGCCGGGGTCGTCCTGGAACCACTGCAACATCTGGTCGTGCAGAATTTCGACTTCGCGCTGACGGCTATGCGCGACCTGGAAGGTAAGTGAGTCATCACATTCGTACCAGTATCGCTGTACTGCCGGAAGGGGTTCCAGTTCCAGAATATCCTGCTGAATCTCGTTCAGCAGCGACAAGTGTTCAACGTCGGCTTCGGCATCATCAAAGAGGTCGATACGCTGGAACCAGTCGCGGTACTGGCTGGTATCGTCGAACTGATCCAGCAGACGGATGTAGTCACGGCCCTGCTTGCCCCAGGCTGCCAACAGCGGCTGGGCATGCAGGTGCAGGTCGGCATCGCTGATCTCCTCCGGCATACCTGCCTTAAGCGCCTGACGGCGGCGAGTGCTGCGCAGCAACTCCTTGCCGTCAATGATGTCCGCCCAGTAATGACGGCAGGGGTTATGCACACAGAGCAGCACCTGGGTATGCTCGGCCAGCGCCGACAGTGCCTCGATGAACTGCTGCGGCAGCGCCGAGATACCGAAGATGATCACCCGGCGCGGCACGTGTCGCGGGCGTTTTTTCAGTTGGTTGCAGGCCGCTAGAAACTGCTGGTGCAGATCGGCACGGCTCAGGTTGCGCTGGGCTTCATCCATATCGGCCCGAATCGCACGCCACAGCAGTGGCTGCCAGCCCTGTTCCTCCGGAAGCGGTTGCTCCTGCCCCTGAGTATCGATCAGCAGATCGCGCCCTTCTGCCCAGGCACTGAGCCAGTCGGCGCGGTAGACCTGGTACTGGTCGTAGAGGTCGGCCAAACGTTCCGCCAGCTGATATTCCTTACGCGCGGTCAGGTCGTCGGCGAGAAAACGCCGCAGCTGAGCGCATTCAGGTTGTTCGATCAGATCGGGGAGCAGACGCAGTAAGCGCCATGCCAAGCGGGACTTGTCATAGGGCGAAGCTTTGGGTACTCGGTCAGCGCCAAGAACAGCGCGATAGGCCTGCCAGAGAAAGGCCGAGGGCAGCTGGATATCCAGTGCCGCAGCGATGCCACAGCCCGGCTGGTCGACATCGTCCGGGGAGCGCGCCAACGCCAATTGAAGCCATTGTGCGATACCGTTGCTCTGCACCAGAATGGTTTCATTCTCCAGCACCCCAAGGGGGTTACTGCGCATCCAGTACACCAGCAGCTCGCGCAGGGACTCCAGCCGGTTGCCATGGATGATGGCAAGGCCTGTCTGGGGTTGATTCAAACTCACACTCCTGTGTCTGTGTATTCCCTTCCACCCCTGTGCCTGTACCACCTTGGTAGGCATTGATGGAGGTCAATATCCAACAAACTGTTTACAGATTCGAACAGTTTATCACCGTACAATCCTTACCCTATATTCAGATCTTCCGTAAGGATACGTATGTCTGCCAGCACTCTCACCATCAGGCGTTACCTGCTCAAGCGTACCTTTTTGTTTTCGGCTATCGGTTTCCTGGTGCTATTGCTGGTATGCCGCCAGGCATATCAGGCCAGTGTGCGCGACAGTGCGGAGGAGATCGCCCATTCAGTCGCCGAGAATACCTTCAACTCCATGTATTTGGTCATGAGCCAGGGTTGGACAAGGCAGCAGCTGGAGCAATTCCTGCAACAGCTGTCACATTCGGAGCCTGGCACTTCTGATATGGATGTTCAGGTTTTCCGCGGCCAAAAGGTGACTGACCTCTACGGCACGATCATGCAACCCAGTTTGACACCAGCCATGCGTCAAGCGATGCAGTCAGGCACACCCAAGGCATTACATCAGGACAATCGGCATACCTATCTCTATCCACTGCAAGCGCAGGAAAAATGCCTCAAATGCCATACCAATGCCAACATTGGAGATAACCTGGGTCTGATCGAAGTGGCGCAGGATCTTACCCCCCAAATCGCAATCGCCAACCGAAATCTCCTATATTATCTCCTGTTGTTATCCCCCCTTCCTGCCCTATTCGGCTTTCTGGCAGTACGCTCAGTTACCCAGAAAGTTAATCATTCTGTTGATGAGCTTAGTCAGCGTATTGCCCGCGTAGAGTCGCTGGACGATTTAAGCGAACTATCACGTGACCGTGGCGACCTGGGTTTCACTGAGTTAAATCACATATTCAATCAGGTCGAAACCCTGGCCTCACGACTGAACGCAATTGCCGTTGACAAGGATTTGCTGGAGTTCGAAATACGCCTTCTGGAGAAGTTTGTGATCACGTCTGAAGTGGTCCGAGACTGGCGTGAATACATCAATATGTTGATGCTGGATATCAATCAGGTAATCCAGATCTACACCATGTTTTCGATCTTCAAGGTGGATGACGAGCTGTTTGATCTGGAAATCTTTTGGCTGCACCCTCCCAGTGAAGATACACGCGCCATGATGGAAGCAGCAGTCCTGAAACGATTACGGACCAACGAAACCTTCCAGCTGCCCGGTGAAGTGGTTATCCACCACAACCATGTTCACTCCGATGGCGAAATGGTGCTGGATCCTGCCGAGATAGAGCTGCAGACCAAATCACTGTTGGTCGAAACACCCAAGATCGGCGGTATTGTCGGTATCGGAGTGCACTCAGATATCGTCAAGAACAATACCAAGGTTCTGGTACTGGAAAGCGTTCTATCCACCCTGCTCAATGTGGTCGGCTCGGTAAAAGCGATTTACAAATACACCCGCGACCTCGAGTACTACGCAACCCGCGATCCTCTGACAAACCTGTATAACCAGCGAATGTTCTGGGAACTGCTCGATTATGAGCTGGACCGTTGCCAACGTCACGATTACCCGGTTGCACTGCTGCTCATCGACCTGGACAACTTCAAGGCCGTAAATGATGGCTATGGCCATGCCGTTGGGGACAAACTCCTGCAGGAACTATCTCTGACCATGCAGTCCGAGCTGCGTACAGGTGACGTGCTTGCTCGTTACGGTGGCGATGAGTTTGTTGTAGTACTGCCCGAAACCTCAGCACAGGAAACTGAACAGATCGCCCAGCGTTTGCTCGACTGCCTGCAGGGCTTTGCACTGGATGTGAACCAGGGCAGCTGTGTACGCGTTACAGGCTCAATTGGCGTCGGCATGTTCCCGGAGCATGCCGATAACCGCAAGGACCTGTTCATGTTTGTGGATAACCTGATGTACAGGGCCAAGAGCCAGGGTAAAAACCGTATCAGCCTGCCGCATCAGGAAGACGTCGCTGATATTTTCCACGATATGAACCAGAAAATGCTGTTGGTAAACGAGGCGATTGAGAACCGGAGCGTTATCCCTGTATTTCAACCTATTCAACCATTGGAAAAGGGTATTCCCGCTGTCGAAGTTCTTAGCCGAATCGAACTGCCCGACCGACTCATGTCCGCGGGTGAATTCATTGAAATAGCCGAGTCCATGGGCAAGGTTCACCTGCTGGACTATATCGTGATGGAAAAAGCCTTCATTGCGATGAACAAAAGTGACTATGAAGGCCTGGTATTTATCAACCTGTCACCACGCGCCATTTTGGTTCGTGATTTTCTGCAGACACTGCATGAATTGACTCAGAAGCATGAGATTGCGCCGGATAGAATCGTGTTTGAAATCACCGAACGGGACACCGTTAAAAACATGGGTATTCTGGAACGCTTTGTTCGCGGCCTGAAAGATTCCGGTTATCGGTTGGCAATAGATGATTTCGGCTCAGGATTTTCATCCTTCCATTACCTTAAATATTTGCCGATCGATTACGTAAAAATCGAAGGAGAGTTCATCGCCAACATGGGAAGTAATCCTAAAGATATGGCATTCGTTACCAGTATTACCAACCTGGCCAAACAGCTGAATTTAAAAACAGTAGCCGAATTTGTAGAAACGGAGGAGGTGCTGGAGCTGGTAAGGTCTGTTGGGATAGATTACGCCCAGGGCTACCATATCGGGAGACCCAGTCGCACGCTGCCAGCCCCTATCCAGCAGACTGTTGAGCCCGCCTAGGCTGCTGTATTCCGGGCCTCTGGCGAAGAGGCCCACTCTCTACCTCTTTCTGATTACCCCCAAAGAGTAAGCATTCATTGCCCTGTCATACGCCTATTCTAGGGTGAGACTGAACATATATTTAGGGTTTTTGTCATGATCAACCTGCAAGGAAAAAAAGGCATTATCTTCGGTGTTGCCAACGATAAGAGTATCGCTTTCGGGTGTGCGGATGTTCTGCGCAAGCTGGGAGCAGAGCTGTGCTTAACGTACTTGAATGAGAAAGCAAAACCCCATGTTGAGCCTCTGGCGGAAGAACTGAATGCAAAACTGTTTTTACCCTGTAACGTTGCTCACCCGGGTGAGCTTGAAAGTGTATTCGACAAAGTCCAACAGGAGTGGGGCGAAATCGACTTCCTGATTCACTCTATCGCCTGGTCCCCTCTGGATGAGCTTCATGGACAGCTTCTGGACTCAACATCTGAAGGCTTCTGTAAGGCTGTGGATATTTCCTGTCATTCATTTATCCGCATGGCAAAGTTGTCCAAGCCTCTGATGCCTAAAGGAGGAACCCTGCTAACCATGAGTTATCAGGGCGCAGAACGGGTAGTTGAGAATTACAACATGATGGGCCCTATCAAAGCCGCTCTGGACAGCTCGGTACGTTACCTGGCTGCAGAGCTGGGCAAGCATCAAATACGTGTCCACTCACTCTCTCCAGGCCCTATGCCAACACGAGCTGCCAGTGGCATTCAGGCCTTTGACAAACTGATGGATGATGCAGTCCATCGCTCACCGCTTCACCGCCTGGGCACTCCGGAAGATGTAGGCAACATGGCTGCGTTTCTTATCAGTGAACAGGCATCAGCACTGACCGGCAACCTGATCCATATCGACGCGGGCCACCACCTGATGGCCTAACCCGTATTCCCCCTCCTTCCAAAGCGAGGCAGGGGGAGCTTTTCTATCAAGCAGGTCTTCAGGTTGTAGCTTCGTATACTGAGTAAGAATAGACAGGAACAGCCAGTATTTATAAACCCAAAACGCAAAAACCCCGATCTCAACGAGACCGGGGTTTTCACTAATTAGATGCTCGTTGTGCCCTATGGGTATGGCGAT
>JBLXDP010000019.1:0-12546 GCA_048264005.1 Marinobacterium sp.
ACGCAGCCACCACCCTTGGCGCCCAGACAGCCAAAACCATGAGCATCGTCCACCATCAGCCAGCCGTCATGCTCGCGGGTTACTCGACTCAACTCAGGCAGGTCGGCGATATCGCCATCCATGCTGAACACGCCATCAGTGACCACCAGCTTGCGGCGCGCTTCTGAGCGACTCAGCCGCTGAGCCAGGCTATCGGGGTCGTTGTGCAGGTAACGCTGGAAACGAGCACCACTGAGCAGGCCCGCATCCAACAGGGATGCATGATTGAGACGGTCCTGAAACGCCGCATCCTGTTTGCCGATCAGGGCATTGACGGCACCAATGTTGGCCATGTAGCCGGTTGAGAACAGCAGCACCCGCTCACGGCCGGTAAATTCCGCCAACTCTTCTTCCAGCGCATGGTGAGCCTGCGAATGTCCGTTGACCAGATGAGACGCACCGCCGCCCACGCCGTAGGTATCGGCACCCTGCTTAAGCGCCGCGATCACCTCTGGGTGGTTGGCCAGCCCCAGATAGTCGTTGGAGCAGAACGCCAGATAGCGACGGCCATCAACGCTGACTTCCGGCCCCTGGGCCGACTCCAGCACTCGGCGCTGGCGATAAAGGGTATCCTGCCGCCGTACTTCAAGCGCGGCGGCCAGATCATTGAAGGACATGGCGCGCCTCAGTGTGGGCGGAAGCGTCGACGAACAGATCGGCATCCTGCTGGGCCTGATCTGGCGGCGTTGCTGCTCCTGGTCGGCATCGGAGTCTTCGATGCGCTGTTCCGGGCGAATACCCAGACGTTTGAACAGCTGCAGGTCGCGGTTGGTTTCCGGGTTTGGCGTGGTCAGCAGGCATTCGCCGTAGAAGATGGAGTTGGCACCGGCAAAGAACGCCATGGACTGCAATTCGTCGGACATCTGCTCACGACCGGCAGACAGACGCACATGGGATTTGGGCATCATGATACGCGCCACGGCGATGGTACGGATGAATTCCAGAGGGTCGAGGTCTTCCACGTTTTCCAGCGGCGTGCCCTGCACCTTCACCAGCATGTTAATCGGCACCGACTCTGGCTGCTGCGGCAGGTTGGCCAGTTGCATCAGCAGGCCATAACGATCCCTGGCAGTTTCACCCATGCCCAAAATGCCGCCGCTACAGATCTTCATGCCGGAGTCCGCACATGCTGCAGAGTATTCAGCGATCCTCGTAGTACGGTGGTGATGATCTTGTCGTAGAACTCCGGCGAGGTGTCCAGGTTGTGGTTGTAGTAATCCAGCCCCGCCTCGGCCAGCTGTTGCGCCTGCGTTTCCTGCAACATGCCAAGCGTCATGCAGGTTTCCAGCCCCATCGCTTTCACGCCCCTGACCATCTCGATTACGTAGGGCATGTCACGCTCGGTGGGGTGTTTCCAGGCCGCGCCCATACAGAAACGGGTTGAGCCGGATTCTTTCGCCTGCCTGGCCTTGTTCAGCACCGCTTCGACTTCCATCAGACGCTGTTTTTCCAGACCGGTATTATAGTGGGCGCTCTGCGGACAGTATTTGCAGTCTTCCGGGCAGGAGCCGGTCTTGATCGACAGCAACGTGCTGACCTGTACCTCATTGGGATTGAAGTGCTGGCGGTGTACGCTTTGAGCCTGAAACAGCAGATCATTCATCGGCAATTCAAATAGGGCGCGTACTTCCTGTTCGGTCCAGTCGTGGCGCACTTCAGCCCGGCTTAGCATAACCTAATCCCCTTGTGACATAATCATGGATATGCACGGATCGCATATCAATTCCCAGCATCTTAATTAGACAGAAGGAACCGTCAACCTATGTTTAAATACATAATCAACAGCTGTTTATATATATACAGAAGTGCTCGCTTTGCGGTGCGTCAGACCACCGGTTTCACGGCCTGTGCGGAAGGCTGCCACGCAGACCTGCCGTGGTTGATACATGCCTGCCCTCGTTGTGCTCTGCCTCTTCCCGCCACCTGTCCGACCTGTGCTCACATTGCAGCAATGAACTGCCAGCCTTTGACAAGGTACAGGCCGCTTTCACCTATTCATTCCCACTCAGCCAATTAATTCCGGCGATCACATCAACGCCAGCCTGCGCACCTGGGGTGGCTGGCGGCCACGCTCAGCGATTTTATTCGCCAGCGTCACGAGGTCAGCTGGCCGGATGCATTGATACCGGTCCCAATGCACCCCTTCAGCCAGATATACAGAGGCTACAATCAGGCCGAGCTGCTGGCACAAAGATTGAGCCATCAATTGCCACATTCCGCTTCAGCTCAGCTCTGCGCAAGCATCGTCGAACCCCCAAACAGATGTCGCTCAGTCTTGAAGCCAGGCGCCGTAACCTGCAAGACTCATTTACTGTGCGCTCAACCGCTCCTGAGTACGTTGCACTGATCGACGATGTCATGACCACAGGTACCACCGTATCAACATTGGCGCGACTGTTGCGTGAGCATGGCTGTAAACGGGTCGATGTCTGGGTTCTGGCAAGAACACCCGAGAACCGTTAAAAGCCGATAAGCATAGGATTCGGCTGATCCATCATCGACGGATGTCCGGTTTTTGCTACTTGAAGCTTATTTTCTGCCTGATGGAAAGGCGATGACATTTGAAATGCTGGGACAGCTGTTTGGTGGTATCGGTCTTTTTGCTGGGCATGCAACTGCTCACCAATGGCCTGAACAGGCAGCCGGCGCTCCTTGCGCGCAGCACTTGAAATGGCAACAGGCTCACGACTGCGAGGGCTTGTATCAGGTACACTGATTACCGTAACCGGTTCAGTCATCCAGCGCCGTAACCGTCGCGACCCTGGGGTTCGTGAACGCAGGCCTGCTGACACTGACCCAATCGGTTTCGATCATCTATGGCAGCAATATCGGTACCACCATGGTCGGTTGGCTGGTGGCACTGATCGGCTTCAAGTTCAAGATCAGCGCCTTTGCGTTACCCATGATCGCTCGGCATGGTGCTGCGCATTACAGGCAACAACAATCGGCTGGGCCATATCGGTACCGCAGTGGCCGGTTTGGCATCTTTATCGGCCGGATTTCCTGCGCGAGGCGTTCGACGGCCTGAGTTCTTCGGTTCCCCTTGCCGAGCTGGCAGGCCGTTGGCACTGGCGCTGTTTGTTTTGGCCGGTATTGCGGATGACCTTCTTGATGCAGGCTCCGCCGCCGTCATTGCGATCGCGTTGTCGCCGGTGTACACGGGCAGCATTTCTCTGCGGCAGCCGCTGCACTGGTTATCGGCGCCAACGTGGGACCACAACCACCGCCCTGCTGGCGTCCATTGGTGCACATCCAATGCCAAGCGAATATCAGCGGCACATGTCATTTTCAACCCCGGACAGGCTGGTCGGTCTGGTGCTGCTGATGCTGCTGGGGGCTTTCTCAACCGGCTGGATCCGGCCCAGTTTGATCTGGTTTCGTTGCTGCCGATGTTCACACCCTGTTCAATCTGCTGGGGTGCTGCTGATGTGGCCTCTGACCGACCGCATGGTCTGTTTCTGAAACAGCGTTTCCGCACTCAAGAAGAGGATGAAGCAACGCCCCAGTATCTGACAAAAACATCATCACGACCCTCCCTCGGCGGTTGAAGCGATTAATATGGAGCTGGCCCGCGTCAGCCGTATCTGCAGTCGAATGGCTCGTGAAGCGATCAGCGCTGAAGCGGCGCTGCCACTCGGCTGCAACAACAGTCGGACAGCGTGAACCTGCTGATCAGCCGCATCGGTGACTTCCAACCAGAGCTGGCACGACAGAACCCGAGTATTGAGATCAGGGAACGCTGCCAATCTCACTCAGGGTTGCGCGCTCACTTCAGTGAAGTCGCCCGCCTGTCAGCGCGCCTTCCGGAATACTACCCTGTACTGGAGCAGCTCAAGACCCCGGGTACCACGAGCGCAGGGAGTTTCCAGCAGGCGGTCATCCATCTCATCGATGCCTGTGAGGTGCGCGAAGATCAGGCCATTCAGGGCTGCGAAGCGCACCAGATGATGCGCCAGGTACAGCGTGAATATCAGTACCTCAAGGGCAGCCTGCCGAACCAGACCATTTCCAGCCTGCTGAACACAGCTGACTCTGTTGCATTGATGGATGCCCTGAGCCACATTCACCGCCTGGCCGAGCAGGCCGAGAAAGCATCGCGCCACTGGAGCAGTACAACGCCGGTACAGAAACGAGCACCACTGGTTGAGGCGGCTCGATCGCCATACTGCCGGCTGAATCCTGCGGAGTAGACGATGACCGCCCCACACAGCCACAGCATGACACCGATCGGCTTTATCCACAGCCCGTTTGACCAAAAATTCGCATCCCGCGCCAGCCGGGGCTGGCCTCTATTCGCGCCCGAATTGAACTGGCCCCCCTATTCAAACTGAATCGGTACGCGGGTTGAGCAGTGCAGCCATATCTGGCTGCTGTTCCTGTTCAGTGCAACCTCAGACCAGGGCTGGAGCCCCACTGCGGGCCACCTCGACTGGGTGGCAACCAGCGTTCTGGGAGTATTTCGCCACCCGCTCACCGTTTCGCCCCAACCCCATAGGCTCAGCGTCGCCGGTCCGCCTGTGCAGTATCGAGCAAAGCGGAGATAGGGTCTGGCTGGAAGTGAAGGTGCAGACCTGCTTGACGGAACCCCCATTCTCGACATCAAACCCTACCTTCCCTACGCCGACAGCCTGCCTGAAGCGGAGTTTGCTCTGGCGTCGCGCATCGAGCGGTTAACGCTTCCAGGCATTTCAGTCAGTCTGCGCAACAGGCTTGCCAGATCCATGCAGACCGCCTTTGGCCAGCCACTGGCACGACAGATCACCGAAGTCCTGCTGTGTGACCCGCGCCCGGCTTACAGGAAACAGGATGAGGAAGAGAATACGGTATCAGCCTGTATGGTCTGAACATTCGCTTTCAGTATCACGGGGACCGAATCGGTGAACAGTATCACCCTTCAGACTGATCAGGATTGATCCCGCTTGATTACGGCCCAGAATATTAGAACAAACTAAATAAAGGAGCCGCCGCCATGACCGGAGCAGTCCAGCTCAACGCTGTCTGCCCCGCAACGCCCAGCACTTCCCCATTGCGTTGATTGCAATGGTAATGGGACTCGGAGGCCTCACGCTAAGCTGGCAGAAAGCAGCTACACACTGGGATGTCACCACTGGTCGGACAGATCCTGCTGGTAGTAACTGCCTGTGTATTGCTGATGATTACCAGCATCTACCTGCTCAAACCGTGCGCTTTCAGCTCTGAAGTGATGGATGAGTTCAACCACCCGATCAAAATCAGTTTCTTTCCGGCTTTTTCAATCAGCCTGCTGCTTATCGCCACCGCCACCCTGGAGCTTTCACCGGGTCTCTCACGCCATCTGTGGATCAGCGGTGCCATCATTCATCTGCTGCTGACGCTGCATGTGATGACCCAGTGGATACAATTCACTCGGTTCAAGGTTCAACACAGTACACCTGCCTGGTTTATCCCGGTCGGGAACATCGTCGCGCCGATTGCCGGTGTACAGCACGGTTACACGAAGCCAGCTGGTTTTTCTTTAGCATCGGTCTGTTTACTGGCTGGTACTGAAAACACTGATCTTCAACCGGGTGCTGTTTCACGACCCCTTGCCTGAAAAAATGTTGCCGACACTCTTATCATGATCGCACCGCCTGCGGTTGGTTTTATCTCCTACCCGCAACTGAACCAGGGAGTGGTCGACAGTTTTGCACGTATCCTCTACTACACCGCGATGTTCATTACGCTGCTTCTTTTACCCAGCTGCCGCGTTTCTCACGCATTCGCTTTTTCATCTCCTGGTGGGCCTACAGCCCCACGGCAGCATTTTGCATCGCGACCCAAATCATGTTGACGAAGACAGGCAGTGAGTTTTTCTGCTGCCTCCGGCTTTCACTGATTGTGGTGACATTTGTGGTCTGTCTACTGCTGCTCAAAACCCTGCGCGCGATTACCAGCGGTGTTTCGTTCCAACCGGACTGAGCCCGGGAAGAGGATGCTTTGTGCCCGTCAGCAACGGGTGCTAAGCTGACTCTAAGCTCTCCTTAATGGATCTTGAGCCATGAAGGGCCAAACCATGCGCAACCCATGTATTACTGCTTTCCGGCCTTTTCCTGCTGACAGTGTTGTTCCTGCATCAGGTCCGCCAGGACAGGGTGCAACAGTATCTGGAGCACGCTCCACTCTGCTGCAGGCAACCCATGATGCCAGCCTGAGCCGATACGCGCTGGCAATGGATACATTTTATGCGGATCTGACCCGCCAGCCTGAACTGATTCACCTGTTTGATCTCGGCGTCAATGCCGATAATCATTCAGAGCGCGCACTGCTGAGAGAAGAGCTGTATCAACGATTACCCCGCATTATCAGGACCTGCGCGACGCGGCATTGCTCAATGGCAGTTTCACCAGGCAGAGGCACCGCTTTCTGCGTTTCCATGCTCCCGGCGTTCATGGTGACTCTGGCCGAAATAAGGCCTCACTTCGACGCTCGCAGGAGCAGCCCGAGGCCTGCTACGGTTTCGAGGTAGGACGCTTTTTTCATTGGCTTCCGCTTCATTCAGCCACTCATGCTCGACGGTCAGATGATCGGCAGCATGGAAACCGCCGTTTCCTTGCCCGTATCCGCCAGACACTGGCATCCTCTCGCCGCGTCAAACCTTCATCTTCCTGCTTGAGCGCAGTACCGTAGAATCGGTGCTAGCGTGGCGGACCTCAGGATCAGCTGCAACCAGCACTGATCAGCCCGGATTTCCTGCCCATACCGACAGCCTGAATGATGCCTTGAACCAAGAGCTGCCACTGGAAACTCTACGTCATTCGCTTGCTGCCCAACCCGGCATCCGTCAGCAGCTCAAGACAGGAGAGCCCTTGCAACAGCCACTTATCATCAAGGTGCCGGCTATGCAGCCGCGTTTATTCCGGTACAGACACCGACCGGAGAGCTGGGAGGCTACATCCTGTCCATTCACCCGGCACCGCTCCTGACCGGCCCGCAATGGGAGTTTTACACCATGCTGGTGGTCAGCCTGCTGGCCACTCTCCTGCTGGGCTCAATGCTGCTTCATCTTCACCAGCAGCGGCATGCCATTCTGGTACAGAAATACCGGCTGGATGCCATCGGGGCTGTGCGTTGGCGAAGGCATCTATGTTCTGGACAGGGAGGGTCGGACTTTATACGTTAACAGGGCTGTCAGCCGATTGACCGGCTATAACGAACAGAAGCTGTATCAGGAAAACCTGCATCAGCTGTTGCACCAACATGAAGAAAATGAACTAGCCCCTGCAACAGTGTCCGATTTTCTCAAACGCGATCAAGGGTATATTACCTATGAAGGTGATGAGCAGTTCAAAACCCGAACCGGAGAACTTCTGCCGGTTGTCGTGACCAGCCAGCCAATGATTGAACGTGGGCAAACAACCGGGGTTGTTACCGTATTCCGCGATATCAGCGACCGTAAGGAAGCGGAACGCAAACTCAAACTACTGGCCACTACCGACTCCTGACCGGCTTGAGCAACCGGCGCGCTTTTCCAGAGCGGCTGCATGAAGAGCAACGCCTGAGCGACGCCTGGGCCACCCCAGCAGCCTGTTAATGATCGACTTCGACCATTTCAAACGGATAAACGACGAATATGGCCACAACACCGGCGACCTGGTATTGCAGCACTTTTGCCAGCCTTGCTCGAAGCTGCCTGCGCGAAACTGATTCGATTGGTCGTTCAGGAGGTGAAGAATTTGCCATCCTGCTGCCCGGCACCGGCCCGAGGGTGCCGTACAGCTGGCAGAACGACTGCGTCACCTGCTTGAGCTGACCCCTACCGAAACGGCGGATGGTCTGATCCCCATGACGCTTCCATCGGCGTCACCACACTCCATGCCAGTGATACCGGCAGCTCCGAACTGCTGGAGCCGAGCAGATGCAGCTCTGTATCAGGCCAAAAGCGGTGGCCGCAACCGAATTGAAGTGCGCAACCAGTCCTGCGAGAGGTTGCAGCCCGCCGCAAAGACCGCTCTAATGAGCTCCTCACACCAGTTCCCAGGAGTGGAGATCAGCATGCGCGGCCCTGATACAGAACAGCTTGCCTTTGACAGTCAGCATATCTGGCACCCCTATTCGTCCATGATCAACCCGCCACCGATGTTCCCGGTGGAGTCCGCTTCGGGCGTACGCCTGCGCCTGACAGACGGGCGTGAACTGATCGATGGCATGGCTTCCTGGTGGTCAGGTCCATGGTTACAATCATCCGGCTCTGAACCAGGCCGCGCATGAGCAGATCGATCGCATGTCCCATGTGATGTTCGGTGGTCTGACACACTCACCCGCTATTGAATTGTCACGCAAACTGTCGAGATGACACCCGAAGGCCTGAGCAGCGTTTTTCTGGCCGATTCCGGCTCGGTCGCTGAAGTCGCGCTGAAAATGGCGATCCGGTACTGGCACGCCCGAGGCAACCGGAAAAGCACCGCATGATCAGCCTGCGCAACGGCTACCATGGCGATACCTTCGGTGCCATGTCGGTGTGCGACCCTGTCAACGGCATGCATGAACTGTTCAGTGGCGTCTTGGCACAGCAGCTGTTTGCCCCTCGACCGGAGACCCTTTGATGGCGGCTTTGCAGCCACCGATATCGCAGAGCTCGAACGCCTGCTGGCCCAGCATCATGGTGAGCTGGCAGTACCGATTCTGGAACCCATTGTTCAGGCGCCGGAGGAATGCGCTTCTACTCCCCGAATGGCTGCGCCAGGCACGGGCGCTCTGCGATCAGTGGCAAGGTGCCGCTGATTGCCGACGAGATTGCCACCGGGTTTGGCCGTAGCGGTGAACTGTTTGCCTGCAATCATGCCGGCATCAGCCCCGATATCATGTGTCTTGCGCGGCCCTGACCGGCGGCTACATGACGCTGGCCGCCACGCTGGCCACAGCGGGATTGCGCAGACCATCTCTGCAGGAGGCGCTGGATGCTTCATGCACGGTCCCACCTTATGGCCAACCCACTGGCCTGTGCCGTGGCACTGGAAAGCCTGAACCAACCGGAGCAGCAAGACTGGCGCACTCAGGTACAGCGCATTGAATCAGGCCTGAAGCAGGACTCGAGCCCGCTCGTGCTCTGACCAGCATAGCCGATGTAAGAGTGCTGGCGCGATCGGTGTCATTGAGCGTCATGAACCGGTTTCACTGGCCCAGGTACAGCCCATGTTTGTCGACCGGGCGGTGGGTACGCCCATTTGGCAGGCTTGTTCATGTCATGCCAGCCTATATCATGTCAGATGCAGATCTTGCTACCTCACCAGCGCCATGGTCTCGGTGATGCAGGAGCTGGATCGGTTGTAAGCAACTTTCAGGAGAGTGCACGAAATGGCCCGGATCAAACTGGATATGCCGGACAATTACCTGTTCAGCACCGAATTGTGTGTCCGTATCAGCGACATCAACTATGGCGGCCACATGGGCAATGATGCCGTGCTGTCGATGGTACATGAGGCCCGCCTGCGCTTCCTCAAGCATTACCACTACGCCGAGTTTGATGTAGAAGGGGCGGGGATCATCATGACCGACTCTGCCATCGTTTATAAAGCGGAGAGCTTCCATGGTGATCGCGTTCAGGTGGATGTAACGGTGGCCGATTTCAACAAGTACGGCTGCGATCTTTACTATCTGCTGAGCAACAAGGATACGGCGATAGAGATTGCGCATGCAAACCGGCATCGTGTTCTTCGATTACACCGACCGCAAGGTAGTTACCGTGCCTGAAGGCTTTCAGCAACAAGATGCTCAGGGAGTCCTGAGCATCACCCTACTCACCATCATCGTAGTTGTAGTTGATGTGTGAAAGATTCTCGAAACGGGTACTGTTCTATAAACGCCAGACGAACCGAACCGATGGGACCGTTACGCTGCTTGCCGATAATGATTTCAGCGGTTCCCTTGTCCGGGCTGTCCCTTGTATACCTCATCACGATAGATGAACATGATCACGTCGGCGTCCTGCTCGATAGCGCCGGATTCACGCAGGTCCGAGTTCACCGACGCTTATTGGGACGCTGTCTGGCGCTTCGGTTCAACTGCGACAGCGCCACCACCGGCAGCTCATCTCCTTGGCCAGGGCTGGCGATCGGGAAATCTCTGATATCTCCTGGGTACGGCCTTCACTTTTACCCGTTTTAAGGGTCATCAGCTGCAGGTAATCGACCATGATCATGGCAAGATCACCGTGCTCACGCACGATACGTCGTGCACGGGTACGCATCTCGTTGGGACTGATACCGGGCTGGTCATCAATAAACAGCGGCTTGTTCTTGAGCATGTTGACCGCAGTCGTCAGCTTGGGCCAGTCATCCTCTTCAAGCTGACCGTTACGTACCTGGTCTGATTGATACGACCAAGCGATGACAGCATACGTGTCACCAACTGGTCGGCGGGCATCTCCAGCGAAAACACCAGCACCGGCTTCTCAGTTGCCATCAGAGCATTTTCGACCAGGTTCATGGCGAAAGTGGTTTTACCCATTGAGGACGCGCTGCCACAATCACCAGGTCCGACTTCTGCAAACCACCGGTGCGATCATCCAGGTCATCAAAACCGGTGGTGACCTCGTGAGGGAGTCCGCATTGTTGAACAGTTCATCAATCCGGTCCACCGCACGCTTAAGCAGCGGATTTACCCTCGGGGCCTCCCTGATTGGGTCGATTTTCCGCAATCTGAAGATTTTCTGCTCGGCTTCGTTGAGGATCTCGTCAGAGGCGCGACCGCCGGGATGAAATGCACTGTCGGCAATCTCGTTGGCTACGCTGATCATCTGACGCAGCAGTGAACGGTCACGCACAATCTCGGAGTAGGCGCGGATATTCGAGGTACTGGGTGCGGTGGGCCAGCGTGACCAGATACCAGACCACCCGCATTTTCCATGCGCTCGCCGGTGCGGTCCAGCTCTTCCGACAGAGTGACCACATCGATCGGCCGGCCTTCATCGATCAACTTCTGCATGGTACGGAAGATCATGCGATGATCGCCGCGGTAGAACCGATCTTCCAGCAGTACCCGAGACCGTATCCCAGGCGTTGTTGTCCAGCATCAGGCCGCCCAGAACCGACTGCTCGGCCTCAATCGAATGGGGTGCTGTTGATCTGTTCCAGCACCTCGTCGTTCAGATCTGCCATTTCCACCGGATCACGTCTCCTGAGCTATACAACATCGTCATTTTTGAACATAAAAAGCACCGCGCAGTATATACCACGCAGTGCTTTTTCTTAACCGGATTGCAGAGCGAAATTATTCGCCGGCAATAACCAGCTTGATGGTCGCGGTCACTTCAGGGTGTACCTGAATGTCGACGTCGAACTCGCCAACGTGACGGATCGCACCTTCCGGCAGACGTACTTCGCTCTTGTCGGCCTGAACGCCGGCAGAGCTCAGTGCTTCCGCGATATCACGGGTGCCGATGGAACCGAACAGTTTACCCTCGTCACCAGCTTTGGTGACCAGAGACAGTTCCAGTTCGTTCAGCTGTTCGGCGCGAGCCTGGGCCTGAGCCAGCTTGTCAGCAGCGGCTTTTTCCAGTTCGGCACGACGCTCTTCAAACTTGGCGACATTATCAGCGGTAGCCGGTACGGCTTTACCCTGAGGAACCAGGTAGTTACGGCCAAAGCCCGATTTAACGGCGACCTTGTCACCCAAATTACCCAGTTTACCGATATTTTCGAGCAGAATAACTTCCATCTCGTAAAACCTCTTGTTCTGCAAAGGCTGCAGTCTTGAATCCCGGCTGCTGCACGCAACCTCCGGCAGCAGCATTAACGAGTCTGGCAGCACTGTGTGCTGCCACGGTTGTATCAACCGACGCTTAAACGTCGTGGCTGTCGGTGTACGGCAGCAGAGCCAGGTAGCGGGCGCGCTTGATAGCGGTCGCCAGCTGACGCTGATAGCGTGCCTTGGTGCCAGTGATACGGCTCGGAACGATTTTGCCGGTTTCAGTGATGTAGCCTTTCAGGGTATCCAGATCCTTGTAGTCGATCTGTTTTACGCCTTCAGCGGTGAAACGGCAGAACTTGCGACGACGGAAAAAACGTGCCATCTGAACTTCTCCAATAAATAGGTTAACGATTACTCTTCAGCAGCTTCTTCATCAGAGCTGTCATCGGCAGAACTGTTGTCCTGCTTCTGCTCTGTGCGCTCTTCGCGACGCGGCTTGCGCTCTTCGCGAGACTCTGCTGCCTTGATCGGAGAAACTTCAGTGACCGCTTCATTGCAACGGATCACCATGTTACGCAGCACAGCGTCGTTGTAACGGAACATGCTGGACAGTTCGTCCAAGATGTCCTGAGTCGTTTCAACATTCATCAGCACATAGTGTGCCTTGTGTGCATTGTTGATCGGGTAAGCCAGCTGACGACGGCCCCAGTCTTCCAGACGGTGAATCTGGCCCTGAGCACCTTCGATCAGAGTCTTGTAGCGCTCGATCATCGCCGGAACCTGCTCGCTCTGGTTCGGGTGAACCAGGAATACGATTTCGTAATGACGCATTTTTGCTCCTTACGGTTTCACAGCCTTCAA
>JBLXDP010000020.1:0-11740 GCA_048264005.1 Marinobacterium sp.
TTCGCGGAGGTACAAGATCAGCTTGGTGACTGGCTGAGGCCGCGAAATACAGAAGGCTGGCGCTGGTGCTCTTGGGGCGATTACGACCGAAACCAGCTGAAGGAGGACGCTTTCAGAGCAGGGGTAGATGTATTGCTGGATCCGGCGCGTCATATCAATCTAAAGAAGTGCTTTTGGAAGATTTTCGCTTGCCGTGCGCTAGGGCTGAAGTGTGCAGTGGAAAACATAGGCCTTTCCTGGGAGGGTGAGCATCACAGGGCCATCGACGATGCGCGTAATCTGGCACGGTTAGCACAGCTGTTACTAAGTAGTGACGCCCAGCGACACGGGCTTCACGGAACGGACTGACCATTGCGAAGGGCGACGATGGTGCAGTAACAGCTGTTCCATGGAAACGGATTGTGTCTATCAAAGTGTGTTTGCATGCAGCACGGTGCGGATGCGAGTGGTGCTTTCCAGGGAAGGTGTTGTGACTGCGAATGGTTGTTTCCATGGAAACACGGTGTAGCTTCGAGTGGCGGGCTCCACGGAAAAGTGTTGGGACCGTGAATGGCTGTTTCCATGGAAACACGGGTTTTTGCTGCGAGTGACGGGTGCCGCGGAAAAGTGTTTTGACTGTGAATGGTTGTTTCCACGGAAACACGGGTTAGCTTCAAGTAGCGGCTTCCACGGGGACCAGATGTATCTATGAATGGGTGTTTCCATGGAAACACGATGCGCCATAAGGCACACCCTTCGCCGTTCAGACGGGATGAAATCCTCTCTCTGCTACATTCCCTGTGACCTATCTCTTAATTTTCGTCTGGTTATATGTGAGCAGAACCGAGACATTTGGATGGCAGGCTAGGGTTCGTCTGGTCAAGATGGACCGCAGTATGGCTTCGGCCCAAAGCTGCCGTGATGGCTGATACGGCGGGCTTTTCTAGCGACCGGGGGCGGTTGTTGCTTTCATCAGACGCTGTTGTTTTTGAAAAAATTGACTCCAGCGGCTGTGGTGTCGAGTCGACCACCTAGCCTGCTGCACCCGAGCGCTCTATGAAACAATGCTTCGTATTGCTCAGGCAATGCGATTGCATTCCATGCGAGATTCAACCCAGATCCGCAGGAGCCCGCCATGGCCGCCACCTTCGAAGTCGAATCCACCCTAACCGATCGCTAACAAATCACGGTGCCGGAAACCGTCCGCCGTGCTCTCAAGCTGGGCAAGCGCGAAAAGATTCACTACGCCATCAGCCCCAGCGGAGAAATGGTGCTAACGCGCGTCGAAGCAATCGACAGCGGCGACCCAGTGCTCGGTCAGTTCCTCGGCTTTCCGGCTGCAGACATCACACTCCATCCCGAGCGGCTGCAATCTGTGGATGTTGGGCTCGTCCAACGGCTCCGATCATTGGTGCCTGGCGTCGATGTCGACCTCAATGCTGTCCTGTCGGCGGACGACGAATGAGCGTGCAGACAGAATCGCTGCGGCTGCAATGAATTGCATAGGCGACAGAAGTGCAGTAACAGCCTCGACCGGCATTCTGAGGGAATCGAACCCATGCCCCACATTTCTCAGGTGCACTTCAAAACATCTGTCGCTGCGGAAGGCTCGTTGCCGCTCATGCTGAACGTTAAGGCCAGCTGACGCCAACCTAACTAGGTCTCCAAGACGCCCTCCAGCTTCCGCTGGAAACCAATCAGTTCATGAATCTGGCTGCTGTGTGGGTCATAGATCCATTCATGATCAAAAAGGCTGGTTAGACGTTGAGTCATAAAGCAATCGCCTACAACCAGGGAATAGAAACGGTTGCCATGAGTACGCTGCTGCTCAATTTGCTGGCGTAGCTGGCCCGGCAAGCTGGCCATGATGAAGTCTGAAACCATCAGGAGGTCAGCGCGCTCATAGGAATCGCTCTGCATCACACCCAACGCATGATCCAGCGCAGGAATAGCATCCGTACCACCGTGAAAGGACATGCCCAGAAACTTGATTAACGCCTCCATGCCAAAGTCGTCGCCAAGATCTAGAGTCTCGATGCCGGTGGAAAAATTAATCAAATAGCACGCTCGTTTCTGCTGCCTGGCCTTGCCTGCAATGAAGAGCGCCACAGCTTTGGCAACCGTCTCAGGCGTACCACTCATAGAACCGCTGGTGTCGACACAGATCACCATGGGCCCTTGTTTGGCCGCCTCTTCAACGCTGCGCAGCTCTTCCTTATTGTAGTGGTGTTGCACGCGCTGAATGCCCTGCATGTCAAAACACATCAGGCGTGACTCGACGTACTTGAGGTCAAAAAGAATTGACGTTTCGGGGTCAGCCAGTAGTGCCAGCTCACTGGGCAGCACATGCTCAATATCACGACCCAAACGAATGCCGATGATCTCTTCCCGCGAATTGATATCCGGTAACTCAATGTCTTGCGTATAGCGCACCTGGGCTCGCTCGATACGCTCGGATAACTCCAGCTGGCGTAGCTTGCCTAGCAAATCACAGAGCGACCGAACACCCGGATCATTGGCCAAGTATGTGGCCCAACGCCTAAAGCGCTCGATCTCTTGTGCAGACAAATTACCTTTGGAGAGGTCAAGAAACATTCCAGGGTCCAACCCCAGCATTTCCAACTGCTGGTGAAGCTGTTGCAGTAACTGCAGAAATGCTTCGAGCTCCGCCATGAACTGCCGACGCAGCATGGATATACGCTCAATCTCCCACTCTGCCCGCGCCTTATCCAGGGCCTTTTGCCATTCATCTCGCAAAAGACGGGCACTCACTGTGCTATCGGCCTGACGCTTTTTCACCACCGGTCCAGAGGCCTTCGCCGCTGCCAGCTCACGCTGCCAAAAAGATTGATTATCTGGCATTTTGGCGGCACGACACAGTGCAACATAGTCCGCAACAGCTGCTGCCAGTTCTGCACTCGATACAGGGGGAGACTGATTCCTGGTTTGCCAGTCCGATAGCTGCTGCTCATATAACGCAAAAGGAAAATCTGCTTTCAGCTCAGCAGCCGAAGCCAATTGCCATAGCCGAATTCTCTCTGCTACGTGGCCTGTAATCGAGTCAGAGCCTCTTAGTAGTGAGGAAAATATCTGCTGAACATTATCGCCAACATCCTTAGCAGCGCTATACAGGGGATCTAACGGCATAGCTCTTCCAGCCGTTCGCAGTCCTTGATGCGAAGCTGTAAGTCCTCGATTTGTTTCGCTATACCAAAGACTGCTAGATTGACTTTATCGGCCGGCACAAATGGAGATGCAAGTCTTGACTTGTAGCCTTTAAATTTAGCCTCAACCTGCTTCAGTGTACCTTGCAATGTCTCCCTCATCTCCATAACTGACTGCGATAGCGAAGAAACCAGGCGCGAATTTATATCTTTCTTTTTATCACCCTTATGGAACAAAACAGAAGGTGTAATGTTGATTTTCTTATATTTGATACCGCCGCTTTTATATTCAAGACGACAAGTCCCCTGCCCATCAAATTTGCAGTATATGTCCTCCTCTTCATTTCCTTTTACGTCGACAGGGTGAAAAGCATCAGTCGACTTTAATTTGTCGCTATAAATATATATCTCAAATTCTTCCGGGTGACGATAATAACTATCCTCAGGAAGGAAAGTGACTTTTTGCTGGAAAAATTCATTGCCACTAATGGTAACTGTCTTGTAAATATTTTCCGAATGATAAAGCTCAGTGTGAATTTCCTTATCGAGTTTATCCTTTCGCCTATCCGCTTCAGCGAGATCGATTCCACTATCAATCCCCGACGCCTTCACCGCATCCGCAACGATATCCCAGACGGCCTGACGATTCTCTTCATGCGTCCACAGGCAGTGCTGCAGCAGCAAGGCGTCACTATGGTTGGTTTCCTTGCGGTCATTAAAGAAGGCTGCTGCCTTCATCAGCATCGCGGCACGCTGCCAGCGTCGGTCGGAGACATAAACCTTGAGCGTCTCGTATTGTTGCTCCAGTTGTTCGCGGATCAAATGAATGATGGTTAGCGTCTCAGCAGACAGCTTGACCTGATGTGATTGCGCCATCCATTCAGCCCATTCACTGGACTTCACCTGAAGAGCTGAGGGAATGTCGATTTTGGCTTCTGTCGGTTTGCTATTAAGTAGCTGATCGAAGTGCTGGGCTTCACGAATCGGCCCCACCATCAGCCTCACAATAAAGCGGTCGTACAAGGCTTCCAAGCCTTGATTGGCATCTGGCGTTTCGTTGGATGCAGCAATCAGGGCCTTGAGTGGGGATTTCTCAATGGTTTCACCATTACGGAACATATGCTCGTTAATCAACGTCAGCAGGGTATTCAAAATAGCGGGGCTGGATTTCCAGATTTCGTCGAGGAACGCAAAATCGGCCTTGGGCAAGTAGCTATCTGTTTTGCGAATGTAGTGATCTTCTTTCAGTGCCTTGATGGATACAGGGCCAAACACCTCTTCAGGTGTGCTGAAGCGGTTCATCAGGTACTCGAAATAGGTCGGCTGCTCAAAGGCACAGGCTATACGGCGAGAAATCAAACTCTTGGCCGTGCCGGGCGGCCCGTACAAAAAAGTATTCTGCCCACAGAGCGCTCCCAACAGCGATACCGCGATGATCTCTTCACGCTCAAACATGCCCGCGCTTACGCTGGCGACCAAATCTCCGATACGCTTTTGCAAACCCACACCCAACTCCTTTCATTTACTCGGCAGCCTTCATGGCGACCACGTGGCCGTAAGCATCAGCGCTCTGGCAGTGGAATTTCGGCTCAATATGCCGGTTCACCGTAGTTGCAGCTCGCTTCCTTAGCGTAACTGACTCAAAAAATACTAGCCTATATTGCGATATAGCAAGTGGCCATGGCTACGTCAGGGTGAGCGAAATTTCCGTGGGGGACACGGACCTTGATTCAGCATCAATCGAACACTGCTATTGCTCGGCTTAGCGGAAGAGCGAGTCGCCGGGCGCGTCTGGAGCGTCTTGAAGTAATAGCCTTGGTAACCGCCGACTAGATTGCCGATGTTGGAGAGCGCGGTGTCCCTGCCTTCGGGTGGATTCCCAAATGACTGATGGGGTTGTCTGCGAATATGGCGCTTCGGCATTTACGTGTTTAAAAAGCTCCCAGGTCATTGCGTTAAGGCAATCCCAGAGTCGTTAGGGGTGCAGCAATGTGTAGGAAACCTCACCGGTTCGTCTGCTGTAGTTGAACCGTAATCCTACCGTCGAGGATTGGCAGCATGTGATGAAAGCGAAATATGGGCTCGTTTATGATAGGCATGATTGGCAATAGGTACTCTTAACTTAAAACAAGCTGCGCCGCTATAACGAAGCGAGTGGCTTGAATGTCACGTCGTCAACTGCATCCAGTTGGGCCAGTTAGTTTTGTTCCTCGTTTTCTCCCGGTCGCAATTTATCCGCTCAGGACATGCGTGCGATGCACGCTGAAGCAGCGTTGTGAAACGACTTTCATGCTTGATTCAATAGCCTAAGAAATAAGTGAGCCGTTCTAATCGAGCAGAATGCCTGTTGCTGTCCCAAGTGTGCCGTTGTCGCGGCAGCTTTCGGCCCAGAGTGTGTAAAAACGCTGCTGCTAGCCAGTGCTCTATGAGCAACGGCCCTGTCGGTGCAGCGAGGAGGCTATTCAACGTCACAGAAGCGCATCAGTAGCGGCTAGAGTCTCCAGACCCGACCTGAGGCAATCCAGGGCGATCCCTGTAGCGGTTTGTTAGGCCGACATCGCCTTCACCAGGTTGCTGGTGCCAAAGATGTTCATTACTCACTTCAAGTTATAGGCGAGCACATTCAAGCTCATCTCCGCCCCGACGCCATTCAGCCGACGTGTCACGAAATACGTTGCGCCCATCCATTGTTTGAGCGTCCCGAAGGGGTGCTCAACAGTTCGTTTTCGAATTCGCATCATCTCAGGTGCGTTATTCAGCCGGGTCTGCATTTCCTCTAACCCCGCTTCATGTTCCCAGCGCCGAACCCGACGTTGCTTGCTCGGTGTGCACTGCAATTTCAAAGCGCAGCTTTGGCATTTCGAACTCCAGTACCGGTGCAGCTTCATGCCTTTCTCGACGCTGGAGAAACGCCAAATCAGCGCCTCTCCAGCTGGGCAGGTATATTCGTTTTTCACCGAGTCGTAGATAAAAGCGTCATTGTTGAAGCGCCCCTCGGCCCTGGCTGCCGAGGTCATCGGTTTGGGGACATAGGCGGTGATATTGGCGTCGTGGCAAGCCAGGATCTCCTCGCTTTTGAAGTAACCCCGATCAGCCACAACCGACAGCGTTTTTGATGCCATCGCTTCGCGTGCCTGCTTCGCCATTGCGCTGAGCTGGTCGCGGTCTGAACCGACGTTGGTGACCTCATGAGCAACGATCAAATGATGCTGGGTGTCGACTGCGGCCTGCACGTTGTAGCCAACGATTCCAGTACCGCGCGTCATCATAGAACGGGCATCCGGATCGGTCAGTGAGACCTGTTTGTCCGGGGATTCGTTGAGCTGGATTTCAATCGCCTGAAGCTCTTTCATCTGGGCCTTTAGCTTGGCGATTCTCTCTTCTAGCCGCGATGCTTTGGGCTGAGCAGATTTAGGTTCTGCCTGATCAGCGGCATCGAGCGCTGTGAGGTAACGGCTGATGCTCGATTCAATTTCCTCCATTCGCCGCTTCAGTTTGGCGCTGGTGAAGTTGCGGTCGCGATTGTTGACTGCCTTGAATTTGCTGCCGTCTATGGCGACCAGATTTTCTCCGAATAGCCCCAGTTGCTGACACAGCACAACGAACTGGCGGCAGACGCCTCGGATGGCCTTGCTGTTATCTTTCCGGAAGTTGGCGATGGTCTTAATCCGGCATCAACCGCCCAGTCAACCACATCAGCTCAACGTTGCGCTGAGTCTCTCGCTCAAGGCGCCGACTCGATTGAATACGGTTGAGATAGCCATAGATGTAGATCTTGAGCAGGATCGCAGGATGGTAAGCAGGCCGGCCTGTGTCCGCTGGCGTTGCGCTTTCAAAACCCAACGAGACCAGGTCGAGCTCATCAACGAAGACATCAACCACTCGCACCGGATTGGTATCGCTGACGTAGTCGTCAAGGCTTTCGGGGAGCAACGTACTTTGGCCTCGATGCTCACCTTGAATGAAGCGCTTCATGGTCGACCCTTACGATGAAATCCTCGAAATCACAGCAAGGGCTTTATCAGACGTTTTTACACACTCTGGGCCAAAAGCCGCCACTAACTAGACGAACGCTCATCGCTGTGGGGGAGCACACATCACCCAGTATCTGGAAGAGGTAAAAACGTCGGTAATTAAGATGGTCTTATGTAGTGGGCTCGGCGGTCGTGTGAGTTTTTTGACTATCTAAAGCTTTGCTGGCCTTACTGAAACAACGAGGTTTTGCGATGCTTGCAGGAATACAATATCCAAGAATCAAGGCTGATATGATAAAGTTTATCGGCATAATTCCAATAAATATTAATCCTAAAAAAACTGCCAGAAAAAGCCCTAGGCCAAATATAAAGAGTCCCATAACAATCATTGAGAAGAGATTAATCTCAGTTTTATGAATGTCACCTTCCTTTGTTTGGATCGCGACCAAAAGGTGATTTTTTTTATCACCCATTAAAGACATTCTTACGGTTTCACCGACATTGATGAAGGAGTCTAGATAGTCGTTTACCTTAACGTTTTTGTACATCGTTCCGTTGACGCGAACAAAAGTATAGGTAGTGTAGTGATCGCTAACCCGGCTAGTTCCGACTAGCATCGAGAGTTCCTTCGCAAATTACAACTTGGTCAAACATTTTCGCAAACATGGTATTTCTTTATTTTTCGTCCATTGAATTTCTGATGTTATGCCTTATTACGCACTCTCTTTCGTCGCTGGTATCCTCGTGTTCTTTAAGGAAGTTTGGTTTGGCTGGGGTGGCGGTGTCATCACAAGATAGCGATGCTGCCAGCTAAAACCCAGTTAATACATGGCGTATAGAATATCTCTAGCGCAGCCTTATCACCAATCCGCTTTGCCGCTAGCCACGTATTTCTCGAACTCAGTACAGCGTTGATAAGTGTCCTTATCATCGATCAAATTGGATGCACAGCGTCCGAAGGAAAGAGCTTCGAGAACGGTAAGTCCGTGCCGCTTTGACAGGTAATATTCGATAGGGAGCAGGGTTGCCATGTAGCCCAACTCATTATGGGCGTCCAATATCGCCTTTTGTACAGCTTTACGATCGCCGGATCGATCGACCACCTTGTACAGCTGATTGAAGGTCCATGCCGTTCTATCAGAGCTTTCCAGGCTTGCACGCAGATAGCGGCCTGCCTTCTCGCTGTTTCCAGCCAGGAAATGCGCCATGGCGAGCCTATTGGTTACAGCTGTATTCCCAGCTAGTGAAGGCGGAACAGTACGACGCTCAACCTTTTGCAATGCTCTTTTGAGCGCTGCTTTATCATCTGAGACCAGTGTATTGAGACCAAACAGGTAGTCGACGGAGTTAAAGCGGGGAGGCGCTGCACCGGGACGACGTCGGCGCTGTTCTGGCGAAGCCTTGAACGCCGATTCCTTAACCGTTTGCAAACGGTCAGCTTGATAGACGCTTTTTTCTGATCCAGTTAGTTGCTGAGTACAGCCGGTGAAATTTACGGCGACCTTCTGCCCGTTTCTGATCATGCACCCCTCAGCGTTCTGCATTCTTCGCTGCTCGGCTTGTGATCCGTAATCGGCTACGCGGCGGAGCGCCATTTTCAGACCGTCTAGCGAGTATTCGCTCTTCACCAACAAGTCGGTGGCAAACAGGTCTGCAGCGATTTCCTGCTCGCTGTTCCAGCGCCGGTAGATCAAACCCTTCGAGGCTGCTTCTACCGAGTCGCCGAGCAGCATCGTGTAGCCGCCAGCGCCGGCTGCCCATCCGCCGACCTTGATCAGGTCGACCGCAGCTTCTTGCATCCATCCTTTGATATTGTCGTGCTGGTAGACATGACCCAGCTCATGGGCGATGACAGCGGCTATTTCGTCCTCGGAGCCGGCCTGGGCAATAAGGCCTGCCGAAACGACGATGCTGTTGGATGAAAGCGAATACGCCTCATAGCCACCGAACGAGTCAACCACCACTACGCAATCGCAAGTGGCCCCTTGGGCTTTCTCCAGCCGCGTGCGTATGCGTTGCATATATCGGATCAGTTCGACGTCCTGCACGGCCGTCCGATCCATCTGGTGGAGTTGTCGGATGTCGTTGATATTGACTCGCCGATCGTAACCCTCCGTTTCCTTCATTGCGCTATATTTGGCGTCACTGGCGCAGCCGGTCATCAACAAGCTGGCCGCGATGGAAAGAACGCATAGTAGCCGTTTCATTGGCAACCCTCGCCGGCGCCCTTGACCGTTGCAGAGCGAGCGTCCTGCGCAAGTATCACCGGCACCGTCTTGCAGGCATCAACCACAAGCGTTTCGTTTTGCAGCGTCACATCGGCGCGGCCAATTCGGTAGCGCTCACCGGCAGCATTGAATACCAGGGTGCCCTCGGATTTTTCAGTCTGAGCGTTGAGTGGGAACTTCAACGTCCCGAGCTCAGCTACTGGTTTGAAGGCCCCCGTCTTGAGCGACTCTACCTCGGTGAACTCAGGCGAGGGTATCGCACTGATTTTCACGTTCTGCGCATGGGCTCCTTGCATCAGCAACAAGCTCATCATCATTGTCACGAGTTGTCCGTTGTTCATCCTTATCTCCCTATTGATGATCGTATTTCGATTCGGTCGTCAGAACGATTTCGCGCAATAGTGGAGCCAGCGCGATAAGCGTCAGCCAGCCTTCCGGGGCGATGCGCCATACCATGTAGAATCCGCAGTACAAGGCAACCACTACCATGCACAGCAGCAGCCACCAAAGCACCCAACGTGTAAAGACAACCACTAGGACCTCGCTTTCCAGAAGGCGGTTGATGGTGCTGTTGCTGTAATGCCGGACATGCATGGTGGCGGCGACCAGCAACATCAGAAGGGCCAGCGCGACCGGTGTGATGTCGCGCTCGTGAATGTAGCCAGCACCGTGACGGTGCAAATTCTCTACCGCCGCCGCGTGCAAGTAGACGGCTTCTATCAAGCCGTACAAAGGAGAGGATAGGTAATCCTTCATGCTCGGCATGACCACCCCAACAAGCACAACAAATGGTTCTCCCGGTTTGAGGTGTGGGGGCCGAAGGCTCGCGGGTTCGTCTGAGTAGAGATCGGAAAGGCGTACCTGATGAAACGGTAGGCACGATTCGGGAGCAGGCAGCGGTGCGTCAGCGAAACCGATGGCACGTCCGAGCATGTTGAACAGATCGCTAGCCACTCGAACCCATGCGCGTTCGGCATCGCTACTGCCACAGCCCGGCCTGCTGACCAGCTCCCATTGAACGGCCATATTTGGTTGTCCCGGCTGCTTTATCCAGTCGCAGTTCTCGCCTCGGCGAGCACACAATGCTTGATAGAGCGATGTGGCTGCCATCGGAGCATTGGCTGCATCGCCGATATCACTACCTTTGCGCAGCGCAGCGTGCAGCGGATAGAAATCTCCGTAGCCTTCCCATGCGGTGACGGCCAGGAGTGGCCTGCCCAGCGCTTGGTATGCTTCGTCTGACATGGGCATGAAGCTACCGCCGCCGGACAGAATGAGCGGAGCTGTTCCGGGCTTATTCCGTAGCTGCGTAAGCAGCCGGCCCAGCCGAGCCATGTCTCCGCTGATCGCTCGAGGTTTCTCAAAAAAAATGTCGTAGAAAACCGCAGCTGGTTTGTCACTGGATAGCGCTAGGTCGCGCAATATGCGCCCGTGGTCTACATAGGTGAGGGGCCAGTCATCTGCGGTAAGCCAGCCCTTGCCTTCGTTATGCAGACCTTCGATGCTGGCGTGGTCGATGGCAACTACGGTCACCGGTGCGGGCGGTACGGGGGCGAGGTAAGCACCAAAGCGGGCAAGCTCACCGGAGATGGCTTTGTCTGATGCTGTTGAAAGGCCGAGTGGGTCGCTGCCGAGAGCCCAGTAGCCCAGCAGAAAATACAGCGTAAAGCGCACCGGCTTGCGCGTCAGCAGCGCCCTGAGCTGCATGTCGACATAGTTGAGTAAAGTGCTCAGCGCGATGCCGATGCGGCAGGAAAGCCTCAGTCGCTCTGATGGCACGCAACGAAGGCGCTCGTTGAACTCGTCAGACATCGAGACAAACAAGTGTGACGGCGACTCTGTTGCGCATGGCGCAAGACCAAAATGCGGTCCGTGTCAGATTTTTATGCACCCCAGCCGTTAGGGCTTGCAGCCGCCTTCCTAGCGTACCCATCTGTGCTTTCCTTCGCACTTCCGCAAAGCCGTTTCGCCCGATTATGTCCGATTATGTGATGGCAAAATAGCACTTTTTCTGTTGGCTGCGAAATTCGACGATGCGAAGCTCGGTACTTCTCGTAAGCGCCTCTTAACGACGCGATACACCCCTCGTGTACTAGAGCGACCGATACTCAGAATCCAACATTGCAAATAGAGGCAGCGATTCATAACGGCGAGCAGGCTAGCTACAGGAACAACAGCGATGGTTTTTGCTTGGCCAAACAATGCGGCGTACAGAATCGACCCGGCTTTTTGTAGACGTCCCATGCCCGCTTCTGGGCCGATAGCGGACCATGGTTTGTCGGGTTCTACCCCGTTAGCACGGACACTTTCAAGTAAGCTCACACCGAGCTGAAGGAGTGTTCATGAAGCGCAAGAAATACAGTCCCGAGTTCAAACGGGAAGCCGTCGAGCTGGT
>JBLXDP010000021.1:0-9254 GCA_048264005.1 Marinobacterium sp.
GCCAATAAACATCGAACAGAAGTAAACATAACCCTTGTTAGAAAGGTTTAGTCACTATGTCTCGAGTTTGCATGGTAACGGGCAAAGGCCCGGTAACCGGGAACAACGTTTCCCACTCAAACCGTAAAACGCGTCGTCGCTTCCTGCCGAACCTGCATTGGCACCGTTTCTGGGTAGAAAGCGAAAACCGTTTCGTACGTCTGCGTGTTTCCTCCAAGGGCATGCGTATCATCGACAAGAAGGGTATCGATTCGGTTCTGACCGAACTGCGTGCCCGTGGCGAGAAAGTCTGAGGAGATTTGAATCATGGCTAAAGGCGCACGCGAGAAGATCCGTCTGGTTTCCTCTGCAGGAACCGGTCACTTCTACACCACCGACAAGAACAAGCGTAACACCCCGGACAAGTTCGAATTCAAGAAATACGACCCGGTTGTGCGCAAACACGTGATCTACAAGGAAGCCAAGATCAAGTAATTGGTTCTGGACCGGAGATCCCGGAACCCCGCAGTGCTGAATGTGCTGCGGGGTTTTTTATTTTCTGGCATGCTGTATATCCGACCGCTGTTGTAAGGTTTGTTTCCTGTGCAGAAGGCCCCCTGAATGTCTGTTCCTCCGCGTTGATTCGTTTTGTACCTCTGGCGTTTGTACTGCTGTGGAGTACCGGTTTTATCGGTGCCCGTTACGGCCTGCCGTACATCGACCATTCAACCTGTTGCTGATCACGCTGCTGACGCTGGGCGTGTTCCGTTTATCTTCATATTCCGTGCCCGCTGGCCTTCGCCGTCGCAGGCGATGCATCAGCTCGTTGCAGGGCGCTGGTGCATGGATGCTATCTGGGCGGTGTATTTGCCGCCATCAAATGGCAACTGCCGGCGGGTGTGACCTCCATTCTGGTCGGTCTGCAACCGGTTCTGACAGCGGTTTTGGCCTGGATGATGACCGGGCAGACCTGCGCCGGCCCAGTGGGAGGGCTGCTGCTGGGGCTTTTGGGTGTGGTGCTGGTGCTGGGCGGCGGGCTGCTGCCGGGCAACACGAGTGCGCATTGAGGCTATTTTGGCAGCGATGGTGGCGTGGGTGGGTATTTCGGTAGGCACGCTGTACCAAACGCTTCGGGGGGGACGGACCTGCTGACGGGATCTTTCCAGTACCTGTCCACGGCTGATGATGGCGCTGTTGAGTTTGGTCTGGAAACGCGAGAGGGTGAATGGCGCAGGCTTATTGGTGCCTGCTGTGGCTGGTGTTTGGTCTGTCGGTCAGTGCCATCTGCTGCTGATGTTGATGATCCGAGAGGGCGAAGTGGCACGTGTGGCCAGCTACTTCTATCTGGTGCCGCCGTAACGGCACTGGAAGCCTGGTGGCTGTTCGGTGAAAGCTGTCGGTGCTGGCGCTGGGTGGCATGGCGCTGGCGGTATTCGGTGTTTATCTGGTACTGCCCTGCCAAGCCTTCACGGGAAGATTCATGCCTGAGTTGTAGAAGTTGAAACCACATGCCGTGGGATTGCGCCCCATATTGTTCATCAGCGTGTCACGCGGCTGGAGGTGCGTCAATCAGACTGCGCTGGCCCAGCTGACAGTTGGCACAATGGGTTGAAGGTGATGAGGTGCGGTGCGTCGAGCGGCGTGCGAAGTATCTGCTGCTGAGTTTCAGTCGAGGACGGATGATCGTGCACCTGGGTATGTCAGGCAGTCTGCGCATCCTTCCGCAGGGTACGGTTCAGGCAAGCATGACCATGTGGATCTGGTGCTGGCGTCCGGGCAGCTGCTGCGGCTGACTGATCGTCGCTTCGGTGCCGTGCTGTGGCAGGAAAACGGTACCGAACACAGCCTGCTGGCCCATCTGGGGCCGGAGCCGCTGAGCGGGGACTTTACCGCCGGTATCTGCAGACCGCCTGCAAAGGGCGCAGAACAGCAATCAAGGCACTGATCATGAATGCCAGGTTGTGGTCGGGGTCGGTAACATTTATGCCAATGAAGCCCTGTATCGTGCCGGAATCGATCCACGCCGAGCGGCGGGCGTATCTGCAGAGGCTGTCGGTACTGGTTGAAACCATCAAGACTGTACTTGCAGCCGCCATTGAACAGGGAGGCACACTTTGCGCGACTTTGTGGGGGCGATGGCAAGCCTGGCTACTTCAGTCAGGTGCTGGATGTATGGCCGAGGTGGTCAGCCTGCAATGGTTGTAGCGGTACCTTACCGAAATAAAGCTGGGTCAGCGCAGTACTGTATTCTGTCGCCGCTGCCAGCGTTGAAGTTATGAACAGTTGCTATAACCCGCCCGTCTTCAGCGTACCGAGCTGCGCCGAAAGCTGGGTATTGAGTCTCGGCTGGAACTGCGTCGATGTGTTCGTATCGGCACGTTACCGCTGCATACCGAGCTATCTCCTGTGCTGATGAGACGGCACCCCTGCTGCTGTTCATTCCCGGCATCGGCATGTTCGAGCTCTATGCCGAGCTGCTGTCGATCTTTCCGCTCTGGGGCCTCAATGTGGTCGGTGTGGACCTGCGTGGCCATCTTCTCGGTGGCGAGCGTGGCTGTACACAGTAGACCAAGTCTGTACCGATCTGAGCGAGATCCTCGACTATTACCGGCAGACTTTCGGTGGCCCCGTATACTTATACGGCTATTCCATCGGAGCATTGCTGGGGCTGGCCTGTGCCGAGCGGGTCGCGTATTGAACGGTTGGTTTGCGGTACGCGGGTACCGAAATGGCACCGGATATGCTGCATCAAGTCGGTCTGGATCTGGAGCAGTGCGTTGCTGCTGCCGGGCTTACAGCTGCCGATGAAGAATTTCATCGACTACGATCGTCTACTGGCCGGTCACCCTGCCGGCGAAGAGATCAACAGCGATCCCCTGATTGTCTTCGACTATCCGCTACGCACCCTGTCCAGCCTGTTCACACCGCTGGCAGCCTGTCGAGTTCAACTTCCGCGGCCTGATCATCCACGGCAGCGAGACGGGTATTGCCACTGAGTTACTCCCAACGGGTAGAATGGCTAAAACAGCCATTTGAACTGATCAATGTGGAAGGAGGGCATATGTTGCCCGGGACAACCGAATCGCCTGACGCAACTGATTACTGACTGGCTGCAGCACTGAGTGGCTGTCATTAAGCTTCACCTTGATGTAACTGCACTTTCACCGCTTTGAACGAAAAATGATCACCTGAGTGCCAGCAAGGGTGGTCGCCATGAACCGTTTGCAGAAGCAGCGCCTTCGATACCCGCGCCTTCTTCTGGTGCAACGGCTACGGTCAGCATGCACCGGTGATGGCGGGCAGCCGATGGATCTGGCAGGGATGGCGGCCTCTATCTCATACTGGGCTGACGCTGGCTCTGTGGGAGCCTGAAGATGGCCAGGCCTTTCTGCTGGTCAGGCTTTTGGCCTACGGCATTGAGTTGCCGCTCTATCTGCTGCTGAAAAACACCATCCGGCGTGACCGGCCTGCCATCGTCTGCGGGTTTCGAGCACCATCGGCCATCGGACAATTCAGCTTCCGTCCGGGCACCGCAACCGCCTTCGTATTTGCCATGCTGCTGGCGCAATTTTACACTTCACTAATGCTGCCTGGTTTTATTCTGGCACTGTTGATCGGTAGCTCCCGAGTGCTGCTTGGTGTTCACTACCCGACTGATATTGCCGCAGGTGCTTGCGGCATCACTTCGACCCTGCTGGCGCTGGGCGTCTGGAGTGGATCTGATGCGTATTCTGTATGGCGTGCAGCAACCGGAATGGACATATCACCCGGGCTCGGGTGCTGCCTGCGCGCAGGCGGCAGGCGTTGAGGTTGATGTGCTGCTGAGTGGACGGGCGCCTGAACAACTGTTCAATATGGAGTGCTTTGGTCGGTTTGAAACCCGGCGTGGTTTTACCTTTGTCCTCTGCAGGGCGGGTGGGCTGGCTGAAAACTCTTAGGCAAAGTCGGCCAGTGCAGTTCTGGCGCGATTACGCCAGCTGGATCTGAGCCGCTACGATCTGGTGCTGAGTGACTTTGAACCTGTCACGGCTGGGCAGCACGGCATCAGGGCGTACCCTCATGGTATTGCTCACCAGTATGCTTTCCATCACCCCATTCGGGACCGGATTCAAACCCTGGTTGAAACCGTCCTCAAACTGTTCGCACCTGTGGATGAGGCGGTGGGTGTGCACTGGTACCACTTCGATATCCCATTTTGCCGCCTGGTAGCCCCTCCGCCTATCCGTTGACTGAGGAACCGGACAAAATTCTGGTGTATCTGCCGTTTGAGTCCATGGATGAGGTTATCTACTGGCTGAGTGCCTTTCGAGAAATATCGCTTTCGCGTTTATTGCAATATTGCAACACCTGGTAACGCGGGCCTTTGGAACTGCAACCCTTCTCGCGTGACGGTTTTCAGCGTGACTTGTGCAGCTGTGCCGGCGTGATCAGCAATGCCGGTTTTGGTTTGTGCAGCGAGGCGATTCAGGCGGGAAAAAACTGCTGGTCAAACCGCTGCGTCAGGTGGAACAGCGCTCAACGCCGCTGTATTGAAACAGATGGGCTGGCCAATACCATGTCGGAGCTGGCGCTGGAGCCGGTAGAGGCATGGTTGGCACAGTCGTCTCCAAGTCGTCGCCCTGGCGGATGTGGCAACTGCACTGGCGCAGTGGATTGCCTCGGGTCGTCAACAGTCGCTGGATGCACTGGGCGCGAGCTGGCAGCAGGAATATGTCCGTCGGTTTCACCCTCTCATGCCGGGTTGCGCGCCCCTGCTATAGTTATCTGCACTCGTCTGAAATGCCCGTTTGACGTTATGAAGGAGAAAGCAGATGCGTGATTACCGGTGCCGGCAGTGGCATAGGCAAGGGGCTTGCGCTGGCGCTGGCGACCAGGCCATACCATTCTGGTGACGGATCTCAGGCAACAGGCTGCAGACGACGTGGCCAGAAATTCAGGCGTCAGCGGAGAAGCCGGGCTGGCACTGGTGTGTCGGATCACGGCGGCAAAGGCTCTGAATGGCGAGCCTGTTGATGTGATCAACAATGCAGGGCTGCAACGTGCAGCTCCGCTGGAACTTTCCGCCGGAAAAGTTCGATCAGCTGATACAGGTGATGCTCACCAGGGCCGCCATGTTGACTCGCGCTGCTGCCCGGCATGCGACAGCAGGGATTCAGCGCATCATCAATGTCGGTTCCATACGCACTGGTCATCACCGTATAAAAGCGCCTATGTGGCGGCCAAGCATGGCCTGCTGGGCTTTTCAAAGGTTGTAGCGCTGGAAACGGCCGATACTGACGTATCAATACGGTCTGTCCTTCCCGCGTACTGACGCCGCTGGTTGAACAGCAAGTGCTGCACAGGCCAAGGCCAGCGGAATTTCGGGCAGGATGTGATCGACAGATTATGCCAAGCGTGCCCAGGCGCGTTCATCAGCCAGAGGTTGGCGGGCGTGTCAGTTTCTGATCAGCCCGGCGGCGCGCAGCGCGTGACCGGTCAGACCATCACGCTTGATGGGGGTGGACGCACGCTGTGCCAGCCGTCCGCGAGCTTTACCGTCCATAAAAAGCGAAAGGAGCCGATGATCCATCATCGGGCTCCTCTCTCTGGCATCCGTATCCCTGCAGTTGTAAAAAGCGGCTTCTTGCCTGTGCACTCCGTGCGTCCTGAACTGCTGCGTGGCCGTCCTTGTATTCGTTCCCTGAACAGGAGATCCACAAGACCCGTTATGCCGAGTCCGGGTGGATATAAGGTACTTTCCTAATTTTGCGGGTCAAATCATTTGATCACTTCATCCACAAGGCGATTGATTCCAGAAGCGGCTTCGCTGATTGAGCCTGCCAGCATATAGGCTGAAGTGTGCGACCCGGTTGTCGGTATCGACCACGATTTGATCCACCGGGCAGTTTTCATGTATTCCCACCCGTTGATGCGCCGGCAACGCCCTCGTCACTGCCGATAGTGCAGCGGATGCCGGCAGCTTCGGCGTCATGGCTGGCGCAATGCAGACCAGGCTACGGGCGCCGGCATGGATGGCACGGGCAAATGTGACCAACTGTGGGTTGACGGTGCAGTCGGCGCCCTTGACGGCAAATCACTCAGGTTCTTGGCGGCCCAAAGCCACCGGGGATGATCAGCGCATCAAACTCGGCTGGGTTCACCCTCGGCCAGATCCTTATTTCACCGCGCCAGACGCGCCGCTTAACCAGTACGTTCGGCTTTCACCTTCGGCCACTTCGGTCAGGTGGTTGATCACGTGCATCTGCTCCACATTGGGGCAAAACACTGATACGCCACGCCGTTATGCTCAAGGCGCAGGAAGGTAAGGACCGATTCGTAGATCTCGGAGCCATCAAATACACCACTTCCGGACAGAATCACCGCGATCTTTTTCATGGGCTGAACCGCCTGGCTGCCAACCATCGATGCAATTGAGTGTTTTCCGTACTCGCCCCACAGGGGTCGTGTCGCTGGTCACAGATTACGTTAGATTAGACCAATACCAAACAGGTGATGTGCCGCGTGAACGGGCCGTTGTCACCTGTATGTCATCTTTTTGTCGTCAATGCACCTGAGGAATCGAGCCGTGGCTTTTAACAGTCAGCGTTTCTACCGGAAACCACGCGCTTGGTACGCGCCAGTATCTGCCGTATGCGAAAATATCCTGCCACAGATGATCTGATCTATCCGGTCTTCGTGCTGGGCGAGCGACCAGGCGGTATCGTCGTGCCGGTGAACGCTGCGGCATCGATCGCTGGTGGAAAAAGCCGTCTCGCTCGCTGGTGTTCCCATGCTGGCGCTGTTTCCGGTGCCAGCCAGGCAGGCGGTGCCGAAGAACCTGCAACTGATGGGCGGTACAGCGTACCGGTGCGTGCCCTGAAAACGCTGCCGTTAGGTGTTGCCGATGTGGCGTTGGATCTGTACCGGTAGGACGTCATCGGCGAGACCAGCTGTACTCGCGACCGTACCGTGGGCCTTTGGTGAACTCGATCCCCGCCAGCAGTGCCGGTGTGGTGGCCCCCGTGTGCGCGTGATATTACCGTATCAGCGTAATCCGTGATGAGCTGGAAAGCAACGCTTCGTTAATACTCGCATTATAGCCTATTCTGCCAAGTATGCGAGTGCTTATATGGCCTTCCGCGATGCGGTGGGCTCGGCAGGCAATCTGGGCAAAACAAATTCAGTTACCAGATGGATCAGCCAACAGCGATGAGGCACTGCACGAGGTTGCGATGGATCTGGCCGAAGGGGCCGATATGGTGATGGTTAAGCGGGATGCCCTACCTGGATATCGTGCACCGTGTGAAGCCGAACTGAAAGTGCCGACCTTTGTCTATCAGGTCAGTGGCGAGTATGCCATGCACATGGCAGCGTTCCAAATGGCTGGCTCGACGAGGTCGGTGATTCTGGAGAGCTGACATGCATCAAACGCGCCGGTGCCGTCGGCATTCTGACCTATTTGCGGTCAGGGCTGCCGAGTTGCTGCAACGCTAAACCAAAGTGAAACGATGGACGACAGTATCAACCCGGGAGAAAGTGCAATGAATGATATCAGTCAGGATAATGACTGTGACGCTGGAGCAGAGCGAAGCCGCACCCTGCTGGGAGGGGAGATACTGCCGACCATGATCCGATCGAAAAACTGCCGGTGGATCTGAAAGCGCCCGAGCTGTACATCAACCGGGAACTGAGCCATCTGCAGTTCAACGTGCGAGTGCTGGAACAGGCGCTGGATGGCTACCCTTGTTGGAACGGCTGATGTTGCTGATCTTTTCAAGCAACTGGATGAGTTTTCGAAATTCGGGTGGCGGGCAGTTGCGACAGCTCAAGTATGGCCGTGAGGCGGTAGGGCCGGATGCAATGCACCCGCAGGGTGCTCGACAAGATTGCCGAGATCTGTGCCATCAATATTGAGCGGCAATACAAGATTCTGAACGACATAATGTTTCCTCTGGAAACGAAAATATCACTTCCGCCGCCGTAGTGACTGGACGGCGGAACAGTTAATCTGGGTGCGGGACTACTTTGAAGAAAATCGTGCCATTGATCAGCCCGATTGGGCGGACCCCCCCACCCCTTCCCGCGCTTGGTAAACAAGAGCCTAAACTTCATCGTTGAGCTGGATGGCAAGGACGCGTTCGGCCGAGAGACCGGCATGGCGTCATTCCGCTCCGCGTCGTTGCCGCGCCTGATTCGTCTGCCGGACGAGCTCTGTGATAGCGGTGACAATCTGATCTTCCTGTCATCGGTATCCATGAGTTTGCCGAGCTGTTCCGGGGATGAAGGTGGATGGCTGCTACCAGTTCCGTATCACCCGTAACGCCGATCTCGCTTCGACTTCGAGGAGATCGAAGATTTGGCCCGTGCCCTGCGCGGTGAGTTGCACTCGCGCAAGTTCGGTGATGCAGTACGGCTGGAAGTGGAAGCCATGCGCCCGGAACCTGATCAGCTTTCTGCAGGCAGAGTTCAACCTTCGGACAGCCACGTCTATCGTGTTAACGGGCCGGTCAACCTGACACGCTTGATGGCGGTACGGGATCTGGTGGAGCGCCCAGAGCTGCGCTGGAAAGTTTCACTCCAAACCTGCCAACAAGCTGAAGAGCACCGCCGTTTATCTTCAGCGCACTGCGCAAGAACGACCAGCTGCTGCTGCCGTTCAGTCCTTTACTCCGGTGGTGGACCTGCTGCGTCAGGCGGCGAAAGACAACGACGTGATTGCGATCAAGCAGACCCTGTACCGTACCGAAAGTCAAGTCCGCGCATCGTCAACGCGCTGGTGGAAGCGGCACGCAATGGCAAGGAAGTGACGGTGGTGATCGAACTGCGGGCGCGGTTCGATGAGGGAAGCAACCTGCAGCTGGCCAGCCGTCTGCAGGAAGCGGGCTGTCTGGTGGTGTACGGTGTGGTGGGCTACAAGACTCACGCCAAGATGATGCTGATCGTGCGCCGCGAAGGCAGCGAACTGGTGCGCTACTGCCTCGGCACAGGCAACTACCACTCCGGAACCGCGCGGCTCTACACCGACTACAGCTACATGACCGCCGACAACGAAGTGGGCGAGGACGTGCACAAGATCTTCCAGCAGCTCACCGGCATGGGCAAGATCCAGAAGCTGCAGAAGCTGTACAACGCGCCGTTCACGCTGCACGCCAAGATGCTGGAACTGATTCAGAACGAGATTCGCAACGTCAAGGCGGGCAAGCAGGGGCACATCATCATTAAGGTGAACGGCCTGACCGAGCCCAAACTGATTCGTGCCCTGTACGAGGCGTCGCAGGCCGGTGTACAGATCGATC
>JBLXDP010000022.1:0-232 GCA_048264005.1 Marinobacterium sp.
CACCGGATGGGCAGGGCGCACTGAACGTGGGTCATCGTACACCCAAGGGCGTCATCGCGGTTATCTCTCCGTGGAACCTGCCGCTGCTGTTGATGACCTTCAAGGTTGGTCCGGCACTGGCCTGTGGTAACACCGTTGTGGTCAAGCCGTCTGAAGAAACACCGGCCACTACCACCCTTCTGGGTGAAGTGATGAATGAGTGCGGCGTACCGCCGGGTGTATTCAACGTGGT
>JBLXDP010000022.1:242-524 GCA_048264005.1 Marinobacterium sp.
CCCGGTTTCGGCCCCAACTCGGCCGGTGAATTCCTGACCACGCATCCGTTGGTTAATGCGATCACCTTCACCGGTGAAACCCGTACCGGCGAGGCGATCATGCGTGCCGCTTCCGTTGGCCTGCGCAACATCTCCATGGAGTGTGGCGGCAAGAACCCCGGCCTGGTGTTTGCAGACTGCGATATTGAGAAGGCGGTTGAGGGCACCATGCGCTCGGCTTTCGTCAACTGTGGTCAGGTCTGCCTGGGGACCGAGCGTGTCTACGTTGAACGACCCATTTTC
>JBLXDP010000022.1:534-5112 GCA_048264005.1 Marinobacterium sp.
AGAGGTGGCCAAGCTTAAGCTGGGCCGTCCGGAAGACTCGGCGGCCAACTTTGGTCCGCTGGTCAGTCTGGAGCACCGTGACAAGGTCAAGTACTACTACGACCTGGCCCGTGAAGAGGGCGCAACCGTCGAAATCGGCGGCGGTATCCCGGATATGGGTGAAGAGCTGAACGGTGGTGCATGGATCGAACCGACCATCTGGACCGGTCTGTCTGATGATGCCCGCGTGGTGCGTGAAGAGATCTTTGGCCCTTGCTGCCATATCCGTCCCTTTGATACCGAAGAGGAAGCGATCGAGCTGGCCAACGACACCGAGTACGGACTGGCATGCGCCATCTGGACTGAAAATTCTGCCCGTGCCGTACGTGTAGCCGAGCAGATGGAAGTGGGTCTGGCCTGGGTGAACTCCTGGTTCCTGCGTGACCTGCGTACCTCTTTCGGTGGTGCCAAGCAGTCCGGTATCGGCCGTGAGGGAGGCGTGCATGGACTCGAGTTCTACACCGAAACCAAAAACATCTGCATCAAGCTGTAAGGCTGATATCGGTCAGAGCAACAGGAGCCATGCGATGAGCAATCCCGAAATGGTCAGATGTTGGACGTAAAGGGTGTTCAGACCAACGTGCACGATCTGGGCGAAGGATTTCCCGTGTTGTTGATCCATGGCTCCGGGCCGGGGGTGACGGCTTGGGCCAACTGGCGTCTGGTGATGCCGGAATTGGCAAAGCAGCGCCGTGTTGTGGCGCTGGATATGCTTGGTTTTGGTTATACCGAGCGTCCGGCTGACCAGGTGTACAACATGGAGCGTTGGGTGACACATGCCATCGATCTGCTGGATACACTGGAAATCGAGCAAACGGATCCTGGTAGGTAACTCCTTCCGGCGGCGCCCTGGCGTTGGCACTGGCGATTCGACACCCGCAGCGGGTTCGCCGTTTGGTGCTCATGGGCAGTGTCGGTGTTCCGTTTGAGTTACACCGGGGCTGGACGCCGTTTGGGGCTATGAACCTTCCTTCGAGACCATGCGCCGCCTGCTGGATGTCTTCGCCTACGACCGCTCGCTAGTAAACGACGAACTGGCGCGCCTGCGCTATGAAGCCAGTATCCGCCCCGGTTTTCAGGAATCTTTCGCGGCCATGTTCCCCGCACCGCGTCAACGCTGGGTGGATGCCATGGCCAGTCCCAGGCGGATATTCGGGCCTTGCCTCACGAGACCCTGATCATTCACGGCCGTGAAGATGAGGAGTCATTCCGTTGCAGACCAGTCTTACGCTGGCGCAGTGGATCGACAATGCCCAGCTGCACGTGTTTGGCCATTGTGGTCACTGGACCCAGATTGAACACAGCGAACGTTTCACAAAACTGGTATCTGACTTCCTTACTGAAGCAGATCCGCCTTCAGCACAGCCAATAAAAGAGAGTTCTATGGATAAGCAACAGATTCAGGCGTGTGGTGATGAACTGTACGAAGCGATGATCAAGCGTACGCCGGTGCGCCGCCGACTGAACGTCAACGATATCACCATTGATGACGCCTACCACATTTCCTGCGCATGCTGGAACGCCGTATCGAAGCCGGTGAGCGAGTGATCGGCAAGAAGATCAGTCTGACCTCAAGGCGGTGCAGAACATGCTCAAAGTTGGCCAGCCGGACTTCGGTTACCTGACCGACTCTATGGCGTTCAGCCAGGGCGAAGAGATGCCGATCTCCGAGCGTCTGATGCAACCCAAGGCTGAAGGTGAGATCGCTTTCATCCTGAAAAAGGACCTGATGGGCCTGGCATCACCAACGCTGATGTACTGGCAGCGACCGACTGCGTTATTCCCTGCTTTGAAGTGGTGGACTCCCGTGTCGAGAACTGGGAGATCAAAATTCAGGACACCGTGGCGGACAACGCTTCCTGTGGTCTGTTTGTACTGGGTGACCGTGCTGTTGATCCGCGCAAGGTCGATCTGGCGACCTGTGGCATGGTGGTTGAGAAAAACGGTTCCATCATCAGCACCGGTGCCGGTGCCGCAGCATTGGGCAGCCCGGTGAACTGTGTTACCTGGCTGGCCAACACTCTGGGTCAGTTCGGCATTCCGTTGAAGGCCGGTGAAGTGATTCTGTCCGGTTCCCTGGTTCCGCTGGAGCCGGTCAAGGCCGGTGATTTCATGAGTGTCAGCATCGGTGGCATCGGCAGTGCGTCTGTCCGTTTCATCTGATCGGTCCCGTTGATTACAGGAATACGAAACATGAGCAAAAAACTCAAAGCGGTCATCATTGGCCCGGGTAACATCGGCACCGACCTGCTGATGAAAATGCAGCGTTCCGAGTGGATCGAGCCGGTCTGGATGGTGGGTATCGACCCCGAGTCCGAAGGCCTCAAGCGTGCTGCCGAAATGGGCATCAAGACCTGCGCCACCGGCGTGGACGGTATCCTGCCGCACATCGTGAAGACGATATCCGTGTCGCCTTCGACGCCACCTCGGCCTATGTTCATGCCGAGAACAGCCGCAAGCTGAACGAACTGGGCGTGATCATGGTAGATCTGACCCCGGCCGCCATCGGCCCGTTCTGCATCCCGCCGGTCAATCTGACCGACCATGCCAAGAACCTGGAGATGAACGTCAACATGGTCACCTGCGGTGGCCAGGCCACCATCCCGATGGTCGCTGCCGTCGGCCGCGTACAGCCGGTTGAATACGGCGAGATCATCGCCACCGTCTCCTCTCCGTTCCGTAGGCCGGGCACCCGTCAGAACATCGACGAATTCACCCGCACCACGGCCGGTGCCGTTGAAAAGGTCGGCGGTGCCAAAGAGGGCAAGGCGATCATCATCATCAACCCGGCCGAGCCACCGCTGATGATGCGTGACACCATCCACTGCCTCACCGAGAGCGAGCCGGATCAGGCCGCCATCACCGAGTCCGTCCACGCCATGGTGAAAGAGGTACAGAAGTACGTACCGGGTTACACCCTGGTCAACGGCCCCGTGTTTGATGGCAACAAGGTCTCCTGCTTCATGCAGGTGGAAGGGCTGGGCGACTTCCTGCCCAAGTACGCCGGCAACCTGGACATCATGACGGCTGCTGGTCTGCGCACCGCCGAGATGTGTGCTGAAGAAGCGGCCAACGGCACCATCACACTGCCGGCACGCGGCTAAGGGGAGAACAGAACATGAACCTGAACGGCAAAAAAGTAACCCTGCACGACATGAGCCTGCGCGATGGCATGCATGCCAAGCGCCACAAATCAGCCTGGACGAAATGGTCAGCATCGCCTCGGCGATGGACGAAGCGGGCATGCCGCTGATCGAAGTCACCACGGTGATGGCCTCGGCGGTCGCTCACTGAACTACGGCTGGCCCACAGCGACGAGGAATACCTCAGCGCCGTCGTGCCCAAGATGAAAAACGCCAAAATCTCCGCGCTGCTGCTGCCGGGGATCGGTACCGTTGACCACTGAAAATGGCCCGGGACTGCGGCGTCTCCACCATCCGTGTGGCCACCCACTGCACCGAAGCGGACGTATCCGAACAGCACATCGGCATGGCCGCCAAAATGGAAATGGACACCGTTGGCTTCCTGATGATGGCGCACATGGTCAGCCCGGAGAAGATCCTGGAACAGGCCAAACTGTGGTCAGCTACGGCGCCAACTGCATCTACGCCACCGACTCCGCCGGCTACATGCTGCCGGATGACGTCACCGCCCGCATCGGCCTGCTGCGTGCAGAACTGCCGAAAGGGTCGAAGTCGCTTCCACGGTCACCACAACATGGGCATGGCGATCGCCAACTCCTGGCCGCGATCGAAGCCGGTGCCTCACGCATCGACGGCTCCGTAGCGGGTCTGGGTGCCGGTGCTGGTAACACCCCGCTGGAAGTGTTCTGCGCCGTGCTGGATCGCATGGGCGTCGAGACCGGCGTTGACCTGTACAAGATCATGGATGTGGCGGAAGACCTGATCGTACCGATCATGGACCAGCCGATCCGTGTCGATCGCCCTGACGCTGGGCTATGCCGGTGTACTCGTCGTTCCTGCTGTTCGCGGAGCGAGCGGAGAAGAAGTACGGCATCTCGGCGCGCGACATTCTGGTAGAGCTGGGCCGTCGCGGTACTGTAGGCGGACAGGAAGACATGATTGAAGACCTGGCACTGACCATGGCGAAAGAGAAGGGGTTGATCTAATGGCTGAAGTATACGAGAACAAACTGACACCGGCACAGATTGAAGAGCTGGCGATTCACTGTGAAAACGCCGAGCTGGAAGCCTATGAGATCACCAAGATCACGGACGACTATCCTGAAATGACCTACAAGGATGCCTTCGACATCCAGTGGGAAATTCGTCGCCGTAAGGAAGAGCGCGGTCACAAAATCGTCGGTATGAAGATGGGCCTGACCTCTTGGGCCAAGATGGCACAGATGGGAGTCGAGCAGCCCTGCTACGGCTTCCTGGCCGACTATTTCAGCGTACCTGAAGGTGGCGAGATCAAGCACGATGAGCTGATCCACCCGAAGATTGAGGCCGAGCTTGCGTTCGTGCTGAAAGAAGAGTTGAAGGGCCCGGGCGTACATATCGGTGATGTACTGCGCGCA